>CALMII010000041.1 GCA_937864115.1 uncultured Steroidobacter sp. | reverse complement strand
TCGAATCGAGCGTCCCTTCCTCCGCGTAGCGGGGAGGAGGCGCGCGAAGCGAGCCGGAGATCCCCCAGCGAGGGGAGAAGGACAGGATGGGCTGTAGGTCAGGCTTTAGCCTGACTGTTTTCAGGCCGGCTAAAGCCGGCCCCACAGGAAGACGGAAGAAGCTTCAGCCGGCTTTCACCGCATGTTTCGCAGCAACATATCCCCACACGAACGACGGCCCGATACTCGCTCCCGCTCCCGGATACGACCGTCCCATCACTGATGCCGTCGACACACCCGTCGCGTACAGGCCCGAAATCGCCGAGCCGTCTTCCCGCAGCACGCGCGCGCATTCATCCGTGACGACGCCACCGTACGTGCCCACATCGCCCGGATGAACCGGCACCGCGTAGAACGGGCCTTCGCTGATGCTGCCCAGTGTCTCGGAAGGCTTGTTGTACGGATCGCCGAGCCAGCGATCGTACGCACGGTCGCCGCGATGAAAATCCTCGTCGAAATTCTTCGCCACGAAGCCATTGAAGCGTTCGACGGTCGTCTGCAACGTCGCAGGCTCCATGCCGAGCTGCCGCGCCAGCGCCTCGATCGTTTCCGCTTTCTTCAGATACCCCGAGTCATACCACTGCTGCGGCTTGGGCGTCCCCGGCATCGTGCCGGCGAACATGTACTTGCGCAGATACTGGCTGTCGAGAATCGCCCAGCTCGGCACGGCCGGCACCGTCTTGTGGCGTTCGAGCATGGCCTTGCAATACGCCATGTAGGAACCGCCCTCGTTCTGATACCGCACGCCGCTCTGGTCGACGAGGATGCAATGCGGCGATGCCGTGAGCGCCTGCGCCGTCGGTTTCGCTTCGCTGTTCTCCGCGCCGGGCGGCAAGGTCTGCTGGTTGCCGACGCGTTCTTCCATCTGCGCCACCGCGGCGCCGTGACGCATCATCTCCTCGATCATCTCGCCGGTATCGCCGGGCGCGGCCATGCTCCATTGCGCGGATGTGCCGGGAATGTATCGATCGCGCATGCGCTGATTGCGCGCGAAGCCGCCAGCATTGACGAGCACGCCGAGCCGCGCGCCGATGCGGCGCGAGCCGCTGACGACGCCCTTCATCGCGCCATTCTCGACGATGAGTTCGTTGACGGACGATTCCGTGCGGATGTCTGCGCCGCTGCGCAGTGCCGCCTGCAACATGCGTCCCTGCAACGCCGCGCCGCCGGCAACCCACTGCCTGCCGGTCAGCTTCGCGATGAGCGCGCGCAGCACGACTCGCGCGCCGATGAGCTTCACCGCCCAGGAACGCGTGACGTACGCCAGATCCATCATCTCGGGCAACGTCGCCGGCAACAGCGGGATCCCGAGCGAAGTCATGAGCTGCTTTAGTGGCGATGGCATCAGGTACACCGGCGCCATGATGAAGCTCGGTCGCAGCTTCGGCTTCCACGCGCCCAGTTCGTTGCTGTCGAACAGCTCCGCAATGACCGTGCGTCCGGGCACCGAGCCGCCGGGACGATCGTCGTAGTAGTCGGGCCATTCGCGCACACGCGTCAGCCGGATGTCCTGCCGCACCAGGAACTCGAGCATCTGCGGCCCTTCGACGAGAAAGGTGCGCCGGCGTTGCGGCGTCGAGCCGGGCGCGTCGGGTGCATCGGCGGCGAGGCTGTCGAGATACGCGGTGGCCTTTTCGAGGCTGTCCTCGACGCCATCACGCTTCATGAAAGGATTGTTGGGAATCCACAGGACGCCGCCGGAGCGCGCCGTCGAGCCGCCGACCTGCCCGGTCTTTTCCAGGATGAGCACGCTCTTGCCGGCTGCGCGCAGCACCAGCGCCGCGCACATCGAACCGCCGCCGCTGCCGACGATGACGAAGTCGAAGACTTCATCGAATCCGCTCATCGATCCCCCGGACTTTTTCTTCTCTACCTGTGGGGCCGGCTTCAGCCGGCCTCTTACAAGTAAGAGTCAGGCTAAAGCCTGACCCACAGTTCCCATCCCGGCCTCACGCCGCCTTGTTGTCTCCGGCTTTCGCATGATGCGAGAACATCTTGAATAGATCGCCGGACGTCACCGTCCGCTGCTTCTCGCCGTCGGCCAGCGGCGCTGCACCGCCCGAGGAGATCGGCGTCGTATCGACGCCATCCGCCACCGCCTTCGCCCGCAACGCACCGACCGTCAGCTCTTCGCGCTTGCGATGCTTGAACGGATCGAAACGGAAGAAGCGCATCGCGTTCTCGTGCGTGATCTTGTTGATCTGCACATCCGACAGATGCTTGATCGTCTCCCACAGGCGTTCCGGCGCATTCGGCCACAGCGAATCCGAGTGCGGGTAGTCGCACTCGTAGGCGATGGCGTGATCGCCGATCCAGTCGACGTTGTGCAGGCCGAACTCGTCGTCGATGAAGCAGTTGAGGAAGTGACGCTTGAACACTTCGCTCGGCTTGAGCTTGCCGAACTTCGAATGCGTCCAGTACTGGTGACGGCTGTGACTGAAGTCGGCGCGCTCCATGAAGTACGG
The DNA here is from genome assembly GCA_937864115.1 of uncultured Steroidobacter sp. Lineage (GTDB taxonomy): Bacteria > Pseudomonadota > Gammaproteobacteria > Steroidobacterales > Steroidobacteraceae > Steroidobacter. The sequence continues at coordinate 92,540 of CALMII010000041.1, read as the reverse complement.
CACCCAGCCGATGCTGCCTTCGGACAGCGCGATGCGCATACCGGGATAGCGATGCAGCGCTTCGAGGTTCAGCCAGTCGGCCGCACCGACGACGATGGAGATCGGCATGGTGGCGATCCAGGCTTCGATCGGCGTTTCCATCGAAGCATGCGGCGCCGGATTGCCCGCGCCGATGTGCAGGCAGATCGTGAAGTCTTCTTCCGCAATGGCCTTCCACAGCGGCTCCCAGTACGCGTTGTGAATGCTGGGCAGCCCCTGCGTGGTGGGGTTCTCGTTGATGGACACCGTCGAGCAACCCTTCCTGCTCAGGCGCTTCACCTCGGCGACCGTCTCCTTCATATCCCAGGTGGGCAGCAGCGCGCAGGGAATGAAACGGCCGGGATGCGAACCGCACCATTCATCGACGTGCCAGTCGTTGTAGGCGCGCAGATGCACCAGCGACTGCGCTTTGTCGGCCGCCTTGTGGAAACGGCCGCCGTCGAAGCCGACGGCGCTGCCGAAGTTCAGCGACGCCGCGATGCCGTTGACGTTCATGTCGTCGACGCGCGCGTTGTGGTCGTAGCAGCCCTTGCGAAGCTGTTCGAGCGACGTCGGCTCCATGCCGTACTCTTCGAGCGGACGACCGACGACGGCGTTCAGGCCGACCGACGGCATCTTCATGCCCTGGTATTCCCAGTAGTTGGTGCCGTCGTCGGTGGTCTTGAACTTCGGCGCGCTCGCGAGCGCGTCGCCCGACAGGTGCTTCTCGAACATGTCGGGCGGTTCGCTGATGTGGTCATCGACGCTGATGAGCACCATGTCGTTCATATTCATGTGAGTTCTCCTGACGGCAATCTCTGTGGTCGATTTTCAGGATGCGGCCTGCCGCGGCTCCAGCGGCTGCGCCGACCCCCTGCTGAAATCCCTGATTTCTCCGATGCGCCTGGCCGCGTTCCGGCGGTCCGGCTGAAAGGTGTAGCAATTGCCCACGGGCATGCGTCGCCGCCAGCGTCGCGAGATCGTGCAGATGCGTGCAGTTCTCGCGCTTCTCGCCCCGCTCGGCGAACGCCGCGAGCGCCACGCCACTGAACGTCGCCTGCAGCTGCCGGACGGCGCCGGGACAGGTCGTCCAGGGCGCGCGCTGCATCACGGCTTCGATCTGCGTCGCCACTCCATTGGAGTGCCGCACCGTGACGCTCATGCAATGAAAGTCATCTTCGACGTCGGCCTGCACCGCGTCGCGACCGGGACTGACGCGAAAGCGTCGTCGGAATCCGGGTTCGCGATCGGCTGTCATGACGTCAGTCGCGGGCCAGCAGCAACGCCGTCGCCAGCGGTCCTCCGCCCGAAGTCGCCACGGCCACGCGCGGATCGCCCGGGATCTGGCGCGCGCCGCCCTTGCCGCGCAATTGCGTCACCGCTTCATGCGCGAAGCCGAAACCATGCAGGCGACCGGCGCCGAGCTGGCCGCCGAAGGTGTTGAGCGGCAGTTCGCCATCGCGCGCGATGCGCTTGCCGCCTTCGATGAATTTGCCGCCCTCGCCCACGCCGCAGAAGCCGAGCGCTTCCAGCCAGGTGATGGCCTGGAAGCTGAAGCCGTCATAGAGCTGCACGGTGTCGACGTCGGACGGCTTGTAGTCGGTGTGTTTCCACAGTTCCTGGCCGGTCGGATAGCAGGCCATCCACTCCGCCTGATCCCAGCTATGGCGTTCGACGACACCGGCCATCGCGGCGATGCGGATCGGCGTGCATTTCACTTCGTCCAGCGCCTCGCCGGCGGACACGATCAGCACGGTCGAGGCATCGCTGTAGCGATCGCAGTCGTACAGGCACAGCGGCGAGGAAATCATGCGCGCCGACAGGTAGGCGTCGAGCGTCAGCGGCTCCTTGACGATGGCGCGCGGATTCAGCACGGCGTTGGCGTGATCGTTGATCGCGATCTGCGCGAGCTGTTCGCGCGTGAGGCCGTAGCGCTTCACGTGGCGCATCGCGTACTGCGCCGTCCAGTTCGCTGCCGACGTGGCGTTGAAGGGCGCGACCCACTGCGAGTTGCCGTCGACCCTCTCGCGCCGCAGCGGCGGATATTCCTCGGGCCGCGCCATCGCGGCGGCCTCGTACACCGTGCGGAAGCAGATGACGTGACGCGCAAGACCGGCGCGCACCGCAGTCGCTGCGGCAACCACAGCGCCGAGCTGCGAAGTGATCTCCGGGCCACCCGCGTACCAGCGGGCGCGAATGCCGAGGGCGTCGATGAGTTCATCCGCACCGACCGGCGAGAAACCCAGGTACGCCGCCATGCGGCCCGGATAGGTCGAGACGCCGTCGATCTGGCCGATGCTCAGACCTGCTTCTGCGAGCGCTTCACGAACGGCATCGAGCGTCAGCAGCAGCGGATGCCGCGTCAGCTTCATGCCGACCTGCGACTGGCCAACGCCGGAGATATAGGCTTCGCGCGCGGCCATCAGGCGATCTTCTCGAACAGCGGATACCAGATCTCACCCTGCTGCTCGAACGTCACGCGCACGCGATCGCCGATGTCGACCGCCTCAACCGGGCAGTTCACGATATTGGTAGTGAGATAGACACCGGGCGCGCCGTCGATCGCGACGCGCGCGATCACGTACGGCACTTCCATCGCCGGATGCCACTTCTGGTAGTTGACCGTGAAGGTATCGACGACGCCCGTGCCGGCGACGGCCTCGGGCGCCACGTTCTCGGAAAGGCAATGGCGACACACCGGGCGCGGCGGATGCACGAACGTGCCGCAGTCCTTGCAGCGATGCAGATGCAACTGGCCGCTCGCGCCGCCGGTCCAGAAGGCGCGATTGTCGGCATCCAGTCGCGGCTGCGCACGCGGAGATCCCATCGTCAGACGTCCCAGACCAGGTTCAGCGAATCGACGCCGACCACGTGGCCGCAATGGAAGGTCGGCGGCTTGTCCGGATCGAGCCGGAACGTCGGCAGGCGCGCCATCAGCACTTCGTAGATGACCTGCAGCTCGACGCGCGCCAGGTGCGAGCCGAGGCAGCGATGCGGGCCGGCATTGAAGGCGATGTGCACCTTGTTCTCGCGATTGAGATCGAAGGATTCGGACTGCGGATATTCCTTCGAATCGAGATCGGCCGCCGGCAGGAACAGCATGGCGCGCTCGCGCGCCTTCATCTCGACGCCTTCGAACGTCATGTCGCGCGCCACCAGGCGCGGCGGTACCGTGAAGGTATAGCGTCGCAGCAGTTCTTCCGTGGCTTCCGGAACCAGCTTCGGATTGGCGCGCAGCTGCGCCTGCAGATCAGGGTTCTGTGCCAGATGACGCACGCCGTGGCCGATGCCGTTCATGACGGTATCGAGGCCGGCGATGAACAGCAGCACGCCGTAGTTCTGCATGTCCTCGATGGTCGACTGCTTGCCGTCGACTTCGATCTTCCACAGCAGGCTGATGATGTCGTCCTGCGGATTGTCGCGGCGCGCGAGGAAGGTGTCGTTCATGCTGGCGGCAATCCGCTGCAGCTTCGGAATCATCGCGCGCGCGTCGGGTGACGGATCCGACAGATGCGCTGCGACGATCTCGCGGTACTCGTCCTGGCGATCGAGCGGCAGTCCGAGCATCTTCAGGAACACCTGCACCGGCATCGGCTCGGCGATTTCCTTCATGAACTCGCAGTGGCCGCGCTCCTTCACCGCGTCGACGAGTTCGGTGGCGAGCGCGACGATGCTGTCGCGGATCGCCAGGATCGCTTTCGGCGAGAACACGCGCTGCAGCGGCGCGCGGTACTTGGTGTGATCCGGCGGATCGAGATTGATGGGAATCGGAATCGGGATGTGCGGCATGCCCGGCGGCATCCGCGCCTTCATGGCCGCGAGCTCCGCCTTCGGAATGAATTCGCTCGTGAACGCTTCGGTGTCGCGCGCGGCGTTGAAGTTCGCTGCATGACTCAGGAGCATCCAGTGGCCGCCGTTGCGCGGCGTCCAGAAGATCGGCGGCGCATTCTTCACCAGATCGAGCACGCGCTTGTGCGGATCGGCCACGTAGGCCGGATCGCGGAACATGTCGAAGTCGTACACGAGCGCATCGGGCACGTGCGCGGGCTTGGGAACGGCAGGGCTGATGGCGGCGGCTGACATCTCGAATTCTCCGGCTGGCTTTCAGGCTTGCTTGGCGGCGCCGCTCATCATGGCGCTGAGGTCGACCTGGCCGGTCGCCACGCCACCGAGGAAGCCGCCGTCGACGGGCAATGCCACGCCGTTGATGTAGCTCGCCGCATCGCTGTTGAGGAACACCAGCGGACCGGCCTGTTCTTCCGGCGTCGAACGACGGTTGATCGGCTGTGCCGCCGCATCGAGCACCGACGCAGCGGTCGCCGCTTCGAACTCCTTCATCATCGGCGTCTGGGTCGGACCGGGCATGGTGCAGTTGATGCGGATGCCCTTCTTGATGAGCGGCGTCGACATCAGCATGGTCCAGACGATGATCGCTTCCTTGGAGAAGGAATAGCCTTCGCGCACCGTGTCCATGTTCGCTTCGCACCACTGCACGGCCGCTTCGTATGACTCGGTCTTCAGCAGCTGCATGATCGTCGGCACGCGACGGCTCCAGCCGAGGCCGCCATTCGAGGAGATGCTGACGATCGCGCTGCCGGCGGACATCAGCGGCAGCACGCGCTCGGTCAGCCGGCGCGTACCGCAGAAATTCACTTTCATCACATCGAGCGCGCCGGCGGTCTGCGGCAGGCCGGCGCAGTTGAACAGCGCATCGACCTTGCCGCCGATGGACTGCGCCGCCGCATCGATGGAGGCGGGATCGCGCAGATCGACCTGACGGAAAGAGGCGAGCTCGAGCTTCGTCTCCTTGTAGTCGAGGCCGTGCACTTCGGCGCCGAGATCGAGCAACTGGCGGGCCGTGGCTTCACCCATGCCGGAAAAACAACCGCTCACGACGACGCGCTTGTTCCTGTAGCTGACGTATTCCCCCATCGATCTCTCCTCGGCAATGCTTGGGTTCAGGCGCGATCGCGCAGTGGTTACTCTTCTTCGATGACGATGATGCGTTCCGGGCAGGCACGCGCACCCTTGCGGGCGAGCTCTTCCATGCCGGGCGGCACGTCGACTTCCTCGACGGCGATGTAACCATCGTCATCCAGCGGAAACAGCTGTTCCGACACCGCCGCGCAACGAGCGTTGCCGACACAGGCTGATTTGTTGATACGGATTTTCATAGGTTCTGTCTGCTCGAACCGCGGCCCTTGCGGTGCAGCGGCGGCTTCCCCTTGACGCTATAGTCAACAATGCTGATTATACAAATACTAAGGGGGCTTGCTATTTTTTGCACGCCATAATCAATCACGCCTGATCGGAACGTGTGATGCACTGCACGATCGCGCCCGCTGCCGCCCGGCACTGACAACATGGCTCTCTACACGACCATTCATCTGCACAACGTGCCCGCAGGACGCGAGGCTGAATATGCCGCCTGGTTCGACGGGCCGCATCGCGCCGCGCTGAGTCGTTTGCGCGGCTTCATCACGACGGACCGCTACGAGGTGACGCCCGAGCAGGTCATGCCGGACATCCCGCAACCCTGGCGTTTCGTCAGCATCTACGACTTCGATCTGCCGTCGCCGGAAATCGATGTTCCCGCGCTCGGACCGCTGGTCGCCGAAGCCCGCGACACTGGCCTCGTGGCCAACGACGAAACCGAACGGCTCTATACCTATCGCCTGTTCGGCGACTGGAAGGCGAGCCCGAACTGGCGCCGTTCCGAACCGTTGTCCGGCGTCAGCATCATTCTCGGCAACTACGTCATCGGCCGTTATGCCGAGTACCAGAAATGGTACGAGGAAGTGCACAGCGTCGAAGTCATCAACGTGCCCGGCCACGTCGCGATGAAGCGCGGCGAACTCTCGCCGGTGCAGATCGAACCGCGTCACTACTGCCCCGGCGACCAGTTCGTGCTATGCGCGCAGCAGACCGACGACCTGCTGTTCACGATCAAGGATTTCAGCGCCCGCGCGCGCGGCGTCAGCCCGAGCGGTGTTGCGATGCAGCCGCGTTCCGCCTCGGGATCGTTCGCGCGCACGGTGCATTACTTCCGCAAAGTGAGCGGCGCGAAGTTCTGGCCCGGCGGCATCGCGTATGCCGGCGATCTGTCCGTGTATCCCGGCAAGGGATAAGTCAACGAATATCCGATCTCGCGGCCGCTGCGCCGCGAGTGGCGCTGTCGAACCGGGCAGCCGGTTTCATGAGGGGGATCAGGCGTGTCGAAAGTCATCGTTATCACCGGCGCCGGCGTCGGTCTGGGCCGCGCACTGGCGCGACGCTTCGCGAGCGACGGCGATCAGGTCGTGCTGCTCGGCCGCACCTTGTCGAAAGTGCAGGCCGCCGCGCAGGAAATCGGCGAACGCGCGCTGGCGATCGCCTGCGACGTGGCCTCGCCCGCATCCGTGAAGGCGGCCTTCGCGGAGATCGCGCAGCGTCATCCGCGCATCGATGTGCTCATCAACAATGCCGCGATCTTCGAACCCTTCCTGATCGCGGAAGCCACGGACGAACAGATCATGGGCACGATCGCCACCAACCTGGGCGGCCCGATCCTGTGTACGCGTTCGGCCATTGCGCTGATGGGTCGCGGCAGTCACATCATCAACGTCACCAGCGAATCGGTCGCGCTGCCCTTCCCGCACCTGATCATGTACCAGAGCTCGAAGGCGGGCCTGGAACAGTTCTCGTCCAGCCTGCAGCGCGAGCTGGAACCCGGCGGCATCCGCGTCACCACCGTGCGCGCCGGACAGATGATGGAAGAAGGCAAGGTCTGGAACGTCGATCCGCAGGCGCAGATGCGCTTCGGCAAGGCGGCCATGGAAGCGGGCCTCAACCTGCGCGAACGCCCGATCAGCCAGTTCACGTCGGTGACGAATGCGTTCCGCGCCATCATCGATATGCCGCCCGACCTGCACGCGGGCCACCTCTCGCTCTCCGCGCGCAAACCCGGTTGATCGGCCATGAACGAGACATTCGATTTCGTGATCGTGGGCAGCGGCGGCGGTTCGATGTGCGCTGCGCTGCTGCTGCGCGCGGCGGGCAGAAGCGTCGTCATCCTGGAAAAGTCGGAACTCGTCGGCGGCACGACCGCGACCTCCGGCGGCGTCATGTGGATTCCCGACAATCGCTTCATGCAGAGCGCGGGCATCCGCGACAGCGCCGATGACGCGCTGAACTATCTCGACGCGGTCGCAGGGGAATTTCCTGCGCCGGCCGGCAGCACGCACGAACGACGCCGCGCCTATGTCGAACAGGCGCCGCAGATGCTCGACTTCCTGGTCAGCCAGGGCATCCGTCTGCGGCGCATTCCTGCATGGCCGGACTACTACGCCGCGCCCGGCGAATCCGTGCCCGGCCGCTGCGTCGTTTCGGAACTGTACGACCTGAATCAGCTCGGCGACTGGAAGGCGAAGCTGCGTCCCGGCTTCCTGCCCCTGCCCATGAATCTCGACGAGGCGATGGAAATGCCGCTGCTCAAGCGCGCTTCCAGCGCCAAGAAGACCATGCTGCGAGTCGTCGGCCGTACGCTCGCCGATCGCTTCAGGAAACGCCAGCGCGTCGCGACCGGTCAGGCGCTGCAGGCGCAGATGCTGAATGCGGCAGTGAAGGCCGGCGCCGACATTCGCGTGAACTCGGCAGTCACGCAGCTCATCGTCGAAGGCAATCGCGTGACCGGCGTGGTGACGAAGAAGGACGGCAGCGAATGGCGCATCGGTGCGCGCCTCGGCGTGCTCGTCAACGCCGGCGGTTTCGCGCGCAATCAGCGGATGCTGGATCGCCACATCCCGGACACGTCGGCCGATTGGTCGAACGTCATTGCCGAGGACACGGGCGACCTGATCGAAGAAGGCGCGCGCATCGGCGCCGCGCTCGCACAGATGGACGAGCGCATCGGCATGCCCGTCGCGTTTCCGCCCGGCAAGCCCAAGGCGACGATGGGCAGCGACGTCGCCAAGCCGCATTGCATCACCGTCGATCAGAGTGGCGTGCGTTACATGAACGAAGCCGGCTCATCCGTCGAATACTGTCGCCGCATGCTCGAACGCAACCGGCAGTCGCCGGCGGTGCCGAGCTGGATGGTGTTCGACAGCCAGTACATCAACACCTACATGCTCGCCGGCTCGATGGCCGGCCCGAAGAAACCGCAGGCCTGGTTCGACGAGAAATTCCTGCGCAAGGCCGACACGCTCGATGCACTCGCCACGGCCTGCAGCATGGATGCGGCGACGCTGCGCGCCTGCGTCGAACGCTTCAACGAATTCGCACGACGCGGTCGCGACGACGACTTCCATCGCGGCGAACACGTCTACGAACAATGGCAGGGCGATCCGCTGCGCGAGTCGAAGTCGCTCGGCGCGCTCGAACAGGGGCCGTTCTACGCGATGCAGATTTTTCCGGGCGATGTCAGCACCTGCGGCGGACTGGTCACGGACACGGACGCACGCGTCCTGCGGCCCGATGGTTCCGTCATCGAAGGACTCTATGCGACCGGCACCTCGACCGCTTCGGTGATGGGCAAGGTCGAACCCGGCGCCGGCGGCAGCGTCGGACCGTCGTTTACGTGGGGCTATGTCGCCGCACGCCATGCGCTCGCAGCGAGCGCCACCGCAACCGCCAGCTCCACCGATTAGGCGCGCGCAGATCCGCCTGACGCACATCCAGAGGATGAACCCATGACCCTGCTTCCTGAAGCGAAACTCTATATCGACGGCGTCATGCGCCCGGCCGCCGGCAACAAGACCTACGACAACATCGGTCCGTGGACCGGCGACGTCGTCGGCAAGGCCGCCGATGCGTCCGCAGCGGATGTCGACGCCGCAATCGCCGCCGCGCGTCGCGCCTTCGACACCACCGACTGGTCGCAGCGCCACGAGTACCGCTTCGAGCTGATGAAGAAGTATCGCGACCTGCTGTACGCCAATCGCGAGCGGCTGGTGCAGATCGCGCGTCTCGAAGCCGGCTCCGCCATCGGCGCTGCGGCGCGCGCGCAGATCGACGGCGCGTTGAGCGGTGCGGACGGACTGCTCGAATGCTTTCCGCTCGTGAAATGGGAAGAAGACCGCGGCGTGCGCAATGCCTACGGTTTCGACACCAGGCGGATCGTCACGCACGAGGCGATGGGCGTCGTCGGCGCGATCACGCCCTGGAACGTGCCGCTGTACGTCAACGTCGGCAAGGTCGTGGCCGCATTGCTCGCCGGCTGCACCGTCATCCTCAAGCCCGCGCCCGACACGCCGCTGATGGGCTCGATCATGGGCGAACTCGCCATCGAAGCCGGCCTGCCGCCGGGCGTGTTCAATGTCACCACCTCGGCCGATCCGGCCATGGCCGGCGAGATGCTGACGAAGGATCCGCGCGTCGATCTCATTTCCTTCACCGGCTCGACGGCGGTCGGCAAACGCATCATGGAAAACGGCGCGTCGACCCTGAAGCGCGTGTTCCTCGAACTGGGCGGCAAGTCCGCGTTCATCGTGCTCGACGACGCGCCGAACTTCGCGCAGACCGTCATGGGGTCGATGGTCGTGTTCCACGCGGGACAGGGCTGCGCGTATCCGACACGCCTGCTGGTGCCGAAGAGCAAGTACGCCGAAGCGGTCAAGGCGCTGGAAATGGCTTACGCCGGCTTCGCCAGCAAGTGGGGTCACTTCGACGAGCCGACCTGCATCATGGGTCCGCTGATTTCCAGGCGGCAGCTCGAACGCGTGAAGGGCTACGTCGAACTCGGCAAGCAGGAAGGCGCGCGGCTGCTGGCCGGCGGCAATGTCCGCACCGACAAGGGCGGCGGTTTCTTCATCGAACCCACCTGCTTCGTCGATGTGCGCAACGACATGCGCATCGCGCAGGAGGAAATCTTCGGGCCGGTGCTGGTGGTGATTCCGTTCGAGGACGATGAAGACGCCATCCGCATCGCCAACGACAGCGTCTACGGCCTCGGCGGCGCGGTGTTCGGCAGCACGGAGCGCGCGCTCGGTGTCGTGAAGCGCATCCGCGCCGGCGCGCTGAGCGTCAACGGCGGCATGAGCATCACGGGCGATCTGCCCTTCGGCGGCTACAAGCAGAGCGGCATGGGCCGCGAGTGGGGCCTCGAAGGCATCGAGGAGTTTCTGGAGACGAAGGCGATCGGCATCCGGGTTTCCTGATCCTGTTCTCCATCATCTTCCTGTGGAGCCGGCTTCAGCCGGCCTTTTTGGAGTCAGGCGGAAGCCTGACCTACAGTCAGAGGCCGGCTGAAGCCGGCCCCACAGCAAGAGCGAGAGAAGCCTTACTTCCGGGCTTGTCGTCGCTTCAACTGCGCCGACGCAGCGCATCAGCAAAGGACCGTCATGGGGGAACATGCGGCATTGATGGCCCAGGCCCGGGCCGACACCGGACTGGAGGATTTCGGCAGCGACTCCTTCCTGGAAGGGCTCGAGATTCTCGTGCGCTCGATCCGCGACGAAGCGCGGCTCAATGCGGCAGGTGAGGCCTACATGCGCCAGCGCATCGTCGGCCATCTCAAGCAGCGCCTGCAGATCGAAGACTGGTATCGCCGGCATCCCGAGATCGACGCAGTCGAAATCAGGTCACCACTCATTGGCCTGGGATTGCCGCGCACCGGCTCGACGGCGCTCTCCTGCCTGCTGGCCGAAGATCCGCACGCGCGTTCACTGCGGCGCTTCGAAGCCACCGAACCCTGCCCGCCGCCGGGAACGGTCGATGGCCCCGACCCGCGCATCGAGCGCGACCGGGAACGCAATCGCGGTCACAGATCGCACACGCCGACCAGCGCGACGATGCCGCAGGAATGCCAGGATCTGATGGCGCTCGATTTCAAGGCTCAGATCTTTCTCGCCTTCGCGCAGGTGCCGAGCTATGCAAAGTGGCTGATGCAGGCGGACCTGACCTCGACCTACTTCTATGAACGTCGCGCGCTGAAGCTGCTGCAGTGGCGCATGCCTGCGAAACCCTGGCGGCTCAAGGCGCCGACCCACATCCTGTATCTGACGCATCTGACGCAGGCCTTTCCCGATGCGCGCTTCGTCATGACGCATCGCGACCCGGCCGAAGTCATGCTCTCGGTGGCCGCCGTGTATGCCGACATCGCCTCGCGCTTCACCGATCATCTCGATCGCCCCTACCACGGCGCGCTGAACGTCGAGCAGTGGTCGATCGGCATGCAACGCGCGCTGGCGTTCCGCGATGCTGGCAACGACTCGCGTTTCTACGACATCGACTTCCGCGCCATGCATCGCGATCCGGTCGGTGAGGTGCGCGGGCTGTACGCCTGGCTCGGCGAAACCGTCAGCGAGGAATTCGAAACCCGCATGACGGCCTGGTGGCAACAGAACGCCGAGACGCGCGAACCGAGCGTGCCCGCCGATCCGCAGGACTTCGGGCTGCAGCTCGATGCGATCCGCCCGCTGTTTGCCGACTACACCGCACGCATTCCCGCGTGGACACGACGTTCCGGAATTACTCATGGCCATTGATCTCACCGGCGGCCTGCCGGCCTCGCGCGAGTACGTCTTCGCCGAACGCCCGGAGAATCCGGAGATGCGCGATGCCGTGAACATGTGGATCTCCGACGATCGCGGCGTCATCGGCATTCCGCGCTTCGCCGTCGAAGCACTCGCCTCCAGATGGGAGGCGCACGATCTCTCCGTCAACATCGCCTTCCCGAACGGCCGTGTGCTGAGCGTACGCGGCAGCGGCCCGACGCATCCGCAGCTCGACGTGAGCGGCAAACCGACCATCTTCGGCGCAGGGCCGCTGCAGTATCGCTGCGTCGAACCGTTCAAGACCTGGGTCACGATCTTCAAGGGCACCGCGGCCGAGATGACGACGGCCGACCAGATCGACGGCGCATTGCCGGGCATCGGTCCGCCAGTCGACGTGGAGTTCGAAATCGAAACGACCATGGCGGTGCCGCCGTTCATCCAGGGCCAGATGTCGATGGACGCTGCCGCGAAACTTTCCGGCGGCGCCGAGAAACAGTTCATGGGCGGCGATCGTTACGAACAATTGTTCCGCGCCCGCGGCAGGCTGCGCATCGGCAACGAGGTGCATCGCTTCACGGGCAGCGGCCTGCGCATCCGCCGTCAGGGCGTGCGCAGGATCGAAGGTTTCTGGGGTCATTGCTGGCAGTCCGCGCTGTTTCCGGGCGGTCGCGGGTTCGGATACATCGCGTATCCGCCCCGTCCCGACGGTTCGCCCTCGTACAACGAGGGCTTTGTTTTCGAAGGCGACGGCGAGCTGATTCCCGCGCGGGTCGTGCACGCGCCGTGGCTGCGCAAACTGGAGAAGGATCAGGATGTCACCCTCGTGCTCGAAACCCCGAAGGGCCAGGTGACCATCGAAGGCGAAACCATCCTCGGCACGTTCGCGATGGGCCGGCCGGAGATGCCGCCGGATTTTCCCGTGCTGCAGCAGGCCGGCGCGCGTTATCGCTGGAATGGCGAAGAGACTTGCGGAATGATCGAACGCTCCTCGCCCAAAGGCAGAATCACGCGCTGAAGCCATGCGTCCCGACATGCAATTGACGGATCAGGTCGCGATCGTCACGGGCGGCGGCGGCGGCATCGGCCGCGCCATCGCTCTCGCACTCGCTGCGGTCGGCGCGTGGACGCTGACGGGCGATCTGTGACGGTGTGCCTCTGCCTGTAGGTCAGGCTTCAGCCTGACTCTGAAGAAGGCCGGCTAAAGCCGGCCCCACAGGGAGAACCCGACCCGGAACCTGAACATGGAAATCAACGTCACCCTGCCCTTCGATCACATCCAGCATCCGCAGGAATTCCTGACGCCGGACGCCGTCACCGAGATCGGCGCGGCCATCGAACGCACCGGCTTCGCCGGCTGCAATGTCACCGATCATCCCTGCCCTTCCGGCAGATGGCTCGATGCCGGCGGCCATCACGCGCAGGATCCCTTCGTGATGCTGTCGTTCGTCGCCGCGGCGACGCGCACCGTGCGACTGCAGACCGGCATCCTGGTATTGCCGTATCGCAATCCATTCATCACGGCGCGCGCTGTCGCGACGCTCGACGTGTTCTCCGGCGGGCGGGTGGCGCTCGGCATCGGCGCCGGCTACATGAAGGGCGAATACTTCGCGCTCGGCGTGGATTTCGAACGGCGCAACGATCTGGTCGACGAATACCTCGCAGCACTGAAGGCCGCGTGGACCAATGACGAGTTTTCATTCAAGGGCACCGGCTACGAGGCGCGCGGCGCCCGCATCCTGCCGCGACCGGTGCAGAAGCCGCATCCGCCGCTGCTGATCGGCGGCAATTCGCCGCGCGCGATCCGTCGCGCCGTGGAAATGGGCGATGCCTGGTATCCCTTCTTCACCCAGCCCGGCGTTTCCAGCACATCGCGGACCGCCGAAATCACGGGTCCGGACGATCTCGCCGTGGCCATTCGTTACCTGCATGAGCACTGCGAGAAGATCGGCCGACAGCGCCCGCCGGAAATCCGACTTGGCAGCCTCAGTTCGATCGGTAAGGATTTCAATGCCGAGGCCGTGCTGGAAAAGATCGACCGGCTGAAGACACTCGGCGTCGTCGGTGCGGCGGTGCACATGCTTGCGACAACGCGCGCCGAATGGTGCGAATATGCACAGCGCTTCAGCGAGGAAGTACTCGCCCGGCTGCCCCGGAACTGACATTCGACCGATGAAACATGCGCCCCTGAAACTCGGCTACAAGGCTTCCGCAGAACAGTTCGGACCCACCGAACTGCTGGAGTACGGCGTGCTGGCCGAATCGCTCGGCCTGGATTCGGTCTGGACCAGCGATCACTTCCAGCCCTGGCGACACACCGGCGGCCACGCGCCGTTCTCGCTCGCCTGGCTCGGCGCACTCGGCGCACGCACCTCGCGCGTGCTGATCGGCACCAGCGTGCTGACGCCGACTTTCCGCTACCACCCGTCCGTCGTCGCGCACGCCTTCGGCACGCTGGGGTCGTTGTTTCCCGGACGCGTGATCCTCGGCATCGGCACCGGAGAATCCCTGAACGAAGTCCCGGCGAGCGGCATGGTGTGGCCCGAACAGAAAGAGCGCACGGCGCGATTCAAGGAAGCAGTCGATCTCATTCGCCGCCTCTGGACCGAGGAGCGCCTGAGCTACGAGGGCACCTACTACCGCACCGAGAAAGCGACCATCTACGACCGGCCTGCGCTGCCCGTGCCGATCTACATCGCCGGCGCCGGTCCCGTCATGGCGAAGTTCGCCGGCGAGAAAGGCGAAGGCTTCATCTGCACCAGCGGCAAGCAGTGGGAGCTGTACACCGACACGCTGCTGCCGAATCTCGATGCGGGCATCGCCAAGGCAGGCAAGCGGCCGGGGGACGTCGACCGCATGATCGAGATCAAGCTGTCGTTCGACACCGATCGCGAGCGCGCGCTGCAGGACACGCGCTACTGGGGCGCGCTGGCGCTGAAGCCCGAAGAGAAAGTGAACGTCGAAGATCCGATCGAAATGGAAAAGCTCGCCGATGCGCTGCCCGTCGAGCGTGCTGCGTCGCGCTGGATCGTGAGCAGCGATGCGGACGAAGCGGTCGCCGCCATCGCGCGTTACATCGACCTCGGCTTCAATCATCTGGTCTTTCATGCGCCGGGACCGGACCAGGCGCGGTTCCTCGAGCTGTTCAGCGAACGCATCGCGCCGAAGCTGCGCGCCGCTCATGGCTGACGTCTCCGCGAGTCAGCACGGCGGCACCTGGGCGCTGGTACCGCTCAAGTCGAGCGAACAGGCGAAGTCGCGTCTCGCCTCCGCGCTCGATGCACAGCAGCGTTCTCGCCTGTTCTTTGCGATGGCCGGCCACGTGATCCGCACGTTGCGCGCCTGCGACGAGATTCAGGGTGTGGCGGTGGCGACATCGAGCCAGCAGGTCGCCGCATTCGCAGCAGCGGCCGGCGCGCTGACGGTCATGCAGCCCGCGGATCTCGGCATGTCGTTTGCGCTGTCGTCCGCGCTCGACACGCTGCAGTCGGTCAAACCGTCGCGCGTGCTCATGCTGCCCGGCGATCTACCGCTGGCAACGGTGGCATCGCTGCAGCAGTTGCTGGCCGCGCCCCAGCCGGGGATTGCGATCGTTCCCGATCGTCAACGCATCGGCACCAATGCACTGCTGTGCTCGCCGCCGCAGATCATCGCGCCGACCTTCGGCGGTCGCAGTTTCGAACGGCATCTGCACGCCGCGACAGCAGCCGGCATGACTGCGAACATCGTGGAACTGCCGGAACTGGCGCTCGACGTGGATGAGCCCGAGGATCTGGCGCTGTTGCAGCAGCATCCGGCGGCGACAGCGCTGCAGGCACTGTCACACAGCGATCCGGACTTCGCGCCTGCGAGATAACCGATGACGTCCCCGCTTCATTCGTGGCTCGACCAGCGACCGACCGCCGAACAGGCGTACGCGCTGCTGGACCACACCGACTGGCGCGCGCTCGCGCCGCTGGCCGGCGAACTGCGCGAGCGTGGCTGGGGCACGCGCATCAGTTACTCGCGCAAGGTGTTCGTGCCGCTGACGCAGCTATGTCGCGACGTATGCCACTACTGCACCTTTGCGCAGACGCCGCGGCATCTCGACAAACCCTATCTCGAACCCGACGACGTGCTGCGCATCGCACGCGACGGCGCGGCGCTCGGCTGCAAGGAAGTGCTGTTCACGCTGGGCGATCGTCCCGAAGCGCGTTATGCACGCGCCCGCGAAGCGCTGGCGACTCTCGGCTTTGCGACGACACTCGACTACCTCGAACACATCGCCGGCCGCGTGGTTCGCGAAACCGGCCTGCTGCCGCATCTGAATCCGGGGCTGATGAATGCGGACGATCTCGCGCGGCTGCGCAAGGTCGCGCCGTCGATGGGCATCATGCTCGAATCGTCCTCGGACCGGCTGTGCCAGCGCGGCGGTCCGCATTTCGGCTCGCCGGACAAGGTGCCGGCGCGGCGGCTCGACACCTTGCGGCTCGCCGGCGAAGCGCGCGTCCCGATGACGAGCGGCATCCTGATCGGCATCGGCGAGACGCGACGGGAACGCCTCGACTCGCTGCTCGCGCTGCGCGACCTGTCGGATCGCTACGGCCACCTGCAGGAAATCATCGTCCAGAACTTCCGCGCCAAGCCGGGCACGAAGATGCACGCCGCGCCGGAGCCGTCGATGGACGAGCTGTGCTGGACGATCGCCGCGGCGCGCCTGATTTTCGGCGCGCACATGAGCATCCAGGCGCCGCCGAATCTGTACGGCGGCGATCTGCCGGAACTCATCGCCGCCGGCATCAACGACTGGGGCGGCGTCTCGCCGCTCACGCCGGATCACGTGAATCCCGAAGCGCCGTGGCCGCATCTCGACCGGCTGGCGCAGGACACGGCGCGCGCAGGGTGCGATCTGGTCGAACGGCTCACCGTGTATCCCGCGCATGTCCGCTCGCGCAATGAATGGATCGCGCCTGAACTGCATGCGTCCGTGCTGCGCCTGTCCGACGGCGCAGGCTGGGCTCGCGTGGGCCGCTGGACGGCGGGCTCGACCGAACCGGCCGATGCCGACGACACGCGCGATGTCCCGCTCGCCGCACTGCCGCGCCGTTCGACGCTATCCGCGTTGATCGAACGCGCAGCGGACGGGCTGGCTGAACGCGAGATCGCAGAACTCTTCACCGCACGCGGCGCGGACTTCGTGCACCTGTGTCGCGCCGCCGATGAGCTGCGCCAGCAAACTGTCGGCAACACGGTGAGCTACGCCGTCGTGCGCAACATCAACTACACCAACATCTGTCTCTACAAGTGCAGCTTCTGCGCCTTCTCCAAGGGCAAGACGCACGATCATCTGCGCGGCGCGCCGTACCTGGTGGATCTCAACGAGATCCGTCGCCGCGTCGGCGAGGCGTGGGAGCGCGGCGGCACCGAAGTGTGCATGCAGGGCGGCATCCATCCGTCTTTCACCGGCGAGACTTATCTCGACATCGCGCGCGCCGCGAAGCAGGCGCAGCCGCGCATCCACGTGCACGCGTTCTCGCCGCTCGAAGTCGCGCATGGCGCGCGCACGCTCGGCATCTCTATCGATGAATTCCTGGTCGAACTGAAGCGTGCCGGCGTCGATTCGCTGCCGGGCACGGCGGCGGAAATTCTCGACGACGACATCCGTCGCGAACTCGCGCCCGACAAGCTCGATACGCAGGAATGGCTCGACGTCGTCGCCCGCGCGCATCGCGCCGGCATCGCGACGACCTCCACCATCATGTACGGCAGCATCGAGGGCTACGAGCACTGGGCGCGGCACCTGCTGCGCCTGCGCGAACTGCAGCAGGACACCGGCGGCCTCACCGAATTCGTGCCGCTGCCGTTCGTGCACATGGAAGCGCCGATGTATCTGCGCGGCCGCGCCCGTCGCGGCCCGACGCTGCGCGAAGCGATCCTGATGCACGCGGTCGCACGCCTCGTGCTGCATCCCTTCGTTCGCAACATCCAGGCGTCGTGGGTGAAGCTCGGCCCGCAATGGGCGCAACGCTGCCTGACGTCCGGCGCGAACGATCTGGGCGGCACGCTCATGAACGAATCCATCAGCCGCGCCGCCGGCGCGGTGCATGGCGAGGAATTCCCGCCGCAAAAAATGCAGGAACTCATCGCCGCGCTGGATCGTCCGTGGCGCCAGCGCACGACGCTGTATCGCGATGTCGATGCAGACCGGATCGCTCACGCCGCCACTGCGGCACCGCTGGCACCGACCCGCAATGCGCCGCTGGCGCGACGCACAGCCAGCGCGACTGCGTGAGCGGCACGCTTTCTTTCATCCCGGTGCCGGGATTGCCGGAAGTACGACCCGGCGATGATCTCGCCGATCTGCTCGACCGCGCGCTTGCTTCTGCGGGACTGCACCTGCAGGACGGCGATGTGCTCGTCGTCGCGCAGAAGATCGTGTCGAAGGCGGAGAACCGCTACGTCGAACTGGCGAGCGTGACACCGGGCGCCGAAGCGCTGGCGCTGGCACAACGCTGCTTCAAGGATCCGCGCCTGGTCGAACTCGTGTTGCGCGAATCGACGGAAGTGGTTCGCGTGGCACCGAACGTACTGATCGTGCGGCATCGGCTCGGCTTCGTGGTCGCCAATGCGGCGATCGATCAGTCCAATCTTCCCGCCGGCCCCGACCGTGCGCTGCTGTTGCCGGTCGATCCCGACGCGTCCGCGTTCTCGCTGCAACTGCGCCTGCAGGAACACCATGGCATCGGACTCGCCGTGCTGATCTCCGACAGCTTCGGCCGGCCGTGGCGCATGGGCGTCACCGGCGTTTGCGTGGGCTGCGCCGGACTGCGGGCGCTCGTCGATCTGCGCGGCACGCACGATCGCAGTGGCCGGCCGCTGCAGGTGACGCAGATTGCGATTGCGGATCAGCTCTGTGCGGCGGCGACGCTGGTGACGGGTGAAGCGGCGGAAGGGCGGCCGATGGTGATCGTGCGCGGTGTGCCGGCGGAGTACTTCAAGGATTCGACGGGGGCCGCGGCGCTGATCCGGCCGATCGAGCAAGATCTCTTTCGCTAGCCGAGCGTCTTCCCTCTCTTCCTGTGGGGCCGGCTTCAGCCGGCCTTCTGAGGAGTCAGGCTAAAGCCTGACCTACAAGCCTGACCTACAGGAAGAACAGAAAGAGTCAGACGCTGCGCCGTGCGACCTTCACGCCACCGAACATCATGTCCATCGCCAGCCCCTGCAGCATCGTCTGCGGAAACCCCGGCTCCACATGACTCACCGAGTTCAGTCGCGCGACCTGATCGTCGCTGAAGCGGATCTCCAGCGCGCCGAGATTGTCCTCGAACTGCACCAGCGTCCGCGCGCCGAGGATCGGCGAGGTCACCGATGGATTGAGCAGCGTCCATGCCAGCGCCACCTGCGCAGGCGTGCGACTCAGTTCCTGCGCGATGGTCGAGACCACTGCGGCGATGGCAAGACTGCGTTCCGACAACCGTCCCGTCGCGACATTGATGTTCTTGCGCGAGTCCATCGTCGCACCGGGCGCAGACGGCTTCAGATCCGTCGCCTGATATTTTCCGGTAAGCACGCCGCCGCCGAGCGGCGACCACGGCATCACGCCCATGCCCATCTCGAGCGCCATCGGCATCAACTCGCGCTCGACCGTGCGTTCGATGAGGCTGTACGGAATCTGCAGCGCCACCAGCGGACTCCAGCCGCGCAACTCCGCAATCGCCTGCATGCGCGACGCCTGCCACGCCGGCAGATCGGAGACGCCGACGTACAGCACCTTGCCGGCGCGCACGAGATCGTCGAAGGCGCGCAGGATTTCCTCCACCGGCGTACGACTGTCCCAGACGTGCAGATACAGCAGATCGATGTAGTCGGTGCCGAGGCGCTGCAGGCTGTCCTCGACCGACTGCATCATGTTCTTGCGATGATTGCCGCTGGCGTTCGGATCGCCCGGCCGCATGGTCAGGCTGTACTTGGTCGCGATGACGAAGCGGTTGCGCCTGCCGCGCACGAGTCCGGCGAGCGTGCGTTCCGAATCGCCGCTGGCGTAGAAGTTCGCGGTGTCGATGAAGTTGCCGCCGCGCTCGGCGTACAGATTGAAGATCGCTTCCGCGTCGGCGGGCGTGCTGCCCCAGCCCTGCGCGACACCGAAGGTCATGGTGCCGAGCGACAGCGGCGAAACGCGCAGGCCGGAGCGCCCGAGAAGTCGGTAGTGGTCAAGCTGCACGCTCATCGCTCCTCCGCATGTTGCCATTGCGATCCGTCAGGATGATGGTCAGTCGCGACGGATCGAGGATAGCATGCACATCCCACGCTTCACGGCAGCATCCTTGCCTGCAGATGACGATTGCCATGAGTACGAACGATCCAGGATCCGCACGCTATCTCGCCCTGTGCGGCGGCATCGGCGGCGTGAAGCTCGTCTGCGGACTGGCACAGGTGCTGCCGCCCGACGCGCTGGTCGTCGCAGTGAATGTCGGCGACGACTTCGAACATCTGGGCCTGACGATCTGTCCCGATTTCGACACCGTGCTGTACACGCTGGCCGGCGTCGTCCATCCCCAGCAGGGCTGGGGCCGCGCGGATGAGAGTCTGGGCGTCATGGAGGAGCTTCGCCGCCTGGGCGGCGACGGCTGGTTCACCCTGGGTGATCGCGACGTCGCACTGCACCTGTTGCGCCGGCAACTGCTCGATAACGGACTCACGTTGAGCCAGGCGAACGCCGACCTCGCGCGACGCCTGGGCGTGCCTCTCGCGTTGTCGCCGGTCAGCGATCAACCGGTACGAACGACGCTCGACACCGATGAAGGCCATCTCGCTTTCCAGCATTACTTCGTGCGACGTCGCTGCGAACCCGTCGTGCGCTCGATCCGCTACGAAGGCGCTGAGACCGCCACGCTCGCACCGCTCATTCGCGACACGCTGACCAGCCCGCAGCTCGCCGGCGTGATCGTCTGTCCGTCCAATCCGTATCTGAGCATCGAGCCCATGCTCGCCATTGCCGAACTGCGCGCACGCCTGCGCACGCTGCAGGCGCCGGTCATCGCCGTCTCTCCCATCGTGGCCGGCAGCGCCATCAAGGGTCCCACGGCGAAAATAATGAAGGAACTCGGCGTGCATCCTGCCGCCGATGTGATCGCGAATCTCTATGGCGACTTCCTCGATGCCGTGCTCATCGACGAAGCGGACGCGGCGCTGGCGACGAACGATCCGCGCTTCGTCGTCGCATCGACGATCATGCGCACGAGCGAGCACAAGGCGACGCTGGCGCGCGAATGCATCGCGCTGATCCAGAGATTGCAGCGATCCCGAACCGGAGAATCCCGATGATCCGGGGCTCTACGTCCCTGCATGGGGGTTTCTGTAGGTCAGGCTTCAGCCTGACTCTGAAATGAGGCCGGCTGATACTTGATTCGCGCGTTGGACCGAAGGAGAAGAAGCATGAAACATGCGACAGCGGAATCGCTGAATAGCATCGGGCCGCTTCTCGTTCGCGAAGGCGAACGCCCAACCAGTCGTTTCTGCCGAACAAACTGCTGCACGCGACGCGCGAGCGATCGCGCGAGAGCGCGTTAAGAACGAGCCCGCCGCCAATGCAAAGCCCAGTCACCTTCGAGAATGCAGTGGCATCCGACGCCGAGGATCTCGCAGCCATCCGCGTCGAGGCAATGCGGGAGAGCCTGGAGCGCATTGGAAGATTCGATCCGCAGCGAGCCAGAGAGCGTTTCCTCTCGGCCTTTTCGCCTGCCCACACGCGCCACATCCTCTTCGCCGGCAAGAAAGTCGGCTTCTTTGTCGTCAAGCCAGAAGCAGGCGGCTTGCTTCTGGACCACCTCTACATCAAACCAGGCTATCAGGGCCAAGGTGTTGGCGCTGCCGTTCTGGCAGAAGTCTTCGCCCTGGCCGATCGGGCCGCTTGCTTCGTTCGGGTGGGCGCGCTACGGGAAAGCGACTCCAATCGCTTCTATGTGCGGCACGGGTTTGTCCTGGTTGAGCAGACAGAATTCGATAACTACTACGTCCGCCATGCCATCAATGCGCTCTAACCAGCGCATCAAGTACGCAAAGACGCACTCGCGCGAGCGATGGCGTTGGACTTGAGAGAATGAGCGGAGCAGAGTCATGACCAAGGAAACGTTCGTCCAGATTGTTGTTTCGCAACTGAAAGGCTCGGCGACACGAGACGAGTTCATAGCGCCGACAGACTGCGGAATGGATGGCGAAGCATCCCGACTGCATCAGCTACGAGGTATTTGAGGGAGCGAAGGGCGCGATTGCCGATCGGATCGTGTCGTCGTCGAAGGCCGGCGCTCTGCGTGGAAACGAAGACTATGCAAACACAGAGATTGCGACAGGTATGCAGCGAATCGTCGAGCGCTACAGTAGTTTTTTCGGGACACCGGTTGCGCTTTGATGGCTCCGTGGAGTCCAACAGATTGCTGCACGCGACGCGCGAAGACGTACGCGCGTGATAGCCGGCGTTGGGTTTATGAGTAAGCATTTCCGAACATCTGCGCTCGCCGCTGTTGCCGGTTCCATTGCTCTCCTAATGTGGATGCCGTTCAGAAGTCCCTGCCTGCTGAATATGGATCGTTCGGCAAAACCAATTCAGCTAGCCGAGCCCGGAGAGAGCGTCTACGGAATGCTCGTCTGCGATGACTTCCGCCCCGTGTTCTGGCATTGGACGGCAGTGGTTGTCTTCATCGCTCTGGTCTCGCTTGTTGGTTATGTGGCAGGCCGTGCCGCATCGGGCGCGGTTGCGGCAGCTTCGTCTCTCACGCTGGCAATTCTTGCGGGACACACCGTGTACCCATGGTTCGAGGCTTATTGGATCACGGCAGTCGAATCATTATTTGCAATTGCTGTCGCGGGCGTCCTCGGCGCTGGCGGTGGTTGGCTTGCGAGCAAGAAGGCCCAACGATGCGTTCAAGAGGCGACGCGCAAACGCGCGCGTGATGACCTACGTGGCCGACGTTAGGGTGCAAGAAGAGTGGCAGCAGTAGTTCTCCTGCCGGGAATGGACGGATCCGGCTTGCTCTTCGATGAGTTCGTTTCGGAGCTGCGATGCAGATCGGTCGTTGTCTCCTATCCGACGGATCAGCCATTGGGGTATGAAGAGCTGGAGCAACATGTGCGCTCACTCCTTCCCGGCGATGAACCGTTCGTCTTGTTGGCGGAATCCTTCTCCGGCCCACTGGCCATCGCATTGGCGGCGAGTCCTCCGCCACAACTCAAGGCGGTCGTCCTGGTCTGCACCTTCGCGAGGTTGCCCGTTCCGTCATTTGCGTTGCAGTGGACCAGGCCCATCAGCCTGTTGCCGCTTTGGCGTGCTCCGATGCTCCTGACTTCCCGAGTCTTGTTTGGTCGCTTTCGTTCCGCCGCCAAAGACGTGCTGCTTCGCCATGCCATCGACAGCGTGGCACCGAAGGTGTGGAGAGCAAGACTCAAGGCTGTTCTGTCTGCAGACAAGACATCCTCTCTATGTCGCATCCACGTCCCGCTGTTGTACCTCCGTGCTTGTCAAGACAGGGTGGTCTTTCCCGCTGCATCGGCGGTAATCTCAGCGCATGTACCAGGGAGCAAGGTGGATTCAATTGACGGACCTCATTTCTTGCTGCAAACAAAACCACAAGAGTCTGCGGCGGCGATCAGGGCATTTGCCGTGGAACACGGCCTTGCGCTCTAGCAAACGGCAGGTTTAAAGAAGTGCATGTCTCTCGCCAACAGCGCCGAGCCGTGGCAAGGTCAAGAGCAAAGCACACGGTTTCACAGTCGAACGCGAGGTCGCGTGCATCGCGTCGCATTGCTCTCAAGACAAAGTGGAGGGAGCGCCATTCTCAGCGCTTCACTGCACTGCAGAAGCTGGCGTTGATTGTTGAGCTCATCTTCGTAGCTTCCGGCGGTCCGCTTGTGGATGCTTTCTACAAGGGAGGTTGGTTCTTCGACAAGGTAAGTCCTCGTAAAGAAAGCAATGAAACCTAACCGCATCAAGTTCGCGCGTACTGCGCGCCCGACTCCACCAAGTGCGATGCACTCTGTTCGCGGCATATTGGCGGCGTTGGCCGAGAAGGAGGAAGGAGGAAGAACAATGAAATCACATGCATTCTTCGTTTGGATCGCGATGCTCGTTGCATTCTCCGCAAATGCGCAGATGGAAGAAATCGTTGTCACTGGTATGCGCTCTGGCGAATACAGTGAAATGCCTGCAGTGACAATCAAGAAATCTGCGGACTTTCTGGTACAAGAGATCCGCCTTGTCAATGACAGCCGATCCCCGGAGCTTCGTAAGAAGGAAATCATCTCCACGATCGATGCGATGCTCAGACGCGCATCATCGGAGAAGCGCATAGCCCTATCGTATGGAGAGGGGTTTCTGGAACCAGTGGAACTCAACGACGAGTCTCTTCAGATTCTGGAAGACAAGAAGCGTACCGATACGAGCACGATCGACATATTCGTCAAGACGACATTGGCTGCCAGTGATAATGCGAAGGAACGGATTGCAGAGCTGCGTGCGTTCATTGGACGTGCGCAGCTTGCCGGGCGAACAGAAATTGAGCCTCTCGGCGACATTGGTCTGAGCATCGTGAATCCGGAGCGATATCGCTACGACATCCTCGCAAAGATCTCCGAGGAAAATGCTCGCATAGTCCAGGCAATGGGAACCAAGTGTCGCATCAAGCTTGGGGGTCTTGAGGGCCGAGTTCAGTGGGAACGCACAGACGTTGCTGAACTCACATTGTTCATTCCATACGGCATCGAGGTTACCGACTGCACGTATGCGCCCTAACAATGGCGTACAAGAGGACACGACCGAGGGATACTTCTGGACTCTCTTGGTTGGGCAAAGATAGGCGGTAATCCTGAGCCGATTTTTGTTCGGTCCAGCGGCGATTGTCGGCGGTATCGTTGGACCCGGACGGCGGGATTGTTGTAGTCGTTGGTTTGGCGTTCTGGGTTGCTGTCGGAACAGGAACCTATGCACTTACGCATTAATAGCTGCGGCGTGCCCCCAAACACGGTGGCTCCGACTCGCAGAGGCGAGGCGCCTCTGCCCGCGCCACAGCGGTGGCGTTAGGCACCAGAGCACACATCCCATGCCAGTCATTACCCTCCGCGAGATCACTGCTGATACGGTGCGTCAGATAACGAGTCTATCGGTCAGACCGGAACAGGCGCACTTTGTGGCAGGCAATGCAATTTCGCTTGCCGAGGCGCTCTTCTCTCAGGAAGCGTGGTACAGGGCGATCTATCAAGGGGAATCCCCGGCGGGCTTCGTCATGCTGCGGGATGAAACGCTCAGAGCCAATCCACCATCACAGCCGAAGGTGGGCCTGTGGCGATTCATGATCGACGCCAGATTCCAAGGTCAGGGCACAGGCAAGGCTGGACTCGAGCAGGTCATCTCACATGTGCGAAGCAAGCAAGTCTTTGCGTCCTTGAGTACTTCTTATGTTCCTGGTCCGGGCTGTCCTGAGCCGTTCTACAGGCGTTTCGGTTTCAGGCCTACCGGCAAGTTCAATGCGAAAGGCGAAGTCATGCTTGAGCTCATCCTCTCTTCCAATGGGACCTGACCTCCGTCAAGGGGCACGCCGACGCGCAGGTCACCGCCCTTTACGTCGAACGGCAGGACTGAGATTGCGCGCATGAAGAACCCTCGATGCGAGCTGGGGTTGTTGATGGCTGGAGCCATCGCTTGTGCTGGCTGCACTGACGGAGTGCCCGTGGTTCTCGAATCGCGACGCTTTGCTTCGCCGGATTTGAAACACGAGGCAACGGTGGAGGCTGTAGACAATGCCCTTGGGTTTGGCCTTGGCGCCATCTACGATGAGGTCCACGTCTGGGTTCCTGGCGCCACGTTCCAGCACGGTGACTCCGACAGTACTGCTGTTTTCTATGCGGAGTCGGCGTATCCCGAGGGCGTTGGTCCCACGGTGCGCTGGCTTAATCCACATCGGCTTGTTATTCAGTATCCGGAGAAGAATCCCCCAGGCCGCATGAAGAGCGAGATGTTGGGCATCTCCATTACGTACGAGGCCGTTCCTCTTGAAGCGTATGCCGCTGCGCAATCTGCATCAGAGCCATAACAAGTTTGCTCAAGAGCCGACGAGCCGAAAGGCGCCGCGCGGCTCAACAACAGCGTCTTAAGGAGAAAGAATGCAGATCACTACGCCAAGCTGGCGCTCGAATCTGCCATGTCCATGCTGTGGGCAAGGCCACCCGATGCTCGTAGCATGCACACGCTGCGGACATATCGCCGCGGAATGCGAAGAGGTCGGGACTTTCTTTCCGAATGCATCCAACCTGGAAGCAAGCAGAATCGTAGCCGTGTACTGTCTGCGGTGCCTCAGGCCGCAGGTTGTTTGTTGCCGCTACATCAGAGCAGATTCAGTGCGCAGGCTTCGTGCCCGGGCAGTACCAATGAGAGCGCTGCGCCCCAACAAGCGGATCAAGTTCGCGCGCACTGCGCGCCCGACTCGCAGAACCGATGCGCTCTTGCTCGCAGCCTACCTACGCCGTTAGCCATGGAGAACGAATCACAAGAGCATCAGATTCTGGAACTTGGAGGTCCGCATGGATCGCTGACGTTGCAAGCACTTCTGATGGGCGACCATGAAGAGGCCGGATACGCAGTGATTGCGACCGAGGCCGATGGTTTCAAAGGATCCTCATCATTCCACTTTGATGCAATTCGTCTGGCAGCATTCGTCCGGGACCTGGACAGGTTGCGGCAGGGTGAGGATGGAAAAGCGGTGTTTGAGCTACCGCAGTACCCGGACTGCCAGATCATTGTTCAGCCCGCCCATGCGCCAGAGTTCGCATCCGTCAAAGGCGTCATTGGGTCCGTGGTGGGTGTTGCACCGGGACTGGGTTATCGGCTCTCAGTCCGGTTCGGGTTCTACTTTGAACGCAGGCAGTTGGATCAGCTTTGCAACCTGTATTGGTCTAGAGCGCATGTACGCCAACAAGCGTTAGGCGAGAGCACGATTTGATCCGGGCGTTGGCCCGCCCGCACACAAACAAACAGCACCATGCCCACACCTGTCATCGTCGCTTTGGACTTCCCTACCGGGACCGAAGCCATCGCCCTGGTCCACTCGCTCGGGGTCGAGGCTTCGTTCTACAAGGTCGGCCTGCAGTTGCTCACCGAGGAAGGTCCGGGTGTCGTTCGCGAACTGGTCACGCTCGGCAAGCACGTTTTCCTGGATCTCAAGCTTCACGAGATTCCCAACTCCGTCTCCGGCGCAGTCTGCGCAGCTGGCAAGCTCGGTGCCTCCATGGTCACTGTCCATGCTTCGGGCGGTTCGGCCGTGCTTCGCGCCGCCGTCGCTGCCGCAGCGCCGTTCCCCAACCTCAAGGTGCTGGCGCTGACCGTCATCACCAGCCTGGCGGACAACGACCTTCCCGAAATCGGCCTTGCTCCTTCCGTTCAGGAGCAAGTAGAGCGCCTGGCCAAGCTCGCGGCAGCGTGCGGCTGCCATGGTGTGGTGGCTTCGGCCAACGAAGCAGCCTACCTGGTCAGCCAGCTTCCGCGGGGCATGCTCATCGTGACACCCGGTATTCAGCTTGCGGGTGCAGCGGCAAACGATCAGACGCGCATCGCTACGCCGCAACTGGCGCGCAGGTCTGGGGCGACACACATCATTGTCGGCCGCTCCATCACGCAAGCAGCCGATCCGCGGGCAGCGTTCAGAACGGCAGTCGCGGGCATGGTCGGTGCGATTGCGGGCTAGCCAACGCGTGAAGTACGTTCGCTTTTCTTGCGAAATGCAGCCGACTTTGACCTGTTGCCGATGCCCATGCAGCCGCCCGCCTTCGACGTCGAAGTCTTCCGCCCCAAGGAATCGCCATGCCAAGCACTTTGATAGAAGTTCGCCGCTCCTACCGTCCGGAGCAAGAAGCCGGCATCGTCGAAGCGGTGCAGGCGGCGCTCGTCGAAGGTTTCAAGATTCCCGAGCAAGACCGCTGTGTCCGGCTCGTGTCGTATGAGCCTCACCGGTTCATCTGCTCATCCGATCTGACCAGGCCGGAGTGCTATACCGTCATCACGGTAACTGCGTTTGCTGGACGTTCGCTGGACGCCAAGCGCAATCTCTCGGGGCATTACCGAGCGGCTCGAGGAGCTGGGCATTCCGGCGAGTCATGTCACGATCATCCTCAATGAGGTTCCGCGAGAAAACTGGGGCTTGCGGGGTGGCAGGCCCGCTTCGGAAATTGAGCTTGGTTTCAAGGTCGAGGTTTAGGTAGTTTGACTGCCGTGAAGTCCTGGGATGTCAGGACTGGGGATTCTGTAGGTCAGGCTTTAGCCTGACTGTTTTCAGGCCGGCTAAAGCCGGCCCCACAGGCAGAGCAGATCGCCATTGCTCTTGCTCGTGGCGCAACGTGGACGTTGGCAGGCATGACGAGGAGAGCGACATGGAATCTTCGAACGTAAGCGCAGTTCTGTTTGCGAAAGATCTGAAAAGAGTTGCTGCATTCTATTCTCAGGCGCTCGGGCTGGCTTGCAGCGCCAGCGACGAACACCACTGGGTCTTGGATGGGCATGGTTTCCATCTCATCGTCCACCAGATTCCAGAGCACACCGCGGACGAGGTGACAGCACAACAGCCGCCGGAGCGCCGCATCCGGGGCGCCATCAGATTGGACTTTCCCGTTCAAAGCATCGAAGACAGTCGGCGGGCGGCACGGCTACTGGGTGGACAGGTCGATGATGTCCCACCCGAATGGGCAGACCGAAATGCCAACTTCTTTCTGGGCCACGATCCAGAAGGCAACGTCTTCGGCGCCAGCCAGCGTGCCTGCTGACGAGCGGCGACTCCGACTCGCAACTGCGAAGCGACGTTGCTCGCGCGACAGCGACGGCGTTACGCCTCAGAAGAATATGGAGTCGAAGGCGTGGACTTGAGAGAAGCGCTGAGAACGGACCGGCTCATCGACATCGTTACCATCGGCGCCAGAACGGGATTGCATCGTGTAACGGAAATCTGGTTTACGAATATCGACGGCCGTATCGTCATTTGCGGCACGCCGTCTGCCGACGGCTCGCTGGGTCCGCGAAAGAGTCGCAGTTGGTTGGCGAACCTGAAGGCCAATCCGCATTTCGAGTTCTGCTTGAAGGAATCCGTGCTATGCCGCCTGACTGCGAAAGCTGTCGAAGTGACGGATCGGGCGGAAAGGAAGCGGATAATGAGCGCACCCGAGACTCGCTGGTATCGCGAACAAGGATTCAGCGTGGAGGACTTGGTAAATTACTCACCGATCATCGATGTCTTTTTTGTCGGTGAGTACGCCTATCTCAACACGAAGTCATGCTGACGCTGCCAGTAGATTGTGGCTCGTGGCAGGACGAAATCGAACGACCAGAAGAAGGAAGAAGCAATGGACCGGCAACAGGCAGAAGCAGCAGGCGACGCGCTACTTGCGCCCCGCATCGATGACCAGCGCAGGGCGCTAGAGCAATGGGTCGAACGACAGAAGCAGCGCAGGAAACATCAGAAGCGAGGCGCTTGGGCGCTGGCTGGCTTCATGTGCGGCGCAGCTGCCGGACTTTTCGCAACTGGAAACATCTGGCCGGCTGCGTTGGCTGGCCTGTTCATCGGTGCGCTGGCGGGCGTGCTCGTCGTCAAGGAATAGCCTCACTGGCGTTGCACTGAGCCTCTGTCTCATGCAGGAGCGGACGTCATGAACCAGAACGAACCAGCAACGTCATTTGGCCTGCCGGTCCCGGAATTGCCACCTACAACGAGCTGCGCTCGATGGGTGCGCGCATTGTCGAACCCCTGGAGAAGAAGCCATGGGGTTTGCGCCAGTTCACTGTCGAGGACGTCGACGGCAACCGCTTTTACTTCCACTGCGACTGAGCAGACCTTCTCCAGCACATCAATTGACAAGTTTTGCGACGCATGTTTTTCTTCGCCCGCTCTACGGGGTGCATCGGCGTAGTTGCCGAAAGGGCTTTGCCCGCCCGCTGAAATTTCAGCAGGAGAGCACCCATGCCCACCCTCGATACTTTCCGGAAGCAGGCAAAGCAACTGGTTCGCTGGCATCGCGAACGCAACTTCTCGATCGGCGAAAAATTTCGGCTGCTCGATCGCTATCGCCATCTCACTGACATTGAAGCGCTGAATACGCCGTTGCCGCTGACCATCGCACAGGAAATCGTGGCGGTGGAAGCCGGCTTCAGGAATTGGGCGGCGCTCCGGGCATCAACCATCGACGTCAAGCCGACGGCGGCACCGATCGAAGGCGAGCCAACCCTCCTGGGCACTGTGCCGATTCTGTTCGTCAGGGACGTCAGGAAGGCCGCCGCCTTCTATGCGGACAAGCTCGCCTTCCAGGTCGACTTTCTCCACGGGCATCCGCCCTTCTACGGCTCCGTTTCACGCGATCGTTCGCGCCTTCATCTGCGGTTCGTGCACGAACCGAACTTCGCCGCATTGGCTGCGCTCGAGGGATCGCTGATCCTGGCGACCATAGAGGTCCGGAACGTGAAGATGCTCTTTGAAGAGTACGAACGGCGCGGCGTGGAATTTGCTCAGCGGCTCGTCAGACAGGCGTGGGGCGGCATCGATTTCCATGTGCGTGATGTCGACGGCAACGTCATAGCCTTTGTTCAGTATCGTCAGGCGGACGGTGCAGCCGAGTGACAAAAATCCCGCCGGCAGCGCGGGCAACGTTCGGCATGAACCCGCCAAAGGGAACCGTTATCGAGAAATTACCGAAAAATGATCTGTCCCTCATGCAGGGACCGTGCAGCGAGGCCAACGTGGGACCGTTGACACCACAAGAAGGGAGAGTCCCATGCCTACGCCGCTGCAGATCCTGCTGGACCCCGTTTCGCTGACCGCACTTGCACTCTATGGTGCACTGATACTGCTGGAGGCGCTGTTTCCGGCGCGCCGTCTGCCCAGGGTCAAGGGCTGGATTCCGAGGGCCCTGGCGGTGTTCACGCTCTACTTCTTCCTTTCCTCCTACCTGCCGCTGCTGTGGAGCGACTCGCTCTCGCAGTACCAGCTCTTCAACCTGGAAGGCCTCCACCCTTTCGCCGGGGCGGGCATCGGCGTACTGGTGTTCGAACTGCTGGTCTATGTCTGGCATCGGGCGATGCACCGGAGCCATTGGCTATGGCGCTCCTTCCACCAGATGCACCACAGCGCGGAACGGGTGGACAGCTTCGGCGCCTTCTACTTCAGCCCGCTGGACATCGTCGGCTTCACCTTCCTGAGCAGCCTCAGCCTGACCGTCGTCGTGGGATTGAGCGCGCAGGCAGTGACCTACTTCCTGTACGCGACGATGTTCCTGGCCATTTTCCAGCACACCAACATCCGCACGCCGCAATGGCTGGGGTATTTCCTGCAGCGGCCCGAGAGTCACAGCGTCCATCACGGCCGCGGCATCCATCACTACAACTATTCCGATCTGCCGCTCTTCGACATCCTGTTCGGTACCTTCCGCAATCCGAAGGACTTCGTCCCGGAAAGCGGCTTCTACGACGGCGCCTCGGCCAAACTGCCGCAGATGCTGGCGTTCCGGGATATCGCGAGCAGCGACTACGATCCCGCCATGAAGCTGGGTCAGCAGCAGACGACTCACGGGTAGCCTGCGACTACATGCCCTTGGTATCCGACGTCGGCCGGATCAGCAGCTCCGACACATTCGTCCGCGGCGGCAGTGTGAGTGGATGGGATCTCCGTGGCGTCGATGTAGGCCCCCACCCCAACCCTCCCCCGCTACGCGGAGGAGGGAGCCGAAGCGCCGCTACCGATTCGACGGTTACAGTCCGCTAGCCTTTGTCCTTGCCCTTGCCGCCGATGCCCTGGATGTAGCGCTCGATGCCGGCGAGATATTCCGGATTCAGCATCAGTGCGCTGTTGGCCAGGCGCTCGACGTTGCGCGCCTGCGCGAGACCGACGTCGTGCGCGAGTTCGATGGCGAGCTTCGCGGCGCCCATCTGCTCGCCGTTCTGCTGCGCCAGGTGGCGGCAGAATGTCATCACGTCGTCCTCGAACGTTTCGTCGGGGAAGACGTCATGCACCAGCCCCATGATCAGCGCCTTGTCGGCGCTCGCGGGCAGGTTCGCCATGATGAGATAGCGCGTCCAGTGCGTGCCGATGAGGCGCGCCAGCCGGCTCACGCCGTTCGATGCCGGCAGCACGCCGAACCTGCCTTCCGGAAACGCATAGCTCGCACTCTTCGCAGCGAGACGGAAATCGCAGGACAGCGACAGTTCGAGGCCGCCGCCGACGCACGCGGCCTGATGCGCCACGACGATGGGCTTTTCGATCGCCTCCATCTCGTCGTAGATGCGATGCATGCCGTGCAGCCGCAGACGATGCTTCTCGCGAATCTGCGACGCCGTTTTCGACGGCCCCTGATCGCCGCCGCGCAGGTCGGCGCCCGCGCAGAAGTATCGCCCCGTCGCGCGAATCAGCATGACCTTGAGTTCCGGCGTATCGCGGAAGCGATGCAGCGCCGCCTCGAACAGGCCCATCATGTCGGCGCTGATCGCGTTGAGCTTGTCCGGGCGATTCAGCGTCGCGATGAGAATGCCGCCGTCTTCCTGAACCAGCAGATGCGGAGCGTCAGTCACGTCGAACTCCTTCAGGCGCGGGTGCGCGGCAGACCGAGATTGCGCTCGGCGATCTGGCTGCGATGCACTTCGCTCGTGCCGCCGTAGATGGTCGTGCCCTGCGCGTGGCGATAGCACTGGTTCAGGAAGCCCGCCGGGCCGTTGCGCTTCGACAGCGAATGAGGCGCGGTGAGATCCAGCAGGTCCGCCGAATCCTTCAGGAACTTCTCCGAGGAAAACAGTTTGGCCATCGGTCCGTAGGCCATGTTCTGCTGCTTCTGCACGGCCCACCACACCGCGCGGTAGGCGATCACTTCGGACAGCAGCGTGTGCACCGTGGCGCGCGCGAGGCGCACCTGCGCGACCGGATCGTCGATCAGGGCCTTGCCGCGATACTGGATCTGCCGGCACAGATCCTCCGCCGCGTGCACCATGTGACGCTGGCTCTTGGAGAATCCGCCGCCGTGTTCCATCTCGAGTGCGCCGGCCATCACTTTCACGCCGCCGTCGACCGGGCCGAGCCGGTAGCTGTCCTTGACCTTCACGCCGTCGTAGTAGGTGATGTTGGTGCGCTCGTCCTGGAACGTGAACACCGGTTGTATCGAAACACCGGGCGATTTGAGCGGCACCACGAACATGGTGAGGCCCTTGTGCTTCGGTACCTCCGTGTTGGTGCGCGTCAGCATGAGCACGTAGTCGGCGATGTCCGCGCCGCTGGTGAACATCTTCGAGCCGTCGATGCGCCACTCGTCGCCGTCGCGCGTCGCGCGCGTCTGGGCTGCGAACACGTCGGAACCGCAGCTGGGCTCGGAATAGCCGAGGCTGCAGACGACTTCGCCGGCGATGATCTTCGTCAGCACTTCGCGCTTCAGCTCCTCGCCGCCGAACAGACGGATCATGGCGCCGACCAGCCCGGTGGTGCTGATGGCATGACTGCTCCAGCCCACCTCTTCCCATGCCTGATGCAGGGCATTCATCGCATACGGCGGCGCCGCGCGACCGCCATATTCCTTCGGCCATGCAGGGAACAGCAGTCCGGCTTCGGCAAGCTTGCGATGCACGCCGACATCGTGACCGTCGAAGGAATAGTGAGCCTTGGCGCGCAGCTCCGGCGTCAGGGTCTTCTCGAAGAAGGCGTGCACTTCCTTCGCGAGCGCATGCGCTTCCTCGCCGAGATCGAAGTCGATGCCGACCGCGCCGGCATCCGGCAGCGCCGCGACTTCGCCCGCGTACAGACGCCGTCCGGCTTCCTCGAGGATGCGCGACGGATCGCCGATCACCAGCGGCCACGCCTTGGCGCGCAGGTTGTAGAGATGGATGTCGTATTCGGTC
Source organism: uncultured Steroidobacter sp. (assembly GCA_937864115.1). Classification (GTDB taxonomy): domain Bacteria; phylum Pseudomonadota; class Gammaproteobacteria; order Steroidobacterales; family Steroidobacteraceae; genus Steroidobacter. The sequence goes on along the minus strand of CALMII010000041.1, from coordinate 59,177 downwards.
GTCAGGCCATAGCCGCCGAAGGTGTGCAGTGCCTGCGCGACGGCGCGTCCCGCGGTATCGATGCTCCACCACGTCGTCAGCGAGATCTCCGCACCGGCCTGCTCGCGGCCGTCGGCGATGTCGCGGATGGTTTTCCACGTCAGGTACTTGCCGCCGTCGACGTCGCAGACGAGATCCGCCAGCGGATGCGAGATGCCCTGATACGTGCCGATCTTCTGACCGAATGCCGCACGCTCGCACGCATACGCCGCCGCCAGGCGAATTGCTTCACGCGACAAACCCGCCAGCGCCGCCGCGATCAGGAGCTTCCACTCCTCGATCGCCTGCGCGAACGCGTTGCGACCGGCATCGCTCTTCGACACCACCGTACGCTGCGCATCGGCAAGGTGCAGTTCGGCCAGCGGCGTGAAGCCGAGATTGGGCTCGCCCCGGCGCTGCTTGCCGGAAACCCCGACCAGAACGATCTGCTCGCCATCGCGGGCGATGACCGCGTCCGCCACGGCACCGCCGGCGATCCACTGCACGGGCTCGCGGGCGATGTCGTTGAACGCGATCGTCACGACGGCTTCGCCGGCGATGACCTGTTCGAGCAGCTTGCTGGTTTCGGGCGTCTCGATCTGTGCCAGCAACCGCGCCGCGACCAGCGCTTCGGCCAGCGGACCCGACGCCAGCGTGCGGCCGACTTCTTCCATCAGCACCGCGGCATCGAGCAGGCCGAGACCTACGCCGCCGGCACTCTCCGGCACTCGCAGCGAGAACGCACCGAGTTCGGCGAGCCCGCGCCACAGTTCGCGATCGAAGCCGGTGGCCTGGGCGGCCCGGACGCGCGACATGCTGCTGTTCTCGTCGAGGAAGCGCGCGAACGTATCGCGCAGCATCTGCTGGTCTTCGGAAATCTGGAAATTCATTGAAACTCCGCAAACGCGAATCGCGGGTTGCCCGGGATGTCGCTGCGCGCCGGAGTATCGAGTGCGCCGTTGCGCGTGGTCAACACTACTGTTGATTGACGATGAATGCGCCGTTGCCTGCCGCGCTGCCGGTTGCGGAGAAAGGCGACCAGGAAACCCTCCTATTAATAGGTATGTCGTCTGAGGTCAGTCCCGCAGACGCCTCAGATACAAAAGTTGATTGTCACTGTACCGGCTGGACGGTTAACATCCGCGCCCGGCCCGGTGCCACCCGCCGTCGCCCACCCCTTGAGGATTCCCTGATGGTCGCTGAACAGGCCGCACTCGGCTCGGCGCGTGAACGCGTCATTGAAGCCGCCGAGCGGGTCGTCGCCGAAGTCGGCGCCGCCCGCCTGACCCTCGATGCCGTCGCGCACGCAGCCGGCGTCAGCAAGGGCGGATTGCTCTATCACTTCCCGTCGAAGGAATCGCTGCTGGTGGCGCTCTCGCATCGCTATGTCGATTCGATCCACGGCTGCATCGATTCCGCGCGCACCAAAGTTGCCGAAGGTCCGGCACAGGAATTGAAAGCGTGCGTGCAGGGCATCCTCGGCAGCGACCAGTGCATGCGCGCGATGAGCGCCGTGCTGCTCGCGACCGCCGCGAACGATCTCAAGCTGCTCGAGGTCATCCGCGAACGGATGGCAGAGCACATGCAGGAACTCTCGACTTCGTCCGACTTCGCGCGCGCCGCCATCGTCGCCCTGGCCGTCGACGGACTCATGATGCGCGAGTCTCTGCGCATCTCGCCCTTCAGCGCGGAACAGCGCGAAGCGGTGGTGAACAAGCTTCTCGAACTGGCCGACGAGGCCTACAGGTAATTTTTATGTCGAAGGCAGGACTGGGCAGATTGGGAATGTTCGCCGGCGTTGCGCTCGCACTCAGCGCATGCGGCAACAAGCAGGAGCACATGCAGATGCCGCCGCCGGAAGTGGCGGTGCAGACCGTGGATTCGGCGGCCGTGCCGCTCGATCTCACCTACACCGCGCGCACCGTCGGCTCGCGCGAGGTCGAAGTCCGCGCACGCGTCGGCGGCATCCTGCTGAAGCGCCGCTACGAAGAAGGCAGCCGCGTGCGCGAGGGCCAGACGCTGTTCCAGATCGATCCGGAACCGATCCGCGCCCGGGTGGCGTCCGCGCGCGCCGAGGTATCCGTGGCCAAGGCACGGCTGGATGAAGCGCACCGCCAGAGGGATCGCGTGCTGCCGCTGTTCGAGAAGAACGCGGTGAGCCAGAGCCGGCGCGACGAGGCCGTCTCTGCCTTCGAAGTGGCGCAGGCCAACCTGACCGCGGCCGAAGCGTCGCTGAAGACCGCCGAACTCGACCTGGAATACAGCGACGTGCGCGCGCCGATCAGCGGGCTCACCAGTCGCGAAGTGCTGTCGGAAGGCAGCCTGGTGTCGACCGACCAGAATTCGAGCCTGCTGACGCGCATCGTGCAGATCGATCCGCTGTATGTCGAATTCTCGGTGCCCGAGGCCGAAGCGGTACTGCTGCGCAACTCGCTCGCACCGGCGAACAAGCAGCCGGCGCCGGTGGTGAAGCTGCTGCTGGACGACGGCAGCGAGTATCCGGATGCAGCCAAGCTCACCTTCGTCGACAACGCGGTCGACGTGCAGACCGGTACCGTGCGCGTACGCGCGGTGCTCGGCAACAAGTCGGCGCAGCTCATTCCCGGACAGTTCGTGCGCGCCCGCGTCGAAGGCGTGACGCTGGCGAACGTCGTGTCCATTCCGCGCAAGGCCGTGATGTCGAGCGCGCAGGGCAGCTTCGTCTGGATCGTCGGTGCGGACGACAAGGTCGAAATGCGCCCGGTGCAGGTCGGCCGCGGCATGCGCAATGACGTCGTGATCACTTCCGGCCTCGCCGCCGGTGATCGCTACGTGGTCGATGGCGTACTGAAGGTGCAGCCGGGCATCCAGGTCAGCGCCGTCTCCGTCGATGCCGCGACCCGGCAGGCGGAAGGCGAAGCGGCGCCGGCGCCCGCACAGAAAGAGTCCTGATCATGCTGTCGCGTTTTTTCATCACGCGTCCGATCTTCGCGTGCGTGATCTCCGCATTCATCGTGCTGGCGGGTCTCGGCGGCATCCGCGCGCTGCCCATCTCGATGTACCCGGAGATCATTCCGCCCATCGTGACCGTCGCCGCCGTGTATCCCGGCGCGACCGCCGAGACCATCGCCGAAACCGTGGCCGCGCCGCTCGAAGAGCAGATCAACGGCGTCGAGAACATGCTGTACATGACGTCGGTGAATTCCGGCGACGGCACGCTCATGATCAACGTCACGTTCAACATCGGCGCCGATCCGGATCTCGCGGCGATCAACGTCAACAACCGCGTGCAGGCCGCCGTGCCGCGCCTGCCCGAGGAAGTGCGCCGCCAGGGCGTCATCGTGCGCAAGGCCGCCGCCAACGTGCTGATGATCGCGGGCATCACCTCGCCCGACGGCAGCCTCGATGACCTGCAGCTCAGCAGCTATACCTCGCTCAACATCATCGATGAAATCCGCCGCATCCGCGGCGTCGGCGATGTGCAGATGTGGGGAAAGAACTATGCGATCCGCATCTGGATGCAGCCCGACAAGCTCGCGCAGATGGGGCTTGCGCCTTCGGACGTCGCCGCCGCCGTGCGCCAGCAGAACTCGCAGTTCGCGGCGGGCCGCGTCGGCGAAGCGCCCAATGGCGGCGGCGTCGATTTCACCTACTCGGTGACGGCGCAGGGCCGCCTGGAAACGCCGGAGGAATTCGAGCGCATCGTCATCCGCAGCACGGACTCGGGCTCGATCGTGCGGCTCGGCGACGTCGCGCGCGTCGAGCTGGGCGCACAGAACTACAACTCCAACACGACGATCGGCGGCAAGCAGGCCGTGGCGATCGGCATCATGCTGCAGCCCGGCGCGAACGCCGTGGAAACCGGCAACGCGATCCATGCGCGGCTCCAGGAACTCTCGGCCGACTTTCCGCCGGGCATGGCCTACGAAACGCCGTACGACACCAATCTGTACGTGAAGGTCGCGATCAAGGAAGTCATCAAGACGCTGGTCGAGGCGATGATCCTGGTGTTCTTCGTCGTGCTGCTGTTCCTGCAGAACTGGCGCGCCACCATCATTCCGATGCTGGCGGTGCCGGTGTCGCTGATTGGTACGTTCGGCGCCATGTACGTCCTCGGCTTCTCGATCAACATGCTGACGCTGTTCGGCATGGTGCTGTCGATCGGCATCGTCGTCGACGACGCCATCGTCGTGCTCGAAAACGTCGAGCGCATCATGACGACCGAGAAGCTGTCGCCGGCGGCGGCCACGGCCAAGGCGATGGATGAAGTGACGCGCCCGGTCATCGCGATCGTGCTGGTGCTGACCGCGGTCTTCCTGCCGGTGGCCTTCATGGGCGGGCTGGTCGGCGAGATGTATCGGCAGTTCGCCATGACCATCTCGGTATCGGTGGCCATTTCCGGCTTCGTCGCCCTCACGCTCACGCCGGCGCTGTGCGCGCTGCTGCTGAAGCCCGATCACACCGTGCGCTTCGGGCTGCTGCGGCGCTTCAACGACTGGTTCAGCCGCATGACCAACCGCTACGAACGCGGCGTGCAGCTCGTCATGAGCCGCGGCGCGATCGCGACCGCCGTCTTCGGCGTCATGGTGCTGGTGACGGTGGGCCTGTTCTTCCGTCTGCCGAGTTCGCTCGCGCCGAACGAGGACCAGGGCTACATCTTCGTCATCGGGCAGCTGCAGGACGCGGCGTCGCTCGATCGCACCGTCAAGGCCGTGAACACGGTGGCCGACGGCATCCGCCAGCATCCCGCCGTCGAGACCGCGGTCGCCATCTCGGGCCTCGATGCGCTGACGTTCGCCATGAAGACCAACGGCAGCGTCACCTGGATTCCGTTCAAGCACTGGGACGAGCGCGGCCGCGATCCCGCCCTGAGTCCCGACGCGGTGATCGGCGCTGCCTTCGCCGAAGGCGCCAAGGTCAAGGATGGTTTCTTCCTGCCGCTGGCGCCGCCGCCCATCGAAGGCCTGAGCATGACGGGCGGTTTCGAGGGCTACGTCCAGTCGCGCGGCCGCGGCACGGTGAAGGAACTCGAAGCCGCCGTCCAGAAACTCGTCGGCGCATTGTCGGAACGCAAGGAACTGACGGGCGTGATGACGACGTTCAGCGCCAGCGTGCCGCAGATGCGCATCGACCTGGATCGCGAGAAGGCGATGTCGCTCGGCGTGCCGGTCAACGACGTCTTCGACACGCTGCAGGCCACGTTCGGCGCCATGTACGTGAACGACTTCAATCGTTCCGGACGCGTCTACCAGGTGCAGCTGCAGTCGGAGCCGAAGTTCCGCGCGTATCCGGAGGACATCCGCAACGTCTACGTGCGCGCCAAGTCCGGCGAACTCGTGCCGCTGACGGCCGTGGCCAACATCCGCGAAGTCAGCGGACCGGAGTTCATCGAACGCTTCAACGTGTTCAAGGCCGCCAAGATCATGGGCGGCGCGGCGCCGGGCTACAGCTCGGGCGATGCGCTGCGCGTGGTCGAGGAAGTGGCGAAGGAGGCGTTGCCGCCCGGATACCAGCTCGCCTGGACCGGCACGGCCTACCAGGAAAAGGTCAGCGGCGGCGCATCCAACAGCGTGTACCTGCTCGGCGTGCTGATGGTGTTCCTGATCCTGGCCGCGCAGTTCGAGCGCTGGACGCTGCCGCTGGCGGTGATCCTCGCCGTGCCGTTCGCCGCGTTCGGCGCCTTCCTGTTCGCCACGCTGCGCGGACTGGAGAACGACATCTACTTCCAGATCGGCATGCTGACGCTGGTCGGTCTCGCCGCGAAGAACGCGATCCTGATCGTCGAGTTCGCACTGATGAAGCACCAGGAAGGCATGCCGCTCACCGAAGCGGCGATCGAAGGCGCGAAGCTGCGTTTCCGTCCGATCATCATGACCTCGCTGGCGCTGATCTTCGGCGTACTGCCGCTGGCGCTCAGTTCGGGCGCAGGCGCGGCGAGCCGGCATTCGCTCGGCACCAGCGTCATCGGCGGCATGCTCGCGGCGACCTTCATCGCCACGTTCTTCGTGCCCATGTTCTTCCGCTGGGTCGCGCGGCATACGCGCGACGTCACGCACGCCCATTCGGCCCCGGTCGAGGAATCGGAACCGCAGCCGAAGAGCGCGTCATGAGGTTTCTGTCGATATGAGCAAGCAAGCATCCATGAGAAATGTCCTGTTGATTGCCGCGGTGTCCGGATTGCTGGGCGGCTGCGTGGTATCGAGTGTCGATCCGCAGAAGCCGGAACTGCCGCTGCCCACGGCGCTGCCCACGCAGGCCGCGCAGACCGTGGCGCTGCCCGATCCGTGGTGGACGCTGTTCAACGACGCCACGCTGAACTCGCTGCTCGAGGAAGCGCTCGATCACAATCCCGACGTGGCGGTCGCCGCCGCACGCGTCGCACAGTCGCGCGCCGTGCTCGGCATCACGAACGCGGATCGCTGGCCGGCGGTCAATCTGCAGGGCAACGCCACGCGATCGAAGGACAGCGCCTACGTGAACTCGACGCCCGGCATCGACCTGCACCAGACGATCTATTCGGTGCAGGGCGGCGCCAGCTTCGAGCTGGACCTGTGGGGCAAGTATCTGCGCGCCTCGCAGTCCGCCCGCGAACAGCTGCTGAACACCGAGTACGGCCGCGAAGCCACGAAGCTCAGTCTCACCGGCGACGTGGCCCGCAGCTACTTCAGCCTGATCGCCGCAGCACAGCAGCTCGCGCGCGGTCGCGACACGCTGACGACGCGCGAGGAATCGCTGCGCATCGAGAAGCTGCGCTTCGACGCCGGCGAGAGCGACGAGTTCACGTTCAAGCGCGCCGAAGCCGATACGGCGGCGACGCGCACGTCGGTGCATCAGCTCGAACTGGATGTGGTGCGGCGTACGAATGCGCTGGGCGTACTGCTCGGCCGCTCGCCGCAGGACCTGGTCGACCGCGCGATCCAGGCCGAACAGATCCGGCTGCCCGCCGCCGTGAACCTGCCGGCCGCCCTGCCGTCCAGCGTGATGGAACGCCGCCCCGACATCGGCGCCGCCGAAGCCGCGCTGAACTCATCCGCCTATGACATCGGCGTGGCGCGCGCGCAGATGTTTCCGAGCATCAGCCTCACCGGCGCGTTCGGTTCGGTGAGCCGCGAACTCGACAATCTGTTCAAGTCGCCGGCCGAAGCCTGGACCGCCTCCGGCGGCATCCTGCAGCCGATCTTCCAGGGCGGACGCCTGCGCTCGAACGTGAAACGCGCCGAAGCCGTGCGCGAGGAACGCAAGGCGCAGTACGCGCAGACCGTGCAGAACGCCTTCCGCGAAGTGCTCGATGCGCTGCAGGGCCAGTCGCTGATCGCCGGCGTGAGCCAGGCGAACGCCGATCAGGTCGCCGCACTCACGCGCGCCACCGAACTCGCCGAACTGCGCTACGACCAGGGCGACATCGCCTACATCGACCTGCTCGACGTGCGTCGCGGCCTGTTCCAGGCGCAGATCGACCAGGTCGCCGCGCAGCGCGATGCGCTGCTCAACACGGTCGATCTCGCGCTCGCCGTCGGCGGCGGACTGGGCGCACGCGCCGAGCCGCTGTCAGCGCGCAGGTGAATCCTGCGCGCGCAGCGTCTTCGCCGCCGCGACCATGTTGCGCAGGGCCGGGATCACCTCGGCCCATTGGCGCGTCTTCAGCCCGCAATCGGGATTGACCCACAGGCGCTGCGCCGGGATGCGCTCCGCCGCCTGGCGCATGAGCTGCACGATGTGCTCCTGCGTCGGAATGTTCGGCGAATGGATGTCGTAGACGCCCGGGCCGATCTCGTTCGGATAGCGGAAGTTCTCGAACGCATCCAGCAGCTCCATGTCGGAACGTGAGGTCTCGATCGTGATCACGTCGGCATCCATGTCGGCGATGGACGCGATGATGTCGTTGAACTCCGAATAGCACATGTGGGTGTGGATCTGCGTTTCGTCCTGCACGCCGTTGGCGGCGATGCGGAACGACTGCACCGCCCATTGCAGGTATTCATTCCACTGCGAACGGCGCAGCGGCAGTCCCTCGCGCAGCGCCGCCTCGTCGATCTGGATCACGCGCACGCCGGCGCGTTCGAGATCCAGCACTTCTTCGCGGATGGCGAGCGCGAGCTGGCAGCACGACACGCGACGCGGCTGATCGTCGCGCACGAAGGACCAGTTCAGGATCGTCACCGGCCCGGTGAGCATGCCCTTCATGGGCTTCGCGGTCAGCGACTGCGCGTACTTGATCCATTCCACGGTCATGGCCTGCGGCCGGCTGATGTCGCCGAACAGGATCGGCGGCTTCACGCAGCGCGAACCGTAGGACTGCACCCAGCCGGACTGGCTGAAGGCATAGCCGTCGAGCTGTTCGCCGAAGTACTCGACCATGTCGTTGCGCTCGGCTTCGCCGTGCACCAGCACGTCCAGCTCCAGCGCTTCCTGCTCGCGCACGCTGCGTTCGATCTCGGCGCGCATCTTCAGCCGGTAGCCCGCTTCATCGAGCGCGCCGGCGCGACGCTGCGCACGGGCCTGGCGGATCTGCTCCGTCTGCGGGAAAGAACCGATGGTCGTCGTCGGATAGGCCGGCAACTTCAACAGCGCCGCCTGCCTTTCGGCGCGTATCGAGTAGGTGGATGCGCGCTGACCAAGCGCCGCATCGATATGCGCAACGGCCGCCTTCACGGACGGATTGTGCACGCGCGGCGAACTGCGACGCGCCGCAATCGCGGCCTGGTTGTCGGCAAGCTCCGTCTTCACCGCATCGCGGCCGCGATTCAATGCCGTCGCCAGCACGCGGATCTCGTCGATCTTCTGCAGCGCGAAGGCCAGCCAGGAACGGATCTCGCGATCGAGCGTCTGTTCGCCGGCCAGATCGACCGGCACGTGCAGCAGCGAGCACGACGGTGCGATCCACAGACGATCGCCCAGCCGCCGCTGGATCGGTTCCAGCCAGTCGAGCGTCACGTTCAGGTCGGACTTCCAGATGTTGCGGCCGTTGACGACGCCGAGCGACAGCATCTTGTACGCCGGCAGCAGGGACAGCACCGAGTCGATCTCCTCGCGTGCATTGATCGCATCGAGATGCAACGCCTGCACGGGCAGTTCGGTCGCCAGCTCCAGGTTGTCGCCGAGCGAGCCGAAGTACGTCGCCAGCAGCAGCTTCACTTTCGCATCACCGAGTGCCTTGTAGGCAACGGCATAGGCGCGCTGCCAATCTGCATCCAGCTCGGTGACGAGTGCCGGTTCATCGATCTGCACCCACTCCACGCCCTGCGCCGCGAGTTGCGACAGCAGATCTGCGTAGACCGGCAGCAGCTTCGGCAGCAGATCGAGGCGATTCGACCCATCCTTGGTCTTTCCCAGCCAGAGATAGGTCACCGGACCGATGATGACGGGCCGGGCGTTCACGCCGAGTCCGCGCGCCTGCTGCCATTGAGCGATGAGACGCGAGGCGTCCAGCGCGAAGGTCGTCGCCGCACTGAACTCCGGCACGATGTAGTGGTAGTTGGTGTCGAACCACTTCGTCATCTCGCCGGCCTGCACGCCGCCGCAGCAGTCGGCGTGATCGCCCGAGGCGGCTGCCGAACGGCCGCGCGCCACGCGGAAATAGTTGTCGAGCGCGTCACCGTGAAAATTCCGCACGCGCTGCGGCACGTTGCCGAGCATGAAACTCATGTCGAGCACCTGGTCGTAGAACGAGAAATCGCCGACGGGCACGAAGTCGAGCGCGGCCTGCGCCGTCCAGTGTCGCGCGCGCAACGAGGCGCCGAGCGATTCCAGTTCCTGGCGCGACGATTGCCCCTTCCAGTAAGCCTCAAGCGCGAACTTCAGTTCGCGTGCAGCGCCGATGCGGGGAAAACCGAGATTGTGGGTGACAGCCATGAGTCGCGTTCCTTGGAAAGGTGAACGCGGGAAATGCTAGGGCTGCGGCAGCATGAAGAAAAATGGTATTACTTCAGCCATCCATTAGTTCCCTTCATGGATCGCCATGCTGCAGAGAATCCACCTGGAAATCGTGCGCGCCGTCGACCGGCACGGATCGCTGACCGCGGCAGCGGACAAACTGCATCTGACGCAGTCGGCGCTCAGCCACACGGTCCGCAAGCTCGAGCAGCATGTCGCGACGCAGATCTGGCATCGAGAAGGCCGCACGCTGCGGCTCACGCAGGCCGGCGAATATCTGCTGGCCGTGGCGAACCGCGTGCTGCCGCAGCTCGATCACGCCGAAGAGCGCATGCGCCAGTATGCGAAGGGCGACCGCGGCACGCTGCGCATCGGCATGGAATGCCATCCCTGCTATCAATGGCTGCTGAAGATCGTGTCGCCGTACCTGAGCCGCTGGCCCGACGTCGATGTCGACGTGAAACAGAAGTTCCAGTTCGGCGGCATCGGCGCCCTGTTCGGCTACGAGATCGACGTGCTGGTCACGCCGGATCCGCTGCACCGGCGCGGACTGAAATTCGAACCGGTGTTCGATTACGAACAGGTGCTGGTCGTGGGCTCGCGGCATCCGCTGAAGGATGCGGCGTACGTAGTGCCGGAGCAGCTGGCGGACGAAGTCCTGATCACCTATCCGGTCGAAACCGATCGCCTCGACATCTACAACCAGTTCCTCTCGCCCGCCGGCATCCTGCCGCGACAGCACAAGGTCATCGAAACCACCGACATCCTGCTGCAGATGGTGGCGAGCCATCGCGGCGTAACGGCGCTGCCGCGTTGGCTGGTCGAGGAATATGCAGCGAAGCTGGCGATCGTTCCGGTACGGCTCGGCAGGAAGGGAATCGCGAAGCAGATCCATCTCGGCGTGCGCGAGGCCGATGGCGACATCGACTATCTGCGCGCGTTTCTCGAACTGGCGCGGGCGTCGAAGAATTCCAGATCCGCCGCAACGCGGCTTCGGAAGCAGGGCCGTCGCACGTAAACCCGGCGGCAGGCAATCTGGAATTCCTGCCCGCCGCCTCCTCATGCAATACTGCCTCATGACCAACACCCTGCTGCACGATCTGGAAACCCGCCTCGCACAGTCCGACAGGGCAGGCGCACAGGACCTCGACGCGCTGCGCGAGCGGCTCGCTTTCGCACTGGAACGCCTCGGCGCGCACTTCGGTGCTCCGACCGGCACGATCCATCGCGCCGACGCCGCGACCCGCGAACTTCGCCTGCTCGCCTATCGCGGACTCCCCGAGGTTCTCGTCCCGATCACGAGTCGAATCCCCTTCGGCAAGGGGATCGCCGGCCTGTGCGCCGAGACCGTCCAGAACGTCACGGTCTGCAATCTGCAGACGGACGACTCGGGCAAGGCCAAGCCGGGCGCGCGCCTGACGGGCGTGGAAGGCGCCATCGCCGTGCCCATCTTCGGCGCGGAGCAGCAACTGCTCGGCGTGCTCGGCATCGGCAAGATCGAAGCGCACACCTATTCCGAAGAAGAACAACGCCTGCTCGAAGGCGCTGCGGAGAAGATCGCCCCGCTCGTCACCCGCGCGCAGCCGCTCTGAACGCAACGCGATCGAGACGGCGGGCCGGCTCCCGGCGCCCAGATGACTGCGAAACAGGCAATGCCTGATGCGTTGCTGCACGTCTCACATCGACAATGGACGATGTGACCTGCCTCTCACTGCGGATGAACGCCTTTCGTTTAGATTATGTCGGCTGGATTGACGCACCATTCCACCCCCACGATGCGAACACTCGTCGACCTTCTCAATGACGACCGCGCCTATGTGCGGATCTTTGCCGAGGCCCATGGCTTCGGCTACGAGAGGTCGACCCATCAACCCGTGACCACCGGCGATCTGTTCGACCGGATGAGCGGTTACACGTCGTTCGAGACCGCGCTCGAAGCGGCGCAATTGCAGCTGCAGGCGTTCAAGCCGGAAAAGCAACGTACTCGTCGTCGCAACGCCCGGCGTTAGTGGCCTGCGCCTTTCCTCCCTCCTCCGCGGGGAGGGTCAGGGTGAGGGCCTCTTACCTCTTGCTGTGGGGCCGGCTTCAGCCGGCCTGTTTTCGGAAGTCAGGCTGAAGCCTGACCTACAGCCTGACCCACAGAAGCGCCTCGAATCAGTCACGACCGGCGGCCTACTGCGGCTCGATCACCTCGTATCCTCGCTGGCGCAGTTCGGCCAGGAAGCCGTCCGGCGCAAACAGGTCGGCGATCGAGACCACGGCAATGGTGCTGCGGTTGTCTCTCAGCACGCGCTCGGATTCCGTCACCAGCAGCGCGGTATGTGCGGCGATGAAGTCGCTCGCCGGCTGTTCGCCAAGCAGTGCAGCGGTGCATTTGTCGGCTTCATGAGGGCGGGTCGCCGGCTCGTCGGAAAGGGGCAGCTGCCGCGACTCGTGCGCGTACAACGGCACGAGCTGCCGCAGCGCTTCGATGTCGCCTACCGACCACGCATTCGCGAGGCGCAGCATCCCGGCGCCACCGTCTTCGACGGTCTCGACGGCTTCCTCCAGACAGGGAACGGCCGAACCGTGTTCGAGGCTCCACAGATAAGCATCGTACGGCCAGGGCGTCGCAATGGACGTCACTTTGACGCCAGCCTTCCGCGCGAGCTTCTCGGCCTCGATGCTCGCCGTCATCACTTTCAGATCCAGCGCTCTGATCGCACTCATCCCCACGCGATTCGCCGCATCGAAAGGATGCAGCTTGTCGATGCTGGAACGGTCGCCGAACAGGGCTCTGGCCGATGTCGCTCTCGCATACAGTTCCGGAGAAATCAGATCCTCCAGCGTCTGACCGCGAGGCAGCTTCGACGCCTTCCTCTCCGCGGCCGCCTGCTGCTTGTCGGGCCGACGTCCGCCCGTCCGGTCCAGCAGCAGCTCCTGTGAGTTCGCGAGTACGTGCTCGAACTGCTTCGAGCGCCACTGCACCCTGGCCGGCAGCGGCGCGACCTTGCCGAGGATCCACAAATCGTGATCGCCGGAGGACACCTGCCATAGCGCCGGCCCCGGCTGTTCGCCTGTCACGAGCACGATCTCCGCCGTAGGTGTTTCCGTCGTCTCCGGCTCTGCCGCATCGGGTGCCGCGACAAACAGCAACGAAACCACGCCCGCGCAGAATCTGACCATGACGGCATCCTTGATGATCGAGGTGATGCCTTAGTGACGAACGCGAAGTGAAAGGTTCCGGAGGATCGTCGCATTCCTTGCTATGACGCGACCTCACGACGCTTCCGAAGCGAAGCCGTCGAGCTGGTACGCTTCGGCCGTCCTGCAACGAACGATCGGGGGAAAACAGAAATGCTGTCACCAGGATCAGGATTTCGTGGCGCGTACTGCGCAGTCGTTGTCGCATCGAGTCTGTGGGGACTCGCGCACGCCCAGAACGACACGGGCACGATCGAGCCCGACGGCACCGTGGTGGTTCCGTCCTTCAGCCTGCCGCCGTCGATCTATCTGAGCGATCCGGCGAAAGCGTCGTTGCCAAGACAACCGACGGATCAGGAAGCCGGCATGCTGCAGGCGCTGGCCAGCGGCAAGGTCAGCGAACTGCGCAAGCGCATGCCGGAACTCATGGGGGCGCGCACCAGGCATCTGGTCGACCTGTATCCGGTCACGATGCGCACGACGACGATCGCCGGCGTGCCCGCCGTGTACGCCACGCCGGTCAAGGCGATTCCCGCGGCCAACAGGCGCAAGATCCTGCTCAACCTGCCGGGCGGCGGATTCGTCATGGGCGAAGCGGGCTCGACGGGAATGGTCGAATCGATTCCGCTCGCCGCGCTGGCGCAGGTCGAGATCGTCAGCATCACGTACCGGCAGGCGCCGGAAACGACCTTCCCTGCGGCCAGCGAAGATGTCGCGATCGTCTATCGCGAACTGCTGAAGACGTACAAGCCGGAAGACATCGCGATCTTCGGCTGTTCGGCGGGCGGCTTGCTCGCTGCCGAATCGATGGCGTGGTTCGACAAGGAAAAGCTGCCGCGGCCGGCAGCGCTGGGCATCTTCTGCGCGTCCGCCGATGCCCGCTGGGGCGGCGACAGCCGCGCCTACGCACGGCCGTTCGCTGCGCTACCGCCGCGAGCGACGTCGCCGCGCAACTACTTCGCCGATGCCGATCTCGACAATCCGCTCGCCTCGCCGGTACTCGCACCGCAGGTCCTGCAGCGCTTTCCGCCGACGCTACTGATCACCGCTTCGCGCGCCATGGAGATGAGCGCCACGATCAACACGCACCGCGAACTCGTCAAGGCGGGCGTGGAGGCCGATCTGCACCTGTGGGATGGACTGGGCCACGCGTTCTTCTACAACATCGACCTGCCGGAATCGCGCGAGGCGTTCGATGTGATGACGCGGTTCTTTCAGAAACATCTGCAGCTTGCCAGGTAGCGCTTCTCCTGTGGGGCCGGCTTCAGCCGGCCTGAAACCGTCAGGCTAAAGCCTGACCTGCAGGAAGAAGCAGACGCAGATCAGGCCAGCGCCTCCCTGGCACTGACCACCGGCCGGCTCGCGCGCGTGCCGCGCATGCGGCGATCCGGATCGGTGGGATCGTTGGTCGAGATCTCGACCCAGTCCTCGCCCACCGCCACGAGAATCCCGACGAAGGGCATGTCGCCGAACTGCTCCGGCACCCGGTAGCTCACGGTATCGCCGACCTTGAACGTGGCCGGATCGAAATTGAATTCGAAGGGACAGGTGTCCCCGGGTACATTGTTCATGGCGCTCGCCCCCTCGTCGCATTATTGCGCGAGCTCTGCCGCACGGGACTCGACCTTGCGCGTCAGAAAGATGTCGCTTCCCGCCAGGTCGCTCAGACCGTAACGCAGGACCACGTCGAGATCGACTTCATCGAGACGCAGCGTCTGAACGTCGAGTCCCGCGCCGCCGAGACGCTCGCGGATGTCCGCACCGTAACGGCGGACATGATCTTCCTGGAAGTACTGCTGGATGCGCTCGCGCGCGCTGCCCAGCGGTTCCTCCCGGGTGATCGCACCCCACAGCGGCACCTGTATCACGGCGATACCGCGCGGCCGCAGCACGCGGGCAATCTCGCGCATGGCCTTGCGGTCGTCGGGCACGTGCTCGAGTACGTGCGAGCACCACACGAAATCGAAGCTGGCATCGGGGAAGGGCATCGCGGTGATGTCGATCTTGTGCATGACATGCGGCTGCGACAGGTCCGCGGTGTGATAGTCGCTGCTCATCGGTTCCAGCCAGCGCTGCACGCAGGGCTCCGGCGCGAAATGCAGCATCGCGCCGAGCTGCGTCGGCAGACGATCCTTGAGGAGGACGTAGGCGAGCCGATGCCGTTCGGCCGAGCGGCAGTGAGGACACACCGCATCGAAGCGAAAGAACGGACCCGGCTTCACCGGCAGGAACTGGAATCCGGACCAGCCGCACATGGGACAGTGACGATATCGCTGGAACGACAACCCGCCGAGAACGGCGCGATAGGAATTGCGGGCGAGGCTTCCGAAGACACCCATGTCGCGACCTCCGGTGTGGCCCGGCCGAAGATCCCGCATACCCGCATCGTTTGCAAGATTGGCTTTTCGCAGACATCCGCGCCGCCACCCCGGAACCGTTCGAGCCGACGGCACGTTATGCGCGCAGGAAACCGACCCGGTGTCGGTGTAGTTCCTGACTTGCGAGGCCTGCCGCCCTGCGACCTACTAGCCGTTCAACCACTCCCGGGAGAGCGTTCCATGAAATCCATTCTTTCCACGGTGATGCTCAGCCTGACGATGCTCTTCGCCGTCGCGGCGCATGCCGATGAGTACGTCGACACCATCAACGTGTTCAAGAAAGCCGGCAAGAGTGCCGAGTTCTTCAACAAGTCGTACGGCTATGCGGTGTTTCCCACGGTCGGCAAGGGCGGCCTGGTGGTTGGCGCCGCGCATGGCACCGGTCGCGTGTATCAGCACGGCAAGTACGTGGGCGACACGTCGATCACGCAGCTGAGCATCGGCTTCCAGGCCGGCGGCGAGGCCTTCAGCGAGATCATCTTTTTCGAGAACAAGGCGGCCTTCGACAAGTTCACGGCCGGCAATTTCGAACTCGCGGCGACGGTGCATGCGACAGCGATCACTGCAAGCGCATCGGCGTCCGCATCGACTGCCGGTTCGGGCGCGGGAGCCAGCGGCACCAAACACAATGCGGCGACCGCGGGAGGCTATCAGGAGGGCCTGGCCGTGTTCACGGTCGCCAAGGGCGGTCTGATGTACGAGGCGACGGTGGCGGGGCAGAAGTTCTCGTACAAGCCGAATCGCTGATTGGGCTGGATTGCCCCCGCCAGCGCTATTTTCCGCCAGCTCCGTGTCGATCGCCGTGAAGGGAACCGGTCAATCGCGCTTCGACACGGACGCCTCGATCATCTGCTCGCACACCCGTTCGGCAATGCCGGTCAGCCCGCGCATGGAATTGGTGAGATGCGCCTCGCCCGTGGCATCGAGCAGCACCTTGCCGTCGTTGGCCACCATCTGCAGCGCCAGCTGCACATGCTTGATCGTCGCCCCTTCCTGCGGCAGCTTCGACACGCCCATTTTCACGTAGGTCGTTTCGCCCTTCTCCACGGCCGCCTGCCGCACGTCGAGCGTGACGAAGGCATTGACCTTCAGACTCTCTGCGAGGATGTAGCGGGTCTCGTAGTTGATCGCCGCGATCTGGGCGTCCTGCATGACGCCCCGCACGGTGGCCGAAGGCACGAACTCGAGGCCGGCTGCATCGCGCATCGACTTCGCGAACTCCTTCTCGACCTCGGCGCACTCGACGGTGTCCGGACACATCGATGGCAGGATCGCAACCCGCTTGATGGCGGCCACGGGTGCATAGGATTGCCTGACCGTCGCCGAGTAGCCGGTGTCGGCAAGAGCGGATACAGCAGGAACAGCGGTCAGCACAGCGACCGCGAGCAGCATTGGCGCGCGCATTTCGAACCCGGGAGCCGTGAACGCCGCGTACGCTAGTGAGCCGCCCGGGCGAATTCCGCGAGCGATTTCTAGGTCCTTGAACAGAAGCCCGTTCTCGAGGGAAATGCCTGAGCGGCGACAGGGCGTATTCGAGCAATCGCGACCGGATGCCTGTGATCCAGTTCACACGCATCCGCGGCGTGTGCCCGCGCCTGCCTGTACCATGCGCAGGCTTTTCTGCCGACCCTGCCGCCGCACGCCACGGGAGATCGCCATGTCCAGCACCAGTTCCGTTGCCAAGGTCACGCTGAAGACACTCGAAGCAATCAAACGCAAGTCGGAACGCTTTGCGTGCGCCACGGCGTACGACGCCACGTTCGCGGAAATCGCCAGCAGTGCCGGCGTCGAAGTCCTGCTGGTCGGCGATTCGCTCGGCATGGTCGTGCAGGGTCACGATTCGACGCTGCCGGTGACGATGGAGAACATCCTGTATCACCTCGACACCGTGCGGCGCGGCAATCGCGGCGCGCTGATCATGGGCGACATGCCGTTCATGAGTTACTACTCGGAAGGCCTGACGCTCGAGAACGCCGCACAGATCATGCGCGCCGGCGCGCATGTCGTGAAACTGGAAGGCGGACGCTGGATCGCGGAATCGACGCGGCTGCTGGTGGAACGCGGCATTCCGGTGTGCGCGCACATGGGCCTGACGCCGCAGTCGATCAACCGCTTCGGCGGCTTTCGCGTCCAGGGCCGCGATCCCGATCAGGCACAGACCATTCTCGACGAGGCACTGTTTCTCGAACAGGCCGGCGCGAGCCTGCTGCTGCTCGAAGCCATTCCCGCCCCGCTCGCCCAGCGCATCACCGAGAAGCTGCGCATTCCCGTCATCGGCATCGGCGCGGGCAGGCACGTCGACGCACAGATCATGGTGATGCACGACCTGCTCGGCATCACCCCGCCCGACATCAAGGTGCCGAAGTTCGTGAAGAACTTCCTCGCCGAAAGCCGCACCGGAATCCGCGGTGCGTTCGAGGCGTACGTGAAGGCGGTGAAGGACGGCTCCTTCCCGGGGCCGGAGCACAGCTACTGAGAACGGAAACGGAGTTTCACACGGAGTTCAGAAAGAAGAATTTCCACGGGGGAGGAATGGGGACACGGGGAACACGGGGTTCGGAACAGAAAATTTCTTGTCCCCGTGTCCCCCGTGTCCCCATTCCTCCCCGTGGAAATTCTTTTTCCTCTTCAGGCTCAACCCTGCGCCGCGCTGCTGCTCTGCGCAGCCACGGCCGGCGGCGCGATGGCCTTCGATGTGGCGGCACGCGCCTTGATCTGGTCGAAGTCGGACTCGTAGTTGGTCCGCCTGGTGTTGCAGACGTAGTCCCAGATCGTCGTGTAGCCGCCGAAATTCCAGCGGAAGTATTTGTGGTGCTGATCGTGGAAGGTCGCGGTGATGAACCACTTCGTCGCCCAGGTCTTGTTCCACCAGCGCGGCAGGAACTCGTAACCCGAGTGCACGTACAGGCCCATGATGATGTTGGTCGGCGTGATCAGCAGCATGGTCTCGCTGTGGACCGTGAACACGGCGGTGAACAGCGGCACGAAGCCGCCGTTGACCAGCGATTCGAGCGGATTGACCGAGATCGTCGTCAGCAGGTTGGGCGACGTCGACTTGTGATGAATCTTGTGGATCAGCGAATAGAACGGCTCGTTGTGCATCCAGCGATGCAGCCAGTAGAACCAGGTGTCGAACAGGAAGAAGTACAGGGCGTATTCGAGCGCGATCACCCACCACGCGGCCGGCTCGTGATGGAAGGCGATGACGCCCGATTCCGTGCCGACCTTGGTGATCCACACCAGGAAGGTCGAAGACACCGCGACGTTGATGGTTCCGTAGATGGCTTCGTTGCGGAAGATGGTCCACTTGAAGCCCTTGGGCTGGATCTTGCGGGCCTTGAACCAGCCGCGATAGAGGGCCACGGCGAAGCCGGTCACGATGAAGGCGACCAGCCAGTAAGAGAGGGGACTGTACTGAATGATCCAATCCTTCAGGCCCATACCGCACCTTGTCTATGGAACGCCCGGCGGACGGCCGGGACAAACTACTTAGGTTCCTCATTATGCGGCGGGGCCTTCGGGAGGGCCAACTCCAGTGACTGCAACTGTGCTGCGCGTCGAGGATTCAAGGGTTTGCTCCTGCGCGCGGATGTCGCGGCATTTCATTAGTCGTATCGCTGCGCGACGCACACGGTCGCGCAGCGGCAGATGAGCCGTTCGCATGCGGTGGTGACACCGCTTCATTCCGGCGACAATGCGCGCCCTTTTTTTCCGGCGACGATGCATTGACCCGTCCCCTGCCGATGTCTGGAGAACGACTGCGTGTGCTGCTCGGCGAGCCGCTCGCCGGGGCTGCACAGCAGCTCATCGACGCCGGCCATGTCAGCAAAGTGCGCGTGCTCCAGGACGGCGGCGTGGTGACCGGCGTCGCCGGCAACAACGCGCGCGTGTACGTGCAGTACAGCGCCGACGCACCGCATCTGCAGGCGGAATGCAGTTGCGGCGCGCCCCCGCTCTGCGTGCATGCGGCAGCGGTCTCGCTGGCAGCGGCCCACTCGATCGCCCAGCCGGCGGCGACGACATCGCGAACGGCGGCGGCTGCGTCTGCATCGAACGTCGGCACACGGGCACAACAGCTTTTCTATCTCTGCGATGCAGCGGCCGGCACATTGCGTGTTTCCGTATCGGTGGGCCGGCTTTCCGGTGCTGACGAACAGCCGCAGGATCTGTGCGCATTCGCGCATCGCGCCGGCGCAGGCAGCGACGATCTGCCGCGGTATGTCGATGCCGACGATGCGACGATCCTGCGGCGCCTCGCGCATCAGTCCGCTGCCGGGCCCTGGACGCTCGACGGCGCTGCGGCCGCGGATGTCCTGCAGCAGCTCACGCGCACGGGGCGCGCGTACTGGCAGAGCTTTCAGCGTCGGCCGCTGCGACGGGGCGATCCTCGTCCGGGCCACTTCGTCTGGCGGACGACGGCACGCGGCGATCAGTTCGTGGCGTGCGAGACCGATCCCGCGGTCGGCATCTTCGCGTCCGCCGAACCGCCGCTGTATGTGGACGCCGCGACGAACGAATGGGGCTCGCTCGAACCGGACTGTGCGGCGCCGCTGCTGCGACGCTTCTGGAATCAACCGCCGGCGCCGCCGGAACGCGTGACGCACATCGTGCGGGAGATCGCCGGCGCGTCGTTTCCCGCGCCGCGCACGTTGCACGTCAGGCCGCACGCCTTCTCGGAATTGCGGCCGCAATTGATCCTGACGGCCGGACCCGCCGGCACGCTGCATCTTCTGTACGACGGCGTTGCCATCGATCACGCGACGGACGACGGCCGCGGACTCGCGCGACTGCTCGACCCCGATGATCCCGGCATCGTCCGGGAATTCGAACGCAACCGCAGCCGCGAACGCGAACTGCGTTCACGCCTCGATCGCGTACTGCCGCACGCGCTGCAGGGCGCACGCGAGTGGCTCGGCTTCATGCTCGAAGCCATGCCTGCTCTCGAAGCCGACGGCTGGAGCGTGCAGTGCGACGAGTCATTCCCCTATCGCATCGCACGGGCCGACCAGTGGTACGCGGACCTCGGCGTACCGGGCGACGACCGCTGGTTCGACCTGCGCCTGGGGATCGCGGTGGAAGGCACGCCGGTCAACCTGCTGCCGGCGCTGGTGGCGTATCTGCAGGCGAATACGGCGAGCGGCGATGCGTACTGCGTCGTCGGCGACTTCCTCATGGTGCGTCTCGAAGACGGTCGCTACCTGCCGCTCGAACTCGAACGCGTCCGGCGCATCAGCGACACGCTGGTCGAACTGTTCGATCGCGACAGCCTCAACAAGCGCAATGCATTGTCGCTGCCGTTCGGACACGCCAGCCGGCTGGCGCCGCTGGTGCAGGCGCTGCAACTGCCATCGTTGCAGTCGGAAGACGAAACGCTGCAGCAGCGCCTGCGCGAGCTGGAAGCATTCAAGGGCATCGCACCGCTGCCGGCGCCCGCCTCGTTCAGGGCCACGCTGCGCGGCTATCAGGAAGAAGGCCTCGGCTGGCTGCAGTTCCTGCGCCGCTTCGCCTGGGGCGGCATCCTCGCGGACGACATGGGCCTCGGCAAGACCGTGCAGGCGCTCGCGCATCTGTCGATCGAAAAGGAACAGGGACGGCTGCGCGGTCCGTCGCTGATCGTTGCGCCCGTGAGCGTCATCGGCAACTGGCAACACGAGCTGCGCACCTTCGCGCCTGCACTGGAAGTGCTGACATTGCATGGCGCGCGACGCCGCGAACTGTTTCACCGGATCCGCAGTGTCGACGTCGTGGTCGTCGGCTATCCGTCGCTGCAGCTCGACGGCGAGGCGCTGCTCGCGCACGAATTCGATTTCGTTGTCCTGGACGAGGCCCAGACCATCAAGAGTCCGCGCGCCAGGGTGTCGCAGATGGCGCGGGCGCTGCGCGCGCGTCACCGGCTCTGTCTCACCGGCACGCCGATGGAGAATCATCTCGGCGAACTGTGGTCGCTGTTCGATTTCATCCAGCCCGGACTGCTCGGCAGCGAGAAGGCATTCCAGCGTCACTACCGCATGCCCATCGAACGCAACGGCAACCGGCAGCGCGCCGCCGCGCTCGCCGAGCGCATCGCGCCATTCGTGCTGCGTCGTACCAAGGATGCGGTCGCTCGCGATCTGCCGGAGAAGACCCAGATCGTCGAATCGATCCTGCTCGACGAACGCCAGCGCGATTTCTACGACGGCATTCGCCTTGCGATGCACGCACGCGTGCGCGAAGCCATCGAACAGCAGGGACTGGCGCGCAGCCACATCACGATGCTGGACGCCCTGCTGAAACTGCGACAGGCCTGCTGCGATCCGCGGCTGGTCGGCAGCGACGCGGACACGCGCCAGATTCCGTCGGCCAAGATGGACTGGCTCACGACCGTGCTGCCGGAACTGGTGGCCGAGGGCCGGCGCATCCTGCTGTTCTCGCAGTTCACGAGCATGCTGGAACTCATCGAACACGCAGTGCGTGAACTCGGCATCCCGTACTGCCTGCTGACCGGCGCGACGCGCAATCGCACCGAGGTGGTCGAGCGCTTCCAGCGCGGCAACGTGCCGCTGTTCCTGATCAGTCTCAAGGCCGGCGGCACCGGCCTCAACCTCACCGCCGCAGACACCGTGATCCACTACGATCCCTGGTGGAATCCCGCCGCCGAAGCACAGGCCACCGATCGCGCCCATCGCATCGGCCAGCAGCAGCCGGTGTTCGTGTACCGGCTCATCGCCGCAGGCACGGTGGAAGAGAAGATCCTGCAGCTGCAGGACGACAAACGCGCGCTGGCGAGCCAGATGTATTCGGACGCGAACGCCTCGCCCACGCAGCTCAGCGCTGCCGACCTGGAGAAACTGCTGCTGTCATGACCCGACTCGACCCGGCCCTGCAGGCGCAGGTGGATGCGCAACTCATGGAACAGGGCGGCTTCGCGCCGCTGGAACTGCTGATCAACTGCGGCCGGCTGACCTACGCCGACTACGAATCGTGGCGCCGCGGCGAGATCGAACTGCTCGACGACGTGCTGATGGGCAGTGCGGAAAAAATCCGTGCGCAGGTCGAAGCCGTCAACGCGTATGCGCGCAGCATCGGCCTGGTCGAGCAGGCGCAGGAATTCCACACCTGGCAATCGGGAGCGGCTGCGAAACCGCTGCGCGTCAGCGCCGACGGCAAACTGCACCGGCTGATCGCCACGCGCTTCGTGCCGGCGCAGAGCGTGCCGCAGATGGATCTGTTCTTCGACAATCCCGTCGTCGCGCTCACGAACGGCATCGCGCAGGCGCTGTCGTCGCGCAATGCCGCCGAGGCGCAGCGCCTGCTCGATCGCCTGTATGCGCAGGCGCCGAACAACACCGACCTGCCCGCCTTCGATCAACTGCTGACGGCGCTGCTGAGCCTGAACCAGCCGGCGACCGACGCCGCGCAGTCGCTGGCATTCCTGCAGAAAATCGCGCCGCATGCGAAACGCCTGCTGGGCACGCAGTCGCGGGATCTGCTCTCGCCGCTGTGGAGCCGGCTCGCGCAGCGGCTGCAGGACCGGCCGTTCTCGCCCGACGAACCGCTGCTTCATCGCAGTCATGCCCTCAGCCAGGCGCAGGACTGGGCCGGCGTGAGCGAATGCGTGCGCAGCGACGCGGACTGGCCGCGGCACGCCGAGTTGTGCCTGCGCCTCGCTCACAGTGCGTTCTATCGTCAGCAGCGCATCGAGGCGCTCACCGCCTGGTGTCATTTGTGCTGGCAGCATCCTGCGCAGGCCGAACAGGCGCTGGAGTCGAAGACGCAGCCGGATACCGGCGTCACCGCCCTGTGGCGCCGTTTCCTCGACAGCGAAGACGACATCGAACTGAACGCCGCCGACTTTCCCGCGTGGCTGCTGCTGCACGAAGCCGGCCTGGTTCAGCACCTGCCGCTGGAACTCGCCGCGGGCGAGACACGCGGCGAAGCGCAGTACCGCAGCGTTCATCGACTGCTGCAGGCGCGGCGCGCCGGCCGCAAGGACGAAGAACTGTCGCTGCGGCGCGAGCTGCAGACTCGGCATCCGGCGCTGTTCGGCTATCTCAAGCGGACGATGTAGCGGAGCGACCGGCAGGATCACTCCACTTCGAGCGCGGTGGCGAAGACGTAACCCTTGCGATACACCGACTTGATGATGCGCGGTTCGCGGGCGTCGTCGCCGAGTCGCTGACGCAGCCGGCTGACGATGACATCGATGCTGCGATCGAACGGATCGGCAGCGCGTCCGCGCGTGATCTCGATGAGCTGGTCGCGGCTCAGCACGCAATTGGCGTGAGCGACCAGCGCATGCAGCAACTCGTACTCGGAACCGGCTAGGTGCAATCGCTGACCTTCGGCATTCAGCAGGTTGCGCGAGACCGTGTCGAACGTCCAGCCGGCAAAGCGATAGCGGGCGCGCGTGCTGGCCACCGGTCGGCGGATCGACCGTTCCACCCGACGCAGCACGTTGCGGATCCGCGCCAGCAGTTCGCGCGGATTGAACGGTTTCGCCATGTAATCCTCGGCGCCGACTTCGAGCCCGACGATGCGATCGAGTTCGCTGTCGCGGGCCGTCAGCATGATGACGGGCGCGCGATCCTCGGCACGCAGGCGGCGGCACACGGACAGGCCATCCTCGCCGGGCAGCATGACGTCGAGCACGACGAGATCGGCGCGTTCGTTGGCCAGCACGCGGTCGAGTGCCGTGGCATCCGCCACGGCCGTCGCGCGCAGCGAATTCATGTTCAGGTACCGGGTCAACAGGCTGCGGATCTGGTGATCGTCGTCGACGACGAGAATGTGCGGGAGATTCGTCATAGCGGGACGATGTCGTTGCAACCCTTCAGCTCGACGGCCAGCGAGCGATACCGACGCAGTCTGGCGACCGGGAATGAACCGCACCTGAAATGGTGTTGCAGGACGTTGCGGAAATCCGTTGCGCATACGCAGCGGATCTGTAACGCAGATGTACGTTCTTCCCGGGAGGGGCGCGAGGAAGGAAAAGATCGCGCCCCTCCTCCGCGCTATCGATCCTTGCGCAGCGTCGCACCGACGGCGCTCGTGCCGCCGCCATGCATGAACATGGTGTACACGCTGCCGGTCTGCATCGAGGTGCCGGTGCGCGTGAACAGATTGACGCCCGTGTCGCCGTTGGCGATGTCGAACTGGTAGTTGAGGCCGCCGTCCACTTCGACGAAGGACGAGGCCGTACCCAGCGCGATGCCTTCGATGAGCGGCGAGTAATCGACCGAGAGCGTGATCGGCGCTTCGAGTCCCGAGACGCCGTTGATGATGCGGACCTTGGCTTTGCCGCTGGTCACCGGCAGGCGGTTGTCGTCGCTGATCAGCGTGGTCTGCGCGCCATTCGTCGTATTGCTCCACACCAGCAGCGTGTAGTCGCCGCCGGCAGCGAGCGTCGCCGCGGGCACGCTGAGCGCCGTGCCGTCGACGGCGACCGACACCGTCGCCGTACCGGCTTCCACCTGGCTGTAGCGGCTGCCGATCACGCCGATGCCCGCGTTCGACAGCAGGGAAACGCTGCCGACTTTCGCCGTCACGCTGGTGCCATTGGCGATGCCGACGGCGCCGCGGATGCGCGCCTTGCTGTTGTTGAGAAGCGTGGGGCTGCCCTGCTGCGGCAACAGCACGGCGTTCACCAGCACGCCGCCCTGCGTGGCCGAGAGCAGCAGGGCCGTCACTTCCTTCTCCTTGAAAGCCACCTCGGCAAGATCCAGGCGCACGTCGGCGGTATCGCCGGCGCCAGTGACCCGCAGGCGATAGGTTCCGCTTTCCACGATGACGGCCGATGCGGCACTGCCGTGCGCCACGCCGCTGAACTGGGGCGTCGCGTCTTCCAGCGCGACGGACTCGCCGGTCAGGTACACGCTCAGCGAACCGGCCTCGCCGGTGTTGACGAGGATGATCTTGCTCTCGCCGCTGCCGGCATCGCTCGCGTCCTCGTTGAACACCACCGAGCCGAAATGTCCGTTCGAACCGTACGCCACCAGCACGGTATGCGAATCCTCGACCAGCTTGGCGCTGCTCAGCGTCTGCAGGGTGCTGCTGACGCCGGCACGCCGCAGCTTGAGCGAGTACGTGGCGTCAGCGAACGACGCGTAGTCGCTCATCGTGTTGTAGCCGACGGCTTCCAGTTTCAGTTCGTCGCTGCTGGTGCCGTCGTTGGCGTAAAGATCCAGGGACTGATATCCCGGACTCAGGTTCAGCAGGCGCAGGCTGGCCTTGTTCTTGTCGTCGTCGCCGCCCTTGATGTCATCGAGATTGCACGCACCGAGAAACAGGGCCAGCGGGAGAACCGCTGCCAGCGCCTTCAACACCTTCATGAACTGCTCCAGAGAAACGGATCATGCGATCCGATGAGCTCCGGAAACTAAGCCACGCGGCGCGGCGAAGCCTTTCACATCATGGCGAAGTTGTAAGCAACCATTGCGGTTGTAAAGCGACTGTTACACCTGCTTCGCGGGCATGCGTACGACCAGACCGTCGAGCGCATCGGTCACCTTGATCTGGCAGGACAGCCGGCTGTTCGGCTGCAGTTCGACGACGGCCTCGAGCATCGCATCTTCCATGTCGCTCCTGGCTTCGAGCCGCTCGACCCAGGCATCGTCGACATGGACGTGACAGGTGGCGCACGAACACGCGCCGCCGCACTCCGCGATGATGCCGCGGACATTGTGGTTGATCGCGCCCTGCATGACGCTCGTGCCGGGCGCGATGTCGAGCACATGCTCCTTGCCGCTGAACTCGACGTACGTGATCTTCGCCATCGATGTTGCTCCTGGTGCGCAGCGACGGCGTCAGCCGACGCGCTTTCCGGTCAGGCCCGCCGAGCCGAACATGCCGAGCTTGACCTTGCCCGTCATCTCATCGCCCTGCACGTTGGCTTCGAAACCGAGCTTGATCGACACCGGTTTGGTGAGACTCAGCGCCCAGGACAGCGTGTTGCCGGCAATCTTGCCGCTGATGTCCTGCACGCCCATTTCACCCTTGATCGCGCCGGCGAACGTTGCGCCGTTTCTCGCGAAAGTCATCGTCATGGGCTGCGGACCCATCGGGGTGGCGAGTACCAGATCCCAGGTCTCGCCCTCGGGCTTCGGCGCCGCGACCGCCTGAGCTGCGGCGCTGGTCCTGCGCGCGCCACCGTGTTGCGTGATCGCCGGCAGGTTGTCCCAGCCGCGCACGGTCGACGTCGAAGAAAGCTTCGCGTTGTCGAGATCGACGGTCCAGTGCGGGAAGCGCCTGAGCAGTTCTTCGATGGCCACGCGTCCTTCGACGCGCGCGAGTGCAGAGCCGAGACACGCATGGATGCCGCGACCGAACGTGATGTGCGGCGGCCCTTCGCGACGCACGTCGAAGACATCGCCGTCGGGATAGCGGCGATGATCGCGATTCGCCGAGGCCACGAGCATCAGCATGGCGCTGCCGGCCGGCACCTTGCGGCCGTGAATCTCGATGTCCGACTTCACGTACCGGGCCACCGAGGGACCGGGCGGTTCGTAGCGCAGCAGTTCTTCGACGGCGTTCGGGATGAGTGCGGGATTCCCGACCAGGATCGCGCGCTGCTCGGGGTTGTCGCTGAGGATCTTGCCGGTCCAGCCGATCAGTCGCGTCGTGGTCTCATTGCCCGCGCCGGCGAGGATGTTGACGAACACCAGGATTTCCTCGCGCTTGAGCTTGCGTTTCGTGCCGGTCTCATCGACGAACTCGACGTGCAGCAGTTCCGTCATGAGATCGTCGGACGGATTCTTCGCGCGCCAGTCGATGTAATCCTCGAAGCCTTCGCCGTGATAGACGGCCTGGCCGACTTCCATCGGCTTGCCGGCTTCGGTACGCAGCGCCGCGTCGACTCGTTCGCGGATCGCCGCCTGGTCCTGCTCGGGAATGCCGAGCAGCATGCCGATGACGCGCATCGGCATCTCGGCGCCGAAATCGGTGATGAAGTCGAAGCCGCCTGCGCCCACCAGCGGATCGAGGCAGCGCACGCAGTAGGCGCGGATCTGGTCTTCCAGCGCATTCATGCGCTTCGGCGTGAACACGCGCGTCAGCACGCTGCGATGCACGGTGTGCAGCGGCGGGTCCTCCCAGATGAACATGCCGCCGGGAATGTCCATGTCGGACTTGATGTACTCGAGTACGTCGCCGCGTGCCGAGCTGAAGACCTCCCTGTTGTTGAAGCAGGCCTCGACATCCGCGAAGCGGCTGACCGCGTAGAAGTCGTACTGCTCGTTGTAATAGAGCGGCGCTTCCTCGCGCAGGCGCCGGAACACCGGATACGGGTCCATCCAGAAATCGGGCCGGTAGGGATCCCAGCAGACAGCGCCGTCAGTCGACGTAGACATGTTCGATTCCCCCGTTGCATCCGCCATCCCGCGACCGGCCGCGGGAACTCGCGGTATAAGATAAGCAATACACTATTTCATATGCAATACCGTGTTGCACAAAACGCATAGACCGCATCTGTCCGCCGCGCAGGATGCCCGCGCCGTCCGCACCCGCGAGGCCCTGCGCCGCGCCCTGCTGGAACTGCTGGAACGCAAGGCGCTGGAAGACATCAGCATCCGCGACATCGCCGCGCAGGCCGAGGTGTCGTACACCACCTTCTTCCGTCATCACACGACGAAGGAAGCGCTGCTGGATGAGATTGCCGCGGAACAGATGCGGCGTTTCGTCGAACTCGGCTGGCCGAACATCGAGGCCAGCGATACGCGCGCGGCATCGGTCGCGCTGTTCACGTATGTCGATGAACACCGGCAGTTGTGGTCGACGCTGCTGACGGGCGGCGCCGCGAGCGCGTTGCGCGAGGAATTGCTGAGCAGTGCGCGCGCACTGGCGAAGCAGAAGGAACTTCCCGGAAGCTGGCTGCCGGCCGATCTCGCCGTGGTCTTCGCCGTGAGCTCCACCATCGAGCTGCTCGCGTGGTGGTTGCGTCAGGAAAAGCCGTTGCCCATCGAACAGATCGCCGAGATCCATGACCGGCTGATCGTGACGCCGTCGATGAGCCAGTCAGGCAAAGCCGTCGGCAGGCCGGCGGCGAAACGCCGCCGCTGACCCGCGGCCACGAGGCCGCGAAAACGTCAGGCCGAGCGCCGCCCGAACTGCGGCCGCACGATGTTGCGGACGGGATTCGTCGCGACAGGCGCAGGAAGTTCGCGAAGCTCCGCCGCGCCCATCGCGGCAATCTGCTCCTCCGTCAGTTTGAAGACGGCCGCGGCCTGCACCAGCCGCTGCGCCTGATCCTTGAGACTCTCCGCCGCCGCGGCGCTCTCTTCGACGAGCGCCGCGTTCTGCTGCGTCGTCTGGTCCATCTGGGTGATGGCGTTGTTGACCTGATCGATGCCGGCCGCCTGCTCCTGGCTGGCCGCGGAGATTTCCGCGACCACGTCAGTCAGCTTCTTGACGCTGCCGACGATGTCGGCGAGCGCCTTGCCCGAGCGATCCACCAGCGCCGATCCCACGGTGACCTTGCTCACCGAATCCTCGATCAGCCCCTTGATCTCCTTCGCCGCGCTGGCGCTGCGCTGCGCCAGGTTGCGCACTTCGGAGGCGACCACGGCGAACCCGCGACCCTGCTCGCCGGCACGCGCGGCTTCCACTGCGGCATTGAGCGCCAGCAGGTTGGTCTGGAACGCGATCTCGTCGATCACGCTGATGATGTCGGCAATGCGCTTGCTCGCCTCGTTGATCGCGCTCATTGCACTGATGGTCTGCGCCACGATGGCGCCGCCGTCGTCCGCCTGGCTGCGCACGCCGATGGCGAGCTGGTTGGCCTGGCGCGCGTTGTCGGCAGTCTGTTTCACGGTGGCGGTCATCTCTTCCATGCTGGCCGCGGTTTCTTCGAGCGCCGAGGCCTGTTCCTGCGTACGACTGGAAAGATCGTCGTTGCCCTGCGCGATCTGCGAACTGGAAATGGCGACGCGATCGGCATTGCCGCGCACCGTGGAGACCACGCCCGACAGCTGCGTCTGCATGTTCCTGAGCGCCGCCATCAGGCTCGTGGAGTCGCCGTCGCGCACGGCGATGCGCACCGTCAGGTCGCCGCGCGCCACGGTGTTGGCGATGTTCGCCGCATCCTCCGGCTCGCCGCCGACGGGCTTCAGCACCAGGCGGTCGAGCACGATGCTCTGGCCCAGCGAGACGGCCACGATGCTCAGCAGCCCGAGGACGATCGCGGTATTACGCAGCCGGTTGACGTCGACCAGGATGCGCTCTTCCGGCACCGTGATCGCAAACGACCACGGCGTGACGACACCGCCGATGCGCACCGGCGCATAGAGACGGGTCACCTCGGTGTGCAGCACGTCGCTGTCGAAGGTGCGGCTGAATTCGACGCCCGCGCCGATCTGCGTCACGTCGGCGGCCGCATCGCTGCCGAGATGCTTGCCGACATTGGCGGCATCGATGTCGCTGACGTAGAGGCCGCCGTAGGAAATCAGGCTGGCATAACCCGTGTCGTAGACGCGGATCTTGCTGATGGTGTCCTGCAGATCGGCCAGCGCGATGTCGACACCCGCCACGCCGACGATCCTGCCGCCGACGCGGATCGGCACGGCGAGGCTGGTCATCAGCACGTCGCGACCGCCGATGCTGTAGCTGTAGGGTTCGAGAATGGTTTCGTTGCCGCTCTTCTTCGCCAGCTGGTAGTAGTCGCCGGCGCCATCCTTGTCGTAGTCGACCAGCGGTTCCGACTGGATCTGCCCACCGGCGCGATTCCAGTACGTCACGTAGCGGCCCGTCGCATCGTGGCCCGGCTTGCCGACGAACTGGCTGTCCCTGCCGTCGAATGCATTCGGCTCCCAGCCGGTCCATACGCCGAGGAATTCCCGATTGCCGTCGAGCACGCTCTTCAGGATCGCATCGGCGGCGGCGCGATCGGCGAGTCCCGCCGACTGCATGCCGCCGAGCGCATGCGCCACCGAGCGTGCGGCATCGAGCGCCTGTTCGAGACGGGACGCCACGTCGCCGCCGTTGCTGCGCGCCAGCTGCTGGGCGTACTGCAGCGCCACCTTCTTCTGCATCGAACTCGCCTGATAGGTGAGCACCGCAATGGTGGCAATGAAACCCACGAGCACGAACGACACGATGACCGCGAGGACCCGCGTGCGCAGACTGTGACGTTTCCTGTCTTGCATGATCGACCTGTCGATGGCTATCGGATGCTCCGATGTGCCTCCGGTATCGACTACGGACAGGACGACTTGAAACCACAGCGGGGCGAATGAGGGATCGCCTTAGGGCGGCTGCAGGGGACGCCAGCACCAATGGAAACTCGGCGATCTCGTCTCCGCGCCAGTCCTCCCGCGCCGCGAACTGTGTTTACAATGCGGTCGCCGAGGGGGAGTCCAACGAGTGACGGTTCCAATGCAACGTGGAGCCAGGATGGCGACTTCAACACCGACAGTCGAGACGGGGGCGGCGGACGACCCTCATCAATCGATCGATTTCCTGCCGACGATGGCCTGGGTGGCCGCGCCCAGCGGCGGCATCGAATTCGTCAACCGCCAATGCGTTCTCTTTACGGGAGTGCCGCGCGAGCAGTTGCTCGGCAGCGGACTCGGCGACTGCTTTCATCCCGACGATCGACCGCTCAGGGAACTGGCCCGCGCAAGGCTCGCCGAAGGCCAGCCCTTCGAATGCGAATTCCGCATGCGGCGTCACGACGGCACGTACGCCCGCTGCGTCACGCGCGCCGTTCCGGTACGCAACGACGCCGGCGATATCGTCCAGTGGGTCGGTACCACCACCGACGTCGAAGATCTGCGTCGTGCGACGGATGAACTGCGGCTGCAGGAAGAACACCTGCAGCTCGCGCTCGATTCCGCCGATGTCGGTATCTGGCGTCTCAAGCTGCCGGACTACGATCTGACGGCCGACGACCGCACGCGTCGTCACCTCGATCTCGATGCCAATGAAGTGCACGGCTATCGCCCGCAGGATCACATTCATCCGCAGGATTTCGAGCGCGCCCTGTCGCTGCAGATGCCGCTCAGCGATGGCCGTTACGTGACCGAACACCGCGTGCGGCAGCGCGACGGCAGCTATCGCTGGCAGGCCATCCACTGGCGCGTCTATCCGGACGCCGCCGATCCGAACGCCGGCCTGATCACCGGCACCAGCATGGACATCACGGCGCGCCGGGAAACCGAAGCCGAAAGGGAAGAACTGGGCCAGCGTTATCGCATGGCGCTGTCCGCCGCCGAACTCGGCACCTGGAGCTACGACGTCGCACAGAACCTCATTCATCTCGACGACCGCGCGCGGGCGCACTTCGACGTGAATGCATCGACGCTGACCATCGAACACTGTCTCGCCCGCCTGTACGAACAGGATCGCGACCGGACACGACAGCGGTTCCAACGCCAGCTGCAGGAATCGACGCGCAAAGACCGCGCCACCGCTGCCTTCCGGGTCCGGCATGCCAGCGGCGACGTGCACTGGATTTCATCGCACGTGCACGTGACTTTCGACGCTGACGGCCGGCCGGTACGCGTGATCGGCGTCACGCAGGACATCACCGAAACCAGGCGCGCCGAAGAACAGGTGAAGCGCGTGAATGCCGATCTCGAACGGCGCGTGCAGCAGCGCACGGCGGAACTGAGTGCGGCCAACCAGGAACTGGAAAGCTTTGCCTACACCGTGTCGCACGACCTGCGTGCACCGCTGCGCGCCATCCTGGGTTTCTGCGATGCGTTGATCGAAGACCATGGCAATTCGCTGCCGGCGCAGGCGCATGAATATCTGCAGCACGTCATCGACGGCAGCCGGCATCTGGGCGAGATCATCGAAGGCCTGCTCACACTGTCGCGCAGTACGCGCGGCACGCTGCGACACGACGACGTCGACCTGTCGGCGCTCGCGGAGAAGGTGCTGCGCGATATGACACTGGTCGAGCCCGCTCGCCGGGTGACCTGGAGCATCGAACCGGAACTGCGCGTGCACGGCGACTCGCGCATGCTCGACGTCGTGATGCGCAACCTGCTCGGCAACGCCTGGAAATACACCGCCAACCGCGCTGACGCCGCGCTGCGGGTGTATGCGCAACGCACGGAAGCCGAACTCACGGTCTGCATCGAGGACAACGGTGCAGGCTTCCGCATGGAACACGCCGAGAAACTGTTCCAGCCGTTCCAGCGACTGCATCGTCAGGATGAATTCGTGGGACTCGGCATCGGCCTTGCGACCGTGCAGCGCATCGTCCATCGTCACGGCGGCAAGGTCTCCGGTACCGGCCTGCCGGGCCAGGGCGCGATCTTCCGCTTCAGCCTGCCGCTGTCGAACGAACAGACGAGTGCCGCCGAAGAAGAGAAAAAATCGTGACTTCCCGAACCGTGCTGCTGGTCGAAGACAATCCTCACGACGAACTGCTGATGCTGCGCGCGCTGCGCAAGGCGAACGCGCCGGCGGACATCGACGTGGTGCGCGACGGCCAGCAGGCGGTCGACTACCTGTTCCGCAGCGGCGAGTTCAGCGATCGTCCGAAGGGTCTGCCCGCGCTGGTGCTGCTCGACATCAACCTGCCGAAGCTGTCGGGCCTGGACGTGCTGCAGCGGCTGCGCAGCGAACCGCACACGAAACTGCTGCCGGTGGTGATGTTCACTTCGTCGGACGAAGACCGCGACCGCCTGCACAGCTATCGCTGCGGCGCCAACAGCTTCGTCAACAAACCGCTCGAGTTCGCCGACTTCACCACCTGGGCGAAGCGACTGAGCGCCTACTGGCTCGGCCTCAACATCGCGCCCTGACATGCTTTCCGACGTCCTGCACCGGCACCTCCATCGCATCGAATCTCTGGTAAGGAACCGCGCTGCGCCGGATCGGGCCGCGGATCTCGACGATGAGATCGCCGACGCGCTGAAGCAATCCGGCTTCTTCAAGGTATGGGTACCGCAACGCTACGGAGGTGCGGAACTCGATCTGCCGCAGACGCTGCATCTCTATGAGGCCGCGGCCGTCATCGACGGCGCGATCGGCTGGGCCGTCATGATCGGCGCCGGCGGCGGATTGTTCGCCGCGTACCTGCAACCGGCAGCGGCACAGAAACTGTTCGCACCGCCCGATGCCGTCGTCGCCGGTTCCGGCGCACCGGGCGGTCGTGCCGAACGAATCGGCGGCGGCTATCGCGCCAGCGGTCGATGGCGATACGCCAGCGGCGCACGCTACGCCACGATCTTCACGGCCAACTGCGTCGTCACCGAGAACGGTCAGCCCGTATTGAACGACGAGGGCCAACCGCTCATCCGCGCGATGTCGTTCGCGCCCGCCGACGTGACGATCATTCCCGCCTGGGATACGACGGGCATGCGCGCGACAGGCAGCCATGACATCGAAGTGCGAGATGTCTTCGTAGCGTCCGACGACACGTTCTCCGTCTTCACCGATGCCGCACAGGAATCCGGCCTGCTGTATCGCCTGCCTTTCGACGTGCTGACGCAACTGCCCGTGGCGGCCGTCGCATCGGGGATCGCGCGTCACGCGCTGGACGCGTTCGGTGCGCTGGCGGCGAAGAAGAGCCTGCGACAGGGCTCACCGCTGTCCGACAGCGCGACGGTGCGAAGTCAGTACTCGCGAAGTCAGGCGCGCTGGCTCGCCGCGCATCTCGCCCTGCACGCGCTCGCATCGCGTACCTGGGACATGCTCATTTCCCGCGGACCGCCGACCCCGCACGAGCAGGCTGAGATCGCTGCGGGCTGCGCGCTGTTCGTCGAAGAACTCCTGCAGCTGGTCGAGAATCTTGCGCCTCTCGCCGGGATGGACGCAGCCGCCATCGACAGCACGTTTGCGCGGGCTCGGCGCGATCTGCAGACGCTGGCGGCGCATGCGTCCGTATCGCCATTGCTGCATGAACGGGCGGGGCTGACGCTACTGCAGGGCCGATGAGCCTCTGATCCCTCCTCTGCGTAGCGGAGAGGAAGGGACGAATCAGTTGGCCGACATGGCCGGAACAGCATGGTTTACGAGGCGCAGGATGTCGGCCGCCATGGCTCTGGCCGGCGCGCCCTCCATGTTCGCGAGCACGACGACAGCAGATTCGTCCGCGGGAACGTATGCCGAGAAGACGCTGAAGCCGTCGATGGCTCCACCATGCCACAGGACCTTGTTGCCGTTCGTGTCGACGTCTGCCGCAATACCGAATGCGTAGTTTCCCCTGAATGGCGTCGTCATTCTCTCGAGTGAGCTGGCCGAGAGCAGCCGACCGTCAAACAGGCCGTGGTACCAGCGCAGCAGATCGCCCGTCGTCGAATACAGGCCGCCCGCCGAGAAAGGCACGGTCATGTCGAGGTAGTCCGCGATGATCACGCGACCGTCGCGGCGGGCATATCCCTGAGCACGCATGGGCACCACGTCGGCATTCGAATCGTATCCGGAGTGCTTCATGCCCAGGGGAACGAAGATGTTCTTCGTCACGAACTGCGCGTACGGCTGTGCCGATACTCTCTCCAGGATGTACCCGAGAAGAATGTAGCCGGAGTTGCTGTATCTGAAGTCGGTGCCCGCCGGGAAATCGAGAGGCCGGTCGCGAAAGCTGGCGACAAGATTTTCCGGCGTGGTCGGTCGTCGCGCCATCTCGACGAAATCCGGAAATGTCGTGAGGTCCGGGATTCCGGAAGTGTGCGTGAGCAGGTTGAGTACGGTGATGGCGTTCCATGCGGCCGGCGTATCGGGCACGTACCTGCTGACGGGATCCTGCAATCGGATCTTTCCCTGCTCTTCGAGCAACAGGATCGCTGCGGCCGTGAACTGCTTGGTGAGCGACGCCAGGCGGAAACGGGTATCGGGCGAGTTGGGCACGTTCCATTCGCGATTGGCGCTTCCGTACCCCTTGTCCAGCACGATGGTCGCGCCACGAGCCACCAGCACGGCTCCCGTAAAGTCCGCACCCGACACACGCTCATCGATCTTCCCGGCCAATGCACTGCGTTCGGCCGACTCCGCGGCAAGCGCAGGCACCGCCAGGAACGTGACTGCAGTCATCTGCAGCAGCAATGCGTATCGAGACATTGGCGTGCTTCTCATATGCGATCCCATATCCGCGACGTGGAAGCCAGCGTGTTCATCCTTGCAGCGGGAACGAGCGGTAGTCACGTCAGCTTCCAACCCAGAGCGGCCATCACGAGTCGGGCCAGGTTTGCCCCTTCCACTTATGGAGAATTCCGGTACGGCCCCGCCATAAGTCACCGATTGATCTGACCTCCCACGTGAGCATGAGACATGACATCCGCGACCACAGCACCTTTCTGCCTACTCGCGTTCCTCGCAGCAATCGGACTCGCTGGCAGGATTGAAGCTCAAGCCGCAGAAACAGCGACTGTCTCAGGTACGCCGAAGGTGCTGCCGCGCCCCGACTATCAGTTCACAGGTCAGATCGGCCGCACGGTTTCGGATTCCGATCCTGCTCAGTTCCCGCAGCCTGTCAAAGCCCCCGCGAATGCACCGAATGTCGTGATCATCCTCCTCGACGATGCCGGCTTCGGTCAGTTCGGCACCTTCGGAGGTTCCACACCGACCCCGTCATTGGACAAGCTTGCGTCCGAGGGCTTGCGCTACAACCGCTTCCACACGACCGCGATCTGTTCACCGACGCGCGCTGCACTCCTGACCGGCCGCAATCATCACATGACGGCGATGGGCGGTATCGCGGACAACGCGACCGGCTACGACGGCTATACCGCCATCATCCCGAAGCGCACAGGCATGATCGCCGAAGTGTTGCGTCAGAACGGCTACGCGACGGCGTGGATCGGCAAGAACCACAACACGCCGCCGTGGGACATCAGTCCGCGAGGTCCCTTTGACAACTGGCCCAATGCATGGGGCTTCGACTACTTCTATGGGTTCAATAGCGGCCAGACCAGCCAGTGGGATCCGATGCTGTGGGAGAACCATAGTCTGGTGCCCCGCTCAGCCGATCCCAACTACCACCTGACGACGGACCTCGCCGATCACGCGATTCAATGGATCGGCAACATACAGGGAGTGCCTGGCAAACCGTATTTCCTGTACTTCGCTCCAGGCGCCACTCATGCCCCGCATCACGCGCCGCGCGAGTGGATCGACAGATTCAAGGGCCAGTTCGATCAAGGATGGGACGTATATCGCGAGCAAACGTTCGAGCGACAGAAAAAACTTGGAGTGGTTCCCGCGGACGCGAAGCTCACACCCCGGCCGAAGCAGATTCCTGCCTGGAATTCGCTGGAGCCAGACAGGAAGAGAGTTGCGTCACGCATGATGGAAGTGTTTGCCGGTTTTACGGCGCACACGGACTACGAGACCGGCCGGCTTCTCAATGCGCTGCGCTCACGGCCGGATTGGGACAACACGCTCGTGTTCTACATCGTCGGCGACAATGGCTCGAGTGCCGAGGGCGGAATCGACGGCACTATCGATGAAATCTCGTACTACAACGGCATCGCGATGCCATGGCAAAGCGCATTGGCGCACCTCGACGAGTTGGGCGGACCGACATTGCACAATCATTTCCCGGTCGGGTGGGCATGGGCAATGAACACGCCCTTCCAATGGACCAAGCAGGTCGCTTCGCATTTCGGAGGTACGCGCAATCCAATGGTGGTCACCTGGCCGGCGCGCATCAAGGAGCACGGCGGGTTGCGCCGCCAGTTCAGCCATGTGATCGACATCGTGCCGACGATTTATGAGCTTGCAGGCATCACTGCGCCGGACAGCTTGAACGGCGTAGCTCAGGATCCGCTTCAAGGGGTCAGTCTGGCCGCTACGTTCGCCAGTGCGACTGCGCCGGAGCGGCATCGCACACAGTACTTCGAGATCTACGCGAGCCGCGGCATTTACCACGATGGCTGGTATGCCGCCTCTCTCGCCAACGTTCCCTGGGCGCCAAGCCGAACACCGCTGGATATCGATAAGCTTCCCTGGGAACTCTACGATCTGAGCAAGGACTTCTCGCAGGCAACCAACCTGGCGACAAAGAATCCGCAGAAGCTGCGCGAGCTGCAGGAGCTATGGTGGGCAGAAGCAGCTCGCAACCGCGTACTCCCCGTCGATGCCCGCCCGCTGGCCGAGCGCATCAAGCCGGAAGAGATGCCGATCCCGATGAAGGGACTGAAATCCGTTACGTACTACAACGGCGTGGGCGGCATCATGGAGGCAGCAGCATTCCAGTTACCGGGCACCTCATTCGACCTGACCGCAAAGGTTGAGATACCACCCGGCGGCGCAGAGGGCATGCTGTTCACTGTCGGCGGGTACACCGCTGGCATAGGCTGGTACGTGCAAGGCGGAAAGCTGGTGTTCAGCTACAACTTCTTCACCCAGCGCACGCGCATTGTCTCAACTGAATCGCTGCCTTCAGGAGCACAGACGCTTCGCGCCCAGTTCGCCTATGACGGGGGCGGCAGAGGCAAGGGAGCTACTGTGCGTCTTTATAGCGGCGAGAAGGAGATCGCCGAAGGACGCATCGAGCATACGGTGCCTGTGGTGTTCTCCTCGTTCGATGGCGTCGATGTCGGACTCGACCGTGGCGCACCCGTCGACTTCAGCTACAAGCCGCCATTCAAGTTCAGCGGCCAGCTCGACGGTGTGACGGTCGATCTGAAATAGCCAGGACTTGTCGCATGCCCCGACAGTCTGAGCTTGCCGCCATTGGGAACTCGCAAAGTCGCCGCTCCGAACGAATGCCGAAGCAGCATCCAACGATGAGCATCCGAATCATCAACTCCGGCGATGGTCGGCCTGTTCTCGGAGACTGCTTCCGTCTCCTCAGTTGGTCTTGATGATGGTCGGCGGACGCCACTGGCCCTTTACGATCGCTTCGCTCGGGCCGTAGGTACGAAGAGCTACATTGAAGGGCCCTCCTTGGAGACATCGAAGAAACCCCATGAGTACAGCGTGTCATTGTTGGGCGAGCCGCCATCCTTGTAGCTCGCATCGGCGATCATTCTGAAGTGATAGAAATGATTCAACGCGGCATACGGAAATGACGATCCATCCGTGGTCCATTTATGCCGCAGCT
This sequence comes from uncultured Steroidobacter sp., assembly GCA_937864115.1. Classification (GTDB taxonomy): domain Bacteria; phylum Pseudomonadota; class Gammaproteobacteria; order Steroidobacterales; family Steroidobacteraceae; genus Steroidobacter. Next base: position 20,780 of record CALMII010000041.1, on the reverse strand, counting down.
TTGCCAGGTACAGGATAGGTGCGGCGTACACATAGGCCTGAACGCCCACTGAGTAGGCGTATTGCTCCCGCCAATCGGCGCCTTGCGCCGCTTCCTGCGCCGACGCTCGCATTCCGAGCGCCAAGGTCATGACGAGAAAGAGCCGAAGGATGCCACCTATGAGACCGGCCTTTGGGCTGGAGGGCTGAGCAGATTTCCCGTTCGACTCTGTTCTCATCTACGTCACCACGGAGCTGAAAGTTCGTCGAAGTATCGGAGCCGCGCGCTCCAATTCAAATACGGAATTTCGACACCAGGGAGCACGGGACGCACCCATGCAACCCCGTCACGCCTCCTCGATCGGAAACGCCGTCATCCCCCATCCGCCCGCACGCGGATTGCCGGCGAGCGCCAGCGTCACGCGCTCGCTGACGATCAGGATCGACGGGCTTTCGGCGAGACGAAACAGGTCGAAGGCCGCCGCTTTCTTTGCATCGATGACCAGGCTCTGGAATCGCGCGAAGGGAACGCCGCCGGGCGTCGGCAGGATCGCGGTGGCGCGCGACTTCGACATGTCTGCTGCCGCCACGATGCCGATGACATTCGCCGCGTGGTAGTCGGACCATTGCCTGCCCGATTCGTTTTCGATCACGGCGTCGTAGAGATCGAAGTTGCGGACACCGGCGCCGCGCAGCAGTTTGACGAAGTCATGCGACCACAACGGGATGGTCATGCCCTCGAAGCCGCGCGGCGACGACTCCTCCGCGAAATTGGAGCGGAACAGCAGCGGAACCGGCGGTTTCCCGACCAGCGGCGCTCCGGTGATGAACGTGTCGTCGAAGCCGGGAATGCCGGATTCCGCGAGCACGCCCGCACGCGCGTAGATATCCGGTTTGAGCCTGTAGAACATGTGGGGTGCGATCCTAGAGCGAAACCGGCGCCGATGCGGGGGCGATCTGCCCCCGATCGGCCTTCGGATGGTTCTCGCGCTCCCAGGGTGTAGTGCGCGGACGACCTCGCAGCGTCTTCAGATTCTCCGGCCGTCGAGGAGTTGGCGCCGCTAGCAGGGATGGATGCTGCGGCTATCGTGGGAAGCGTGTCGCTGATCGAGCATGACCGCGCTCGACACCAGAAATACAAGCCGCGTTATTTGCCACCACGCGCCGCCTTGTCCATCACCACTATCATTTCCCCGGCCAACTCACGCAGCCTGGGCGGCAGGGCGAGGAAAGTGTCGATGGCTTGCCGGTCACTCGCGCTGACGTTGTTTGCGCTCACGCTGCGCTTCTGCTCGTCATTGCGGCGAAAGCCCGAATCCGGTGACTTCTTGCTCTTGCCGAAGCGCAGCTCGTGTGGTTCGACACCGAACAACTCGGCCAGCACCTGCAACTTGTCCTGCTCCGGCAAGGCTATGCCGCGCAGCCATTTCGAAGCCGTGGAAAACGCCACCGACCTGCCTTCGTAGCGGCTGTTGAACAGCTTGTGCAGTTGCCCCGGCTTGGACGGATAGCCTTTGGCTTCCATCGCTCCCTTCAGCCTCCCGGCGAATGCTTTCTTCTCGTCATTCATGCACCGCAACGCTACGGAAGCGGCAGATGCGCTATTAGCTTTTCAGGCTCATCCAAGTTAGCTTATTGGGCTTATTTGAGCCTGATAAGCCCATGCCCTCACTCAACTGGATCGGCAAAGACGCTGTGGAGCGTCACCACAAGGATGTTCCGTATCGACTGCTGGAGCCGGTTCCGGCGCTATCGGCGGGTACGGGCAGTGGCAATCTCATCGTGCAGGGCGACAACCTGCACGCGCTCAAGGCACTGTTGCCGCGCTACGCGGGCCAAGTGAAGTGCATCTACATCGACCCGCCGTACAACACTGGCAACGAGGGCTGGGTTTACAACGACAACGTCAACAGCCCGGAGATCCGCCGCTGGCTGGGAGAAGTGGTCGGCAAGGAAGGCGAAACGCTCGACCGCCATGACCGCTGGCTGTGCATGATGTATCCGCGCCTGGTGCTGCTACGGCAGTTCCTGTGTGACGATGGCGTGATCTTCGTGTCCATCGACGATGATGAATTTCATCACTTGCGTCTCTTGATGGACGAGATCTTCGGAATCAACCGCAGGCTTGCTACGTTTGTTTGGCGCACCGATGGAAATTTCGACAATCAGGCGAAGATCAAGAACTGTCACGAGTACGTGCTGGCGTATGCGATAGCACCTGACAGGTTCCCGCACCCAAAGATTGTCGATCCATCTGTTGGCGCTGGAAGCAAACTGAACCGCAAAACCATTCAGAACACGATTATCAAGAATGGGCCAAAGAATCCCGTAAGCGACATCGTCCTGCCTGCTGGCTTTCCGGCAAGCGTGAGAACAGCCCGCATTGCCGCGCGACGTGATGCATGGCCGCACTATTCATCCTCAGCCACCATTGAGAACTACGCACTTGCCAACGAGGTATGCGTTTCCAGTGGCTGGTCGTCGAAGTCCATCCTCGAAGATTTCATAGCGGCGAAATTCGAGCCTGTCGAAGATTCAAAGGGGCAAAAGACACGTTTCGTCATCACGGCGACCGGTGCAATCGAATCGATCAAGATTCGTGAAAAGGCAAGCCATGTCGTGAGCGTGGTAAGCGGTGTTGGCAGCACGCAAACTCAATCCGCCATACTGGAAGAGATGGGCTTTCAGTTTCCCTATCCGAAGCCTGTCGATATGGTCAAGTATTTCGTCTCGATGATCGACGGCGACGGTTTCATCGTGCTGGACAGCTTTGCTGGCAGCGGAACCACGGCCCAGTCCACACTGAAATTGAATGCTGAGGACGGCGGCAGCCGCCGCTTCATCCTCGTCGAACTGGACGAACACATCGCGCAGAACGTCACCGTCGAGCGCGTCAAGCGTGTCATCAGCGGCTACACCAACACCAAGGGCGAACACGTCGCCGGCCTTGGTAGCGGCTTCCAGTTCTGCACGCTGAGCGAAGAACCGTTGTTCACTGCCGATGGCGGCATTCGCGATTCGGTCAGTTTTCATGATCTCGCTGAGTTCGTGTGGTTTTCAGAAACCGGCACCGGCTTGCCCCCGGCCCAACCCTCCTTCGCTCGCGGAGGAGGCAGCAAGAAGCGGTCGCCGCTCCTGGGCATCCACAACGGACGCGCGGTCTATCTGCTCTACAACGGCATCCTCGACGACCTTGCCATCGACAGCGGCAATGTCTTGACCGGCGTAGTGCTGGACAAACTTCCGAAACACGACGGCCCGAAAACCGTCTACGCCGCCGCGTGCCGATTGGGCGCGCCGCGCTTGCAACGCGAAGGCATCGTGTTCAAACAAACGCCCTATCAGTTGCAGGTGTCGGTATGAGCGCCTTCGCCGCAAAGCAGTACCAGCAGGCCGCGCTGCGCAGCGTGGAAGCTTACTTCCGCAACTGCCACGCGCTCGGCAGCCCCAGTCTGGCCTTCACCGCAACCACCGAACAACTGTGGCAGCACGGCATGGCCTACCACAGCGTTGAAGGCTTCGCGGCAGATATGCCCTACTTCTGCCTGCGCGTGCCCACCGGTGGCGGGAAGACCTTTCTTGCAGCCAAGTGCGCAGCACTGATCAACATGCACCTGCTAAGAACCGAATACAGCGTGCTGCTGTGGCTGGTGCCGTCCAAGGCCATCCGTGACCAGACACTGAGACTGCTGAAAAAACGCGACACACCGCTGCACACCGCATTGGCCGACGCTGGCAACGTCACTGTGCTGGATCTGGACGAAGCAAAATCCATCACGCGCGCGTCGCTTGAAACCAGCACCGTGGTCATCGTCGCCACCGTGCAAGCCTTCAACCGCGAGGAAAAGGACGGGCTGAAGGTTTATCAATCCAATGGCGCGTTGATGCCGCACTTCGAGAACCTTGCGCCGGAACAACGTACCGGCTTGTTGACTGCAACGGACAAGGAAACCGGCGAAGCCACGATGTCGTATTCGCTGGCGAATGTCCTGCGCCTGCATCGCCCGTTCCTGATCGTCGATGAAGCACACAACAACCGCACCGAACTGGCGTTCTCCACACTGGCCAAGTTCAACCCTTCCGGCATTCTGGAACTGACTGCCACACCGGATACGGAGAAAACCCCGAGCAACGTGCTGCATAGCGTTTCTGCCGTGGAACTGAAAACGGAGCACATGATCAAGCTGCCGATCCTGCTGGAAGCCGAAAGCGACTGGCAGAAGTGCCTGGCCTACGCAGCCGACAAGCGTGAGCAGTTGCAGACCGTCGCTGATGCCGAGCAACACAACGGCGCGGAATACCTGCGCCCGTTGGTGTTGATACAGGCCCAGGCGCGCAGCGCAACGCGCGACACGCTGCATTGGGAACGCGTGCGCAAGGAATTGATCGAGAATCAGGGCATTCCTTCTGAATACATCGCGGTGGCGACCGGAGAGCGCAACGAGCTTGTCGAGATCGATGCGCGATATCCGAAAGGCATCGCCGATGAACGCTGCCCGGTGCGCTTCGTCATCACCCAACAGGCACTGGCCGAAGGTTGGGATTGCCCTTCCGCCTATATCCTCGCAAGCCTCGCCGGCACCCAATCGGAAACGGCAGTGGAGCAGTTGCTCGGACGCATCCTGCGCCAGCCCGGCGCAATGGCGCGCAACACGCCGGAACTGAACCAGTCACATGCCTATGTCATGTCATCCGATTTCACCGCGATCGCCAGCGCCTTGCGCGACCGGCTGGTGCAGGGCGCGGGCTTCGAGCGCAAGGCAGTGGAAGAGTTCGTGCGTGCCGGCAATCCCTCGCAAGCGCGCTTCGACATGAGCGCACGCCCCGGTCGCATCGTGGTTACGCCAGTGGCGGTGCCGCTGGCCACCACACCCTCCATCAAGCAATTGCCGAAACCGCTGCAACACAAGGTGGAATGGGACAAGCAAGCGAAGGAGCTGGTCATCCGCCAACCATTGACGATCGAGGAAACCGCGCAACTGGCCGAAACGGTGACCACGCCGGAAGAACGTGCCGCCATCGTGCAAGCCGGCGAAACCAGCCGCACCACGGCGGTGGAAGTGCGTCTATGTCCCGCCGACACCGGCGAGGTGTTGTCGGTGCCCGCTCTGGCCTTGCAGGTCCAAGGCGAACTGCAATTCTTCGACGACCCGGAAGTGCTGGACTATCCGTTCAACCTTTCCGGTTACGACGCCAATCCGGGCGCGGAAGATTTGCAGGCGCTGGGTCTGGCCGACCGCATCGCCAGCGGCGGCCGCATCGACGTGAGCGATGAAGGCAAGGTCAAGTTCGGTTTCATCGCCGATCTGCAGCGCGACTTGGGTTCTGCCTACAAGCCCGAGCACTGGGACGAAGTAAAGCTGGCTGCGTGGTTGTGCCGCAATCTGCCGGATTCGGGCATCACCCATGCATCCAAGTGGGCTTTCGTACTGCACTGGTTGCGCAACCTGCTACAACAGCCCGGATGCGATCTGGCTCGCGCGAATCGACAGAAGTTCCTCATGCGCGGCCTGCTGGAAAGCCGTATCCGCGAATTGCGCCGCAACGCGGTCAGGCAGGCATACCAGCAAGTGCTGTTCGGCGAGGATGCGCGCGCACGGGTGAAGGTCGGTGGCGAGTTCAACGTGATCTTCAACCCGCAGGCGTATGCGCCCAATGCCGACTACACCGGAAAATACGGCGATTACGACTTCCGTCACCATTACTACGGACGCATCGGTGATTTCGACAGCCGGGAAGAATTTGAGTGCGCGTGCAAGCTGGACCAATTCGCCGCGCAGGGCCGCATCAAGTTCTGGGTGCGTAACCTGGTCAACAAGCCTGGCTGTTCATTCTTCCTGCAAAAAGCCGATGGCCGCTTCTTCCCGGATTTCATCTGCCGCTTGCCGGACAGCAGAATCCTGGTCGTCGAATACAAGGGCGGTCAAGGCTGGACTGATGCGCAGGACGACCGCGACATCGGCAACCTATGGGCGGAATTGTCCGGCGCGCAATGCCGCTTCCTGATGGTGCGCAACAAGGATTGGGCGCAGATCGAAGCGAAGCTCTGAAAGCGAAGTCGCTGGATGCCGGGCTGACCAGCCATTCGGCTGTTCGCGTCGCTGCATGCAGGATTCGAGGATCAGGATCACGCATCGGGCGGCGTGCATTTCGGCTCAGCGGCTGCCGAAACGCACCGGCGGACGCCAGCTGAACAGATCCACGAATTCTCCAAACACCTGTTCGCTCAGCCGGCGCGCCGTCGTGCCATGACCATGCGTGTCGCGCAGGATGCGCTCGACATGATGCTCCGGTCCCGCCGCCTCGATTTCCGCGCGGTACTCGGGCACGTGCAGCCAGCGCTGAATCAGATGCTCGTCCGCTTCGAGATGGAACTGCAGGCCGTAGGCGCGCTCGCCGTAGCGAAACGCCTGGTTGGCGCAGGTCGGCGTGCTGGCGAGATGCACCGCGCCGTGCGGCAGATCGAACGTATAGGCATGCCACTGGAACACGTGCTGGCTGCCGTCGAAATGCCGGCACAGTCGATCCGACTGCGCCGCCGCGCTCGGATGAATGCGATACCAGCCGATTTCGCGCACGGGATTGGGACGCACGTTCGCGCCCAGCGCCGCCGCCAGCAGCTGCGCGCCGAGGCAGATCCCAAGCACCGGCATGTCGCGGTTCAATGCTTCGCGGATCGCCACGATCTCGGTGAGCAGGTGCGGATGGCGTTCGGTCTGGTCGACGTTCATCGGCCCGCCCAGCACGATCAGGCCGTTGTAGCGGCTGACGTCGGGCTGCACCAGCGGCTCGCGGGCGAAGTTGATGTAGCGGACGCGGAAGCCGCTGCTGCGCAGGAACGGATCGAGAATGCCGAGCGGTTCTCTGGCCGAATGCTGGAAGACGAGAAGTTTGCGCATGCGCCTGCACGATAGCAGAGGCGCGCCGCGTCTTTGCCGTCAGCGCGGCGTCAGGTCCGGCACCGGCACGTTGGGATCGGACGCGCTGTGCTCATGCTGCAGCGGCAGGGAGAAACCGAACAGCGCGCCTTGCCCCGGTTCCGAGCGCGCCCACACCTCGCCGCCGTGACGCGTGACGATGCGCTGCACGATGGCCAGTCCCACGCCTGACCCGGGATATTCCTGCGCGCCATGCAGGCGCTGGAAGACGCCGAACAGCGACTCGGCGTAGCGACCGTCGAAACCGATGCCGTTGTCCTGGATCTCGAAGATCACGCGATCCTTCTCCTCGCGGCCAGTGATTTCGATCCGCGGCTGTTCGACGCGGCTGCTGTACTTCACCGCGTTGTCGAGCAGGTTCTGCCACACCTGCAGCACGAGTCGTGCATCGCCGCGCGCCGCGGGCAACGGACGGACGGCGATCGACGGCGGTACCGACGAGGCATACGCGGTCTGCGCATGACTCGCCGCCTCGGCGGCGAGCGCATTCATGTCCAGATCGCTGCGCTCCAGCGTTTCGCGACCGCAGCGTGCGAACTCGAGCAGGTCGTCGATCAGCGTGGACATGCGCAGGATGTTTTCGCTGATGCGCGCCAGATAGTGGCTCGCCCGGCTCTCGCCGTGCGGCGCCAGTTCCTCGCGCAACAGGGTCGAGAAGCCGTCGATGGCGCGCAGCGGTCCGCGCAGGTCGTGCGACACCGAATAGGAGAATTCTTCCAGATCCTTGTTGGCCGCACGGAGTTCGGCCGTCTGCGCCTGCAGATGCCGGTTGAGCGAACGGATGCGCTGGGTCGCACGCCGCTGCTCTTCCACCTGCTGCTGCAGTTCGGTGTTGATGCGCGCGGTGCGATCACGTTCGTTGCGCAACTCGGCGACCAGCGCTTCGTTCTCGAACGCCGTGCGGATCTGCTGCTCGATCGATTTCGTCTGCCGGTTCGCGATGACCAGCATCACCGGTATGTAGGAAAGGAAGGCGACGCCGAGAATGATGCGGTCGCCGCCCATGAGTATCTGATTGATGGCATACGGCGCGATGAACGGAATCAGCAGCGCGGCATAACCATGCCGCACCGGCGCCTGCGAGCCGATGCCGGAGGACGACGCACCGATGAAGAACACCGCCACGATGACTTCGAGCTGCGGATCGCGCGGCAGCAGCCAGGTGCCCGAGAGCGACCACACGCCACCGGCCACGGCCGCCAGCGTCAGCATGAGCGTGCGCCAGCGGTGCGTTTCCTCCGCCGTGCGTTCGCGCGACAGATAGCCGCGCGCCACCCGCCAGCGGACCAGCGTCACGGCCATCAGCAGCACGTACCACGCGATGCTCGCCCACCAGCCGTGGCGCGTATGCGTCAGCCAGACGAGCATGGCACCCGCGTAGGTGCTGCCGAACAGCGGTGAAGTCGTCAGGCGCGACATCAGCGACACCTGCTCGACGAGCACGCGCTCGTCGAGTCGGCCGGCGGGATGGGCTGCAGTCGCTGCGGGATCGGTCATCGTTGTAGTTCCGGTGCGCACGGCGCGCACCGTCGCGGCAGACTCGCGAGCGGCGATTCCCCTGTCAATGAGCATTCTCCGGCTGCGTTCGACACGGCTCGCGAGCCGTGCGAGCGCATGCGCAACTTCGCCCCCACCCCAGCCCTCCCCCGCTACGCGGAGGAGGGAGCAGAAGCGACCGGAATTCCTCAGCGACCGCCCGACTGCGTGATGCCCGCGGCGCTCAGGCGGAACGCCAGCTCGGCCGACGCGATCGACGAGGCATAGCCGTCTTCCTGGATCACCGTGACGCGGCCCAGTGCCGCGTTCACCACGACGCCCTTCAGATCGTCGACCCAGCGATGCAGCACTTCGCGCGCGCGCAGCAGCGACGCTTCATCCACGGCCGCGTGGCCCGGCGCTTCGAGTTCATTGCCGAGTTCGATGATGCGCTCGGCCGTTTCCTGGATCTTCTGTTGCTTCTCGGTGCTCATGGGAATTCCCCGTGGTTTCAGCCGTTGCGGTTCGGTTCAGGTGGCGCAGCGCGTTCAGCGTGCGCGTCTGACGGCGAGCACGCCGTCGCCGATCAGACGGGTCGTGAAGCCCGCGGTCTGCAGACGTGTCGCCACTTCGTTCGGCACGTCGCGTCCGCTGGTCAGCCGGTTCGGCGTGCCGGTGTAATGGAACAGCGGGCCGTTGCGGCGCAGGACTCTCGCCAGCTGATCGTAGAAACGCTGCGAATACAGTTCGCCGGCAATGCCGAAGCGCGGCGGGTCATGCAGGACGGCATCGACCGAACCGTCCGCGATCTCGCCGATGCGTTCGGAGATATCGCCGGGCGTCACGGAAAGGCGATCGTCATCCGTTTGCGGCGACCACGGGTTCAGCGTGCGCAGCCACAGCACGTCGGGATTCTTCTCGAACGACAGCACGCGCTGCGCCTGTTCCTGCAGGCACCACGCCGCGAAGTAGCCGAGGCCGCCGCACGTGTCGAGCACGATCTTGCCGCGCGGTTTGATCAGCGCCACTTTGCGACCTGCATCCTCCCAGGGCGACACCTGCGCCGTCGGCAGCATCTTGATGCCGTCGATCTCGAACGTCGGTGCGCCCCACGGCGTCGGCACCAGCTTGATCAGCGAATTCGTGTAGCGGGCCACGGGCTCGAATGAGGTACTGGTCCAGTGGTAGATCGTGCGGTCCTTGCAGGCATCGAGGTACGGATAGCGCTGGCCCTGCCATTCCCATGCGTCTGCAGCAATCGACACCTGCGTCGTCGTGCGGTCGAGATCGAGAGAACAGGCGAGCGTTGCCGCGCCGCTGCGCGCAGCGGCGAGCAATGCTTCGTGAACGGGCAAGGTGAGCAGCGGACCCATGGATACGCGCGAGCGTATCAGACTCTTCCTGTGGGGCCGGCTTCAGCCGGCCTTCTGCAGAGTCAGGCTAAAGCCTGACCTACAGTCGGAAGCTCTTCCTGTGGGGCCGGCCTCAGCCGGCCTTCTGCAGAGTCAGGCTAAAGCCTGACCTACAGTCGGAAGCTCTTCCTGTGGGGCCGGCTTCAGCCGGCCTTCTGCAGAGTCAGGCTAAAGCCTGACCTACAGTCGGAAGTTCTTCCTGTGGGGCCGGCTTCAGCCGGCCTTTGCAGCTATGCGCCGGGTTCTGCGGGAAGCTCTGCTGCCGCTGCCTTGCTCTCCGCCGGCCGCACCTGCCAGCCGCCCTTGCTGGTGTAGTGCGGATTGACGCGCGCGACGACCGTGCCGGCCACCGTCGTTTTTCCCACTGCGGCGAGTTCCGGCATGGTCGTGTACATGACCAGATCGCCGCGCTCCAGGCGCGGCACCTTGTCATCGATCATGGTGCTGAAGCACACGTGCGTGAGGTCGGTGCGCGCGAGCAGTTCGTTCAGCGTGCCTTCGGGAATCGTCCTGTCGTCGGGATTGGCGATCTTCACGCTGCACATGCGCCCCTGCACGCCCAGCACGACCGCGAGCACCGCCCTGCCGTCCTTGAGCGAGCAGTCCAGGTGTTCGCAGGCATATTCGAATGCCCCGGCATTGCTCTCGAAAGTTTTCGCTTCGGCCATCTCTTCGACTCCGTCTCTCTGCTGGAGCGGGATGCTAGCCGATGGAGCGAGTCATGACAGCGGGTTTCGCGCTGCCTGCGCGTATAATCCGCGCCCCCTGATTTCCCATCGCGCCATGAACGAATTTCCTCCCTGCCCACAATGCAACTCGCTGCTCACCTACGAGGATGCGAATCTCTACATCTGTCCCGAGTGCGCCCACGAATGGCCCAGGCATGCGACGGTTGCGGAGGATGAACCGCCGGCGGCGATCCGCGACGCCGTGGGCAATGAGCTGCACGACGGCGACAGCGTGACCGTGATCAAGGACCTCAAGGTCAAGGGCTCGTCGCTGGTGGTGAAGATGGGGACGAAGGTGAAGAACATCCGTCTCGTCACGGGCGATCACGACATCGACTGCCGGATCGACGGCATCGGTGCGATGCAGCTCAAATCGCAGTTCGTGAAGAAGGCGTAGGAACGCCTCAGGGATTCGAGCCGCTCGAACTGAAGCCGGCTCCGTTCGGACGCCGAAGTGGCCATGTCGCATGGCTCCTCGGGCCGATGAACACACTCATCGCTTTCTCGACACTGCGCGCCACTCGAATCACGCAGGAGATGACGATGAAGTGGCCCGTGACGGCGCTGGCATGCGCCGTGTTTTCGATGAGCGGCTGCGGCAGCGATTCGCAGGAGGCGCCGACGCCTCCGCCCGCGAGCGAGCAGCCTCCACCCAACACCGGACAACCGCCACCAGCGAACGGCGGACAGACCGGCAACGTCGGCGATCTCACACCGACCGCCGTCGGCGCACCGCTCGGCGCAGCAGTCAGCAAGCAGATCGGGACGGAGGGCGGCGAACTCGCGACGGCCGATGGCGCGCTGATCGTGATCGTTCCCGCCGGTGCGTTCGCCGTCGCGCAAACCGTATCGATCCAGGAAATCACCCGCTTCGCGCATGGCGCGAAAGGCCGTGCGTTTCGCATCCAGCCGGAAGGGCTGCACACGACGGCGCCGATGACGCTGCGCTTTCGCGTTTCGGACGATGACCTCGCCGGCACCACGCTCGATCTGCTGACGATCGGCTGGCAGGACGATACCGGGCGCTGGCATGCCTATGCCGCGCCGCAGATCGATACGGCCGCGCGCACGCTCTCGGTGCCGACGCGGCATTTCAGCGACTGGTCGATGATCGCCGGCGCACAGATAACGCCGGCCCGTGCGATCGTGCGCACCGGCGAGAATCTGCCGCTGCAGGTGATCAGCTGTCGGAAAACCGGGCTGCCGCCGGACGGCGAACTGGAAATACCCACCATCGGTTACGACGACTGCGAACCCTCGCCCATCGCGTCGTTCAGCACGCGCAACTGGGCGGTGAACGGCGCACCCGGTGGCGGCGGCAGCATCGGCACCGTGGTCGCCGACGCAGACCGCTGGTCGGGCAAGGCGACGTTCCATGCGCCAACGACGAAGCCACAGCCCAACGTCGTGGCCGTCTCCGCCGAACATCGCTTCGACGACGGCAATGGTCCGCACCAGCTGCTGGTGGCGAACGTCACCCTCGTCGATGCCAACGCCACCTGCGACGGCATGGGCGCGGTGAAACTCTTCGACGTCGATGTCTCGCTCGACGACTTCAGCTACCTCGCCACCGCGGAGCATCGTCGCCACGAGGGACATCACGCGGGCCGGCTCGTCGGCAAGCTGACGAAGATCACGCAGGGCAACCTGCCGTTCGACGTCTGGATGTCCACCGAGGAGCCGCTGCGCGACGGCTTCGTGAAGATGCACGACTCATACATATACGAGCCGCCGTCGGGCGACGGCTACAGCGGCACGGTCGTGGCGGATGGCATTCCCCACGATGCGCCGAATGCGCCGAGCTTCGTCTCGCTGAAGCTCGACTACTCGACCTGCACATTCGATCTGTTCGCCAGCTTCACCATCGTCGGCACGCTCACTCACGACGGCGAGAGCGTCGAACAGCCGATCGGCATGGGCGGGCTGTATCTCTACGGACAGGCGATTCCGCCGGAACAGCTCGGCACCGATACGCTCGACGGACGGGCGAAGGTGCAGGTGTCGACGGATACGGAAATCACCGGCTACGTGCCCTTCCAGGAAGCCGCCGTGGAATGGCAGATGAGCGGCGAGACCTGGGCGCGATGGCGCATTGCGCCGCGGGATTGATCCCGATCTAGCGACGTGGCCCCTCATCTTCCGGCTGCCACGGCCGCAATTCCTCCGGGCGCTGGCGCACATACGCCAGCACCTGGCGGCGTTTCTCGGGACCGCGGCGGCCTTCGTCGCCGCTCGCTTCCTCGCCGAAGAATTCGGGCATGCGGTCTTCGATGCGTTCGTAGATGCCGCGCCAGAGCTTCTTGAGACCATGAATGGATACGTCCAGCGGTCCCATCAGTGCTTCGTCGGAATCGTCGAACAGGGCGAACCACAGCAGGCGGCGCTGCGATGCCGAGAATCCGAACAGCGGCGCCTGATGCTCGAAGGCGTTGCGCGCAGGAGGACCCGGCATGCGCTTCAGGGCGCCGGCGCGCGTGAGTCCGAAGAGCGCCGGCCGCTGTTCCGGCAGCAACGCGGCCAGCGACGCTTCATCGCGGAATTGCAGCCGCTCGAAACCCGACGCCATGGAAAACGGTTCGTTGCCGGCGCTGGTCTCGTAGTAGATCGCCTGCGGGTTGTAGCCGTCATGAAAGGTACGGAAGGCGTCGTTCGCCATCGCCATGGTCCGCTGCGCCTGCGGCTGCAGCAGATCGTGACCGCGCAGGGAGAAATGCATGATGAACATGTCGAGGTCGCCGCGCGCGCTGGCGGCGCCGATCTCGCGGTCGCTCATGAGAGCGAACTCGTCGTCGAGCAGTGCGCGGTACACGCGACGCGTGAGAAACGCCGCGGGCCGGTCGTGCATCGACAGCGCCTGCGTGAAGGCGCGCGGCAGGATCATGGTCACGCCCCAGCCCTGCACGCGCTGGGCGGCCGGTGCGGCCACGTCTTCGAGCACCGCGCTGATCATCGAGGGTTCCTCGAGCAGCTGCGGCCACAAGGCCGACAGCGCGCGCGCCATCGACTCGTCGATCCCCAGCCAGGGCGGCAGCAATGTCAGGCATTCCGCGAGATCGCGGTGCGCGGCAGGCCGATAGCGCAGTCGTTGGTTCGTGCGGATGCTCAGACGACGATCCTCCGCACACACGCGGGTGCGCGGATTCTAGCGGATGGCCGCGACGTCTTTACAGGCGCCCGGCACGCAGCAGTTCCGTGAGTCGCCCCCAGGTGCCGTAGGCCTTCACCGCCTGCTGCAGCACGCTTTCGAGCGATGCCGGTCCGTTCGCATCGAGGAAACGCGCACCGGCGCGCGTGTTGAGATAGATGGCGTGCGCGTCCAGGCCGTCGCGCTCCAGAAAACCCAGGGTCACCAGCGCATCGAGCAGATCCGGCGCGGCCTTCGCTTCCAGACCGAGCGCGCGGCAGAGCTGGCCGCAGGTGCGCGGCCCCTTGCCGAGTTCCGTGAAAACGCCGAGTTCGACCGCCGTCAGCAAGATGCGCGATACGCGGAACGCAAATGCGGTTTCCAGGATGCGCTGATCCGCGGCGCCTTCCGTCAATGACATGCACGCGCCCAGGCGGCGGCCTGCACCCGCGAGTTGACGCCGAGTTTGTTGAGGATGTTGGCGACGTGGCGCTTGACCGTGTGCAGGCTCAGCGAGAACTGGCGGGCGATCTGCTTGTTGCTGTCGCCGGCGGCGATGCGGATCAGGATCTCGCGTTCGCGCAGCGTCAGCAGACTGGCGAGGTCGGCGGTCCGTTCGAGCGACGCTGGCATCGCAGTCCCCTGCAACAACTGCGGCAGCAGGCGGTCGAGTGTTTCGGCCAGCACGCGCCGCAGTTCCTCGCGAAGCTGCAGCCAGGAATCCGCCGGAAGATTCGTCCGGCGGGAATCCACGAGCGTCGCAACGTGCCAGGAATCCAGGCTCATATCGATTCTCCCCATGTTCGATTGGGCATGGCTCATGCCCGATGGAAGGGATGCTAGGAGAGGCGACTGCGGCGCCCAATGCTCTAAAAGAGACGGGCTCTAAAAGAGACCGGCGCGGTTCTGGGTCGATCGACTTCGTCTGATCCCCTCCTCCGCGAAGCGGGAGAGGGTCAGGGGTGGGGCCTCTTTTCTTACTGTGGGGCCGGCTTCAGCCGGCCTTTTTTCAGAAGTCAGGCTAAAGCCTGACCTACAGAAATCCCCCCATCTGTCCCCCGCTGCGCGGAGGAAGGGACGCTCGATTCGATCTCATCTCATCGTTCAGCGCCAGCGGCTCGAAGCCGAGCAGGACTTGCCTTCGACCTCGCCGTCACGTCACGCTTGCGAATGGCTTCAGGACTTGCAGCACTGCTCGATGACGTCGCGGCGATCGCCAAACTGGCCGCCGCTTCGCTGGACGATGTGACCGCCGCGGCCGGCAAGGCCGGATCGAAGGCGGTCGGCGTCGTGGTCGACGATGCGGCGGTGACGCCCGGCTATGCGATGGGCTTCACGCCCGATCGCGAATTGCCGATCGTCTGGAAGATCGCGCTCGGTTCGCTGCGCAACAAGTTCCTGTTCCTGCTGCCCGGCGCGTTGCTGCTCAGCGCCTTTGCGCCCTGGGCCGTCACGCCGATCCTGATGCTCGGCGGCGCGTATCTGTGTTTCGAGGCCGCCGAGAAGATCATCGAGGCGCTCGCCAAGACCGCCGGCAAGGTCGACAAGTCGCCGCACGTCGAGGAACTCGCGCTCAGTTCGACGCAACTGGAACTGCAGAAGATTTCCGGCGCCATCCGCACCGATCTCATTCTGTCCGGCGAGATCATGGCCATCGCGCTCGCCACCGTCGCCGATCGGCCGCTGTTGATCCAGGCCGGTGCGCTGGCCCTCGTGAGCCTGTTCATCACGGTGGGCGTCTATGGCGTCGTCGGACTGATCGTGAAGATGGATGACATCGGCGTGCATCTCGCGCAACGCGACTCGGCCGCGGCGACAGCCTTCGGGCGCGCGCTGGTCAAGTCGATGCCGCGCGTGCTGCAGGGACTGAGCTTCATCGGCACGGCCGCCATGTTGTGGGTCGGCGGCGGCATTCTCGTGCACGGGCTCGAACACTTCGGACTCGACCTGGTGCCGCACGCGGTCGAACACCTCTCCGAAATCGCCAGTCACGTTCCGGGCATCGGCGCCGTCACGGGATGGCTGACGTTCGCGGTGGGTGCCGCCGTGGTTGGATTCGTGGTCGGCGGTGCGATCGTCGCCATCGTGCATCTGGCGCCCAGCCGCCGTCACTGAGCCCGGGATACATGCCGTTCGAGATTTCCCAGCAACCGGATCACATTCGCATCCGCCTGACCGGCAGGGTCAGCGCCATCGACCTGGACGATCTCGCGCGCGAAGTGCATCGACTGGAGGACGAGCGCGGCCCGGTGCACAAACTCACGGACCTCACTGGCATGGATGCCGTCGATGTCGCCTATCCCGAAGTGAGCGATTTCGCCGACCGGCGGCGCACCCGGCCCATGAAGGCGCCGGTCCGCTCGGCGATCGTCGCCAGCCGCCCGCTGCAGATCGGGTACGCACGCATGTTCCAGACGCTCAACGACAATGCCTTCGTCGACATCCGCCTGTTCACCAAGGTGGATGAGGCGCTGCAGTGGCTCGCGGAGTCCGTCATCGTCGACACTGCGAAAGACGGCGCGTGAAGACTGTGCTCGAACTGACGCGAGCGCTCGCCGCAGGGACGATCACCAGCCGTCAGCTCGTCGAGCACGCCATTGCCGCGATCAGGAATCCGGCGGGCGAAGGATCGCGCACGTTCATCGCCATTCACGCAGACGAAGCGCTGGCTGCCGCGGACCGGATCGATGCCCGGCGCCGCGCCGGCGGAAGCCTCCCCGCACTGGCCGGCGTGCCGATCTCGATCAAGGACAACATCGACGAAGCCCACATCACGACGCTCGCGGGTTCGACGGTGCTGATCGACTCACCTGCAGCATCGTGCGATGCCGGCATCGTCCAGCGTCTGCGCGATGCCGGTGCCATCATCATCGGTCGCACCAACATGACCGAGTTCGCGTACTCGGGTCTCGGCATCAACCCGCACTACGGCACGCCGCGCAATGTCTTCGATCGCGCCGCGGAACGCATTCCCGGCGGCTCTTCATCGGGCGCTGCGATCTCGGTCACCGATGGCATGGCAGCCGCAGCGATCGGGACGGACACCGGCGGATCGGTACGCATTCCAGCGGCGCTGAACGGGCTGGTCGGATTCAAACCGACCGCGCGGCGCGTCCCGCTCGACGGCGTATTGCCGTTGTCGACCACGCTCGATTCCGCGGGGCCGCTGGCGAAGACCGTCGGCGACTGTGCGCTGCTCGACCGGATTCTCGCAGCGGACACCGATGCGGTTGCGACACCGCTGCCGCTGCGCGGCCTGCGCGTGGCGGTGCCGCAAACCGTGTTCCTCGATGATCTGTCCGATAACGTCGCCGATGCATTCGCCGCGGCGTTGCGCCGGCTGTCGGCCGCCGGCGTACAGATCGTCGAATCGACCATGCCGGAGTTCGCGCATGCGGCCGAGGTCAACTCGCGCGGCGCGCTCGTCAGCGCGGAAGCCTTCGCGTGGCATCGCCGCTGGATCGAAACGCATCGCGAGCGCTACGACCCGCGCGTCATTCTGCGCATCCTGCCGGGCGAACGGATTTCGCCGCAGCAGTACGACGAATTGCTGCAGCGACGCGCGCGCTTCGTGGAGGAGATCGACGCGATTGCCTGCGGCTACGACGCGCTGCTGATGCCGACTACACCCGACACCGCACCGGCCATCGCCGACGTGGTCCGCGACGATGCGTCCTATCTGCGATTCAACGGCCGGATGCTGCGCAATGCGTCGGTCGTGAATGCCTTCGACGGCTGCGCGCTGTCGATTCCCTGCCATGAACCCGGCAGCGCGCCGGTTGGGCTGATGATCGCCGGCATGGGCAATGCGGATCGCAGGGTTCTCGGCATTGGATTGGCGGCGGAGGCGATCGTGTCGCTGTGGGGCCGGCTTTAGCCGGCCTTCTGGAGTCAGGCTGAAGCCTGACCACAGGGGAAGTCGGGTCGCTACTTCGCCTTCGGCAATGCCGGCGGCGTCCCGATCAGTCCATCGGGACGCGCGACCTTCAGCATGCGCAGATACGCCGGACGTTCCTCCACCTTCTTGCGCCACGCCACGACGTTGGGAAACTGCTCGATGTCGACGATGTTGAGACCCGCGGCGAAATTCACGGGGAACAGCATCATGATGTCGGCGGCGGAAAATTCCTGGCCGCCGAAGTACGGATGCCTGCCGAGGAAGTCATCGGCAAACTTCACGACGGCTTCGGAATCGACCAGCCGCGGACGGTTCGGCGCCGGCTGCTGCCGTCCCTGGATCAGGGTGACGCGATAGTCGGCAATCGCACGCGAGGCGAACGAGCCTTCGGCGAAGTGCATCCATTGCAGGTAGTACGGAAAGTCGGGCGAATCGACCGCCGGACGCAGCCGTCCCGCGCCATCGCGGGCAAGCAGCAGTTCGATGATCGCGCCCGATTCGACCATGACCTGATCGCCGTAGCGCACGGTCGGCGCCACCGGCATCAGCGGACTGACCGTCCGGATCGTCTGCATCGAACCGGCGATATCGCCGCGCTTGTATTCCAGCGTGTAGGGCAGCCCGAGTTCCTCGCATAGCCACACGATGCGCTCGGAGCGCCGGCCCTCGATGTGGTAGATCGTCAGCGGTGCGGAGATGGTGGCTTTCATCGCGGGGGCCGCCGGCTCGGCAGCCTGCGTCGTTCCGCCCAGCGAGACCAGCAGCAACGCGATCAGCGTGATTCTCTTCTGCATGCGCCTTCTCCCTTTTGAAAGGTCAACGGTAGCACGCCACTTCATCGCTGCGCCCGCGCAGATCGTCTATCGATTCTCGTAGCGGCTGAGATCGAGGATGCCGGAAGTCAGCGGTTCGGCGCGGGTGTAGTCCGCGCGGACCGTATCGCTGAGCTGCCAGAAGCCGGCATCGGTACGACGCACGCCGAAGCGGTCGAGCAGCCGGCGGTAGTCGGCTTCGGTGCGCAATGCCTCGATACGCGCGACGAGTTCGGCGAAGTCCTTCTCCTCCACCTGCAGGAAGATGTTCGGATAGGCGCCGACGACGCCGTTGGCGATCGTCAGGCTGTCCTCGGCGACGAGCCGTCGCGACGCTTCGTCGAACATGGAGGAGATATTGGTGTAGGCGCTGTTGTTCAGGAGGGTCAGCAGGCCATGTCCCGGCACCTTGATCACTAGCATCTGAGGCAGGATCGATGCCGCCGTACCGCGCACCGCATCGATCTTCTGCAGCGTTGCGATGCTGCCGCGCGACAGACCGGACTGCTCGAGTTCGTAGGCGTGCTGCAGCGCGCCGGACAGGCGTTTCTGCAGCAGGCCGAACAGTTCCAGCCTGGGTTGCGACGTGTGGTAATCGATGGGCGTGGGCAGCACTTCATGCTCGAAGTAGCTGTCGAGATAGTCCCGCACATCCTTCTGCGCACCGCGATACCACTGCTCCACTTCGGCGACGCGCTGCGGCTGCGGCAGGTAGGCCAGGAAATTCATCTCCGCTTCCATGCGCAGGAAGTCCATGTACATGCGCGTCATCACCTGGTGCGAAGCCGTGCCGTAGACATCGAAGCCGGCCACCAGCAGGTAGTGGATGCGTTCGAGAATCGGATAGTCGATCAGCCAGGCGGTCTGCGGCGGCTCGCCGACCAGGCCCTTGAGCACGCTCGCGCTGTCGGAATGGCGAAACACGGTCAGCGCGGCATTGGCATTCGTGCCCTCGCCGTCCCAGACCGTATGCAGTCCGGCTGCGCCGAGGGCCGCGCTGTTGGCGCGGATGAAGTCGCCTTTGGCGTGCAGGTAGTCGCGCTGCGCCTTCGCATACTCGCGCCAGCGGACGATCGACAGCAGGCCGCTTTCCGATTCCGCCGGCAGGCGCAGATGATGGTTCTGGTCGGCGAGGAAGGCGGCGAACTCCTGCGACACGGCCGACCGCGGCGTGGTGAAGAACACCCAGAAACGATCCTGGATCACGTCCAGCGCGACATTGCCGCGGCACACCGGACCCTTGATGAAGTTCATGATCGTGAACTGCGCTTCGTCGAGCAGGAAGGCGTGACGCGCCTGATACGGAATCCGCTGGAACGTGATGAACGGATTCGAGGCCGTCTGCACGTCGTAACCGGGCAGCGTGTCGACCGGGTAGTCCGCATCGATGAACCACTGGCGCCAGCGATCGCGCCGTGCTGGCGTCAGTCGATAAGGCATGTGCGTCTTGGCAATGGTCGTCGACGGATCGCGCCACAACCGGTAATAGACGCGCTCGACGCCGGGATCGTCGTAGGGACGGCGTGTCGCGATGAGACTCAGCGGCTGGCCCGGCGGCGTGCGCGAGCGGACGAGCTTGAAGTAGATCGTGTCGGCGCCGCGATCCTCCATGTAGAGATGCGCCAGGAACAGGTGCTCATACAGGTAGCGCGCCGCGAGCCGCTGCCTGGGACTGTCGCCATTGAACAGCGTTTCCCAGTACGTCGCTTCCTGTACCAGCGACGCAGGCAGTGGCGCAGGCGCCGCCGCGGGCGCACCGGCGGCGAGCCATTTCGTCAGTGTCTCGTGCTCTTTCGCGTTCAATGCCGGGAAGCCGAATGGCATGCCCCACAGCGGATATTTGCCGGCGAACGTATCGAATGACTCGGCGGTCGGGCATTGCTGCGAGCGCGACAGGGAGAAATCGAATGTCTCCGGCAGCACCTTGACCGCCGGCAGCGGATGCTCCTGCTTGAGCTGCAGCATGCGCGCCATGACGCCGGCCTGCAGATTCGCCTGCGGAGAATCCTGCCGCTCGTTGAGCACGGGATGGAATCCGGCGGCGCGCCACTGCGCGGTCGTCTGCTGGTCCTCGAACAATCGCGTCAACCGCGCTGGCGCGACCCGCGCGACGCTGTACACCAGCTCCGGACTCGCCCCGCGCAGCACGCCTTCGTAGGAATCCAGTTTCAGCTGGCAGGGTGCGTCGTAACAGCCGTGACACACGAGACAGCGGTTGTTCATCACCGGGCGGACATCGCGCTCGAACTCGACGGGGACGCCCGCCGCTGCGGCGACATTCTCCTTCGGTCGCGTCGGGCCGAAGCGCTCGTCGAGCGCGTGGCCCGCGACGGTCACGCAGCCTGCGACCGCTGCGAATGCCAGGCACATCAGAAGCAGTCGGCGGTTCATGCGCCGACGATAGCACGCGAGAT
>CALMII010000040.1 GCA_937864115.1 uncultured Steroidobacter sp. | reverse complement strand
GATCGCCGTGACCGACGGCCTGAAGGGCATTGGCGAGGCCCTGGGCGCGGTGTTCCCGGCCACCACGCTGCAGACCTGCATCGTGCACCTGATCCGCAACAGCCTGGACTACGCCAGTTGGAAGGACCGCAAGCTACTGGCCGCGGCACTCAGGCCGGTCTACACGGCAGCCAACGCGGAGGCGGCGGCCCAGGCCCTGGACGAATTCGAGCGCGGCACCTGGGGCCAGAAGTACGCCACCGTGACGGCGTCCTGGCGCCGGGCCTGGGACCGCGTCATCCCGTTCTTCGCCTTCCCGCCGGCGGTGCGGCGCGTGGTCTACACCACCAATGCCATCGAGAGCCTGCACAGCCGGCTGCGCAAGATCATCAAGACGCGCGGGCACTTCCCCAGCGACGATGCAGCCACCAAGTTGATCTGGCTGGCACTGCGCAACATCACGGCAGACTGGGGGCGCGCTGCGAAGGAGTGGCGCGAGGCGATGAACCAGTTCGCGGTACTCTACGAAGAGCGATTCACGGCGGCGGCACACGCTGCCCGATGAGGGGTTGAACCATGAGTACATGGGCTCAACCGGGGCGCCTCCGGCGGCCTGGCAGGGGCCTGAAGACACAAGAGTAATCAGCCAACAGCCAATTCACCCAACCGCCTCACACACAGAATTTCGGACACCCCCCGACGGACCGATGGGCGCCGATGCTGCGCTATGTCAGCGACAGGATCGCACCGACACTCGGGCCTTTCAGGCCCCCCACTGGGCTGCCGGCGACTGGGTAACTGCCGGATTTAGGCATACTCACCCTTCATCGATCAACTGCTCGGCTCGCAACACTCTGCGCCGGGCCGCATGCGCGTACCGACCAAATCCGCGTCCTCGCCATCACATAAGCGCGGATCCTGATCAGCGTTCACAAAGGAGTCGCGGCGCAGCGAAATGCGCCTTGAAATCACGCTGCGCCGGCGAAATCCACCCCGATTCAGCGTTCGCGCCGAGTAGTAGTACTGCCGGATGGCCCGACTCTGGGTCTTGTTCTGCATTGCCGTAGCTCCACAGGTAGGCCCGATGCGTCTTGCCGTTGCCCGGCTTGAGCATCGCCACCAGCGTCTCGTCGGCGTGCAGCACGGTGTGCCGCAGGAGGTCTTGCTTGAGCGCATCGACCAGCGGCTGCAGTTGCACGCCGCAGGCGCCGAGGAAAGCGATCAGAACAGCGCTTCGCCTCCAGCGCTCACGACTCGATTGCTCCCACTACGACCAGCGATTGTCCGCGTCGGATTTAGCCCGAAACGACGGGGACCGTACTGCTACATCATTCGGGTGTCGGCTCGGTAAGGCGCTCTCGAAAGATCTGGAGACGCCTCGCGTCGAAACCGAGACCGCGCTCGAGGTAGCCGTTGAAGCTGCCGAAGGTGGCCACCATTGTCTCGAGAGCGGCCTCGATGTAGGCTGGACGGGCCGACGTGAGCATTTCCGCGACAGACGCAGGCGTTCCGGATGGCATGAGGTGCCCGATGTCGCGACGATAGGCGTTCGTCAAAAGGTAATCTTCGACGATCACCGACTTGGGTGCGCCGAGCGCCATGAGAATGACGGCCGCCCCGAAGCCAGTGCGGTCTTTGCCGCTGACACAATGGATCAACACCGGTCGACCTGCCGCTTCCTCGACTGCTTCGAGCACTTTGCGGTACTCGGTGCAGTGATCGACCGGATAGTGTCTGTAGTGCGCGGTGGTCGCCCGCTCGATGCCGGCAGCGTCGATGCGCAGGTTGCGAATCTCCTCGAGCATTTCCGCGTTTCCGGCAGGCCAAAAGCCGATCTCCGAGATCCGCAGGCTTGCGCCAGATGGAAGCCGGTTCGGATGGGCCGTGCGCTCATGAGGAAGTCGAAAGTCGATCAGGTGATGCAGACCAATGGCACCGACGTGATCGAGATCCCGATCCGTCAACGCCGCCAGCGAATCCGAGCGAAACAGGCGGCCCCATCGCGTCTGCCGCCCGCCAACCACGGGATAGCCACCCAGGTCGCGAAAGTTGACCGCACCTTCTAGTGGCAACCGTCGCTGCTTCTCGGAAGTTTTCGAGGTCATCTGCAATTTGCCTCCACGTCGCTGAACGAATGCATGGCGACGCTGTTGGCGTCACAAAGCCAGTACCAGAGTCGGACCCTTTGAGCGCGAGACGCAAGTGGTCAGGAAGTGCCGCCGAGCTTCCTCATTCAAGACGAAGTCCCGATGGTCGACCTCACCGGAGAGGTAGCGAACCTTGCACGAACCGCACAATCCGCTCTGACAGGAAGTCGATACCTCGATGCCATGCTCTGCGAGAACCTCGGCGATCGACTTGTCGTTCGGAACGGTCAACATCTCGCCTGTGCTGGCAATCTTCACCTGGAACCCAAGCGCCAGTGCATCACCGCCGACGTCGGTGACTTCTTCGGGCGAAACCACGGCGCCACCGACGAAGTGTTCGCAGTGAACAGCATCCGCCGGCCAGTGCGTGCAGGCTCGCGCACATGCTGCCATGAATCCCGGCGGGCCACAGTAGTACAACTGCCATCCCTGCTCGTAGGGCGCCAGGGCTGTCGCGATGTCCAAGCCATTGGCTGGATTGCCACCGTCGTAGTGCACGAGCACTCGCCCCTTGGTAACAAGCGGCGCGAGCTCTTCGTGGAACGAGGCGTGCTCACTCGACTTGGCGCAATAGTGGAGAAGGTAGTTGTGGCCTAGCTTCTCCAGCCTGTGTACCATCGACTTCAGCGGAGTGATGCCGATGCCACCGGCAAGAAGAAGGTAGTACGGCGCTCCCTCCACCAACGGGAAGTTGTTGCGAGGATGGCCAACGGCGACGAGCCGCTGAGTATGCATGCGCTCGTGAATTGCGATCGATCCTCCCCGCCCGTTCTCTTCCCGGAGTACCGCAATCACGTAGCGTCTGCGCTCATCAGGATCGTTGCACAGGGAGTACTGCCTGACGCGCCCATCCCGAAAGTACAGATCCACATGGGCTCCTGCCGAGAAGGCCGGTAACTCACCTCCATCTTCGCGCACGAACTCATAGGAGTTGACTCCAATCCCTTGGTAGGTGATCTGCCGAGTTCTCAGTCTCAGCGCTGTCATCGGGTACTTCCCGGTAAGAGCCAGTTGATACATGCCGCTTCCCGCGAGGGCTTCCACCTTGTTGGATTTGATCAATTTGGTCGATCGAGTTTACGCGCCGTCGTCATTTCGGAGCACCGCCGAACCCATCTCTCGAGCAAATGAGGCTTTGCCACTCTGCTTGGGTCCCCCAAGGGGACCACGGGCCGGACTGGCCAAGCCCTTGGGCGGTCAGAACCTGGACTCGATTTCGTTCAGGCGTTGAAGGACGTGCGTCCTTCGTTGCTCGTGCGGCAGCTCGTCGCATTCCTTCATGACCGCGAAGACCTCGTGTGCCGCCTTCCGGATGTTTTCTCTGTCCTTCTCGTTGTTGGCGTCGCGAAGGATCTTCAACCTGGTATCGGAGGTGTATCTCGGCAGGGTCTCCTCATGGCCCGCTTCCGCTCGCGCACGCACCGGGTCTGGCGGGAGCTTGCCCGCAATGGCATCGCGCAGTTGTGATCGGTACATGTAGACGCCCACATCCGACCGACCCGGGTGTTCGAGGTCGTGGATTGCCATTAGCCCCTGGCTTACGATGACCTCGTAGTCGCCCGGTGCGCGCTGCATCTCGTCGTAACTTCGATGCCGCGTCTGCCCGATGAGAAAGTCGATCTTGTCGACTCCGCACTCTTCCTCCTTGCCTCTATGCTCCGGATCGACCTCGTCGTTGAAGTGTCGCCAACCGAAGGCAATCGAGTGTGTGTCGTCGACCGGAACCTGCCAGCGCGACATGGCCGGACCAGAGTGACGTTGCGGTGCAGCGGCCATGACGGCGGCGTTTTGCATGAAATTGGGGAGCCCCAACTCTGAGATGCGAATCCAGACGGTGTCGTCCGAAAGACGTCGGCCCGCCGTGAAGATGATGCCGTGGTTGCTATGGGTTGAGTGCCAGTCGATAACGGGCATTTCACCGAAGCCCCCCTGTAGAGTCACACCATCCGCGACGCTGCCGCTCACGCCAGCCACGGTCATGTTGTTGTGCAGCAGGGCCGTGTGGTAGTGGTCGATCTGGTTCTCGTGCACTTGCAGCCAGTTGCAGTCGAACACGTTGGAGAATGGCACGAGGCGGGTGCCGGCCGGAAAAACATAACCATCAAAAACAGGGAACTTCGGCTTCTCATCCGGCGGCCCCATGTAGGCGAACACGAGTCCGTCCCGTTCGAAGGCTGGGTAAGCGCCCTGACAAACAGTATCTTTGAGACGCGTGTCGGAGGGTTCCGCTGGTGCCTCGAGCAGCTTGCCGTCTACGCCGAAGTGCCATCCGTGGTAGCAACAACGAATCCCTGTCTGTTGCACGATGCCGAACTCGAGCGAAGCTCCCCGGTGCGCGCATTTCCGATGCATGACTCCGACATGGCCGCTGCGGTCCCTGAAGGCCACTAGATCCTCGTTCATGATCCGGATCGCCTTCGGCACGTCCGTCAACTCCTGTGACAGGCAAACGGGCAGCCAGTAACGACGCATGTATTCGCCCATTGGCGTGCCGGGGCCGGCCTGCAGGATCTCCAGATCGCTGGGCGCTGCATTCTGGAGGTCACGCTGAAGGTAGCCGCTGTACCCCTTGCCTTTGGCGGCTGGCGTCATGACGATAGGTGTGCTCTTGGTTGCCATCAGACTTCTCCTTAACAAACAATAGGGATCATCCCGGAATCTCGAGGCCTTCGCCATGGCAAGATCCTCTGTGACGCAGTCTAGTCAGCGTCAACAGAAGTGTCTTGGGTGTTGCCGGACAAAACCACCACCGCCTTTTGGCGCTAGGTGCCAAGAACACCGTGCGCCTCGGCTCAATTCGTGGCGACTGGATCGCCTCGGGCAGCAGTAGCATCTGCCGGGGTTCGTAGGGGAGGTAGTGACCTGCCATCGCCACCAAAGCTACCCTCATCCGACTTGCGGCGTCTCCTGCTTCTGCCGTCCAGACTCCCCGAACGGCAGAGCATGAGCGCGCGAACACCGCGGTCGTCGACTGTCCATGCCGCGCCGCAGCGGTGCGATGCCCAGGTCGGACCGTGATCGCCATGTGCTGCCTCGGATAAAGTCTCGGGTCTACTTTGCTCGCCGGAGGCTAGAGACAACCGGTCGCGATCAGACCATATTCCTGCTGCCGGCTGCCGGATGCCCGCGAGATGCGCGATGGTCAGCCGTTGCGCCAAGCGACCGAAGGTCAGCGTCGGCCGAGCGACACAACTTGATTACAAAGGAACGTTATGAGTATGCCGGCAGTTAAGAAAGTGCTCGTCGACAGCGTCGAGTTGAGGGGGAAGGTTGCGTCGCTGTTCGAAGCCGTGGGCGTCTCGCCAGTCCACGCCGACGAGATCGCCGAAGTCGTTGTGTTCGCCGACATGCGCGGCGTCGAGTCTCACGGCGTCCAGTTCACGCCCCGCTACATCCGCGGCATCAAACGCGGCCTCCTGAATCCTAAGCCGGACATTCGAGTGGTTCATCGGCGAGGCGCAATCGCCGTCGTCGATGCCGACAACGGCCTAGGCTTTCTGTCGACGCGCCGCGCGATGAAGGAGGCTATTGCCATTGCTGCCGAGCAAGGCAGCGGGTCGGTTGCGGTGCGTAACAGCAACCACTTTGGGCCGGCCGCGTTCTACCCCATGATGGCGCTGGATGCGGGGATGATCGGGTACGTTACGACGGATGGACCACCACACACAGTCGTATGGGGAAGCGCAAAGCCGGTATTGTCCAACGATCCTGTCGCTTGGGCGTTCCCGACGCTCGACGGCCCGCCGATCGTGGTGGATACCGCGTTCACGGGCGTGAAGGAGAAGATCCGGCTCGCTGCCCAGCGCGGTGGGTCGATACCGGCCGATTGGGCGGTCGGGCCGGACGGTCGCCCGACAACTGATCCGAAGGTGGCGCTTGAAGGCTATCTGCTACCCATTGGCCAGCACAAGGGTTCGGCCTTGATCATCGCGAATGAGCTTGTGTGTGGCGCGCTGGCAGGGGCCTCCTTTAGCTTCGAAGTGTCACCCGCACTTGTGATGGGCGCTGACCACCACGACTCCTGGAAGTGCGGCCACTTCGTGCAGGTGCTGGACCCGGGGGCCTTCGGCGACCGCGAGACTTTCCTGCGCCGCGCCAGCGAACTGGCGTCTGCGCTGCGCAATGCACCCAAGGCCCCCGGCATCGAGCGGATTTACATGCCTGGCGAGATTGAGGCGGAGCTGTCAGCTCAGCGCATGAGAGATGGGTTGCCACTGGCCGTCACGACCCTTGAGGCATTAGATGCCGTGGCGCGCGAAGTGGGCGCGCCAATACCGTCAGCGACGCTGGCAACGAGAGACATGTCGTGATGGCGTCAGCGCCGGCAGCAGCGATCTGGGCCTGCCCCACTTGTGGGTTCAGGCTCGGCGAACCGATCGCCAGTCTCGAAGTGAGTGAGCTGTGCTTCATATCGGATCGACGTTTCCCAGGCCGCTGCGTCCTTACCCTGCGCGAGCATGCCACCGAGCTGTTCGAAGTGTCCCCGCGTGCGCGGCAGGCATACATGGAGGACATGTGCCGGGCTGCGCAAGCCATAAAGTCGGCTGTGAGTGCATTCAAGTTGAACTACGAAATCCTTGGCAATGCCGACCCTCACGTTCATTGTCATCTCATTCCGCGCCAGCACGATGAGCCGAACCCGCGTTTGCCTGCATGGTTGCATCCAGAGGCGCAGTCCGATCTGGACGTCGAGAACGCACAACGTCTGAAGGGTTTGATCAGGGAGTTGCTTGAAGCAGGCGAGCCTGGTCAGGGAGTTGCTCGCAGCAGGTGCGCAGGATTCGGATATGGCGAATGACCTCGGGTCAGCCGGAGAGGAAGCACGAGATGAAGACTAAGGCGATCAAAGTTGTCGCGGTCGATGAACGCCTGGTGTACGCGTTCGAGGAGGCCACGCATTTCGATAACGCTCTGCTTGGCGGCAAGGGTGCCGGGCTCGTTCAGATGACGGCGTCGGGCTTCCCGGTGCCGCCGGGCTTCATCATCACGACGCAGGCTTGCCGTTCCAACCAAGGCAGCAAGATTGCCGACGCGTTGTGGACAGAGGTGGTGCAGGCTGTTCGCCAACTCGAAGCTCGAACCGGCAGCAGGTTCGGCCATGGCGCCAAGCCGCTGCTCGTTTCGGTTCGCTCGGGAGCGCCGGTGAGCATGCCGGGCATGATGGACACGGTGCTCAACCTCGGGCTGAACGAGGAAGCAGCGGTAGCTCTTGCCAAGGCGACCGGCGGGCAATATCGATTCGCGGCCGAAACCTTCATGAGGTTTGCGCGTATGTTTGCCGAAATCGTCCTAGGAGTTGCGGACGACGTCCTCGCCGATGATGCGAGCCGAGGGAGCATTGAAGCTGTCGTTGACGAGAAATCGTTGAGATCTGCAGTGCAGTATGCCGCCGAGTGTGTCGGTGCCGCTGCCGATTGCGCCTTCCCGACTGACCCGTGGGACCAGCTCAGACGAGCGATAGGCGCTGTCTTCGAGTCGTGGAATTCGCGCAGGGCAGTGCGCTATCGCGAACACCAGGGGATTCCCCATGATCTCGGCACCGCTGTTGTCGTTCAGCAGATGGTGTTCGGCAACCTCGGCAGCCCGTCGGGCACGGGCGTGGCTTTCACCCGCGACCCGCGCGATGGATCGCCGAAGATGTTCGGCGAGTATCTTCAGAATGGTCAAGGCGAGGACATCGTCTCGGGAACGCACACGCCGGAGTCGCTGGCAGAAATTGGCAAGCGGCATCCGGACCTCATCGCTCGACTCGAGTCCCTCGCCAGGGCGCTCGAGCGGACGTATCGGGATGTGCTCGACATCGAGTTCACCGTGCAGGAGGGCGTCCTGTATCTCTTGCAGGTTCGCCCCGGCAAGCGGACCGCGGAGGCCGCGATCCGGATCGCAAGCGATTTGTTCGATGAGGGCATCATCGACCGCACAAGCGTCCTGCAACGGGTGACTGCCGATCATCTGCGTCAGATCTTGCGGCCTCGATTCCTTCCGGAGACGGTCAAGGCGGCGCGCAAAGGCAAGTCGGTAATGGCGGTCGGAACCGGAGCGTCGCCCGGGCAGGTCAGTGGTCGCATCGTGCTCGATCCTGATCGCGCGGAGCAAATGGCCGCCCTCGGAGACCCGGTTATCCTGGTGCGTACGTTCACCAGCCCGCAAGACCTGCATGGCATGCTCGCGGCCCAAGGAATCGTGACGGCCAGAGGAGGTTCGACCAGTCATGCTGCGGTGGTGGCACGTGCGCTCGACAAGCCGTGCATCGTCGGGTGTGAAATGCTCGACGTCGATCCGAAACGACGGATCGTTCGCGTGGACGAGCGCGACTTCGCTGAGGGCAGCTTCGTCTCGATCGATGGTGCTACCGGAGAAGTGTTCGAGGGGGTCATCCAGACCGACACGCGCAGCCCAGAATCCATGAGCCAGGTCAGCGGCATCCTGAAGATAGCCGACGAAGTCAGCGGATGCACGATGTTCCATCGCGTGTCCACCTCTAGCATGGCAATGCAGGCTCTTGCTGCCGGGGCGCACGGAATCGGCACACGCATCGATGAGACGTTGGCCGCGACGGAGGCATTCGAAACCTTGGTCGATGCCGTCTCAGCGCTGAAGGGCAACGCCAGCGCTGCGGCCTTGTCTACGCTGGAAGACGTGATCGCCGAGAAGTTGGCGCAGATCATGAGGACCGTGTATCCGAAGCCATTCGCGGCACGGATCGCGAACCTTTCCAGTGGCGTCGCAGGCGAGGCGATATCCGATTTCACTGACGTCACACCTTCGCCGGAAACCTGGCTTCCTCTGGGGGCGCCTCAACTGTTGCGCGCGCAGATCCGCGGCTTGGCGCGTGCCAAGGCACTCGCCGACTATCCCGACAACGTGATCTTGATGGTGGGCGGAGTGAACACGGAGGCTGAAGCGGTCGCGCTAGAGGCCGCTTGTCGAGAAGCCGGTGGTGGCAAGCTCAAGCTCGGCCTGGCCGTCCGCAGCGTTCACGGTCTCTTGGAATTGCCGCAAATTGCCAAGCACGCGGCCATGGTTTGGGTTGACTACAGGTCTCTTTGCGCGTCGATCTACAGATATCCCGATGACTTGATGCTCTCTGCAGACGCGTGGAGGTCGTACATTGCCGATGGCTACTTGCCCATGGACCCATCAAAGGAGGTGGATGAAGCCATCAAGCGGCTCATGCCCAACCTGCCGGGAGAAGTCGCGTGCCAGTTGGGCGTCACGTTCTATGGCTGGGATGTGAGCGAGGATGTGTTGCGCTTCTTCACCGAGCGCGGATTCAGAAACTTCGGTGTCAACATGAACGGGCTGGCGGCCACCCGTCTGCTGCTCGGTCGCTTGGCGTCGCAGGGTGATGCGTTCGGCACACCTTCGCTAGACGTGAAGAGCTTGGCGTGATTGATTTGCCCATGCGACGCGTCTGTGGCGCGCTCGCTCCATTGCGGAGGAATACTCGTGAATGAGATCGGACTGATTGGCTTGGGGAACATCGGTGGTGGAATGTGTCAGCGCCTGCTGGCGCGTGGCATCGGCGTCGTCGCGTTCGATGTGTCGTCAGCGGCCGCGAAGGCAGCGGCGGAGCACGGCGCGAAGATTGAATCCAGCCCGGCCGCGGTGGCTAAGCGCGCCAAGGTCATCGTCACGTCGCTGCCGAATCCAGCCATCGTGCGAGACGTGTATCTGGGAACTGGGGAGCTTGTCGCGAAGAGTCGGCCAGGGACTACGCTGATCGAGACCAGTACCATTGACCCACACACCATTCGACACATTGCTGAAGCGGCGGCTGGTGCGGGAATCGAGATTCTGGATGTTGCGCTATCCGGCGAGCCGCCTCAGGCCATTCTCGGCGAGCTCGTCTTCCAGGTGGGTGGGCCAGATCAGTTGATCGATCAGCATCTGGATTTGCTGCAGGTTCTGGCGAAGAAAATCAATCGCACCGGGGGCATCGGAACGGCCAAGACCGTCAAGCTGGTGAACAACCTGATGTCTTTGGGCAATGTGGCCGTCGCCGCGGAGGCATTCGTGCTGGGTGTGAAGTGTGGAATGGAACCGAAGCGGCTCTATGAAATTCTGTCGGTTTCGGGCGGCCGCTCGGCTCACTTCATCACGGGTTTTCAGAAGGTGATCGAAGGCGAATACCAGGCCAGCTTCAAGACGAGTCTGGCGCTGAAAGACATTCGTCTGATCTTGGACCTCGCGAACGAAGAACACTATGCGGCCCGCCTGGCGCCCGTTATCGCGGAGCTGTACCGCGATGCTGTCGATCATGGGCTGGGTGAAGATAACTTCACTTCCGTGGTCAAGGGATACGAGGCCTCGGCAGGGGTGTGCGTCTCGCCGGCGCGCTAGTCGACGAGGTTTTCTGGCGCGGGGCGAGTAGGAACAGCGATACATGGACAGCAGGTGTGGGTGTCAGCGAGTCGCGGAATCACCCTCCGATCGATTCAACGATGCGTGTCGTACGAGATGAGTGCTACGGAGTTCGTCGTCGCTCGCCATGTCGAGACGGTATGGAACCGGGAGGGCAGGATCCAGGGGCACATGGATAGCCCACTGACATTGGAGGGCATCGCTCAGGCGAAGGCCCTGGCAAATAGGCTTCGAGGGAGCCAATTCGACCTGCTAGTGAGCAGCGACCTGGGCCGCGCAAGTGCTACTGCCCGGTATATCGCCGCCGAAACGGGTTTGGCCGTCGTCCTGGATGCAAGGCTGCGCGAGCGCCACTACGGAATCTTCCAGGGTATGACGCGCGCAGAGGCGCAGGCCGCTCAT
The DNA here is from genome assembly GCA_937864115.1 of uncultured Steroidobacter sp. Taxonomy (GTDB): domain Bacteria; phylum Pseudomonadota; class Gammaproteobacteria; order Steroidobacterales; family Steroidobacteraceae; genus Steroidobacter. The sequence continues at coordinate 17,373 of CALMII010000040.1, read as the reverse complement.
CCCGAGATCTACCGACGTTACAGCGAGGAGGACATCGCCTTCGCCATTCCCGGTGGGGAGAGCACCCAGGCTTGCTTCGAGCGAAGCATAGGCTGCTTGGAGGAGCTTGCCGTGTATCGACCTGGGCAGCGGATCTTGGTCGTCACCCATGGCGGAGTGGTGGACGGGCTGTATCGTCACACCACCGGGTTGCCGCACGTGGGCTCTCGCGTCTTCACCATGGTGAACGGGAGTCTCAACGAATTCCTCTTTGAGCGAGGGACGTGGCACCTGAAGTCCTGGGCCGACATCGCGCATCTCGCCGGCAATCCCTTGGATGACGTTTGAAAGGCACGTCCGCCAGCAGTTGAAGCGGAGGCCCATCGCCCGAGGTGGCAGTCGATCAGGTCAATCGGGAGAACATGGCTGATTCCTCATCAGCCATTCAGTCTGGCGCGTCTACTGGGCGCGTCGAGAAATCGTGCATCAGTAACGCAAGGTCGACCGACATCCGATCTCGGTGTCGCCGCAGGTCAACACCTGCCAACTCCTCAAAACGAGAAAGGCGATATCGAACAGTCTTCTCATGGACGAACAATTGACCAGCGGTGATCTTCAGCGAACAGTTGTTGTCGAGAAAGGTTCTGACGGTCTTGGCTAGGGCACCCCGGTGTGCGGAGTCGTAGTTGAGCGCGGGACCCAGGGTGCGCTTGATGAACTTGTGAAAGTCCTGGCCGTCGGTGTTGCCGTTATCCTGCAGCAGCAGTGTGAGCACTCCGAGTTGCTCGTGAATGACGACCGGGCTCTTCGTAGTGCGAAGCCTTACTACTGCCAGCGCAGCACAAATTGCTTCGCAATTCGCACTCGGCAGATGCGAGGGTGAGTCGCAGGGGGAGCTGACACCCCAGAACGTCGTCACTCCGTGGTTCACCAGGATCGCTTCGTGCAACGACGTAAGGACCTTTGTGGCACGACCGGCGTCCAACGCAGACGTGATCGCGAGCACCGAGTCACCCCTCAAGGCAATCAGCTTCAGCCCACACGACGAAAGCGCTCGCTCGCAAGCTTCCCTCATAGCGCGCTTTTTGTGCTCGACCATGTCCATGGTCCAGCCCTCAATGCGCGCGGTCTCAGGCAATTTGTCCATCCTGCCATGGATGACGCGGATTGGTCCATTCAGCTCAATGGCAAAATCCTTCAGACGATTCAGCGCAGCCTGTCTCACTGGCGGCGTCCCTTCCAGCATATCCCACATCAGCGCACTGAGGGCAGCAGCACGGGCCTGGCTGGCCGCGCGCTGCTCGAGGAAGCAGATCGCACTTGCTACCGCTGCCTGGCGCACGGCTATCTCCTGGATGTCGGCCGGCTTGTCCCTGGAAAGCGCACATACCCATCCGATGCGGTCGCCGCCAACGACGATGGGTCGCATGGAGAGCCAGGAGTCATCCAATGATGTGACCGCGGTTGTGCTGTTAGTGTGTGGCGGGGCCTGTCGGCTGGCGGCTTCGACCTGGCTGAGCCAAGTACCGGTTGTGACGCTTGACGGATAGGTCGCCATGACGCCGAAATCGCTGCCAAGAATCGCGACCTCGACTGCGGCGTAGCGAGCGACGATCCGTGCAATGGCCGCGACTCCTCCGCCATCGAGCAAGGCGTCGGTCACGTCATCCTGGAGCTCTGACGACCGCCGGACGAACTCGTTCTGACGTAGCAGGGTCTCGTTGGCCAGTGTGAGCTGCTGGACGGCAGTTCTTTGGCTCTCGTACATGTGCGCGTTCTGAATCGCGATCGTTGTCAGGTTGGCAAGTGCGACAATGCGCCCGACGTCGTGGTCGGAAAACGGTACGTTGCGCCTGCGCCAGACCTCGAGGACACCGATCACCCCCTCGCGCGTATGCAATGGCGCACCAAGGGCGCAGCGAATCCGCTCATCGCGCGCCAACCAGAAAAAGTCCTGGTTCAGAAGATCACTGCCGAGGTAGTCGTCCACTTTGCAAGGGCGCGCCGTTTCGAAGACGCGGCCGGCCAGCCCTTGCGCTCGCTTCATCTTGAGCCGACCAATGTCCAGCGTGACATTGCCCACGCAGCTGCGCATGACAAGCTCATCACCATCGCGCAGGAACACCCCGCCGATATCAGCGTTCAGCAGTCGAGTCGTCTCGCGCGTGATCGAGAACAGAACCTCGTCCAGCTCGGAAGCCGACAGGATTCGCTTGGCGACCTGTTGCAGGCTGACGATCTCATCCATCGCATCCTGCGTGACGCGATTCTGGGTCGCGGCCGTGAGGGCCAAGCCGAAGCCGATCGCGAGCGAGCGCAGCAGAGCAACATGGCCCGCGTCGGCCACGGAAAGGTCTGCCAGCATACCTACGCCTGGCTTCACAGACACGAACAGACCGATGCCGACCAAGTCGACTGTCTCGCCGGAAACCGGGATCGTCGCGGGGATCTCCGCCAGCCGGTCGTCCAGCCTGGAGCTATGGCCGCTGGCGCGAATCCACCCCCCGCCAACACGCTCCACCACGATCGCCTCATGACCCCCGAGGACGGCGCCAAATCTCGCCGCGGCTACGTCCTTCACATGCTGATCGGATACGACAGCAGCGTCGGCCATTGCCTGCAGCGCCGCGACGACGTCCTCAAGAAGGCCGAAGGCTCGCGTGGCCGCCGCCGCTGGCGGCGAAACCACAACCAAGTGACCGCTGCGCTTTGCCATGTGTGTGCCCTTCCGGCCGTCTATCGCACCGGCGGCCGCTCCAGTATGTCCTCGACCTCCTCGTGCGGACGCGCGATGATGTGCTCTGCACGCACCTTGCCAACTGCCCGCGCTGCCGCAGCACCGGCCTCGACGGCTGCGCGCACCGCACCCACCTCGCCGCGAACAATGACGGTGATGATGCCACCACCCGGTTGCTGCGCTGTCTGCAGCACCACATTGGCCGATTTTACCATCGCGTCGGCCGCTTGCATCCCAGCCGTTTTCCCGATGGTTTCCACCATTCCGAGGGCAGTGCCGCGCAGATCGTTAGTCATGTTCACAGTTCCGCTCGACGCGGCCCTCCAAGATGTCATGAGCGATGCGAGCAGCTACGGACGCACTCTTGCCGCGCGTCGCGTGCACTGTCACTGGAGGCACCGCAATCTGGTGTCCTCTTGCTCGTGCGTAAGATTTGCCCGGCCCGCCACTCATGTCGTATCCCGCGGCCTGCCCAGAACATGAAGAATATCCTCGTGGAACTCGAACCATACGTTGTGCACTGAGTCGACGGTCGGATTGCAGACGTAGTCACGTTCACCGGCGTCGGCGCGCTCCATACTCCGTTCCATGCGGCGCACATAAGCCGCGTAGCGGGGGATGAATGGGATCAATTTTGCAATGTCTTGGGCCAGCCGGTCGGCCGCCTGCATGATGCGTTGCTGGCTCCGCTCGGAGTCCGTCTCCTGCCACTCCGTGACGGCCCCGACAAAGCGGTGATTAAGTGACTCGAAGGCCTTGTACCAGTCGGTCAAGACCGCGTTGGAGCGCAGATCCGCATAGGCAGTCTGGTAGTGGCCGGTCACCTGCGCGAGGCCCTCTTCGAGAGCCATGACGCCGTCCGCTCCCATGTCCATCAACCAGCCCTGCCGAGTAGCGGCTTCGAGGCAGCGCTCGATATCTTCGACCGCAATGCCAGTCATTTCGGCAACCTGCGGCGCCGCAACCACCTTTTTCAGGAAGATGGCATTGAGTACTAGAAAGTCCGATTCTGAAAGCATATGAACTGACGGTCCAGCACCGAGCCACGACCGCTCCTTATTCGAGCATTGGCACTGAAGACAGTTCGGACCCGAAAGTGATCCGAACCGCTTCTTCGCCGGGTTGGTAATGGTGTCTACCCGAGAACCGACCCTGGCATCTGGTCGACCGCTGATTACGCTGGCAACTTTGCGTAGACGCGACCGAGTTTGCCCTCGCACACCATCATCAGCTCAGTGCCGTCCGGGATGGACTCGATACCCTCCAACTTCAGCGTCATGATGATTGGCACACGGAAGTTCCGTCCCACGATGCCCAGGTGAGACTCCGGTGTTCCTCCGAATGTGATGATGCCGCCGGGCTTCTTGTACAGCAGTGGCGCGACGAACGTGGTTGTCCCGCCGGGTGTGATCACGATCGTGTCCTTGATCTTCTGGGCATTGCCCATCAGCGCGATCATCTGATTCGGTTGGGTCACGTTCAGCGCGACGCCTTTGTGGCTGCCGACCGGCACCACGTTGTAGCCCTGACCGATGTACTTGTAGCCATCGATTTCTGTTTCGTCACTCATATGATAATCTCCAGTTGTAAATTTAGACTTCCATCTTGTCCAAGCCGCTTTCCTCGGGCGACAGGAACAGCCACGGCATCACGGGCTCCTGAGGCGGGTAGAGGAATATCACCTCCTTCAAGCGCAACGGGAAATCGTCCTTCCTGAGGGTCGTCCACTCCCAGTTCTCCCACTTGATCTTTGCGGGCTCCTTACGCAGTTCGTCGATGTTCAGCACCGCCAATTCCTCGGCGGTGTACCAGGGCGGATACTTGCCTTTGTAGTAGTCCACATAGGCCAGAAACTCGTCGCCCTTCGATTCAATGCAGACGATGACGCATTGCCCATAGAAGCCTGCGTTGGCCCGGATGAAGTACTTCGTCTCCTTGTTGAGCCACGCCTCAAACTCATCGGCCGTCTCGAAGTTGGTGCTCAGCGTCCACTCCTCGTGGGACCAGCTGTACCGCTTCTCGTCGTCTTTCCTTTGCTTGATGTCAGTCATTTGCCGTTCCTTCCGCTCGACGAATCGCCGGCTAGTTAGTTGTTGATCTCGTACCTGCCCAACTTGGTTCCCCTGCAGCGGAAACCTGGCAGTTGGGGTGGCGGCGCCCCCAGTCCCGCCGTCGCAGCTCGCTGGACTTCGGCGGCTCTGGAATACCCTTTGAGGAAGTACTCCATGCTTGTCTGATGCATGTCCCAGAAACCCATTGAGGCCGCTTCAGCTTCCAGGTCATGGGCACGCACATAAGGTAGCGAGGCACCCACATAAGTCCAGTTGCCTTCGAGGATCTTGTCGAACTTGGGCTTCATCGCCAGGTAGGAATACATCCGTTCCACCGCCGCTTCGACCTTCTGGATGTGCGTTTCCAGCTCGCTCAGCGGTATCCGGGTCGACGTGCCGCGTGGGAAGTCCTCATCCCTCATGTACACCGCTACCTCCAACAAGGCCTCTTCTTCGTAGTCGGGAGGGTCGACAAAGAGGGTGCCGGTGTTGTAGATCGAGAACATCTTCAGCTTACCGCTCTTGCGGTCGCGCATCATCTTCTTCTTGTCGTACGTGAGTACCAGCGAGTAGGAGAACGGAAGGTCGCCGACGACGTAGGTCCAAGGGAACGCCTTCTCGTTGACAAAGCAATCTCGGACGAGCATCAATCGGTCGCCCAAGTCATATGGACCTGTGTCGCCGAGTCCGAGGCGATTGTCGTAGTGATCCAGGAAACCCATCAGTTGAACCAGTGAGTTGAACCGACCGACGGTGGCACGCAGTTCCGGATCGATCAAAGGTTCGACCTTCGTCCCCAGATCCTCCACCACATCCTGGTCGAGTACCTGCAACGTGTAACCCAAGTCCATGACCGCGGGCTTCTTTTGCCGCATGTAGCCTTCGAAGACCGTGCGCCAGAAACTGTAGATGATTCGCAGATTGTCGAGATAGTCGTTCGGTCCGATGAGGCCACCGTCGATGAGGAACAATCGGCCGAACAGTGCGATGCCGCAGCCCCACTGGATGTTGCAGGGAGTGATCGTCTTGATCCCGAACTCTCGGTGCCCCGAGCTGCAAGTCGCTCGGATTCCTTCCATGCCAACCTTTTCTCCCAGCCACATATACAACGATGGGTGCTGCAAGAAGGTGGTCTGGAATGAGAGCATCTCGTATTCCGGGCGCGGGATCAACGGATTCTCACCCTCTGTGCCCCGTCTGGCCAGCAGGTCGGCCACATACCAAGAGTTGTGTTTGGCCCACTTGACGGTCTCCTCAAGGGGCATGAGTTCAAGATGCTTCATCTACGTGTCTCCTTAGAATGAATCTTCGGCCTTCGACTTCTTGGGCTGACCGGCGGCCACCATCGATCACCCATCTCGCAGTGATCGTCGAGCTATGGAAAGTATTCGCACGCCTGCAGCCTGGCGGGGCGCCGCCCTCGCGTTTCTGTGAGTTGGGCACGCCTCACGCCGGCCCCCGAAGGACGCGGCGCAGCGCACCCAGCAATTCGATATCCTGATCCCCTCGCGGGGGGGATAAGGCTGTCACGTCTGTGAGGGAAGATGCCTGCGCGCGGCGGTGTCGCTGACGCTGCTCCCGACGCAGCCTTCCAGCTGCATGTGTGAGCGTCTCGGCTGACTCGGCGGTCAAAACCGCATGCTGCAACGACGGCGCTCCGTCCGCAGAACTCCGGGCTTGCGTCGTCGAGACCGTCGGCGAATCTCGCAAGGGTGTGCCGGTCAGGCATTCACAGGTCGCACCGGCGCAGCCCTCGGGACGCAACCAAGCCACCAGTTCCTGCGGCCACAGAGCCACTTTCCAGGCGCCCGCGTCGATCAATTGTTGCTCGCTGTGCATTCCCCAGACCACGCCGATCGCCGCGATCCCGACTTCACTTGCTTCCGCAATATCGCCCGCGGTATCGGTGACGAGCACCACGTCGGTCGAGGCCAGCGCGTCGCCGTCTGGTGGCACCTCGAGGTACGAAGGGCTGCAACAGCGCTGCGTGGCATAGCGCTGATCCGCGAGAAAGCGACGCATGGACTCAGCCTTACGTGGCTGCACGTCGCCTGAGAACACATGCGAGAAGCAAGTCGCGATGCCGGCATCGACGAGGATGCGCCGGATGGTCTCGCTGCCGTTGGTGGACAGCACTGCCAGTGTGCAATGCGGCGCCAGCTCACGGACCACATCACACATACCGGGTATCACCGACGGTCGGTAGCGCGTCCGCAGCAAGTTCATGAAGTGTCGATTTGCCGCCTCGGCGCGGCCGGCTTCCCCGCAGATTCGCGCCAGAGATTCAAAGAAGTTGCCCTCGAAGATGCGAAAGAAGGCATCGCGCGTATCGACGCCAAGACCGAACTCATGGTTCGTTTCGGAAAAGAGCTCCCACGACGCTGCCCGCGTGTCGACCAATGTCCCGTCCATGTCGAACAGGATGGCTCGAGGCGTGGGGGCTACGGTCAAAGCGGCCTCGAAGCTCGCCGCGTGGAGGGCACGCTGTTGAGTGCGTTCAAGACCGGCAGCTCGATGAAGTCCATGACTTCGCCATGCCCTCGTTGCTCGCCGCAGGTCCACTCGCACAGTGCGTTGAATCCGATGCTGTTCGGCACGTAGACCCAAGGCATGGTGGTCAATGCGCTACCCTTCAATTCCCACACGCGGTCGGCGTTGTCCGTCAGCTGAAGTGTGATGGCTTCGGGATAGCGCTCCTGCACTCGCACCGCTTGACCGGATCCGGCTTTCAGACCGAACACCTTGCCGCTCTCGAGGACGTAGCCGTGCGCCAACCACAATTCGCGCCCGTTCTCGCGTGACGGATCGAACCCGAGGATGGCGTGGATTGCCAGATCCTTAGAGAAGTGGGCATGCAGCCAGCTCATCGCGGGAGCGCCGCGCTCCGGGCGCGGGCCCCAGCTGTGGTCCATGGTCGAAACGCAATCGATGGGCACCTTGCGTCCGCGGATCGTCACGCTGCCGGTGAAGACGCCGGTTTGGTCGAAATGCCCGTTGTAGGCTGTTCCCCATGCGAACTTGCCCTCGTGGGAGGCGGATGCGACCATCGGATCCAGGTCTGGATCGTGAATGTCGAACCCGGGCATCAAGGCCTCGTAGCGAACGTCGATTTCAACGCCCTGCCCATCGTCATACCGGATGGTCCAAACGCGGTTGGGTTCGAGGCAGCGCACGTGCAGGCCGTTGCTCAAGGCATAGTCGCGCAGGTTGCGCGGCTGCGGTATCGGAATGGCCGAGCGCATGTCGCAATAGTCCGCCTCCCAGTGCGTGACCGTGCGCCCTGAGTTCATGCAGATTGACGACGTCACGGTTCCCAGGTTGGTGCGGAACAGCGCGTAAACCCCAATGTTCAGGCGCTCCTGGGCATTGAAAAACCCGAAGTAGTTGGTCTCGGCCCAGGTCGGCTGCGCCGGATCCGGCTTGTGAAAATCAGCATCTTCATCACGAATCACGCCTGTCTCCTCTAGTTCCGGGTCTCGATCCGGCGGCTTGGGTCAATGTAGGGAGCGGTGAATCCCCGGTCCATGACCGCGGCGGATAAATCGAGACGGCGAATCCTGTCCGGTCAGGATAGTGAACCTGAAGCCCATCGGGCAGACACTGGTGGCCAACCCGGAGGCGTCAACTTTTGAAACTTGCACTTGTCCGCGGCACGGTTGTAGCGTCCATCAAGGCCCAAGGTCTGGCAGCGCGCAAACTGCTGCTGCTTGAGTTCGTATCTGCCTGCGATCCGCTGAAGGCTTCGACTGGCTCCGATGTCGAGGCGCAGCGTATGTTTGTTGCCGTGGATCTCGCCGGTGCCGGAGTCGGCGAAGTGGTGCTGGTTGCGGAGGGCAGCGCCGCCCGGATCGATTGCGACAGTCAGTCAGTGCCGACCGACGCCGCGGTTGTCGCCATCGTCGACTCGGTGCAGGTCGATAGCCAGACAACCTTCACTAAACCCTAGACCCTAGCGACGCTGCCTTCTGGGCGTCTCGTCACCCCCGCAATAGGAGATACTGAAATGGCGACTTCCAACACCCCGAACTCACCCGAAGACGGCCCGCGCGGAGCGCTCGGCCTGATCGAGACCAAGGGCCTCGTCGGAGCGATCGAGGCGGCCGACGCAATGGTCAAGGCTGCCAACGTGCGCCTGGTCGGACGCGAGCAGATCGGCGGGGGCCTGGTCACCGTTATGGTGCGCGGCGATGTTGGCGCGGTGAAGGCCGCCACCGATGCCGGCGCGGCGGCGGCGGGCAAGATTGGCGAGATCGTGTCGGTGCACGTGATCCCCCGTCCGCACGAGGACGTGGAGGCGATCTTGCCGAAGCCGCGCTGAGCGCCGCGTCGTACGACCGCGCGCGCCGCGCCTGCCGCGCGCGCGTCCCTGTGAAATTCAGCCTGGGCAAGTGAAGACGTGACACCGACCCTCGACCCCGAACTGGCCGCAATAGCCGAGGCGCGCGCGAAGGCGCAGGCCGCGCGCCGCGCCTTTGATGCGTTTGCCGGCGTGACGCAGGAGCAGGCCGATCACATCGTCGAAGCGATGGCACGCGCCGCGGAGTCCGCCGCCCAGGAACTCGCGCGCCTGGCCGTCGACGAGACCGGGTATGGCCTCTACGAGGACAAGATCCTCAAGAACCTTTTCAACGCGAAGTTCTGCGCGCACGCGATGAAGAAGATGCGCACGATCGGCGTGCTGTGGACCGACGAGGCGGCTCGGGTCACCGCGATCGGTGCGCCGATGGGCGTGATCGCCGGCATCATTCCGGTGACGAATCCGACCTCGACGACGATTTTCAAGTGCTTGGCCGCGGTGAAGTCGGGCAACGCGATCATCTGCGCGCCGCATCCGCGCGCCGCAAGGTGCTGCGTGCGCACTGTCGAAATCATGGCGGACGCCGCCGAGCGAGCCGGCGCGCCCGCCGGGCTGCTGCAATGCCTGTCGGGCGGCCTGCTACAGGCCACGCGCGAGTTGATGGCGCACCGCGACATCGCGCTCGTGATGGCGACCGGCGGCGCGGCAATGGTGCGCGCGGCGTACTCGTCTGGCAAGCCGACCCTCGCCGTCGGCGCGGGAAACGTGCCGGTCTACATCCACCGCTCGGTCGCCGACGTGGCCGAGGCCGCGCTGATGGTCGTTACGTCGAAGGCCTTCGACAACGGCACCGCGTGCGTGGCCGAGCAGTCGGTCGTGCTCGACGAACCAATCGCCGACGCGGCGTTGGCTGCGTTCCGCCAGCACGGCACTGTGTTTCTTGACGGGGCCGAGCAGAAGCAGCTCACCGAACTGCTGTTTGTCGGCCGCGGCGCGCTCAACCCGACCCACGTGGGCCAGACCGCAATGGAACTGGCGCGCCGTATCGGCAAGGCAGTGCCGGTGGGTACGAAGGTGCTCGCCGCGCAGCTGGACGACGTGGGTCCGCAGACGCCGCTGTCGGCCGAGATCCTCGGCCCGGTGCTTTCGTTCTACCGAGCGAAGAGTGTCGACGACGCCTTCGAGCGCTGCCGCCAAGTGCTCGCCTTCGGCGGCGAAGGCCACACGCTCGGCCTGCACGGCCGCGACGAGCACATGATCGCGCGCATGGCGGGCCTCGCGGCCTCGCGCATCATTGTCAACTCGCCGAGCCTGCTCGGCGGCATGGGCTTCTCCGCCGGCACCGACCCGTCGTTCATGCTCGGCACCGGCACCTGGAGCGGCTCGATCGTGTCGGACAACGTGACGCCGATGCACCTGATCAACATCAAGCGCGTCGCCCACGAGAACCGGCCGTGGCGCGACATCTACTCGCCCACGATGGGGCTATGAGCATGCTGATGCGCACGAAGCCCGATCCGACCCTCGCCCGCACGCAGGCCTTCCTGGACGCGGCGGCGGCGCGGCTGCGGGCGCCGCGTGCTGGCGCACGCGGACCGCTGCGCTTCGGCGTCGACCTCGGCACCGCGACGATCGTCGTCGCCGCGGTCGATGCCGAGGGCGAGCCGGTGTACTGGGACTTCGAGCGCGCGCGCGTTGTGCGAGACGGTGTCGTCGTTGACTTCCACGGCGCCGTCGAGGCGGTGCGCCGGCTGAAGGCGAGTGCCGAGGCCGCGCTGGGCCTGAGTGTGGACGACGCCGCCACTGCGCACCCGCCGGCGGTGCCCACGAGCGACTGCCGCGCCTGCGGCTACGTACTGCAGCAGGCGGGCGTTGACTGCCGCCGCCTCATTGACGAGGTCAGCGCTGCGAACGCGGTGCTCACAGTACGCGACGGCGCGGTTGTCGATGTCGGCGGCGGCTCCACCGGCGTCGGCGTGTGGCGCGGCGGAGAGCTGGTGCAGCTCGATGACGTGGCCGGCGGCGGGCACCACCTCGACCTGATCCTCGCCGGCGCTCTGAAGCTGCCAATCGAACAGGCCGAGGAGTACAAGCGCACCCGTGGCGACGAGGTGCTTCAGATCCTGCGCCCGGGCGTCGAGCGCGTCGCCGAGTCGATCCGCCGCCTTTGCGGTGGCACCGACCCGGGCATCGTGCACCTCGCGGGCGGCGCGCTGCAACTGCCAGGCGCCGACGTGATCGTCGAACGCTATCTCGGCTGGCCGGTCCAGGCCTGGCGCCATGCCGAGCTCATCACCCCCTTTGGCATCGCGCTGAGCAACACATGAGCAACTTCCAACTCCGCACCTACGCCTTCGTCGATCGCATGCAGCCGCAGGCGGCGGCGCATGTCGCCGCCACCTGCCAGGGCGACGTGCCGGTGGCGGGCATGTCCGAGCTGTACATCGAGGTGGCGCCTGGCAACGAGATCTTTCGCTGCGCAGACATCGCGTTGAAGGCCGCCGACGTCCGACCCGCGCTGCAGGTGGTCGAGCGCGAGTACGGTCTGCTCGAAATCCATTCGCGCACCCAGGCCGAGGTGATCGCTGCCGGGCAGGCGGTACTCGAATACCTCGGGCTGAAGGTGAGCGACCGGATCAAGCCCAAGGTCGCCTCGTCGGCGTTCGTCACCAACATCAACCCGTACCAGGCGCAGCTGATCAACAAGTGGCGCAAGGGCAACCTGCTGATCCCGGGCAAGAGCCTTTATGTGCTCGAGGTTTCGCCGGCCGCCTACATCACGCTTGCCGCGAACGAGGCCGAGAAGGCGGCTGACATCAGCATCATCGAGGTGCGCGCGCTCGGCCGATTCGGGCGGCTGTTCATCTCGGGCACCGAGAGCGACGTGCAGGCCGCCGCGGCCGCCGCCACTTCAGTGCTGGATGAGCTGGAGGGCACCTGATGGGCCGCATGCTCACTGCCGCCGACGTGGAAGCTGCCACGAAGGCCGGCCAGCCACTACAGCTGGCGCCAGGGGACCGTCTCACGCCGCTGGCACGTGATCGTGCGAAGGAACTGGGCGTGGCGCTGGTCGACGCCGCCGCTGCGGCCGCGCCCCCCGCCGCGCCCACCACCCCCGCCGCCGCGCCTGGGGCGCCGCCACCGCGTAGCGCCGCCCCAGCAACCCCGCGCGGCAGCGGCGCGCCGCTCGTGCTGCCGCCGTCGGGCGCACTGTACCGTCGCAACGCGCTTGGCCCCGCCGCGGTGCGCACCGGAACGCGCGACGGCCGCCCGATGGTCGGTGTCGTCGGCTCCGGCCATGTCGGCGCGATGACCGCGCTGCGGCTCGCTGAGAGCGATCTGTTCGCTCAGGTGACGATGGTCGACGTCGTGCCCGGCCTTGCTGAAGGCCTGGCGCTTGACATGTGGCACGGCGCGGGCATGTATGGCTTCTCGACGCGAGTTTCCGGCAGCAGCGACCTCGCTGCGCTCGCTGGCGCCGAGTACGTCGTCATCACCGCCGGTAAGCCGCGCCAGCCGGGCATGAGTCGTACGGACCTCACCGCGGTTAACGCCGCCATCATGAAGAGCATTGCCGAGGCGATCCGTGTACATGCAGCGGCGGCAACTCTGGTCATTGTCAGCAATCCGCTGGAGGAGATGACGCACCTCGCCGCGCGCTACACCGGATTTCCAGAGGAGCGTGTACTCGGCATGGCGGGCGTGCTGGATTCGGCGCGCTTCTGCTCGCTGGTCGGGTTGACCGGCAAGGCGACGCCGCAGCAGGTGCGCGCGCTCGCCCTCGGCAGCCACGGCCCGGAGATGGTGATCCCGCTGAGCCAGGCGACCGTCGCAGGGCAACCGGTCGAACGGGTGCTGGATGCGGCGACGCTTGCGGCCATTGTCGAGCGCACGCGGGAATCCGGCGGCGAGGTTGTCAAGCTGCTGCAGAAGGGCAGTGCGTACTTCTCGCCGGCCGAGTCCGCAGCCGCGATGGTGCGCGCTATGGTGCGCGACGACGGCGAAGTGATCGCCGCCTGCGTGCGCTCGCGCGGCGCTTACGGCACGGCCGATACGCGTGTTGGCCTGCCGGTACGGCTGTCCAGGCGCGGGTTAAAGCAGATTGTCGATCTGCCGCTGCGTCCGGACGAGGCCCAGGCGCTGCGCGACGCCGCCGGACGAATCGCCGCTCGCATCACGGAACTGACCGCGGGCAGTTGATCGGCGGGCACCGTTTCCCACGCCGTCCGGCCTCCGGGGCCATCGACGAGAGGCCAGACTAAACGAGGAGACAAGCAAATGCTCCATCGATTCACCCGCACTTCGCGCGCGCTGCGCCAAGCCGCCTGCGTCACGTTGCTCATCGGCGGCGCGCTGTCGGGTGGCGCGTCGCGCGCGCTCGACAACGATGCCGACGTCTACGCCGCAGGCGCCACTCCCGCTGGCACCAATCTCGCGCCGGTCTACTACCAGTACGCCGAGCGCGACAAAGTGCGCGCCAACGGCAATACCGTTGCCAAGGGCTCGTTGAGATTGGACGTCGCGATCCTGCGCTTCGTGCGATTTGTCGACATCTTCGGCTATCGCGCCGACCCGCAGGTCCTCATTCCCCTCGGGAAATTGAAGGCGAGCGACGAGATCGCGTCGCTCGGCTCGTGCGACGGGCTGGCCGATCCGATCGTCGCAGCCACCATCTGGCTGGCGAACAAGCCGGCAGAGGGCGAATTCTTCGGCATCACGCCTGGCATCTACGTGCCGCTGGGCGGCTACGACAAGAACCGCGCGCTCAACCTCGGCGAGAACCGCTGGAAGTACCTGCTGCAGACGGGCTGGACCACTCCCCTCGGCAATAGCGGACTGAGTCTTCAGCTGAGCGGCGATGTCACGCTGTTCGGAAAGAACGACGAATTCGGGCCGAACAGCCAGACGCTGAAGCAGAAGCCGCTATACCAGCTCCAGGCTTGGCTGATGCACCCAATCGACCCGAGCTTCGATGTGCGCATCGGTACATCTCACTTCACCGGTGGCCGGACCGAGGTCGACGGTGTCGAGAACGACGACTGGACCAAGACGACCAACCTGAAGCTCGGCTTCGCCTGGGGCTTCGCGCCGGGTTGGAATTTCCTCGCGCTGTACGGCCGCGACCTGTCGGTGCACAACGGCCCCGCAGGAATCCAATCGGCTGAATTTCCGGTTGCTGAAGGTCTTTTGAAGCGCGACACGGGCGAATTCCAGAAGGGGCGCAGGGACATGCGGAAATTGATCGAACCGGGCTTTGGGTGATCTATGCGCGCTGTCGTTTACCGCGGGCCCGGACGGGTGGCCATCGAGCAGGTGGCCGATCCGTCCATCATCGAATCGACCGACGCCATCGTCAGGGTCACGCTGGCCGGCATTTGCGGGACCGACCTGCACGCAATCAAGGGCGATTTCCCCGGGGTGGAGCCGGGCACGGTGCTGGGTCACGAGTTCGTAGGCGAGGTGATCGAGATCGGTCAAGCCGTGCGCCGGATCCGCCGCGGCGACGAGGTGATGGCTTCCGATTTCACCGCTTGTGGCCAATGCCGATGGTGCGACCGGCAGGAGCATTGGCACTGCGGCGTGCGTGCGTTCTTCGGCACCGGCACGGCCTTCGGCCCCGCGCTGGCGGGCGCACAGGCGCAGTATGTGCGCGTGCCACATGCCCACCGCACGCTCCGCCCGCGACCCGAGGGCTGCTCGCCCCAAGCCGCGCTGCTGATGGGCGACAATCTCGCAACCGGTTGGGTGGCGATCGAGCGTGCTCGCGTCGAGCCCGGCGAATGTGTCGTCGTGATCGGCGGCGGCGCGGTCGGGCAGCTGACCGCGCTCGCGGCGCAGACGATTGGCGCCGGCGCGGTGGTTGTCGTCGAGCCCGACGCGGCGCGCCGCGCGTTCGCCGAACGTCACGGCGCGCTCGCCGCGACGCCGGAGCAGGCGGCCGCGCTCGTCGCGCGGCTCGGCTACGGCGACGGCGGCGACGTGGTGGTTGAGGCCGTCGGTGGCAACGCGCCGCTGGACCTGGCAGCTGCGCTCGTGCGGCCAGCCGGGCGCATAGTGTCGGTGGGCGCGCACGTGGCCGAAAGCTGGAGCCTGCCGATGGCGCGCGCGTTCCGCGACGAGCTGACATTCAGCTTTGCGATCGGCGACGCAATGCGCGTTCGCCGACGACTGCTGCAGGTGGTGAGCACCGGTGCACTCGACCCGACGGTGGTGATTGACGCGCGCGGCACGCTCGATGACGTTCCGGGCCTGTATGCCAAGCTCGGCCGGCGCGAGCTGCTGAAAGCGGTGTTCACCCCGTAACCATGTCTCCGCCAAGGCGCGCAGGTGGCTGTCCGGTCACCCGCGAGCGGAGTGCAACCCATCGGCCGAGATGGAATGGACACCGCCCGTTCCTCGGAAGGGAGCCTTCGGCGAGGGGTGGGCGTGAGGTGGCCTTCGTATGCAAAAGTGCCAACTCGACAGCCACCCCTTGCAGAACGGAGGTCCCGAGATGCCTGCCACAACGTACGGATTGGATGTAGCCAAGCGAGTGTTGCAGATGTACTGGGTCGACGGCGACACAGGTGAGATCGCGAACTGACCTTGCCCCTGTCAGACGTAGTGCATAGCCACTCGTCTACGCGGCTTTCTTGGCCTGGCCAGCGTGCCAATTTTCTTCGAACTTCATCGGGCTGATGTAGCCCAGAGTGGAGTGCAGCCGGCGGTGGTTGTAGAACGTCAACCAATCGATGACCTCGTCCATCGCCTCTCGCTGGGTGGCGAACCTTCTGCCGTACAGCCGTCGAACTTTCAGGCTTCTCCACAAGCTCTCGGTCGGCGCATCGCCCCAGCAGTCACCCTTGCGGCTCATCGACGAGCGCATGCCGTAACTTCTCAGCGCCCCCTGGAACATTGCGCTGCAATATTGGCTGCCCAGGTCGGAGTGGAAGATCAAACCCGGCTCTGGGTGACGCCTGAACCACGCCATACGCAGCGCGTCGGTCACCAGGCTGGCCTGCATGTGCGGCTGCATGCTCCAGCCCACCACCTGGCGGCTGTACAGGTCGATCACCGCGGCCAGATACAGCCAGCCCTCGTCGGTGGCGATGTAGGGAGTGATGTCGCCACTCCAGACCCGGTCGGGCGCGGCCGGGCTGAAGTCCCGGGCCAGCAGGTTCGGCGCCACGGCCAAATCATGCTTGCTGCCGGTAGTGGCGACAAACGTGCGCTTGCCCAGCACCTTGATACCGTGGGCCTGCATGATGCGCTGCACCCGGTCCTTGCCCACGCGGATGCCTCTGGCCAGCAACTCCTTCCTCACCCTTGGCCAGCCGTACTCGCCCTTCGTGTCGGTCTGGATGGCCCGGATGTGGGCCAGCAAGGCCTCGTTGCCAACGCGCCCGCCACCGGGCTGGCTGGGCCTGCCATCTGCGCCCCGACGCTGATGCTCGAAATGTCGTGAACGTCCAGCCGCCCCATATTGACGGCCGCGCGATCAGTCGCTGGGCGGGTTGATCTCGTCGGTCGGCTCGCCGGTTTCGTTGAACCTGGCGATGGCCTTGTCCAGCCGCTTGAGCAAGGCGTTGAGAGTTTCGCCGTCGCGCCTGACGAGCATGGCGAGCGCGTTGTGGGCGTCAGCGGCGGTGGCCGCGCACTCGATCTGGCCGACGGGTCCGATCGTGATGTCGCCGCCGTCGTCGATCACATCGGCTATGCCCTTGACGCGTGGATCCTGCAGTCGGCCCCGCAACTGCCCGAGAGGGTTGGCGTCGCGAGCGACGGCGAGGTGGCCGTCCTGGCGTGCGGGCGCGAGCACTACGCGACATGACCGGCGGCTTCGAGGCCGACGCCATCGGACTGTCCGTGCTGATGCACGTGACCTGGAACCTGATTGCCCGCTACCAACCCCGCGATGCCGAGCCGCTGTGGTGGGTGCTGCTCGGCCATCTGGTCCTGGTCGCACCCTGGGGGCTGTATCGCTTCGTGGTCGAAGCGCAGTGGAGTCCGCATCTGTTGGCGCTGCTGCTGACCTCGGCTACCGCCAACGTGCTGTACTTCCACGGGCTGCACCGGGCCTACCAGCATGCGCCAGTCGCCTTTGTGTATCCGCTGGTGCGCAGTTCGCCCTTGCTGATCGCCGGGTGGAGCCTGCTGTTCTTCGGCGAGTCGCTGGGCGTTTTGGCCTGGACCGGCATTGCCAACAGCGTGCTCGGACTGGTGGCGATGGCCCGCACGGCGCGCGGCAACGACGAGGGCAAGGCACTGCCCTGGACGCTGCTGGCCATGCTGGCCACCAGCGTCTACTCTTTGTCCGACAAGGCCGCCAC
>CALMII010000039.1 GCA_937864115.1 uncultured Steroidobacter sp. | reverse complement strand
CTTGAGCGATTCGATTTCCCACGACACGACGATCGGCGGCAACCTCGACAGTTCGGCAACGACGCCATCGAGCGCGGCCTTGTCGCGATAGGTGGGCTGCTGGGCCGCGGCCTTGCTCTGCCAGCTCGCGGGATGCCATTCAATCAGGTCGGGGCTGCGCGTCATATGGGAAAAAACTCGGGAGAAATGCGAAAAAATGCGCGCCGATCCTAACACCCGCTACCGCGTTCCAGAAGCTCGCCGACCCCGACTTGCATACAGTCCGTGAACCGCGTTTACAGTCGCCGCCGACGCGCCTTAAATGGCCGCCTTCCCACGGAGTGTCGTTCATGCACAAAGTGCTCATTCTCGGCGCCGGCAAGATCGGCGCGCTCATTTCCGGCCTGCTCGCCGAATCCGGCTCGTACCAGGTCCATCTCGCCGACGTCGCCGGCGCTGCGGCGAATTCGGTGGTCAAAGCCCATGGCCTCGCGAACCTGCACGCTCACACGCTCGATGCGGCCGATGCGCGGGCGCTCGATGGCCATCTGAAACAGCATCCGGTGGATGCCGTCATTTCGAGTCTGCCCTTCTATTGCAATGTCGCAGTGGCCGAAGCGGCGCGTCGCGCGGGTATACATTATTTCGATCTGACCGAAGACGTCGAAGTCACGCGCGCGGTGCGCAAGATCGCCGCAGGCGCTGCCCAGGCATTCGTTCCCCAGAGCGGCCTGGCGCCCGGCTTCATCTCCATCGCGGCGAACGAACTCATCGGCCACTTCGATGAACTGCGCACCGTGAAGCTGCGCGTCGGCGCCCTGCCCCAGCATCCGCACAACGTCCTCAAGTACTCGTTGACCTGGTCGACCGAAGGTCTCATCAACGAATACGGCAATCCCTGCGAAGCGCTGGTGGACGGACGCCGCATCGAAGTCGCACCGCTCGAAGGTCTGGAGGAAATCGAACTCGACGGCACGCTGTACGAAGCCTTCAACACCTCCGGCGGACTCGGCTCGCTCGGCGAGACCTACGGCGAGCGCGTGAAGAACATGGACTACAAGACCATGCGCTATCCCGGTCACTGCGAGCAGATGCGCCTGCTCATGAACGATCTGAAGCTCAATCACGACCGCGGCACGCTGAAGCGCATCCTCGAAAACGCCGTGCCGCAGACGCTGCAGGATGTCGTCGTGGTCTACGTGGCCGTCACCGGCACGCAGGACGGCGATCTGCGCGAAGAG
Organism: uncultured Steroidobacter sp.; assembly: GCA_937864115.1. Classification (GTDB taxonomy): domain Bacteria; phylum Pseudomonadota; class Gammaproteobacteria; order Steroidobacterales; family Steroidobacteraceae; genus Steroidobacter. The sequence goes on along the minus strand of CALMII010000039.1, from coordinate 156,465 downwards.
AGTTACGTGAACAAGGTGTATCCGCAGATGATCGCGGGCCGGCTGTGGTCGGCGATCCAGGTGACGACGGCATCGGGCATCACCGCCGTCGTCGATCTCGTGCTCAATGGCCAGGGCAGGTACAAAGGTTTCGTGCGTCAGGAAGATTTCCGGCTGCTCGACGTGCTGGAGAACCGCTTCGGCAAACACTATGCGGCTGGCACGGGCAAGGAAATCTCGGCACAGATGGTCGTCAGCGGACGCACCGGTCACCAGCGTTCGGGTCGGGGTTGATCATGCAGAACATTTTCAAGGCGCTGGAACTCCGCGAACTCAATGCCGGTTCGTGGTCCGCTGACGGCGGCTGGTCGAAAGACACGGCTGGCCCGGTGATCGATTCGGTGAATCCCGCCACCGGCGAATTACTGGCACGCGTGCAGACCGCCTCGCCCGCCGACTACGAACGCACGATCCGCAGCGCGCGTGAAGTCTTCGATCAGTGGCGCACGGTGCCGGCGCCGAAGCGCGGCGAAGCCGTGCGCCTCGTCGGCGATGAGCTGCGTGCACACAAGGACGCGCTCGGTAGTCTCGTCACGCTGGAGATGGGCAAGATCAAGCCCGAAGGCGATGGCGAAGTGCAGGAGATGATCGACATCGCCGACTTCGCCGTCGGCCAGTCGCGCATGCTGTACGGCTACACGATGCATTCCGAACGCCCATTGCATCGCATGTATGAGCAATGGCATCCGCTCGGCGTCGTCGGAATCATCAGCGCCTTCAATTTCCCGGTGGCGGTGTGGTCGTGGAATGCATTCCTCGCGGCGATCTGCGGCGACGTCTGCATCTGGAAGCCCTCGCCCAAGACGCCGCTCACTGCCATCGCCGTGCAACGACTCGTCAATCGCGTGCTGGAGCGTCATGGCTATCCCGGCATCTTCCAGCTCTTCATCAGCGCCAGCAACGAACTGGCGGAGAAGCTCGTCGACGACCGGCGCGTCGATCTGGTGTCGTTCACCGGTTCCACCGCCGTCGGCCGTCGCGTCGGCGAGCGCGTGTCCGCACGGCTCGGTAAAAGCCTGCTCGAACTCGGCGGCAACAACGCCATCATCGTCGATGAGTTTGCGAACCTGGATCTCGCGGTACCGTCGATCGTGTTCGGCGCCGTCGGCACCGCCGGTCAGCGCTGTACCAGCACGCGGCGCGTGTTCGTGCACAGCTCGAAGTCGAAAGAGCTGGAAGAGCGCCTGCTGCGCGCCTACGCGCAGGTCCGCATCGGCGATCCGATGGAGCAAGGCACGCTGATGGGGCCGCTGATCGACCAGTCCGCCGTCGAACGCTACAAGGCCGCGATCGAATCGGCCAAGCATGCCGGCGGCACCGTGCTGTGCGGCGACAAGATCCTGCCCGGCAACGGCAACTTCGTCGCGCCGACGATCGTGCGCGCCAAGGCCGACTGGTCGATCGTCAGAACCGAAACCTTCGGCCCGATCCTGTACCTCATCGAATACCAGGATCTCGACGATGCCATCGCCATGCACAACGCCGTCGACCACGGCCTGTCGTCATCCATCTTCACCGACAACATCCGCCACGCCGAGCGTTTCCTGTCCGCGATGGGCAGCGACTGCGGCATCGCCAACGTGAACATCGGCACCTCTGGCGCCGAGATCGGCGGCGCCTTCGGCGGCGAAAAGGATACCGGCGGCGGCCGCGAATCCGGTTCGGATTCCTGGAAGGCCTACATGCGCCGGCAGACCAATACCATCAACTGGAGTCAGGAGCTGCCGCTGGCGCAGGGCATCGACTTCAGGATCGCGCCGATCTGATCCCCTCGTCCGCGCAGCGGGGGCCGCTCCTGCGCTTGCGGCATCGACTTCATTTGTTCTACTCTGTATGACAAATGAAGACCGCACCGACCCTGGGCCAGTTCGAACAAGTCGTCATGACGGCGGTTCTGCGCCTCAAGGACGATGCCTACGGCGTCACCATTCACGAGGTCGTCGAGAAACTCTCGAACCCCAAGGCCGTCGCACTCGGAGCGGTGTACGCCACGCTGGATCGGCTGGAGGACAAGGGCCTGATCTCTTCCTGGCTCGCCGATCCAACCCCCGAGCGCGGCGGTCGCTCGAAGCGGCACTACCGCCTGGAGCGGGACGGTGAAATAGCGCTGCGTGAATCTGTCGTGACGGCGCGCCGCATCTGCGATGCCGTCGAGCACGCATGGGGAGCAGGAATATGGTCAGGAAAATGGAAGCCCGTCCGCCAGAAGTGATCGAGCGGGTCGTGCGCCTGCTCACGCCGCCGGTGTGTCGGGAACATGTGCTCGGCGATCTCAGCGAGCGCTATGTGTCTCCGGCCCGATATGTGATGGATGTGCTCGGTACGCTGCCATTCGTGATCGGGAGTCGACTGCGCCGCACGCTCAATCCTGCCTTGGCAGCCTTTCTCGCCTTCTATTTCTGGTTTGGAGTCTTCTGGGGTCCGAACCAGGCGCACTGGGGCGTTGCCGTTGTCCCCGCGCTCGTTGCGTTGGCCGCTCTGACCGCGCGTGACATCTATCGCTCTCCCGCCCCGAACTGCTGGCTGGCCGCTGCCGGCGATGTCGCAGTTGCCGCCGTAGCCGTGTTGTTGTCGCAAGCCGCACTTGCACTCGCCGCGCCTGCCTGGAGGGTGTCCATGGAGGCGATGACGATCGGTTTTCCGCTGGGCTTTGCCATCCTTTACTTCCTGCGCGTCCAGCTTCTGCCGGGCACTCAGCACTATGCCGCTCCCGCAGGCTGCATGTCTGCGCAGGAACTGCACACCGAGCTCAGCGCCTATGCGCACATTGTCCGGCGTACCACTCGTATCGAGCTCGGCGCCGGCGTCGTGCTTGCCGTCTGGTGGATCTTCTGCCTCAAGCAAGCGGTCCTTCGAGAAAGCATGGGAGAAATCGTCGGTCTCGGCCTGTGCATCGCCGGGACACTGTTCGTGAGCGTCTACCTGTACAGCCGCGGCCGCGTCACCCGCATTCCGGCATCGCTCGACTTTCAACAGACGCTCGCCCTCTATCGAAGCGAGCTCGAGCGTCGGCGGGAACTCTCGGCGACATTCCTGTGGTGGTACGTGCTTCCGCTGACGATCGGGCCGGGCATCCTCCTGATCGCGCTGCATCTGCAACGACCGAACGCCGCAGCCACCGTTCCGATCATCCTGCTCGTGCTGGTGATCATCGCAGCCATCCTGGCGCTGACGCAGCGCCCAACCCTGAGAAAGCTGCATCAGCGCCTGGATCAGCTCTCCGTCCTCACGGAGAAGACCTGACTCTTCTTCCGAACTCCCCGCGTAGCACTCCATCGAAAGGAACCCGACATGAAAGGACTTCCGCATCTCATCGTTCTGCTGGTACTGGCTGCGCTCGCCCCGGACCCTGCGCGAGCGCAAGCACCAACGGTGCAAGGCGACTACGTCGGAACACTGGGCCCGATCACGCTCAAGCTGCACATCGTCGCGAACGAAGGCAGCTCGCTCAGCTGTACGCTGGACAGTCCCAATCAGGGCGCAAACGGGCTCAAATGCAGCGATGTCCGTATCGACGGGCAGTCGCTCTCCTTCCGGATACCCATCGTCAACGGCTCCTGGTCGGGATCGATCGAGGACGGCGGCGCCAGGCTCTCCGGCACCTGGTCACAGGGACAGCCATTGCCGCTGGTATTTCTGCGCGAGACGTTCGTGCCCGCACGCGAGCCCTCCCCCGTCGATGGATTCTGGCTGGGCGTCGCGAAGCCTCAAGGACGGGAGCTGCGCACCCAGCTCGTAGTGAAGAGCGACATCGAGGGCCAGCTCCATTGCACGGTCGACAGCGTGGATCTCAATGCGTTCGACATTGCCTGCTCGAACCCGAAGTATTCGGAGCGCGATTTCTCGTTCGACGTTCCGGTCGTCAAAGGACATTGGACCGGAAAACTGTCGAGCAATGGCGATACGCTTTCCGGCACCTGGACTCAAAAGAATCCCGATGATTCGCCGGGTGCACCCATTGCACTGAATTTCGAGCGACAGCAGGTTCGCCTTACGGCAACGCCACTGCCTCCCATCACTTTCGACGACGCCATTGCGCCGGTCAGCGCGGCCAGGATGCAGGAGGTGCTGAGGCAGGACCTGCAGAAACCATTACGCGAAGGGATTCTCGCGCCGGGCAAACCGATCGGCGTTGCGATCGGCGTCGTCACGCGAGGAGACCGGCGCATCTTCACCTTCGGCAACGCCGCCACCGAGTCGCTCTTCGAGATCGGCTCGATCACGAAGACCTTCACGGGATTGCTGCTGGCTCAGATGATCGAGAGCGGTTCAGTACGGCCTGACACCGCAGTGCGCGAGCTGTTGCCCCAGGGAGCGGTTGCGAAACCGCAGGGCGCCGAAATCACGCTGCTCGATCTGGCGACACAGCATTCCGGTCTGCCGCGCATGCCGGGCAACTTCCGTCCGGCAGACAGCAACGATCCCTACATCGACTACGGTGCGAAAGAACTCTACGGGTTCATCCTCGGACATGGCGTCGCAAAACCCGCTGCCCCGACGTTCCTGTACAGCAATCTGGGATTCGGATTGCTTGGCCAGGCACTGTCGAATCGTGCCGGCATTGCGTATCCGGAGCTGCTGCATCGCGCGATCGTCTTACCCATGGGCTTGACCGACACAGCAACCGCCTTGTCGCCGGAACGACGCGCGCGCCTCATCCAGGGTCACGCAACCGATCTTGTTCCTGCGCAGGGCTGGGATTTCGATGCGCTTGCGGGTGCGGGAGCGATCCGCTCGACCGCCGCAGACATGCTGACGTATCTCGAATGGAATCTGCATCCTCGCGAGCGTTCGGCCGGCAATGCCGCAGATCCCTATGCCCGTACGCTTCCTGCAGCGCTCGATCGCTCGCAGCAGCTTCAATCGGACGTGGCGGGCGCGACGCGCATCGCCTATGCCTGGCTCTACGACACCGAAGCCGAAACGTACGCGCACAATGGCGCCACCGGTGGATACAGCAGCTATGCGTTCTTCAGCCCCAAGCATGACTATGCGGCGGTCGTTCTCGTGAACATGACGATCGGCTCGCGCGGCAGCTTCGCGGACAGGCTTGGCCGGCACATTCAGCAGCGATTCGCCGGCAAGCAGGCCGTGTCGCTCGACCAGTGGTGACGCCCCGGGCCTGATCAGACGCGCCGTTTCACTGCGAAGGGCGGCGATCAAATCATCATCACGAGCTTCGATCAGGACGAGATCGAGATTCACACGACAGGTCGCGCCGACATCAAGGCCGGCGGACGCGTCGGCACGATCAGGCTCCATATGCTCGGCGTGGGCTGGGCTTCAAGGCTGCGCCCTGAGCGGTCTTTCTTGTAGGGTGGGAGCTTTCCCGCTAGATCGTCCCGCTCACCCCAATCCCCAGCGTCTTGCCGCGTTGGTCTGCTTAAACTACCCCGCATGACCGTTCGCGAAGCCACCGGCAATGCCGCCCTTTTCAGTCTCTGGGGGCTGTTCTGGCTGACGATGCTCGTCGTGGCGTTGCAGGATGCATCGCTCAGCCACACGATTCGCTGGTGGGAGCCGTTGCTCTGGGAGGGCAGCTCGGCGCTCATTGCCACGGTATGGCTCATCGCGCAGCGTCGGGTCGACGAGCGCTACGCGGTCTATCTCGACCGGCCCTGGCTGTGGCTCGCCCAGCATCTGAAATGGCTGCCGCTCATCGTGCCGACGTTCATCGCATCGATCTATCTGATTCGTCACGGCGTCTACACGCTGGTCGGCAGGTCCTACAACCATGAGCCCTGGCTCTTCGTGGTGCCGTATGAAACCGCCAAGCTCGTTCTATTTGCGGGAATGTGGCTGGGCATCGTTTTCGGCTTCGATTCGTTCGCGCAATGGCGCACGCAGCGCGAACGGCTGCTATCGGTGCAGAAGGCGCTCGCGGAATCGCAGCTACAGCAGTTGCAGAGCCAGTTGCGGCCGCATTTCCTGTTCAACGCGCTCAACACGATATCGTCGCTGATGCATTCGGATCCGGAGCGCGCGGATCGTCTGCTGGTGCGTCTGAGCGATCTGCTGCGGATCAGTCTGAGCATGCATCGATCGGAGCTGACTTCGCTAGCGGAAGAGCTGCGGGTGCTCGATCTCTATGCGCTCATCATGCGAGAACGCTTCGACGATCGTGTCGATCTTCGGTGGAACGTCGCCGAAGAGACGCTCTTCGCGAGCGTGCCTTCGCTGCTGTTGCAACCGTTGCTGGAGAACGCCTTCAAGCACGGCGTTGAGCGCAGCCAGTCGACTGTCGTCGTCCGAATCACGGCGAGCCGCGACGGCGATTGGCTGCTGATGTCGATCGCCAATACGGGAACGCTCGACTTCACGAACACGACAGGCGGTATCGGATTGCGCAACTGTCGTGAGCGGTTGCACGTTGACTACGGACCGGATGCGACGCTCGAGTTGCGACAGAATGATGCCGATGTGATCGCGCGAGTCCGGTTGCCGTGGCGGGAGCATCAGGCGTGATTCGCGTCCTGATCGTGGATGATGAGACGCCAGCGCGGAAAAAACTTCGGCAGTGGCTCGGCGAACAGGAAGGTCTCGAACTGGTAGGCGAGGCAGGCGACGGTCTTGCGGCGACACAGGCGATCGATAGTCTGAAGCCCGACGTCGTGTATCTGGATATCCAGATGCCAGGCCTGGACGGCCTCGAAGTTGCTGCTCAGCTGGAACCGGAGCGCGCACCGCTCATCGTGTTCGTCACCGCATACGACGAGCATGCCGTGAAAGCATTCGACCTGAACGCCGTCGACTACTTGCTCAAGCCCTACGACAAAGATCGCCTGCTGCGTACTGTGGCGCGTGTGCGAGAGCGCCTCGATACGGGCACGCGCGCACAGTCTGTCAGGACTGCTCGCGGACAGACGGGGTCGAGCGATCGATTGCTGGTGCCGGTGGGCGAGCGGCTGGAGCTCATCGAGAGCCGCTTGATCCACTGGCTCGAAGCCGACGACAACTATGTGCATGTCCACGCGGCGTCCCGTTCCTACATGCTCAGACGCACGCTGCAGGATCTGCTGACCCAGCTCGGCGAAGAGCGATTCGTCCGCATTCACAAGTCGACCGCGGTGAACGTGAGCGAGATCCAGTCGCTCACTCCGCTATTCAAAGGCGACTACGAAGTTCATCTGCGGAACGGACATACATTGCGGCTGAGTCGTCGCTATCGCGACGAGCTGTTCTCCCGGATGGGGCGGTAGCCTCGTAGCCAGCATAGAGAGCGAAACCTCTTCAGGTCCCGCTCGCCCCGGCCACCACCCCGCTGACCCCGAGGTCGCAGCACCTCCATGCACGAGCGCGCAGGATCGTCTCCATGAGTCCAAGGGAGGCCGCCGCCATGACGACATCTTCGACCCGCTACGACTTCCTGGACTGGCTGCGCGTGCTGGCCATCTTCGTGCTGCTGTTCTTTCACACCGGCATGATCTTCGTCGGCTGGGGCTGGCACATCGAGAACGCGCAGGTCATCGAGTCGCTGCGACTGCCGATGGATATCGCGCACCGATTGCGGATGCCGCTGCTGTTCGTCATCGCCGGTGCGGGAATGTGGTTCGCGCTGGGAAGTCGCACAGCGATGCAGATACTGCGCGAGCGGACATGGCGATTGCTGCTGCCGCTGCTGTTCGGCATGTTCCTGATCGTGCCGCCGCAGATCTATTTCGAGCGGCTCTTTCGCGGCGAGTGGCAGGGCGACTACGCATCGTTCTTCATCGAGCGAGTGCTGCAATTCCATCTGTATCCGCAAGGCGATTTCAGCTGGCACCACCTCTGGTTCATCGCGTATCTGTACGTCTACGTGATGCTCTTGCTGCCACTACTCGCGACGTGGCGCCGCAGCTGCTGGACGTTGCAGCCAGGTCCGTGGTTATACCTGCTGGGTCTGCCGCTGGCGATTAACGAGGCGCTGCTCAAGCCGCTGTTCCCCGAATCGCACAACCTTGTGCGCGACTGGTACATCTTCGATCACTATCTTCTGCTGACCTTGTATGGGTTTGCTCTCGCGTCCATGCCTGGCGTCTGGGATTGGTTTGCCAAGTGGCGTCACCGCTCGTTCGCGATCGGCATGGGCATCTTCGCGTTGGCTATGGCACTGTTCGAGTTCGGTGTCATCCGGCGCGACACACCCGCGGATGCGATCGTCGCGAATGTCTTCACCTGGTGCTGGCTGATGGTGTTCCTGGGCTATGGCCGGCAACACCTGTCGTTCAGCAACGGCTTGCTGCGCTGGGCGCGCGATGCGTCGTACCCCGTCTATATCCTTCACCAGACGCTGATCGTGGCGATCGGGTACTACGTGATCCAGGCGTCGTGGGGACCGTGGGGAAAGTACGCCACTGTGCTCATCACGACGATGGCCGGATGCTTCGGGCTGTACGAGGCGGTTGTGCGGCGGTTTGCATCGACGCGCGTGATCTTCGGGTTGAAGGGAAAGGATCTGTCCGGGACGCAGACGGTGCGAGTGACGAAGGCCGAGCCCTCGTCACTCGCATGAACCGGATCGCTTAGACTTGGGCGTGGTCCATCTTTGGCCGGAGTTCGGATGACAGATACGGTGTCACATCCCCTCCCCCCTGACCGCCCTAGAAATCGGGACGCCTGACCAGGACAGATGTCGCCAGCAAGAGCGCGGCAGCCGTTGCAAGCAGGCAGCGCAGTTTGCGTTGCTGCCCCCACCCTAACCCTCCCCCGCTACGCGGAGGAGGGGATCAGACTCGCTTACACCCGGCGTGCTTCTGCGCGAGCCAGTTCGAGCTGATCGGCGAGGCGCTTCTCCGAAACAGGAATGACCGCGCGCAGGTCCTGGGCGAACAGCGACACACGGAATTCCTCGATCATCCACTGCAGTTTGTCGAGTTCGGTGCGGATCGCCTGACCTTTGCTCGCGCGGTCGAGTTCGTTGAAGGCCTTGAGGAATGGCGCGACACGCTGTGCGAGTTCGAGATCGCGCTTCACGTTGCCTGCGATCTTGTCGAGCCGGCGGACGAGCGCCTTGAGATAGCGCGGCAGATGCGGCCACAGCAGCGGCGGCACGTCGAGCGGGAAACTGGACGGCACCAGCACGGCGAGCTGCGCGGTGGCGACATCGACGATCGACTTGAATGCCGGGCTCTGCAGGCCACGCAGTTTCTCGCGGACGCCGCGCAGCTCCCTGAGCGTGTCGATCATCTGCGTCGCCAGGCGATCCACCTGCGCGCCGAAGTCCGCGCGATGCCGATCCAGCAATGCCTGGAACGCTTCGGCCGATCGCGGCAGCGGTGATTCCGCGGCCAGGAAGCATTCCATGAAAGCGCGCTCAGCCAGTGCATCGGCGAGCGGGCGGCCCAGGTTGAGCCCCTGCCCCAGCAGCACCAGTTCGCGCTGGTCGGCAAAGCGCTTGCGCGCGTACTTGAACTGCTCCGGCAAGGCCAGTACGGCGAGGCGCAACACGCCCTGCCTGAGCATCGCAGCGGCTTCCTGCGGACTTCTGCTCTCGACGACGTCGACGCTGTCGCCGCGGTCGTGCAAGGTCGGACAGACCGTAAAGCGCAACCCTTTGCGCTCGACCGACTGCTCGTGCGGCAAGGCACCGAAATCCCAGGTGCGATGCTTCGTCGCTGCCGCCATCTGACGCGCCTGCGACACCGGATCGGTCCCGCGGGAACGCAATGTCCGCCGCAGTTCGCCGAGATCGCGACCTTCGGCGATGCGATTTCCCTGCAGATCGGCGACGCGGATGTTGATGCGCAGCGCATCGGGCAGCGGCAGTCGGGACACTTCCTCACCTGAGATCGGCTCGCCGGTCGCGCGCGTGATCCACGCTGCCATCGCGGCGTTGAAATCGCCCTTGCGGTCGATTTCCGCGACGGCACGTGCCGCATGCTCCGGCACGGGGACCAGCGATTTCCGGATGGACTTGGGCAATGCGCGCAACGCGGCGGTGACCTTCTCTTCCAGCCAGCCAGGAATCAGCCAGGCGAGCTGCCCGGCGTCGAGCATCGGCAGCAGCGGCTCCGGCACGGTCAATGTGATTCCGTCGTCGGCAGCGGTCGGCTCGAAGCGATAGACCAGCGGCAGCGCATTGCCCTCGATGCGCAGTTGCTCCGGATAGTTGTTCTCGTCGATGTCATCGACTGCGCGTCGCAGCAGATCGGCGCGCTGCATCTTCAGGGCTGCGCCGTCCACGTTGGCCGGCTCCTTGAGCCAGCGTTCCAGTGCCGCCGTCGAATGGATGTGTTCCGGCAGGTGCGACAGGTAGAACTCGACCATCGCCTGTTCGTCGACCAGGATGTCGCGGCGCCGGATCTTCGCTTCCAGTCGCTCGACCTGCTCGCGCAGCGCGCGATTCTCCTTGATGAAACCGGCGCGCAGTTTCGAACGCCCCTCGATCAACGCCTCGCGCACGAAGATCTCGCGCGCTTCGCGTGGCGCGACATTGCCGTAGTTCACCCGCCGCCGCGCCGACAGCGTGAGCCCGTACAGCGATGTCGATTCGAATGCCGCGACGAAGCCGCGTTCCTCGACCCAGTGCGGCTCGCTGTAGCTGCGCTTCACCAGGTGATCGCCGGCGGCTTCGATCCATTGCGGTTCGACCGCCGCGACCATGCGCGCATAGAGACGCGTCGTCTCCATCAGGCTGGCGGCGACCACCCACTTCGGCGGCTTCGATGCGAGCGGTGTGCCCGGCGCGATCACGAAGCGCGTACCGCGTGCACCCTCGTATTCGCGCTTCTCATCCAGCACGCCGATGCCGCCAAGGAAGCCCGTGAGAATGGCCTGATGCAGATCGCCGTACTCGGCGGGCGCCTGATTCATCGGCAGCTTGAGATCGGCCACGACCTCGCCCAGTTGCCGGTGCAGTTCCTGCCATTCGCGCATGCGCAGGAACGACACGAAATTTTCCCGGCACCACTTGCGCAACTGGTTGCCGGAAAGCGCGGCGCTCTGTTCCTGGAACAGCTTCCACAGATTCAGGACCGTGACGAAATCCGAGCGCGGATCGGCATAGGTGGCGTGCTTCTGGTCGGCCTGCTGCTGCGCATCGGATGGGCGCTCGCGCGGATCCTGGCTCGCCAGGAACGCACTCAGGATCAGCATCTCGGCGACGCAGCGATGATGACCGGCCGCGACCAGCATGCGCGCCAGCCGTGGGTCGACCGGCAGCGTCGCGATCTGCTTGCCGAGACTGGTCACGCGGCGCGAATCGTCGACCGCCTTCAGTTCCTGCAGCAGCCGATAACCATCGTTGATCAGGCGCGTATCCGGCGGATCGACGAACGGAAAGTCCTCGGGTTCGCCGAGGCCCAAGGTCGACATCTGCAGGATCACGCTGGCGAGATTCGTGCGCAGGATTTCCGGCGGCGTGAACTCGGGGCGCTGCAGGAATTCGTCTTCGGCAAACAGGCGGATGCAGATGCCTTCGCTTTCGCGGCCGCAGCGGCCCTTTCGCTGATCGGCGCTGGCCTGTGAGACCGGTTCGATGGGCAGTCGCTGCACCTTGCCGCGCACGCTGTAGCGACTGATGCGCGCGAGTCCGGAATCCACGACGTACTTGATGCCCGGCACCGTCAGCGACGTCTCGGCGACGTTGGTCGCCAGCACGATACGGCGCGCACTGTGGCCCTCGAAGATGCGTTCCTGATCGCGCGTCGACAGCCGCGAATACAGCGGCAGGATTTCAGTGTGATGCAGCTTCGCCTTGCCCAGTTCATCGGCCGCATCGCGGATCTGCTTCTCGCCCGGCAGGAACACGAGCACGTCGCCGCGCGACTCGCGATCCAGCTCGCGCACCGCGCTCACGATGCCCTCGGGCAGCGACAGCTCGGTTTCCTCGTCATCGCCGAACAGCGGCCGATAACGCACTTCCACCGGATAGCTGCGTCCCGACACTTCGATGACGGGCGCACCGCCGAAGAAGTCCGCGAAGCGTTGCGGATCGATGGTGGCGGACGTGATGACGATCCGCAGTTCCGGCCGCTTCGGCAGGATCTGTCTCAGTACGCCCAGCAGAAAATCGATATTGAGATTGCGCTCATGCGCCTCGTCGATGATGAGCGTGTCGTAGCGTCGCAGCAGCCGGTCGTTTTCCAGTTCGCGCAGCAGGATGCCGTCGGTCATGAGCTTGATCCGGCCATCCGGACCGACGCGATCGGTGAAGCGCACCTGATAACCCACCGCGCCGCCGACCGTCGTGCCCAGTTCGACGGCAAGCCGGTCGGCAATCGCGCGCGCCGCGATGCGCCGCGGCTGCGTATGGCCGATCAGACCGAACGCACCGCGCCCTGCTTCGAGACAGATCTTCGGCAGCTGGGTCGTCTTTCCCGACCCGGTCGCGCCGCACACGACGATCACCTGATGCTTCGCCAATGCCGTCGCGATTTCTTCGCGATGCGCAGTGATGGGCAACTCGGCATCGAACTGCAGCCGTAACGGCAACTGCCGCAGCCGCTCGACCTGCCCCGCAGATTTATCGATCGAGTCGCTGAGCGCCGCCGCGACCCGCTCGAACTCCGCGCCATGATCCCGGCGCGCAAACAGCCGATCCATCTCCCGCGCCAGCCGCGCACGGTCCGTCAGCCGCGTCAGCGGCAATCGCTCCCGCAGCGCAAGCAGGCGGTCGTTGATGGATTTCTGCGCGGTGGTCATGGTTCAGAAATGAGATTGGCCGCGAAAAAGCGCAAAGGACTCAAAATGGAAAAGCAGAGATCCGGATTTCCATTCTGGACCTTGCGTTCTTTTGCGCCTTTTTGCGGCCAATCCTCTCACGCCGGCGGCAAGCGAATCTCGATCAGCGCGCCGCCCAGCGCCGACTCGCCGATGCTGATCGTGCCGCCATTGAGCTTCGCCACTTCCCGCACGACAGAGAGTCCGATGCCCTGCCCGCTCACGCGCTCGTCCAGTCGTGCACCGCGATCCAGCACGCGTGCGCGTTCCGCCGGCGGAATGCCCGGGCCGTCATCTTCGACGAGGATCTGCAGGCCGTCGCGACGCGCGATCGGGCTCGACAGCCGATTCGCCGTCACGCGGACCTTGCTGCGTGCCCACTTGAACGCGTTGTCCACCAGGTTACCGGCCATCTCGGTCAGGTCTTCGCGGTCGCCGAAGTAGACGCAGCCTTCGGCCACGCTGAGGTCGCAGGCGATGCCGCGATCCATATACACCTTCAGCAGCGCACCGCGCAGCGCTTCGAGCGCGTCGCGAACGTCGACCGGCGCAGTACCCAGGCCCGTGCCGCCCGAGGCCGCAGCGCGCTTGAGCTGATACTTCACGATGTCATCCATGCGGCCGACCTGTTCGTCGAGCAGCTTCGCCACCGCGAGTTCCTGGCCCGCAGGCGAGTCCAGCAGGTTGCGCATCACCGCCAGCGGCGTCTTGAAACTGTGCGCGAGATTGCCGAGCGTATTGCGATAGCGCTGCAGGCGATCGCGCTCGCTGCGCAACAGCGCGTTGAGATTGGTGGTGATGCCCAGCAGCTCTCGCGGGTAGCCGCCGCCGAGTTCCGTAATCTCGCCAACCTCGACCGCTTCGATCTCCCGCTCCGCACGTCGCAGCGGCGCCAGCAGGCGGCGCAGGAGAATGGCCAGTGCACCGAGCAGCAGCAGCATCAGTACGCTGAACCAGCCGAAGAGCTGTACGCGGAAGCGGTTCAATTGCGCGTAGTACGGTTCGCGGCTCTCGGCGACGCTGTACACGAAGGAGCGTGTTTTCTTCCTGTTGAATTCCCATTCGATCGCGCGACTGAGCGCGAGCACCACGGTTCCGTCCGCCCCGCGCAATTCGCCGAAGCGTCGTTCGCCCGGATGCAGCGTGGGCGAGAACTCCAGTCCGGTTCCTGCCAGCGATGCGGATCGCCAGCTCACGTAACCGTCGCTGCGCACGATTTCGCCGTAGAGACCGGAACCGGGATTGTTGAACCGCATTTCCGCGAGCTGCGCCGCCGGCTGCAGTCCGTCATTCGGCTCTTCTTCCGATGCGGAAATCAGCGCCAGCACCTGAACCTCCAGCCGGTCGCGCACCGACCGCTCGGCGAGATCGCGGAACACGAGATCGAGCGCCACGATCGTGATGCCGAAGAACAGCACGAGCAGCACGCTGACGGAAGCCAGCAGTCGGGTGCTTAACGAGTGCGGCTGCATCAGAGGTTCACACGGAGATCACGGAGTCAGAAGGAGAAGAAATTTCCACGGGGGACACGGGGGGCACAGGGATAAGAAGAGATTTCTTCGGTTCCGAACCCCCGTGTTCCCAGTGTTCCCCGTGGAAATTTCTTCTCCTCTGTTTCTCGTTATTCGCGCTGCAGGGCGAAGCGGTAGCCGCGGCCGCGCAGTGTTTCGATCGGTTTGATGGTTTCGTCCGGATCGAGCTTGCGGCGCAGGCGGCCGATGAAGACTTCGATGGTGTTGCTGTCGCGATCGAAATCCTGCGCGTAGAGACGATCGGTGAGTTCGGCCTTGGAGATGACCTCACCGGCGCGATGGATGAGGTATTCGAGGATGCGATATTCGAAGCTCGTCAGCTCGACGCGCTTGTCGTTCACCGTCACGTCCTGCGTGCGCGGATCAAGCGCGACGGGGCCACAACGCAGCACAGGCTGAGCCCAGCCGCCCGAACGTCGCAGCAGCGCCTGTGCACGCGCCAGCAGTTCCTCGAAGTGAAACGGCTTGGCGACGTAGTCGTCGGCGCCGGCCTGCAGACCTTCGACCTTGTCCTGCCAGCGATCACGCGCCGTCAGAATGAGGATGGGGAAGGTCTTGGATTCGGCGCGCAGTTTGCGGATCAGTTCGAGCCCGGGCAGCTTCGGCAGGCCGAGGTCGATGATGGCGAGATCGAGGGCGTATTCGCGCCCGCAGTACAGCCCCTCTTCGCCGTCGGCCGCAAGATCGACGGTGAAGCCGGAATCCTTGAGCTGCTGTGCGAGGGTTTCACGCAGCGCAGCTTCATCTTCGACGACCAGGACGCGCATCAGTACATCTGCCCCGTCTGTGCATCGACGTGCACGGTCCACACCCGACCGTCGCCGCTCAGCAAACGAATGTTGTAGACCACACGATCGCCATTGAGGGATTGCTGCGCCTTCACGGCCTTGGCGCGATAGCGGCTCTCGGCCATGTTGACGGCCTGATCGAGCGATACGCGCGGGCGATCCGTCTGACGTTCGCTGCGAGGGCGCTTTTCGATCAGGCTCTGGGCACCCGCCACCGGCACCGCCAGGCCGAGGGCCAGGGCGGAAATCATTGCCAGCAGCGAAAGGCGGGATCGCATGGGAGCGGTAGTTTACGGTCGATGGGGTGACGATTCACACCCCATCGACCCGTGGATTTTCACTCTGCCGGCGCGACGGCCACCCGGACCCGGATCTTCGAACCCGGGTCGTACGGCATCCGGGTGGTGTATTCGCGTCCGTTGTAACGGTACGTGACGCGATAGCCATCGATGCGCTCTTCGTACTGATCCTGGTAACGGACTTCGCAGCGCTGCACGACTTCCTGCGTGGTCGAGGTGCCATGGGCGCGGCGCGCGCTGTCGTAGCCGACGCCCGCGCCAATCGCGGCGCCGGCAATCGTCGCGGCGTCACGGCCGCTGCCACTGCCGAATTGATGGCCGATCACGCCGCCGATGATGCCGCCCAATAGCGTACGGCCGCCGACGGCGGGCTCGGAAATGTGCGGGCGCGATTCAACGGTGCGGGCATCGTCCCAGCATTCGCGGCGCGGGGTCTCCACCCGGACCTGCCTGACGATCGGTTCGGCGCGCACGACCGGAGCGTAGTCGTAGTCTTCGTGCCGCGCGTTGGACCAGGAAGGAGGCGCTGCCAGTGTGACCGAGGTCACACACAGACCCGTGAGAACCGCCAGGACACTCGCACCGCGAGCGGAAATCGTCATGTTCTTCTCCACACCCGGCGGGATGAAGCCGGGCATGGGACGCACGATAGGATCGAAGCTCTGAATGAAGGCTGAATCTTCGCCGCGGCTGGGTCTGCGGCGGAGTCACGGAAAGTCACGAAAGTGACGAAGGCCAGAAGACCCCGTGACTTTCGTCACTCCCGTCACTCCTCCTTCTTCGCCTCGTCCCACAACCGGTCCATTTCCTCCAGCGTCGCCTGCTCCGGCGCGCGACCCTCGGCCTTGAGACCACGCTCGACATGACGAAAGCGGCGTTCGAACTTCGCATTGGTGAGGCGCAGCGCCTTCTCGGGATCGATCTTCAGATAACGGCAGACGTTGACGACGCAGAACAGCACGTCGCCAATCTCATGCTCCATGCGCTGCGGATCGGCGCCGGCCGCGACTTCCTCGCGCAGCTCGCCGAGTTCCTCCTGCAGCTTGTCGACGGCGCCGCCGACGTCCGCCCATTCGAATCCGACTTGTGCGGCCCGCTTGCCGAGTTTGCTGGCGCGCGTCAGCGCCGGCAGGGCGAGCGGGACATCGTCGAGCACGCTGTCGCGGGTCGCTGCACGCTCGCGCCGCTTCTGTTCTTCCCAGGCGAGGGTCTGCTGCTCCGCATCGTCGATGCGCGCATCGCCGAAGACGTGCGGATGGCGCCGTTCCATCTTGTCGCAGATGGCATCGACCACGTCGTCGAAGGCGAAGGTGCCCTGCTCGCTCGCCATCTGCGAATGAAAGACGACCTGGAACAGCAGGTCGCCGAGTTCGTCGCGCAGCGCCTCCAGATCCTTGCGTTCGATGGCATCGGCGACTTCGTAAGCCTCTTCGATCGTGTACGGAGCGATGGAGTCGAAGTTCTGCTGCAGATCCCACGGACAGCCGCGTTGCGGATCGCGCAGGCGCGACATGAGGGCGAGCAGGCGGGAAATCGATGACATGGCAACTCGCTAGCGGTTGACGGGCGGAGCGGCAAGCAATCGATACAGGTTCATCAATATCCCGGCCGTGGCGCCCCAGATCTGGTACGCGCCGAAAGGAATGTCATAGACCTGCACCGGCACATCGCCGATGACGCGCTCGCGCGAAAGGTGATTCGCTTCGTCCAGCAGATGCGCGAGCGGCAGCTCGAACGTCGTCTCGACTTCGCGGCTGTTCAGCTTCAGCGTAAAGCCCGGGTTGACGAAGCCCACCACGGGGGTGATGCAGAAACCGGTGAGCACGACCAGCGGATCGAGATAGCCGGCGACCTGGATGTAGTCGCGCATGAGGCCGACCTCCTCCTCCGTTTCGCGCAACGCCGCATCCAGCGGACCGGCGTCGGAGGATTCGATGCGTCCGCCGGGAAAGCTGATCTGTCCCGCGTGGTTCTTGAGCTGCGCCGAGCGCTGCGTCAGCAGGATCGTCGGGCCTTCGTCACGATCCACGATCGGCACCAGCACGGCGGCGGGCGCGAGCGATGCCGGATAGAAGCGCCGGAAGCGGTCGCTGAACTCGGGCGCGATGCCGCCGGCATGCGCCGTCGTCAGATCCGTCGCAGGCTGCGAACCGTGCAGCCTCGCCTCGATCCGCCGGCGCAGTTCCAGTCGATCGGAAAGCCCCGACACGTCAGCCGCCGCCTTCCGCTTTGACGCCACCCTTGGTCAATTCGCGCGGATCGAGCAGGCGGGCGAGTTCCTCGGGCGGCAGCTTCGTCTGCTCGGCGGCGACTTCGCGCACCGGGCGGCGCTCGGCGTAAGCCTGCTTGGCGATCTTCGCGCCCAGTTCGTAACCGATGACCGGATTGAGCGCGGTGATCAGGATCGGATTGCGTTCCAGCGCCGCGGTGACGGCGGACTCGTTCACCTTGAAGCCGGCGATTGCCGCATCCGCCAGCACGCGCGCCGCATTCGACAGCAGGTCGATGCTCTGCAGCAGGTTGTAGGCGATGACGGGCAGCATGACGTTGAGCTGGAAGTTTCCGGACTGTCCCGCAACCGTGATCGTCGCGTCGTTGCCGATGACCTGCGCCGCCACCATCGTCACGGCTTCCGGAATCACGGGATTGACCTTGCCCGGCATGATGCTGCTGCCCGGCTGCAGCACCGGCAGCGAAATCTCGCCGATGCCGGCGAGCGGACCGCTGTTCATCCAGCGCAGATCGTTGGCGATCTTGGTCAGTGATACGGCCAGCGTCTTGAGCTGGCCGGAGAGTTCGACGGCGGCGTCCTGCGACGACAATGATTCGAAGTAGTTCGGACTGGGCCGCAGTTCGAGCCCGCTCTTCAGCGACAGATAGCGCGCCGCCAGTACCGCGAATTTCGGATCGGCATTGATGCCGGTGCCGACGGCCGTGCCGCCGAGCGCAATCGCCTGCAGCCGCGGCCGGCATTCCATGATGCGCGTCGTACCCAGTTCGATCTGCGCGTGCCAGCCGCTCAGCTCCTGGCCGAACGTCACGGGCATCGCGTCCATCAGATGCGTGCGACCCGTCTTGACGATGTCGCCGATCTCACCGATGCGGCGCGTGATCACCGCGTTCAGATAGGCGAGCGCCGGCAGCAGATGCTGCTCGATGCCCAGCAAGGCGCTCAGGTGGATCGCCGTGGGGATCACGTCGTTCGAACTCTGGCCCATGTTGACGTGGTCGTTCGGATGCACCGGCACCTTGGCCGTGCTCGCCAGGTGCGCGATCACCTCGTTGGCATTCATGTTGCTGCTGGTGCCGGAACCGGTCTGGAACACATCGACCGGGAACTGCGCGTCGTGCTTGCCATCGATCACTTCGAGAGCGGCTTTCTGGATCGCGCCGGCGCGTTTCGGATCGAGGCCGTCGAGTTCGAGATTGGCGGTGGCCGCCGCCCACTTGATCAGGCCGAGCGCGCGGATGAAATCGCGCGGCATGCGCAGTCCGCTGATCGGAAAGTTCTCGACCGCGCGCTGGGTCTGCGGCCCCCACAGCGCATCGGCGGAAACCTTGAGTTCGCCGAGACTGTCGCGCTCGATGCGAAATCCGCTCTTCGTCACATTGGGCTCCGTCGATAAAGCTGCCGGAAGGGAAATCCCGATCCGGTTTCGTCCGGACCGGAAACGACAGCGTGCGGTATGATTCTACATATGAACATTCATCTCCTGAACGCCATCTCTCCCATCGACGGCCGTTACGCCGACAAGTGTGCCGAACTGCGTCCGCTCTTCAGCGAGCGCGGCCTCATCCGCCAGCGCGTGCGCGTCGAGGCGTTGTGGCTCAAGGCCCTCGCCGCCGAGCCGCGCATCGAAGAACTGCGCGGACTGCCCACGGAAGCATTGACCGTGCTCGATGCGCTGGCTGCCGAGCTGACCGATGCCGATGCCGTCGAAGTGAAGCGCATCGAGCGCGAAACCAATCACGACGTGAAGGCCGTCGAATACTTCGTGAAGAGCCGGCTCGATGCCGTGCCGGCCTGGCGTTCACGGCGCGAATTCGTGCATTTCGCCTGCACGTCCGAGGACATCAACAATCTCAGCTATGCGCTGATGCTCAAGGAAGCGCGCGACCAGGTGCTGCTGCCGCGGCTGGATGCGTTGATCGCGCGCCTGAAGACGCTGGCCCACGCCAATGCCGACGCGCCGATGATGTCGCGCACGCACGGCCAGCCGGCGACGCCGACGACGCTCGGCAAGGAAATCGCCAACTTCGTGTATCGCCTGCAGCGCCAGCGCCTGCGATTCTCGGCCGTGTCGATCGAAGGCAAGATCAATGGCGCCGTCGGCAACTTCAATGCCCACGTCGTGGCGTATCCGCAGGTCGACTGGCCGGCGCTCGGCTCGCGCTTCGTCGAATCGCTCGGCCTCGTCTGGAATCCGTACACCACCCAGATCGAGCCGCACGACTGGAACGCGGAGTACTTCGACGCACTCGCACGCATCAACACGATCCTGGTGGATTTGTGCCGGGACTTCTGGGGATACATCTCGATCGGCTATTTCCGGCAGCGCGTCGTGGCCGGCGAAGTCGGCTCGTCGACCATGCCGCACAAGGTCAATCCCATCGACTTCGAGAATGGCGAAGGCAACCTGGGACTCGCCAACGCGATGCTGCGCTTCCTCGCGGACAAGCTGCCGGTGTCGCGCTGGCAGCGCGATCTCACGGATTCGACCGTGCTGCGCAACGTTGGCGTCGCGGTCAGCCATTCATTGATTGCGTGGCGATCTATCGAGCGCGGTCTGGAGCGTGTCGACGTGGATCGCAAGCAGCTGGCTGCGGACCTGGATGCGAACTGGGAACTGCTGGCGGAACCCATCCAGACAGTCATGCGGCGGTTCGGCGTGGAGAACGCCTATGAACAGCTCAAGTCATTGACGCGCGGCCAGCGCATCGATGCCGCCAGCCTGCGCGAATTCATCGGCGGACTGGCCATTCCGGAAGAAGCCAGGAAGGGGTTGCTGGCGCTCTCGCCGGCGACCTACACGGGCATCGCCAACCGGCTTGCGCGCGACGTCTGACGTCCCGACGGCGATTGCCTGCTGCTCATGCGCCCGGTTTGTGCCCTATATTTGGGATACTTCACAATTCCGACGTAAGGTCACGGATATACTGACAAAATGTCGCTAAGGCCCGACCTGACCGTAGCTGCCATCGTCGAACGCAACGGCGAGTTCCTGCTCGTCGAAGAGCGCGTGGGCAATGCCATGGTCTTCAACCAGCCTGCCGGGCACGTCGAACGCGGCGAGGAACTGATCGCCGCCGTCATCCGCGAGACGCTCGAAGAAACGGCCTGGACCTTCCAGCCCGAGGCGCTGACCGGCATATACCTGTGGGATCAGCCCGAGAAGCAGCGCACCTTCCTGCGCTTCGCCTTCTGCGGCCAGGTCACTGCGCACGATCCCGCACGTCGCCTGGATCGCGGCATCGAACGTGCGCTGTGGATGAACCGCAGGCAGATCGACCTGCGCGCCGCGCGCCTGCGCAGTCCGATGGTCACGCGTTGCATCGATGACTATCTGCAGGGCCGTCGCTATCCGCTGGATGTCGTGCAGCATCTGCTGTCCGGCATTGCCTACGTCGGTCCCGAACGCCGCTCGCAGCCGCGCGACATCATCGACGATCTGCCGACCTTCAGTCGCCTTTGAGTATCCCCACGGCATCTGCTTCTTCCTGTAGGTCAGGCTTTAGCCTGACACTGCTCAGGCCGGCTAAAGCCGGCCCCACAGCAGATCCTGTGGTCGTTGCAGACGGTTAATCTCCCCGTTCATGGCCTCACCTCTCGTCATCGTCGGCATGTCCGGCGGCGTGGATTCGTCCGTCGCCGCGTGGCTGCTGCTGCAGCAGGGCTACGAAGTCCAGGGGCTGTTCATGAGCAACTGGGACGAGGACGAAGACGGCTACTGCACGGCCGCCGCGGATTTTCAGGATGCGCGGAAGGTATGCGAACAGCTCGGCATTCCGCTGCACAAGGTCAGTTTCGCCGGTGAATATCGCGAGCGCGTGTTCGCGTACTTCCTGGAGGAATATCGCGCCGGACGTACGCCCAATCCGGACGTGCTGTGCAATCGCGAGATCAAGTTCGGCGTGTGCTTCGACTACGCACGCCGGCTCGGTGCGGAATGGGTGGCGACCGGCCACTACGCGCGCGTGGTGCATGAACCGCGGCCGCGCTTGCTCAAGGGCCTCGATCCCGGGAAAGACCAGAGCTACTTCCTGCACGCGATGCCCGCCGCCTCGCTCGCCCGCACGCTCTTTCCCATCGGCGACAAGCACAAGGACGAGATCCGTGCCATCGCGCGCGACCTGACGCTGCCCGTGTTCGACAAGAAGGACAGCACCGGCATCTGTTTCATCGGCGAACGTCCGTTCGCGGAGTTCCTGTCGAAGTACCTGCCCGCGCAGCCCGGCGACATCGAATCGCTCGACGGCCGCCGGCTCGGCCGGCATCAGGGACTCATGTACTACACGCTCGGCCAGCGCCAGGGCCTGCGCATCGGCGGCCAGGCCGATGCATCGGAAGCGCCCTGGTATGTGGCCGGCAAGGATCTGCAGCGCAACGTGCTGCTCGCGGTCCAGGGGCACGATCATCCGGCACTGCTGAGCGACAGCCTGACGGCCGCGCAGATGCAGTGGGTCGCGGGCGCTGCACCCGCGCCCCGATTCGAGTGCACCGCGAAGGTTCGCTATCGCCAGGCCGACCAGGTCTGCCGCGTGACGGTGATCGACCGCGGCACCGTCGATATCCGGTTCGTCCAGCCGCAGCGCGCCGTGACACCGGGGCAGTACGCCGTGCTCTATCTCGGCGAGGAGTGCCTGGGCGGCGGAGTCATCGAATCCACCCGTCCCCATACGCGCGACCTATCGTCGCCCGTGGCTGAGACTGGTTCTCATTAGATCGCGGGCCTCTGGCTGCCAGACGTTTCATATATCGACCGACCCCACTGACTCAGTTTTCAGGTCTACTTCGACTCGCGGAGCGGCTATAATTCCGCGCGCTGAAAACCGGGGTCCGTCCATTCGCGATCGACTGCCCGGTCCATTTTTCCCGGAGGACGCATGAAAGACTCGTTCAAGGCGCGCACCACGCTCGCTTGCGGTAGCCGCAACTATGAAATCTTCAGCCTCGCCGCGCTGAAGGACCGCAACGTCGCACGCCTGCCCTTTTCCCTGAAGATCCTGCTCGAAAACCTGCTGCGCTTCGAAGACGGCGTGAATGTCACGCGCGCCGACATCGATGCGCTGCTCAACTGGGATCCGAAGGCCGCGCCTTCCTACGAAATCTCCTTCACGCCAAGCCGCGTGATCATGCAGGACTTCACCGGCGTGCCCGCGATCGTCGACCTCGCCGCGATGCGCGAAGCCATGATCAAGCTCGGCGGCAATGCCGATGAAATCAATCCGCTGTCGCCGGCCGAACTGGTCATCGACCACTCGGTACAGGTCGATGCCTACGGCTCGCCGCAGGCCATCGTCGAAAACAACCGCATCGACTTCAGCCGCAACACCGAGCGCTATGCGTTCCTGCGCTGGGGCCAGACCGCGTTCCAGAACTTCAAGGTGGTGCCGCCGAACACCGGCATCGTTCACCAGGTCAACGTCGAGCATCTCGCGCGCGTCGTGTTCGATGCGCAGAGGGACGGCGTGAACTGGGCCTACCCGGACACGCTGGTCGGCACCGACTCGCACACGACGATGGTCAACGGCCTCGGCGTGCTCGGCTGGGGCGTCGGCGGCATCGAGGCCGAAGCGGCCATGCTCGGCCAGCCGGTCACGATGCTCATCCCGCACGTCATCGGCTTCAAGCTGACGGGCACGCTCAAGCCCGGCACGACCGCGACCGACCTCGTGCTCACGATCACCGAAATGCTGCGCAAGAAAGGCGTGGTCGACAAGTTCGTCGAGTTCTTCGGCGATGGCCTGGCGAACCTGCCGCTCGCCGATCGCTCGACGATCGCGAACATGGCGCCGGAATTCGGCAGCACCTGCGGCATCTTCCCGATCGACGAAGAAACCCTGAAGTATCTCGACCTGACGGGCCGCAGCGCCGAGCAGATCGCGCTGGTCAAGGCCTACGCACAGCACCAGGGCATGTGGCGCAACAACGGCGACGCACAGGCCGATTACACCGACGTGCTCGAACTCGATCTCGGTACCGTCGAACCCTCGCTCGCCGGCCCGAAGCGTCCGCAGGATCGCGTGCCGCTGCGCACGGCGAAGCAGACCTACGCCAGGACGCATGCCACGATGGCGGAAGAACGCTCGAAGAAGAATCCGTCGGCCACCGGCGTCGGCAAGGCGACGGTCAACGGCAAGTCGTTCGACGTCAAGGACGGCGACGTGCTGATCGCCGCCATCACGAGCTGTACCAACACGTCGAACCCCGCCGTGCTGATTGCTGCCGGCCTCGTCGCCCGCAATGCCCGCAAGCTCGGCCTGACCTCTAAGCCGTGGGTGAAGACGAGCCTGGCACCCGGCTCGCGCGTCGTGACCGACTATCTGACGAAGGCCGGCCTCACGCCGGATCTGGAAGCCGTCGGCTTCTACACGGTCGGCTACGGCTGCACGACCTGCATCGGCAACTCCGGTCCGCTGCTGCCGCAGATCTCTGAAGCCGTGAAAGCAGGCGACGTGATCGCGACATCGGTGCTCTCGGGCAACCGCAACTTCGAAGGCCGCGTGCATCCGGAAGTGAAGATGAACTTCCTCGCCTCGCCGCCGCTCGTCGTCGCCTACGCCCTCGCCGGCACGTTGAACCTCGATCTCACGACCGAACCGCTCGGCACGAGCGCCGACGGCAAGCCGGTCTATCTCAAGGACATCTGGCCCTCGCCTGCCGAGGTTCAGGAGTTCATCAACAAGTCGGTCGACTCCGCCATGTTCCGCAAGGGCTACGCGAGCGTGTTCGCCGGCGATGAAAACTGGAATGCGATCAGCCTCGGCGCCGGCAAGATCTATCAGTGGGACGACAAGTCGACCTACGTGAAGAATCCGCCGTACTTCGTCGGCATGACGATGAAGCCGAACCCGGTCGCCGACATCCGCAATGCCCGCGCGCTGGCGTTGCTGGGCGATTCGGTCACGACGGACCACATCTCCCCGGCGGGCGACATTTCCAGGACGAGCCCGGCCGCGAAATACCTCGTATCGCTGGGCGTACAGCCGGTGGACTTCAACTCCTACGGCGCACGCCGCGGCAACCACGAGATCATGATGCGCGGCACGTTCGCCAACATCCGCCTGCGCAACCTGCTGGCTCCGGGCACCGAAGGCGGCGTGACCGTCCACGTCCCGAGCGGCGAACAGATGAGCATTTACGACGCCGCCATGCGCTACAAGCAGGAAGGCACGCCGCTCGTGGTTCTGGCCGGCAAGGAATACGGCACGGGCTCCTCGCGCGACTGGGCCGCCAAGGGCACGATGCTGCTGGGCGTGAAAGCCGTCATCACCGAAAGCTTCGAGCGCATCCACCGCTCGAACCTGATCGGCATGGGCGTGCTGCCGCTGCAGTACAAGGAAGGCCAGAACGCGCAGTCGCTCGGTCTCACCGGCAAGGAAAGCTTCGAGATCATCGGGCTCAACGGCGGCGCGGCGAAGGTCGTCACCGTGGTCGCTACGCCGGATAGCGGCGCGCCGATCAAGTTCGAAGTGCGTGTGCGCATCGATACCCCGAAGGAGCGCGAGTACTTCCAGCACGGGGGCATCCTGCACTACGTGCTGCGTCAGCTGGCGAGCGGCAGCAAGGCTGCATGATGGAACGAGTGACATAGGTCACGAGGGTCACGAAGGTGACGAAGAAGGGGGAGCGAGAGCTCCCCCTTCTGCATTTCGGACCCACGTAACTTTCGTCACCCGCGTCACTTCCGTCACTTTCAGCATCGATTGAATTCGCAACGGCCGCACACCGATAATCGGCGCCGCCTCTCATCTGGAGCCCGCCATGACAGACCACATCCGCATCGGCGTCGAAGACCGCGTCATGCGCATCGCGCTCAACCGGCCGGACAAGAAGAACGCGATCACCAATGCCATGTACGCGGCCCTCGGCAACGCGCTCGACAGCGCCGAGAAAGATCCGCAGGTACGCGCCGTGCTGCTGGAAGCCGAGGGCGATGCCTTCACCGCCGGCAACGATCTCGGCGACTTCGCCGCAGTCGCCTCGGGCCAGCTGGCACGCAGCGAAATGAAGTCGCACATGTTCCTCGATGCGCTGGCTCGGGCGGAAAAGCCCTACGTCGCCGCTGTGCAGGGCTTCGCCGTGGGCATTGGCGTCACGATGCTCATGCACTGCGATCTCGTTTACGTTGCCGAGAACGCCAAGCTCTCCACGCCGTTCGTGAATCTCGCGCTCGTGCCCGAAGCGGCATCGAGCTGGCTGATTCCCGCCCGTATCGGACACGCGCGTGCCTTCCAGATGTTCGCACTCGGCGAACCCGTCGACGGCAGGACGGTAGCCGCCATCGGACTGGTCAATGCGGCCGTGCCGGCGGATCAGGTTCGTGCGAAAGCGCTCGAAGCCGCCAAGGCGCTTGCGACGCGACCGCTCGGCGCGTTGCAAGCCACCAAGAAACTGATGCGTGACGCAGCGGCGATTTCCGCCGTCATGCAGCGCGAGGGCGAGATCTTCGGTCAGCGATTGAAAACAGCCGAAGCCGCCGAAGCCTTCCGGGCCTTTGCCGAACGGCGTCCACCCGACTTCACGAAGATCTCCGGATGACCGCCATGCAAGCACCGTTCGACACACCCATCGACGATTCCGCCGACCTGCTCGTCGGCCCCCTGCGCGGTCCGCGGCAGATGCTCGCGACACAGCAGTACGACAATCACACCTCCATCCACGACGACGCGACCGCGCAGAAACTCGGCTTCAAAGGCGGCACGATCGAAGGTCCGACGCATTTCAGCCAGTTCGTACCGCTGTGTGTCGCGCTGTGGGGAACGCGCTGGCTCGAAAGCGGCTGTCTCTCCGCCCACTACCGCAATCCCTGCTTCGAGGGCGAACGCGTGCGCGCTTTCGTCGCGAGGCCGAAGAACGGCGAAACCCAGACGACGATCTGGATGCAGCGCGAAGATGGCGTGGAGATCCTGCGCGGCACCGCCGCCGTGGGCAGCGACAACCCGCCCTCGGCACTCGAACAGCGCATCAAGGATCTGGCGCCACCCGACAGGCTCGTCATCCTGCACGACGTGAGCGTCGGCATGCGCGGCCAACGGATGCGCATCCGCATGGACGCCAACCAGCACATGGGCCACCTCTATCCCTTCTCGCTGGCCGACAAGCTCAAGGTGATCACGGAGAATTCGCCCTGGTATTCGGCCGCCGGCGCCGGCAGCTCGCCCTGGGGTCGCGCGATCATTCCCGTCGAGATGATCAGCGTGCTGTTGAACCACAGCCGCGACGCGAATGAATTTCCCGTCCGCGGTCCGGTCGTCGGCCTGTTCGCCGATCAGGAAATCCGCCTCATCGGCGGCCCGCTGTTCGTCGGCGAGGACTACGAGATCGAACGCGAAGTGGTGGCGCTGAGCGGCAGCCGCCGCACCGAAAGCATGTGGATCCGCACGCGCGTAATGAAGCCGGGCAGCGACGAAGTCATCGCCACGATGCTGCTGAATTCAGCTTCGCTGAAGGATTCGTACGCGAACTACGCGCGCGATCTGGCGGCGTTGGAAAGTTGAAGACAGGAGAAGATTAATGGCCGCAAAAAGGCGCAAAGAACACACATTGTGAAAAGAATCCGACTCTGAACTTTGCGTACGTCTGCGCTTTTTTGCGGCCATTCATTCTTGATCTATCTGCCGCGACGTTTCGCGACATTGCCCTGCTTGCGGTTGTTCCGTGACCGCATCTGATCCTGGATGCGCTTCACGAGCTGCAGGTGCTGGGCCGGCGGCAGTTCCTGTTCGTCTTCCACACCCCACTGTTCCTTGAACGCGCGCACGGCTTCTTCCCGGACGGCGGCGTGACGGTTCGACAGCATCAGCGAATCAGGCGAGCACACGCGCGCGCGGATCAGGCCGAGATCCTCGGCCGCATGGAACAGGCTGGGATACCAGCTCTGCCAGGTCGGCAGCAGGTTCTCGACCTGCTCGCGCAGACTCAGCCGTTGTGTCGTCTCGGTGGTCATGTTCGCTGGTCTTTTACCATGGCCTGCGGCGGCGGATGAACCCATCAAAACCCTAAATTTGCGTCGCGAGTCCTGCCTGTGGAGGACTCCGTCACATATTGCTATCGTCGAACGATTCGTCGTCTTCCGGAGCCACCCATGTCGGACAAGCATCCGCCGATCGAGGGAACCTGCCTATGCGGCGCGGTCCGCTATGAAATCGATGGCCCGCTCAATGCCATGGTGCATTGTCACTGCTCCATGTGTCGCAAGCATCACGGCGGATCGTTCGCGACCTTTGCCGCTGCGCCCTTGATGGGCTTCCGCTGGATCGCCGGCGAAGACAATGTCGCGACGTACGTCTCTTCCGACAAGGGCCAGCGTTCGTTCTGCCGCTCCTGCGGTTCGGTGGCGCCGTCGGTGCTCAAGGACATGGACATGGTCATCTGCCCGGCAGGCAATCTGCTGGGCGATCTCGACCTGAAGCCGCAGGCGCACTGGTTCGTCGGTTCGCGGGCACCGTGGACACAGATTGCCGACGCCCTGCCCCAGCACGAGGAATACCCCGAAGAGTTCGGCACGACCGGCGTCACGCGCCCCGCTGCCGAGAAGCGCGAAGGTATCGTCGCGGGCAGCTGCCTGTGCGGCTGCGTCGCGTTCGAACTCACGGGTCAGCCGATGCGCATGATGAACTGTCATTGCACGCGCTGCCGTCGCGGTCGCAGCAGCGCCCATGCCACCAATCTCTTCTACAAGCTCGGCGATTTTCAGTTCGTGCGCGGCGAGGCGGACGTGCGGACGTACAAGGTCCCTGAGGCGCGTTTCTTCTCGGTGGCGTTCTGCGGCAAGTGCGGCGGCGCGGCGCCGCGTGTTTCGCCGGAGCGCGACGTCGTCGTGATTCCCGCAGGCACGCTCGACGACGATCCCGGCATGCGGCCGCAGGCGCATATCCATGTCAGTTCCAAGGCCAACTGGTTCGAGATTGCCGATTCGCTGCCGCAGCTTCCGGAGGGTCCGCCGCCGGTCTAGGTGTCTGGTCTTCCTGTAGGTCAGGCTTCAGCCTGACTTCTTAAAGAGGCCGGCTGAAGCCGGCCCCACAGGCAGATGAGAAGGAATCAATCGCTCTCGACCGGCTCCGACGCGCGATACCAGTCGATCCTGCGCGTCACCAGCATCACTGCAGCGAGCGCAATGAACAGAATGATGGCGCCGAGCAGCAGGGCATAATCCTCGGACAGCACCAGCACGTACAGCAGGCCGTAGACCACCGTCATCGCCGTGCCCGCCACCAGGCCTCGGACGCGACTATGCAGCGCGCCGGCGATGTAGATGCCGATCAACAGGACCAGCGCCGTCGCCGCAATCACGTAAGCCAGCAGAAACACAATGTGCTCGGACAGCGCGATGAGCAGCAGATAGAACGTGCTCAGCGCGAGTCCCACCAGCAGATACTGGAACGGATGCAGCTGGACGCGGCTCACCTGCTCCCAGGCGAAGAACGTCAGGAACGTCAATGCGATGAACAGCAGCGCGTACTTGATGGCGCGCTCGCCGCGCTGATAGACATCGACGGGCTGATACAGTCCCACGCCGAAAGCGGATTCGAGCAGCTGCGCTTCGCTGACCTCACCCTGCATCCATACCTGTCGATACGGCCGGTTGAGCTCGAGCACCTGCCAGCGCGCGTCGAAACCGTTGTCGGTAACGGTATGTTCGACCGGCAGGAACGCGTCCTGGAACGAGGGATGCGGCCAGTTGGAATGCATCGCCACCGACGTCGTGCTGCCGACCGGCAGGATCGAAAGGCTGCGCGTGCCCGCGATCACCGCATCGAATTCGAAAGTCAGCGGCTGACGATTTTCGAATGACTGCACCGGCGCATCGATGCCCCGATACGGCCCCTGGCTCGAGGGTCCGAACGAGATGTCCTGGACACCGATGCGCGCCCGCCGTACCTCGCGCAGGCTGCGCACCTCGGACAACGGCAACCGGATACGGCTCTCCTCCCACAGATACGTGACACCGGGCCGGTGCAGCTGCGACTGCAGCGCCTGGAAGTCGAACTCCCCCGCAAGCCTGACGCCGGCAAGATAGACGGGCACGCCATAGATCCCCACGTAGCGCGGCTTCTCCTCCAGATTGAGATCGATCGTCGCCGTCAGACGCGACGGCAGTACGTAGATCTCCGAGCGGATGACCTGCGTCTTCTCGCCATCCGTGACCGTGCTCAGCGTGGGCAGGGTCAGTATCGGACCGCCGACGATCAGATCTCCGCCCCAGCCTTCCGCGACCTTCGCCGTCGCCTGCTCGCGCAGCGCAGTCCTTTCGCTGACGAGCCCTCGCAACATCAACAGCGGAACCAGCAGCAGCAGGACGATGCCCGCAATGATGAATGCCTTCGACGCCAGCGACGTCGGCGCACGAAACCCGATTGCCATGTGTGCTCTCCTGCGATTAATGATTCTTCACGCCTGATGCCTGACGCCGTAGGGGCGTCATTCCGCAAGCGTTACGCGGCATTCGGGCCGCGAAAGGCAGGAATCCGGGCGAACAGTGGCGGGCCCGCGATGCGTTCCCGTGATAATTTCTCGCTCCGGCAGGTCTATTGATCGGTCGACCCGTTTTCGCGGAGATGGATTCATGTGGATCAGGCGCAGACAACCCGGTGACTCGGCAGGCATTCGCCCGTCGGAGATCACCTCCGAATCGACCTACCTGAATCGCCGCACGCTGCTGCAGGCCGCACTGGCCGCCGGCGTGACGGGCCTCGGCGCTGCGCACGACGCGAATGCTGCGGTGACGCCGCTCAAGTTCACGCGCAACGATCAGCTCAGCACCCGCGAGCCGCAGAACAGCTACGAAGACATCACGACCTACAACAACTTCTACGAGTTCGGCATCGACAAATCGGCGCCCGCAGCAAACTCGGGACGCTTCCGCGCCGAGCCCTGGACCGTGACGATTGCAGGCGAAGCCGAGCAGACCGGCAAGTTCGCGCTCGAAGACCTCCTCAAATCGCAACCGCTGGAAGAACGCGTCTATCGACTGCGCTGCGTCGAGGCCTGGTCGATGGTCATCCCCTGGGTCGGCGTGCCGCTCGCGAACGTACTGAAGAAGTTCAAACCGACGTCGAAAGCGAAGTACGTCGCCTTCAAGACGGTGCTGCGGCCGCAGGAAATGCCGGGCCAGCGTTACGACGTTCTCGAATGGCCGTACGTGGAAGGATTGCGCATCGACGAGGCGATGAATCCGCTGGCGCTGCTCGCCGTCGGTCTCTACGGCAAGACACTGCCCAACCAGAACGGCGCACCGCTGCGGCTCGTCACGCCGTGGAAGTACGGTTTCAAGGGCATCAAGTCCATCGTCGAAATCCGCTTCACCGAGAAGCAGCCGCCGACGTCGTGGAATATTTCGGCGCCGCACGAGTACGGCTTCTATGCCAACGTGAACCCGCAGGTGGATCACCCGCGCTGGAGCCAGGCACGCGAACGCCGCATCGGCGCCGGCCTGTTCAACTCCCGCGTGCCGACGCAGATGTTCAACGGCTACGAGAAGGAAGTGGCCGATCTGTATCGCGGCATGGACCTGGCGAAGAACTACTAGGCTCCATGCCGTCCACACGCGCGGTGCGCCGGTACATCAAACCGGCAGTGTTCCTGCTGTGCTCGCTGCCGCTTTGTCTGCTGGTATTGCGCGCCTTCGGCATCGCCGGCTCGCTCGGCGCCAATCCCGTCGAATTCGTGCAGGACACGCTGGGTCAGTGGGGTTTGCGGCTGCTCATCGTCACGCTGGCCGTCACGCCGCTACGCGACTGGTTCGGCGCGTCGTGGCTGGTGCAACTGCGGCGCATGCTCGGCCTCTTCGCTTTCAGCTACATCCTGCTGCACTTCCTGACCTGGATGATTCTCGACCAGGGCCTCTACTGGCCGGGCATCCTGCCCGACATCGCCAGGCGTCCCTTCATCACGATCGGCTTCGCCGCCCTGCTGCTGCTGATCCCGCTGGCGATCACGTCGACCAACGGCATGATGCGCCGCCTCGGCAAACGCTGGAAAACGCTGCACCGGGTGATCTACGTGATCGTGCCCCTAGGCGTGTGGCACTACTGGTGGCAAGTGAAAGCCGACATCCGCGAACCGCTCGTCTACGCGACGATCGTGGCAGTGCTGCTGGGGTGGCGGGTGTGGAAGAGGAATGGCCGCAAAAAGGCGCAAAGACCGCAAGGCTAGGAAAAAGATCTGCTTCTGACCTTGTGTCGTTTGCGCCTTTTTGCGGCCATTTTCCGTCTCTACATCGACGTCCGCACCGTCCACAGCTCGGGGAAGAACCGCAGCTCCAGCGCCTTCGCCAGATACGACACGCCGCCCGTGCCGCCGGTGCCGCGCTTGTAGCCGATGATGCGCTCCACCGTCTTCATGTGACTGAAGCGCCAGAGCTGGAACTTCATGTCGAGATCGACCAGCTTTTCGGCGAGGTCGTACAGGTCCCAGTTTTCTTCGATGCTGTGATACACCGCGAGCCATGCGGCGGCGACCTGTTTGCTGGGCTGGTAGGGCTGGGACCAGTCGCGGTCGAGATAGTCCTGCGGGATCTCGAAACCGCGGCGGCTCAGCAGCCGCAGCGATTCGTCATAGATGCTCGGGCTGTGCAGCATGCGCTGCAGGGCGTCGTAGTGCACCGGATCGCGCCGGTGGACTTCGATCATGTCGGCGTTCTTGTTGCCGATGATGAACTCGAGCATGCGGTACTGGTACGACTGGAATCCCGACGCGCGGCCGAGCTGGTTGCGGAAGGCCGAGTATTCGGCGGGCGTCATCGTCGCCAGTACGTCCCACGACTGCGTGAGCTGCGCCTGGATGCGCGACACGCGCGCCAGCATCTTGAACGACGGACCGAGGTCGTCGCGGCGGATGTGATCCAGCGCGCCCGTCAGTTCGTGCAGGCACAGCTTCATCCACAGCTCCGAGGCCTGGTGGATGACGATGAACAGCATCTCGTCGTGCTCGTACGAGATCGGCTGCTGCGCGCTCAGCACCTTGTCGAGCTGCAGGTACTGGCCATAGCTCTTGGATTCGCCCAGGTCCCAGAAGACCTGTTCGTCCGACAGATCGACAGGCTTCGCCTGCGGCTTGGAGGAAGAGTCGTCGCTCATCGGAACATCCATCCCGGCACACGTTGCCAGCCTTGCAGCAGTTCGCGATCGAGCCGCTTGTAGTCGGGCTCGATGGCTTCCACCTGCGCCCAGAAGCGGCGCGAATGATTCATGTGGCGCGTGTGGCTGAGTTCATGGATCAGCAGGTAGCGCATGACCGCCGGATCCTGGAACAGCGCGCAGACATTGAGGCTGATGGTCCCGCTGGCGGAGCAGCTGCCCCAGCGCGTGCGCTGACGCCGGATCTGCACGCGCCGGAAGACGAAATCGTGTTCGCTGGCGATCTCCGCCAGCACGCGGCTCAGCTCCGTATGCGCGAGGTTCATCAACCAGCGCTGCAGCGTCCGGGCGACGCGCTGTTCGTTGTCGAGCGTGCCAGCGACGATCAACGTATCAGGGGCCACGACCACCGCGCGGACTTCCGAACTGGCGGTGCGGCGATAGTCGATTGCGAATCGTCGCTGCAACGCCGGCAGGGAAACCGCATCGGGCAGCGTATCCCGCGCAATTCCGCTGATGGCGGAAAGATCGGCGACGCGTTCATCGATCCATTGCCGATGCGTCCCGACGAAACGCTCGACGGTCGCGGCCGAAGCGCCGGGCGGTACGACGACTTCGACTCTTCCACCGGGATAGACACGCACGGACAGGCGTCGCGCGCGGCGGCTGATGCGGACATGCCAGGGTTGCGCCGGATCGCGCGCCTCGAACAGTTGCAGTTGAGCGGCCGACGATGATGAACGAGCCATGATTCCGGGAGTATAGGCTGCTTCGATCAGTTCGGCCGCGCCGCGGCGGTTTGCAGCATTGCCTGCGCCTTGCGGTAGTCCGGAGCGATCACCAGCGCCCGTTCGATCGCATCGCGGGCCGCGCGCGAATCACCGCGCTGCAGATGGCTCTCGCCCAGCAGCAGCAATGCTTCGGCGTGCCCCCAGTCGGGTTTTCCCGGACGCGACGGCGGCGCGCGTTCGAAGGCATCGACCAGTTCGCCGACCTGCCGGGTGTACGCCGCCGGATCCTTCTGATCCTTGCGGCGACAGAGCAGTTCGATCAGCTGCACTCGCGGATTGCGCGGATCGATCTCATGCGCCGTACGCAGCGGTTTGTCCGCGCAGCTCGACGAAAGCAGCGAGGCTTCCAGCGAAGGACACACCGCTTCGATGGCGTACGCTTCGGCCATCCGCCCATCCTGCGTTCGCGCCGCTTTGGCCTGCCGTTCGCAGTCTGCCGCTGCCTTGCCTGCAGTGCCTGGCACCTTGCCCGTGGCGGATTCCGTGAGGATCTGCGCCAGCTTCCAGTGCCCGTAGGCGGCGTAATAATCCTTCATGCCCGGCGCGAGTTCTGTCGCATCGAGCTGCTCGACCAGTGCGAGGCCTTCCTGCAGTGCCCGGACGTCCCGGGTGTAGAACGCGTACTGGATGCGAGCCGCGGCATCGTCCAGATCCGACGCCGCGTCGGCACGGGACTGCGGCGCCGGTATACACAGCCATGCCGCCAGGATCGTCACGATGGACGGCCAGTGCCGTACCTTCATGCAGGAAACTCCGCCGCTCTTTCCACTACAATTCGCGCCGCCAATCGCTGCCGAACGATAGCACACGCTGCTTTCCCGCCTCCAAGCCACGGACCGAAGGATTTGACTACGCCGCCGGAACTCATCGACATCGGGCTGAACCTCGCGCACGACAGCTTCGATGCGGATCGCGACGCATTGATTGCCCGGGCAGTGGAATCGGGAGTCACGCGAATGGTGATCACCGGCAGTTCGCTCGCGAGCACGCAATGGGCCGTCGATTTCTCACGCGTGCATCCGGACAGATTCCGTGCGACGGCCGGCATGCATCCGCATCATGCGACGGATCTCGACGAGCCCACGCTTTCGGCATTGGCCGAACTGGCGGTTCAGCCGCAGGTCGTGGCGGTCGGCGAATGCGGCCTGGATTATTTCCGCGATTTTTCCCCGCGCGACGCGCAGCGAACGGCATTCCAACGGCAACTCGAACTGGCGGCACGGGTCGGCAAGCCCGTCTTCCTGCACCAGCGCGACGCTCACGAGGATTTCGTGGCCATCCTGCGGGATTTCCGCGCACGACTGGCCGGCGGCGTCGCGCACTGCTTCACCGCCGGGCTCGCCGAAGCGCACGCCTATCTGGATCTCGGCCTGTACATCGGCATTACCGGCTGGATCTGCGACGAGCGTCGCGGCCATCATCTGCGCGAGGTCGTGCGCGAAATTCCCGCGGATCGCCTGCTCATCGAGACCGACGCGCCCTACCTGCTGCCGCGCGACCTCGAACCGAAACCGGTCAGCCGGCGCAACGAACCGATGTATCTGCCGCACGTGCTCGAGACCATCGCGCAGGCACGCGGCGAATCCGCCATGCAACTGGCCGCAACCACGACGGCGAATGCCGTCCGACTGTTCAACTGGACGCACTGACGTTCGTTCGAGGCTCCCCATGAACACACAGCAACTGAAGCAGTACATCGACCGCGTCTGGGACGACTCGATCGTTCCCACGCTCTGCGACTACGTCCGCATTCCCAACAAGTCGCAGAACTTCGATCCGCAATGGGCCGAACACGGTCACATGGATCGCGCCGCCGAACTCATGCGCCGGTGGTGCGAGCAACGCGCCCTGCCCGGCACGAAGATCGAACTCGTGCGCCTGCCCGGCCGCACGCCGCTGCTGTTCATCGACGTGCCCGGCAGCATCGACGACACGGTGCTCATGTACGGCCACATGGACAAGCAGCCCGAATTCACGGGCTGGGAAGACGGCCTCGATCCGTGGACGCCGGTGATCCGCAACGGCCGCCTCTATGGACGCGGCGGCGCCGATGACGGCTACGCCGTGTTCGGCTCACTGCTCTCGTTGCTCGCACTGGCCGAACAGAAAATTCCCTTCGCCCGCTGCGTGATCCTGATCGAGGCTGGCGAGGAAAGCGGCAGTCCCGATCTGCCCGCCTACATCGATGCGCTGGCCGACCGCATCGGCGAGCCGTCGCTGGTCGTCTGCCTCGACGCCGAGTGCAGCAACTACGATCAGTTCTGGTGTACGACTTCGCTGCGCGGCAACCTCATCGGCACGCTGCGCGTCGAGGTGCTGCGCGAAGGCGTGCATTCCGGCATGGCGAGCGGCATCGCCCCTTCCAGCTTCCGCATCGTGCGTCAGTTGCTGGCACGCGTCGAAGACGCCGCTACGGGTCGCATCCTGATTCCGGAACTGCATGGCCAGTTGCCGCCGGATCGTGCGCAGCAGGCGCAGGCTGCGGCAGTAACATTGGGTGACGTAGTGTTTCGGAAGATCCCCTTCCTCGATGGCATGCGGCCCATGTCGGAAGATCCGACGGAACTGCTGCTCAACAGCACCTGGCGTCCGACGCTATCGGTCACGGGTGTCGACGGCATTCCGCCGCTCAGCAGCGCCGGCAATGTGCTGCGCCCGATGACGGCGTTCGTCCTGTCGTTCCGTCTGCCGCCCGGCGTCGACCCGGAGAAAGCCGCCACCGCGGTGAAGCGCACGCTCGAAGCCGATCCGCCCTATGGCGCGCGTGTCAGATTCGAAGTCGAGTCGAGCATGGGCGGCTGGAATGCGCCCTCTTCCGAGCCCTGGCTGGAAGCCGCCGTGCAATCGGCCTCGAAGAACTTCTTCGGCCGCGACGCGATGTACATGGGCACCGGCGGCAGCATTCCCTTCATGGGCATGCTCGCGGAGAAATTCCCGCGCACGCAGTTCCTGGTGACCGGCGTGCTCGGTCCGCATTCCAACGCGCACGGGCCGAATGAATTCCTGGACATCGAAACGGGCAAGCGCGTGACGGCATGTGTGTCGCAGGTGGTGGCGGAACACGCGAAGCGGCCGCGCTGAGTCTCCTGCCGGACCGGTCCTTTTATCTTCCTGTGGGGCCGGCTTCAGCCGGCCTGAGAACTGTCAGGCTGAAGCCTGACCTACAGTCAGAAGCCAGCTGAAGCCGGCTCCACAGCGCGGGCGGCCGAGCGCCGCCTTGCGCACCTGGCCGGGAACATCCCTGCTTCAGGGCTGCTTGCCGATTGCGACGACGCATCTGTCCGGAGACGCCGGCGGGTGAAACGCCGTATGCAGGCATTGAAAACCGATGGTGCGGGACCGAACGTCGTACTCCATGGGCTTGCCGGTGTATGGGTTGCGGTAGGAAGAAGCCTCGAGCACCGCGTCGACCGCCACCCCGGAGGCTTGCTCCAGTTCCGCCTGCAGCAGCACCAGAAGGATTCGTCCATTCTCGTCGTGGGTTCGCGCAATGAACTGCTGAGGGTCCCACCCGGAGTTGCGATAGAGCCGCGCCCCGCCCCAATTGAACAAGGACGGAGGGAATGCCCGGCGCGCAGGGTTCAGCGGCTGGTAGCCACCTTCGCGGTAGAACTCACTTGGACTGAGCGCGGCGCGAAAGCGCATGGGCAGGAGGATGTCCGAATAGATCCCGTTGAGCGTGGCATTCCTCTGCAACAACCAGCGATCGAGCCGCGAAGCGCCCATCGCCAACGGCGGGGTGTCCGTCAGCACGGAACTCCGCGCTTCAGCAAGAAACGCCTCACCGATATCCGCCTCCTCCCGCGTCAGCGGGCTCACGAGTTCCCGGATCGACTGAACCTCGGCAGCTGTCAGCGCACGGTCTCTCAGCAGCGCCGACAGGAAATCCAGTGTGTTCTGCAGCCCTGCAATTGCGATCATCTTGGCGACCAAGGTGTCGCCGTCGCGCAGCATGAGTCTCCAGAAACGAAGATCATTGGCCGCCTGCGCAATGAAATCCACACTGGAATCCATGCCGAAGCGCTGCGCCAACCGAATCCGGGCAACGTCGAGAATCGGGTCATAGGGCGCAACGGGCGTGTAGGCATCACGCTCCTGGCCCTCGTCGAATCGCTGTTGCCGGGAAAGGGTTTCGAATCTCGCAAACAGGACGGCCAGGCGACCATCGAGGCGCGCTTCGGCAACCTCGGCGATCAGGCGGTTCGCGCAGTCCAGGTAGACACGGGCGTTGCATTCAAGACTTTTGAACTGCGATCGCAGTTCTTCGTGCTGGCTCGCAGTGCCGAGCAGTGCGCGCATGTCCTGTGCAGGAATGGTCATGCGCTGGCCGGCCTCGTAGCGCTCGTGCAGCGCTTTCAGCATCGCTTCGCCGACGACGCGCGGATCCACATCGTTTGCCGCCAGGAATCCAAGCGCTATGGGATAGGCATTCTGCTCCGGCACTGGCGGCCGGACGACCTTCAGTGCCTGCAACTCTGGAATGAGCGGTTCGTCAAAAGCGGGCAGATTCGCCAGGGTCGCTGTCGCTGCAATGACGACACATGCGGCGGCGATCACGCCGACGCAGGCGATGAGCCAGCGAGTCTTGGCTTTTGCAATCAAGAGGCCTCACCCTCAGATCCTTAGTTCGCTTCTTCCTGTGGGGCCGGCTTCAGCCGGCCTGAGAATTGTCAGGCTGAAGCCTGACCTACAGTCGGAAGCTAGTCTTCAAGCCGCGAGCGGATTCGGCTCGGCGTGCTTCTTGACGTTGTCCCAGACGTTGCCGAAGGCGGCGGTGATGTTGCCGCGCACCTTGTCGACGACCGGGAAGTCGTCGGCGAGATCGTCGATGCGCAGCACGTTGCGCGGCCTGCCCTTGGGGAAGCTGCCGCGCAGCGTGAAGATGACGCGGCCTTCCACCGGCACGTCGCCGATCAACTGCTTGACCGCGGCCATGCGGTCGTACAGCGCGTGCTGCGGATTCGCGAACGTGTAGCGGCGCTTCTTGCCGATGGCCGTCCATTCGAGCATCTGTTCGCCGCCGAACACGGCGCCCGGCAGGTCGAGCAGATCCGCGACCAGCACGCCGCGCTGCGTCAGCAGCACGTAGTTCAGGTGGATCTGGCCGCCGTTGCCGTTCGGCAGCAGCACGTTCTTGAGCATTTCGTAGCCGACGCTGGCGATGGTGGCGTCGATCGCGCGGCGTGCGCGATAAGCCCGGATCTTCAGGAAAATCCAGGCGAGCAGCGCGATCAGCAGGATCGCACCGGCGAGCGGCCAGGCCCAGGAGGGAATTTGCGTCGGCAGCGGCATGTCAGTTCTGCAATTGCGCCCTTAACGCATCGAGCGTGGGCTCCAGTTCCTTTTCCTGTCGGGGCAGCGACAGCAATCGCGCCAGGCTCGGCGGAACCTCCACCGGCCGGCCGATCTGGGGCTCGACGATATCGTTGAACTTGGCTGGATGGGCAGTCGAGACAACTACCCAGTCGCCCTTCGCGCCGCGGGCCAGCAGGCGCCGGTACACCTTCGCGGCCGTCGCCGTGTGCGGACACCAGACCTGCTCCAGTTCGTGCGCATCGCGACGGATGGTGGCGCGGATCTCGATGTCGTCGACGCTCGATGCGCCGATCTGGCCCTGCAGTTCCTCGAAGTCCGGGTGCAGCGTCCGCAGGCGTTCCATGTTGCTCGGGTTGCCGACGTCCATGGCCGATGCGAGCGTTGCAACGCTAGCGCGCGGCTGCCATTCGCCGTCGCGTAGGAAGTCGGTCACGGGCTGATTCGCATTGGTCGACAGCACGATCTCGCCGATCGGCAGGCCAGCATGGCGCGCCCAGATGCAGGCGAGCGAGTTGCCGAGATTGCCGGCCGGGATGATGAAGTTCGCGCGGCGGCCGTTGCGACGCCACAGTTCCAGGCCGGCGCAGGCGTAATAGACCATCTGCGGCAGCAGGCGCCCGACGTTGATGCTGTTGGCGGAAGAGAGCTGGTGGGTTTCCGCGAGAGAACGATCGAGGAAGGCTTCCTTCACCATGCGCTGGCAGTCGTCGAACGTGCCGTGCACCGCGAAGGTGCGCACATTGCCGCCCCAGCAGGCGAGCTGCTGTGCCTGACGCTGCGAAACCAGACCCTTCGGGTACAGCACGACCACGTCGACCCACGGCCGGTTGTGGAAGGCAGCTGCCACGGCGCCGCCGGTATCACCCGAAGTCGCCACCAGGATCGTCAGCTTGCGCTTCGCGCCGCGACGGATGCGCTCCAGGCACTCGGCCAGGAAACGCGCACCGAAATCCTTGAAGGCCGACGTCGGGCCGTGAAACAGCTCCAGCACCCACAGCGGCGACGGTGCCTGCGGCACCTCGACCAGCGGCGCGGGAAAATCGAAAGCCGCGCGACAGATGTCGCCCAGTTCCTCGGACAGCAGCGCGTCGCCCGCTGCAAAGGGCGCAATCAGATGCTGCGCGACCTCGACGAGGCTGCTTCTGCCTTCGAACTGATGCGGCACGAAGTGCGGGAACTCTTCCGGCACGAACAATCCGCCATCGGGCGCGATGCCCTGCGCGATCGCCTCGCCGAGCAACACCCGGTGCTGCGGGTTGCGGGTACTGATGTAGTGCATGTCTGGAACGGAGCGTCGTTAGTCAATCACGCGGGCGCCGGCGGGATCGAGCGTCGAGATCCAGGCGTCGGAATCGAGCTTGTGGGCGGCGAAGGCAGCCACCATCGCGTCGCGAATCGCGGTGGCATTGGGTTCGTCGCACCAGGCAAAGACGGTGGGGCCGGCGCCGGAGATCGAGCAGCCGAGCGCGCCGTTGGCGATGGCGGCGTCTTTCACGGCCTGGAAGCCGGGGATCAGCACCTTGCGTTGCGGCTCGATGATCACGTCTTCCAGCGATTCGCGGATCAGGCGCAGATCGCCCGTGAAGCAGCCGGTGAGGAAGCCCGCGAGATTCGCCGACTGCCAGATCACGTTGGACAGATCGATCGAGCGATTGAGGATTTCGCGCGCCGCCTTCGTGGACAGCATCATGTGCGGGTGCACCAGCACGCAGCGCACCGACGGCGGCACGGGAATCTGTTTGACGTTGGGATTGTCGATGCCGACCGTCAGCACCAGTCCGCCGAACAGCGACGGCGCGATGTTGTCGACGTGAACGGCGCCGCTCGCGACCGCCTCGCCCTTCATCGCGAACTTGAGCAGGTCGAGCTTGCTCAGCGAGGTCGGCAGCAGCGCGTTGGCGGCGACCACGCCGGCAACGGCCGAGGCCGCCGAGCCGCCGAGACCCGAACCGATCGGAATGCCCTTCTCGATCTCGAGTTCGATACCGAAGTCGAGTTGCAGATCGCGCACCATGCTCAGCACGGCCATGCCGGCGGTGTTCTTTTCCGGCTCGCGCGGCAGATCGGCAACCGTTCCGCTGATGGACGAGATGCGCACGCCCGGCTCGGCGATGCGGCGCGCCGTAACCTTGTCGCCGATGGTCTGGAAGCTGTGGCCGAGCACGTCGAAGCCGACGGCCACGTTGCCGACGCTGGCGGGTGCAAAGGCAGTCGCAGTGGTTCGCATCAGAGTTTCGCGCCGAGGTATGCGCACACGCGCAGCAGGTCCGCAAAGATGCCGCCGGCGGTGACTTCCGGTCCCGCGCCGGGACCCTGCACGACCAGCGGATTTTCGTTGTAGCGCCGGGTCAGGAAGCGCACGACGTTGTCGGTGAGATTGATGTTCGCGAACGTGTGCGACCGTTCGAGTTCGACCAGGCCCACCGAGGCTTTGCCGCTCGCTGCATCGAGCGAACCGACGTA
The DNA here is from genome assembly GCA_937864115.1 of uncultured Steroidobacter sp. Taxonomy (GTDB): domain Bacteria; phylum Pseudomonadota; class Gammaproteobacteria; order Steroidobacterales; family Steroidobacteraceae; genus Steroidobacter. The sequence goes on along the minus strand of CALMII010000039.1, from coordinate 115,297 downwards.
GCGCAGCACGCGATTGCGGCTGCGCGCGGCTTCCAGCTTCTGCGCCATCGGCGCATCGAACTCCGGCAGCCGGTCGAGGAATTCGTCCGGGCCGCAGGACGTGAGTGCCTTCGGGACGAGGCCTTCGAGCTGCACGTCGCTCAGCTCCAGCTTCAGACCCATCTCGCGACCGAGAATGATCAGCTTGCGGGCGAAGTCGACGCCCGACAGATCGTCGCGCGGATCCGGCTCGGTGTAGCCCTTCGACTTCGCCGTCCGCACGACCGACGAGAACGGCTCGGAGCCGTCCCACACATTGAAGAGGTAGGCCAACGTACCCGAAAGAATGCCTTCGATCCGCTGGATCTCATCGCCCGTGTCGCGCAGGTCGCGCAGCGTCTGGATCACCGGCAGGCCGGCGCCGACAGTTGCTTCGTAGAGGTAATGAGAGCCGCCCTGCTTCTTCGCTTCCTGCAGGCGCTGGTACAGCTCGAAATCGCCGCTGTTGGCCTTCTTGTTCGGCGTGACGATGTGGATGCCCTGCGCCAGCCATTCCGGATAGCGCGCCGCGATCTCGTTGCTCGAAGAGCAGTCGATGATGATGGCGTGCGGCAGGTGATCGGCGTGGATGTGTTCGGCGAAGCGCGTGAGGTCCGCCGATTCGCCGGTCGCGCTGACGGCATCGCGCCAACGGTTCAGCGGCACTTCGACATTGGCGAGGTGCATGCGTTTGGACGACATGATGCCGCGCACGCGCAGATCGACCTTGAGATCGCGTGACAGGCGCGCCACCTGCGAGGCCATCTGATCGAGCAGCGCGCCGCCGACGAGCCCGGGACCGATGAGGCCGATCGAGATCGTGTGCGGCGACAGATAGAAGCTGGAATGCACCGAGCGCAGCGCTCGCGAGGAATGCTTGCCGTCGATGACCACGGAGATGTTGCGCTCGGATGCGCCCTGCGCGATGGCGCGCACGCTCACCGCCGCATTGCCGAGTGCGCCGAACACCGTGGCCGCCACGCCATGCGATCCGGCCATGCCATCGCCGACCACGGCGAGGATGCTGCTGCCGGTCGTGACTTCGACGCTCTGGATCTGGCCCTGGCGCAGTTCACTCTCGAAGGCCTCGCGCACGACCGCTTCGGCGCGGCCGGCTTCGGTCTCGGGAATCGCGAAACAGATGGAATGCTCGGAGCTGCCCTGCGAGATCAGGATCACCGAGATGCCGTGATCGCGCAGCGCGCCGAACAGGCGATGCGCCGTGCCGGGCACGCCGATCATGCCGGCGCCTTCCAGGTTCACCAGCGCGCAGCGATCGATGGACGTGATGCCCTTGACGGCCAGGTCGGACGTCGGCTTTTCGCAGATCAGCGAGCCCTTCTTTTCCGGCGCGAAGGTGTTGCGGATCCAGATCGGAATGCCCTTGGTCACCGCGGGCGCCATGGTCTGCGGATGAATGACCTTGGCGCCGAAGTACGCCAGTTCCATCGCCTCGTTGTACGAGAGCGAATCGATGACCTTGGCGTCGGGCACCAGCCGCGGATCGGCGCTCAGCACGCCATCGACGTCGGTCCAGATCACGATCTCTTCGGCATCGAGCAGCGCACCGAAGATCGAGCCCGAAAAATCGCTGCCGTTGCGGCCGAGCGTGGTCTGCACGCCTTTCGGATCGCGCGCGATGAAGCCGGTGATGATCAGCGTGATCGCCGGATCGCGCGGCACCACCTTGGCGATGTTCTGCTGCGACACGTCCCAGCGCACTGACGGTCCGAGCGAGCCCCACTCGACCGAGACGACGTCGCGGGCATCGACCCACTGCACCTTGCCCGGGCGCTTGCCGCGGGCGCGCAGGTAGGCGCTGAACAGGCGCGTCGACCAGATTTCGCCGTAGCCTGAGATGAGGTCCCGCACCATCTGCGAGGCAGCGCGGATCAGCCTGACGGTGTGCAGGATGCCGGCGATGTCGCGCAGGTCCTGCTCGAAGGTGGTGAGGAATTCTGTACGCGGCTCGCCGGTCAGCAGCGTTTCGGCGATGACGTGATGGCGCTTGCGGATCTCGTCGATGCGACGGTCGGTATCGTCGTCCTGGCGCTCGGCAGCGGCAACGAGATTGAGCAGTGCGTCCGTAATGCCCTTGCAGGCGGAGAGCACGACGCCGATGCGCGGCTTGGGATCCTCTTCGAGAATCCGTGCCACGCGTTCCATGCACACCGCATCGGCGACGCTCGAGCCGCCGAATTTATGAACTCGCCACCGATCCACTGCTTGCCAGTCTCTTTTTGCCCGCCGGTCCCCATGCACCCTTGCGACTGCCGCGCAGCAGCCCGGCCCGTGCATCGCGATCTACACAGGGAACCAGGCGATACGTTGCGGAAGATGTGCGGGCGTTGGGAGGCCGACACTCTACTGGCAGCCCCCTCGGGCGGCAAGCGTAAGCGGCTGAATCGGGAAACGAATCAGCGTCCCGAGAAGGTCGTCGTCTCGTCCAGTCGACCGAAGGCGATGACCGTGCCGGTGCCGTCGTCCTCGTCCGCAGCCGGCGGGAATCCGGGCCGTGCAAAGCAGATGGTTTCCGCCGGATCCGGCTGCGCCGCCGGCACGGCGAGCGGGTTCAGGTACTTCACTTTCGCCGGGCCGACCTGGATCAGGTCGCCATCCTTGAGGACGCGCCGCAGGACGCGACGGGAGTTGTACAGCAGGCCATTGGTGCTGCCGAGATCGAGCAGCAGGTCCTGACCGTCGTGACGCACCACCAGGGCGTGATAGCGGCTGATGAAGACGGAGTCGATGCGGGCATCGGCTTCGTCGCCGCGACCGATCAGCACCCGGTCATGGTCCAGGATGACTTCGCGGTCGGGCATTCCCTGCATCGAAATGACGAGCTTGCCGCAGACCTCCGGCAGCTCGGCGCGCCGCCGCGCATGGACCAGATCGGGGTTGCGATTGATCCGGGCCTGCCAACCCAGTTCGCGGATCGCACGATCCAGCGCCTCTGCCGTCACGCTCTGTGCTCCATCCTCAGCTGCGCAGGCGAACGCACGCTCGCAGAGCTGATTGATCTGTCCCGGCACCCCGCCGCTGCACGCATGCAGGTGCGACATGAGCGTGTGCGGCATCAGCGCATCGGGATTGCTGCTGCCCGCCGCCCGCAGACGATGGGCGATGTAAGCCGCGGTCTGGTCCTCGCTGAAAGGCTCGAGCACGAACCGCACCACGCCGCCGGCCAGCAGGCCCGCCATGCCCGGCGACTCGATCACTCGCTCGATCGGCGGCTCGCCGAGCAGCAGCACCTTCAGCACCCGACGTCCTTCGACCTCGAGCGAAGCCAGCAGCCGCAGCTCTTCGAGCACCGACGGATGCATCAGCTGCGGATTCTCGACGATCAGCAGGCAGACCCGATTCATCGCCGCCTGATGATTCAGAAAGCGCTCGAGCAGACGGCGCCGGTCGCTCTTGTCGTTGTCTTCCAGCGAGAAACCGAACTGGCGCAGGACTTCCAGAAGAAAATCACGCGGCGCCAAGTGATCGCGCGTCACGGCCGCGACGACGAACCGCTCATCGAGTCCTTGCAGGAAACGGCCGATCAGCGTGGTCTTGCCGCAACCGCGGGGCGCCGTCAGTACACCGAGCCGTGCCCGGGACCACAGCACCTGCGCCATGAATTCGAGTGCGCGGACGTGCTGGTCGCTGGCAAAGAAATGCTCGCCGTCAGCGAACGGATCGGACGTCAGTCCGAAGTGCGCGGAGAAGACGTCGGCGGTGGGCGAGGCTTGCGTCATGAGCAAAAAATGATGGCCTGAAATGGAATGCGTCAGATCCCAGACGGGAAGACCGATGCAACACCGCGCCGTTGCGATGCCACAGCTCGCCACAAACCAGAAAAATACCGTGAATTAGTCTCGACAACCCGTTGAAATACCAGCAATTGATACTGCTGTAATTACTGCCGTTTCGAGCAATCCGAATGGACAATAATCCCTGCCTGTGACCAGCACAAGACAGCGGGCGGCGACAGTCGGATGACATCAGGAAAGGTGGTGGGTTGGGTGGGAATCGAACCCACGACCAGCGGATTAAAAGTCCGATGCTCTACCGACTGAGCTACCAACCCGAAGAGGTCACTGGCTGACAGCAGCCACCCTCGAAAGGGCGCGCATGATACCCAAACCCGTCGTGGAGTTCACCGGAAGTAACGGGTCGGATCGGCAACACCGGCGGCTGCAAATCCTTCGCGCCGCAACCGGCACGCATCGCAGGCGCCGCAGGCGCGCCCGGCATCGTCCGCCTGATAGCAGGACACGGTCTGGGCGAAGTCGACGCCGAGTTCGATGCCGCGGCGAATGATCTGCGCCTTCGTCAGATCGATCAGCGGCGCGACGATGCGGAACGCGGCCGTTCCCTCGACGCCGCTGCGTGTGGCGAGATTCGCCACGCGCTCGAACGCGGCGACGAATTCAGGACGGCAATCGGGATACCCCGAATAGTCCACGGCGTTGACGCCGATGCAGATGCGATCGGCACCGAGCACTTCGGCCCATCCGAGGGCGAGGGCGAGCATGACCGTGTTGCGCGCCGGCACGTACGTTACGGGAATACCGCTTTGCGGCGTTTCCGGTACGGCGATGCTCGCATCCGTCAGTGCCGAGCCGCCGATGCCGCCGAGATCCACGCGAATCACACGATGCTCGACAGCGCCGAGCGACTTCGCGACCCGCTGCGCGGCTTCGAGTTCGGCACGATGCCGCTGCCCGTAGTCGACGCTGAGCGCATAACACTCGAACCCGTCAGAGCGGGCAATGGCCAGCGTCGTGGCCGAATCGAGTCCGCCGGAGACGAGAACGACGGCGCGTTGCGGATGGGTCGTCATGGGAAGAGGAAGAGTTTCACACGGAGATCACGGAGTCCACGGAGTTCAAGGCAAAGAAGAAGAGAATTTTCACGCGGGGTCACGTGGAAATTCTCTTCTCCCTTCCGACCTCCGTGGCCTCCGTGATCTCCGTGTGAAATCCGATCCTATCTCCCCGGCGCATCGCCCCACAGATACTTGTGCAGCTGCACCTGCAACCGCACCGGCAGACGTTCGTCGAGAATCCACTGGGCGAGATCGCGCGGTTCGACCTGGCGATAGCTGGGACTGAACAGCACGGTGCAGCGTTCGTGCAGCGACTGCTGCTTCACGAGATCGCGCGACCATTCGAAATCTTCGCGGCTGCAGATGACGAACTTGACCTGTTCGTCCACACGCATGCGATCCAGATTCTCGTACCGGTTGCGCTCTAGCTCACCGCTGGCTGGCGTCTTCACGTCGACGACGCGAGTGACGCGCGGATCGACGCCGCCGATGTCCATGGCGCCGCTGGTCTCGAGCGAGACGTGGTAGCCGGCATCGCACAGGCGCTGCATCAACTCGAGGCACGACTTCTGCGCCAGCGGCTCGCCGCCGGTGACGCAGACATGCCGCGCGCCGAAGCTCGCGACCTTGTCGAGAATCTGATCGAGCGAATGCCATTCGCCGCCATGGAAGGCATAGGCGGTGTCGCAGTACTGGCAGCGCAGCGGGCAACCGGTCAGGCGCACGAAGACCGTGGGCCAGCCGACACTGTCGGCTTCACCCTGAATCGACAGGAAGATCTCGGTCAGTTTGAGGCGCGGCGGGGACATGGGGCGGTGGGGCAGTCATGAAAGCGACGAAGTCAGACGGCTGCAGACCCTGCGTCACTTGCGTGACCCGCGTGACTTTCGTCACTTCCTCTCTACCTTCCCTCGCTCTGCATCTTCGCGAGGCGCTCGCGCGCCAGCCGGCCGGCCGTCGTATCCGAATACTGCTTCACGACCTGATCCAGCGCGGCGCGGGCCTCGGCCCAGTTCTTCAGTTCGTAATTGCAGTAACCGATCTTGAGCAGTGCATCGGGAAGCTTGCGCGAGTCGGGATACTTCTCGATCACCGTGCGAAACGCACGCAAGGCATCCTGATACTGCTTCGTGACGTAGTGGGATTCACCCAGCCAGTACTGGGCATTGTCGGAAAGCTGGCTGTTCGGGAACGTCGCGAGGAACTGCTTGAACGCAGCTGCGGCCTCCGGGTACTTGCCATCTTTCAGCAGATCGAAAGCCGCCTGGTAGTTGGCGCGGTCGTCTCCCTGCGGAATGGGCAGGCCCGTCGACTGGGTCGAGCCCGCCAGCAAGGCCCCGGCAGCGCCGCCGCCTTCCACCAGCGCCAGCCGCTTGTCGAGATCGCCGTAGAGTTCGCGCTGCTGCTCCTGCGTCTTGCTGGACGCGTGCTGCAGTTCTTCGAGCTGGCCGCGCAGGACTCGCACCTCGTTTTGCGAGGCCTCGATGCGCTGCGAGAGGTCCAGCAGACTCTGGTTGGCCAGCACGCGCTCGATGCGCAGCAGGCGACCGTCCAGTTCATTGAGCTTCTGGACGACCGGATCGGCTTCCGGCGGGGTGCTGGCGCAGCCCGCGAGCACGCCCGCCGCTGCCATCAGCACCAGGGGCTGCGACCGGACTTTCATCGAGTGGGCGCCAGTTCGACGCGGCGGTTCTTCGAATAGGCGGACTCATCGCTGCCCTGCACTGCCGGCCGTTCCTCGCCGTAGCTCACGGTCGTGAGCTGCGCCTCGTTCACGCCCTGCAGCAGCAGCGCGCGACGCACCGACTGGGCGCGACGTTCACCGAGGCCGATGTTGTACTCGCGCGAGCCGCGCTCGTCCGAGTGGCCTTCGAGCCGCAGCTTGCGGCCCGGATTGCCGTTCAGGAACTGGGCATGCGCCGTGACGATCGGCACGTACTCGGACTTGATGTCGGCCTTGTCGTAATCGAAGTAGATGATGGTGCCGGCGCGCTGCGCGGCCTGGATCGCCTGCTCTTCGGCGCCCAACGCCGAACCGGAGACGTCGGTACCGCTGGTGCCGCTCGTGGTCGCACCGTCACTGGTCGCCGGACCGGAATCGGGAAGCGTCTCCGGCTTCTTCGGGCATCCGCTCAACACGGCCGCACTCATCAGGATCAGAACCCACTGCACCGCTCGCATTCAACTCTCCTGGCGGGAACTCAAGTCCCGGTCAAAGTCTGAGGAAGACGTAAATTTTCGCGAAATTCTGCCATCTCACGCTTCGCCACGCAGCTCATTTCGCAGGTCATTTTGCGGGAAAGGGCCCCCAGACCGGTTCGCGAACGTCGCCGCTGCTCGCCGCGAGCTTCTGCTGCACGCGGCCGTCCACCGACACGGTGGCCAGCACACCGCGGCCGCGGTCCTGCGTGGCGTAGATCAGCGTGGCCCCGTTCGGCGCGAAGCTCGGACTTTCGTCCTGCCGTCCCTGTGACAGCACGCGCACCGACTTGGTTGCAAGATCGACCACACCGATGCGGTAGTTGCCCCGGTCCAGATACACCACGGCCATCTGCTTGCCGTCCGGCGACAGGCGCGGCCGGGCGTTGTAGCTGCCGTCGAAGGTCACGCGGGTCGCCCGGTTCGGTTGCGCGGGATCGACTTCATAGATCTGCGGACTGCCGGCACGGTCGGAGTTGAAATACAGCTTGCGTCCGTCGTTCGACCACTGCGGTTCGGTGTCGATGCCCGGATCGAACGTCATGCGGGTCAACACCTGGCTCGACAGGTCCAGCGTGTACACGTCCACGTCGCCGTCCTTGCGCGACAGCGTCAGGGCCAGCATGCGCCCGTCCGGCGACCAGGCCGGTGCGCCGTTGATGCCCGCCCGCGCTGACACGCGACGGCGCTCGCCCGTTGCAAGCGTCTGCACGTAGATCGCCGATGCCTTGTTCTCGAACGACACGTACGCCAGGCTCTGGCCGTCCGGCGACCACGCCGGCGACATCAGCGGCTCCGTCGAATTGGCGATGATCTGCGGATTCTCGCCGTCGGCGTCGGCCACGATCAGCTTGTAGCGCTGCTGCGGCGGCGTGCCCTCGGCGCTGATGAAGGCGATGCGGGTCGAGAACGCACCGCGAATGCCGGTGAGCTGCTCGAAAATGATGTCGGCGATGCGATGCGACATCGCACGCATGCCTTTCGCGTTCGAACTCAGGCGCTGACCCGTGAGCCGCTGCCCGGTGAGCACGTTGTACAGCTCGAACTGCGCCGTGAAGCGATCCGCGCCTTCGGGACTCAGCTTGCCGACGGCGATGAAATCGCTCTTGAGATAGCGCCAGTCCTGGAACCGGATCTGATCGCCGGCAGTCGGCCGGTCGATCATGTCCTTGCGATCCAGCGGTGCGAAACGGCCGCTGCGCTGCAGGTCCGCCGCGACGACGTCGGCCACGTCGAAGGGCGCAGCGCCGGCAGATTCCCAGCCGAACGGCACGATCGCGATCGGCACGGCGTTCTCCTGGCCGCGCGTGATCTCCACCACGAGCTGGGCATGGGCACAGACACTCGCAACCGTCAGGATCAGCGCACACAGCGCCCGGGGAAACAGATACTTCATCCTGCTACTCCTGTGCGCCGCCCGTTCACTCGGACGGCTTGAAAACCAGAATAAGGTTGCGCTCGAACAGTCGCCGGTCCGAAGGCAGCGGCAGCGGCGAGGCCCGCAGCACCGCCTGTTCGATCGACTGCTTCACCGCGGCGTCGCCATTGCACTGTTCGACCTGCGCCGAGAGCACGACGCCATTGGGCGACTGCGCCACGCGAATATTGCATTGGAGCCCCGGCCGCGCCGAGGGCGGCCGATTCCAGTTGCGCTCGATCTGATCCTGGATCAGTGCGACGTACTCATTGAATGCCGTCGAACTGCGTGCCTGCATCAGCCCTTCTTCCTCGGCCAGCTGCCGCTGCAGTTCCGACTCGCGCGCATTCTGCAGACGGGCGTCTTCAGCGGCCTTGCGACGTTCGGCCTCCTCCTTCTGCTTGCGCTGGATCTCCGCGACCCGCTGGCGCTCGGCTTCGGCTTTCTTCTGACGCTCCGCCTCGAGCTTCTTCTGCTGCTCGACTTCGGCCTGACGCTTCCGCTCGGCGTCCTGGCGCTCGATCATCATCTGCTGTTCGGCGGCGCGCTTCTGTTCCTCTTCCTGGCGTCGCTGCTGTTCGACCTGACGCTCCTGCTCGGCCCGTTGTTCGACCACCCGTTGCTCTTCGATGCGCTTCTGCTCGACGGCCGCCTGTTCGCGTTCCTGCTGGACACGCTGCCGTTCCTGCTCGCGTTCGCGCTCCCGCTTGCGACTCGTCGCGCCCACCTGCGTCGCATCGACGACGACAGCCTGGATCGCCAGCTGCGGCGGCGGCGCATTCAGCGACATCTGGATCATGGTCAACGCGAAAAGCCCCGCGAACAGGACGTGCAGCGCCGCCGCCCCGAGCAGGTATTTCCAGTTGAGTCTGATGAAATCGGCCATGGACGCTCGGGGTCAGTTCCGCTTCTGCTGCGCACGACGCGCATCGGCAGGATCGGTGATGAAGCCGATCTTCTCAGCGCCCGATTGCTGCAGCAGCACCATGCCCTCGACGACCCGCTCGTAGAGAACGCCCTTGTCCGCCTTGATCAGTACGGCCGTCTTCGGCTCGCGGCGCAGTACGGCCGAGACGCGTTCCACCACGGCGTCTTCGGTGATGGATTTTTCTTCGTCTCCCCCGATGTTGAGATAGAAGTTGCCGCTCTTGTCGACCCCCAGGATCAGCGGGGGATGCTCGGTCATGTCCGGCGACAGCGGCTCCGTCGCGACCTTGGGCAGATCGACCTTGATGCCCTGGGTCAGCAGCGGCGCGGTGATCATGAAAATGATCAGCAGCACCAGCATCACGTCGATGTACGGAACGACATTCATCTCCGCCATCAAACGCTTGCCGCGGCGTGCCGGGGTCATGCGTGCGCCTCCGCCGTCGCGGCGGACGAGCGGGACGACGCATGCCGCTGCAGGATCGACGACAGCTCTTCCACGAAGGTGTCGTAGCGCGTCTCGATGCGTACGACCTGATCGGAGTAGCGGTTGTAGGCAATGACCGCCGGAATCGCGGCGAACAGGCCCATGGCCGTGGCAATCAGCGCCTCGGCAATGCCGGGCGCGACCATGGCGAGCGTCGCCTGCTGCACGTTACCGAGACCGTGGAACGCGCTCATGATGCCCCACACCGTACCGAACAGGCCGACATACGGACTGGTGGAACCGATGGTCGCGAGCATCGCCAGACCCTGCTCCAGGCGGTCGCTTTCCTTCAGCAGCGCGACCTTCATGCCGCGGCGCGCGCCCTCGATCAGCGCCGCACCGACGACTCCGCCCTGCTGGCGCAGGCGCGAGAACTCGCGGAAGCCGGATTCGAAAATGCTTTCCATGCCCTTGGTGACGCGACGGCTCTGATCGATGGACTTGAACATCGCCGACAGATCGCCGCCCGACCAGAACAGTTCTTCGAAGCGATCCGCATCGCCGCGCGCGCGTTTCAGTTCCGCACGTTTGCGCAGCATGATGGACCAGGACACCACCGAGGCGATCAGCAGCAATGCCATCACGATCTGCACGATCACGCTGGCGTGCAGTACGAGCTGTAATGGCGACATGTCATTCGGCATCAGATTCTCCCGACACTCTCATTTGCTTTATCAGCGCATCCGGCAGCGCCCGCGGGCGCATTCTGGCGGAATCCAGGCAGGCGACGCGAACCGACCCGCTGACCAGCAGTTCGCGGTCGTTGCTCTCGCCGGCGCGACAGACTTCCTGCCTGAACGTCAGGCTGGTGCGCGTCCATTTCTCGATCTCGCAGGTCACCTGCAGCAGATCGCCGTAGCGCGCCGGCCGCAGGAAGCGCGATTGCACATCGACGACGACGAACATCAGGCCGTGATCGCGTTGCAGCGGCCCCTGTTCGATGCCCAGAGCCCGCAGCCATTCCGACCGCGCACGCTCCATGAACTTCAGGTAGTTCGCGTAGTAGACGATGCCGCCGGCGTCGGTGTCTTCCCAGTACACCCGCACCGGCCAGGAAAATGAGTTTGCGAACACCGCCGCGCCGTCCGTCAAAACAGGTCCCCCGTCGTGCCGCCGCGATCGGGCGCCTTCAGACCGAAATGCAGATAGGCATTGCGGGTCGCCACGCGACCGCGCGCCGTACGCATCATGAAGCCCTGCTGGATCAGGAAGGGCTCGATCACGTCTTCGATGGTGCCACGTTCCTCGCCCAGCGCCGCGGCGAGGCTCTCTACCCCCACCGGCCCGCCGTCGAACTTCTCGATGATGGTCAGCAGCAGCTTGCGATCCATGACATCGAATCCCTGCGGGTCGACATCGAGCAGATCCAGCGCCGCCTGCGCCACTTCGTCCGTCACCCGGCCATTGGCCCTGACCTCCGCGTAGTCGCGAACCCGGCGTAACAATCGATTGGCGATGCGCGGGGTTCCGCGCGAGCGCTGGGCGATCCGCATGGCGCCGCCGGCATCGGCCTGCACGCCGATGATCGACGCCGAGCGCTCGACGATCCGTTGCAGTTCCGCCTGATCGTAGAACTCCAGGCGCTGCACGATGCCGAAACGGTCGCGCAACGGCGACGTCAGCAGGCCCGCGCGCGTCGTGGCCCCCACCAGAGTGAAAGGCTGCAGATCGAGCTTGATCGAGCGCGCACCCGGACCTTCGCCGATCATGATGTCGAGCTGGAAATCCTCCATCGCGGGATACAGGATTTCCTCGACGACCGGACTCAGGCGATGAATCTCGTCGACGAACAGCACGTCGTTGGGTTGCAGATTGGTCAGCAGCGCGGCGAGATCGCCCGGCCGCTCGATCACCGGGCCCGACGTCTGCTTGAGATTCACGCCGAGCTCGTTGGCGATGATGTTGGCCAGCGTGGTCTTGCCCAGTCCCGGCGGGCCGAAGATGAGCACGTGATCGAGGGCTTCGCGACGCTTGCGCGCCGCCTCGATGAAGATCTCCATCTGGGTCTTGACGCTGGTCTGGCCGACATAGTCCGCCAGCCGCTTCGGACGCACGGCCCGGTCCAGGGCTTCTTCTTCACCCTGCACTTTCGCCGAGACGATTCGATCCGGATCCATCATGGCCATGCGGCTCTCGATTTATTGGGCAGCGGCGGCCTGCAGGGCGCCGCGGATCAGCTCTTCCGTCGTCTTCGCCGCCGGATCCACGGATTTCAGCAACCGCGTCACCTCGGCAGGCTTGTACCCGAGCGCGACCAATGCACTGAACGCTTCAGACTGAGCCCCGCTGCCGGAGTTCACCGTGCCGCCCTCGGCAACCGGCAGCACGGCCGCAAAACCGGTGAGATTCTTGATGCGATCCTTCATCTCGATGAGCAGGCGCTCGGCGGTCTTGCGGCCGACGCCGGGAATCTTCACCAGCATGTCGGCATCCTGCGCCTCGATGCAGGCGAGGAAGTTCTCGACGCTCATCCCCGACAGCAGCGCCAGCGCCAGCTTCGGACCGACGTTCGATACCTTGATCAGTTCGCGGAACAGCCGGCGCTCGCGCTCACTGCCGAAACCGAACAGGACATGCGCGTCCTCGCGTACCACCAGGTGCGTGAACAAGTTGACGTCCGCACCGATGGCCGGCAGGACATAGAACGTCGACATGGGCGCTTCGACTTCGTAACCGACGCCGCCGACATCGACGAGCAACTGCGGCGGATGCTTGGCCGCCAGCCGGCCTCTGAGGAATCCGATCATCGGGCGCGGCCCAGCATGCCGTGCATCCGGCGCGAATGGGCGTGACACAGCGCGATCGCCAGGGCGTCGGCGGCATCCGCCCCCAGCGGGCCTGAAATATTGAGCAGACGTTTCACCATCAGCTGAACCTGATCCTTCTGCGCCGAGCCCGTGCCGACGACGGCCAGTTTGACCGCGCGCGGAGCGTATTCGAAGACACGCGGACGGGCCGCAAACGTGGCACTGAGTGCGGCGCCTCGCGCCTGCCCCAGCTTCAATGCGCTGTCGGCATTGCGGTGCATGAACACGCCTTCGATGGCCACTTCATCCGGATGGAAATCCCGGGTCAGGCGCTCGACCGCAACGAAGATTTCCTGCAGGCGTTCTGCAAGCGAGGTGCCTTCGGTGCGGATCGTGCCGCTGATCACGTGGGTCACTCGCCCGGCCGTCGATTCGACCACGGCATAACCCGTACGCAACGATCCGGGATCCAGACCGAGAATGCGCACCTGTGCCGACAGCTCCCGATCGTTCACACGGGAAATGGACGGCTCGGCCGGCCGCGGCACGGCGACATGGCCATTGATATCGGGTTCGGCGAGACCCAGTTCGGCAAGACTTCGCGGTCGCCTGACCCTGCGCAAGGATTTCTCGCTCCCAACCGTCGGTTTTGAAGCCGCTATGATACGGCAAAGTCCGAATCCCTGACGATTGCAATGCAGCCTGCCGAGCCTAAACCGACCGTCGCTTCCTCTCAGCCGCCGCAAGGCGTGCAGGACTATCTGCAGCGCATCGCGTCGACCGATGCGGGCAAGGCAGCGAGTCGGCGCGCACTGGAAATCGTCGAAGTCGTCAGCGGATTGACGGATGACGAGGACATCCGCAAGGGCGCCGCGCTGCTGCCCCTGCTCGAAGCCGGCCTCGTCGGAGAAGACGCGGCTTCGCCAGTCTTCGGTGAGACCGCGACCCGCATCGCGACCGAACTGGTTCGCGTCGGCTCGCTCGGCCTGGCCGGCCAGACCGATGCTTCGCTGACGGCCGCGCAGGCCGAGGCCCTGCGCAAGATGCTGCTCGCGATCGTGACCGATCCGCGCCTGGTGCTGATCAAGCTCGCCGCGCAACTGGTCCTGCTTCGCGACAGCAAGGACGCGCCGCAATCGGAGCGCGAACGGATTGCCCGCGAAACGCGCGACGTTTACGCGCCGCTGGCGAATCGTCTCGGCGTCTGGCAGATCAAGTGGGAACTGGAAGACCTGAGCTTCCGCCATCTCGAGCCCGAGAACTACAAACTCGTCGCCGGCTGGCTGGCGGCCAAGCGGACCGATCGCGAACGCTACATAGACGAAGTGATCGCGCAGATCAGCACGGAACTGAAGCGCGCTCATATCGAGCACGATGTCGCTGGCCGGCCGAAACACCTCTACAGCATCTGGCGCAAGATGCAGCGCAAGGGCCTGTCGTTCGATCAGCTGTACGACATCCGCGCCGTGCGCGTGCTGGTGAACACGGTCGCGGATTGCTATGCGACGCTCGGCATCGTGCACAGCCTGTGGCCGTACATTCCCGGCGAGTTCGACGACTACATCGCCACCCCGAAGGACAACCTCTATCGCTCGCTGCACACGGCGGTGATCGGCCCCGGCAAGCTGCCGGTGGAGATCCAGATCCGCACGCGCGAAATGCACGAGCACGCCGAACTGGGCGTGGCCGCGCACTGGCGTTACAAGGAAGGCGGCAAGCGCAATCCGGCCTACGAACAGAAGATCGTCTGGCTGCGCCAGATTCTCGAACCGGCCGATCGCGACGCGCAGGAATCCAGCAACGACTTCCTCGAGCGTGTGCGCTCGGAAGTGTTCGAGGATCGCGTCTATGCCCTCTCGCCGCGCGGTGAAGTCATCGAACTGCCGCGCGGCGCCACGCCGCTCGACTTCGCCTATCACGTGCACACGGATCTCGGTCATCGCTGCCGCGGCGCCAAAGTCAACGGCCGGATGGTGCCGCTCAACCAGGCCCTGGCAAACGGCGACCAGGTGGAGATCATCACCGGCAAACAGGCGAATCCCAGCCGCGACTGGCTGGTGCCGTCACTGGGCTATCTGGTCTCGCAGCGCAACCGCAGCAAGGTGCGTTCCTACTTCCGCAAGCTCGACGAGGAGCAGAACCGGCAGCAGGGACGACAGATTCTCGAACGCGAACTGCAGCGGCTCGCGATCCACACCGTGTCGCTGCCGGAACTGCTGAAGGAACTGCGCTTCGACACCGCCGAGGCGCTGTACCTGGCGATCGGCGAAGGCGACATCACGGCCGCTCAGATCACCGGCGCGATTCTGCGAATGGCTCGCCCGCAGGAACTGCCTTCACCCGTACCGCGCCGCCCGGCCGTCGCCACGAAAGCACCGGAAGGCATCACCATCCAGGGCGTCGGCGATCTGCTGTCGCATTTCCCGCGTTGCTGCGGCCCGGTGCCGCCCGAACCCATCACCGGCTACATCACGCTCGGTCGCGGCGTCAGCATCCATCGCCAGGATTGCGCGGCCCTGAAGCGACTGGCGCAGTCGCATCCCGAGCGATTGATCCCCGTCGAATGGGGCACCGGCAGCGATCGTGCCTTTCCCGTCGACATCAATGTGCGCGCCTTCGACCGCCGCGGCCTGGTGCGCGACATCACCGGCGTACTCGCCGACTCGAAGATCAACATCCAGGGCATGAACACCCTGACGAACGATGCCGACGGCATCGCCGACATCAATGTGCGCATCACCGTGCAGGATCTGGAAGAACTGTCGCGCGTGCTCGGCAGGATCCAGGGACTGCCGAATGTCATGAGTGCGCGGCGCAAAGGTTAGAGAGTTTCGGAACGGAGAATTGCCGCAAAAGACCGCATAAAAGAAGGGGGAAGTTTCTTGTCCGGACGCTTTGCTTCTTTTATGCGGTCTTTTGCGGCTCTCCCGCTCCTCCGACCGCCTCTTCGAGTGCATTACCACCCTGCGCCCGCAGCGTATCGAGCGCCGACCGATTCCATTCGCGAACGATCGCGCCATCTACCAGTAGAGCAGCGCGATCGGCGTAGTGTTCGACGATATCGAGCGAATGCGTGGCCAGCAGCACGGCGCAGCGGCTGGCTGACAGGCGCTGCCGCAGATGGCGCTTCAGCAGCAGCGCACTGCCCGGATCGAGTCCGTTGAAAGCCTCATCGAGCACGATCAGCCGCGGCTCGCCGAGCAGCGCCAGCAGGACGCACAGCTTCTGGCGCGTCCCCAGCGAATAGGTATCGACGCACTCGTCGATGAACTGCATGAAACCAAACTGGCGTGCGAGTTCGAGTACCGGCTCGTCGATCTGCGCCAGCCCTTTCGTCTGCGCAAATACCTCCAGGCACTGACGGCCCGTGAGCAACCCCGGCAACTGTTCGGGCGATACGGCGAATCCCAGGATCTGCCGGGCTGCGATCGACTGGGTCGACAAGGCCTGGCCGTCGATGATCACTTCGCCCGACGCCGGCTGGACGCGTCCACCGATGCAGTGAAGCAACGTGCTCTTGCCTGCGCCGTTCGGGCCAAGCAGGCAGAACCATTCGCCTGCGTCGATCTGCAGGGAAACGCCGCGCAACACTTCGCGACGACTGTAGCGGGCGCGCAGCGCTTGCAGGCTGAGTACGGCGCTCATGTCTTCTCCTGCATTGCGATCCGGACATGCCAGATCGCGGCGAGCAATGCCAGCAACACGCCCCATCCCTGCTGACGCCATTCGACCGCCGCGATGCCGGCTGCCGTCAACCAAAGTTTCAAGTGCGAAGATTGCTGGCGGTAACTGTCGGCCAGACTGATCGTCGTGACGCTGGCGACGAGCGTCAGCCACAGCAACAACAGCTGGCCCGTCATTTCCGGCGGCGCGCCCTGCCCCAGCCCGATACCCGACATGACCAGCGATCCGATCGCCTGATGCGCGAACGAACGACGCGCGAGCGGCCAGGCGAATTGCACGAAGCCGAGCGGCGTCGACTGCAGCCACGCCGCCGCGTCGCGTCCGACGCGCAACGTCGCCTGCAACAGAATGACGAGATAGGTCGCCAGCAACCAGGTGACGACCACCGACAGGCCGACGAGCATCGACGATCCACCCTGGACCGCGCACAGGGCGGCCAGGAGTATGTATCGCGAGTTCTCCGGCCGATGCCGGGCGAACGCCTGGGCAATAGGCCAGTGCGACAAGGCACGATCCGACGGCCGGATCGATCCTTGTGATCGCAGCTTGCGTGAGTAGCGCGATTCTTCGTGCTGGAAATAGTCGCGCGGCGGCAGACACCACCCGACGAGCGCGCCGACGCAGAAGCCTGCCGCGATCAGCCCTGCCGGAATCGCGGCAAAGCTGCCGCTCAGCAGCGTCAGCACTCCAAGCACCGCAAGGACGATCGCGAAATGCCGCGAAGCGGCGAGCAATACGTTCAGGACGATCCATCGGCGGCGCGCCGATGGATCGATCGGCGCCGCGACCAGCCAGGACATTCGAGACGCTTCCTGCTCCTGTCGCTTGCGCCGCGACACGAGCAGAACGGCGTGAATTGCGGCCAGTGCCATCAGCACCAGTGCGTATCCATCGAGCAGCGCATTGATCCGGAGTGCCGGCTCGCGCAATCGAGGCGCGACGAGCATCAGCGCAACAACTGCAGCAGCCACGACGCCTACCATGGCAACAACCGCGGTCGGACCGCGCCGACGCCATGCACTACGCAGCTCCAGAGCGCGCGCACGAAACAAGGGATGCCGCGCGCTCATGGTCAGCCGCGCGCGTGTCGCCAGGCTCGCAGAAGGTACAGCGCGAAAATGATGGCCAGCGTCACCAGCATTGCATAGAGCTGCGTGATGCCGCCTTCGGACTCATTGCGCACCGTTTCGAAGGCAAGCCACACGACGGCGATGCAGGCAAGTACCGGCACCAAGGGTCCGCCGGGAATGACGAAGGGATCGCCGTCGCTGCGCACATCGAGCCGACGCAACTGCAGCGTCGACACCGCGCACAGAAAGTAAAGCGACAGCGCGGCCAGGTTGGAGAACCGCGTCAGCCATTCGAACGTGCCCAGCACCGCGATGGCGGCAACCATGATTCCGTAGATGGCGATGGCCGTGTTGGGCGTCCTGAACAGCGGATGGACCTGCGTCAGCGTCCTCGGCAGGAAGCCGTCGCGGCTCATGGCAAACAATCCGCGCGGTTCGGACAGCATGTTGGCCGTCAGATAGCCGAACATCGAGACCACTGCAGCCGCGATCATGAGGGTGCGTGCGAGCGGACCCAGCGCGACGCCCGCAGCGGCGGCCAGCGGTGTGCGGCCGGTACCGGCCAGATCGGTGCCCATGATGCCCAGCGCAACGAACTGGATCGCCAGATACAGCACGGTGACGCTGCCCAGCGCCAGAAGAATGGCGAGCGGCACCGTGCGCGAGATGTTCTTCACTTCGCCGCTGGGTACGGTCGCGCCTTCGATGCCGGAGAACGCGAAGATCATGATGCCGGCCGAACCCAGCACGGTGCTGATGTCCGGCACGTTCGTCCACGCCAGATTCGCCGGCTTCACGAAGAACGCGCCGATCAGGACGAACAGCAACAGCGGCAGCAGCTTGAACAGCGTGATGGCTTCGAGGACGCGCGCACCGTTGCGCACGCCGCGCATGTTGATGGCCACGAGTGTCGCGACCAGCAGCAGGATCAGCCCCTTCGCCGCCCAGACCGGCGCGGCAACGTTGAACAGGGCAAACAGGGAGTGCACGAATCCGTTCAGGATGCCGGAGGCCGCGAACAGTCCGGTGGTGAACACGAGACATCCGGCGACGAAGCCGAACAGGGGACCCAGCGCCGTTTCGACATAGGCATAAGCCCCGCCGGTTGCAGCAACCCGACTGCCGTTCTCGGCGAAACACAGCACGACCAGGCCAATCACCACGGCACACGCGACATAGGCCAGCGGTGCCGCGGTTCCCAGCGCGATCACCGCCGTCGCGGGCAACAGGAAGATGCCGCTGCCGACCGTGTAATTGAAAATATTGGCGGCGAACTGTCGGACGCCCAGATCGCGCGACAGCAATGCGTCGGGGTCAGCCGTGCCGGGACTTTGCGTCACCATCCGCGAGCCCTCTTTTTCTGCAGATCGGCCGCACGTTAACACGCAGCGCGCGACCGACGACAGGGCTCAGGGTTCGTCGACCGGCGGCGACGCGATGGCGAGCGATGCGAGTTCGTCTTCGCTGAACTGTGCGCCTGCCAGCAGCGATTGAGCGCGCTCGACGAATCCGGAATTCACCTGCACCTGGAACGAGATGGGCAGTCCGGGAACCGGGACGTTGCTCTTGATGCGGGCCGGAATGGATTCGGATTCGAGGAGGCCGAGCACGATCCGCGCACCGGCCTCATCGGTGGGCTCTGCGACGGTTTTCCAATCCGGCTCGCTCATGGCGATCAGCGATTCGGGAAATCGATGGCGATCTTGTCGGCATTCAGCGCGGCTTCGTGCACGGCTTCCGAGAGCGTCGGATGCGCGTGGATCGTGCGCTGCAGGTCCTCGGTGCTCGCCGAGTATTCCATCGCCAGCACCGCTTCGGCGATCAGTTCGCCCGCCATCGGGCCGATGATGTGGATGCCGAGAATCTCGTCGTCATCGGTGGCCGAAACCACTTTGACGAAGCCGGCAATGGATTCCATCGCACGCGCACGGCCCGCTGCGGCGAACGGGAACGAACCCACCTTGTAGGCGCGGCCGCTCTTCTTCACCTCTTCTTCGGTCTGACCGACCCAGGCGATCTCCGGCGCGGTGTAGATCACCGACGGAATGACTTTGTAGTTCACTTCGCCGTACTTGCCGGCGATCAGGTCGGCGACGACGACGCCCTCTTCCTTGCCCTTGTGCGCCAGCATCGGGCCGCGCACCAGATCGCCGACTGCCCAGACGTTCGCGGCGTTCGTGCGGCACTCATGATCGACCTTCACGAAACCGCGCTCGTCGACTTCGACGCCCGTGCCTTCGCCCAGCAGATCCTTGGTGTACGGACGACGGCCGATGGCGACGATGACCTTGTCGACTTCGAGCGTCTGTTCGCCCTTGGCATCGGTGTACTTGAGCGTCACACCCTTCTTGCCCTTCTCTGCGCCGCTGACCTTGGCGCCGAGGCGGATGTCGAGACCCTGCTTCTTGAACTGCTTGAGCGCTTCCTTCGACACGGCCCCGTCGGCCATGGGCAGGAAGGTATCGAGTGCTTCGAGCACGACGACTTCGGCGCCGAGACGCTTCCACACGCTGCCGAGTTCGAGGCCAATCACGCCGGCGCCGATCACGCCGAGGCGCTTCGGCACGGCGGTGAGTTCGAGCGCGCCCCACGAGTCGATGATCTGCTCGCCGTCGAACGGCAGGCTCTTCAGTTCGGTCGGAATCGAACCGGCGGCGAGGATGACGTGCTTCGCGGTCAGCTCTTCCTTCTTGCCGTCCTTGCCAGTGAATTCGACGCGATTGCCGGAGAGCAGCTTGCCGTGCCCCTGCAGCGGCGTGACACCGGCCGCCTTGAAGAGCGAGCTGATGCCGGCGGTCGACTGCTTCACGATGGTCGCGCGACGCTTCTGCATGGTCGACACGTCGACCTCGACACTGCCGACCTTGATGCCATGAACCGCAAACTCATGCTGGGTGCGGTGATACAGCTCCGAGGATTCCAGCAGCGCCTTCGAAGGAATGCAGCCCGCGTTCAGACACGTACCGCCGAAGGCATAGCTGCCGTCCTTGTTCTGCCATTCGTCGATGCAGGCGACCTTGAGCTTGTTCTGCGCAGCCCGGATGGCGGCCGGATAACCGGCGGGGCCGCCGCCGATGACGATGACATCGTACTGGGACATGGGGGAGCTCCGATAAGGCTACTGGCTGCTGGCCAGAAAATGGAAAAACAGTGACTGCTACGTGCTGGCTTCTGGCCAGTCGCCAGTAGCCAGCCGCCAGTCGCCCTCTCTCACAGCTGCAGCAGCAGCCGCGCCGGATCCTCCAGCGCTTCCTTGATCGCGACCAGGAACTGCACCGAGTCCTTGCCGTCGACGATGCGGTGATCGTAGGTCAGCGCCAGGTACATCATCGGGCGGATCTTGATCTCGCCGTTGATGACCATCGGGCGCTCCTGGACCTTGTGCATGCCGAGGATGGCGACCTGCGGCGGATTCAGGATCGGCGTCGACATGAGCGAGCCGAAGACACCGCCGTTGGTGATGGTGAACGTGCCGCCGGTCAGTTCTTCGAGCGTGATCGAGCCTTCGCGCGCCTTGGCGGCATAACCGCCCACGGCCTTCTCGACGTCGGCGTAGCTCAGCGATTCGGCATTGCGGATCACAGGCACCATCAGGCCGCGTTCGGTCGAGACCGCCACGCCGATGTCGTAGAACTCGTGATAGATGATGTCGTTGCCGTCGATGGAAGCATTGACCGCCGGGAACTTGCGCAGCGCCTCGATCGCGGCCTTGATGAAGAACGACGAGAAGCCGAGCTTCACGCCGTGCGTCTTCTCGAACTTGTCCTTGTAGCGCGCGCGGATCGCGTTCACTTCGGTGAGATCGACCTCGTTGAAGGTCGTGAGCATCGCGGCGGTCGACTGCGCCTGCAGCAGACGCTCGGCAATGCGCGCCCGCAGACGGGTCATCGGCACGCGCTGTTCGTTGCGCGAACCTGCCGCCGCGGGCAATGCGACAGCGGGAGCGGCCTTTGCAGCCGGCGCCGCCTTGCTCTTCTCCAGATGCTGGATCACGTCGCCCTTGCTGACGCGGCCGTCGCGCCCGCTGCCCGCGATCTGCGATGCATCGAGCTTGTTTTCTTCGACCATGCGCTTGGCCGCAGGGGCGAGCTTGCCGCCGGCAGCAGCGGCCGCCTTCGGCGCAGCGGCTTCGGCCTTCGGCTCAGCGGGCGCCGCTTTCACGGCAACGGTGCCATCCGCGGCTTCGAGAATCGCCAGCACCTGTCCCGCAGTCACCGTGGTGCCGTTCTCGACCTTGATCTCTTTCAGCACGCCTGCCGAGGGCGACGGCACTTCCAGCACGACCTTGTCGGTTTCCAGGTCCACGAGGTTTTCGTCGCGGCCGACGGTGTCGCCCGGCTTCTTGTGCCAGGTCATCAGCGTCGCGTCGGTAACCGACTCGGGTAGTTGCGGGACTTTGACTTCGATGCTCATTGAACTAGTTCTTCCTGTTGGCGGCGGCCTTCAGACGAGTGGTCTGCCGCAGTGATTCTTCGGTACTGGTCGAACGCAGCGCTGCGTCCACGAGGCCCTGCTGCTGCTCGACGTGCATCTTGAAGATGCCGGTCGCCGGCGCCGCTGCCGGTGCTCGACCCGCGTACAGCAACTGATGATCTGCCGAGAGTGGTTCCTGCAGGCGATGCCGGATCTGATACCAGGCGCCCTGGTTCTGCGGCTCTTCCTGGCACCACACGATCTCGCGCGCCGCGGAGTACTTGCGCAGGATGGCTGCGTATTCCTCGGCGGGGAACGGATAAAGCTGCTCGATGCGCACCAGCGCGACGTTGTGCACGCCGTCGGAACGACGCGAGTCGAGCAGATCGAAGTACACCTTGCCCGAGCAGAACACGACGCGCGTGATCTTCGAGGCCTGCACATCGTCGACTTCGTCGATGACGTTGCGGAAGCTGCCGCGGGTGAGATCGTCGAGCGAGGACACCGACAGCTTGTGGCGCAGCAGGCTCTTCGGCGTCATGACGATGAGCGGCTTGCGGAACGGCTGCAGCATCTGCCGGCGCAGCATGTGGAACATCTGCGCGGGCGTCGACGGCACCACGACCTGCATGTTCTGTTCGGCACACAACTGCAGGAAGCGTTCGAGACGCGCCGACGAATGTTCCGGACCCTGGCCTTCGTAGCCGTGCGGCAGGAACAGCGTGAGTCCGCACAGGCGGCCCCACTTCGCTTCGCCGGAACTGATGAACTGGTCGATGATGACCTGCGCGCCGTTCGAGAAGTCGCCGAACTGGCCTTCCCAGATCGTCAGGCAGTTCGGCTCGGTGGTGGAGAAGCCGTACTCGAAACCCATCACGGCTTCTTCCGAGAGCAGCGAGTCGATGACCGTGAAGCTGGGCTGGCCGGCCGCGAGGTGCTGCAGCGGAATATAGGACTCGCCCTTCGACTGGTCGTGCCAGACGGCATGACGATGGAAGAACGTGCCGCGGCCGCTGTCCTGGCCGGACAGGCGGATTTCATAACCTTCGGTCAGCAGCGTCGCGTAGGCGAGCGTCTCGGCGTAACCCCAGTCGAGCGGCATCTGGCCCGCGGCCATTTTTTCGCGGCTCTGCACGATGTTCGCCACCTGGCGATGCAGCGTGAAGTTGGAGGGGAACGACGTGAGCTTCTCGCCCAGTTCGCGCAGCTTTTCGATGCGCACGCCCGTCGGCACCGACTCGCTCCAGTTCGCGTGCTGGTACTTGCTCCAGTCCACCGTGTGCTTGTTGCCGATCATGCCGAGCGCCTGCTTGACGGTGGACTTGCCCTCGTCGAGCGTGCGGCGATAGTCCTCGACCATGGCATCGGCATCGGCCATCTTGATGACATCGTCCGCCGTCAGCTTTTCGGCGTAGCGCTGACGCGTCGTCGCCTGCTGACGGATCTGCTGGTACATCACCGGCTGGGTTGCGGCCGGTTCATCGGCTTCGTTGTGGCCGCGACGGCGATAGCAGACCAGGTCGATGACGACGTCCTTGTGGAACGTCATGCGGTAGTCGAGTGCGAGGCGCGTGACGAACAGCACCGCTTCGGGATCGTCGCCGTTCACGTGGAAGATCGGCGCCTCGATGATCTTCGCGACATCCGAGCAGTACAGCGTCGAACGCGCATCGCGCGGATCGGAGATGGTGAAACCGACCTGGTTGTTGATGATCACGTGCACCGTGCCGCCGGTGTAGTAGCCGCGGGCCTGCGACAGCTGCAGCGTTTCCATCACCACGCCCTGCCCCGCGAACGCGGCATCGCCGTGAATCAGGATCGGCACGACCTTGTCGCCCTTGGCATCGCTGCGGCGTTCCTGGCGCGAACGCACGGAGCCTTCGACCACCGGGTTGACCACTTCGAGATGCGAGGGATTGAAGGCCAGCGCCACGTGCACATTGCCGGCGGGCGTGCGGATGTCGGTCGAGAAGCCCTTGTGGTACTTCACGTCGCCCGAGCCCTGCATGTGATTGGTGTCGTAGACACCCTCGAACTCGGAGAACATCACCTGCGGCGACTTGCCCACGACGTTGACGAGCACGTTGAGGCGGCCGCGGTGCGCCATGCCGATGATGATTTCCTCGACGCCGTTCTGGCCGCCCCGCTGGATCAGATCGTCGAGCAGCGGAATCAGCGCTTCGCCGCCTTCCAGCGAGAAGCGCTTCTGCGCCGGGTACTTGGTGGCGAAATAGAGTTCCAGCCCTTCCGCCGCGGTGAGCTGCTGCAGCAGCGTCTTGCGTTCTTCCACGCTGAGCCGGCTCTTGATGCGGCCGGCCTGGAAACGATCCTGCAGCCACAGACGCTCGGCGGAATTCGACACATGCGCGAATTCGGCGCCGATCGGGCCGCAATAGATGTAGCGAAGCTGGGCGACGATGTCGCGCAGCTTCATGCGCTTGGGAATCGCGTCGGTGCGGCTGCCCGTGTAGAACTCGGTGTCGAGATCGGCGTTCGTCAGGCCGAAGTGGCCAAGCTCGAGCACTTCGGGCACCGGGCGCTGCATCAGGCCCAGCGGATCGATGTCCGCCAGCAGATGGCCGCGATTGGAATAAACCTGCACGAGGCGCGCGACGGCAGCCTGTTTGACGGAGGCATCCGGGCTCGCGGAGCTGGCCGCCGTCGCAGCGACCGGCCGCTGTTCACGGGCACGCAATGCGAGCGCGTCGCGGATCGGACCATGGGCCGTGTCGCCCGTGGCCGCGAGACCGCCGAAGTAGTCGCGCCATTTCGCGCCTACCGAGGCAGGATCCGCCAGATAGTCTTCGTAGAGGGATTCGATGTACGGGGCGTTTTCCGCCCCCAGAAGGGTGTTCCGGGGCGAAGGGTCGAGCTTCGCTCGCCCAGAGTCGCTCTTAGAGTCGCTCATTGCGCTCGCAAGTTCCTGTTTCGACTAGGAGAAATCAAACCGAGGCGGGTGGGATCAGGGCGTTCAAAAGGGCGCGTAGTGTAGCTGAACCGTGCTGCACATGAGAATCATGCGAACACGCAATATGGTGAATGGATCACATCGCGGCGATTGAATCAGCGCCCGATGTCATTCATTTACGGCCCGAACAAAAACGGCGTGCATCGCGTCGATGCACGCCGTCGTGAAGCGAACAACCGGCAGGATCAGCGAGCCTGACCCAGGCCCTCTTCGATCCGGCGCACGATGTCGATCAGGCGCGGTCGCACTTCCGACATCAGGTACTCCTCCGACACCTTGAACGCCGGCGCGCCGCAGTTGATGGCCATCGGCGGCAGACCGTTGCCCGGACGGAAGCCGCAGGCAATGCCGTTCACGTCCGGCTGCCAGTCGCCGAACGAGCCGCAGACGCCCGACTCGGCATACATCGACAGCGCCTTCTCGATGCCCTGG
The DNA here is from genome assembly GCA_937864115.1 of uncultured Steroidobacter sp. Lineage (GTDB taxonomy): Bacteria > Pseudomonadota > Gammaproteobacteria > Steroidobacterales > Steroidobacteraceae > Steroidobacter. Next base: position 90,122 of record CALMII010000039.1, on the reverse strand, counting down.
CGGATGTTCGGCCAGGCGAGATGATCGAGTTCGCGGATCTGCTCCATCAGGTCGGCGCGCTCGGTGTCCGAACACACGGTGAGATAGGCGCGACCGATCGCCGACGTCGCGAGCGGCAGCCGCATGCCGACTTCACCGTTGAGCGACAGCACCGCATTGCCCTTGCAGACTTCGACGTACACCATGCTCAGGCGCTGACGTGCACCGAGCGACACCGTCGTGCCGGTGCTGTCCGCGAGTTCCTGCATCAGCGGACGCGCCAGGTCGCGCACTTCGAAGCGTCCCAGCACGGCGCTGCCGAGCGCGAGCGTCGCGGTTCCGAGGCGATATTTCCCGGACTCCTTCACGTAGTGCAGGTAGCCCAGCTTCGTGAGCGTGTACGTCAGCCGCGAGACCGTCGACTTCGGCAGCCGGCAGCGCTCTGAAATGTCCTGGTTGCCCAGCAGGCGGCTGCCGCTGCGGAAGCACGACAGCACGTCCAGTCCGCGCGACAGCGCCGTGACGAAGTGTCGATCCTGTTTGCCGACATGCGGGCGCGGCGCGACGGAGGGTCCGCCAGTCTGTGCCAGCTTGGTCATGTCCGATGCTCGTGTGGCCATAGGGTGTCCGCCTTGAATTGAATTGTGGGTCCGTTGAATTCTTTGCGCTCAGGCCCGCGCCATTTCCGCATCCTGCAGCACCCGCCACTGCACCTTGCCGGTGGCCGACTTCGGCAAGGAATCCACGAATTCGACGATGCGGGGATGCTTGTAGGTCGCCATGTTCTGGCGCGTCCATTCGATGATGTCGTTCTCGCTCACTGCACCGCGATGCGTTGCGCGCAGCACGACCACGGCCTTCACCGTTTCGCCGCGATGCGCGTCCTTCGCCGCGATCACGCAGGCTTCCTGGATGGCCGGATGCTGGTACATCTGCGCTTCGATTTCCGCCGGCCAGACCTTGAAGCCCGCCGCATTGATCATGCGTTTGAGACGATCGACCAGGAAGAAATAGCCTTCGTCGTCGACGTAGCCGAGATCGCCCGTGCGGAAGAATTTCCTGCCGTCGATGTCGATGAAGGCATCGCGCGTCGCCTGCTCGTTGCGCCAGTAGCCCTGGAACACCTGCGGACCGTTCGTGACGATCTCGCCGACCTTGTCGGGCGGCAGCTCCTGCAGCGTCTCCGGATCGATGATGCGCGAATCGGTATTGAAGACCGGCACGCCGAGGCACTGCCGCTTCGGCCGGTCGGGCGGATTGATGTGCGTCGGCGCGATGGTCTCCGTCAGTCCGTAGCCTTCGACATACGGCGAACCGACGATCTGCTGCAGGCGCTCGCCCACCGCCGCCGGCATCGCGGCGCCGCCGCCGGAGACCTGGATCAGCGACGACAGGTCGTATTCACTGATGCGCGGGTTCGCGAGGAAGTCGATCACCATCGTCGAGATGGCGGTCCACGACATCGGCTGGTAGCGCTGGATGAGTTCCGCCGCGGTTTCGCGATCCCAGCGGCTCATCAGGATGATGGTGCTGCCCTGGAACAGCGGCCCGTTCATGCCGCCCTGCATGCTGGTCACGTGGAAGAACGGCAGCACGACGAGCTGCGTGCTGTCCTGCGTCGCGCCGAACCAGATGCGATTCACGACCAGCGTGTGCATCACGTTGGCGTGCGAGAGCATGCAGCCCTTCGGCCGGCCGGTCGTGCCGGAGCTGTACGGAATGACGCAGAGATCATCGGGACCGGTCGTCAGCGGACCGGGTTGCAGCTTCTGCGCCAGCGCATCGGACCACAGCGTCACGCCCGGATCCTGGATTTTTTCGCGCGGCGCCGCGACGGCCTCGGGCACGCGCAGGTCGGTCGGCTGCGTCACGTAGTCCGCATATGCCGCGACCACCACGTGATCCAGCAGCTTGCCGAGCAGCGGCTTCACCTGCGAATGGATTTCCTGCGCGACCAGCGCGACGCGCGCGCCGCTGTCGTGCAGATAGTGTTCGAGTTCGGCGGTCACGCTCATCGGGCTGACCGGCACGACGATGGCGTTGGCGCGGATGATCGCGTAGTAGGCGAGGATGAATTGCGGGCTGTTCTGCATGACCAGCAGCACGCGGTCGCCCTTCTTCACGTCGCATTGGTGTTCGAGGAAGCCCGCCAGCCGCTCGGCCTGGTCGCGGAATTCGCCGAACGTCAGCTCGGTCCCGTAGAAGTTCAGGAACGGCTTGTCGGGAAAGCGTGCGGCGGAAACGTCGGCGTTGTAGAACAGGTTGGTCGCCGGCACCGTGATGTTGCGTGGCAGGTGCCGCGGCCAGAATTCAAAGTGTTTTCGGGACATTCTCCCTCGACCCCCCGGATGCGCCTGAAACAGGAAATTTTTGTAGTCCCGGCAGCGTTTTAGAACATTCGGCATGGATTCCACGCTGCGGGCTTAGATTCCGCGAGGGACGCTATCACAACTTGCTCTGCGCAACCAAGGCCTTCGCGTGTCAACGAACGACAACATCGGAGTTATGTAATGCGATTCGCTCTGACTCTTGGGGTCACTTCCGCGAAGACACAAATTTTCGAATGTTCGGCCCGGTTGCGGCAGGACGCGTCGCTCCCTATGATGCCCGCCCGCCAGGGAAATTAATATTCTGCATAGCGAACTAATTCCTACTTACCGAGCACGTCCATGGACCTGAATTTCACCGCTGAAGAACTCGCTTTCCGAGATGAGGTACGGTCCTTCCTGCGCGATCAGCTTCCCGCGGACATCGCGGCGAAGATCCGCAGCGGGCTGGCGATTCGCGCCGCCGACTACACCCGCTGGCAGAAGATCCTGCACAAGAAGGGCTGGGGTGCGCCGAGCTGGCCCAAGCAGTTCGGCGGCACGGGCTGGAGCCCGGTCCAGCTTCATATCTACGACGAGGAAGCCGCCGCGGCCGGTGCACCGCGCACCATTCCGTTCGGCCTGAAGATGGTCGCGCCGGTGATCATGGCCTTCGGCAATCCGGCGCAGCAGCAGACATTCCTGCCGCGCATCGTCAGCGGCGAAGACTGGTGGTGCCAGGGTTATTCCGAGCCGGGCGCCGGCTCCGACCTCGCCTCGCTCAAGACACGCGCCGAACGCCAGGGCGATCACTACATCGTCAACGGCCAGAAGACCTGGAACACGCTCGGCCAGCACGCCGACTGGATCTTCTGTCTGGTGCGCACCGATCCGAATGCACCGAAGCAGCAGATGGGCATCTCCTTCCTGCTCATCGACATGAAGACGCCCGGCATCACGGTGCGCCCCATCATCACGATGGACGGCGCGCACGAAGTGAACGAAGTGTGGTTCGAGAACGTGAAGGTGCCGGTCGAGAACCGCATCGGCGAAGAGAACAAGGGCTGGACCTACGCGAAATTCCTGCTCGGTCACGAACGCACGAACATCGCCGGCGTCGGCGCATCGAAGCGTGAGCTCGGTCGCCTCAAGGACATCGCTCGCCAGGAAACCAAGAACGGCAAGCCGCTGATCGACGATCCGCTGTTCGCGGCGCGCATCGCGCAGGTCGAAATCGACCTGATGGCGCTCGAAATCACCAACCTGCGCGCGCTGTCGGCGGAAGCCGAGAAGCGGGCGCCCGGCCCCGAAGCCTCGGTGCTGAAGATCAAGGGCACCGAGATCCAGCAGACGCTCACCGAACTGATGATGTACGCGGTCGGGCCGTATGCCCTGCCCTTCCATCGCGAGTCGAGCGAGGAAGGCGACCTGAAGTCGGTCGCCGGCCCCGAGTACGCCGCGCCGCTCGCGGCAAGCTACTGCAACATGCGCAAGACCTCGATCTACGGCGGCTCCAACGAGATCCAGCGCAACATCATTTCCCAGATGATCCTCGGCCTGTAAGCCCGGACCTTTCGACGCAAGAGAACATCATGGATTTCAATTTCAGCGAAGAACAGCAACTGCTCGCCGACACCGTGCGGCGCTTTGTGCGCGAAAGCTATTCCTTCGAAGCTCGTCGCGAGATTCTCAAGTCGCAGGAAGGCTGGAGCCGCGATGTGTGGAACGAGCTGGCCGGCCTCGGACTCACGGCACTCAATGTGCCCGAAGCGCACGGCGGCCTGAATGCAGGCCCGGTCGACACGATGCTGGTGATGAATGCGCTGGGCGAAGGCCTCGTGGTCGAACCTTTCCTGAGTGCCGCCGTATTTACGCCAGCGCTGCTGTCGCGACTCGGCGATGAGAAAGCCGCGGCCGACCTGTTCCCCGGCATCGCCTCGGGCGAACGCATCGTGATCGTCGCGCATCAGGAACCGCACACGCGCGGCGAGATCGCCCACCTGGCGACGCGTGCCGAAAAGAGCGGCGACGGTTACGTCATCGATGGTCACAAGGCCGTCATTGCTCACGGCGGCGCGGCCGACGAACTGCTCGTCACGGCACGCACCAGCGGCAAGGCCGGCGATACCGATGGCATGTCGGTTTTCCGGGTCGATCCCGGGTCCGCAGGCGTGACGATCAAGAGCTATCGCACGATCGACGGCCAGACCGCGGCGGACATCGAACTCAAAGGCGTCAAGGGAAATCTCATCGGTGCCGCCGGCAAGGCCTTTGCGGCCATCGAAGGCGCGTACGAAGTCACGCTCAGCGCGCTGTGCGCCGAAGCCGTCGGCATCATGAAGGCGGTGAATGCGGCAACGCTCGAATACACCAAGTCGCGCAAGCAGTTCGGCCAGCCGATCGCGAAGTTCCAGGTCCTGCAGCACCGCATGGCCGACATGTTCCTGCAAAGCGAACAGGCGCTGTCGATGAGTTATCTGGCGGCGATCAAGTGCACCGACCCGGATGCCAATGAGCGCAAGCGCTCATTGTCCGCAGCGAAGGTGATCATCGGCCAGGCCGGGCGCTTCGTCGGTCAGCAGGCGATCCAGTTGCACGGCGGCATGGGCATGACGGACGAACTGATGGTCAGCCATCATTTCAAGCGGCTCACGGGTATCGACATCACCTTTGGTGATACCGACTTTCACCTGGAACAGTTCGTCGCAACGCCGGCGGCCTGACGTCTTCTTCCTCCCTGTGGGGCCGGCTTCAGCCGGCCTCTGAGGAGTCAGGCTGAAGCCTGACCTACAGAAGAAGGAACGAAGACGGCTACTCCGAACGCGGCGATCCGCCCCGCTTCTCTTCTTCCCGCGCCCCCGCCAGCACTCCAGGCATCGCGTAGTTGCCCTCGTGACACGCGTACTCATAAACACGATCCGACGTCGCCTCCAGCGACATCTCGCCCCGCCACGGCTGCCGGTAGTTGACCGGATCCTCGACCGTGTATTCATAAAGAATCTGCTGCGGCGACACCCGCGTGAAGCGCTCGCGCACGATCGCCTGCGATGACAGGCCGATCATCGATTTCATGTGCAGCGGATGGAAGTTGGTCGTCTCGACCGCCAGCGTGCTGCCTTCCCAATGCCCGATCGAATCCCCGTGCAGCACACCGATGCGCGGATCGATGTGCCGACCACCGATGCGAATGATCCGCGCATAGTTGTTCATCTCGGCGCGGATCAGCACGACGTCGCGCGTCTGGGCGATCTCGTAATTGTTGTTGTAAAGATAGTTCGTCATCGGCGGACCGGCATTGCCGCTGTTGATGATGCAGCGTTCGCCCAGCGGCCGGCCTTCGGGGCCGTCGAAGTTCGTGCTGCCCGTCCCGCGTCGCACCGTTTCCTTGTAGGGAATCTGGCCGTCTGCCGGATCGATGATCCACGCGGTGCGGTGCTGCCCCTTCACGACACTGAACGTCATGCCCGGATCGATCCAGAACGCGTTGTAGCCGCGGCCGCGTTGCAGATCTGAGCCGTCGAACTTCGTGCCCTCACCCTGCTCGTCGTCGTTCCGCTGCCGCACGACCTGCGGGTGGGTGTTGGTCGCTTCCTCGACTTCTTCCGGCGCCAGGACCAGGCTTTTGTAGCGCGCCGCGCGCTGCAATGAAGTCAGCGATGCATTGGTCCAGTTGCCTTCGAGATTGGAGTGACCCTCCGGCGTACGCAGCGTGGGACCGGCCCAGGCCGCCGGGCCGCCGAGCATCACCGCGAACAGAATCGCATGCCTGAACCGCTTCATATCGTTCCTTCCGACAGCGCGGCGGTAGTGTAGGTCGCGGTCGCGGCGGCGGTTCTATAGATGTGTCAACGCCGCAGGCCGGAGAAAAGTCGCCGGGCAGACATCCACCGACCACCTGACCTAGATCAGGGCGCACCGCCGGCTGCCAGCCCAGACTCCTCCCATGACTACTCATTTCGAATTCGACGCCGATCTGCTGCGCAAGTACGACCGGCCCGGCCCGCGGTACACGTCGTATCCCACGGCGCCGCAGTTCGTCCCCTCGTTCAACGAAACCATGCTGCGCGAGTACGTCCGGCACAGCAATGCCGAGCCGATCCCGCGCCTGCTGTCGCTGTACCTGCACATTCCGTACTGCTTCAGCCCGTGTTTCTACTGCGGCTGCAACCGCATCATCACGCGCGACGTGTCGAAAGGCCGCACGTACGTGGAACGGCTGGTGCGGGAAATCGCGCTCGCCGGCGCGCTGTTCGATCGCGACCGCGAAGTCATCCAGCTGCACCTGGGCGGCGGCACGCCGAACTTCCTGCGGCCGCCTGAAATGCAGGAACTCATCGAAAGCATCCGGCACCACTTCCATGTCAGCGCCCGCGATGATCGCGACTTTTCCATCGAACTCGATCCACGGTTCATCGAAGCCGGCGACATCGCTGCATACGCACGACTCGGCTTCAATCGCGCGAGCCTCGGCGTGCAGGACTTCGATCCCGAAGTGCAGCGCGCGGTGAACCGCATCCAGAGCGTGGAACAGACGCTCGCCGTCATCGACGACTGCCGCCGCCACGGCTTCCGCTCCATCAATGTCGACCTGATCTACGGCCTGCCGAAGCAGACGCTGGTGGGATTCGGTCGCACGCTCGATACCGTACTGGCAGCGCGACCCGACAGGCTGGCCGTATACAGCTATGCGCACCTGCCCGAGATGTTCAAAGCGCAGCGGCACATCGAGGCCGCGGCATTGCCCTCGGCAGAAACGAAACTCGCACTGCTGCAGATGGCGGTCGACAAGCTCGGCGCCGCCGGCTACGAGTACATCGGCATGGATCACTTCGCGCTGCCCGAAGATCCGCTCGCCCGCGCGCAGGCCGAGGGTACGCTGCAGCGGAACTTCATGGGCTACACCACGCACGCCGACTGCGATCTCGTCGGCCTGGGCGTGAGCGCCATCAGTCACATCGGCGACAGCTTCAGCCAGAACGCGCGCGACCTGACGGGCTGGGAACTCGCGCTCGATGCCGGTCGCCTGCCGCTGTGGCGCGGACGGCATCTGGATTTCGACGACGTGGTGCGCGCGGACGTGATCCAGCAACTGATGTGCCTCGGCCGGATCGACATCGCCGCCATCGAGCGCCGTCATCAGATCGAGTTCGACCTGTACTTCGCAGACGACTTGCAGCAGCTCGCGCCGCTCGAGAACGAAGGCCTCGTCGTCATCGCCGACCGCGCCATCACCGCGACTTGTCGCGGCCGTTTGCTGCTGCGTATCATCGCCATGTGTTTCGATCGCTACCTCAACCAGGCGCTGCCCGGCGCCGCACCCCGCTACTCGCGCGCCATCTGACGTACCCGGGGGCGCGATGACCGGCGCCCCGACCCGCAATCCAGCGCGTAAATCACCCATCGCCGACGACGGCGATGAATTCCACTTCTGCACCACCTGCGCCTTCTCGTCCGCGTGCCTGGCGAGCGGCTTCGACAAGACGCATCTGCGCGACCTGCACGTGCTGGTCGAGCACGTCGGCCCCTTTCATGAAGGCGATCACATTTTTCGCGAGGGCGATGCCTTCAACGTCATCGCCGCCGTTCGGGCGGGTACGGTGAAGACGTACGTGACGGATGACGAGGGGCGCGAACAGGTGCAGGGATTCTTCCTGCCCGGCGAAGTGATCGGCCTCAGTGCGATCTCGCACGCGAAATATCCGTGCAACGCGGTCGCGCTGGAATCCGTGCAGCTGTGCAAGTTCGCCTTTCCCAACATCGCCGCGCTCGCCACGCGCATGCCCGGTTTGCAACAGCGCCTGTTCACGCTGCTGAGCGAGGACATCAACAAGGCGGCGCTGCTGGCAGGCAATTTCACGGCCGACGAACGCATGGCGGCGTTCCTCATCTCGCTGTCCCGACGCTATGCCGCGCGCGGTTTCTCCGCGCATCGCTTCACGGTGGCAATGACCCGCACCGACATCGCGAACTATCTGCGACTCGCTTCCGAAACCGTCAGCCGCGTGTTCCGGCGTTTCCAGGACGACGGCCTGCTGCGGGTCGACCGGCGCGACATCGAGCTGCTGCAGCGGGAAAAGCTCGAGACCCTGGCCCGCAACGTGTTGCGGGAATGACGGACGAGCATCCCGCCTGATCTGGATCAGGGCGCCGGCCTCCCCGCCGGTCGCAGCATCTGCCTACCTTCCAGGGAGATGCATCATCATGAATTCGAGTCGTCGGTTATGGATCGGTCTGGCCTTGCTGCTGACCGTGTCCTTCGGAGTCCTGCTGTGGGTGGGAGGCGAAATCCATCGGGTCATGCCGCCCATTCCCGAGGCCGTGGTCAGCGAAAACGGCGCAACGATCTACACGCGCGCCGACATCGAGAAAGGCCGGCAGGTGTGGCAATCGATCGGCGGTCAGCAGCTCGGGTCGATCTGGGGCCACGGCGCGTACGTCGCGCCTGACTGGAGCGCCGACTGGCTGCATCGCGAAGCGACGGCCTGGCTCGACCTCGTGGCGCAACGCGAAACTTCGCGCGCCTACGCGGATCTGTCGCCCGAAACGCAGGCCGCCTACGCAACGCAGCTGCGGCCGCGGATCCGCGCCAACACGTATGACGACAGCCATGGCACCGTCACGGTGTCGAACGATCGTGCCACGGCCATGAAACAGGTTGCCGCTCACTACACGGCGCTGTTCGGCAACGATCCGGCGCTGCTCGATCTGCGCAAGGCCTACGCGATGAAGAACGATACGGTCGATACGGCCGAGCATCGTGAGGCCCTGACGGCCTTCATCTGGTGGTCTGCCTGGTCGGCGGTCACGAACCGTCCGGGCAAGGACATCAGCTACACCAACAACTGGCCGCACGACGAACTCGTCGGCAACACGCCGCCGTCGCACCTGTTCATGTGGACGGTGTTCAGCGTGCTGTTCCTGATCGCCGGCATCGCGCTGCTCGGCTGGCATCATGCGCGTCACAAGGACGAAGCGCCGGTGTCGCTGCCCAGCAGCGATCCGCTCGCGCTGGTGCGCATCACTCCTTCGATGCGCGCCGTCGGCAAGTACTTCTGGCTGGTGATCGCACTGTTCCTGGTGCAGATCCTGCTCGGCGCGACGACGGCGCATTACCAGGTCGAAGGCCAGGAAGCCTATGGCTTCGCTCTCTCCAATATCCTGCCCTACTCGCTGACGCGCACCTGGCATACGCAGCTCGCGGTGCTGTGGATCGCAACGGCGTGGCTCGGCATGGGCCTGTACATCGCGCCGGCAATCTCGGGTCATGAGCCGAAGTTCCAGCGCTTCGGCGTCAATTTCCTGTTCGTGTGTCTGATCGTCATCGTCGTCGGCGCCTTCACGGGCCAGTGGCTGGCGGTGATGCAGAAGCTCGGGCTCGACAGGAATTTCTGGTTCGGTCACCAGGGCTGGGAATACGTCGATCTCGGCCGCTTCTGGCAGGCCTTCCTGTTCGTCGGACTCGGCGTGTGGCTGACGCTCGTCGGCCGCGCGCTGTGGCCGGCGATCAGGAAAGGAGGTGAATCGAAGTCGATCATCGTGCTGCTGTTCCTGTCGACGGTGTGCATCGGCCTGTTCTACGGCGCCGGCCTCATGTGGGGCGAGAAGACCCACCTGTCGATGGTCGAATACTGGCGCTGGTGGGTGGTGCATCTGTGGGTCGAAGGCTTCTTCGAAGTGTTCGCCACCGCCGTGATCGCCTTCCTGTTCACGCGGCTCGGTCTGCTGCGCGTGAGTTCGGCAACGACTGCCGTGCTGTTCGCAACCATCGTATTCATGGCGGGCGGCGTGCTCGGCACGCTGCATCACCTGTACTTCACGGGTACGCCGACGGCGGTGATCGCGCTCGGCGCAAGCTTCTCCGCACTGGAAGTGGTGCCGCTCGCCTTCATCGGCTTCGAGGCCTACCAGACCTACAAACTGGGCTCGGCCACGCCATGGATGCAGCGCTATCGCTGGCCGATCCTGTTCTTCACGGCCGTGGCCTTCTGGAACCTGGTCGGTGCCGGCCTGTTCGGCTTCCTGATCAATCCGCCGCTGCCGCTCTACTACATGCAGGGTCTGAACCTCACGCCGCTGCACGGCCATACCGCGCTCTTCGGTGTGTACGGATTCCTCGGCATCGCGCTCATGCTCTTCTGCCTGCGCGGTCTGAAGCCGAACGCGGTGTGGAACGAGAAGCTGCTGAAGACGAGCTTCTGGGCCTTCAATATCGGCCTGGGCATGATGGCGCTGTTCACGCTGCTGCCGATCGGCATCATCCAGCTCACCGCCGCGATCGATCAGGGCTACTGGTATGCGCGCTCCGCCGATCTCATGCAGCGGCCGATCATCCAGCTGCTGGTGTGGATGCGCGTGCCCGGCGACACGATCTTCAGCGTCGGTGCGCTCTCGCTCGCGTGGTTCGTGCTGCGACTGTGGATCGCGCCGAAGCACGAGGCGACAGTGCCGGCGGCAGTGGAGACTGCGAAGCAGTGAGAAAATGGCCCTCTGACTGACTGTGGGGCCGGCTTCAGCCGGCCTCCGAGGAGTCAGGCTGAAGCCTGACCTACAGTAAGAAAGGAAACAGATTCTCATGCCTACCCCTCCTCTCATACTCAACCCGCCCGCCGCCGCGCTGCGTCTGCTCGCTGCAGCCCCGCATCGCCTGATGTTCTTCATCGGCGCGACCAACGTCCTGCTCGCGATGACATGGTGGACGCTCTGGCTGCTCGACACCCGCTGGCATCTGTTCGGGCTCGCTCAACCGGCGGTGCCCGCGGGCTGGCTGCACGCCATGCTGATGCAGTACCAGGTGCTGCCCTCGTTCATGTTCGGCTTTCTGCTGACCGTGTTTCCGCGCTGGATGAATCTGCCGGCGCTCGATCGTTCGCGCTACATCCCGGTAGGCATCGGCATGTTCGGCGGACAACTGCTCACCCTCGTCGGCCTGTTCGCCGGTCTGCCGTTGTTGAAAGCCGGCGCGATACTGACGCTGCTCGGCTGGAGCATCGGCACGTTCCTGCTGGCGCGGCTCGTGTATCAGGACCGCGGCCGCACCTGGCACGCCGTGAGCTGCCTGGCCGCGCTGGGTTTCGGACTGCTCGGCCTCGTCGCCTGGCTGGGGTTCCTGCAGAGTTCCGATGCGAAGCTGCTGTTTCTCGCCGTCAAGGTCGGCAGCATCGCCGTGCTGCTGCCGATCTTCTTCACCGTGTGTCATCGCATGATCGCGTTCTTCGCCAGCGGCGTGATTGCCGGCTATCAGCCGCAGCGCCCGATGTGGGCGCTCGCCACGTTCTGGCCGCTGGCATTGCTGCACGTCTGGTTCGAACTGCGCCACGCGTATGGCTGGCTATGGATCGCCGATGTGCCGATGACGATCCTCACCGGCTGGCTGCTGGTGCGATGGTGGCCGCGCGGCGCATCGATGCCGGGACTGCTGCGCGTTCTGTTCGTCGGCTTCGCCTGGCTGCCGATTGCCTTCGCGCTCTACTCGGCGCAGAGCCTGTGGTTCGCGACGACCGGCGCGTTCGAACTCGGTCGCGGCCCGGCGCATGCGCTGTTCATCGGATACTTCAGCAGCCTGCTGGTGGCGATGGTCACACGCGTGACGCAGGGACACTCGGGGCGGCCACTGGTGCTGGGACGCGTGGCCGCGTTTGCGTTCGTGCTGGTGCAGCTCATTGCGGTGTCGCGTGTCGTCGCGGAGATCGTGCCCGATTCGCTGGCCTGGCATGCGCTGGCGGCGGTCGAGTGGATCATCGCGTTCCTGCCGTGGGTGCTGCGTTCGACGTGGATCTACTTGACGCCGCGGGCGGATGGCAGAGAAGGTTGACTCTCTCTGCCTGTGGGGCCGGCTTCAGCCGGCCTGAGAAGTCAGGCTGAAGTCTGACCTGCAGACGGAGGCCGGCTGAAGCCGGCCCCACAACAAGACCAAGAGGATCGCCTTCCGATGATCGAGTTCTATCCGCAGATCCGTCACGTCCACATCGCTGCCGTCCTGCTGAGCGGCGGCCTGTTCGTGCTGCGCTGGCTCTCGATCAACCTGGGTGCGCGCTGGCCAATGGCCGCGCCGGCGCGCTACCTGAGTTACACGATCGACACGGTGCTGCTGACCGCGGCCCTGATGCTCGCGACGATCCTGCATCAGTATCCGTTCGTCCACGGCTGGCTGACCGTGAAAGTCCTGCTGCTGGTCGTGTACATCGTGCTCGGCACCTTCGCGCTCAAGCGCGGGCGCACGCGCGCAACGCGTCTTGCCTGGGGATTCGCCGCCATCATCGTGTACGCATTCATCATCAGCGTCGCGCGAGCGCACCATCCGCTCGGCGCGCTGCTCTGGTTGCGCTGATGCGCGCGATGCCCGAAGAGGCCGCGAGACCTTTCCGGCCCAAAGGCCGAACAATCCCAACGCGGCAATCACGCTGGCGAGACCTGCCCCGAGCGTCATCATCGTTCCCTGCAGTACGATCTGTGCATGGATGTCTTGCAGTCTTTGGCTCAAGAAACGCCTATGAATGCGCGTATGCATTGTCTGAAACCAGGCAGCGTCAATGGCCGTCAGACCTCCGGAATTTTCGAACCATTCAATCGAACGCTCAGCACATACAACGAGACGGGTCGACGTAGAGTATTTGCGGCCAAGTCTCTCTGCGAGTGTCGATGTCGAAATCAGGCGCCACGCCGATGATTTCAGATGGCGCTGTTGTACCGGGAGTCGGCTGAGGACTCCAGCGGCGGCGATTCCAGGTTGCGAATAAGCCGCAAAGCTCGAGCACGTTGTGCTTTGGTGCCGTGCGTTGGTACCTGGCGCTTCTGAACGCACGGTGCCGGGCACCGAGGTGTTGTGGGGTAGCCGGCGGGCGCTTCCTGCATCATCGGCGGGCGGGTGTAAACTCGAACACCTGCCACCGGAGACGCCTCATGAGTGTTGCTACTACCCCTAAACAGGAAGCTCTGGACGCCATTACCCGCTTGCCGGACAACGCCGACATGGACCAGATCATGTACCGGCTATATGTGCTGGAGAACATACGCCGTGGCCAGCATGACGCCGACAACGGCGACAGCATCACGCTGCAGGAACTGCGCGAAGAAATGCAGGCATGGTGAAATGGACGCGCCACGCGCGAACCCAGTTGCGCGAAATCCACGACTACATAGCGCGTGACTCGCGCTTCTATGCCAAACGTGTCGTGGCTGCACTGGCAGCCTGCACCGATGGACTGGATGAGTTGCCGCGCAAGGGCCGCGTCGTTCCCGAACTGAATCAAGATACCGTGCGTGAACTGCCTGAGTCCTCTTGGCGCATCCTCTACGAAATCCGCAGTGAAGGCCCGCCCGCACAATCGAGGTTCTGGCAGTCATCCACAAGCGCCGGGATTTGCAGCCTGATGAAGTTCCGCGAGGGGCGGGCTGAAGGCCCACTCCCACAGGAAAAAGCAGCAACAATCCTCTCTAATCTGCTGCAGGCGCCGGCTTTAGTCCAATGGCATGCATTAGTCCGGATTGCTGCTGTTTTTCTTCCTGCGGGACCGGCTTTCCCGCGGGACGACCGAAGGAAGTGGTTTATCCATTTCTTTCGGTCACAGCCGGCCCTTCAAGAGTCAGGCTGAAGCCTGACCTACAGCAGAAAAGACGCTAATGCAGGCCCTCAACGGGAGCAGCATCGCCCACCCTCCTGCTCCGATCGCGACCCGCTTCACGCTTTCTCCATCCGTTCGATCCGCGGGCGCCCACGACGGGCCTCGTACTTCCGCGTAGCCGCAATGGCTGATTGATCTGCGTCAGGTCGCCGCTGAATGCGCGCGCCTAGCATGAACTCACATCACGGAAACAACGATGAAAGTGAGTTCACCATGAAACGCCCACTGATTCTTCTCGCCTGTGCCGCTTCCCTCGCGCTCGGCGCATGCACTCAGCAAGGTCCTGCACCGATCGTGCAGCAGGCCGTCGCCGACACGGGCGGCTCGAAGCGCGGCGACTTCGGTCCACCCGTCGGCGAACCGATCCACGCCGTGCTCACCAGTCCGCCGCACGTACCGCCGCCGACCAACCGCACCCAACCGGCGAAAGTGATCGTCGAACTGGAAGTCACCGAAGTCGACATGGAAATCGCCGAGGGCGTGACCTACACGTTCTGGACCTTCGGCGGCACGGTGCCCGGCAGCTTCATCCGCGTGCGCCAGGGCGACACCGTCGAGTTCCATCTCAAGAATCACCCCGACAGCAAGATGCCGCACAACATCGATCTGCACGGCGTGACCGGCCCCGGCGGCGGCGCGGCATCGAGTTTCACCGCGCCGGGTCATGCAAGCCAGTTCACGTTCAAGGCGCTGAACCAGGGCCTGTACGTCTATCACTGCGCGACTGCGCCGGTCGGCATGCACGTCGCGAACGGTATGTACGGGCTGATCCTGGTCGAACCGCCGGAAGGCCTCGCGCCGGTCGATCACGAGTTCTACGTGATGCAGGGCGACTTCTACACCGTCGGCAAGTATCGCGAGAAAGGCTATCAGGCCTTCGACATGCAGAAGGCCATCGACGAGAACGCCACCTACGTGCTGTTCAACGGCGCGGAAACCGCGCTCACCGGCCCGCGCGCGCTCAAGGTGAAGACGAACGAAACCGTGCGCATGTTCGTCGGCAACGGCGGCCCGAACCTGGTGTCGAGCTTCCACGTCATCGGCGAGATCTTCGACAAGGTGCAGTACGAAGGCGGCACCCGCTTCCAGGAGAACGTGCAGACCACGCTGATCCCGGCCGGCGGCGCGGTCACCGTCGAGTTCCATACCGAAGTGCCGGGCAACTACGTGCTCGTCGATCACTCGATCTTCCGCGCCTTCAACAAGGGCGCGCTGGCGATCATGGAAGTCGAAGGTGATCAGAAGACCGCGATCTACTCCGGCAAGCAGCTCGACTCCGTCTACATCGGCGACAAGGTGGCCAGCCTCGCACCGGTCGCGGCCGCGCAGAAATCCAGCGCCAAGGGCACGCTCACCATCGAACAGCAGATCGAAGCCGGTCGTGCCCTGTTCGCCGGCACCTGCTCGGTCTGTCACCAGGACGACGGTCGCGGCCTGCCGAACGTGTTCCCGCCGCTCGCGAAGTCGGACTACCTGGTCAGCAATCCGCAACGTGCCGTCGAAGTCGTCCTGAACGGCCTGTCCGGCCCGGTGACCGTGAACGGCGCGACCTTCAACTCGGTCATGCCGCCGATGAGCCAGCTCAACGACGACGAGATCGCCAACATCCTCACTTACACGCTCAACAGCTGGGGCAACAAGGGTCCGGCGGTCACCGCCGAGCAAGTTGCGAAAACCCGCGCTACGACCAAGCGCGCCGAGGGTGCCGCTCACTGAGGTCATGCAGATGCGTGCTCCCCTACTCGCATCGATCCTGTGGCTCTTCACGGCGGCATCAGCTCTGACCAATGCTTTGGCCGATGCCGCCGACCCCCAGGTCACGATTCCCCCCGGTACCTTCGAGTCCGTGCTGCCGCCGGCGCCCGGCATCAAACAGGTCGACGTCGCGCCTTTCCGCATGGATCGCACACCCGTCACCAATGCGCAGTTCGCCCGGTTCGTGGCGAAGCATCCCGAATGGCAACGCGATCGCGTCGCCCGCGTCTTCGCCGACGCGGAGTATCTGGGTCACTGGAAAAGCGCCACGTCGGTCGATCCACAGCAGGCCGACCGGCCCGTCGTGCGCGTGAGCTGGTTCGCGGCCAGCGCGTACTGCGAAGCCCGTGGTGCACGCCTGCCGACCTGGTACGAGTGGGAATACGTCGCCGCCGCCAGCACGATCCGCCCGGATGCGCGCGACGACGACGCCTGGCGCCAGAAGATCCTCACCTGGTATTCGAAGTCCGGGCGCGGCGAACTGCCGCTCGTCGGCCAGACACCCGCCAACTTCTACGGCGTGCGCGATCTGCACGGCGTCGTGTGGGAATGGGTCGATGATCTCGGCTCGATGCTGGTCGCGGGCGACAACCGCCAGCAGAACGAACCGGATGCGCTGCGCTACTGCGGCCCCGGCGCACTCACCATGGAACAGAAAGAGAACTACGCGACGCTCATGCGCATCGCGATGCTCTCGAGCATGCAGGCCCGCTACACCAGCGCAACGATGGGCTTCCGTTGCATCACCGATTCAGGAGACTCACGATGAAATCGATTGCCCATGCGCTGCTCGCCCTGCTGGCGATGACCTGCGCACACGCCGGCCCGGTCAATGCACCGGCATCGATCTACAACCTGCAGGTCAGCCTCACGGATCAGGCCGGCGTTGCACACGACCTCGACCTGTACCGCGGCCATCCGGTGCTGATCACGATGTTCTACGGCAGCTGCTCGATGACCTGTCCGCTGCTCATCGACACGCTGCGGGCCGTCGACCGCAGCGTCCCGGCACAGCAGCGCAAGGACCTGCGCGTGCTGATGATCACGATCGATCCTGAACACGACACGCCGCAGGCCCTGCAGACACTGGCGCAGGAACGCCGCATCGACACGTCGCGCTGGACCCTGGCGAACACGGACGAGAAGTCGGTGCGCAAGCTCGCCGCGCTGCTCGACATCCAGTACCGGCCGCTGCCGAACGGCGGCTACAACCACTCCAGCATCGTGACGCTGCTGTCGCAGGACGGCGAGATCCTGGTCCGCAGCAGCGTGCTGGGCAAAGCCGATGCCGCACTGATCGCAGGGCTGCAGCAGACTTCACCGATCTTGACCGGGAATCGGCACCCGGACTGATCCAGATCAGGAAACGCCGCTGACTCGGGACGTACGCTGATCCCGTACACACACGAGGAGATCATCATGAACACCAAGACAGCATCGATCGTTGCACTGCTCGCCGTTGCCGCCGCACCGCTCGCCGGCCACGCTGGAGATCTGGAATCGGCGGCGGCATTCGATGCCTGCATCAAGGCATTCTCGACCCAGCAGATCGCTGATCATCCAGTGCTCAAGACCCGGACCAACTACTCGTACGCCTCGCCGACGCTGGCGTACTGGAAGCCCGACAGTTACACGATCGAAGTTCGTGCGCGTGGCGTCCGCAGCGGCGAAGTCGTGGCGACGGCACGCTGCCTCGTCGATGGCGACAACGTCGTGCTGATTCCCGCGACGCCGAAGACGGTGGTCACGACGAAGGAACTGTGACGCACATGCAGGACCGAGCCCCGCCCGATCGCGGGGCTCACGTCGACGGCATGCTCAAGGACACAAGCCCTGCAGCGCCGCGGAAAAGTCCACGGGCTTGACGACCAGCGCATCGCACCCGAGCTGCTCGAGCACGTCCTCGGCCGTACTGCCGATGAACGCGCGCTTCAGGCCGCGACGCGACAACGCCCCCATCACCATCACATCCGCATGCAGCTCGCGCGCCGCCTGCGGCAGCACCTGCGCCGGTCCGCCGAGCTGCACATGGATGCGGCCCGCCTCGACACCGAAGCGGCCCGCGAGCTGCGCCACCTCGCGCACTTTTTCTTCCTGCTCCTGTTTGAGATCCTGCGGCGACACGGACAGCGCCGTGGGCGGCTCGCGGCTCACCGCGGCGGCAATGACCGAGACAGGGATGTAGGCATGCAGCACGTGCAACTCGCCGCCGAGGTGCTGCGCCAGATACCGGCCCTGTTCCAGGATGCGCTGATCGAGCAAGGCCGGCTTGTCGTTGGTATGTCCCGGATCGACGGCGGCGACGATCTTCGGCGTCTTCGCCCACTGCGCCGACCGGGTCAGCAGCAGCGGCACCGGACAGGCGCGGATGAGTTCCCAGTCCGTGTTGGTCAGGAACGTACGCCGCGCCAGCGAATGATGATGCGTGTCCTTCACGACCAGGTCGGCGCTGGTATCGCGGGTGCGCTGCACCAGTTTCTCGACCAGCGGATCGCCGAACTCCGCCTCGGTCGTGACGTCGATGCCGCGCTCGCGCAGCGGGCCTGCCATCGTCTGCAACAGCGCGCGCACGTCGACCACGGCATTCGCCGCGCTCAGTCGCGACTCGCGCGTGGCGCGCGTATCGCACACGTACAGCTCCAGTCTTGCATGGAGCTTCGCTGCCAGCAGCGCTGCCTTGTCGACCGCGGGATGCGTCGCAGCCGTCGGATCCACGATCACGAGGATGTTGTTGATGTTCATCGCAGGACTCCTCAGTTTCCGGAAGTGCCGTCCTCATCGAGGCGGTTGCGGTCCCGCACGGGACCGCGCATGCGCGACAGATAATCGGCGACGGCCGTTAGTTCGTCCGGCTTCAGGCTGTCGAGATAGCGCACCAGATCCGCATCGACGTTGTGACGATGCCAGCTCGCCAGTCCCTGGCTCTGCCGCAGCAGATACGAGTAGTGCTGGTTGCGCAGCGACGGCACGAAACCATCGTCGTCGCCGCGGCCGTCCTCTTCATGACAGGAGGCGCATTGCTCCTGGAAGATCGCCTCGCCCAGCTCGACGCCCTCGCCATTGCCGGTTTCGAGCAGCTGGGCCGGCGGCAGGGAATTCACGTAAGCGGCGATGTCGATCCAGTCCTGCGGCTCGCGCAGCTTGGTGCGCGCGACGACGGCGTGCATGGTCTCGCTCTCGCGTTCCAGTTCGGTGAAGTCGGCCAGCTGCTTGACCAGGTAGGCGCGACGCTGGCCGGCCAGCGCCGGGATGACTTTCACCGCATCGCCCAGCGCCTTGGGGCCGTGGCAACTGCTGCAATTCTTCGCGTACAGCCTGCCGCCGCGCGCCGGATGACGGTCGAGATGCAGCGCCGTCTGCACCAGTTCGTCCACGCGCTCTGGATCCGCGGTCGCCGGCATCGCTGTCGTGAATGCCGCGGCACCCGCGAGCACCGCCGACCAGCGTATTGCGCAACTGCTACCGACTCGTCGCTTCATGACGGACACCTGCGATGGGTTCTCTATGGTCGACAATGGCAGATCCGGCGATATCGGGACAACCGCGTAATGCTGCCGCACAATCCGCGGTGACGACTCGCCCTTCCCGCGGGTGAAATGCGATCCATGAGCGCAGACCATTTCCTCTGCATGCGGCTGCATCGCCACGGCACGCCGCTGGTGCGCGAAGTCTGCGAACGTCCGACACCCGCGTCGGGCCAGGTGCTCCTGAAGGTTCGCGCCTGCGGCGTGTGCCGCACGGACCTGCACGTCGTGGACGGCGAGCTGCCCGAAGGCGTGCTGCCGATCGTACCGGGTCACGAAATCGTCGGCGAAGTCGTTGCCTGCGGCGCCGGTGTCGCCATCGTGTCGGGCACCCGCGTGGGCGTGCCCTGGCTCGGCTGGACCTGCGGGCAGTGCGAGTTCTGTCGCAGCGGCCGGGAAAACCTGTGCGACACCGCGCGCTTCACCGGTTATCAGCTCGACGGCGGCTACGCCCAGCATGTACTCGCGGATGCGCGCTACTGCTTCGAACTGCCTGCGACCATGGACGACGTGCACGCCGCGCCGCTGCTGTGCGCCGGACTGATCGGCTATCGCTCGTGGCGCATGGCGGGTCCGGGCAAGCGGCTCGGCCTGTACGGCTTCGGCGCCGCAGCGCACATCGTGATCCAGATCGCGCGCTGGTCGGGACAGGAGGTGTATGCCTTCACGCGTCGCGGCGACGCGGCGGCGCAGCAGTTCGCGCTGTCCATGGGCGCGCAGTGGGCAGGCAGTTCCGAGGACACGCCGCCGCAGCCGCTCGATGCCGCCATCATCTTCGCACCAGCGGGCGAACTCGTACCGGCTGCGCTGCGGGCGCTGCGCAAGGGCGGCACGCTCGTCTGCGGCGGCATTCATATGAGCGATCTGCCTGCGATGCCCTACCGGTTGTTGTGGGAAGAACGCGTCGTGCGCTCGGTGGCGAATCTCACGCGCAGCGACGGCGTCGAATTCCTCGAGCTGGCGGCGAAGATTCCGGTGGCGACCGCAGTGGAAGTCTTTCCGCTCACCGATGCCAACGTCGCGTTGCAGCGCTTGCGCAGCGGCGACTTGCGCGGCGCAGCGGTGCTCGTCCCGTGAGCGCGCTCCGCTAGACAGCGCAGCGCGAACATCTCACGGCGTAGGGCACCGCTTCCAGTCGCGCCCGCTCGATCTGCTGGCCGCAGTCCGTGCAGACGCCGAAGCGGCCGCTGGCGATCCGTTCCAGCGCCGCATCGATGGCTTCGAGTTCCCGGCTGGCGCTGTCGCCGATGGCCTCGAGCACTTCATCGTTCTGCACCTGGGTGGCCTGATCGCTGAAGTCCGCCACGAGCGGTTCGTTCTGGCGACCCAGATCGCGATCGACCCGTCGGCGTCGCGTCGTCAGTTCCTCGCGACGCGTCGCGAGCCGCAACCGGATGGCCTCGTCATTCGCAAACCCGGCCGGGCGCCCCATCAGCTCGCCCTCGTGTGCCATTCCTGGCGCTGCCCGCTCTTGATCGAGCCGGCGACCTCGCCCATCAGGCCGGCGATGATGTCGATGACATCGTCGAGGGCGATGACGCCCGTCAGTGCGCCGCGCGCATCGACCACGGGCACGCGCCGCAGACCCGAATGCCGCATCGCCTGCACCAGGTCGCCGAGTTCGTCGCCTTCGTTGGCGATCAGCGGCTGCCGCGTCATCACGTCGCCGACCGTGATCGAGTGCGGATCGACGTCCCGCGCCGTCACCTGCAGCACGATGTCGCGGTCGGTGAGCACGCCGACCGGCTTGTGCAATGCATCGCCCTCGCGGAAGACGATCAGGAAGCCGACGTGTTTCTCGCGCATCAAGCGCGCCGCGGCGCCGATGTCCTGCTCATCGCTGATGGCGATCACGCCATGCTTGCAGTACTGCTGGATCTTCATCGCCGGCCTCCTTCGTCGAACACTGTCATCGACCCTGCCGCGGATCACGGATTCTGCGAATGATCGCGGACGAACAGCACCGGCACCGTCGCCTTGCGCAGCACCGTCTCGGCATCGCTGCCGAGCACGGCGCGACTGACGCCGCGACGCCCGTGCGTGCCCATCACGATCAGATCCGCCCGCCACTGCAGCGCCGCCTCCAGGATCAGCCGCGCCACGCTGCCGCCGATCGTTTCGATGAGCTGCGTCTCGGGCTGGGCGCCGTCTTCTCTGGCAATGGCTGCCGCGGTCGCGAGAATCCGCTGGCCGTTGATGCGCATCGATTCGAGCACCGGCTCGTAGGCCGTCGCGGGCACGTACACCGGATCGAAAATGAACTCGTTGACGACGTGGACCAGCTTCAGACTGGCGCCGCAACCCTTGGCAAGTCTGGCCGCTTCATGCAGGCCCCGCAGCGAAGGTGCGCTGCCATCCACGGGAACGAGAATCTTCTGGTACATCTCGACTCTCCACGTCTGTCGCGTGTCCGGATCATGCGCGCCGACGACGCCTCGCTGCAGCCCGGACTTTCCCGGAGTCCTTACGTAGTGCCGGAGAGGGATCGACCGACGCTCACGTCACCCGGACGTAGTCCGGCGCCGCATCATGGGCGTTGCACCGACTGCAGGTAGTTCACCAACCGATCGATCATGGAATCGACCTGCGCCCGTTCGCCTTGCGCATTCTGCGACGACATGTCGAAGAGCTGCCAACCCCACACGGGCATGTCGCGGGCGCCGTGCGCGTGGCGGTCCCAGCGTCCGTCGATGGCGCGCCGCACATCCTCAGTGGGAAATTCGCCGCCGTCTCTGCGCGCGAGCAGCGTCAGGTCCGGCACGCCGGTCTTGATCAGCGGCGCCACCGGTCCGTCGCCGCGCGCCATGTCGCCGTGACAGCTCGAGCACAATCGTTCGTAAAGCTCGACGCCGCTCAGCGCGGCGGCCTCACGATCGTCGACCCGGGTGCTGCTGCACCCGGACAACAGTGCGGCAGCGGCAAGGCTCATGGCCATCGTCCTGATGAAGGTCGAATCGGTCCGCGTCATCGTTGATCTCCTGACGAACGTCGATCGCCCGCGGCTTAGCCGACGCAGCGGCACTCCGCGTTCTGTGTGGCCAGGTTGAGAAATGCCGCGCCGCCGTGCGCGCGGGCGACCGGCCGCTCCCGGTGCAGCACCTGCGCCACGCGCCGCGGCGTGCCCAGATCGCTCCAGCCGCATCGCGGCACGCGCACTACGCGCAGGCGCTGCGGAAATCGTTGCATGACATCGCGCGAGAAATCGACTGCCGGCAGGCGGTCGTAGACGCTCGCCAGTTCCGCCATCGACGCCTGTCCGGCGTCGATCCTTCGCGACGTTTCCGCCAGCTCCATCACGATCTCGGGCATCGCCCGTTCCAGCATCGTCACCAGCGAGCGTGCCGTCGCCGCGAAGATGAAGGAGTTCCACAATCCGCCTGCGGCAATGACGCGGCGGGCCGTCTCGCTGTCCGGCTTTTCGATGAAGGACCGAACTCCGCAGCCGGCATCGGCGGGCGCAGGTTCCGGCAGGATGTAGCCAAGTTCCGGATCGGCTTCCTCCGGATCGATGCCCAGCAGCACGACGTCATCCGTGGCGCGATGCGCCTGGCGCAATGCTTCGCGCATCGCCTGCGCGAGAACGTCCTCGTTGCGCACGAAATGATCGGAAGGCAGCACCAGCACCGTCGCATCGGGATCGCGACGCATGATGGACAGCAGCGGCAACAGGATGCCGATCGCCGTTCCGCAGTTGCGCGGCTGGACGATGACGTTTTCCGCAGGCGTCGACGCCAGCAGCGGCCGCCACCAGCGCTCATGCTCCCTGGCCACCACGACAGCGGTGCGTTGCGGCGCTGCGACGACACCGGAACGATGCAGCGCCTCTTCGAGGAGCGAGCCGCCGCCGGCGAGAGAACAGAACTGCTTCGGCACCGTCACGCCTGACGACGTGGTGGTCAGCGACCGCAGACGCTTGCCCTCGCCCGCGCCCAGCACCAGCGCCCAGTCGTGCATGCCGATCTCCGGCCGGTGAGTGTCGCAGCGTTGAGGCATGTCCATCTCCGTGATCAGCGCGGGATGCCTCAAGCGTCGCATGCCTGCGCGCCCGTCACGACCGTGAGTGCCCGAGAAGACTTACGTAGATGACCGGACGGTCGCGTTCGCGTGCCTACAGATCGACTTCGTCGCGATACTCCGGTGCTTCGGCACGCCATCCCAGCTCGCGCGAAATCTTCGCCCGCAGCGCGTCGCTCGCCGCGGCTTCGCCGTGCGTGATGAATACACGGCGCGGCGGATGCGGCATCTGGTGCAGCCAGCCGATGAGCTCGGCGGCGTCGGCGTGCGCAGAGATCGCATCGAGCTGCAGGACCTCGGCGTTCAATGGGAAGTCTTCGCCATGGATGCGCACGCTGCGCGCACCGCCGACCATCGCGGCGCCGCGGGTACCGCCCGCCTGAAAACCGGCGAACAGGATCAGGTTGCGTGCATCCGGCGCGAATACTTTCAGGTGATGCAGGATGCGTCCGCCCGTCGCCATGCCGCTCGCGGCCAGGATGATCGCCGGCTCGCGGATGCGATCCAGCGCGCGCGATTCGTCCTGCGTGTGCACGCGCTTCGCCACGTTACGCAACCGCGCGATCTCCGCATCGTCCAGCCGCTGCTCGCGGCGGAAGCGCAGCAGCGAATCGGTGGCGTCGATGGCCATGGGGCTGTCGAGATACACGGGCAGATCGGGAATCTCGCCGGCGGCTTTCAGTCGCGCGATCAGCAGCATCATCAGCTGTGCGCGTCCCACGGCGAACGTCGGAATCAGGATCACGCCGCGTCGGTCGCAGGCCCGCCGGATCGCATCGCGCAGTTGCACCTGCGGATCGACCGGCGCGTGCAGTCGATCGCCATAGGTCGATTCGATCAGCACGTAGTCGGCGGCAGGCGGTGCTGCCGCCGCAGGCATCAGCGGATCGTTGGGACGGCCGAGATCGCCGGAGAACAGCACGGATCGACCCTCGTGCTCGATGCGCACGCTGGCGGCGCCGAGCAGATGGCCCGCACGACTGAAACGGCACGAGATGCCGGGCGCGACGGTCAGCAGCGAATCGAAATCCACGGGTCGAAACAGATCGAGACTCGCTTCGGCATCGGCCTGGGTGTAGAGCGGCAGCGCGGGCGAGTGCCTGGAAAATTTGTGCCGGTTGGCGTACTGCGCCTGTTCCTCCTGCAGATGACCGCTGTCGGGCAGCAGGATGCGACACAGGTCGGCTGTTGCAGCCGTCGCGTACACGGGGCCGCGATAGCCATCGCGCCACAATGCCGGCAGGAATCCGCTGTGATCGAGATGCGCGTGCGTCAGGATCACCGCGTGCAGCGCATCGACATCGACCGGCAGCGGTTTCCAGTTCTTGAGGCGCAGGTATTTGTAGCCCTGGAACAGGCCGCAATCGACCAGCAACTGGTGCTTGCCGCAGGCCAGCAGGTAGCGGGAGCCGGTGACGGTCTGGGTTGCGCCGAGGAAGGTGAGATGCATTGCATGCCCGCGGAGCCGATGACGGAGCAATGAAAGCATGCCGATGTCGAGGGGGGACTCCGTGATTCCCCGGAGGCGCGGTGTGCCTCCGGTCCTGGGGTCAGGGTGGGGCCTCTTGCTGTGGGGCCGGCTTTAGCCGGCCTCTTTCGGAAGTCAGGCTGAAGCCTGACCTACAGAAACCCCCTGATTCCGCTTCATCACATACCGCGGAACTGCGCCTGATGCGCCCGGCTGATCTGCAGTTCGATGGCGTGGCCGCGCATGCGCACGAACATCTCTCCGGCACTGCCCCGCTCCACGCTCTCGATGTGGGAGACATTCACGATCACGCCGCGATTGATCTGACGGAACGTCTCCGCATCCAGCGCGCGCATCAGGTCCGCCAGCGATTTGCGAATCAGCGCCTCGTGTCCGGCGGTCACGAGGCGCGTGTACTTGCTGTCGGACTGGAAATACAGCACGTCGCTGACGGCGAAGAAGCGCAGCTTGTTCGCCGCCGTCGCCTGGATCCAGTTCAACGGCTTGCCGCGCGGGGAACGGCCTTCCCCGCCTTCGATGCGTTCCCGCAGCCGCTTGATCGTCGCCGCGAGCCGCGTCGCCTTGACGGGTTTGAGCAGATAGTCGACCGCGCCCTGCTCGAAGGCGGCGATGGCGTGCTCGTCGTACGCCGTGATGAAGACCACGTTGGCGATGTCCTGAATCTGTTCGGCGACCTCGAGCCCCGACAACCCGGGCATGCGAACGTCAAGGAACGCCACGTCCGGCCGGCGTTCCTGGATCTTCTGCAGCGCCGACATTCCGTCGCGCGCCTCGTCGATGATGTCGAGCGACGGCCACAGCTCGCGCATCATGTCGCGCAATTCCTCGCGCAGCAGCGGTTCGTCGTCGGCAATGATCGCGCTCGTCATCGGCCGGCTCCCGGGATCAGCAAGGTTGCGACGGTGCCGCGTTCGCCCCGCCGCTCGACGGTGAGCACTGCGTCAGCTCCATACAGCGTCGCGAGCCGCTCGCGGACATTCTTCAGGCCCACGCCATTCTCATTGACCCGCGCAGCATCGAAGCCGACGCCGTCGTCGCCGATGGTCGCCCGCAACCGGCCGGAGGCCGCGTCGATGGCGATGTCGATCGATCCGCCATGCTCGCTGGGTTCGATGCCATGCTCCACGGCGTTTTCGACGAGCGGCTGCAGCAGCAGCGGCGGAATCACCATGGCCTTCAGGCGCTCCTCGCAGCGGATGGAAAACGTCAGGCGATCGGCCAGGCGGATGCGCATGATGCTGAGGTAGCTGTCGATGAGCTCGAGTTCCTGCCCGAGCGTGGTGGTCGTCGTCCGCGTGCGCTGCAGGGCGTTCTGCAGAAAGTCCGCCAGGTGATCGAGCATCGTTGCCGCGGCGACGCCGTCGCGTCGAATCAGATGGCGCAGGTTGGCCAGCGTATTCATCAGGAAATGCGGCTCGATCTGCGCCTGCAGGGCATGCAGCCGGGATTCCGCGAGCTGCCTGCGACTCTCGACGAGCGCGTTGCGCTGGCGCGTAACCGCCGTGAGGGCGATCGGCCAGGCGATGAAGAAGGCCGCAAATCCGCTCCCCTGCAACCATTCGGAGACGATGCGTCCGGCATCTTCCGCCAGCCACCAGTACGGTGCGATACCGACCAGCACGCAGGCGAGACCGCCGATCAGCGTCGCCACCGCTGCCGCCGCGATCACGATCCGCGTGGACGCGACGACGCGCGGCCAGCGCGCAGCTGCCGCGAGCAGCGCGAACGCGACGGCATGGGCAGTCCAGAGTTTCGCGAGGAAGATGGTGGGCGGCGTCCATCCGCGATAGTGGAAGAACGCGGCCAGGACGATCACGAACGCGACGACGGGACCGGCGCACCCGCGCCAGGAAAAGCCGTCGAGCAGCCCGGCGCGATCGCTCACGGTACCGGCCGGGCTGCGCGACGTGCTCATCTAGCGGCTCAGATCCAGGTTCGGCTGCAACCGCACACTGGCGCCGGTGACCGGCACCTCCGTGCCCACCGGCTCCAGTTTGAGATCGTCCATCCACAGGCGGCCCTTGCCTGACATCAGCAGGCCGAAGTTGATGGCCGAAGCCTCGTCCGCCACGTCCAGGACGACCGAGTACCGCTGCCAGTCCCGCGTGCCCTTGATCGGGCGCGACTGCATGTTGTCGAACGCGAGCATCTTCGCCGCCGCGCCGTCGATGCGCATCCACAGACCGCCCCCTTCCGTCACGCTGTCGGCGCGCACGTCGGCCGAGAACCTCATGCGCTTGCCGCGATAGTCCTCTGCACCGAACGTCTGCATTACCGTCACGAAACCGGATTCGTCCCGATCGCATTTCAGCAGGAGGCTGCGTGCCCCCGTGCTGACGACCTGGCTGTCCGCGGTCACTTCGCAATGCTTGGACGTCCCGGCGCGGACCCACCCGCTCGGCAATTCCCCGCCTTCGCCCGCTGCCGCAATCGCCGCGACGAGACTCGCCGCAATCAGTACCTTGTAGTTCATGAAGCACTCCTTCGTGGATATTGACCGGGCGGCACGTTAGATCACAACCATCCGCGGTACCCGGCTTGTGCGACGAAGGGGGCGAAGGCGGAATCGAGCGCCGGGTTTCTGGCGACGGACGCGTTCCCTTCTTGCTGTGGGTCAGGCTTCAGCCTGACTTCTGATGAAGAGGCCGGCTCAAGCCGGTCCCACAGTCAAGAGGCCCCCTACGCCAACAGACCGCCTGCGCTTGATCCAGATCAAGATGCGCCGTCGCGCAAGGGGCTCTAATCGGCTCATGCAAACCACTGCGCTGTCCCTGGCCGACGCCACCGTGCCGGCCCGCCCCTCCGCTTATTCACTGGAAGAAATCGTCGCGTGCGGCGAAGGCGAGCTCTTCGGTCCCAACACGCCGCGGCTGCCCATCGGGTACATGCGCATGCTCGATCGCATCACATGGATCTCCGACACAGGCGGCGCCTACGGCAACGGCATGCTGCGCGCGGAGCTCGACATCGATCCGTCGCTCTGGTTCTTCCAGTGCCACTTTCGCGACGATCCGGTCATGCCGGGCTGCCTCGGCCTCGATGCGATGTGGCAGCTCATCGGATTCTTTCTCGCGTGGAAGGGCTACAAGGGCCTGGGTCGGGCGCTCGGTGTGGAGGAAGTGAGATTCACCGGTCAGGTCCTGCCGTCGGTCAAGCGCGTGACCTACCGTATCGACATCAAGCGCATCTTCGCGCGCAAGCTCGTGATGGTGCTCGGCGATGGCGCGCTCGATGCCGACGGCGTCCAGATCTACACGGCGCGCGGCCTTCGCGTCGGCCTGTTCGACGGCGCCAGCCTTGCGGCAGGACTCGCCTGATGCGCAGAGTCGTCGTGACGGGCATGGGCATCGTCTCATCCCTCGGCAACGGTCTCGATGCGGTTTCACGGTCGCTCGCCGAAGGCCGCTCCGGCATTCGCGCGGCGCCCGGTTATGCGCAGATCGGCCTGCGCAGCCAGATCGCAGGCGTACCCGACATCGACGTCGAGCAGCATCTCGATCGGCGCGACCTGCGCTTCATGGGCGATGCCGCCGCCTATGCCGCCATCGCCATGCAACAGGCGATCGCGGACAGCGGTCTCGCAGAAGCACAGATCAGCAACCCGCGGACGGGCCTGATCGCAGGCAGCGGCGGCGCGTCGTCGTCGAACATCGTCGAAGCAGCGGATCTGCTGCGTCAGCGCGGCATCCGCAAGGTCGGCGCGACACGCGTGCCGCGCACGATGAGCAGCACGGTCGCAGCCTGTCTCGCCACGACCTTTCGCATCAAGGGCGTCAGCTATTCGATCACCTCCGCGTGCGCGACGAGCGCGCATTGCATCGGTGCGGGCGCCGAGCAGATCCGCTGGGGCAATCTGGACGTCGCGTTCTGCGGCGGCGGCGAGGAGGAGCACTGGTCGCTCGCGTCCCTTTTCGATGCCATGGGAGCGCTGTCGAGCGCGCGCAACGCGACGCCCGGGACCGCCTCGCGCGCCTACGACGTCAGTCGCGACGGATTCGTGATTGCCGGCGGCGGCGGCATGCTCGTGCTCGAATCGCTCGAACACGCACGCGCCCGCGGCGCACGCATCTACGCGGAACTCACCGGCTATGGCGTGACCGCGGACGGCGCCGACATGGTCCAGCCCTCGGGCGAAGGGGCCGTGCGCTGCATGCGGCAGGCGCTCGAATCCGTGCGCGGCGGATCGATCGACTATCTCAACACGCACGGCACATCGACTCCCCTGGGCGACGTCATCGAACTGCGCGCCGTGCGCGAGGCATTCGGGGCGGACCTTCCGCCGATCTCGTCCACCAAGTCGCTGTCGGGACACTCGCTCGGCGCGGCCGGCGTGCATGAGGCGATCTACAGCCTGCTCATGATGCGCGATGGATTCCTCGCGGCGTCCGCGAACATCGACGAGATCGACCCGCAGGCGGCCGGCTTCCCGATCATCCGGAGCACGCGCGCGGTCCGGCCAGCCGCCGTCATGTCGAACAGCTTCGGCTTCGGCGGCACGAACGCGACGCTCGTCTTCGAGGCTGTCTGATCCCGTCGGGAGTGAAAACGCTACGGGCCGGATTCATTCCGGTCCCACGTCATGCGCAGGCCTGCCCCATCGCCGGCGCACGGATCGCGTCGCTTCGATAGTGAGCGCCGCAGTTCGTCGTGCGTCGCGCGGCAGCCAGCAGCATGTGTTCCATGAGCAGGAGCCGCGAATGCTCCAGCGTTCGGGCGGGCGGCGTCAGCTCGCGCAAGCGCGTGACGTACGTCAGGCCTTCGGAGATCGACGCTGCGCTGCGCACGACTCCCATGCATCGCCACATCATTTCGCGCAGGTCGCGACGGACGCCCTGGTCGATGTCGATCTCCGTCGTCAAGCTGCCATGACCGCATCGCGTCGGCGACTGCGTGTGCTCGCGTGAAAGCGCGCGACCGCAGCGCCGGCCGAAGACGATTGCCTCGAGCAGCGAGTTGCTGGCGAGACGATTGGCGCCATGCGCTCCCGTACATGCCGCCTCCCCTGCCGCCCAGAGTCCCCGCAGGCTGGTCCGTCCATCGAGATCCACTGCGATGCCGCCCATGTGGTAGTGAGCGGCGGCAGTCACCGGGACGGGCTCGCGCCTCAGATCGAAGCCGTGTTCGAGACACGCGCGGTGCGCCGAGGGAAATTCCGCCGCGAGATCCCGATCGTCCAGATGCCTCGCATCGAGCGCGACCCGCGCGCCGCGCTGCTGCGCTGCGTATACGGCGCGAGCGACGACGTCGCGCGGCGCCAGCTCTGCCAGCGGATGAATGCCCGCCAGAACTCGCCTGCCGTGCTCGTCGATCAGTCTGGCCCCTGCGCCGCGCAGCGCCTCCGTCAGAAGCGGCAGCCGCGTCGCGTCCACGTCCAGCGCGGTCGGATGAAACTGCACGAATTCGAGCGCGGCGCACCGGGCGCCTGCCGCGAGCGCCAGCGACAATCCATCGCCGCACGCCGTGGTCGGATTCGTCGTCCGCGCGTACAGGCCGCCGATGCCACCGGTGGCGATCACGACCGCGCGGGCATGGATCGCCACGACATCGGACCGCTCTCCTTGCGCGAGAACGCCGCGCACTTGTCCTGCGTCGGCCAGCAACCGCACGGCGCGTACGCCGTGCAGCACGTCGACGTGTGCGGCATTGCTCGCGACGTCCCGCAGCACGCGCATGACGGCGGCGCCGGTCGCATCGCCTACGTGAAGCACGCGCGCCCGGGAATGCGCCGCTTCGGTGTGAAGCGACCAGTCCCGGCCCGCCCGGTCGAACTGCAGGCCGAGAGAATGGAGGTAGTCGATGGCGGAGGAAGCGCGTTCGCACAGATAGCGCGCGGCATCGAGCTGGACGTGACCGCCTGCCGCGCGCAGCGTGTCCTGAAGATGCAACGCCGCCGAATCGTGCGTCGCCACGGCCGCAGCGATGCCGCCCTGCGCGAGATCGCTCGCCGGCGCAGTCGGACCGTCGACGCTGCCGGGCGCCAGGACCGTGACGCGGCGGGCAGGTGCATTCAGCGCCGTGACCAGGCCCGCCGCACCGGCGCCCAGGACCAGCACGTCGGTTTCGATGACGTTCATGCGGCGTGTCGAGCCGTCAGCTCCAGCATGCGGTCGATGCTGCGTCTCGCCCTCGCTGCGATGTCCGCCGGCACTTCGATCGCAGGCTGCAGGTCCACGAGCGCCCGCAGAATGCCCGGCAACGTGATCGACTGCATGTGCGGACACAGATTGCAGGGACGGACGAACTCGGTTTCCGGAAACTCGCTGCAGACGTTGTCGGCCATCGAACACTCGGTGACCAGCACCGCGCGCGCAGGTTGACGTCGTCGCAGCGCTGCAATCATTCCGGAGGTCGAGCCGACGTAGTCGGCCACGGCCTGGACCTCGGGCGGGCATTCGGGATGCGCGATCACGTAAGCGCCGGTCGTCCGGCGGTATTCCTCGATCTCGCCCGCGGTGAAACGTTCGTGCACCTCGCACCGGCCGCGCCACGGAATGATCTGCACCTTCGAGTGCGCCGCGACGTACGCGGCGAGATAGGCATCCGGAACGAAGATGGCCTGATCCGCGCCGAGTCCTTCGACGATCTCGATGGCGTTCGCGGACGTGCAGCATGCATCGCATTCCGCTTTCACCGCCGCGTCGGTGTTCACGTAGCACACGACGGGCGTACCGGGATGCCGGGCCCGCAATGCCCGCACGTCCGCTGCGGTGATCGAATCCGCGAGCGAACAGCCCGCATTCGGCGACGGCAGCAGCACCGTCTTCTCCGGCGAGAGGATCTTTGCCGTCTCCGCCATGAAGCGCACGCCGCACATGACGATCACGTCGGCGCGCGACTTTGCGCCTTCGCGCGCGAGCGTCAGCGAATCTCCCTGGATGTCCGCGACGGCGTGGAAGATCTCGGGCCGCTGGTAGTTGTGGGCGAGCACGATGGCATTGCGATCGCGCTTCAGCGCCTGGATCTGTTTCACGAGATCGAAGTAGGCGTCCCACTCCATCGACGGCATCAGGCGGACCACCCGCGAATAGCGCGCCGCATGTTCTCTGTGCGTGTACGGCGGAAGTTTCGTCTGCATCACCACCTTCCCGACTCCTGCAGCCCAATCGCGTCAGCAAGCGTATCGGCGTCGAACTGCATCCGGCCTGATCCAGGTCAAAGCAGAGCGCCAGACGCGCCGTATAAATTGAGATGGATCAAGATGACTGTTCCGCACCGGCGCACCACCATGAATCGAGCGATGACATGAGCGTGATGACATGAGCAGTCGGGCCACGAGAGATCGCGGGGACGCCCGTGCCCGTCCCTTCGCGTGCAGCGATTGCGACCTGAACGAGCTCTGCCGGCTGGCCGTCCTGCTGGCTCATCGCGACGGCCGGGAACGGCCGGCCCGCGGGACGTTCCGAGTACTCGACGCCGGCGCGCGACTGTTTCGCTCGGGAGGCGCGGCCGGTTCCGTGTTCGCCGTCCGGCAAGGCACGATCAAGACGGTTCATCTCACCGAGGATGGCCATGAGCGGGTCATTGCTTTCCATGTGCCCGGCGAAATCATCGGGCTCGAAGCCTTCGGCTCCCGTACGTACCGCTGCGATGCGATCGCGCTCGAGCAGTCCGTCTGCTGCGAGCTGCCCGTGCCCAGGAATGTCGAACACCTGGCGGCGGTGGTGAATCTGCTCGGTACGGCCGTCGTGCCACGGCTGCCGCTCACACGCGGGCCGATGCGCGAACGCGTCACGGGCTTTCTGGCCGACCATGCCGAACGTCTGCGACGGCACGGCTTCGATGGCCGGCGGTTCCGGCTGGCGATGAGCCGCGGCGACATCGCGAACCTGCTCGATACGAGCGTCGAGACCGTGAGCCGCATCCTGCAGCAGCTTCACCGGGAGAAGGCGATTCACGTTCGCGGCAGCACGATCGAACTGCTCACGCTTGCCTCGGGCGAACGCGATTGACCTGCGTCAAGACAGCGTTCGCCGGCAGTGCGTACGCTGTCTCGATGACTCGTGAGACGACACGACAGCCGCAGCCTCCTGTCGAACTCGTGTGCCCCGCCGGTACGATGCCCGCGCTGCGCGCGGCGATCGACCACGGCGCCGATGCCGTGTACATCGGCTTTCGCGGCGAGAGCAACGCGCGCAATTTTCCGGGACTGAACTTCAGCCGCGAAGAAGCATCGCTCGGGATCGCCTATGCGCACGCGCGCGGCGCGCGGGTGTTCGTCGCGCTCAACGTCTATCCGCGGCCTGCGACGTGGGCCTCCGTGATGGCGACGATCGATCAGGCGGCGAGCTTGCGGGCCGATGCGCTGATCCTTGCCGACCCCGGTCTCATGCGTTACGCCGCGGATCGCCACCCGGACCTGCGCCTGCACCTGAGCGTGCAAGGCTCGGCGACCAACTGGCGTGCGCTCGAGTTCTACCGGCGCGAGTTCGGCATCCGGCGCGCCGTGCTGCCTCGCGTACTGTCGTGCACGCAGGTCACGAGGCTGATCGAGCGAACCTCGGTGGAGATCGAAGTGTTCGGGTTCGGCAGCCTGTGCGTCATGGTCGAAGGACGCTGCGCGCTCTCGTCCTACGTCACCGGTCAATCGCCGAACACTCACGGCGTCTGCTCGCCCGCCCACGCGGTGCGCTGGGAAGAGACGCCGGCAGGACGCGAGTCGCGCCTCAACGGCGTACTCATCGACCGGTTCTTCCCCACCGAAGCCGCGGGATATCCCACGCTCTGCAAGGGACGCTTCACGGTCGAAGGAAGCACCTATCACGCCATCGAAGAACCGGCGAGCCTCAATGCGCTCGACGTACTGCCTGCGCTCATCCAGGGCGGCGTGAAAGCGATCAAGGTGGAGGGTCGTCAGCGTTCGCCGGCGTATGTCGCGACCGTGACCCGGCTGCTGCGGCGTGCACTCGATGATTGCATGCACGCCGGTCCGCGCTGGTCGCCGCCGACGGAAGTGACCCAGGGACTCGACGCGCTCGCCGAAGGCCGCACGCACACGCTCGGCGCCTACCACCGTCCGTGGCAATGAACGTGAAACTCGCCGTCGGACCCCTGCTCTATCTCTGGGATCGCGCCTCCGCGCTGCACTTCTATGCCGAGCTGTGCCAGTCGCCGGTGGACATCGTCTATCTCGGCGAAGTCGTGTGCAGCAAACGCCGCACCCTGCAGCGCGAGGACTGGCCGGCCGTGGCGCAGATGCTGCGCGATGCCGGCAAGGAGGTCGTGGCATCGACCCTGGCGCTCATCGAGGCAGAGTCCGAGGTGGCAACGGCCTGCCGCATCGCCGAAGAGAACGCTCTGGTCGAAGCGAACGACTATGCCGTGGTGCATGCGCTCGCGGGCCGAGCATTCGTCGCAGGTCCGCATCTCAACGTCTACAACGCAGCGACGCTGACATGGCTTGCCCGGCATGGAGCGAGGCGCTGGGTGGCGCCTCTCGAACTGCCGCTCGGCACGATCGGGACACTGAGCGCGAGCCGCCCCGCGAACATGGAGTTCGAACTGTTCGCCTACGGGCGCATGCCGCTCGCATTCTCCGCACGCTGCTTCACGGCGCGGGCCCATCGCCTGCAGAAGGACGAATGCGGATTCGTCTGCGGCCAGTATCCCGACGGCCTGACCCTGTACTCGCGCGAAGCTCGGCCTTTTCTGGCGTTCAACGGCATCCAGACCCAGTCCGCCGCGATCCAGAATCTTCTGCCGCACGTGAACGCGATCCGCGATGCGGGCGTCGACATCCTGCGTCTTTCGCCGCACTCGCACGATTTCCTGCAGATCGTGCAGACGTTCCGCGACGTACTCGATGGCGCGCGCCTCAGCCTGCCCGAGAGTTTTCTGCCGGGCGGCTACTGCGATGGCTACCCGGCCGGCGCGCCCGGGATAGCGCATGCAGGGCACGCGCTGCCGAACTGATGCCCGATGCGACATGCGACAGCGGCGCCGGCAGGACGCTGCGCACGTGCGCAGGCACATCGTATTCCCAGCCATCGAGCAGATTCTTGAGATGCAGACCCGTTTCCGTTTCGCCCTCCACCGACAGACGGCGCTGGAAGAACAGCGTGTCGGGATCCTCGCGGCGCTGCGCGAGCGCAATGAAGTCGCACAGTCGCGCGCGGAAGATCACATCGGCCGGCAGCGCCGAACATCGCACGCCGCCTGCCGCGACTTCGAACGTGAGCGCGATCGGCACGTCATCGGCGCAGACGCGAAACCGCTTGCCGTCGAGTTCGCCCAGCCGCAGCGACAATGCCTGTCCCCGCAGCAGATGATTGAGCGACAGTGCAAACAGGCGCTCATGCAGCTTCGCCGGAGCAAGCCGCAGCCAGAGAGCGAACGAACGCGACACATCGAACATGACCGTCTCCGGTTCGGGAAAACCGCAGCCTTATGCCACAGGCGGCCCGCCGGGATCTTGATCCTGCGCAACTGGAGCGGACGATGAGCTACGCGAGCCTGCGCGAATTCATGAATGACCTGGAGCGTCGCGGCGAACTGAAGCGCGTGCCCTTTCCCGTCGATCCGCGACTGGAGATGACGGCCCTGTGCCGCCGTAGCCTGCGCGAGGGTGGTCCCGCGCTGTTGTTCGAACGACCGCAGCGCTCGACCATGCCGGTGCTCGGCAACCTGTTCGGCACGACGCGGCGCGTCGCTGCCGCGCTCGGCCTGGAGAGCACGGCGCAGTTGCGGGAGATCGGCTCCGTGCTCGCGTTCCTCAAGGAACCGCAGTGGCCGAACCAGCCGAGCGAAGTCTTCGAACACCTCCCGGCCTTTGCGCCGCTCCTGAAAGCGACGCCGCGCACGATTGCAAACCCGCCGTGCTGCGAGATCGTGCAGACGGGCGCCGACATCGACCTCGGCTCGCTGCCGGTCTGGACGTGCTGGCCGGAAGACGCCGGACCGCTCATCACGTGGGGGCTCGTCATCACGCGCGGCGTGCAGCATCCGCGGCAGAACGTGGCCGTCTATCGCCAGCAGGTGCTCGGCCCGAATCGCGTGATCATGCGCTGGCTGCCGCATCGCGGCGGCGCCCTCGACTACCGGTCATGGTGCGGGAAACATCCAGACAAACCATTCCCTGTGGTCGTTGCGATCGGCGCCGATCCGGCGCTGCTGATTGCCGCAGCCGCGCCGATTCCCGACACGGTGTCGGAGTTCCAGTTCGCCGGGCTGCTGCGCCGCCGGCGCAGCGAGATCTGGCAGACGGCGGTCGGACTGAGCGCACCGGCGACGGCCGAGATCGTGATCGAAGGTCACATCCATCCGGGCGACGAAGCACTCGAAGGACCTTTCGGCGATCACACCGGCTACTACAACTCGCAGGCGCGCTTTCCCGTCCTCACCGTCGAGCGCGTGTCCATGCGCCGGGACGCCATCTATCACGGCGGCTACATGGGACGTTCGCCCGAGGACGAGCCCTCCGTGCTCGCCATGGCACTCAACGACATGTTCGTGCCCCTGCTGCAGCGGGCCTTTCCGGAGATCGTGGATTTCTGGCTGCCGCCGGAAGCCTGCTCGTATCGAGTGGCGGTCGTCAGCATCCACAAGGCGTATCCGGGACATGCGCGACGCATCATGCAGGCCGTGTGGTCGACTCTGCGCCAGTTCACCTACACGAAGTTCGTCATCGTGACCGATGCGGATATCGACGTCCGGGACTGGAAGCAGGTGATCTGGGCGCTCGCGACGCGCGTCGATCCGGCGCGCGATGCCATGCTCGTGCGCCGCACCCCCATCGACTACCTCGATTTCGCCAGCCCGACTGCCGGACTCGGTTCCAAACTCGGCCTGGACGCGACGAACAAATGGCCGGCGGAAACGAAGCGCGCCTGGGGCAGAGCGATCACGATGACTCCCGAGATCGAAGCACGCTGCGATCTGCTCTGGCGCAGCCTGCATGCTGCGGACGCGCAGTCGCGACGGAGAGCGCCGTCGCGCTAGAGCGTCCTTCGCCGGCGATTCCTCCGGCCGTGGATTCTTGCTACTCGTAACGCAGCACCTCTACCGGATTGGTCCGCATCGCCTTGCCCGCCTGCAACGCGGCCGTCATCAGCGTGACGGCGGCAATCAGGAATGTCGCCAGCACGAAGGGGCCGGCCGTGATCCCGGCGTGATATTCGAACCGCTGCAGCCACCGGTCGATCGCGTAGCAGGCCAGGATGGACGCTGGCACGGCCGCGGCGATCACCAGCAGCAACAGCGGTCGCCCCAGCATCGTGAGGATGCTGCGATCGGAGGCGCCGAGCAGCTTGCGTATCCCGATCTCGCGGCTTCGCTGCTCGACCATGAATGCGGACAGCGCCGCAATGCCGATGATGGAGAGGGCGATGCAGATGCCGGCGAAGATGCCGGTAAGCGCCAGCAGTCTCGCCTCCGTCCGGTACAGCTGCTCCAGACGATCCTCGAGAAACACCGGCTGGAAGTTGAACGTCGGATCGAACCGGCCCATGAGCTGCTTGATGTGCTGCAACGTTTCGCCCACACGCTCGCCTGACAGCGAGATGATGACCGAGGATTGCAGTACCGCCTTCTGCAACGGCAGCGCCTCGTCGTAGCGCTCCTCCAGCGGGATCATCACCATCGGACCGACCGCGTTGTGCAACGATGCGTAGTGGAAGTCCTTCACTACGCCGACGACCAATCGCGTGCGCGAGCCCGTCCCCACGGTCTGAATGCGCTTGCCCACCGCGTGGTCCCAACCGAACCGGCGCACCAGGGTTTCGTTGACCAGCGCCGCTTCCTGCAGGTCGCTGCCCATCTGCTCCGAGAATGCGCGACCTTCGATGATCTGCAGCTCCATGCTGTCGGGAAAGGTGGGATCGATCCACAGGGCGGCGAGTTCGGTCGGCTCGAGCGTGCCCTGCGTGCTTTCGACCCGCATGCGAATGTTGCTGCTGCCGGTGCCGGGCACGATGTTGATGGTGGAAACGTTCCGTACGTTGTCCAGCCGCCGCAGCTCGGTCTTGATGGTCGGAAGGTTCCGGACCACGTCATAGCCATACAGCGTGACGATCAGGCGATTGTCCCTGGCGAAACCCAGCGGCTTCTCGTGGACATACCGCATCTGGCTCATCATCAGAAAAGTACAGGCGATGACGCCGATGGAAATCGCGACCTGGATCGCGACCAGGATCTGTCTCAGATTGAAACCGGTCTGCCACGATCTGCGCAGGTGAGTGAGTGCGGCGAGCGGCGAGATTTCCGAGAGATGGAAGGCGGGATACAGCCCCGACAACAGCGCGACGATCAGCCCCAGCAGCAACATGCCTCCCCACACATCGGGGTCAGACATCCCGGCGAGCAATTGCTGATGACCCATCAGAGTGCCGATCGGCGTCAGGGCAAGCACCAGCGCCGCAAGCAGCACGCCCGCGATCAGCGCAATCGCCGTGAAGACCAGCGACTCGCCGAGGAACTGCCCGACGAGTTCCACCCGGGTCGCACCGAGCACCTTGCGCATCCCCACCTCTCTGGCGCGCCTCGCCGCTCGCGCCGTTGCGAGGTTCGTGTAGTTGATGCAGGCAGCCAGCAGAATGAACACGGCGATGGCGCCGAATCCGTATGTATAGGAGAGGTTGCCTGTGGGCAGATCGTCGTCCAGCTTCTCGCCGTAGTGCACGTCGGCGAGCGGCTGGAGCCTCGCTTCGAACCGCCTGTTCCCCTGCGCGCCCGAGCGGTCCGTCATGTACCTGGCGACGAAGCCGTCGACCAGCGAGTTGAAGTCGCGCGGATCGAACTGCGGCGGCACCCTCACGTACGTATACACACCACGGGTCCACAGCCGGCTGACGTAGCTCTTGCTGAAGCCGGGAAACATCAGGTCCATCAATGCCAGCGGAAACAGCGCGTCGTACCGCAGGTGCGTGTTCTCCGGCAGATCGGCATAGACGAGCGTCACCATGAACGGCAGGTTCGCCGCCATGATCGTCCTGCCGATCGGATTCTCGTCGCCGAAGTAGTAGCTCGCCACGCGCTCGCTGATCGCGATCGAGAACGGCTTGGCGAACGCCGTCCTGGCGTCGCCGTAGAGAATCTGGTGCGTGAAGATCTCGAACACGCTCGCATCCGCAAGATAGAGATTCTCCCAGGGGCGCTGGTTGTTCTCGAAGCGCAGCACGGTTCCTTCGGGCGGGCGCATGAAGCGCACTTGTTCGCCGAGCTGCGGATAGTCCTGCATCAGCAGGGGCCCGAGACCTTCCTGACTCAGGGCCGAGCGCGACTCACCGTTGGGACCGACGAACGACGTGGTCATGCGGTAGATGCGATCGTGATTGGCCTGCCAGCGGTCGTAGGCAAGCTCGCTGCGCAGGTAGAGGGCGATCAGCACGCAGCTGGCGATGCCGAGCGCCAGCGTCAGGACGTTGATCGCTGCGTAGCGCTTCTCGCGCGACAGACGGCGCAGCGCGACGATCATGGTGTCCCCTGCCATGCCGCTGCCTCAGCCCTGCGTGATCCGCCCGTCGAACATGCGAATCAGCCGCTTCGAGTACGCGGCATCACGCTGCGAATGCGTCACCATGAAGATGGTGCTGCCTTCTTCGTTGAGCTTGTGCAGCACCTTCATGACGTCCTCTCCATGCTCGGAGTCCAGGTTGCCGGTGGGCTCGTCCGCCAGGATCATCCTGGGCGCCGTGACCACGGCGCGGGCGACGGCGACGCGCTGCTGTTGACCGCCGGAGAGTTGCACGGGGAAATGGTTGCGACGATGCGCGACGTTCATCTTCTCCAATACGGCTTCCACCCGCTGTTTGCGCTCGATCGCAGGCACGTCGTTGTACTTGAGCGGCAGCTCGACGTTCTCGAACACCGTCAGTTCGTCGATGAGATTGAAGCTCTGGAAGATGAATCCCAGGTTCGCCTTGCGCAGGCGGGCAAGCTCGGCAACGGAGCAGCCAACGACTTCCTCACCCAGGAAACGGTAACTGCCGCTCGTGGGCACATCGATCAGGCCGAGAATATGCAGCAAGGTGGATTTGCCGCAGCCCGAAGGGCCCATGAGCGCGATGAACTCTCCTGCGTCCACCTGAATGCTGAGGTCGTTCAGCGCCGTGGTTTCCACCTCCGTGGTGCGAAACACCTTCGCAAGCTTCTCGGTCTGGATGATCACTCTTCTCTCCCGTTCCTGAACGCAGGCGGCGGTTCGGGCAGCGCCACTTCCTCGACGCCACCGAAATTTTCGTAGCTGGACGTGACTATCCAGTCGCCCGGCCGCAACCCTTCGAGCACCTCGACGTACTGCGGATTCTGCCGGCCAAGTACGACTGGCGTACGCACCGCCGAGCGACCGTCCGGCGCCAGCAGATAGACCCAGCGTCCGCCCGTTGCGCGAGTGAACTGCCCCTTCTCGACAAGGGTGGCGGCGCGCGATTCGCTCAGGCTGAGCTGCAGTTGCAGTTTCTGCCCGCGCTTGAGTCCCTCGGGCATCGCGCCGACGAATTCCATGTCGGCCTGAAACATCTCCTGCCTCACTTCCGGATAGATCTTGACGATCTTCAGCTCATGCACACGCCCGTTGAACGTGAACTGCGAGATCCGGCCCGTCGCCACCGACGAGACGTAGTACTGATCGACGTCGGCGCGGACCTTGAAACCGCTCGCCTGATCGATCTGACCGATGCGTTCTCCACGCTGGAAGCTCTGCCCCTGCTCCGCACCCAGCGCCGACAGCAGACCGTCCACCGGCGCGCGCACTTCCAGACTGTCCACGATCCTCGACAGCACCTGCAGATTGCGACTCACGCGTTCCATCGAAGATTGAATCTGGGCTTCCTGCTGTTGCTGCAGCCCGGTCTCGCGCTCGATGCGCTCCTCCAGCAGGGCGTGCTTTCGCTGCAGGTACTCGAGCTTGTCCCGCGACGTTTCGTACTGCTCCCGCGACAACGCCGCACTGCGCGAACTCATCAGCCGCTCGTAGCGCTGATGTGTCCTCTGCAGCTCCTGGATCTCGTACTCGACGTCAAGAAGATCCTGTCTGAGCATCAAGCCGGAGCGGGCGAGCGTATAGCGGGAGTTTCTCAGCTCGTTGAGATTTTCGAGCAGCCGGGTCTCCGCTTCGATGTTCTGCTTCTGCACCGCATTGTTCGAGAACGACAGGATGAGGTCGCCCTGCTTCACCATGGCGCCCGGCTGCAGGTAGACGTGTTCCACGATTCCGCCCTCCTCCAGATCGAGGAAGACGGTTGCGCTCGGCAGCACCGTGCCGTTCACCGGCACGTATTCATGAAACTCCCCGCGCTGCACCTGGGCGACACTCAGCCGCTCGGGCTTGACGGTGGACCGCGTCTTGCTGCCCGCCAACCCCATGAAGGCCAGAACCAGCACCGCAGCGCACGCTGCGGCGATCAGCCAGAGATTCCTGGCGCGCCACCGGGACACAACGATCTTCTGATCCATGCCTGACATGGTCTTCATGAGTACGAGGCGGTTGAGCAGTTCGCATCAATCTACTACATTAGTAATAGAATTGACTATTATCGTGGTTAAACAGGAATCCGGCACCGATCATGAAGCAACGTCGCCTCTGGTTGATCCTGCTGGCCGCCGTACTGGCGATTCCTGTGGCGCTCACGGCTGCCGTCTTCATCTGGTCGCGACGACCGCCGCCGCCGCTCGTACCAGGGCCTGTCGTGCAACTCCGGGACGGGGCAGTTCAGGGCGCTGTCGTGGACGATGTCGTGGTGTACCGCGGCATTCCTTTTGCGGCAGCGCCGGTGGGCGATCTGCGGTGGCGTGCGCCTCAGCCGGCACCTTCATGGTCCGGCGTGCTTCAGGCGACCGCATTCAAACCCGCGTGCATGCAGCCCGGCACGCCGATCCCCGGTATGGCGCGCGGCGCGATCAGCGAAGACTGCCTGTACCTGAATCTCTGGACGCCAAAGTCATCCGGGACGAAGAAGCTTCCCGTGATTGTCTTCCTGCACGGCGGCGGCAATATCGACGGCTCTGCATCACCACGCCCGTACTGGGGCGATGGTCTGGTTCGGCATGGCGTCGTCACCGTCAATCTGAGCTATCGCCTCGGTGTGCTCGGCTGGCTCGCGCATCCCGATCTCACGCGGGAAGCGAGCTACCACACCTCGGGAAACTATGCGCTTCTCGACATGATCGCGGGCCTGCGCTGGGTGCGCGACAACATCGCGGCATTCGGCGGCGATCCTGACAACGTCACACTGATGGGCCACTCCGCTGGTGCGTTCAGTGCGAGTCGCCTGATGACGTCACCCCTCGCGGAGGGACTGTTCCACCGGGTCATCGGCGAAAGCGGCGGCGATTTCCATCCGGGGGGATCGCCGGGCGGCAACGCATTTCTTGCGGAGGCGGAACAGGCCGGCATCGAACTCGCGCACAGCTTCGGCGCCTCATCGATCCACGAACTGCGACAACTGCCTGCCGCGAAGATCATCGAAACGCCACTGCCGGACGTTTGGAGGCGGCTGCCGATCATCGACGGCTACGCAGTGCTGACAGACTCGCAGGAGTCGTACAGGCAAGGCAGACAGCACAAGGTACCGATCCTCGTCGGCTACAACGAGTTTGAGGGCGCGAATATCGACGAAGCGGCTCCAGCAACTGCTGCCGCTTTCACTTCGCGCGTCCGGGCGCGCTATGGAACGCTGACACCGCGCGTCCTCGAAATGTTTCCGGCGGAAACCGATGAGGAGGCCGTCCGCTCCTTCGTGCGCCTGAAAGGCGAGGAAGCGATCAACTGGAATGTCGCCACCTGGGCGCGACTTCATGGCATGACCGGCAGTAGCGACGTCTATGTCTACTACTTCACGAAACAGCCACCCTTCGGCCTGTTGCGGAAAATGGGCGCTGCGCATGGCGCGGAACTGCCCTACGTGTTCGGCACTGTGCCCGGATGGATGCGGGTATTCACGCAGTGGCCCTGGAAGGCCCGCCAGGATCTGGC
Source organism: uncultured Steroidobacter sp. (assembly GCA_937864115.1). Lineage (GTDB taxonomy): Bacteria > Pseudomonadota > Gammaproteobacteria > Steroidobacterales > Steroidobacteraceae > Steroidobacter. The sequence continues at coordinate 47,529 of CALMII010000039.1, read as the reverse complement.
GCTCGCGCGACAGAGCCCTGCCTACTGGACGAACTTCGCCAGAACCGGCAATCCGAACGGCGACGATCTGCCGCCATGGCCTGCCTTCAATCGTCATCGGCAGGTTCAGTACCTTGCAGAGGACGGCACCCGGCCGGGTCCACTACCGCATCAGGACGAGCACCAGCTGATGGACGAGCATCTGAACCCGCAGCCATGAGGTCGAATCGAGCGTCCCTTCCTCTACGCAGCGGGGGAAGGACAGTGGGGGGGCTGTAGGTCAGGCTTTAGCCTGACTCCGAAAAGAGGCCGGCTGAAGCCGGCCCCACAGTTAAGAAGCCCCCACCCTAACCCTCCCCCGCTGCGCGGAGGAGGGGACCGGACCAGAGGCGATGTCTTCGACCTCTTCTCCCATTTGATCGCAATACGACAGACGTAGTAGTTTACGGGCCACCGCCCGCAAGCCGGAAAAGCACTCCCATGGCCTCGCCGAAACTCAGCAAGCTCGAAATGAAGGTGATGGAGGCGTTGTGGACCAACGGCCCCTCCTCGGTCCGCGAAATCCATGACGTCTTCCCGAAGCGCGGCAAGCCCGCCTACACCACCGTCCAGACGATGGTGTATCGCCTCGAAGTCAAGGGAGCCGTGCGGCGCGCGAAAAAGATCAGCAACGCAAACATCTTCGAGGCCACCGTGACGCGCGAGGCGGCCCAGCGCCGCTGGATCGACGACGTGCTGGCATTGTTCGGCGGACGGTCGCAACCCGTCATGGCTCACCTGATAGAAACCGGCAAGCTCACGCTGGAAGACATCAAGGAAGCCGAGAAGCTGTTGCGCGAGATGTCACGCAAGGAGAAATGATCGTGGGCGCCGTCGCCGATCATCTGTGGCAGTCGACGGGGTTCGCGCTGGCCGCGGGCGTGATCGCGCTGTTCCTGCGCAACGACGCGGCACGGGTCCGCTACTGGATCTGGCTGGCGGCATCCCTGAAGTTTCTGCTGCCCTTCGCCTTGCTGAACTGGCTGGGCAGACAGTTCGTCGTGCAGGTCGCGGACGATTCGTCGCTGCTGCCGATCGTGCAGCACGTGGCCACGTCGTTTGCCACGGTGACGGCGTCGGTCGAGCCCATCGGCGATGAGCTGCAGCAGGTCATCGTCGCCCTGTGGATTCTCGGCAGCGTCATGTTGCTGGGACGATGGCTGCTGACCTGGCTTCACAGCCGGGCCCTGCTGCGTTCGAGCACGCCGTGCGCAGTCGCCGCTCCGCTTCCCCTGCCCGTGCGATGTACGGACCGGCTCGATGCACCGGGGATCGTCGGCATCGTCGAACCCGTGCTGCTGCTGCCGACGACCCTGCCGGCGCGCCTCACGCCCGCGGAACTGGAGGCGGTGATGGCGCACGAAATGTGGCACGTCCGCCGGCGCGACAATCTGACGGCGGCGTTGCACGCGCTGGTGGAAGCGCTGTTCTGGTTTCACCCGCTGGTGTGGTGGATCGGCGCGAAGCTCGTCCAGGAACGTGAACAGGCGTGCGACGAAGGCGCCCTTCAGGAAGGCAGCGAGCGCACGCTGTATGCCGGCACGCTGCTGAAAATCTGTCGCCAGTCCGTCGAATCCCGCCTCGCGTGCATGGCAAGCGCCGTGGGCGGCGATCTGCGTTCGCGCATCCGCGCGATCATGTCGCTGCCGGCGAAGCCGCAACGCGGCAACCTGCGTCGCGCCGTGCCCGCCGCGGCGCTCGTCGGCTGCCTCGCATTGCCCATCGCGTCCGGAATGACGGTGGTGACGGCTTCAGGTCTGACGGTTCCCGCCGATGCGCATTCCATCAGAATGACCGAGACGGCGGGCCCCACGTTCATCGTGATGAGCGATGACTACATCTACGGGCGCAACGTGTCGCTGCGCGAACTCATCGGCCGCGCCTACGCCGTCCGCGGGCGCGACATCTCGGGCGATGCGCCGTGGCTCGATCATCCGCGTTTCGATATCGAACTCGCCTCGCGGCACGATCATCGGCAGACGGTTGCCGACCTGCTCAAGCGGCAGTTCAACGTGGAACTGATCGTGCGGCCGACGCCGGTCGTGCAGGCTTCCGTGAAGTAACCTGTTCAGCACGATGACGCCTCGCGCGTCGCGGTGCGACGCTATCCGCAGCTGATCGCGCAGCACCCGTCGCACCGCCTCGACGTCCCCCACCTCGAACGTGGCGCGCAGGCGCAACGTCCGCAATGCCGGGTCCGCGAAGACGAACCGCGCAGTCGTGTAGCGCTCCACTTCCTGCATCACGTTCTCGAGCTGCTCGTTCTCGAAGATCAGGCGACCGCCCTGCCAGGCGGTTCGTCGCTCCAGCTGGCCCGGCGAAAACGTCGAGACGATCTGCCAGCCAGCGCCGAGCGTGCCGCCCTCGCCGGCACCGAAGACGTACTCGCCGAAGGACGCCCGGTTCCTCAGCAATGCCGGTGCCGGTGTCCCATCGATCCGGCTCTCGCGTACGCGGACCTGGCCTTGCAGGACGGTCAACTCGACGCCATCCCGCCCGAGCCGGCGCACGTTGAAACGCGAACCGTCCGGCTCGACTTCGAAGCGGCGTCCGCCCGCCAGCACGCGAAACGGACGGGCCGCGTCGTACCGGACATCGAACAACGCCTCGCCCGACAACAACGTGACATCGCGGGACCGCGGTTCATAGTCGATGAGCAGACGGCTCGACGTATTGAGAACGATCTGTCCGCCATCGGGCAGTGCGAACGTCCGATGGCCACCCACGTCCGTAGCAATCGCGGTGTCCGCACGCAGCGGATTGTTTCGAGCGTCGGAGCCGGGCACCACCTTCGAGACGGCCACCATGACGGTGATCAGCCCGATTCCGGAAATCCACAGGAATATCGCCGGCACCAGTTTCGCGTACTGACGCTCGACGCGATCACCGAGCGTCTCGATCGGTACCAGTTCCGCGAGCACGGCCAGCACCTCCGGACCATGCCAGCGCTTGCATCGATCGACGATGATCTCCCGGTGCAATTTCGACGTGAGCCACTGCCGCAGGGCGTGAGCCTCGTCGTCACTGAGCGTCCGCTCGATTTTCTCCAGCCAGAGGGACGCCTCCTCGGCGAGGCGCGCGTGCGACGGGTCGGCCGAATCTGCCGTGGCCATGGCCTAGCGCTTCGCCTCTTCGCCGAAGCCGTGAAAGAACTCGGGAACGAAGGACAGATCCGTCGCTTCGCGAATCGCGAGGCGTATCTGCGACTCCATGACGTCCGGCTGCACCGGACTCTGATAGCTGGCGAGGCACTGGCGGGCAGCCGCCTCTGCTGCAATTCCCTCGGTGCGCACCAGGCGATAGACCTTGACGACGATCGCCTCGGCCGCGCCGGGCGTCAGCAGCTTCGGCAGCGTCTCGACCTGCGACAGGTCCTCCGCAGAGATCGTCAGGCCATAGCGATGCGCCACCGTGCTCACGAGATGCGCACTCTCGGCACGCGAACTCGTCGGCAGAATCGGAATTTTCAGATCGAGCCGACCGGGACGCTTCAGGTCGACTTCGATCAGATCGGGGCGCGAGGATGCGAGCACCCACATCACCTTGCCGCGATTGCGCGAATCGGACATTTCCTGCGCGATCATCGAATAGAGCCGGCCCGACAATCCGCCATCGCCCGTGCCGGAATCGCGGCGCCCCAGCGCCTGATCGGCTTCGTCGACGAAGACGATGCAGCGGCCGAGCGCGCGCGCCAGCCGGAAGACACGCTCGAGATTTCCTTCGCTGGATCCGATCCACTTCTCGCGGAAATTCTTCAGCTTGACGATGGGAACGCCGACCTCGCCCGCCAGACACTCGACCAGAAAGGTCTTGCCCGTACCGACCGGCCCGCAAAGCAGGTATCCCATGGGCAAGGCGCGCAGATCATTGCGCTGCCACAGCTCGATGTCCTGGCGCAGCCAGCGCTTGAGCGCTTCCTGGCCGTGGTAGTCCGCCAGCGTGCGTGCCGATTGCATGAACTCCACCAGGCCGGGCGCGTCGTGTTCCACCAGTTCCTTCTTCACCGCACCGAGTTCGCGCGGCTCCAGCACCTGCCTGTTGTAGGCGCGCACTTTCGTGAGCTGTTCCAGCGTTCGCGCGGAAACGCCCGTCATCGACGCGGCCAGTTCGCGCAGGTCGAGTGACTCGGGAATGGTCGCCGTGAATCGCTCGCGCAGGATGCGCAGCACCGACAGCAGTTCGGCCGCCGACGGCAGCGGAATCTGGACGGCGGCGACATGCGGCGCGAATGCGATCAGCGGCTCCAGATCGGTCAGGTTGTCGACGATGAGCAGACTGGCAAAGGGCAGCCGCGAGAACTGGTCGCCCGATCCCCACTCCCGCACCACGGCGGTGATGGCGCCGTGCTCGAAGCCTTCGCCGTCGGAAGGCAGGATCTGTCCCGCCGAACAGAGGATGACGGCGACCGTGACCGGCTTGTGCGTCCGCAGCGCCGCCAGATTGGCGAGGTAGCGCAGGTACTTGCTGATGAAGCGAAAGGCTTCGAGCGGCCCCTGCGGCAGGTTGCGCAGGGCGGATGGCACCCAGTCGGCCAGCAGTTCGCCGCCGCGTACGACCGCCAGTCCGTTGCCCAGGTCGTACATGAAGACGACACCGAAGTCCTGCAGCAATTCGTCTCGAATGTAGTGCTCGACGGTGACCAGCCGTTTTCCCAGCGGCATGCGGTCGCTGACGTTGCCGTGCACGACGAACTGTCCCGATGCGCCGCTTTCGAACGCAATGTGCAGTTGTCTCGCCCAGGCCGGGGTGTCGTCCGTGGTTCGCATGCCTCTCCCGCGGTATTCACTATTGACGTGGTTTACATTACTACTCGTGTAGTTTTGTTGGCAATAGCGGGAGCGGACACTGTAGGTCAGGCTTCAGCCTGACTTCCGAAAGGAGGTCGGCTGAAGCCGGCCCCACAGTAAGACCCCCCCAACCGGCTGGCATTCATCGCGGCGAACATCGACAATTCCGCCCCTTGCCCGCCCGTGAATGTCGCGGCCCGGCATTCACCGGACCGTTGCGGAGAATTTTGTGCAGGCCTCGATCCATCCGGAAGCAGCGCAGTTCGGAGAACTTCTTCGGTTCTGGCGCTGTGCGTTCGGGCAGAACCAGGAAGAACTGGCGCACGGCATCGATGTTTCGACGCGGCATCTGAGCTTTCTGGAGACGGGCAGATCCCATCCCAGCCGCGCGCTGATCGAAAAGATCATCGCGCATTTCGGATTGCGCGCACGCGACGCCGGCAATCTGCTGCTGGCCGCCGGCTGGCTGCCGCATTCCGAGGCGGTGGATCTGAACAGCCCGGGCCAGGAAGAACTCCGCAGCGGCGTCGTGGCGACTTTGCGTTCGCTCGATCCGTTTCCGGCCGTGGCGATCGATCCGTGCGCCAACGTCAAGCTGTTCAACCGGGCGTGGCTGTACATGCATCAGCGCCTGTTCGGCGAGGCCGTGCTGGGCGCACAGATCAACACGATTCGTCTGCTCGTCGCGGAAAACGGGTGGCGCCGGTATCTGGCGGACTGGGCCGATCAGGTGTGCTTTTACCTGCTCATCCTCAAGCAGGAAGCGATCCTGCGAAACAGCCGTGAAGCAGCCGACCTGCTCGAAGACATCCTGTGCACTCCCGGCATTCCGCCGGACTGGGCAGCACGCGGGGCGCGCGTGCATGCCGATGGACACAATCACCGCTACGTGCGGCGCACCGCACGCGGCGAACGCGCCTACATCAACGTCCATCACACCGTAGGCTCGACGACCTTCGTCTCGGAGCCGAGGCTGATCATTCACGCGATCCTGCCGGAAGACGGCGTGGCCGACGTCACGCCGGAGCAGCTGGACAGCGTGGGCCTTCGCCATCCTCTTCTGGCCGGATAGAAGCACGAAGGAAGTTCAGTCGGCGAGACGGAAGAATGTTCCCGCGCTCTCGCCGCCGTCGAGCGGCATGAGTACGCCATGGACGAACGCGGATGCATCCGAGGCCAGGAAGAGCGCGGCCTGTGCGACGTCGTCAATCTCGCCCCAACGTCCGGCCGGCAGCGTCTCGCGCACGAGCGCGTCGAACTGCGGGCTCTCTGCACCGTTGCGCGACATGCCGGTCTTCAGCCAGGTCGGGCAGATGCCGTTCACGCGAATGCCGGAGCCGGCGAATTCGAGCGCGAGACAGCGCGTGAGATTGGCCTGGGCGGCCTTCGCCATGTTGTAAGGCGTCTGTCCGACGTGACCGTGCAGGCCTGCCGTCGAGACGATGTTGATCAGCACACCCCGGCCCTGCTGCTGAAAGCGGCGCAAGGCGGCCTGCGCACCGAGCCACGAGCCGCGCACGATGACTGAAAAGCACGCATCGAGATCGTCGGTGCAGAGATCGAGAAAGGGACCGCCGCGCCAGACGCCGGCATTGTTGACCATCACGTCCAGTCGCCCGAAACGCTGCACGGCGGTTTCGATCAGGCGATCCACGTCCTCCTTGCGCGTCACGTCCGACTGCACGAACAGCGCTTCGGTCCCGTAGCTCATCGCGAGTTCGGCGGTGGGAATGTCGGGCTGCAGGTCGTAATTGCCCGGAGCGGCGCCTGCCACGACATCGCCGACCACGACCTTCATGCCCGCCCGCGCATAGGCGAGCGCGATGCCCCGGCCGAGCCCGGAACTGCCGCCGGTCACGACCGCAACCCTGCCGGTCAGATCATCGTACCGACCGGCCATGCGTTCAGGTCTCGACGGGAAGGCCGCTGTCCTCGCGGGCCTTGCGGCTCGCCTCTTCCGGCGTCGCTGCAGCGCGGGCCCGCAGCTTCTCGATTTCCTCCCATCCGAGATAGCCGGTGAAGACGGAATCGTCGAAGAACAGCAGCGGTCCGTGGCAGATGAACAGGTAGTCCGTGTCCTCCAGCGCTTCCGTGGCACCGTGCAGCACGCCGTTCGGTTCGTAGACGTAGTCGCCCGCGTTGAAGATGCCGTCACGCACCTTGAGCTTCCCTGACAGGATGAACGTGTGCGAGGCGGACAGATGCTTGTGGGGCATCGCGACGAAACCCTTCTTCCAGCGGAAGATCGCCGCCCACGTTCCGGTTTCGGCGCCGGTCCAGAGGATGCGCATCCATGCCTGGCCGGGCGTGTTCTCGACCCATTGCGCCTCGCCGGCGCGAGCGATGGTGTCCTGCAGATTCTGATGGAACGGAATGATGTCCTGCGGTAACGACATGTCGTGCCCCTCGATCATCGAGGGGCGGCGCGCAGGACGCCGCCCCATTCGATTACACGGTTCGATCAGAACTTGAACTGAATCTCCGCGCTGACGATCCGGGGAGCGAGCGGCTGCACGCGGCGCACCGCCCCGGAAGCGAACGTGCTGGGCGTCACTTGCGTGTAACCCTCTTCGTCCAGCAGGTTGCTGACACCCAGGACGGCGCGGGTGTGCGCGTTGGCATCCCACACGGCGCGCACGCCGACGACTTCATAGGAAGGCGCGCGGTAGCGATCGGTGTTGAAGATGCCGTAGTACTGCTCGTCCACGAAGCTGTACGTGGCACTCAGGGTCACGTCGCCGAGCGCATACGAGATCGCGGCGCCCACCTTGTTCTCCGGCGACTGCGGCAGCGTGTTGCCCTTCAGGTCCTGCAGTGCGCTGGCGTTGGGCGATGAGATGTCTGCGACGCCGGAGAACTCGTCGAACTCGGCCTGCAGGTAGGAGTACACGAGACGCATCGTGAGATCGCTCGTCGGACGATACTCCAGCTCGGTTTCCCATCCCTGCGAATGGGACTTCGGCGCGTTGACGAACTGGGTCTGCGTTACGCCAGGCGTCGGTTCGTACTGGAAGAGCACCTGCAGATCGGAGTAGTCGTAGTAGAACAGCGAATTGTTCCACTGCAATACGCCGTCGAGGAACGCCTGCTTCCAGCCGATTTCGAACGCGTGAATCTCTTCGGGATCGACCTGCGGATCCTCTGCCAGTCCGCCCAGCTTGAAGCCGCCCGACTTGTAGCCCTTGCTGGCCGTCAGATACAGCAGCGTGTCGTCGCTGGGATGATAGGAAAGATTCAGGTCGCCGGTGACGGCGTCCCAGGAATCCTCGATCGCCCGCGGCGACGCCACGGCCGGCGCCGCGTCGTAGGCATTGAACGGATCGACCGCAGGATTGTAGAAAACGCGATAGCCTTCTTCGCTGCCGCTCTTTTCATCGTACGTGTAGCGCACGCCGACCGAGAGATCCCAGGCCGGACTGAGGTGCCACGTCGGACGGACGAACGCTGCGTAGGAATGCGATTCCAGTTCGCCGCGCTGGTAGTAGTAGGCCCGCATCGGATTGTCGTACGTGCCGCCGACGGGAGTCTCGAGCAGAGCGATGCCGGGCGCCGTCTGCCAGTAAGGCTGATCCAGCGTCTCGTGGTAGTAGTAGAGACCCGCGATCCAGTCGAACGATCCGCCAGCCTCGGAGAGCAGGTTGATCTCGTGGCTGTCCCAGGTCTTGTTCTCCTCCACGACTTCGCGGTAGTCCGTCGACACGTCCCAGGTCGTGCCGAAGCCCGGAAACGCCGCGGAGGTACGCGGGGTCTGATCGAGGTCGCGGTCGAAGGAATAGTCGTACTGCGAGTAGCCGCCGATGTAGCGCAGCGAGAATCCGCCGAAATCCCAGTCGAGCTGCGTCGTCACCAGTACGTGGTTGCTCAGCTCCTGATGACCGGAGAAATCGTAGTCGACGACGTAGGGATCGTTGAGCGACGGATTGTCCGGATACTGATAGGTCGGGTTCGGCACCAGGCCGCCGTGCGGCGTCGTGATGTCGCGTTCATCGATGGCGGAGTAAGGCCGCGGACGATAGTCGTAGGAAGTCGTGGCCAGCTTCAGCCACCACTTGATGTCGGAGGTGAGATCGGCTTCGAACTGCGCCTCGATGCTCTTGATGTCGGTCGTCCACTGATCCTCGCCGCTGAGGTTGCGGATGTAGCCTTCGCCCTGATCCACGAGCGTGCCCGAGAGACGGTAACGGAAGGCATCGCTGATCGGCCCGGAAACGGCCAGCTGCACATTGGCGCGCTCGTACTCGCCGTAGCCGAGACGTGCGCTGGTTTCGAATGCTTCGCTCGGACGGATGCTGACCACATTGACGGCGCCGCCGATGGAATTGCGTCCGTACAGCGTGCCCTGCGGACCGCGCAGCACTTCGATGCGCTCGGTGTTGAAATCGGAAGAGCCGATGACGTCGGATTCCGACGTATAGAAGCCGTCGACGTACTGCGCGACGCCGGGATCGCTGCCGACTTCGTTCGTCGCGCGGCCGACGCCGCGTATCCAGACACGGTTCGGCGTATCCGACATCGCCATGCCCGGCGTGAAGTTCGCGATGTCCTGAGTCGTCTGCAGTCCCAGGATCGTGCGCCGCTCGGCATCGAATGCCGACACCGAAATCGGCACCTCGTTCAGGCTCTCGGACCGCTTCTGCGCGGTGACGACGATTTCCTCGATCGGCATCGGGCTCTGCGCCGCCGCCGTTCCGATGCCAACCCCCAGGGAAACCAGCGCATTGATGGATGCCCTGAGATATGGCCGATGTGATCTTTGATTCTTAAGCAACATTCGCACGCTCTCTCCCCCTGATGGTTTTCGGATCGACGCTGAAGTCATTTGTCCGGCAGAAGCACCGGAAGCACCATTACCTGCGACGTAAAGCGCGATCCATGACTGCTGCGCACGGGAGGTGTCGCGCGCAGCGAGTCGGGAAACTTACTTCGGCGGCATTCGGCCGGAAGCTGATACTTCCGGAAGATTCGCGTAAGCGAGACCTCCGTCAACGACCAGCGTGGAGCCGACCACGTAGTCGCCGGAACGCGCGGCGAGATAGACCGCCGCAGCGGCCATGTCCTCGGGCGTGCCGATGCGACGCGACGGAATGTGCTGGGCGATCCATTCGCCCTGATCCCGCGCGGCGCGATTCATGTCGGATGCGAACGCGCCTGGTGCAATCGCGCTGACCACGATGTTGTCGGCGATGAGCTTCGCCGCCATGCGTCGCGTCAGATAGATCAGCGCGGCCTTGGAAGCGTGGTAGCTGTAGGTCTCCATCGGGTTCAGCGCGATGCCGTCGATCGAGGCGATGTTGATCACCTTGGCGGGCCGCTCGGGCGTCGCAGCCGCCCGCAGCGCTCCATGCAGCGCCTGCGTCAGGAAGAACGGCGACTTCAGGTTCAGGTTCATCACCTTGTCCCAGCCGTGCTCGGGAAACTCGGTGAACTCGGCGCCCCAGGCGGCGCCGGCGTTGTTCACGAGAATGTCCAGGCGTCCGCCCGCCTCCGCCGCGATCCTGTCGGCGAGTTCGCGCGCGCCATCCACCGTGGCAATGTCGATGGGCAGCGGAATGCAGACGCCGCCGTTCGCCGACAACTCCTTCGCGGTCTCGATGCACTGCGCCGCCTTGCGGGCGCAGATGTAGACCTTCGCGCCCTGCGCGAGAAAGCCTGCGGCGATCATCCTGCCGATGCCGCGCGATCCGCCGGTGACCAGAGCGGTACGTCCCGCCAGTGAAAACACATCGAACATGGTTGGCATCCTTTAACTATGAAGATGAGGCATTGGCACCGAGCGCCTGAAGATTTGCAGCATGCAGCACTCGCGTGATCCGGTAACGAGACACCAGGGCAATCGCCACGGTGTAGAGGAAGACGATACAGCAGACGAATATGGTTCCCATCCGGCCCAGCACTTCGGGCGCCACCTGGCCCGGCACGGCCTGGTCGGGAAACTGGATCAGCGCCAGCACCGTCGCGCCCGCACCCAGCCCCAATCCTGAAATGGATTTCAGCAGGAATGCATTCGCGGCGAAGAGTACGCCTTCGGTCCGACGGCCGGTACGCACCTGGTTGTCCTCCACCACATCCGCCAGCATCGATCCGCCGATGATCGCCGGCACGATCGAGAGGCACACGGCGACCGTGGCATGAACGAAGAGCAAGGGAAGGTACGCGGGCGAATCGCTGGCGGGAAACATTCCCCACAGCTTCGCCAGGATCGCCGACGGCGCAACGACGGCGGCGCTCGCAAACATCGCGATGATCGCCGTCTTCTTGCCGAACCGACGCGACAGCAAAGGCGCCACGATCATCGCCGCCAGCGCGGCAATGAAGCTGCTCGCGCCGAGTGCGGCGATCTGCTGCGCACTGAGTCCCCAGAAGAAGGTCAGGAAGTAGCTCTGCAGGGCGAAGGCGAGCCCCGTACCGACGCCCGCCACCATGTTGGCAGTCAGCAGCGCGATGGCGGACGGATTGCCGAGCGCCTGGACGATCTCGCGCAACGACTGACGGATCGGAATGCGCTGGCGCGGCGGCGGCGACTTCAGATGCGGGATCGCGGAATGCGTGCCGAGCGAAGAGCCGATGATGCTCACCAGCATGACCAGCGACGCGACGATCGCATAGGTGCGATAGCCCGCGGGATTCAGCTGACCGACCGGGTGATCCGCATCGGGCTGCAGGAATACGGAGAAGGCCAGCACGTACATGGTCACGCCGCCGACCCAGCCGAACAGATATCGATACGCCATGTACGAGGTGCGCTCGTCGTAGTCGGCGGTCAGTTCGGGGCCGAGCGCGCTGCTGGGAATCTCGTAGGTCGAGATCAGCGTGCGCACGAAGATGGTGACGACGAAGAGGTAGATGAACAGTCCCGTGTGATCCAGCCCGGCGGGCGGCAGCCAGAGCAGGAGGTAGCTCAGGGCCACGGGCAGCGCCGCTCCATACATATAAGGATGGCGACGACCCCAGCGCGAGCGCGTGTTGTCCGAGAGATAGCCGATCACCGGATCGAACAGCGCATCCACCGCCAGCGCCAGCGCCAGCGCCGTTCCGGCGAGCGCGACGGGCAGACCCAGCACCTGGTTGTAGTACAGCAGCAGCAGAACGTTGAAGCCGTTGTCCTTGACGCCGAAAGCCAGCGACCCGGAGCCATACGCGAGCTTGGTGATCAGGCGATGTCGCTTCGACACGTGCAACGCCTCACTGCGCCCGATAGCCGTCGCGCAGTTCGCGTTTCAGCACCTTGCCGATGTGGCTGCGCGGCAGCGCCGGCAGCACACGCACGTCGGACAGGCGCTGCGTCTTGCCGAGACGCTGGTTCGCCCAGGCGCGCAACTCGTGCGCATCGATCGTCGCGCCCGATTTCGACGTGACGAAACCGATGGGCGTCTCGCCCCAGGACTCCGACGGCGCGCCCACGACTGCGGCCTCGGCAACATCGGGATGCTCGCACAGCACCGACTCCAGATCCGACGGGAACACGTTGAACCCGCCGGAAATGATCATGTCCTTCTTGCGGTCGAGCAGTATCAGGAAGCCGTCGTCGTCGAATCTGCCCATGTCTCCGTGACGGACGAAGGCGCGACCGGCGGCGTCATGCCACGTGGCGGCGGCCGTCGCGTCGGGCCGGTTGTGATAGCCGAGCATCGACAGCGTGGAGAATCCGACGATCTCGCCGGCTTCGCCCGGGGCCACTTCCCTGCCCTCCTCATCGATCAGACGCATCTCCACGTGCGGCCACGGACGACCCACCGTATGCAGTTTGTCCGGCGTCTCATGCGCATAGAGCACCGTGCCGCCACCGCCTTCGGTCATGCCGTAGTACTCGGTCAGACCGCCGGGCCAGCGTCGCAGCACCTCGGCCTTGATCGCTGCGGACAGCGGCGCGCTGGTGCTGAACTTCATCTGGAACGACGAGAGATCGAACCGGTCGAACTCGGGCACCGCGAGAATGCGCTGGTACTGCACCGGCACGAGCATGGCGTGAGTGACGCGGTGCTGTTGCGCCATCTCCAGAAATCCCCTGGCGTCGAACTTCGCCATCAGCACCAGCGTTCCGCCGCCGGCCAGTGCCGTGAACACGGCCGACAGCGTCGTATTCGAATACAGCCCGGTCGAAACGAGCCACACCGTCTCGGGACCGAAACCGAAAGGCAATCCCGGCGTCTCGTACGGCGTGCGCATGACGTGCGGCTGCACGATGCCCTTGGGTGTCCCGGTCGTCCCGGAGGAATAGATGATGTTGAACGGCGAGCCGGGCTGGAGTTCCACGGGCTGGGGAACTGCACCGGGCGGCGCGACCCATCCTCTCAGCGGCATCCCGGTGCTGGTGTCGTCGAGCGTCACCCACTTCGCAGCGATGCGGTCGCGAACCGGCGCGAGATGGTCGGCGACGCCGGCGTCCAGAAACAGGATCCGGGCCGAGCAGTCCGCGAGCATGGCTGCGAGGCTTGCCGCAGTCGACGATGGTGCGAGCGGCGCAACGGTGACACCCGCACGCAGCGCGCCGCAGAACACTTCCAGATAGGCGATCGAACTCGATGCGCAGATGGCGATGACCTCGCCCGCGGCCACGCCTGCCGACTGCAGCGTCGCCGCAATCCGGTCCATCGCGACATCGAAATCCTTGAAGGATGCCGCGCGTCCGGCGTCGATGAGGACCGGCCCGTCAGGTCTCCTGGCAGCTTCGCTGCGAAGCCGGTCCGGAAGGCTGCGGAAGACCGGCGCAGAGTTTTCGACCATAGGGGGCTCTCGGCTCAAGCATGGAGATACCGCGACCGGTGTAACTACTGATCGACCGATACGTCAAATTACGATGTATTCAGCGATTCTATCCGTGTATTTTTCGATCATCCTTGTGCATATCAACATACCCAACCATGAATTTATTGTCCAGCATCCGCGGCACGAAAATGCGGACGCTGTCGGCCGGCAGGCGGGGCGGGTCGTCCCTGATTGAGATGGCAACGACGAATGAAGCACGCAGCACGTCCGGCAGGCAGCGCTGCGTGCCCGGGATCGACGCGCGACGTCGTCGCATCACCGCGAGACGCGCCCTCGCCCGTACTGGCGATACGGGCTAGACTGCACGCCAACCAGCGCCGGCTGAAACATTCCAACCCTTGCGCAGCGATCCGGACCGCGCGCAAACCAGCCGCAATCGAAACCGCAATGAAGAATGCGACCGCCTCCGAATCGAATACGCCAGCTGCGAAATTCGAGCGCCGCAAGGCCATGATCGTGCGTGCCGCGGTGAAGGTGATCAATCAGAAAGGCGTACGCGGCATGACGTTCGCCGAGATCGCCGCGAGCCTCAAGCTCGTGCCTACCGCGATGAACTACTACTTCAAGAGGAAGGAAGATCTCGCGGCCGCCTGCATGCTCCAGGCCATCGCCTATTACAACGCCCTGCTCGACCGGTCGGACCGGCAGCCGACTCCGGAACTCGGCCTGCGATGCTTCCTGCAGGATTTCGCCGACCATCTCGCGGCCGCGGACCTGGGCAAGGTGGACGCCGTGGTGAACTTCAACGACGTGCGCGCCATCGGCGATGCCGTCGTGGACGCCGCGTATACGAACATGTTCCGCCGGTTGCGACGCAGTTTCAGTTCGGTCCCGCTCAACGAACCGACGCGACCGGGCCAGAACGCGCGCACCCACCTGCTGATTTCGCAGGTGCTGTGGGCAGAGCTGTGGCTGCGCCAGTACGAACCCGTCGACTACGCGCGCATGGCGCAGCGGCTTTTCGACGTACTGGTCCATGGTCTGGCGAGACCCGGTCAGTCGTGGGCGCCCATCGACGTGGCCGCGCCCGCGGCGAACGGCGAAGTCAGCGAGACGTCCGGCGTTTCGCGCGAGGCATTCCTGCAGGCTGCAACTGCGGAGATCAACGAGCATGGCTATCTCGGCGCTTCCGTATCGCGCATCTCCGCGCGGCTGAACGTGACCAAGGGCACGTTCTACTACTACAACCAGGCCAAGGATGACCTGGTGCAGCAATGCTTCGATCGCACATTCGAGAAAATGCGGACCTCGCTCTCCGCGTCCGAAGCGGCGACCACGTCGGGATTCGACACCCTGGCCTCGCTGGCCGGCTCGATGACGCGTCGCGACGTATCGGGAGAAGCGCCCCTGCTGCGTACGACGGCGATCAGCGCCGTGCCCGAGGAACTTCAGCCGACGCTCTTTCATCGCTTCGCGCAACTCTCCGCCCGCCTCGCGAGCGTCGTGAGCGACGGGATTGCCGACGGCTCGATCCGGCCGGTCGATGCGAATGTCGCCGCCCAGGCCATCATCTGCCTGATCAATGCCAGCGCCGAGTTGCGTCATTGGGCGCCGGGCCTCGATGCCGATCTGGCCATCGAGGCGTATGCCCGTCCCTTGTTCATGGGCCTGTTCAGACCCGACGAACGCGCCCCGGCCTCTGAGGCGAAAGTCGCCGCGAAAGCTGCGACCGGCCGGCGCACGCGCCGACCGGCACAGCGCACATCATGACGATGTTGCGGGCCGCAGATCCGGTCCCCAGGTGATCACCGGCGGCTCGCCGGCCTTGAGAATCGGCGTCAGCAGGCTGGCGAGATACGACTCGACGAAATCACCGTAGAAGACATAGAAGCGATCTTCGAGAATCGCCTGCAGCGTCGCTTCCGCGATCACGTCCGCACTCACGCCTGCGCCCTGGACCGAGTTGGCATGCGCGCGCACTTCCGGATCGTTCCATTCGCGATCGCTCCAGGGACGATCCCCCTCCGGACGATTGCGCCAGGAACGATGGATTTCGGTGGCCACCATGCCCGGACACACGACCGACACGCCGATGGGATGCAGCTCGGCCACGAGCTCCGAACGCAGCGACTGACTGATCGAGAGCACTGCCGCCTTCGAAGCGCAGTACGGCGAGTGGTGACCGATACCCACGTAGGACGCGAGCGAAGCCGTATTCACCACGTGCGCGGGCTCGCCCTGCTCGATCAGGATCGGCGTGAAGGCCTTCACGCCGTGCACCACGCCCCAGAAGTTGACGTCGAGCACCCATCGCCAGTCGTCGAGACTCATGCGCCAGGTCGGCCCGGTGATGGAAACGCCGGCGTTGTTGACGACCAGATGCACCTTGCCGAAGGTCTTCAACGTGAACTGCGCCAGCGCTTCGACTTCGGCGTATCTGGAAACGTCGGTCCGCACACCCACCGCTTCGAATCCTGCGGCGCGCAATCCGGCCACCGCGCGATCGATCGCATCCGGCTGAATGTCCGCGATCACCAGCTTCATACCTTCGCGACCGAAGCGCTCGGCCATGGCCAGACCAATCCCGCTGGCGCCGCCGGTAATGACAGCCACTTTTCCGCTCAAATCCCGCATCAGCGCTCTCCCCGCGTGGAACCTTGCATTACAGATGTTTCGCAAACCAGTCGACGGCCAGCTTCAACGACGGTTCGTAGAAGCGGTCGTAGACCTCGTAGTGCGTGCACGGAAACGTGTGCCGCTCCGCAACCGCGTTCTGGCGCACGATGTCGAAGGCGGCGCCGCCCTGGATGTCCGGCTCGCCGTATTCCTCGTTCTCCGCATCGATGAACAACGTCGGAACGCGGATGCGCGCCGCGGCCTGCAGCGGCCGGTTGAACAGCATGCGCGCCACGTCGGGCACGCCTTTCAGGTTGGGCTGCTGATCGATTGCCTGCGGCAGCGCCGGATCGATGCGACCGCGGGCCTTGTCAGCCATGCGCTGCCTGGCCAGCGCGACGAAACCCTCGTCGCTCGGCGGACCGTAACTGCCGATCTGCGCGACGACTGCCTTGATGCGCGAGTCCATGCCCGCCGCCGACACGACATTGCCACCGCCGAAACTCGATCCCCAGATGCCCATCCGGGTCGGATCCACGCCGTCTTCCGTAATGAGCCAGGCGAAGGCCGCGAGGATGTCGGCGATCTGATCGCCAGGATCGACGACTTCGCGGATCACCCGCGCCTTGAGCGAGCGCTCGCCCGCTTCGGTGAGCATTGGCGTGTCAACGAGCGGAATCAGTTTGCCGTCCGAGTCGCCCCAGCCGCGGTAGTCGAAGACCAGGCACGCGAACCCCGCCCTGGCGAAGGGCTTCGCATAGCTCTCGGCGAGATGACCTTTCAATCCGCCCCAGCCGTGGCACAGCAGAATGCCCGGCCGCGCTCCAGCGGCGCCCACCGGTTTGAACATCTCCGCCGCCAGGCGCGAACCTTCGCTCCAGATCGTCACCGGACTGCGTGCAATTTCGTGGTTCATTGGTATCCCGACTCCGAGGCCCTGTGCATTTTTGATGGTATAGAATGTCACGCACTAGGTATAAATCAAGGCAATTTTGATTATTTTCATGGTTCGGTTTATAAAATCGCTGGACATTGAATGAGCTGCCGCTAGAGTGGCGCGGCACAGAAACTTTGCGGAGGCACAGGCAGATGACGATAGATCTCACGGGACGAGTGGCGATTGTGACGGGCGCCGGCGGCGGGCTTGGCCGCGCCCACGCGCTCCTGCTGGCCGCGCGCGGCGCGAAAGTCGTCGTCAATGACCTGGGCGGAAGCGTGAACGGGACCGGCGCCAGTCTGTCGAGCGCACAGATCGTCGTCGACGAGATCACTGCCGCTGGCGGCGAGGCCATCGCCAATGGCGCTTCGGTCTCCGACCCGACTCAAGTCGAACAGATGGTGAGCGAAACGCTCGCCCGCTGGGGCCGCGTGGACATCCTCGTCAACAACGCCGGCATCCTGCGCGACAAGACGTTCGCCAAGATGCAGATCGAAGACTTCCGCGCCGTCGTCGAAGTACATCTGATGGGCGCAGTCTGCTGCACCAAGGCCGTGTGGGACACGATGCGCGCACAGAACTACGGACGCATCGTCATGACGACTTCGTCATCGGGCCTGTTCGGCAATTTCGGCCAGTCGAACTACGGCGCCGCGAAGATGGCGCTGGTCGGGCTGATGCAGACGCTCAGCCTCGAAGGTCACAAGCACAACATCCGCGTCAATTGCCTGGCTCCCACCGCCGCGACACGGATGATGGAGGGCCTGATGCCCGCCGAGACGCTGGCCCATCTGAAGCCTGAGTCCGTCAGCCCGGGCGTGCTCGCGCTCGTCGCCGAAGACGCACCGACCCGGATGATCCTGTGCGCGGGCGCGGGCAGTTTCGAACAGGCGCACGTGATCATGACGCAGGGAATTCACGTGGGATTGCACGCCGACGCGGCCGAACAGCTTGCGGGCCGATGGAACGAACTGGGTTCTCTCGAAGGTTCGATCACGCCGCAGTCGGCCGGCGCACAGTGCGAAGTCGAACTGCGCAAGATCGCGGCCGCGCCGAAGTCTGCGTAAGCGCCAACCGCGCCGTCCCCGCCTTCGCGGGGATGACCTGAAACTGGATCAGAGAAAGCTATGACAGAACCCAGAGTGGGTTTCATCACCGGCGGCGCGTCCGGCATCGGCCTGGCACTGGGCCAGCTGCTCGCCCGGGAAGGCGTTCGCGTCGTATTGGCCGACATCGACGATGCCGCGCTGAATCGCGCGGTGGAAGATCAAGGTCCGCAACGATTGATCGAGAAGATCCGGCTCGATGTGACCGATGCCACCGCCGTGCACGCCGCTCTGAACGGAACCTTCGAACGCTTCGGCCGGCTCGATTTCGTCTTCAACAACGCCGGCGTCGGCGGCACCAAGAATGCGCACGAAGCGACGCTCGAGCAGTGGCAACGGATCGTGGACCTGAATCTGATGGGCGTCATCCACGGCGTGGCTGCAGCCTATCCGCTGATGATCCGCCAGGGACACGGGCACATCATCAACACCTCGTCGATATCGGGCCTGATTCCGTGGCCGGGGCAGACGCTCTACAACACCACCAAGTACGCCATCGTCGGGCTGTCGCATTCGCTGCGCCTGGAAGCAGCTCACTTCGGTGTCCGCGTCAGCGTCGTCTGTCCGGGACCGGTGCAGTCCTCCATCTGGGGCACCAGCATTCTCGGCGAACGCAACCCGAGCGTCCGCTCGCCGCCCACCGCAATGACCGCGGCGCGAGCGGCCGAGATCATCTGGCGCGGTGTGCAGTCCAACCGGGAGACGATCGTGTTCCCGCGCGCCGCAGCCATCTGGGCGTGGATCTATCGCCTTCACCATGGCCTGCTGAAACCGCATTTCGACCGGCATCTGAAGCAGCTGTTTGCGAAGTGATCGAGATGGCCGCCTCCGGCCAGAGCGCCGGGAACGATCCACGACGGATCGGCATAGGCGCCCAGGCCGAGCGCTCCGAGCGCGATATTGGCGAAACCCAGCTCCCGCACGAGAACCAGCGATTCGTCGCTCTTGAACCCTCGACCACAATGGACAGAACCGGCAGTACGAACATCAGCAGACTGACGAGCGCGTAGTACATCGGTACCAAGTCCAGAGATTTCAGGGAGTTGGGTACGACGCCGAACGGACAAATCGCTTGGATGGCGCCCCCGGCAGGAATCGAACCTGCGACCTGTCGCTTAGGAGGCGACCGCTCTATCCACTGGGCTACGGGGGCGACGGTGGAAGTTGGTGGAGCTGAGGGGGATCGAACCCCTGACCTCCTCATTGCGAACGAGGCGCTCTCCCAGCTGAGCTACAGCCCCACCGATGCGAAGAGGCGGCGGATTGTATCGGAGACCGGACCGGCAAGCCAAGGTCGCGAACGACCACGCTCCTCAGTAGCGCAGCCGCATGACCTTGGTCTTGGAGATCTGCGGCACGAACAGGATGAACATGGCGTCGTACTCGTCCTCGCGCAGTTCGACCTTCTGGCCGCTCAGCGATTCGACCAGGACGGGGATGGTACTGGTGTTGCCGGAGACCAAGACATATTCGCCGCGATGCCCGCGCAGGATGCGCTTCGGCAATTCGTTCCAGCGCGCCGAGGGCACGACGCTCAGCGGCAGGGCCAGCGTTTCGGCCAGCGGCGTGACGGTCTGCTGCGAGCGTTTCAGTTCCGACGTGAAGATCGCATCGATGCCGCGCACGGGACGCGCCTGCGACAGCATCTTCGCGAGTCGCGCCGCACGCTCGCGGCCGTCGACGCTGAGCCCGGGATCCGGATCGGTTCCGACCTCCATTTCCGCATGACGCACGACGACGATCACCGTGGTCGCGCGGGCATCGAACAGCCAAGCGGCCGCCGCCACCACCGCGATGAACACAAGGACGGGAAAAATCAGGGGCAGGAAGAACGGACGGCGCCGCAGTTTTTCCAGGTTTTGATTCATCGCCGGATCATAGCATCGACCGCCCGCGGAGCCGGCGCCGCCTCTCCTTGCAGGTCAGGCTGTAGGTCAGGCTTTAGCCTGACTCCTCAGCAGGCCGGCTGAAGCCGGCCCCACAGGAAGAGAAGAGGAAGAGCTACGACCGGAACAGTCGCGTGTACTGCGTCTCATGTCGCGCACTGGCCACCGACTGCATCACGGCGCAGTAACCGATGTCCTCGTCACGTAACGCCAGCGCACGCGTGCTGATCGCCGCGAGACGCGGGATCAGCACGTGCAGGATGCGCTGACCTGCGCTCTGCCCCAGCGGCACCAGCTTGACGGCAGCCAGTACCTGATTCTCCGTCCAGGCCCAGGCATAGGCCTGCAGGCATTCTTCGGGCGTTACGCTCCAGCAAGCGCATGCGGCAGCGAATACGGCCGCATAGCCCGGCTGCTCCGGGATGCATTCGAGTACGGCGGCATCGATCTCGCGCAGAATCTTGACGAGCGCCGACCCCATGTGACGATCTTCCGCACGCAACTCCGCGGTTTCGCGCGCCGCCGTGAGCAGCGCGTTCCATCGCATCGCTTCGTCGCGTCGCTGCGATCCGTACGCCTGCAGCAACCGCACGAGCACCGGCAGATCGAGCATGCCGAGCGAGCCATTCGCCAGCCCGCCGATCCATTCGAGCGCGCTCGCCTCATCGCGCACCCAGCCGGCTTCGATCGCGTATTCGAGTCCCTGCGAAAAATGAAATGCGCCGACCGGCAAAGCCGGACTGGCCAGATGCAGCAGGCGCAACAGCCGCAGATCAGCAGCCATGAGGTTCAATCGCCCGCGCGTGCGACACCGCGGATGATGGCGTGCTGTCCACCGTGATCGTGGGAATGCGCGCCGTAGGCGCCGGCCTCGGGTTCGAACGGCGCCTGCTCGACCTCCACCGTCAGTCCCAGGCCACGCACCATGTCATCGAGCACGTAGTCGTTCTGATATCGCACCCAGCCCACACCGATCTCAAGCGCCACGTGACGGTTGCCGAGGTGATAGGCGGCGCGCAGCAGGAGCAGCGGATCCGGTGATCGAACCGTCGAGACGGTTTCGGGCGCTGCAATGATCTCGACGACACGACCGTCGTCGCAGACGAGCTGATCGCCGCCGCGCAGCACCGAGCCGCGTTCCAGGAACAGGCCGATCTCCTCGCCGTTCTCGAGCGTCGTGCGCAGGCGGCTCCTGCTGCGCTGATCGAACGGCAACTGCAACCGCAACTCTGCGGTCTGCTTCGGCAGAAGTTTTTTCGATGCGCTCAACATGCGATCACTTGCGTCAGAACAGGAAATATCGCTGCGCCAGCGGCAGCGTCGTTGCCGGCTCGCAGGTCAGCAACTGGCCGTCCGCGCGAACCTGGTAGGTCTGGGAATCTACTTCGATCCGGGGCTGATAGTCATTCAGGATCAGGTCGCGCTTGCGTACATTGCGCGTATTGCGGACAGCCACCAGCCGCTTCTTCAGACCAAGTCGATCGGCCAGTCCGCCATCAAGCCCGGCCTGCGACACGAAGCTGACGGACGTCGCCGCCCGCGCGCCGCCCAGCGCACCGAACATCGGCCGGTAGTGCACGGGCTGCGGCGTGGGAATCGAGGCATTCGGATCGCCCATCGGCGCCGCCACGATCATGCCGCCCTTGATGATCATCGCGGTCTTGGCGCCGAAGAACGCCGGCTTCCACAGCACGATGTCGGCGAGCTTGCCGACTTCGATGGAGCCCACCTCGTGCGCGATGCCATGCGTGATCGCCGGATTGATCGCGTACTTGGCGACGTAGCGACGCACGCGGAAGTTGTCGTTGCGCGATGAGTCTTGCGGCAGTGCGCCGCGCTGCACCTTCATCTTGTGTGCGGTCTGCCAGGTGCGGGTGATGACTTCGCCGATACGGCCCATCGCCTGCGAGTCGGAGGAGATCATGGAGAAGGCGCCGAGGTCGTGCAGGATGTCTTCGGCCGCGATGGTCTCGCGACGGATGCGCGATTCCGCAAAGGCCACGTCCTCGGCGATGCCCGGGTCGAGGTGGTGGCACACCATGAGCATGTCGAGATGTTCGTCGACGGTGTTCACCGTGTAGGGCCGCGTCGGATTCGTCGACGACGGCAGCACGTTCGGCTCGCCGCAGGCGCGGATGATGTCGGGCGCGTGCCCGCCTCCGGCGCCTTCGGTGTGATACGTGTGGATCGTGCGGCCCTTGAAGGCGGCGAGCGTGTCTTCGAGAAAGCCGGATTCGTTGAGCGTGTCGGTGTGGATGGCCACCTGCACGTCGTACTGGTCGGCGACCGACAGGCACGCGTCGATCGCCGCCGGCGTCGTGCCCCAGTCCTCGTGCAGCTTGAGACCCATCACGCCTGCTTCCACCTGTTCCGCGATCGGCGCATGCAGACTCGCATTGCCTTTGCCGAGCAGGCCGAAATTGATCGGCAGTTCTTCGAGCGCCTGGTACATGCGCTCGATGTACCAGGGGCCGGGCGTGCAGGTCGTCGCGCTGGTGCCGGCGGCCGGCCCGGTGCCGCCGCCGATCATGGTGGTGATGCCCGCCATCATGGCCTCTTCCACCTGCTGCGGGCAGATGAAATGAATGTGTGCGTCGATGGCGCCCGGCGTCGCGATCAGGCCTTCGCCTGCGATCACTTCGGTTCCCGCGCCAATGACGATGTCGACACCCGGTTGCACATCCGGATTGCCGCCCTTGCCGATGCCGACGATGCGGCCGTTCTTCAATCCGATGTCCGCCTTGACGATGCCCCAGTGATCGACGATCAGCGCATTGGTGATGATGGTGTCGACGATGTCGGCCGACACCCGCTGACTCTGTCCCATGCCGTCGCGGATCACCTTGCCGCCGCCGAATTTCACTTCCTCGCCGTAGATCGTGAGATCGCGCTCGACCTCGATGATCAATTCGGTATCGGCGAGCCGCACACGGTCGCCGGTCGTGGGGCCATACATCTCGGCATAGGCGCGTCGCTCGATCTTCGCCATCACAGCTTCCCCATGATCTTCTGTGCAAAGCCGTACACCGTGCGATCACCGGCGTAGGCGACCAGCTCGACTTCGCGTTCCTGCCCGGGCTCGAAACGTACCGCCGTACCCGCGGCGATGTTGAGCCGGAAACCGCGCGCCGCATCGCGATCGAAACGCAACGCCGCGTTGGTCTCGAAGAAGTGATAGTGCGAACCGACCTGGATCGGCCGGTCGCCGGTGTTCGCGACCTTCACACGGATCGTGGGCCGATCGACGTTGATCGCGATCTCGCCGGGTTCGGTGAACACTTCGCCTGGAATCATGTTGAGCCTCTGCGAAGAACAATGGCCGCAAAAAGGCGCAAGAGATCACAAAAAGGAGAAAACATATCCTTCTTCATTTGTGTCCTTTGCGCCTTTTTGCGGCCATTCTCTTCCCGTGTCACGGAATCGGCTGATGAACGGTCACGAGCTTCGTGCCGTCCGGGAACGTGGCTTCGACCTGTACGTCGGGAATCATTTCGGGCACGCCCTCCATCACATCGTCACGCGCGAGGATGGTCGTGCCGTAGCTCATGAGTTCGGCGACCGAACGGCCATCGCGGGCGCCTTCCATGATGGCGGCGGAGATCAGCGCCACGGCTTCCGGGTGGTTGAGCTTGAGGCCGCGCGCCTTGCGACGCTCTGCGAGCAGGGCTGCGGTGAAGATCAGGAGTTTGTCTTTTTCTCTGGGCGTCAGGTCCACGATGCGCTCCGGTTCGGATTCTTTTGTAGGTCAGGCTTCAGCCTGACTCCTGACAAAAGGCCGGCTGAAGCCGGCCCCACAGGAAGATGGCCCCACGGCAGGAGAAGATGAAGGAACCCCTCCGCTCATGTCGCCCAGATCCGCGGCAACGCCGCGGGCCGCCCCAGCAGATGCGGCCGCAGCCGCCGCCATAGTTCAATGAACAATGTCTTGACCGGCTCCGCCTGCGCAGCCACGGCGCGACAGATCAGCACGCCGTCGACCAGGGTCACCGCGAGTTCCACTTCGGACGAGTTCACGCTGCGCGCGAGTTCGACAGCGGCGCGATCGGCCGGATACGCAAGCAAGGTGCCGACGGCTTCGAACCCGTTCAGGCCCCAGCGCGCCAGCCGCGCATCGCCTTCGCCGTCGAGTCGCATGCGATCGATCACGAGCGGCACGCCTTCGCACCACAGCTCCAGATTCAGGCGCAGTTGTCCGTGCTCGAATGCCTCGCCGCGCGCCGGCAGACCCAGACACGGAATCTCCCAGCCGATGAACCGCGACTGGCGATCGAGATCGATCCGGGTTTCGCTCGCGACATGCGCGCCCCGGTAGAAGATGGTTTCCTGCGGCAGCCATTCGAGCGTGGACTGGCGCAGCGTCAGTGCCTGGAGCTGATGTGCGAAGCGGCTGTCGCTGCGATAGAACTTGGTCGCGGCCGGCGTCGTGAGCAGTGCATGCGCGCCCTGCTCCACATCGATATCGAGCTGCAGTTCATCGCCGCCGACGATGCCGCCGGGCGGATGGACGATATACGCATGACAGGGGCCGCCTTCGGGATGAAACACGCGCTGGACCAGCAGCGGACCCTGATGCCGTCGCACGGGGAGAAACGTCCTGCCGTCGCGCGCCGCGAACTGGAGTCGCAGTTGCGCACGCCAGCCCGTTTCGTGACCGGCCTGCGCCGGAACGCTGTTCACGGGTCAGACCGTCAGGTGATGCTTGACGAGATCGTCGGTGAGTCCGCCGATGCCGTCCGCGGCGACGATGCGGCCCTTGTCGATGATCCGGAATTCGCTGGCCACGCGGCGCGCGAAGGGCAGTTTCTGTTCCACCAGCAGCACCGTGAGGTTCGCCTCTTTGTTGAGGCGCAGGATGATATCGCCGATTTCGTGAACGATGTTCGGCTGAATGCCTTCGGTGGGCTCGTCGAGGATCAGCAGCTTCGGCTCCAGCACCATCGCCCGCCCGATGGCGAGCTGCTGCTGCTGCCCGCCCGACAGGTCGCCGCCGCGCCGGCGCAGCATTTTCTTCAGCACCGGGAACATGGCAAAGATCGACTCGGGAATGTCCTTGAGCCGGCTGCGGCTCGCCGACAGGCCGATGCGCAGGTTCTCCTCGACGGTGAGCTGCGAAAAGATCTCGCGACCCTGCGGCACGTAGCCGATGCCCAGCGAGGCACGCCGGTCCGCCGCGACCTTGCGAATGTCCTGGCCGTCGTACATCACTTCGCCCGAGACGGTCGGCAGCAAGCCCATGATGCACTTGAGCAGCGTGGTCTTGCCCATGCCGTTGCGCCCCATGAGACAGGTGCACGAGCCGGTGGGCACGACCATGTCGACATCCCACAGGATGTGGCTGCCGCCGTAGAACTGGTTGAGTGATTTGATGTTCAGCATGTCACTCTCCCAGATACACCTCGATCACCTTCGGATCGTTCTGCACCTGATCCATGCTGCCTTCCGCCAGCACGTGACCTTCGTGCAGCACCGTGACCTTGCGCGCGATCGAGCGGACGAAATTCATGTCGTGCTCGACGACGACCACGGAGTGCTGCCCTTCGAGCGACAGCAGCAGCTCGGCCGTGCGCTCGACTTCCTGCGGCGTCATGCCGGCGACCGGTTCGTCGACCAGCAGCATCTGCGAGTCCTGCATCAGCAGCATGCCGATCTCCAGCCACTGCTTCTGGCCGTGCGACAGCATGCCGGCGCGGAAGTCGCGACGATCCTGCAGTCGCACGGTCTCCAGCACCTGGTCGATGCGGTCGCGCTGGGCGCCGGTGAGCGGCTTGAACAATGTGTGCCAGATCGACTTGTTGCCGGCGGCGGCGAGTTCCAGGTTTTCCAGCACGGTGTGCTGTTCGAACACCGTCGGCTTCTGGAACTTGCGGCCGATGCCGGCTTCGGCGATCTCCGGTTCCGTGAGCGTCAGCAGATCGAGCTGCTGGCCGAACCATGCCGAGCCCGCGTCGGGCCGGGTCTTGCCCGTGATCACATCCATCATCGTCGTCTTGCCGGCGCCGTTCGGACCGATGATGCAGCGAAGTTCGCCGACGTCGACGTACAGCGTGAGCGCATTCAGCGCCTTGAAGCCGTCGAAACTGACGGTGATGTCTTCGAGATAAAGAATGGTGCCGTGTGTCGTGTCGGGCGCGATCGGACGATCGCTGCGCACGCCTGTACCGACGACTTTCTGCCAGCCATGACGGATCGCGGTGGATGCGTTCATGCCTTCACCGCCTCCGGCTCGGGCTCGCGACGTCGCGGTGTGAATCTGTCCGCAAGGCCTACCACGCCGCGCGGCAGGAACAAGGTCACCAGCACGAACAGCGCACCCAGCGCATACAGCCAGAACTCCGGCACCGCCGCGGTGAAGTAACTCTTCGCATAGTTGACCAGCACGGCGCCGGCCACCGCGCCGTACAGCGTGCCGCGACCGCCCACCGCCACCCAGATGACGATCTCGATGGAATTGATCGGCTGGAATTCGCTCGGATTGATGATGCCCACCTGCGGCACGTACAGCGCACCGGCGATGCCGGCGAGCACGGCGGAGAACGCGAAGATCCATAGCTTGTAGGACTCGACCCGGTAGCCGATGAAGCGCGTGCGGCTCTCGGCATCGCGCACCGCCTGCACCACCCGGCCTGCGCGCGACAGCGTGATGTAGCGGCAGGCGAAGTAGCCAAGCCCCAGTGCGACGGCCGAGGCGACGAACAGCGCGACGCGCGTGCCGGGCGCATTGATGTTGAAGCCGAGGATGTCCTTGAAGTCGGTGAGGCCGTTGTTGCCGCCGAAGCCCATGTCGTTGCGGAAGAACGCCAGCATCAATGCATACGTCAGCGCCTGCGTGATGATGGACAGATACACTCCCGTCACGCGCGAACGGAACGCGAGCCAGCCGAACACCAGCGCCAGCAGTCCCGGCACGAGGACGACCATCAGCGCGGCGAACCAGAACATGTCGAAGCCGTACCAGAACCAGGGCAGTTCCTTCCAGTTCAGGAACACCATGAAGTCCGGCAGGACCGGATCGGCATACACGCCGCGCGGCCCGATCTGGCGCATCAAGTACATACCCATCGCATAGCCACCCAGCGCGAAGAATGCGGCGTGACCGAGACTCAGGATGCCGCAGTAGCCCCAGACCAGATCGACGGCGACCGCCAGCAGCGCATACGTCATGTACTTGCCGATCAGCGTCATCGTGTACGACGACAGGTGCAGCGACGAGCCCGCGTCGAACGCGAGATGCAGGATCGGCACGACGATGGCCGTGACCAGCAGGACGGCGAGGAAGATCTGCGTTCCGCGCTCGCCCAGCAGCAGATTCATCAGCGGTGTGCGCATCGTCATCTCAGGCCTCCGCCGCCCGGCCCTTCTGCGGGAACAGCCCGCGCGGACGCCGCTGGATGAACAGGATCAATGCGATCAGCACCAGGATTTTCGCCAGCACGGCGCCGGCGAACGGTTCGAGCACCTTGTTGACGACGCCGAGCGACATGCCGCCGATCAGCGTGCCCCACAGGTTGGCGACGCCGCCGAACACCACGACCATGAACGAATCGATGATGTACTGCTGGCCGAGATTGGGACCGACGTTGGTCAGCTGGCTGAGCGCGACGCCGGCAACGCCGGCGATGCCGGAGCCGAGCCCGAACGTCAGCGCATCGACCCATTCGGTACGCACGCCCATCGCCTTCGCCATCGCGCGATTCTGCGACACCGCGCGCACCTTGAGCCCGAGCGTGGTCTTCTTGAGCACAAACAGCAGGATCGCGAACACCACCGCCATGAACAGGATCACGTACAGGCGGTTGTAGGTGATCGACAGCGCCTCGTTGATCTGCCACGAACCGGCCATCCACGCCGGCGTTTCCACCGGCCGGTTGTTGGCGGTGAAAATGTCGCGCACGACCTGCTGCAGGATCAGGCTGATGCCGAAGGTCGCCAGCAGCGTTTCCAGCGGCCGGCCGTAGAGAAACCGCACGACGCCGCGTTCGATGAGCACGCCCACCAGCCCGGACACCAGGAACGCGAGCGGCACGGCGACGATGATGGACGCGCCGATGTGATTCGGCATCGCGAGCTGCACGACGTAGGTCGTGTATGCGCCCAGCATCATCAACTCGCCGTGCGCCATGTTGATCACACCCATGACGCCGAAGGTGATGGCGAGTCCGATGGCCGCCAGCACCAGCACCGACCCCAGGCTCAGGCCGAAGAACAGCGTTTCGACACCGCCATAGATCTGGCGCCAGTTGTCGATGCTCGCAATGGCCACGGTGGCGCCCCGACGCACACGCTCGTCCGGTTCCGCATGGACGCCCTCGTCCGACCGTTCGGTCAGGCGCTTGAGTCGGTTGTAGACATCGGGACTCAGGTTGCCTTTCAGATGCTCGACCGCGGCGAGGCGCGTGTCGGCGTCGTCGCTGTCCAGATCGGCGAGCGCGAGGCCGGTGTCGATGGCGTCCTTGACCTTGTCGTCCTTCTCGTCGTCGACGCGCGCACGCAGGATGACGATGCTGTCTTCGTCGAGCGAACGCATCATTTCATTGACCGCGGCGAGCCGTACTCCCGCGTCAGGATCGGAAAGATCGAAACCGGCGATCAGGCCCTTGAGCGTCTTGCGCAGCCGGTTGTTGGTGGTGATCTTGGTGAAATCCGCTGTTGCGCCGCTGCCTGCGGCCTGCATCGTCAGCGGATCGGTAAGCGTCAGCGGATCGTCGCCCTGCACGATGAAGACGCGCTGGTCGGCGGTTCTGAAATGGAGATTGCCTTCCAGCATGGCAGTGAGTACTGCGCGTGCGTTCGGATGGCGCGTCGCGGCGACGGCGGTCGCGGCGTCGGTCTTGGTCGGGAAGTCTTCGGCGGTGAGTCCGGTGAGTGCCTGAGCGAGCGCATCGTTCTGCGCTGCGCGTGCCTGCACGACGAAAGCCAGCAGCAGGACGCTGACCATGCTGAGAAGGATTCGGTGAATCATCGCTACGGCGTGGCTCCGTCGTTGGTTTGCCATCGTGCGTGGAATCTGTCGTTCGGTTGGAGATCCCCCTCCCAACCTCCCCCCGCAAGCGGGGGGAGGGGCCGGAAGGCCGGAGGGGGTCAGTCCGTTACTCGTAGTTCTGTCCCGAGCACTTCTTCGTGACCTTGTTGTAGTTGCCGCACTTCAGCGTCACCCAGTCGGCTTCGATGTCCTTGCTGCCCGGCAGGAAATCGGACCAGGCATCGCCCGGCACCAGGCCCGGTGTCTTCCACACGACATCGAACTGGCCATCGCCGTGGATCTCGCCGATGAACACCGGCTTGGTCAGGTGGTGGTTCGGCAGCATCTTCGCCGTGCCGCCCGTGAGGTTCGGCACTTCGATACCGATCATCGCGTCGGTCACCTTGCTGACGTCGGTGGTCTTGGCCTTCTCGACCGCCTTCACCCACATGTTGAAGCCGATCACGTGCGCTTCCATCGGATCGTTGGTCACGCGCTTCGGATTCTTGGTGTAGGCCTTCCACTGCTTGATGAACGCAGAGTTGGCAGGATTCGAAATGCTCTCGAAGTAGTTCCAGGCGGCGAGATGGCCGACCAGCGGCTTGGTGTCGATGCCCGAGAGTTCTTCCTCACCCACCGAGAACGCCACGACCGGAATGTCTTCCGCGGAGATCTTCTGGTTGCCGAGTTCCTTGTAGAACGGCACGTTGGCGTCGCCATTGATGGTGGACACCACCGCCGTCTTCTTGCCTGCCGAGCCGAACTTCTTGATGTCCGCCACGATCGACTGCCAGTCGGAGTGACCGAACGGCGTGTAGTTGATGAGGATGTCTTCCTGCTTCACACCCTTCGCCTTGAGGTAGGCCTCGAGGATCTTGTTGGTCGTGCGCGGATAGACGTAGTCGGTGCCCGCCAGCACCCAGCGCTTCACGCCGATGTCCTTCATCAGGTAGTCGACGGCAGGAATCGCCTGCTGGTTCGGCGCGGCGCCGGTGTAGAAGACGTTCTTCGACGATTCCTCGCCTTCGTACTGCACCGGATAGAACAGCAGGCCGTTGTTCTTCTCGAACACTGGCAGCACCGACTTGCGCGATACCGAAGTCCAGCAGCCGAACACGACCGAGACCTTGTCCTTGACCAGCAGCTGCTCCGCCTTCTCGGCGAACAGCGGCCAGTTGGACGCCGGGTCGACGACGACGGCTTCGAGCTTCTTGCCCAGCACGCCGCCCTTCTTGTTCTGCTCGTCGATGAGCATCAGGACGGTGTCCTTGAGCGTGGTTTCGGAAATGGCCATGGTGCCGGAGAGCGAGTGCAGCACGCCGACCTTGATGGTGTCGGCGGCGTTCGCGGCGCTCACGGCGATGAGTGAGACGGCGGCGGCGAGTGTCGCCAGGCCGCTGAGTTTGCGTTGATGATTCATGTCGAGTCCTCGTCGTTTGATTGAGTCTCTTTCGTCTGTGGGGCCGGCTTCAGCCCAATGGCACTGACTTAGGCCGTGCAATCTGTTTCCTCTGTAGGTCAGGCTTTAGCCTGACTCTGAAAAAGGCCGGCTAAAGCCGGCCCCCACAGGCAGAGCAAATCCTTAAGTCAGTGCCATTGAGGCTTCAGCCGGCCATTTTCAAATCTGCACCTGCAGACCGAGGCCGATCTGGCTGTAGTCGCCGCCGGTATCGGGATCGAAGCTCTGGTCGATGTAGAACAGGCTGATGCGGGCGTTGAAGTCCTTGATGATGTAGTTGACGTTCAGCTCCAGCGTCTTCTGGTCGACGTCGTCGAAGGCGTCGTACTCGTAGGTCGCTTTGCCGTACTTGGCGAGCGCCTGGAACTTGCCGATGCCGACGACCGGCGCGAAGAGGTACGCGCCGAGCACGTAGTAGCCGTCTTCCTTTTCGTAGGCGAAGCCGTTCGGTGAGGGATAACCGCCGAGCCCGTCGTACACGCCGTACTGCGCTTCGATGGTGAATGCGCCGCCGTTGCCGACTTTCTTTTCCATCAGGAAGTCCACGGTGTAGGCGTTGTCGCCGCTCGCCGTCTGACCCGCGAAGCCGACCGCCAGTAGATCCTTCGCGCCGTAGTACGTGCCGTTCAGGTAGTAGCCCGCTTCTGCGTCCCAGAAATCGAGTTGCACGCGGCCGGCCCAGAGCACATCCGACGAACCCGTGGTGGGTTCATCGATGGCGTTCGCGATATCGAAGGCGCCGACCGACACCTTTGCGATGCCGAACTGGCCCCAGTACATGAGTCCATCCGCGCGTCCTTCGGTCTCGAACGGGTAGCCGTCCTGCACGCCGTCCCGATACACACCCCAGTGGCTGGCGTAGTAAGGACCATAGAGGTTCGCGCGATCGCTGGGCGGCAGGAACCGTCCGGCCCAGACATTGAACTTGTCCGAAAACGAGAACTGCGCGACCGCATCGATGACGCGGATCTCTTCGTCGTCCGAGTTGTACTCGGTGTTGAACATCAAGCTGAGGTAGTCGGTCGCCTTGCCGCTGATGTAGATGCGCGCGCTGTTGAGCGCGAAGTCATCGATGGTCTCGTCAGACGCATCGAAGTCCGTACTGCTGAAACTGGTCCGCACGCCGGCGCCTACGGAAACGGGCGGCAGATTGATATCCGCCGCACGCACGCTGACGAGCGGCGATGCCAGCAGCGCGGCACCGAGCGCAATCGCCGCCGCCTCCGGTCTGAAATTGAAAGTGTTGGATTGGTGACGCATGAACGGTGCTTCCTTTGGTGATTTGTTGCGAGCGTTCGACTCGGGCCAGGAATCTGTGCGTCAGGAAGCTACGGACCGGCCTCGTCCGCCGGTACGGGGCGTTTGACGTACCCCCCTGCGTCATTTGACGTAGGCGGAAAGATGCGTGGCTGCAGTTGATCCAATAGAGTGCAGACCGCAAACGGACTGCACCGGAAGACCGCAACCGACGACGACGACTCAAGGAAGCGAGCGCCCTGCTTCGCTGGCACATCGCTTGCTCAGCGGATCGATGGGGAGAGAAGTACAAGCGGACCGGCCAGGACCGGCATCGCGAACGACACCAACACTCGAATGACGGCCAAACAACGAATCGTTCGCGAGCGGCGGCAGTACAACCAGTGGGTTGCCAGCCAGACGCTCGAAGACTATGCGCTGCGCTACACGGCGGATCGCGCGCGCAAGTCGACGTTCAGTGTCGGCAACACGGCGCTCGGTCCCATCGCCTTTCTCGCCTGCGAGGCCATCGGCGGCGGTCTCACGCTCGCCTACGGATTCTCGAACACCGTCTGGGCCATCGCGGCATTCTCGATTCTCATGTTCCTCATCGGCCTGCCCATCGCCTACTACGCGGCGAAGGAAGGCGTCGATCTCGATCTGCTGACGCGCGGCGCCGGCTTCGGCTACATGGGCTCGACGATCACCTCGCTGATCTACGCCTCGTTCACGTTCCTGCTGTTCGCGTTCGAGGCCAGCATCCTGTCGATGGCGCTGGCGATGTTGTTCGACATGCCGCTGTGGGTGGCGCACATCATCAGTTCGCTGGTGGTGATACCGATCGCGATCTACGGCATCAGCCTCATCAGCAAGATGCAGATCGTGACGCAGCCGGTCTGGCTGATCCTGCAGTTCCTGCCGCTCATCTACCTGGCGTGGAACTACCCGGACGACGTGGGCAACTGGACCAGTTTCACGGGCCGCGAAGGCAATGCGAACGGCTCCGTCGACTTCCTGCTGTTCGGCATGGCCGCGTCCGTGCTGCTGTCGCTGCTGCCGCAGATCGGCGAACAGGTCGACTACCTGCGCTTCATGCCGAAGCGCACGAAGGAGAACCGCGTCGGCTGGTGGACGGCGCTGCTGACGACGGGTCCGGGCTGGATCCTGATGGGCGCGTTCAAGCTGATCGCCGGTTCATTCCTGGCCTTCCTTGCCCTGAAGCACGGCATTCCGGCCGAACAGGCCGACGAACCGACGGAGATGTACTTCCTCGCCTTCCGCGAGACCGTGCAGTCGCCGACCTTCGCGCTGATCCTGATGGGCATCTTCGTCATCGTCTGCCAACTCAAGATCAATGTGACGAACGCCTACGCCGGCTCGATCGCCTGGTCGAATTTCTTTTCGCGGCTGACCCACAGCCATCCCGGCCGCGTCGTGTGGCTGGTGTTCAACGTGCTGGTGGCGCTGCTGCTGATGCAGACCGGCATCTTCAGCGTGATCGAGAGCATCCTGCTGATCTACGCGAACTTCGCGGCGGGCTGGATCGGCGCGCTGACGGCGGACCTCGTCATCAACAAGCCGCTGGGTTTCAGCCCGAAGCACATCGAGTTCAAGCGCGCGCATCTGTACGACATCAATCCGGTCGGCGTCGGTGCGCTGCTGATCTCGGTGGTGCTGTCGACACTCGCCTTCATCGGCACCTTCGGCAAGGTGGCGCAGATCCTCTCGCCGTTCATCGCCCTCTTCAGCGCCTTCATCGCCGCGCCGCTGATCGCGTGGGCGACCCGGGGTCGCTACTACATCGCGCGCTCGCCTTCCGGATTGCCGCAGGGCGCCGAACTGCGCTGCACGATCTGCGAAAACACCTTCGAACGCGCCGACGTGGCGATGTGCCCCGCCTACTCCGGCCCGATCTGTTCGCTGTGCTGCACGCTCGAAGCGCGCTGCCGCGACCTGTGCAAGACGGACAGCCGCTTCACCGAGCAGCTGCGCAACTTCCTCGCCGCCGTGCTGCCGGCGCGCGCAGCCGCGGCCTTCAATACGCGGGCCGGGCAGTTCGTCGGGCTGATGCTGCTGTCGATGCTGGCCATCGGCATGTTGCTGTCGCTGATCTATCACCAGTCGGGCCGCACGCCGGCGGAGCAGGAAATCATCGGCACGACGCTGTGGGTCGTGTTCCTGAGTCTGCTGGTGCTGTCCGGCATCGCCTCCTGGATCATCGTGCTGGCGCACGAGAGCCGGCGCGCCGCCGAAACCGAATCGGCGCGACAGACCACGATGTTGATGGACGAGATCGAAGCCCACAAACGCACCGACGCGGCGCTGCAGCGGGCCAAGGAAGTGGCCGAGGCCGCGAATCTCGCCAAGACGCGCTACATCGTCGGCGTCAGTCACGAGATCCGCACGCCGCTCAACTCGATCTTCGGCTACGCGCAGTTGCTGGAACGCGGCATCGCCGGCCCGTCGGACAACGCCGTGCGCGTGATCCGGCGCAGCGCCGAACATCTGACCAACCTCATCGATGGCCTGCTCGACGTCTCCAAGATCGAGAACGGCATGCTGCGCCTGAACCGCGACAAGGTGCAGCTCGTGGAATTCCTCGACCAGATCGTCGACATGTTCAAGCTGCAGGCGGCCACCAAAGGCATCGATTTCCGCTATCAACGGCCGCCGCATCTGCCGCTGCACGTCTTCACGGACCAGAAGCGGCTGCGCCAGATCCTCATCAACCTGCTGTCGAATGCCATCAAGTACACCGAGCGCGGCCACGCGAGCCTCACGGTGCGCTATCGCAACCAGGTGGCCGAATTCGAGATCGCCGATACGGGCGTGGGCATTCCGCCGGAAGACATCGATCGCGTCTTCGAGCCGTTCGAGCGCGGCCGCACGCCCGACGTGCGTTCGATTCCCGGCACCGGTCTCGGACTCACGATCACCAAGCTGCTCACCCAGATCATGGGCGGCGAGATCATTCCGCGCAGCACGGTCGGCCAGGGAACCACGTTCACCGTCCGGCTGCTGCTGTCGGAAGTCATGCACGAACAGCCCGAGCAGGCGCATCCCGGCATCGTGTGCGATCACGACGGCCCGCAGCTCACGCTGCTGCTGATCGACGACGATCCGCAGCACATCGAGATCATGCGCAGCCTGCTGCAGCCGCTGCGCTTCCGTCTGCTGATTGCCTCCGACGGCGCCACGGGCTTTGCGCTCGCGGCTGAACACCGCCCGAACCTGGCGCTGGTCGACATCTCGCTGCCCGACATGACCGGCTGGCAGATCGCCGCGCAACTGCGCGCCACGCAGCAGGCAACGCGCATCGTGATGGTGTCGGCCAACGCGCACGAGTTTCATCCGGGCGGCGGCGAAGATTCCTCGCACGATGCCTTCGTCATGAAGCCGATCGACATGCAGGCGCTGCTGGACTGCATCGGCACGGTGCTCGGACTGCACTGGGTCTACGAGAAACCAGCGACAACCGCAGCAACGGACAACAGCACGTTGCTGCCCGCGCAGTCGCGACATCACCTGGACGATCTGTACCAGCTCGGCCGCATCGGCCACGTGCGCGGCATCCAGGCGAAGCTGCGCCAGATGGAAGAAGAAGACGCCGCCAACAAGCCCGTCGCGACGCATCTGCGCACGCTGATCGTGAGCTTCAATCTCAAGCGCTACATGCGCGTCGTGGAGGAAATGCGAAATCATGGCTAGCGAAGCCCTGCGTCGCGACACCATCCTGGTCGTCGACGACACGCCCGAAACGCTCGGCTTTCTGACCGACACGCTCGATCACGCCGGCTACACGGTGCTCATCGCCACCGACGGCGAAGGCGCGCTCGACCTGGTCGACCAGATCACGCCGGATCTGGTGCTGATGGATGCCGTCATGCCCGGCATGGGCGGCTTCGAAGCCTGCCGCCGGCTCAAGCGCGACAAGCTGCTGGCGCATCTGCCCGTGGTCTTCATGACGGGTCTGAGCCAGACCGAGCACGTCGTCGAAGGGCTTGCGGCCGGCGGCGTCGACTACGTGACCAAGCCGATCGTCGTCGACGAACTGCTGGCGCGCATCCGCGTCCATCTCACCAATGCCCGCGTCGCGCATGGGACGCATGTCGCGCTCGACGCCACGGGCCGCTTCCTGCTCTCCACCGATCGCAGCGGCCGCATCCTGTGGTGCACGCCGAAGGCGCGCGAACTGCTCGCCGAACTGTTTCCCGCGCAGAGCGAAACCGCCGCCAGTCTGCCGACGGCGCTGATCGAACAGTTCATCCAGCCGCGCCAGGACGCGAATCGCAGCGCCTCCCGTTCGACACTGGAGATCGGCAGCCGCCGGATCGAAATCACCATGCTGAGCGCACTCGGTCCCGACGAACTGCTGTTCCGGCTCACCGAGGTGATGACCGGCAACGAGGAACAGGTGCTGCAGAAGTCGCTGTCGCTGACGTCGCGCGAATCCGAAGTCCTGCTGTGGATCAGCCGCGGCAAATCGAACCGCGAGATCGGCGAGATCCTGACGATCAGTCCGCGGACGGTGAACAAACACCTGGAACAGGTGTTCGTGAAACTGGGCGTGGAGAATCGGGCGTCGGCAGCGGCGCGGGCGGTGAGGACGTTGGCGAGATAGGCAGGCCCGTCGTCTGATCCCCTCCTCCGCGAAGCGGGGGAGGGTTAGGGAGGGGGCCCTCCTACTGTGGGGCCGGCTTCAGCCGGCCTCCGGGGATGTCAGGCTGAAGCCTGACCTACAGAAGCATCCCCTGCTTCTCGATGAACGCCACCACCTGATCCAGCCCCTGCCCCGTCTTCAGGTTGGTAAACACGAACGGCTTGTCGCCGCGCATCCTGCGCGCATCGCGATCCATGACTTCGAGCGATGCACCGACATGCGGCGCCAGGTCGATCTTGTTGATGATGAGCAGGTCCGATCGCATGATCCCCGGCCCGCCCTTGCGCGGAATCTTGTCGCCGGCAGCAACGTCGATCACGTAGAGCGTGAGATCGGACAGCTCCGGACTGAACGTCGCCGCAAGATTGTCGCCGCCGCTCTCGACGATGATCATGTCGAGACCGGTGAAATCCTCCATCAACTGGTCGATGGCGGCGAGATTCATCGATGCGTCCTCGCGGATCGCCGTGTGCGGGCAGCCACCGGTTTCGACACCGCGGATGCGCTCCGCCGGCAGCGCCTGGCTGCGGATCAGGAACTCGCAGTCTTCCTTCGTATAGATGTCGTTGGTGACGACGGCGAGGTTGTACTGCTCGCGCATGCGCTTGCACAGGGAATCGACGAGCGCCGTCTTGCCCGAACCGACCGGACCGCCGACACCGAGACGCAATACATCGCTGTTCTCCACCATTTGTCCTTCCATCCACAGGATGTCCGGATGATACGACAGCGGCGTCGCGGTTCGACTGCGCCAAATGACTTACCGTCATCCCGCACGCCGGGGCCACAGTTGCCCCGGCGTACCTGACACTGCGTGCGATCAGGGCTCGTGCCTGACCGGTCCGAAACCGGGCGGCGATTTGCGATGCTGCGTCGCCGATTCGTACGCGGAAGCCACCGTGATCAGGGTCGACTCCTGGCCGGGCTCGGCCCAGAAGGCGATGTTGTACGGCAGCCCTACGCCACCGAGTCTGGTCGGCGTCGCGTTCCATTGGCCTTCGTACCTGGTCGCGTCCTTGCTCAGTACGAAACTGGCATCGACCACCGTCGTCGAGAAGCCCGCCGGCACGAACACTTCGGGAATGCCCAGCATCGCGCCGTAGCCGTAGCCCGAGCGGCTGCCGCTGTCGCTCGCCGTGGCGCCGCCGATCTTTTCCGCCAATGTCGGGTTCACCGGATTCACCAGCACATCGATGCCGTTCTGGCGCAGCACCTTGGTCATGACCATGCGCAAGGTGTCGCGGCGCTTCATCGTGTAGGTGATGGCGTCGGTCCGGATATCCATTTCCTTGTTTTCCCAGTTGGTCATCGCCGCGCGACGCACGTCGTTGTAGTACTTCGCATTGGCGTTGAGCGTCTGCCAGTCGTAGACGCTGGCGTCGCCGCGCAGGGCCAGGTACTTGGCGAAATCGAAGGCGAACGTGTAGCCCGACACGGCCTCGGGATCTTCGGGCGGATTGCCGAATACCCGGTTGAAGTTCAGGTTGGCGGGCAGCGGCGCCTTGTGGGTCGACAGCGCCACCAGATACTTGCGGCTGGTCACGTCCCAGCCCGGCACGGTGAACTCCGGTTTGCCATCCTTCTGCCACGCGAAGATCTCGGGCATGTGGAACGGCACGACTTCCGCGATGGCGTCGTTGAACGTGAACGTCATGTTCGGAATGGCCGGATCGTCCGGGTAGCGCGGGTCGACGGTCTCGACCAGTTCGGCACCCAGATTCCGCAATACCGCAAGCTCGCGATTGATGCCGTCGCTCACGGCGATCTTCGCGGGATTGTCCTTCACGAACAGCTCGCGGACGATGCCGATGCGCATGCCTGCGAGCGGCCTGGCCTTCGCGGTCGCAATCGCATCGAGATACGGCGTCTTCGATTCGATCACCCGCGGCAGCGACGTGTAGAGATCGTGCGCATCGAAGTACGTGCCCGTCTTCTTGTCGCGGAAGGCATCGAGCACGGTCGCCGCATCCTTCACGCTGCGGCAGATGATGCCCGGACGATCCTGGTAGGGATTGGCGCCGATGGTGCCGTCGAACGAAATCATTCCCTTGGTCGGCACGATCAGGGCCGTGCTGTGATAGTTCGCGGGACCGCGGCACGAGCCGCCGGTGGTTTCGCAGATGGAACACACGACCAGGTTCGCCGCCACGGACGCGCCGGAGCCGCCGCTCGATCCCGCCGTGACCCGTTCGGTGTCGTAGGGATTGCACGTCATGCCGCCCCACGTTTCGCGCGAGCCGCCGGCGCCGATGTACGGCCGCTCCACCTTGGCCGGTCCGGTGGGATCGCCGCTGCCGCCGTTGTATTCGGAATTGTGGGCGTGCGCGTAGATGATCGCGCCGGCTTCGCGCAGGCGACGCACCAGTGTCGAATCCCTGGGCGGTGCGTCCATCGCGTACTTGACGTCGCCGCCGCCGGTCGAGCGCATGTCTGCGGTGTCATAGACCGCCTTGAATGACATCGGCGCGCAGTACAGCGGCATGGTCTTCGTGTCGAAGTC
Source organism: uncultured Steroidobacter sp. (assembly GCA_937864115.1). Lineage (GTDB taxonomy): Bacteria > Pseudomonadota > Gammaproteobacteria > Steroidobacterales > Steroidobacteraceae > Steroidobacter. The sequence goes on along the minus strand of CALMII010000039.1, from coordinate 8,659 downwards.
GCGGCCGTATTTCTCGTCGAGCTGCGCCGCGTATTCGAGCGCATCCGGCTGCTGGCGGAACTTCTCGCACGCCGGCGGCGCATCCTTGGGCAACGGCGTGCCCGGCGGCGCATCGAACTTGCCCTTGCAGGTCACCGAGCGCTCGCCGCGGATGTTGATGGATTCGAGTGCGTTCACCTGCCCGGCATTGGCAGTGCCGACCAGCATGCCGAACTGCTGATATACGCCCGGGTCCGACAGGGTCGGCTCCATGCGACCGAAGTCGGGCGGCAATCCCTTGTACTTGTCGAAGTCGGGAACGTGCTTGTCGATGGCCAGCGTTGCCGTCGGGAATTTCAACGGCGCACCGGCCCGCACCGCTCCGGGCACAGCCTTGATCTTCGTTCCCTCGGCGGTAACGAGTTTCGAGCACACACCGTTGTAGGCGCGTGCACGGGTGATGTAGTCCTGCACGACCTGCCTGCAGGTGGTCTCGCCGGATCGAATCGCATCCTGGATGCTCTCGATGCTGGCTTCCTCGATCTGAAAGGGTTTCGCCGCGTGCGCTGCGCCTGCACCGAGCAGCGCAGCGGACAGCAACAGGGTTCGAACCGACAGGTGCACCGCCATGGGAATCTCCGTAGCCCGGAAGTTGAGCGCGGTGCGCGACAGCTTCCTGCCACGTCCGCAACGATGGATGCCACCGGGCAGACGGAGGCGACGGGCAGTGCCCTACCAGGAGCGAGCCGGATTCACGTCCGCGTCGCCCGCGGTCGATAGGCCGAGAACATCGAGAACACCCACGGACGGCAGGCGGCGAGCATCGCGAAGCTGAGCTTGTCGCGCGACGGCACGTGCGCATCCAGGACGGCCAGCTCGGCGAAGTCCATGGAAAGGCGCTCCAGCTTGCGCAGCATGATGCGGATCGATGCCTGCGACAGTTCGGCCGAATGAAAGCTCAGGTTCTCGTTGCGCTCGGTGAACGGCGATTGCAGGAACTCTGCGCGAACCTGGCGCTCATAGGCACGGCGCACCGGACCGTCGACGCGCCAGGCGATCGGCAGCTTGGCATTGAGGCGTACGGTATTGCCCTGAACCTCCAGCAGGTGGGCCCGCGCGAGCGTCGCGAGCCAACTGCGCATCGTCCGCTGGCTGGCGCCGAGTCGCGCGGCGATCGCGGTCATCTCGTGACCGTTGAGCAGCAGGTAGAAACAGGCCAGCAGCGAATCGTTGCTGGCCAGCACGCGTTCCTGTTCCAGCGTCAGCATCGGAATCTCGGTCTGCTGCGGACGCGAGCCGTTGGACAACGCCGCGAGTTCGGCGAACGACATGTCGAGCACGGCGCAGATCTTTTCCAGCCGCGCGATGGTGAAGGATCGATCGGCGAAGAGGCGCTTGACGGACGATTCGCTCAGGCCGAGCGCCTTGCCGAGCTTTCCGTACGTGAAGCCGCGCGTACGCAGGCAGCGCTTCAGCGCGCTGATCAGCCGATCGGTCTCGCTCATCAAGTCTCTCCGCATTGCATGACGATCTGCAGAGTACCGTATTCCGGTACCTTTCCAGAAACAGGTTGATAAGCAGGCCATGCCCGATATCTTCCCTCCCGCGCCGGCCGCACCGGTCGGCGCATCGAACGAATAAGCATCATGAGGAGAAGCGTATGAAGGGTGTTGCTCTGGCCGTTGCACTGGCGCTGCCTGCGCTGGCGAGTGCGAGCGACGTTGGCGATTGGTATCTGACGCCGCAGTTCGGAGGCGTGTCGGTCGACAACGATCGGCCGGTCCAGGACAAGGACTGGTTGTATGGCCTGGCATTCGGCAAGCACGTGAGCCAGAACCTCAGCATCGAGCTGAATGTCGACGGCTCGCAGATCGGCGGCGGCCCCGGCCGCAGCGACCTGAGCCTGTGGGGCACGTCGCTCAACTTCCTCGGCGTCATGAATCGCGACAGCGCATTCTCGCCGTACATCAGCGTCGGTGCGGGCGCGCTGTCGAACGAACGCAGCCCCGGATCGAATGCCACGGATCTCATGGGCCAGGCCGGCGTCGGCGCGTTCATTCGTCTGTGGGAAGCCGCCGACGGTTCGAACAGCTTCTCGCTGCGTCCGGATCTGAAGGCGCGCTGGAGCGATGCCGGCGCCGAGAACGATCTGGTCGACTACATCGGCACGATCGGCTTCCAGTTCTCGTTCGGCTCGCCGGCGCCCAAGCCGGTCGCTGCGCCCGAACCTGCACCGGCGCCGGTCGCACCGACACCGCCGCCTCCGCCGCCGCCGCCCGGTGATGAAGACAAGGACGGTGTGCTCGACCCGGCGGATCAGTGCCCCGGCACGCCTGCGGGCGTGGCCGTCGACGCCAAGGGCTGCCCGCGTCAGGGTTCGATCACGCTCGAAGGCGTGACGTTCGAAACGAACTCGGCGAATCTGACCTCGGATTCGCGCGGCGTACTCGATGCCGTGGCCACGGATCTGAAGAAGTACCCGAACCTGCGTATCGAACTGCAGGGACACACCGACAGCAGCGGCTCGGACGCCTACAACCTCAAGCTCTCGCAGCAGCGCGCCGAATCCGTGCGCGGCTACCTCGTCCAGCAGGGCGTGGCCGCGAGCCAGCTTGCTGCGCGCGGCTATGGCGAGACCCAGCCGATCGACGACAACGGCACGGCCGAAGGCCGGCTGCACAACCGTCGCGTCGTGATGCTGGTGCTCGACAACCCGGGACAGGTGAAGGTGGAAGGCGCAGGCACCGTCACGAAGTAATCGACCGGCGACACGAACCGGCCGGGGCGGCGCAAGCTGCCTCGGCCGGTTTCTTTTTGGACCCTGCGTGGGCAGCGTCGTATGCAACGGCGTGTCGGTCCCGGTCCGGGTCATTCGTCTTATAGAACACCGGATACCGACCCAAGAGGAAACCAGGATGCGTTACATGATGTTCGTGACTTCCAGCACGCAGGGCCCGCCGCCGCAGGCACTGATGGAGGCGATCGGCCAGTTGGCGGAACGGGAATTCAAGGCCGGCCGGCTGATCGAAACCAACGGCCTGATGCCCATACAGATGGCGACGCAGGTCTCGCTGGAGAAGGGCGAACTCCACGTCATCGATGGACCGTTCACCGAATCCAAGGAAGTGATCGGCGGCTACGCCGTGTTCGAGTTCAAGAGCAATGAGGAAGCCGTGGCCAGCGCCGTCGAATTCATGGAACTGCACCGGCAGTTCGCACCCGGCTGGGAAGGCAGATGCGAAGTTCGCCAGATCGCGGCAGAGTGACACGCGATCCGTTCTGAAGAACCCGTGATGGAGAATTCACAGATGGCAAGAATCGTCTTCGGAATGAACGTGTCGCTCGACGGCTACGTCGACCACGAGAAATTTTCACCGGGCCCCGTACTCTTTCGTCACTGGATAGAGCAAGTGCGTGGCGTAGCGGGCAGCGTGTACGGTCGTCGCATGTACGAGATCATGCGTTACTGGGACGACGATCATCCCGAATGGACCGCGGAACTCCGGGAATTCGCGACGGCCTGGCGAACCCAGCCGAAGTGGGTCGTGTCGGGCACGTTGAAGTCGGTGGGCCCCAACGCCACGCTGGTCGACGGCGATCTCGGGACGACGATACGTGACCTGAAGGATCGGCTCGCCGGGGAGATCGCCGTCTCCGGACCCGACCTCGCGCGCAGCCTGACCGACCTCGGCCTCATCGACGAATATCGACTCTACTTCCATCCCGTCGTGCTGGGCCACGGCAAACCGTTCTTCACCGGACCCCGGCCGCCGCTGCGCCTCGTAGCGAACGAGTCGATGGACGAGAACGTGATCCGGTTGACCTACGTTCCTGCGTGATCGCGACGGGGCGCAGCAGAGCTGCGGCGCGCGGCATCGATGACATGTGATGTAAATAATTTTTGACACCATGTCTGGTTTTTATTACTTTCCCCGCACGCCTGAAAGCCGCGGAGAAACCGATGTCATTTCGAGAGAAGACCGCCTGGGTGACGCTGATCGCCCTCATCGTGGTGTCGCTGATGTACTGGCTGCATGGCCCCGGCATGTTCGAGCCGCACCGGCATGGCTTGGCGCTGCTCGCGCTGGGAGCCTCGCTCGGCACCTTCGTATCGATCGAACTCATCGGCTGGCTGGTGTTCTATTTCCGCAACCCCAAGGAGGCGCGTACGCCGAAGGACGAGCGCGAACAGATCATCGCGCTGAAAGCCACGCGCATCGCTTTCTGGGTGTTCACCGCAGGTACCTTCGCAGCCATCTTCGTGACGCTGCACCTGGCCGGCGCGGGCGCCGTTGCCATGGGCGTATCCATCGTGTTCGCCTTCGTTCTGGCGCAGCTCGTGCGCCAGGCCACGATCATCGTGTATTACCGCCGCGGCTCATGATGAGCAGCACCGTCATCACCAACGGCATCCGCCGGCTGCGCTTCGAACATCGCGAGATGACGCAGCAGGAGCTGGCGGACCGCATCGGCGTCACGCGGCAGACGGTCAATGCCATCGAAGCCGGAAAGTATTCGCCGTCTCTGGAAGTGGCGTTCCGCATCGCGCGGGTGTTCGGATTGCGCGTGGACGAGGTTTTCGAGTTCGCGGAGTCCGTCAAGAACACGAGCAGGAACAGCAGCAGGAAATGAAGATGACCCGCATCATCGCCATGCTGCCCGTCAGGAGCATGCCGAGCAGCGTGGAGTTCCGATTCCTTGGTGCCCGGATTCCTTGATTCCTTGGTGCCGGGCCGCGGATTCGCGGATTCAGTTCGGGAAATGGCGCTGCACGGCCTCGCGCAGGCTGGATTCGCTCCGTTGCAACAGTCGAGCGACGTGTGACAGCGAGGCAATCCTGTGCGTGACTGCCTGATGAGCGATCCAGGCGCGCGCCCGGCTCAAGTGACGCTGTTTGCCTGAGGAGCACAACGCCTCAGGGGTCACCTGAAACTGTTGTGCTGCCTCTTCGATCAGATGCTGTACGGATTTGCGTGACCTTGGCCGCCATGCGGCGCCGAGCAGCCTGCCGGCGAAGTCGTCACTGCCGAGAATCCGTTGGTCGTTGGGATTGCATTCGATGAGCGGAGAGACCGCATCGACTTCCTCGCTGAGAAAGCGTTGGTATGCTGCTTTGGCCTGATCTGCACACGAGTGAAACATTGCCAGTGCGAAATCGGTAGTGACCCAGGGCTCGGGTCGCGTGCCGAGGTAGGTGTGGTGGCTTGACCATGGATAGTCTTCCGCCTTCGACGTCATGTGTGCGCGAACCGGATTGAGGTGGATGTAGCGAAGCAGTTCAAGCAGGTATGCGTCGGCGTCGACCAGCACGGGGTGATACCGCTTCTCGAAGAGATGTCCTGTCGTATGAAGGTGGCGCTGAATGATGCGGGCGTACTGACCGGCGATCCTTAGCATCAGGCGGCCAAGCGGTACGTCGCCAACCTGAACGAGCAGATGCACGTGATTGGTCATCAGGCAGTACGCATGGAGCCGGGCCGTGAATCGCTCAACGACTTCTGCCACGAGTTGATTGAACACGTGTCGGTCAGCAGGGCTAAAGAAGATGTTCTGGCGATGGTTCCCGCGGAGCGTGACGTGGTAGAACGCGCCTGGAACATGCAGTCGGAGAGGGCGTGGCATCCGTGCCTCGGAAGTGGCAGCCTGGGTACGCCACCATGCATGCGCCTGGAGAATCACGGCACACGAATTTCTGGGTAGTTCTGGGAGAAATCCGCGAATCCGCGGCCCGGCACCGACTCCCGCGGGCACCGACTCCCGCGCGGCAGGCACCGACTCCCGCGCGGCACCGACTCCCGGCCCGGCACCGACTCCCCGCGGCACCGACTCCCCGTACGCAATCAACTTCTTCGTTCTTGTGAGGGGCTGAGGAACGCTGCGACTGCCGTGCTCGCGACAAGCACCGCGTAATCGCCACTACGGCACTCGAGCGCCGTCGACCTTCCTGTCGGCTATGCATCAACCTTTAATACCGTGTTAGCCCGTTGGCACGCCAATTCGCCGCTCGCGATAGTCGATGAGCATGTGTTCAAGCTGCGGCGTTACAAAGCCATCACAATAGATGTGGGCGAAAAGGACGGGTTCGCGGTTTCCGCGGGATCAATTCGTGGGAATCACCTCGACGATCTGCACGTTGAGCGTGGTCGTCCAGCGCTCCAACGCACCGGGAACCACGAGGGCGCCCACGATCGGCGCGGAGCGCCGCAGGATTTTCGTGGTCGAGCCCACGCGGTAGACACCAGACCATTGCCTGGCGTCGACGTCTTCCCACTTGGGAATGACCCTCGTGGTCGTCGGTTCATTACCGCGTGTGAAGGTTTCCGTCATCTGGTCGGTATTGACGGTGAAGTTGTAGCCCCCGTTGATGCCCGCGCAGGTCCCGGTGATCATCAGCGCGATGTCCGGTTTCGCCAGGATGCCGCGCACGTCGAGATTCCAGCGCGAAACTTCCACAGCGGGATAGAACACGCAACGCGTGACTTGCGGCGCCGGGTCGTTCGCGGCCTCGGTGCGCTTTGCGTAGATGCAGCTGTAGGCGCCCTCGGCGCAGATCTCCTCGTAGAAGTCGGTGTGCGTCAGGTTCGAGGCAGTGATCTCCGTGTTCGAGTTTTCGCCGATATGCACCTTGCCCGTGACGCTGGTGTTTCCGCGTGCCGTACCGGTCATGGTGACCGCCGGCGAGATGTCGTTGCGCACTTCGTAGTCCCAGCTATGCGACTGCGCGAAGTCCATGGTCACTTCGAAGCGCGAACGGCCGCAGGTCTCCATGACGGTCGCGAGCGTGGTCGGCGCGGGCCTGCCCAGCAGCTCGAGCTGGCGCATGCTTTTCAAGACCTGCACCAGCGCCGCGGAATTGTGGTTCGCCTGGCAATCCTGCATGGAAAGATCGAAGGCGTGCTCTGCGAGCTGCACCAGCATTTCCGGAACGTTCACGTCGGTGTCGTCCAGCCCCAGCAGCTGCCGCTCGCGCTCCCAGTTCATGAGTTTTCTGGCCGCGTCCGTGATGTCGGCAGGGCTGGCGTTCGGGGAGTTCGCGGTTTGCAGTGCCGGCTCCACCACGTCGTGGTAATACGCGTCGATGATGGCCTGCCTTTCTCGTGACCAGTCCTCGGTGGTTTCATTGATGCGCGCCTCTAATTGCGTCCGGAGGGGGCGCGCTTTCGCCCGGGTGATGGGCACGGTCCTGCGGAGTTCATAGGACGGTGTCGCGATCGCGGCCTGTAGTTGCAGGTCGTGTCCGGACGGCCACGCGTTGGCCAGCGTGGCCGCCTGCGCGCCGTCGATCATGGCCACGCCGAAGATGCCGAGATGCCCCACGGAAGTGGTCAGGGACAATGCCGGCCAGGTGCCGTCTTCGTTCTCGTACACCGGGACGAGGTGCAGCTGCGTGCCATCGGCGAGCGCCGTGAAGATCACCGGCTGGCCACCCAGCACGTCGAGCGCCGCCTGTGTGAACGTGAATGTCACCTGCATGCGGTTGTGGGTCTGCAGATCCGCCTCGGGCGACTCGGCCGGATGAACCTGGAAGGTGCCGATCACGGACTGGAAAGGCAGCGGATTCCCGGCACCCAGCCCCGCCAGCGTCACCGGCGTGACGGACAGAGTCTGATTGTCGAAGAACGAATTGCCCGAAAAACCCAGCGAGACGGTGACGCCGGCGGCGAGCGGAAGGTTCGCCGCGTCGCCTGGAACCTCCACCGCCGAATCGCCATAACTCATGAGAACGAACTGCGCGATTGAGGCTTCGGCCGGCGTGACGGCGACGCTGAGCGGATTCGGGGCATGCGGGAACACGCCAGTGGTGGGTGGCGGGTCGTTGGGATCTCCGGGGCCGCCGCCGGTGGGCGGTGTGATCACCGTGAGTTGCACGCTGGCGCTGGTCACGTTGCCCGCACTATTGCTGATGACCACGGAGTAGTAACGGCCGTCCATGCCGGCGTCGGTGGCGCCGGTCTCGTAGCTCGCACCGGTGGCGCCGGCGATAGGGGTCCAGTCCGTGCCATTGGCCGAACTGCGCCATTGATAAGAGAGCGACCCGGTGCCACTGGCCGTGGCCGAGAACGTGGCGGCCGCCGGAGCCGTGACGCTGGCCGATACCGGTTGTAAGCCAATGGCCGGCGCGGTCGCTGACGGAGGCGGTGGCGGTGGATTGTTAGCCACCGGTGCTGCGTTTTGTGACCCACCACCGCAGGCCGAGAGGATCACCAATGTGAGGATCGACAGGACGAGGAAGGTGATCTGTCCGATGGCGCGTTTCATCACATAATCTCCGCAGCGACCGGACGGCCCGGCGCTTCGAAGTAGTGATACGTATTCGGCGGCGATTTCGTACACGGCACCGCGGATATATTTGCACCAGGATTCATGAAAAACCCCTCTCCCCCGCCCGTCACGCAGTTGTTGGCGCTGGCCCGCGCGGGCGACGCCCGGGCACTGGATGCGGCCTACGCCGCGCTGTACGAGGAGCTCAAGCAGGCCGCTCGGCGACAGCTCCGGCGCTCCACTCGGGGATTCGAGACCACCGCTCTGGTGCACGAGGCCTATCTCAAACTGGCGGGCGGCGAGCCGGCCTCGGCCCACGATTGCGAACCCCTTCTGGCGCCCTCGGCCCGCGCCCTGGCGCGCCGTCCTGCAGACCCACCCCCGGCCGTCGGGGCCCGCCAGCGCGCTGCCCGCCGGG
>CALMII010000038.1 GCA_937864115.1 uncultured Steroidobacter sp. | reverse complement strand
CAGGGTGCACTGGTGGAGCAGTTGTCGGGCGATCCGCTCGAACGCGCGCTCGCCGAGGCGTACGGCACCGGCCGGGCGGAGACGCTGGTGCGCGATGTCGTCGACGCCATCGAAGCGGCCAAGAAGGATCATCGCATCAAGGCGCTGGTGCTCGATCTCGGCTCCATGCAGGGCGGCGGTATCGCCAAGCTGGAGGAGGTGGCCGCGGCCGTGCGCGATTTCCGCGCCACCGGCAAGCGCGTCATCGCGATCGGCGAAGGCTACGACCAGGCGCAGTACTACGTGGCATCCAACGCCGATGACATCTTTCTCGATCCGCAGGGGCTCGTGCTCATCGAGGGCTTCGGCTATTTCCGCACGTTCCTTAAAGGCGCCATCGACAAGCTTGCGGTCGACGTGAACATCTTCCGCGCCGGCAAGTTCAAGTCGTACACCGATCAGTTCAGTCGCAGCGACATGGCCGAGAGCGAGCGCGAGGAAAGCCTGGCCTGGCTCAATTCGCTGTGGACGCAATATCAGGCGTCGGTCACGCAGTCGCGCGGACTCGAAGCGAATGCCATCGACGCCTACGTCCGGGAGATGGCGTCGGCAGCGCGCGCTGCCAATGGCGATCTGGCCGCGGTCGCGATGGAGCGTCGCCTCGTCACCGAACTCAAGTCGCGCCACGAAGCCGAGGAATATCTCAAGACGCTGGTCGGCGAGGACAAGGACGATCACGGCTACCAGGGCATCGCACACTGGGACTACCTCAGCGCCGTGCGCGCAGCGCATGCGTTGCGGATCGAAGGCGATCGCATCGGCGTCGTGGTCGCTTCGGGCGAAATCCTCGACGGCGAACAGCCGCCGGGCACGATCGGATCGGACTCCGCCGTGCGGTTGCTGCGCCAGGCCCGCTACGACGATTCGATCAAGGCGGTCGTGCTGCGCATCGACAGTCCCGGCGGCAGCATGCTCGCCTCCGAAGTCATCCGTCGCGAAATCGACGCGCTGCGCGATGCGGGCAAGCCGGTGATCGCATCGATGAGCAGCATGGCCGCGTCCGGCGGTTACTACATCGCGATGGATGCCGACGAGATCTGGGCGCACCCGGCGACGCTCACCGGCTCCATCGGCGTGTTTGCCGTGATTCCCACCTTCCAGCGCACGCTGGAAAAGATCGGCGTGTCGACCGACGGTGTCGGCACGACACCGCTCGCCGGCGCGCTGAGCGTCGAACGCACGCTCAAGGACGAAGCAAAGGAAATCCTGCAGTTGTCCGTCGAACATGCCTATGGCACGTTCATCGGCCACGTCGCCGCCGCCCGCGAAAAGCCCATCGAGGAAATCGACGGCATCGCCCAGGGCCGCGTCTGGGCCGGCAACGACGCCGAACGCATCGGCCTCGTCGACAAGCTCGGTTCCTATCGCGATGCGCTCAATGCGGCCGCCGAACGCGCCGGTCTCGACAAGGACAGCTACAAGGTGGAGTACATCGAACCGCCGCTCGGCTGGCGTCAGGCGCTGGCGATGCAGACGCAGGCGCTCGCTGCGCGCATCACCTCGTCACTCGTGCCGAAGAACGAACTGCTGCTGTCGGCGCGCAAGATGCTGTCGCCGATCGAAATGGAACTGGCGCGGCTGGCGCGGTTCAGCGATCCGACGCAGGTGTACTACTACTGTCCGTGTTCGGTGAACTGAGAGAGGAGATTGGCCGCAAAAAAGCGCAAAGCACGCAAGTCAAAGAAAGCCGGAGGCCATCCGCTCCGTATTCCGTCCCTTGCGTTCTTTTTGCGCCTTTTTGCGGCTATTTTCTCCCGCTCTCTTCCCAATCCATCACCACCTTCCCCGACTGTCCCTTGCCCATGATCTCGAAGGCGCGCTGATACTCGGTGTACGGCACGCGGTGAGTGATGATCGGGCGGATGTTCAGGCCCGATTGCAGGATGGCGGCCATCTTGTACCAGGTCTCGAACATCTGGCGGCCGTAGATGCCTTTGAGAGTGAGGCCTTTCAGGATCACTTCGTTCCAGTCGATGGCGACGTCGGCCGGCGGCAGGCCGAGGAGAGCGACGCTGCCGCCGTGATGCATCGTGCGCAGCAGGTCACGGAAGGCGGTGGCATTGCCTGACATCTCCAGGCCGACGTCGAAGCCTTCCTGCATGCCGAGCTGTTTCATCGCATCGTCGAGCGAATCGCGCGTCACGTTCAGCGCGAGCGTCGCACCCATCCTGCGCGCCAGATCGAGGCGATAGTCGTTCACGTCGGTGATGACGACGTGGCGTGCGCCGACGAAGCGCACGATGGCGGCGGCCATGATGCCGATCGGGCCGGCGCCGGTGATCAGCACGTCCTCGCCGACCACGTCGAAGGCGAGGGCGGTGTGCACGGCATTGCCGAGCGGGTCGAGGATGGCTGCGATCTCATCGTCGATCGCGTCCGGCAGCTTGAACGCGTTGAACGCGGGAATGACGACGTACTCGGCGAAGCAGCCGGGACGATTCACGCCGACGCCGACGGTGTTGCGGCACAGGTGCCGGCGTCCGGCGCGGCAGTTGCGGCAGTGACCGCAGGTGATGTGACCTTCGCCCGAGACGCGATCGCCTTTGCTGAAGCCGGCAACCTCGCTGCCGATCTCGACGATCTCGCCGCAGTACTCATGCCCCACGGCCATCGGCACCGGAATGGTCCGCTGGGCCCAGCCGTCCCAGTGGTAGATATGCATGTCGGTGCCGCAGATGGCGGTGCGCTTGACGCGGATCATCACGTCGTTCGGACCGACCGTGGGCTGCGGAATGTCCTGCAGTTCGATGCCGGGCGCAGCGTGGGCTTTGACGAGGGCGTGCATGGAGATGAGTCGGGGAAGGGTGGGAGATGGGTCGCCAGCCTACTGCGGCGATGCTGTATTCAATAGAGGTAGCCTCCGCTGTGGGGCCGGCCATAGCCCAATGACTCAAGGACTTGCTCTGCCTGTGGGACCGGCTTTAGCCGGCCTGAAAACAGTCAGGCTGAAGCCTGACCTACAGAAGAGGAGAGGCGGCTTCAGCGCACCACGCCGAGCTCGCGGCCGACCGCCGTGAACGCCGCAACGGCCATGTCCAGATGCGCCTTCGTGTGGACGGCGGACATCTGTGTGCGGATGCGTGCCTTGCCGTGGGCAACCACGGGGAAGGAGAAGCCGATGACGTATACACCGTGCGCCAGCAGGCGCTGCGCGAAGTCGGAAGCCAGCCTGGCATCGCCCAGCATGACCGGAATGATGGGATGTTCGCCGGCGACGAGCGTGAATCCCGCGGCCGTCATGCCCTGGCGGAAATGGGCGCTGTTCTCCCGCAGTTGCGTTTTCAACTGCGTGTCGGCTTCCAGCAGGTCGAGGACGCGGAGACTGGCCGCGGCGATGAAGGGCGGGATGCTGTTCGAGAACAGGTAGGGTCGTGAGCGCTGGCGCAGCCAGTCGATGATTTCCTTGCGCCCCGACGTATAGCCGCCGCTCGCGCCGCCGAGCGCCTTGCCGAGCGTGCCGGTCAGGATGTCGATGCGATCCATGACCTCGCGTAATTCGTGCGTGCCGCGGCCGCGCGCGCCGATGAAGCCGGTCGCGTGCGAGTCGTCCACCATCACGAGTGCGCCGTAACGGTCGGCCAGGTCGCAGATTTCCTTCAGTCGCGCGATCACGCCGTCCATGGAAAACACGCCGTCGGTGGCGATCAGTTTGACGCGGCAGCCGTCCGCCTCCTGCAGGCGCGTCTCCAGTTCGTCGAGATCGTTGTTCGCATAACGCAGGCGTTTCGCTTTGCACAGGCGGATGCCGTCGATGATGCTGGCGTGATTCAGCGCATCGCTGATGACGGCGTCCTGTTCGTCGAGCAGCGTTTCGAACAGCCCGCCGTTCGCGTCGAAGCATGAGGAATACAGGATCGTGTCCTGCGTGCCGAGAAAGACGCTGAGGCGCGCTTCGAGGTCCTTGTGGATGGCGTGGGTGCCGCAGATGAAGCGCACCGAAGCCATGCCGTAGCCGTAGCGGTCCAGGGCCAGGCGGGTCGCTTCGCGGACCGCGGCGTGATTGGCCAGGCCCAGGTAGTTGTTGGCGCACAGGTTGATGACTTCCGATCCGTCGCTGACCCGGATCACCGCCTGTTGTGGCGAACTCAGAACCCGTTCGGGCTTGAACAGTCCCTCGGTGCGCAACTGCTCGGTATCGCGCGCCAGTCGATCAAGGAAGTCGCGTTTCATGCGGTCGCCCTTCGAAAAGAGGGCATCGATTCTGCCATCGATAGGCCTGCTGTTCGGAACAGTGCGGCTCCCGGTCGACGATGACGCTACTGCATCGCATACCGAGAGTTCGGAATGAATGAGGCTGGTTGCTTTGTCAAAAAGTGTAAGCCCGGCGGCATCGTTTGTGCCGCAAACGCGGCAAATACGCATGATGATTCGGGAAAATCAGCCAGATTCGCGATCGTAGGCGATTTCATCGGCCCGTTGCCATTGCGCATCCGTCTTCATACTATCCGTTCGTTACTGAGCGTACTGCGATTACCAAATTCAAATAGAACGGGTCCGCGCTCGGCCCGAACGGGGGTTCAAAGTGAAGACGAAGCTCGACTGCGTTCGTGTTCTTGCCTGCGTGGGTGTTTCGATTGCCGCTGTCGATGGCGCCCTGGCGCAGGACCAGCAGCCATCGCGCACGCTGCTGGAAGAAGTCATCGTGACGGCAGAGCGCCGCTCGGAGAGCGTGCTGGAAGTGCCGCTGTCCATTACTGCCTATGGCGACAAGCAGCGCGAACAGATGGGCATCATGAGTATTCAGGACATGGTGAACTTCGCGCCCGGCGTGTCGTTCAACATGGCTACCGACCGGCCCTCGATCCGCGGCATCGCGCGCCAGTCGAACTTCTTCTCTCTCGACAGCCCCGTCGCCAACTACTTCGACGGCATCTACACCAGCAGCGTGCAGGACGCGCAGCGCCGGCCGATCTTCATCGAACGCACGGAAATCCTGCGCGGTCCGCAGGGCGCGCTGTCCGGTCGCGGCTCGATCGCCGGCGCCTTCAACACGATTTCCAAGCGTCCGACGGACCACTTCGAAACCGAGATCGGCGCCTTTGCCGGCAACTATCGTCGCTACGGCGGCGAGATGACCGTGTCCGGTCCCCTGATCGGCGAGGCACTGCGTGTGCGCGTAAACGGCGGCGTTTATAGCCAGGATGAAGGCTATTTCGAAAACGTATCCCGCGGTGATACGGAAGGCGATCAGCCCAACAACCGCCAGATCTTCGACCTGCTGCTGGACGGCAAGCTGGGCGACAACGTCGAGTACTTCCTGAAGGCCGCGTATGCGGATTACGACGAGTCACGCCGCACGGGCATTTCGACGGCGCCGTTCTATGCGGGCAACCTCAGCGCGCCGTCTGCGTACGGCATCGACGGTGCACTGATGCCGCTGACATCGTGGGGTCTGTTCGCAGGTTCGAACGGTGTACGTCTGGGAGACGTGCCGAACAATCCGGCTTTTCTCTCGGATGACAACTACCACAAGTTCACGAACGACTTTCACAGCCGGCAGAAGCTCGACAACCATCACAGCTATACCGCGCATCTGACGTGGCACACCGGCCCGGTCGACATCAAGTGGATCGGAGGTCACCAAGCCTATCGCTATACGCAGTTGACGGATGTCGACGGCACGGACGTCCTGCAGATGACGCTGCCGGCGCCCGCGACGCGACCGACGTTCCGGCGGACGGTGAGCCCTGGCGGCACCAACCTCTACATGGAGCAGCGCGAGTGGTACAGCAACGAGCTGACCTTCACTTCCACGACTGATTCGAAGTTAAGCTGGATCTTCGGTCTCTATCAGTCGAACGAGGATTACAACCAGGAGCCGGCGACGACGACCTATCCGGGATATCCCGAGCTGAACAATCCCGTCCGGTTCGTTGGCAGCACGCCGGTGCCGGTGCAGCCGAGCGATTCGCCATTCGCCTCCGTGCGCGGTCTGTTCGATGGCGAAACCATCAGTCGCGCGGCGTTCGGGCAGATCGACTACGAGTTCACCGATCAGTGGAAGGCGACGCTCGGCCTGCGCTACAACGAAGACGAGAAGGACGTTTCCGAGGCGTTCCGTTACATCGGCAACAGCGTCAGCGCGGGGTTGGCGCCGATTCTGGCCGGCGGTGGACTGGGCGTGCCGATGGCTCTCGATGTCACGCCCGACTACGATGGCAGTCCGCTGCAGCCTGGCGTCGTGGCGGATCACGGCATCGATCCTGCCGACGGTTATCGCAAGCGCGATTTCCATGGTGAATGGAACGAGCTGACCGGTTCGGTCGGTATCGACTTCAAACCGAACCCGGACAACCTGATCTATGCGCGCGCGGCTCGCGGCTATCGCCCTGGCGGCTTCAATGCGGGCTTCAACTACAACCCGCCGATGGTCGACAACGAAACGGTCAACTCCTACGAGATCGGCTGGAAGACGACGCTCTTCAACCGTCTGCAGATCACCTCATCGGCATTCCTGTACGACTACCGCGACATCCAGTTGCCGCTGCCGGTGCTCGGCCGCTGCTCGAATCCTGACGATCTCAACACCTGCACGATCCTCAGCAGCTTCATCAATCTCCCGAAGGGTGAGAGCCGCGGCATCGAACTCGAAGCCAACTATGCGGCGACCGATCATCTCAGTCTCTACCTGAGCTACGGCTGGCTCGATACCGAGATCAAGGAAGGTCTGACCCAGGAAGGTCGCGGTTTCCAGAATCCGGATGACCCGGCCGCGTTGCTGCCGAATGCGAACCGCCACGAGCAGATCCCCGGTCAGGTCGACAGCTTCACCGGTCTGCCGCGCTGGACGCAGGATCTGTCGGGTAATTCGCTGGCGAACTCGCCGGCGCATAAAGTGGCGGCCAATGCGAACTACACCTTCGAGTTCAAGCCCGGCAACCTCATTGCCTCCGTGAGCTATGTGTGGCGCGACGAGCAGTATTCCGACGTGTTCGAAACCGAACCAGCCATCGTGCCGAGCTTCGACACGATCGGCGCGCGCCTGCTGTGGACCGATGCCCAGGATCGCTACACGGTGATCCTGTACGGCAGCAACCTGACCAACGAGGATGCTGCGGACAGCGCCGGCCTGAGCCGTCTGCGGACGGGGCTCACGGGTGCAGCCGGTCAGGCGTACTTCAAGACCTACAACTTCCTGCCGCCGCGCGAGTACGGCCTCGAATTGCAGTACCGCTTCGGCAATTGACGTTCCCTTCCGCCCTCCCTCCTCCGCGCAGCGGGGGAGGGTCGGGGCGGGGTGTCGCTCCTACGCGCCCGCCTGCATGAGGCGGGCGAATTCCGATCGTTCCTCCGCCGTCATGTGCAGGCCGAGCTTCGACCGGCGCCACAGCACGTCCTCGCCGCTGCGCGCCCATTCGTGCGCGCGCAGGTAGTCGACTTCGGCGCGCGTCAGTCCCGCACCGAAATGCGTCCCCAGATCTTCCAGCGTCTTCGCGCCGCCGATGATCTGGCTGATGCGTGTTCCATAGGATCGCGCCAGCCGCAATGCCACCGCTGCGGGCAGGAACGGCCAGCGACGTTGCACGCCTTCGAGGAAAGCCGAGAAATCGCCGCGCGGCAGATCGCCGCCGGGTAGTTGCGCCTGGTCGGTCCAGCCCTGTTTCGAGCCGCCCAGAAACGGATGCAGTTTCTGCAGGGCCGCTTCGGCGAGGCGTCGATAGGTCGTGATCTTGCCGCCGAACACGGACAGCAGCGCCGGCTGGCCGGGTCCCGCGGTGAGTTCCAGCTTGTAGTCGCGGGTGACCTTCGAAACATTCGTCGACTCGTCGTCGCTCAGCGGGCGCACGCCCGCATAGGTCCATCTCACGTCCGACGGCGAGATGCTGCGCACGAAGTATTCGTTCACCGTCTCGCACAGATAACGGACTTCGTCGTCGGAAATGGTCGCGTCCGCGGGATTGCCTTCGTAAGGTACGTCGGTGGTGCCGACCAGCGTGAACTCCTGCTGATAGGGAATCGTGAACACGACGCGACCGTCGGGATGCTGCAGCAGAAACGCGTGCTCGCCCTCGTACATGCGCGGCACGACGATATGACTGCCCTTGACCAGCCGGATCTGCGTTTCGTTCGCACTGCGCGGTACGTGGCGCAGAACGTCTTCGACCCACGGACCGGCCGCGTTCACGATCGTGCGAGCCAGCAGCGTCGATTGTTCGCCGCTCGCGGTGTCTTCGACTCGCGCCCGCCAGCGCCCGTCCTGCACGGACGCGCCGACGAAACGGGTATGCGTACGGATGACCGTGCCGCGCTGTGCCGCGTCCATCGCGTTCAGGATCACCAGGCGGCTGTCGTCGACCCAGCAATCCGAATACGTGAAGCCGTGCGTGAGCTGCGGCTGCAGCGTGCCGGCCCACGGGCCGTGCGCAAGACTCACGCCGTGCGATGCCGGCAGGCGGTGCCGGCCGCCGATGTGATCGTAGAGAAACAGGCCGCAGCGGATCTGCCAGCGCGGCCGCAGTCCCGTCACGTGCGGCAGCACGAACTGCATCGGCTGGATGATGTGCGGCGCGATGGCCAGCAGCCGCTCGCGCTCGATCAGCGCTTCGCGCACCAGGCGGAACTCGAACAGTTCGAGATAACGCAGTCCGCCGTGAATCAGCTTGGTGCTGGCGGAAGAAGTCGCCGAGGCGAGATCGCCCTGTTCGACGAGCGCGACCTTGTGCCCGCGTCCTGCCGCATCGCGGGCGATGCCCGCGCCATTGATGCCGCCGCCGATGATCAGCAGATCGAAAGAGTCGTTCATTGTGGAGGCGAATGCTGCATGGTTTTGCGTCCGCTGGGCAGGGGGGAAATCGTGCCGACTGCTGCGGGCGTGACGCGACTCACGCCCGGAGGTACGCTGCCTGCATGGCAGCAGATGTCACGAGTTCCGGACTGCGCATCGACAAGTGGTTGTGGTGTGCACGTTTCTTCAAGAGCCGCGCGCTGGCCACCGACGCCGTGGCGGGTGGACTCGTGCACGTCAACGGCGAGCGCATCAAGCCTTCACGGCTCGTGCACGTCGGCGATCGCCTGCTCATCACGCGCGATGAACAGCGCTTCGAACTGATCGTGCAGGCCATACCCGTGCGCCGCGGGCCGGCGCCCGAGGCCCGCCTGCACTACATCGAGACCGACGCAAGCATCGCCGCTCGCGAGGCGCGCAAGGCCTTCGCGAAGCTGGCGGCGCCTGCGCCCGCACAGCGGCCCGACAAGCACGGCAGGCGCGCCTTGCGCGACCTGCGCCGCGGCTGAAGGAGATTGCATCGTGGAAATCATCCTGACGGTCAATGGCGAGTCGCGCGTCGTCGACGTCGATGCCGACACGCCGCTCTTGTGGGTGCTGCGCGAATCGCTGCGGCTCACGGGCACCAAGTTCGGCTGCGGTATCGCGGCCTGCGGCGCATGCACCGTGCACATCAACGGCACCGCGGCGCGCTCGTGTTCGATTCCGGCGGCGGCCGTGCAGGGGCAGGCCATCACCACGATCGAAGCGCTCGGCCATTCCGGCCAGCGGCATGCGCTCCAGGAAGCGTGGATCGAACACCAGGTGCCGCAATGCGGCTATTGCCAGTCGGGCATGCTGATGGCGGCAGCCTCGCTGCTCGCGAAGACACCGCGACCGACCGATCAGGACATCGACACGGAGATCACCAATCTCTGTCGCTGCGGCACCTATGAACGCATCCGTCGCGCCATTCATGCCGCAGCGCTGAAGCTGTCCAGCGGCGATGTCGAGGCGAACGACAGCGCACAGCCCGCGCAGGTGCGTCATGGGTAAGTGGACGCGTCGCGCCGTGCTCGCCACCGGCGGCCTCGTCGGCGGCGGGCTGGTGCTGGGATTCAGCGGCATTGCGTTCGCGCCGAATCGCATCGGCATCCGCCCGGAGGACGAGAAGGACGCCGCCCGCCTCACGACGTGGCTCAGGATCGCGCCCGACGACACCATCACCGTGATCGTGCCCCACTGCGAGATGGGGCAGGGCGTGCATACGTCGTTGCCGATGATGCTGGCCGAGGAGCTCGATGCCGACTGGGACAACGTGCGCGTCGAAGAAGCGCCCGCGGAACTGCTCTACGCGAACGGCTATCTGGTGCGCGCGTTCGTGCCCGCGGTGGCCGACGTGCCGAAGTTCATGGAGCGCTTCATCGACTGGGGCACCTACCGGCTGACGCGCATGCTGGATCTGCAGGTGACCGGCGGCAGCAGTTCGGTGCGCGGCACCGGCTTTCTCGGCATGCGCGTCGCCGGCGGTGCAGCGCGCGCGATGCTCATCGAGGCGGCGGCGCAGCGCTGGCAGGTGCCGGCGAGCGAATGCGATGCGAAGCGCTCGCAGGTGGTTCATGCGGGATCGGGTCGCAGCGCGACCTTCGGCGAACTCGCCGCGGAGGCGGCGAAGCTCGAACCGCCGGTGCATCCGCGGCTGAAGTCGTACAAGGAGTATTCCCTCGTCGGCAAGCCGGTTCCGCGGCTCGACATTCCATCGAAAGTGGACGGCAGCGCGCAGTACGCCATCGACGTCGATGTTCCCGGAATGCTGTACGCGACGATTGCCGCGGCGCCGGTGTTCGGTGCGCGGCTCGGCGCGGTGGATGCGGCAGCGGTCAGCGCGCAACCGGGCATTCGCAAGGTCGTGCAGCTGGACGACGCAGTGGCCGTCGTCGCTGACAGCTACTGGCGCGCCCTGAAGGCGGTACGCAGTCTCATTCCCTCATTCACCGCGACCGACAACGATGCGCAGACCAGCGAGACTCTCGCGGCGACGACGGCCAGGGCGCTCGAAGCCGGCGAGGCGGAGAAAGTGTTTTCGAGCGACGATGCCACCGCCGCGCTCGGCGGCGCCGGCAAGGCGATCGAGGCGGAGTACGCCGTGCCGTATCTTGCCCACGCCTCGATGGAGCCGATGAACGCGACCGCGCGCATCGCGGCGGATCGCTGCGAAGTGTGGGTCGGCGTGCAGGATCCGCTGGCGGCGCGCAAGGTCGCAGCCAAGGCCGCCGGCATGAATGCGGACGACGTCGTCATTCACACGCATCCGCTCGGTGGTGGTTTCGGCCGCCGTCTGCCGGGCGCCCATGACTTCATCGATCAGGCGGTGCGCATCGCCAGGGCGATGGCGCCGGCGCCGGTCAAGCTGATCTGGAGTCGCGAAGAAGACATCCAGCACGACTACTACCGGCCCGCAGTCATCGGTCGCTACAAGGGCGCCATCGATTCCAGCGGCAGACCGAGCGTGTGGATCTCGCGCTTCAACGACGTCGCGGGCGCCGCTGCGCACGTGCCCTATGCCGTGCCGAATCAGGACATCCGCTCAGTGAAGGTCGCAAGTCACGTCCGTACGGGATCGTGGCGCTCGGTCGAGTTCTCGCAGCACGGCTTCTTCACCGAATCGTTCATCGATGAACTCGCGCACGCGGCCGGCAAGGATCCGTTCGAGTTCCGTCGCGACCTGCTCGAACATGCGCCGCGGCACCGCGCCGTACTGGAGAAAGCGGCGTGGATCGCCGGCTGGGGCGCAGAACCTGCACCCGGCCGCGCACGCGGCATCGCGCTGGTGGAGAGCTTCGGCACCATCGTTGCCGAAGTCGCGGAGGTCGAACTCGTCGACGATCGCATCAAGGTCCACAACGTCTGGGCTGCGGTCGACTGCGGCTACGTCGTCAATCCGGATACGGCGCTCGCGCAGATCGAAGGCGGCATCGTCTTCGGCCTGTCGGCCGCGCTGTTCAGCGAGATCACGGTGCGCAACGGTCGCGTGACTCAGTCGAACTTCAACGACTATCCGCTGCCGAAGCTCGCCGACGCACCGCGCGTCAAGGTCGAGTTCATTCACTCCGACGCCGCGCTCGGCGGCCTGGGCGAGCCTGGGGTGCCGCCGATCGCGCCCGCCGTTGCCAATGCGGTGTTCGCGTTGACGGGGAAGCGGTTGCGGTCGTTGCCGTTGAGGGTGGGGGATTCGGAGGCCGCAAAGACCGCATAAAAGAATTTCTAAAAAGTTAAGGGTGTGCTGGCGTAATGCGTCCCTTCCTCCGCGCAGCGGGGGAAGGACAGGATGGGGGGCTTGAGAAAGGGAGCGCTGTCGTGCGCCCCCACCCCAACCCTCCCCCGCTACGCGGAGGAGGGGGCAGGACACGCAAACGACCTCTCTACCAGAATCCCTTCGATTTCTTTTATGCGGTCTTTTGCGGCTCTCTCGTAATTCCGCTCCCGGCCGTACTGAACGACCGCCCCGGACGATTCGCCAGCACCGCCTGAATCTCCGCCACGATGGCGAGCGCAATGCTCTCCGGCGTCTTCGCGCCGATGTCGAGTCCGATCGGACCATAGAGGCGATTGCCGAAGCGTGTCGCGCGCTCGCCGATGTCGTTCATCAGTCGCACGCGGCGCGGTGCGGGACCGAGCAGGCCGATGTAGGGAATGGCACTGTCGGCGAGTGCCGCGAGATAGGCCTCGTCCGAGGTGAGGTGATGGCTCATCACCACGGCCGCATCGAAACGCGTACCGTCGAGGAAGCCGGACAATGTCGCAGCCGGTCGCAGTTCGACGCTGCGCGCGCGCGGGAAGCGGTCGACGATGGCGTAGGCAGGGCGATGATCCAGCACGGTGATGTGCCAGCCCATCAGGCCGGCGATCTCCACCAGCGGCATGGCATCGGGGCCGGCGCCGAGGATCAGCAGTTTCGGCGGCAGCTCGACGGGGACGATGAGGAACTCGATGTCGTCCGCGTTCACTGTCGCTGCGCTGCCGGCCGAAGCAATCGCCGTTTGCACGGCAGCCGGCAAGGCGCCGGGTTCGTCGCTGCGAAAGGCAGCGCCCAGGGCGAATCGCGGATTCGTGCTCGCGGTCACGAGCGCAATGCTGCCGGCAATGTGCCGGTTGCGGCAGCGATCGACGAATGCATAGGGCTCGTAGTCATTGGCTGCGTTCAGGCGCGTCAGCAGGATGCGCATCGCACCTTCGCAGCCGAGACCGATGCCCCAGATCAGATCGTCGGAACTGCGCGTGTCGTATTCGGCGATCGAAGCGTTGCCGGTTTCCAGCACCTTGCGCGAGCGTTCGACGAGATCCGCTTCGAGACAGCCGCCGCTCAGCAGTCCCGCGGCGCTGGCGTCCTGCGCAATCAGCATCTGTGCGCCGGCCTTGCGATACGTCGAGCCGATGGTGTGGATGATGGTGGCGAGCACCAGCGGCTCGCCGCGCTCGCGATGCAGGCGAAAGAATTCCCCCAGCGAGACAGGTCGATGGTTCATGCAGACATGCTGGCACGAGGCGCCGGCTGCGCGCCAGATTCAGCGAATCCCGCAAGCGGGGCGGATTCACGGGCCGCATTCAGTGGTTGTTAAACTGCCGCCGTCCAGCATCACGCCGTCCTTTCACCGGAGATTCCGACACATGCGCAGACTGCTTTCCGCAATGGCCTTCGCCGTTCTTCTGAGCGTGCCCGTTGCCTCCTTCGCTGCTGCGAACGTCAGCTGCAGCATGACCTTCAACATGAAGGGCTGGTCGGCGATCTACAAAACCTACAGCGGCACGGGTACGGTGAAATGCTCGAATGGCCAGACCGCCCGCGTGAAACTGTCCGCCAAGGGCGGCGGATTGACGGTCGGCAAATCGGAAATCGAGAACGGCCGGGGCGAATTCTCCGGCGTGAAGGGAATCGAGGAGGTCTTCGGTTCGTATGCCCAGGCCGAAGCGCATGCCGGCGCGGTGAAGTCTTCCAGGGCGAGCGTCATGACCAAGGGCGAGGTGTCGCTGGCATTGAGCGGCACCGGCCGCGGCTGGGACCTGGGCATCGCCTTCGGCAAGCTGACGATTTCGCGCTAGCTTCCTGTGGGGCCGGCTTCAGCCGGCCTTTCCGAGTCAGGCTAAAGCCTGACCTACAGTCGGAGCCGGACACCGCGTCAGTTCTGCGTTGCAGCGCGCGTCGCGCCACGTTTCTTTTCCCCGGCCAATCGCGTCGCGAATACAATGCGGGCTCGCCCGGCGAGATCCCGATGCATGGACAGTCGGGACGAAACAAACTGGAAGAGTTCAGCGCGCGGAGCTGCAGCCTGCGGCTTCGGGGGATTGCGATGGCAGACGCATCACAGAATCTTGCATCGTCCGGCGCGACGACCGGCAGCGGCTCCGACGTCATCGTCATCGACGTACTGCCGCAGCATCGCTTCGACGAAGCTGCCCTGTGGCGTTATCTCGAAACGCATCTCGACGATTTTTCCGGGCCGGCCCGGCTGCGGCAATTCCAGGGCGGGCAGTCGAACCCGACGTTCCTGATCGAAACCGCCTCGCGCAAGTACGTCCTGCGCAAGAAGCCGCCCGGCAAGCTGCTGCCGTCGGCGCACCTGGTCGAACGCGAGTACCGCATCCTCAGGGCGCTGCCGTCCGATCAGGTGCCCGTGCCGCGCGCGCGGGTGCTGTGCGAGGACACGTCCATCATCGGCACGGCGTTCTACGTGATGGATCACATCGAAGGTCGCGTGATCACGGGCGTCACGCTGCCGCAACTGACGCCGCCGGAGCGTCGCGCGGTCTATGCGGACTTCGCGCGCGTTGCCGCAGCGCTGCACGGCGTCGACTACCAGGCCTGCGGCCTCGCGGACTTCGGCAAGCCCGAAGGCTACGTGGCGCGCCAGCTCGATCGCTGGAGCAGGCAGTACGTCGCTTCGAAGACCGACGAAAATCCCGACATGGACAAGCTCATCGCATGGCTGGCCGCGAATCCGCCGTCGCGCGATGAGACCGCCATCGCCCATGGCGACTTCCGCATCGGCAACACCATCATTCATCCGACCGAGCCGCGCATCATCGCCTTGCTCGACTGGGAACTCGCCACGCTCGGTCATCCGCTCGCCGATCTGGCCTATGCCTGCATGTACTACCACATGCCGGCGGGCAGCGACGTCGGCGCTGGCCTCGCGGGGCTCGATCTGCAGGCGCTCGGCATTCCCGGCGAAGAGGAATTCCTCGCGATCTACCAGCGGCATTCCGGCCGCCAGCAGATTCCCGACTGGCGCTTCTTCCTCGCCTTCTCCTATTTCCGGATGGCCGCCATCACGCAGGGCGTGTATGCGCGTGCCCTGCAGGGAAACGCCGCCGATCAGCGTGCGATCGGCTATGGCGAGGCCGCGAAAGTATTCGCGGGCATCGGCCGCTCACTGACTCATTGAAACAACCAGGCTCAGCGCAGGTACCTCATGTCTGCCCAACCCGAAACTCCGCGCGGTTCGCTCGACGACTTCCGTCGCGAGACCCGTCAATGGCTCGAAGCCAACTGTCCGCCCGACATGCGTCTGCCCGTCGTCGATGAAAGCGACGTCTGCTGGGGCGGCCGCCATGTGAAATTCAAGAACGAAGCGCAGCGCGTGTGGCTGCAGCGCATGGCCGAGCGCGGCTGGACCGTGCCGGAATGGCCGAAGGCCTATGGCGGCGGCGGCCTCGGCAAGGAAGAAGCGAAAGTGCTGCGCGAGGAGATGGCGGCGCTCAATTGCCGTGCACCACTGACGTCGTTCGGCATTTCGATGCTCGGCCCCGCGCTGCTGAAATACGGCAACGAAGCCCAGAAGCGCGAACACATTCCGAAGATCGTGCGCGGCGAGATCCGCTGGTGCCAGGGCTATTCCGAGCCGGGCGCCGGTTCGGATCTCGCGTCGCTCAAGACGCGCGCCGACGACCAGGGCGATCACTTCCTCATCAATGGTTCGAAGATCTGGACCAGTTACGGCGACAAGGCCGACTGGATCTTCTGCCTGGTGCGCACCAACTTCGAAGGCAAGAAGCATGATGGCATCAGCTTCCTGCTGTTCGACATGGCGAGCTCCGGGATTTCGACCCGTCCGATCCGTCTCATTTCCGGCTACTCGCCGTTCACCCAGACCTTCTTCGACAACGTGAAGGTGCCGAAGGAAAACCTGCTCGGCGAACTCAACAAGGGCTGGACGATCGCGAAGTACCTGCTTACCCATGAGCGCAACATGATCGGCGGCATGGGGCTGGGACTGCGCATCGGCGGCAAGGGCACGCTGGGTCAGCTGGCGGCGGGCGAACTCGGACTGGCCGGCGGCCGTCTCGCCGATCCGGTGCTGCGCGCCGACATCGCGAAGTTCGAGCTCGATGCCAATGCCTTCGCACTCACCATGGAACGCGTGCAGGCCGAGGCGAAGGCCGGCAACGAAACGGGCGCGATGTCGTCGATGCTCAAGTACTACGGTACGGAGCTCAACAAGCGCCGCGCCGAACTCATGATGTCGATCGCCGGCACCGAAGGTCTGAAGTTCGGCGATGGCGGCGCCGAAGAACTCGCGCCGGTCTGGCTGCGCACCAAGGCCAATTCGATCGAGGGCGGCACGTCCGAGGTCCAGCTCAACATCATTGCGAAGCATGTGTTGAAGCTGCCGGGGGCGTGATGTGGGGCCGGCTTTAGCCGGCCTGAAAACAGTCAGGCTGAAGCCTGACCTACAGGAAGACGGAAGTCTGACCTGCAAATTGCAAGTGAATCGAAAGACTCTGAGGTTTTCGCATGTCTCTCGTACTCAATGAAGACCAGCTCATGTTCCGCGATGCCGCGAAGCGCTTCGCCGCGGAGCGCGCGCCGATTGCCGAACTGCGCCGGCTGCGCGATTCGAATGACGCCACCGGATTCGACCGTGCCGTCTGGAAGGAAATGGCGGAGATGGGCTGGGCCGGCGTGCTGGTGCCGGAAGAACATGGCGGCGTCGGTTTCGGCCACGTCGGTGCGGGACTGATTGCGCAGGAAATCGGGCGCAATCTCAGCGCGACGCCGTTCGTCTCCACGGCCGTGCTCGGCGTGACCGCCTTGCTGAAGGGCGGCAGCGACGCACAGAAGCAGGCGCTGCTGCCGAAGATGGCGGCCGGCGAAGTCGTGCTGGCGCTGGCGAGCGACGAGCGCAGTCGTCACTCGCCGTACAACGTCGCCACGCGTGCGGTCGGCAGCGCGGGCAAGTACAAGCTCAGCGGTGCCAAGGTTCACGTACTCGACGGTCACGTCGCGGACAGGCTGATCGTGTCGGCGCGTACGTCAGGCGATGTCGATGGGCGCGACGGCATGACGTTGTTCCTCGTGGATCCGAAAGCCGCAGGTGTCAGCATCCGACGCGTCAGCATCGTCGACAGCCGCAATGCGGCCACGGTGGAACTGCGCGACGTCGCGGTGACATCGGACGACGTCATCGGCGCCGTCGACAAGGGCGCGGCGATCCTCGACGCCGTTCTCGATGCGGGTCGCGCCGTGCTCGCGGCCGAACTGCTGGGACTGTCGGAAGAGGCGTTCGAACGCACGCTCGGCTATCTGCGCGAGCGCGACCAGTTCGGCGTGAAGATCGGTACCTTCCAGGGCCTGCAGCATCGCGCGGCGCATCTGTTCTGCGAGATCGAACTGGTGCGATCGACCGTGCTGCGCGCCCTGCAGTCGCTGGATGCGCAGGAGAAGCACGCGTCGAGCCTGATCTGTCTGGCGAAGGGCAAGGCCAGCGACGTGGCGCGACTGGCGACCAACGAAGCGGTGCAGATGCACGGCGGCATCGGCATGACGGATGAGTTCGACATCGGCTTCTTCATGAAGCGCGCATGCGCCGCTGGCGAAACTTTCGGCGACGCGTACTTCCACACCGATCGCTTCGCGCAGCTGTCCGGTTACTGACGGGTTACGGACGTCGTCCGCGACGTCCTACATCGCGGCGCGGAACAATCGTTGCGCGCCGCTCATTGTCCTCCTCGATTGCGTGCAATCCGCGCGTGAAAAAACCTGTTCGTCTCCAGCGAGACCGCTGCTGCGTCACCCGTGATGTGATGCGGTTGGCAGCCGGTCGCGGGACGATTCAGTACCGTTGATCGAACAGAGCGAGGCGATCCGATTATGACAATCGAGCGCGAGTCGACCTTCGAGATCGGAATCGAGGGACCGGATTCAGACGCCACCGTGAAGATGCCTCGTCCCGCCGTTCCCGCGGTCAATCCCGAAGACGAGGACGTCGATCCCGAAAGCACGCTGGTGCGTGAGGACTGGGAAAGCACCGTCATCCGTCGCGTCGCGCCGCATGTCGTCGCCGTGCAGAGCCAGGTGGCAGAAGAGTCGGATGGCGAGGCCCGCTTCGGCTGGGAGAGTGAAGGCCTGCGCCGCCTGGCGCATGAAGTGCGCAAGTCGGGGAACTGAAGCTTCTTACTGTGGGGCCGGCTTCAGCCGGCCTTCCAAAGACGTCAGGCTGAAGCCTGACCTACAGAAGAAGTGATTGTCCGACGCGCAGCTCGCGTCCGGCGCCCGCCAGCAGGATGGCGTTCTGTCCGAACAGCACCCCGCGCAGCTCCTTGCTCATGCGATAGGTCCGCAAGGTACGCAGCGGTTCGTCGCCTTCGCGCTCCGCAGTGGCCTGATTGGTCGTCGTGATGATGCAGCGGGTGCAGGGCTTCACCCGACGCAGGGTGATGCCGCCTTCCACTCGCAGTTCATCGGCCCGATCCTCGGCGTACGCGTCGACACCATCGATGACGATGTTCGGGCGGAACCGGTTCATCGGCAGCGGGGCGGTCAGGCGCGCGTTCAGATCGTCCAGCGAGGCCTGCGAGATCACCAGGAAGGGGAAGGCATCCGAGAATTGCGCCAGTGCTTCGACGCCGTTCGTCCACTCCGCGCTGGCCGGACGTTTGTGTGCTGGATCGAAGCGCACCAGTCGATGCGGCGCACCGAGATGCGTCGCGAGCCATTGCGATGCGTCCTCGCCCATGTCGAACGCGGCGCAGCGATCCTGCCAGCAGGTCACGTCGACCGATGCGCCGCTCGCGTCCACGGGGATCCGCAGCGTGCCGGCCTGTGCCGAGGTCAGTGTCAGCGCGCCGTCGGCGAGGGCGGTTTCGATCAGCGCCAGTCGCGGTTCTTCGCGCTGGGTCACGAAGCGCCCGTTCGGCCGCACGATCAGCCACTGCCGATCGTATTCCAGGCCGGTCAGCGCAACGCGGCTGCGCTGCAACGGGATGCCCTTGCAGGACTTGACCGGATAGATGTTGAGCGCGGTGATCGTGGCCATGCGGCGAGTCTAGCGGCTCGACGTGCATGGCGCAGGTTCATGCCGTGCTGCGCGGGAGGACATCGAATGGCGCGTTTGGGCCGGCGTGGACGGCTCATGCATACTGCCGGCCGTTCTGGCGACTCTGTCCGGTCGAATGAATACGAATCCTCTGGGCTCCCGTGCCACTCGTCTGTTCGTCGTGCTGTCCGCCTTCCTGGCGGTGAATGCGCTGTGTGCCGAATTCGTCGGCGTGAAAATCTTCGCGCTGGAGCCGACGCTGGGGCTGGACCCGCTCAACTGGAATCTTTTCGGTCAAAGCGGCTCCCTGTCCTTCACCAGCGGCGTGCTGCTGTGGCCGTTCGTCTTCCTGATGACCGACATCATCAACGAATACTTCGGCCGGCGCGGCGTGCAGTTCATTTCGTGGCTCACGGTCGGGCTGATCGTCTATGGATTCATCGCCGCCTACCTGAGCATCTCGCTCGTGCCCGCGGAGTTCTGGATTCGCGTCAATCAGGAGCGCGGCGTGCCGGACATGCAGGCGGCCTTCAGCAACATCTTCGGCCAGGGCATGTGGACCATCGCCGGATCGGTGACGGCCTTCCTGATCGGCCAGCTGATCGACGTGAGCGTGTTTCATCGCATCCGCATTCTCACGGGCGAACGCTGGATCTGGCTGCGCGCCACCGGTTCGACGCTGGTTTCGCAGCTCATCGACAGTTTCATCGTGCTGTACATCGCTTTCGTGCTCGGGCCGCAGCAGTGGCCGATCCCGCTGTTCATGGCGGTGGGCACGGGCAACTATGCGTACAAGGTCCTGATGGCCTTTGCGCTGATTCCTTTCATCTATCTCACGCGCCGCGCGATTCACGCCTACATGGGCGAGGAGACGGCGCACGAAATGCAGAAGCAGGCCAGTACGGTGTGAGCGACGCGGACGTCATCGTCGTCGGCGCGGGTGCCGCGGGCATTGCAGCGGCGCGGTGGTTGACGGCTGCGCGCCGGTCGGTGCGGGTACTGGAGGCACGCGATCGGGTCGGCGGTCGTGCATGGACGAACGCGAGTGCGCTCGGTGTTCCTGTCGACATGGGCGCCGCCTGGCTGCACTCGGCGGATCGCAATCCCTGGACGGACTACGCGCGCCAGCACGGCTTCGTCATCGACGAACGGCTGCCGCAATGGGGCACGCATCTCGGTGCCGCAAAGCTGTCCGGGGCGCAGCGCATCGAATACGGACAGGCGATCGGCCGCTTCGAAGACATCCTGCGCGAGGCGGCGGCACGCGGCCGGGACGTCGCCATTGCCGATCTGCTGCCGCAGGACCGCTATCGCGGCCGCTTCGACAGCATCGTCACGTTCCTGACCGGCGCGGAAAGCACGCGCATGTCGAATCTGGATTACATGAACTATGCCGACGCGGACACGGGCATCGACTGGTCGGTGAAAGGCGGTCTCGGGAAGCTGATCGCTCACGCCGCCGCCGGGCTGGACGTGCATCTGAATACGCCGGTACGCGGCATCGATGCGAGCGGCGCGCGCATTCGAGTGTCCACCGATGCAGGCATGCTCGACACCGGTGCGGTCATCGTGACGGTGCCGACCGCCGTGCTTGCGTCCGGAGGCATCCGGTTCACGCCGCGACTGCCGCCGCCCTTCCCGGATGCGCTCGCGGCAATCCCGATGGGCGCGAATGGCAAGGTGTTCTTGCTCATGGCGCCGGGAACGCTGCCTTTCACCGGGCCCACCACCTTCATGTCGCCGCGCGAAGGCTCGGGAGTCGCCAGCTACCAGGCGTGGGCAGGCGGAGAGGAAGTGCTGCAGGCATTCTTCGGCGGCGATCTGGCGCGCGAACTCGAACAGTCGGGCGAAGCCGAACGGTTCGCGCGCGAAGAGCTGGCGCAGATCTTCGGCTCGGCATTTCCTCGCCATGTTCAGGACAGCCTCGTCACCGGCTGGATCGACGATCCGTGGGCGCTGGGATCGTATTCCCATGCACTGCCGGGACAGGCCCATCGACGCCTGCAGCTGAGCGAGCCGCTGCATGGACGGATCTTTCTCGCGGGCGAAGCCTGTTCGGTTGATGCGGCCGGTACGTTGCATGGCGCATTCGACAGCGGCATCCGCGCGGCCGGGCAGGCCCTGGCCGTGCTCGGCACACCGTAGATGGACATCGGCGATCCGCTGTTGATGGCCGTGGCGGCGCTCGCGGCATTGCTGGTGGGACTGTCGAAAGGCGGGCTCAGCATGCTCGGCACGCTCGCCGTGCCGGTTCTCGCACTGATGATTTCACCGGTGACCGCGGCGGCGCTGCTGCTGCCGATCTTCGTCGTCAGCGACCTGTTCGGACTGTGGTCGTATCGCCGCGAGTTCGACGTGCGCAATCTGCGGATCCTCATCGCTTCGGGCATCGTCGGCATCGCCATCGGCTGGGCGACGGCCTCGATCATCAGCGAACGCTGGGTCGGGCTGATCATCGGCTGCATCGGCGTGCTGTTCTGTCTGAATGCCTGGCGGCAACGGAATGCCGTGCCGACGCCGAGACCTGCCGACGTGCCGCGCGGACTGTTCTGGGGCACGCTGACCGGCTTCAGCAGTTTCGTGTCGCACTCCGGCGGACCGACCTACCAGGTGTATGTATTGCCGCAGCAGTTGCCCAAGGCGGTCTACGCGGGCACGACCACGATCGTGTTCGCTGCCATCAATGCCGTGAAGCTGCTGCCGTACTGGGCGCTCGGCCAGTTCACGCCGGCCAATCTGCGCGCCGCCGCGTGGCTGATGCCGGTGGCCGTTGCCGGCACCTTCATCGGCGTGCGGCTCGTGCGCATCCTGCCGCAGAAGACCTACTTCGGTTTCGTACAGATCGTTCTGTTCATCGTGTCGGCGAAGCTCATCTGGGATGTCGTCTGAAGGAAGTCATCGCATGGGTCACCACGTGCATTTCTCGAATCGCGCTTCCTGGCTGCGTGCCGCGGTGCTCGGCGCCAACGACGGCATCCTCTCGACTGCGGGCCTGCTGGTCGGTGTCGCCTCGGCCGAGGCGTCGGCCGAACAGCTGCTGGTGGCGGGCATTGCCGGTCTCGCCGCGGGCGCGCTGTCGATGGGCGCGGGGGAATACGTCTCCGTCAGTTCGCAGGCCGACGTCGAACGCGCGGATCTGGAAATCGAAAAGCGCCAGCTCGCGACGCATGCCGACTACGAGCAGCGCGAACTCGCCGCCATCTACGTGAAACGCGGTCTCGAACCGGCGCTGGCCATGGAAGTGTCGAAGCAGCTCACCCGTCACGATGCGCTGGCGGCGCATGCGCGCGATGAACTGGGATTCACGCCGCACTCCCGGCCGCGGCCGGTGCAGGCGGCGCTCGCGTCCGCAGCGTCATTCACCGCGGGCGCGTTGCTGCCGCTGCTCGTCAGCGTGATGGCGCCGCAGGGGTCGCCCGAAGTGGCAATCGGGCTGGCGTCGCTCGGGTCGCTCGCGATTCTCGGCGCCCTGGCGGCAAGGGTCGGCGGCGCTTCGCCGCTGCGCGGCGCCGCCCGCGTCACCTTCTGGGGCGCCTTCGCGATGCTCGTGACGAGTCTGCTCGGCCGGCTCGTCGGCGCCGCGCTCTGATCGTTACGGGCGCGGCTTGCGCTGGGGTATCCAGGCCAGTCCCAGCTGCAGCCCCACATCGGGCGTGTTGTTGATGTTCTGCACGTTCTCGGTGATGCCGAACGACAGCAGCACCTGGTTCCAGCGATGGCGGAAGCCG
Organism: uncultured Steroidobacter sp.; assembly: GCA_937864115.1. Lineage (GTDB taxonomy): Bacteria > Pseudomonadota > Gammaproteobacteria > Steroidobacterales > Steroidobacteraceae > Steroidobacter. Next base: position 141,420 of record CALMII010000038.1, on the reverse strand, counting down.
ATCGTGTATTGATATTTCTCGCCGGTCAGTTCGTCGAGATCGGTCTGTTCGTCCGTATAGACGCTGCGGCTGACGTACCCCTGCAGGTTGAAGCTGGTGTTCTGCGTGAAGGCATATTCCCAGCCGAACACGAGCGTCGGAATCACGCGCGATCCCTGCCGCACCGGAAACTCCGCGCCCGCGTAGTAGACGCCCGCCACATTGAGATACAGCGCGTTGCGATTGAAGAACCGCTGCAGGGAAGCCTGCAGGCCGACGTCCGTCTTGCCCGTGGACAGCAGCGTGCGTTCGCCGCCGACCGGAACCTTCACTGCGCCTTCGAGCGAGAACGCCCATTTTTCCGGCATGTCGAAACCCGTGTAGCGGATACCGAACGTCGGGTCGGTGAGGCCGCCATCGGTCGGCGAGCCGAGGCTCGTCAGCTGCGCGCCCTTCAGGTCGTAGATCAGGCGCACGTCGTTCTTGGTCAGCGCCGGCCGGCCGAACGTGCTGAATCCCAGCGCCTTGTGGAAACTCTCGATCGTGCCGTCGAGGAAGCCGCCGTTGTAGCTGACGGCGCTGATGATCGCGTAGCCCGTCCAGTGCTGGTCGAATTTGTAGTGGAAGGTCAGATCGAAGTTGGCGGATTCCAGATCGAGCAGGTAGTTCTCGCCCGGCAGCGCCTGGATGGCCGCGATTTCATCGGGGCCGATGCGGCGCCGGCCCGTGGGCTCCAGCGCGGTGAGGTATTTCTCGACCTCCGGACTCAATGACCAGGTGTTCTGGTAGCCGAGTTCGGTTTCGATGGCCCAGCTGCCGGGCTCGATCGACACCGCGTACGCCGGGCGCATGTCCAGACGCAGGAAGCCGAAGGTGGTGAGATCGCGCGAACGCAGCAGGCCGTAGAACGGATACCTGGTCTCATCGGCGTGGACCACCGATCCGGCGAGCGCGGCGATGAGGGCGACGGTCGCAATCGCGGTGGCGCGAACGATACTCACAAGGAACCTCCCGATTTTCTGTTTGCGAGTGTGATATGCCGCGGCATTCTGGCATATGCGTCATTTGCCTGAATTGTTCCCGCGTGCGTACTTTTACGTGACGAACTGGCTGGCCGGTCGGCGATTGCTCACAATGCCGCCATGAGCAAACTGCCGGAACACGGGGAAGAGCGCACGCCGTCGCCGATCTACCGCTCGCTCGACCGGCCGATGCAGCAGGACGCACGGCGGCTGTTCGTCGGCGGCCAGGCCAGCGTGCGCCGCACGCTGATGGCGCGGGCACTGCTGATCCTGGTCATGTATGGCGTGGTGATCACGGCGTTCTGGCTGGATCGCGAAGGATTGCGCGATCATCTCGACGGTCACGTGTCATTCGTCGACGTGGTGTATTTCTCGGCCGTCACCATGACCACCGTCGGCTACGGCGACATCGTGCCCGTGACCGAGCGGGCCCGCATCATCGACAGCGTGCTCGTCACTCCGATGCGATTGCTCGCCTGGCTCGTCTTCATCGGGACGGCGTACCAGCTCGTCCTGCAACGTCTGATCGAGGATTTCCGGATGCGCAGAATGCAGGCGAAGCTCGAAGACCACGTCATCGTGTGCGGCTTCGGACATTCCGGAGCGTGCGCCGCCAACGAACTCGTGGTGCGCGGCATGGACAGGAAACAGATACTGATCGTCGACCTGAATCGCGAAGTGCTGGAAGCGGCGGCCGAGCAGGGCTTCATCGGCATCCTCGGCAACGCGACGCACGAGGGGACGTTGCAGGAGGCGATGCTGGCGTCGGCGCGGGCGCTGTTCGTGTGTACCAATCGCGACGATACCAACGTGCTGGTGGTGCTCACCGCCCGCAGTCTCGCGCCGACCGTCCGCATCATCGCGCGCGTCGAAGAAGCCGAGAACGAGAAGCTGCTGCGCCAGAGCGGTGCGGACGCGACGATCCTGCCGTCACGGGTCGGCGGCATCCTGATGGCCGGCTCGCTGGATACGACCGTGCTGGCCAACTACGTGATGGATCTGATCAGTGCGACCGGCCGCATCGTACTGGTCGAGCGCGAGGTGAAACCGGCGGAGATCGGCCAGCTGCCGGGCGATCTCGATGTGCTGGCAGTCGCCGTGGTGCGGGACGGCCGCGAGCTGCAGATCAGCGAGCCGGATTCCCGTCTGCGGCCGCAGGACAAACTGCTGGTGATCCGGCAGTCCGGAGCGCGTGCCGCGTCCTCAGATTCCCCGTCCGGCTTGTAGGTCAGGCTTCAGCCTGACAGCTCCCGGGCCGGCTTCAGCCCAATGGCACTGCATTAAGCGCCAAAGGATTGAGATGAGATCGAATCGAGCGTCCCTTCCTCCGCGTAGCGGGGGAAGGACAGGATGGGGGTGTCGAGTCAAGCAGCGCAGTTTGCGTTGATGCCCCCACCCTAACCCTCCCCCGCTTCGCGGAGGAGGGGATCAGACCAGAGGCGCGCAACGCAGAAAACCCTTAATGCAGTTCCATTGGGCTAAAGCCGGCCCCACAGGAAGAACTCAGAACAGCAGCCGCGCCATCGCACGCCGGGTCTGGGGCACGATCGGATCGGCATCGCCGATCAGTTCGAAAGCCAGCACCAGACTGCGGCGCGCCAGATCGTCCTGATACCCGCGGTTCGTCCGCATCATTTCCAGCCAGCTCTGCAATGCCGGTTCGACATCGCCGCCGAGGAGCTGGTGCACGGCAAGGGCGTGACGCAGCTCCGGATTGGATGGATCGCGCTGCGCGTTTTCACGCAGGCTGCGTATGTCGGGATAACGCGCCACGACATCGCTGAAGGTGATCAGCGCCGCCAGCCGCTTGACCGCCGGCAGGTTCGGCTCGCGCCCCTGCAGGTCCTGCAGCGTTTCGCGCGCGGCGTCGATGTCGCCTTCCAGCGCACGCAACTCGGCCGATTCGGCGATCAGACCGACGTTCTCCGGGTCGCGTGCGAGCAGTTGCTGGACCGCGGCCTGCGCGCCGGCGTAGTTGCCCGCTGCCTTGAGTGTCTGTACCTGGTTCATCGGCGCGTCCGAAGATTTGGGCAGATGCTTGTCCAGCATCTGACGGACCTGGGCTTCGGGCACGATGCCGACGAAGTGATCGACGCTGGTGCGATCCTTGAACAGCACGACGGTCGGCAGGCTGCGGATGCCGAGCTGTCCGGCCAGTTCCTGCTGTTCGTCGGTGTTCACCTTGGCGAGCTTGAACCGCCCGCCGTATTCGCTGGCGAGCCGCTCGAGCATCGGCATCAGCTGTTTGCACGGGCCGCACCAGGGTGCCCAGAAATCGACCAGAACGGGGACAGTCGCCGAGGCTTCGACGACGTCGGTCATGAAGGTGTTGACGGTTACGTGAGTGGCGGCGGGTTCGGCTGTCGTCACTGAAGTTCCTCGCAGGCGAAGGTCGATGAAATGTGGATCCGCTCGCGAATACTTCAACGTCATCGGATGAACCTGGAAGTTGTCGTCGATTGCGGACATCGCGCAGCAAAAGATCCACGCTCTTTGACGCCAGTGTACCGGCGGAGTTTCGCTGCGCGCGGTTTGCGTCGATTGGCGGGATGCTGCGACTGCGGTACAAGTCATGCGCGTGGGAATCTACTGACAACGCCGGTGCAGGTGAGCCATGAGTGCTGAGCGATCGGTGGCGCAACAGATCAACCGTCTTTATCTGGGCGATGAAGAACGGATCGTGACGGCGCTGGCGGAGCGTGCGCGTCTCACGCTGGAGCAGCGGCAGCACATCGCCGATCAGGCGCGCCGACTCGTCGATGGCGTTCGCGAAAACCAGAAGGAACGCAGCGGGCTCGATGCCTTCCTGCAGCAATACGATCTGTCCTCGCAGGAAGGCGTGATCCTCATGTGTCTCGCGGAAGCGCTGCTGCGCATTCCCGACGACGCCACCGCCGACAGGCTGATCGCCGACAAGATCACGCGCGGCGACTGGGGCTCGCATTTCGGGCAGGCCGAATCGCTGTTCGTCAATGCCTCGACCTGGGGACTGATGCTGACGGGGCGGATCGTGCGGCCCGCGGACGAGGACCTGCACGACCCGCGCGGCTTCGTCGCGCGCGTTGCCGGCCGTCTGGGCGAACCGGTGCTGCGTGCGGCCTTTCGCCAGGCCATGCGCATCATGGGCCATCAGTTCGTGATGGGTCGGACGATCGGCGAGGCGCTGGAACGCTCGCGATCGAAGGAACATCGTCTGTATCGCCATTCGTTCGACATGCTCGGCGAGTCGGCACTGACGACGCCCGATGCGATCCGCTATCTCGCCGCCTATCACGCCGCCATCCGCGAAGTCGCTGCGAGCGTCGCGAGCGGTACGTCGATCGAAGCGGCGCCCAGCATTTCGGTGAAGCTGTCGGCGCTGTTCCCGCGCTACGAGTTCACGCAGCGCAGGCGCGTGCATCAGGAACTGGCGCCACGCCTGCTGGAACTCGCGGTTGCCGCACGCGACGGCGGTATCGCGCTGACGGTCGATGCCGAAGAAGCGGAACGGCTGGAGCTGTCGCTGGAGCTGATCGAGCACGTCGCCCGCGCGCCGCAACTGGCCGGCTGGCAGGGATTCGGACTGGCGGTGCAGGCGTATCAGAAACGGGCGCTGGATGTGATCGGCTTTCTCGCAGCGCTGGCGCGAGCGACGCAACGACGCCTCAATGTGCGGCTGGTGAAGGGCGCTTACTGGGACAGCGAGATCAAGCGTTCGCAGGAACGCGGCCTGTCCGGCTATCCGGTGTTCACGCGCAAGGTCAACACCGATGTCTCGTACGTCGCCTGCGCGCGCGAGATGATCGCGGCGGGCGAGGACGTCATCTATCCGCAGTTCGCCACCCACAATGCGCAGACGGTGGCGACGATTCTCGAACTCGCCGATGGCGCCGGCCGCGGCTTCGAATTCCAGCGGCTGCATGGCATGGGCGAAGATCTGTATGCGCAGGTGGTCGGCCCCGCAGGCCTGAACAAACCTTGCCGGATCTATGCACCGGTGGGATCGCACGAGGAACTGCTGCCATACCTGGTGCGGCGCCTGCTGGAAAACGGGGCGAATACGTCCTTCGTCAATCGCATCGTCGATGAGGATACGGCGGTCGAAGAGATCATTCGCGACCCCGTCGCCGTGGTCGATGCGCTCGAACGGAAGGCGCATCCGCGCATTCCGTTGCCGCGCAATCTCTATGGCGAAGAACGCCTGAATTCACGCGGCGTGAACCTGCCCGATCCGGCGGAACTTGACGCGTTGCTGGCGGGAATTCATCGGGCGGGTTCGCAGCCCTGGCGCGCGAACCCGATCGTTTCGGGCAAGGCCGTCACGGCGCAGGCGCAGTCCGTGACCAACCCGGCCAATCGCAGCGAGGTGATCGGTACCGTCAGCGTCGCCAGCGAAGCCGTGGTCGATGCGGCAGTGACGGCGGCCGTCGCTGCCCAACCCGAATGGAACGACACGGAAGCAGGCGAGCGCGCCGGCATCCTGCTGCAAGCCGCCGATCTGTACGAGGCGCACCTGCCCGAACTGGTTGCGTATTGCATCCGCGAAGGCGGCCGCTCCATTCCCGACAGCATTTCCGAGGTGCGCGAGGCGGTCGATTTCCTGCGCTACTACGCCAGTCGCGCGGTGGCGGACTTCGGTGCCGGGCTGTCGTTGCCCGGGCCGACCGGCGAAAGCAATGAGCTACGCCTGCAGGGACGGGGCGTGTTCGTCTGCATCAGTCCCTGGAATTTTCCGCTGGCGATCTTCACGGGACAGATCGCCGCGGCGCTGGCCGCCGGCAATGCCGTGATCGCCAAACCCGCGGAACAGACACCGCTGATCGCGACGCGGGCCGTCGAACTGCTGCTCGAAGCGGGCGTACCGCCCGGCGTTCTGCACCTGCTCACGGGCGATGGTGCCAGCGTCGGAGCGCGCGCGGTCGCCGATCCGCGCATCGCGGGCGTGGCGTTCACGGGCTCGACGGAAACGGCGCAGGCGATCAATCGTTCGCTCGCCGCACGCAGCGGTCCGATTCCGGTGCTGATCGCCGAGACCGGCGGACAGAATGCGCTCATTGCCGACAGCTCGGCGCTGCCCGAGCAGATCGTGCTCGATGTCGTGCAGTCCGGATTCAACAGCGCGGGCCAGCGATGCTCCGCATTGCGCGCGTTGTTCGTGCAGGAAGAGATCGCGCCGCGCGTCCTGCAACTGCTGGCCGGCTACATGGACGAGTTGAAGATCGGCGATCCCGCGGACATCGCCACGGACGTCGGCCCCGTGATCGATCAGCCTTCCTGCGACGTGCTCGCGGCGCATGCCGCGCGCATCACGAAAGGGGCGAGCTGGCAGCACACGCGGCCGCTGACGCCGGACCTGCATCGAGGCAGTTTCTTCGCGCCGCTGGCCGTGGAGATCGGTTCGCTCTCGCAGCTCACCCGCGAAGTCTTCGGCCCGATCGTGCACGTGATCCGCTACCGCGCCGACGACCTGGACAAAGTCATCGATGCCATCAATGCCACGGGCTACGGATTGACGCTGGGCATTCACACCCGCGTCGATGCTTCGGCGCGCTACATCGCCTCGCGCGTGCGCTCAGGCAACGTCTATGTGAACCGCAACATGATCGGCGCCGTAGTCGGCGTCCAGCCCTTCGGTGGCCGCGGCCTTTCCGGCACCGGCCCGAAAGCCGGCGGCCCGTACTACCTGCACCGCTTCGCGACGGAGCAGACCATCACGATCAATACGGCAGCGATCGGCGGGAATGCGAGTTTGTTGACGATCGCGGCGGAGTGAAGCGATCAGCGAATGGCCGCAAAAAGGCGCAGAGAACACAAAGTAAGAAAGAGCAGTAGAAAACCGGCGCAGTTTTACTTTGAGTCTTTTGCGCCTTCTTGCGGCCAATCTCCTGTTCTTACGCCTTCTTGGGGTAGTCGAAGTCGGCGTCGACGCCTGTTGCCCACACGAGTTCGTTCCAGTGCGCGATGTCGAACTGCAGCGTGTAGACGGCGCAGGTCGGCATGTTGTCGATGGAGCGTTCGCCGGAGAGCTGGTCGGCGAATTCGGTGATGCCGGGATTGTGGCCGACCACCATCAGATGCTTCGCGCTGTTGCCCAGTTCGTTGACCACTTCGAGCATCGTCTTCGGCGAGGCGAGATACAGGCGTTCGTCCTGGACGATCTTCGCTGCCGGCACACCCAGCACGCGCGACATGAGGTTCGCCGTCGTGATCGCGCGGATGGCCGGGCTGGTGAGAATGCGATCGGGCTTGCCGTGTTCGTCCTTCAGGCGCCGTGCCATTTCCGGCGCATCACGCTGTCCGCGAGTTTCGAGGGCGCGGTCCCAGTCTTCCTGTCCCGGTGCGGCCGGTTCGGTCTTGGCGTGGCGGACGAGGGTGAGACGCAGCATGAGTGCGGATCCGGACTGTCGAAGTCAGGCAGATTGCACTTCCACGATCCCTTCGACAATACGCGTCGGGTAGGTCCGCACGGGTTCGTAGGCGGGCGGCGTGAGCGCCGCGCCCGTGCGCAGGCAGAAGCGCGCACCGTGGCGCGGACAGATCACGACGTCGCCGTCGAGCGCGCCACCGGCGAGTTCACCGCCGTCGTGCGTGCAGACGTCTTCGATCGCGTAGAACGTGCCGTGGATGTTGAAGACGGCGACCAGCGCGCCGTCGATTTCGAGCTGGGCGTAGTCGCCCGAGGCGATGGAGTCGGCCGGGCCGACGGCGATCCAGCTCACATCATCCCCGTCTGCAGCCGCGCGGCCTCCGACATCATGGTCTGATTCCAGGGCGGATCGAATACCAGTTCGACGTCGGCCTGCTTGATCGTCGGAATGGCTTCGACCTTGTCGCGCACGTCCTGCACCAGCACTTCGCCCATGCCGCAGCCGGGCGCGGTGAGGGTCATCTTGATGGTGGCGATGCGTTCGCCGCTCTCGTCGCGCGTGATCTCGCATTCGTAGATCAGGCCCAGCTCGACGATGTTCACCGGGATCTCCGGGTCGTAGCAGGTGCGCATCTGTTCCCACACCAGATTCTTCACGTCCTCGTCGGTGGCATCGGGCGGCAGTTCGGGACCCGTCACGACTTCCTGGCCGAGCGCATCCGCGTCCTTGCCGGCCACGCGGAACAGGTTGCCCTCGACGTAGACGGTAAAACTGCCGCCGAGCGCCTGCGTGATGAAGCCGGTCTTGTCCGCGCGCAGTTTCACCGGCACGCCTGCCGGCACCATGATGGCTTCGACGTCGCGCTGCAGGATGAACGGTATCTGTTCGTGTCGTTGCATGATCTAGAAGGAGAAGAGTTTCACACGGAATTCACGGAGATCACGGAGATGCAGGAAATCCGGATCTTCCGAACTCCGTGGTCTCCGTGAACTCCGTGTGAAACTCCGGTTCTTCATTCCGTGCTCACCGGATCGGACTGGCTGTCGAGCGCCGCGTTGAGCGTGTGCCAGCAGAGGCTGGCGCATTTCACGCGGGCGGGGAATTCACGCACGCCAGAGAGGGCGGCGAGCTTGCCGAGTTTCGCCGGGTCGACGGGCGCATCGTGCTGCGTGAGCAGGGCGTGCATTTCGTCGAACAGCGATTTCACTTCAGTGCGCGACTTGCCCTTGACGGCTTCGGTCAGCAGCGAAGCGGAGGCGACGGAAATGGCGCAGCCGCTGCCGTCGAATTTCACGTCGCAGATGCGATCACCATCGAGATTCACGTACAGCGACAGCCGGTCGCCGCACAGCGGGTTGTGACCGTCGGCGTGTGCATCCGCAGGCTCGAGCTTGCCGAAGTTACGCGGATTGCGATTGTGATCGACGATCACGTCGCGATAGAGATCCTTCAGATCCATCAGCCGAGCACCTGACGCGTGTGTTCGAGCGCCGCCACCAGTCGGTCGATCTCGGCGTGCGTGTTGTAGAATGCCATCGAGGCGCGCGCCGTGGCGGGCACCTTGAAGAAGTCCATGACGGGCATGGCGCAGTGATGGCCCGTGCGGATCGCCACACCCTCGGTATCGAGAATGGTGCCGATGTCGTGCGGATGAATGCCGTCCATCACGAACGAGACGACCGCGGCCTTGTGAGCGGCCGTGCCGACGATCCTGAGGCCGGGGATTTCCAGCAGGCGCTGCGTGGCGTAAGTGAGCAGTTCATGTTCATACGCTGCGATGCGTTCCATGCCGACGGACTGCAGGTAGCGGATCGCGGCGCCGAGGCCGATGGTGCCGCTGATGTTCGGCGTGCCGGCTTCGAACTTCCACGGCAGCTGGTTGTAGGTCGTCTTTTCGAACGACACCGACAGGATCATGTCGCCGCCGCCCTGCCACGGCGGCATGGCTTCGAGCAGCTTCTGGCGTCCGTAGAGGACGCCGATGCCGGTCGGTCCGAGCATCTTGTGGCCGGAGAAGCAGTAGAAGTCGCAATCGAGTGCGCGGACATCCACCTTGCCGTGCGGTACCGCCTGCGCGCCGTCGAGCAGCACGGGCACGCCATGCTGACGAGCAACGGCAATGAATTTTTCCACCGGCACGATCGTGCCGAGCGCATTGGAGACATGCGCCAGCGCCAGGATGCGCGTGCGCGGACCGATCAGTTTTTCGAAGGCGGCGAAGTCGACTTCGCCCTGCGGCGTGATCGGAATCACCTTGAGCTTCGCGCCGGTCTGTTCGCAGACGAGCTGCCAGGGAACGATGTTGGCGTGATGTTCGAGGCCGGAGATCAGGATCTCGTCGCCCGGCCCCGCCTTCGGGCGCACGAAGCTCTGCGCCACCAGGTTGACGGCTTCGGTCGTGCCGCGCACGAACACGATTTCCTTCGTGTCCTTCGCGTTGATGAACTGGCGCACGATCTCGCGTGCGCCTTCATAGGCGTCGGTGGCGCGCTGGCTCAGCGTGTGCACGCCGCGATGCACGTTGGCGTGGTCGTGCTCGTAGTAGCGACTGATCGTGTCGATGACCTGTCGCGGGCGCTGGCTCGATGCGGCGTTGTCGAGAAAGACCAGCGGCTTGCCGTTGATCTGCTGATCGAGGATCGGAAAGTCCGCGCGGATCGCGGCGACGTCGATCGCGCTGGTGTGCGGGGCAGGCCGGGCGCTCATGCGGACAACTCGCTGGCGGCGAACCGCGCGTTGAGCTGCTGCTCGACATGAGCGCGCAGCGACGGCAGTTCGATGGTCGACAGGATGGACTCGGCGAACGCGCGGATCAGCAACGCGCGGGCCTGCGCTTCGGACAGGCCGCGCGATCGCAGGTAGAAGAGGGAGGTGGCGTCGAGCTGGCCGGTCGTGGCGCCGTGACTGCATTTCAAGTCGTTGGCGTAGATCTCCAGTTCGGGGCGCGTATCGATCTCGGCGGTGGGCGAGAGCAGCAGATTGCGACTCGATTGCCGCGAATCGATCTTCTGCGCGTCCTTGCGCACGATCACCTTGCCGCGATAGACGCCGCGACCGCGAGCGTCGGCGATGCCGCGGTATTCCTCGTTGCTGCGCGTGTGCGGCGCGACGTGGTCGACGAGGGTGCAAGTGTCGATGTGCTGGCTGCCGCCGGGAAGGAACAGGCCGTGCAGGTTGGCTTCGGCGCCGGGGCCCTGCAACGTGGCGACGATGCTCGTGCGCGCCAGGCTCGCACCCAGCGCGATGTCCTGGCAGTCATAGCGGCTGTCGCGCGCCTGGTGCGCGGCGATACTGCCGATGTGGAAGCTGCGCGGCGATTCCTGTTGCACCCGATAGTGCTTCACGCGGGCACCGCTGCCGATGTCGAGCGTGACGACGCTGTTGGTCAGCGTCTCGCTGTCGGCCGCGCCAACATAGTGTTCGATGAGCGTGCACTGGCTGTTCGCCGCAGCCCGCACGAAGACTCGCGGGTTGCTCATGACGGAGGCCGCGCCGCCGGTCCACTGATGCACGACATAGATGGGCCGATCGACACGGACCGACTCGCCGATCTCGATCACGACGCCGTCGTCGCAGAACGCCAGGTTCATTGACTCGAACGCCGAAGCATCCGAAGCCTGTTGTGCCAGGAGCGCCGCCACTTCGTCGGGCGCGTTCTCCAGCCACTGTCCCAGCGTCAGCACCGTGACGCCGGGCGGTTGCGGCGACATCGTCGACAGCACGGTGTGAGCGCGTCCATTGAGAAGCACGATGCGCATGCCGGCATCGGCAATCCACTGGCTTTCGTCGACCCGGCCGAGCGTCGGCTCGGCAGGCACGAAGTTGCGCGATTCCAGCCGCCGCAGGTTCGTGTATTTCCAGTCTTCGTCGCGCTGGGTCGGAAATCCCTTGGTGACGAAGCGCTGCAGCGCATCGCGACGCAGTTGCGTCAGCGTGTTCTCGCTGCGGCTGCGCGCGTCGAACACCGCGCGATACCGTTCCGCGGCATTGCCGGTCGACCGGGCGGGAACGGCGCTCATGCTGCCGCGGCCTCCTGCTTGATCCAGTCGTAGCCGCGCTTTTCGAGTTCCAGCGCCAGCGACTTGTCGCCGCTCTTCAGGATCTGGCCGCCCGACAGCACGTGCACGCGGTCCGGTTCGATGTAGTCCAGCAGGCGCTGATAGTGCGTGACCATCAGGATGGCGCGATCCGCGCGCCGCAGGCTGTTCACGCCGTTCGCGACGACGCGCAGCGCATCGATGTCGAGGCCCGAGTCGGTTTCGTCGAGCAGCGCCAGCTTCGGCTCCAGCACCGCCATCTGCAGGATCTCGTTGCGCTTCTTCTCGCCGCCGGAGAAACCTTCGTTGACGCCGCGGTTCAGGAAGCTCTCATCCATCTGCATGAGCTTCATCTTCTCGCGCACCAGCGTCAGGAATTCGAACGCATCGACTTCCGACTCGCCGCGATGCTTGCGGATGGCGTTGAGCCCCGCCTTGAGCAGGTAGACGTTGTTCACGCCGGGAATCTCGACTGGGTACTGGAAGGCGAGGAACACGCCTTCGCGCGCGCGTTCTTCAGGCGCCAGCGCCAGCAGATCCTTGCCGTCGTAGGTGGCGCTGCCGCCCGTGACTTCGTAGCCCTCGCGGCCGGCCAGCACCTGCACGAGCGTGCTCTTGCCCGAACCGTTGGGGCCCATGATCGCGTGCACTTCGCCCGCTTTCACTTCGAGGTTCAGCCCTTTGAGAATCTGCTTCTCGCCGGCCTTCACCTGCAGGTTTTCAATCTTCAGCATTGTTTCGATCCCGGAAATAAGATTTCACACAGAGATCACGGAGAACACAGAGGTCGGAAGAGAAGAAGAGAATATTTCCACGGGGGACACGGGGAACACAGGGCTCGGAACAGAAGATTTCTTGTCCCCGTGCTCCCCGTGTCCCCCGTGGAAATTCTCTTCCTCTTTCATCTCCGACCTCTGTGTTCTCTGTGCTCTCTGTGTGAAATTCTGAAAGTCTTCATCCCACCGCGCCTTCGAGGCTGACTGCGAGGAGGTTCTGCGCCTCGACGGCGAACTCCATCGGCAGTTCCTTGAAGACGGCCTTGCAGAAACCGTTGACGATCATGTTGACCGCGTCCTCTTCGGCGATGCCGCGGCTCAGGCAGTAGAACAGCTGGTCGTCGCCGATCTTCGAAGTGGTCGCTTCATGCTCCACGCTCGCACTCGGCGTGCGCACTTCCATGTAGGGGAAGGTGTGCGCGCCGCACTTGTCCCCCATCAGCAGCGAGTCGCATTGCGTGAAGTTGCGGGCATTGGTCGCGGTCGGGAGGATCTTCACCAGTCCGCGATAGCTGTTCTGCGCATGTCCGGCCGAGATGCCCTTGGAGACGATCGTGCTGCGCGTATTGCGGCCGATGTGGATCATCTTCGTGCCGGTGTCGGCCTGCTGGTAGTTGTTGGTTACCGCGACCGAATAGAACTCGCCTACCGAGTTTTCGCCCGTCAGCACACAGCTCGGGTATTTCCAGGTGATGGCGGAACCCGTTTCAACTTGCGTCCAGCTGATCTTCGAATTGGCGCCGCGGCACTCGCCGCGCTTGGTGACGAAGTTGTAGATGCCGCCGCGGCCGTTCTCGTCGCCCGGATACCAGTTCTGCACGGTCGAGTACTTGATCTGCGCGTTTTCCAGCGCGACCAGTTCGACGACAGCGGCATGCAGCTGGTTCTCGTCGCGCATCGGCGCGGTGCAGCCTTCGAGGTAGCTCACGTGCGAGCCTTCGTCGGCCACGATCAGGGTGCGCTCGAACTGGCCGGTGTTGGCGGCGTTGATGCGGAAGTAGGTCGACAGTTCCATCGGGCAGCGCACGCCCTTCGGCACGTAGACGAACGAGCCGTCCGAGAACACCGCCGAATTGAGCGTGGCGAAGAAGTTGTCGGTGTAGGACACGACACTGCCGAGATAACGCTCCACCAGTTCAGGGTGATTGCGCACCGCTTCGGAGAACGAACAGAAGATCACGCCGGCCTTCGCCAGGCGCTCCTTGAACGTGGTTGCGACCGACACGCTGTCGAATACGGCATCGACGGCCACGCCGGCGAGCCGGGCGCGCTCGTGCAGGGGAATGCCGAGCTTGTCGTAGGTTTCGAGCAGCTTGGGATCGACTTCCTCGATGCTCTTCGGCGCATTGGCCTTCGACTTCGGCGCGGAGTAATAGGAGATCGACTGATAGTCGATGGGCGAAACGCGCAGGTGCGCCCAGTGCGGCTCGCGCATCGTGAGCCAGTGACGGAAGGACTTGAGGCGCCATTCGAGCATGAACTCGGGCTCGTGCTTCTTGCGCGAGATCAACCGGATGACGTCTTCATCGAGACCCGGCGGCACCGTGTCGGATTCGATGTCGGTGACGAAGCCGTGGCGGTATTTCTGACCGACCAGGGCCTCGAGCGCGGGATCGTTCTGGGGATTGCTGGACATGATTTCGGGTCGTCTCACTCGCGGGTGATGCGCGTGATGCGGGTCAGGGGAACGGTGGTGGCGACGCTGCGCTCGACGCCTGCCAGTTGTGCCAGCGTCACATCCGCCAGAGCCCGGCGGATCGCGCTGTTGACGCGCTGCCAGACATGCCCGACGCGGCAATCGGACTCGAGCCCGCAGCTGCTGTGCTCGCCGCTGCACTCGGTGATCGCAAAGGGGCCTTCCAGCGCATCGAGGACATGGACGGCGGTGATTTCCGACGCCGGCTTGGCGAGCTGATAACCGCCGTGGCTGCCCCGGGTCGACATGACCAGGCCGCTTCGCTGCAGGGTTTTCAGTACCTTGCTGACGGTCGGCAGGGCAATCCGGGTGCGTTCCGCGACCTCGGCGGCCGCCAGCTGCCGGTCGGGCTGCGAGGCGAGCAGGGCGAGGATGACCGTTCCATAGTCGGTGAGTTTGCTGATGCGGAGCATGGATCTGGCGGCGGCAGCAGAATATGGGACTAGTTTAGTCCCAATGACCCCGGGCAGGCCACCGTAAATTGCGATGGCAACTTTTTCCGTTGGCGATGTCTGATGCTGGCAACAGCCGGCGGGGCGGACAATCGAAGTGACTTTGCTATCCTACGCGCCCTCGAAAGCCGGCCGTGCCGCCATCGATTCACACCGCGTTCACCCCGAAGGCACGATTCTCGATCCCAACATGGCGCAATCGGCACCGTCGCAATCAGAAGTCGCCCGGCCTTCCGCCACCGACAACCTCGTCGAAATCCGCGATGTCCATTATTCGGTGGGCAAGCGGCCGATCTTTTCCGGCCTCACCATGTCGATTCCCCGCGGCCGCATCACGGCGGTGATGGGGCCGAGCGGTACCGGCAAGACCACGTTGCTGCGACTCATGACGGGACAGATCCGGCCGGACCGCGGCCAGATCCTGTTCGACGGCGTCGATGTGTCGACGCTCTCGCGCACGGAGCTGTATGCGCTGCGTCTGCGCATGGGCATGCTGTTTCAGAACGGCGCGCTGCTCACCGACATGAGCGTGTTCGAGAACGTGGCTTTCCCGCTGCGCGAACACACCGATCTTCCCGATTCGCTGATCCGCAATATCGTGCTGACCAAGCTGCAGGCCGTCGGTCTGCGCGGCGCCGCCACATTGATGCCACCGGAATTGTCCGGCGGCATGGCGCGTCGCGTGGCGCTGGCGCGTGCGATGGCCACCGATCCGGAAATCCTGATCTACGACGAGCCGTTCACCGGTCTCGATCCGATCTCGATGGGCATGATCGTGCGGCTGGTGCGCCAGATGAACTATGCGCTCGGCATCACCAGCATCGTCGTCTCGCATGACGTGGAAGAGCTGGCGATTCTCGCCGACACCAGCTACATCATCGCGGGCGGCAAGGTGGCGGCGGCGGGAACGTTCGTCGAACTGAAGGATCACGGCTCGGAGATCGTCAACCAGTTCATGCATGGCCTCGCCGACGGCCCGGTCGCCTTTCATTACCCGGCACCCGACTACTACGAACAGCTGCTCGCGGACAAAGCATGAACCTGTTGCGCGAGCTGCTGGAAAATCTGCGCCAGTTCGTTGCGACCATCGGCGCGACGACCCTGTTTCTCGGCCGCGTGCTGGGTCAGGTGCCGCGTGCATTGCTGCGTCCCGGCCTGATCGTCGAGCAGGTCCACAATGCCGGTGCGCTGTCGCTGGTCATCATCATGACCTGCGGCCTGTTCGTCGGCGCCGTGCTCGGCCTGCAGGGTTACGACCTGCTGCAGCGCTTCGGCTCGGAAGATGCGCTCGGCACTGCCGCGGCGCTGGCACTGATCAAGGAACTCGGGCCGGTGGTGACTGCGCTGCTGTTTGCCGGCCGCGCTGGCACCGCGCTGGCGTCGGAAATCGGCCTCATGCGCGCCACCGACCAGCTCACCGCCATGGAAATGATGGCCGTCGATCCGATCCGCCGCGTCGTCGCGCCGCGCTTCCTCGGCGGCGTGATCGCGATGCCGCTGCTGACGATCATCTTCATCGCCATCGGCATCTTCGGCGTTCAAGTCGTCGGCGTGCAGATGTTCGGCGTGGATTCCGCCTCTTTCTGGTCGCAGATGCGCGCCAGCGTCGGCATGGACGACATTCACGAAGGCATCATCAAGGGCTGTGTCTTCGGCCTGGCTTGCAGCCTGGTGGCTGTCTACGAAGGTTTCACGGCCGTCCCGACCGCCGAAGGCGTGGGACGCGCCACGACGCGCACGGTGGTGACTTCCGCCGTGCTCACTCTGATCCTGGATTACATGCTCACGGCACTCATGCTGTGAGTCGCGACTAACGCTGGGGTTCGTCATGCAATCGAATCGGGCTGTTGAAGTATCGACCGGGCTGTTCGTGCTGCTCGGTTTTGCTGCGCTGTTTTTCCTGGTGACGCAGATCACCAACAAGGAACTGGCAGTCTCGGGCGGCAGTTACCAGGTCGAGGCGCAGTTCAACAACGTGGGCAGCTTGAAACCGGGTGCGGCCGTGTCCATGTCCGGCGTCACGGTAGGGCGGGTCGATTCGATCGCCTTCGACCAGGACGTCTACAAGGCCGTCGTGAAGCTGCGGATCAGCTCGGCCTACAGCCGTATTCCGACCGACAGCGATGCCTCGATCATGACGTCGGGACTGCTCGGCGGTCAGTACATCGGCATCACCGCCGGCGGCGCCGAGGAGTATCTGAAGAACGGCGACCGCATCGAACTCGTACAGGATGCGTTCGTGCTGGAGAACCTGATCAATCAGCTGTTCGCGAGCTTCGCGGGCAGGGCCGGCAACCCGCCGGCGGCAGAGGAGACGAAGTGATGAACCGCAGATCCCTGATGATGGCCGTCGTTGCGACGGCAGGCATGGGTTTCCTTGCGACGGCAGCGGCGCAGGACGCCGCGCAGCTGGGCCCGCAGGAACTGGTGACGAAGGTCGCGCAGGATACGTTGAAGGAACTCGATGCCAACCGCGCCGAGTACCAGAAGAATCCCGCCAAAGTGCGCCAGGTGGTCGACAGGACCATGCTGCCGTACTTCGACACCACCTATGCCGCACAGCTCGTGCTCGCGCAGAACTGGCGCACGGCCACGGCCGAGCAGCGCAAGCGTTTCGTCGATGCGTTCTACCAGTCGCTGCTGCAGAACTACGGCTCGGCGCTGACGGAGTTCACGCCGGACCGTCTGAAGATCCTGCCGTACCAGGGTAAGCCCGACGACAAGGTCGCCACGGTGCGCAGCGAAATCCGCCGCGACAATGGCGTGCCCGCCAAGGTGAACTATTCGCTGCGCAAGACCGATCAGGGCTGGAAGGCGTTCGACGTACAGATCGAAGGCATCTCGTACGTGAAGTCCTTCCGCACCGACTTCGCCGCCGAGATCCAGCAGAAGGGCCTCGAAGCCGTCATCCAGCGCCTGGAAAGCCAGGTGGCGAGCGGCACGGTGAAGAATCCGACGGCCAGGTCCTGAGCCCGTCGTGAGCAAGGTTCAGACCAGCAAGGCGCGACTCGAATCGCTCGGCGACGGGCGATTCCGCGTCAGCGGGATTCTCGATGCGGACACCGTCACGGCGATCCTGGAAGAGAGCGCCCGCAAGTTCGTGGCACCGCAGATCGTCGTCGATCTCGCACCGGTGACGGCGAGCGACAGTGCGGGCATGGCCCTGCTGCTGGAGTGGTTGCGTGTGAGTCGTGCGGCAGGCCGCAGGGTTCACTTCGACAATGTGCCGCAGCAGATCATGGCGCTGGCGCGCATCAGCGAAGTCGACGATCTGTTGCTCGAGAATGGCGCTGTATCGGCGTCCGCCGAGGCGACGGCCTGAGTCAGGGCGTCTCGGGTGCCGGCTCCTCCGTCTCGGGCGCCGGTTCCTCATCCGAAAAATCTTCGTACTCTTCCGGCGGCGGATTGCCGTCGTAGATCTGGAATTCGCGCTGCTGCACCCAGGCATCGCGCATGAACGCATAAGGATCGAAAGCGTTCTGCAGCGTCGCATCGAGCGGCAGCAGTTCCGCGCGCGAATGCACGATGTCGAGTCCGCGCAGACCCCATTCGGTCTCCCACGGAATGTCGATGTAGACGAGCGGCCCCAGGAAATAGTCGAAGATGCGCGACGGCGCATCACGCAGCGACGACGGCCCGAAGAACGGCAGCGTGACATACGGGCCTGAACCCACGCCCCACACCGCCAGCGTCTGTCCGAAATCCTCGTCGTTCGCCGTCAGGCCGACCGGGGTGGCGACGTCGAGCAGTCCGCCGACACCGATCGTCGTGTTCATCAGGAAGCGTCCCGCGTCGCGCAGCCCCATGCCGGGCTTGCCCTGCAGGAACTGGTTCATGATCGTCGCCGGATAGGAGAGATTGGCGAAGAAGTTGCCCACGCCGGTGCGAATCCAGCGCGGCGTGATCTTGCGATAGCCCTTGGCGACCGGCTTGAGCGCGATGCGATCCGCCGTATCGTTGAACTTGTAGATGCCGCGATTCATGCCCTGCCAGGGGTCTTCGCCGTGCGTGCGCCCCGGTGTCGTTGCGCAGCCTGCGCTCACGAGAAGAACGGCAACCATCGCGATTGCGCGCACGGATGCCGGTACGCGGCCGATCAGGAACAACATGCGGTAGACAGATCCTTCGCTTGAATGGAGGCTGGTCGGGGCGCCGACCGGCGGCGGCATTGTATCAATTCATTCCCTGCAGTCGCGGCTGGCCCGAGGACGCGCGGCGCGCTCCGCGCTTCGGCATGGCCTGTTGCACTTCTTCCAGCCGGGCCTGGAAACGCGCGCGCTGCACCGACGTGATCTTCGGCACCGCGAGCGCAAGCTGCAGCTGATTGATCGAGAGCGGCAGATCGCCGCTCATGAGGTGGTACTCGGACATGTAGTAGTACGAGTCCGCCACATCGCCTGCTGCGTTCGCAGCCAGCGCCGTCAGGCGTGCCTGCTCCGGCGTCGGGGGCACGACGTTGAACAGGTCGAGCAGGATTTCGTGCGCGGTTTTCGCATCGCCGCTCTGCATCAGCGTCTCGGCATACCGCACCGTCACGGCGACATTGCGCGGGAACAGTTCTCGCGCCTTCTCCAGCGTCTCGATCGACGCCTTGCCCTGGCCGGCCTTGAGCTGTGCCTGTCCCAGTGCCGTGTGGTACTGCATGATCGTCGGATCGGCATCGCGCAGTCTTCTGAAGATCGGAATGGCCTTGTCCGCATTGCCCGACATCATCATGGCCAGCGCCTGGCCATAGACCTGCGCCGAGCTGGCATCGGGCTCGTTCTTGATCACCGCGGCGTAGTACTCCTGCGGATCCTTGCCGGCGGGCGTCGACAGTACGCGCAGCCGTTCGCGCGACAGCGCATAGCTGATGCTGTCCGGCATCGGCGTGATTGCGAGCTGATCGGCGCGCTCCTTGGTTTCCGCGATACGCGTGCTGGTCACGGGATGCGTGCGCAGCATTTCGGGAATGTTGAGTTCGCTGCTGCCCGCGAGACGGCTCATGGTCTCGAAGAACTGCGGCATGCCTTCGGGATCGAAGCCGGAACGGGCGAGGATGCCGAGTCCGACCCGGTCGGCCTCCGTTTCATTCTCGCGCGTGAAACTGATCTGCTGCTGGATGGCCAGCGACTGCGCCGCGGCGACGCCGGCCATCGCGCCATCGCCGCCGCCGGCCGCCGCCCCGAGAAGGATGGCCGCGAGCATCGCGGCGGTCGACACCAGGCTGCTGCGGCTTTGCGCTGCGATGCTGCGTGCGATGTGGCGCTGGGTCACGTGCGCGATTTCGTGCGCCACGACGCCCGCGAGTTCGCTTTCGTTCCTGGTTTCCAGTACCAGTCCGGCATTCACGCCGATGAAGCCGCCGGGCAAGGCGAAGGCATTGATGGTGCGGTCCTTCACGGTGAAGAACGTGAACTTCTGTGCGCCGTCGTGGGCCTCGCTGGAAAGACGCGCGCCGAGCGACTGCACGTATTCCGCGACCTCGGGATCGTCGAGGATCTGGTCCTGATCCCGCAGCCCGCGCACCACCATCCGCCCGATCTGACGCTCGTCCTCGAGCGTCAGCAGCGCCTGCGCCGGACTGCCGATATCCGGCAGATCGTCCGCGGTGTTGGTCTGCTGCGCACCAGCACCGACGGTCATCAGCGCGGCGGCGAAGAATAGGGCGATCTTTCGCATGGATGGACAACTCGTGAGCCGGCAGTGTGGTGCCGGCCCGGCGGCAAAGTAAAGCGCGTCGGATTGGACTGGCCTGAACTGAATCGGTTCGGTGGCCGTGGCGTGGCTGGCGCCTTGATTTCCATGGGCGGCGGGGCGCTTGTCCATGCCCTCGTCCCGCCGGATGCCACAAACGCAAAGGCCCTCCGGTGGAGGGCCTTTTCGATTGATGGCGGAGAGGGTGGGATTCGAACCCACGGATGCCTTACGGCATCGCCTGATTTCGAGTCAGGTACATTCGACCACTCTGCCACCTCTCCGCGCGAGGGCGCGCATTCTATACCAGCCCGGGCCCAAGACTGTAGGCTGTGTGCTGTTCTTTCCTTAACAAGGGTCGCGAGTCTTGCCGCCATCAATGCCCCGCAGCGGGGGTCTACGTTGAAGATCGCGCTGGCGATCGTTGCGATGCTGCTTCTCGGGACCTGTTCGCAGCCGCCGACGGTCCTGGAACAGATCATCGACAGCGGCGAATTGCGCGTCGTGACGCGCAATCTGCCCAGTACCTACTACCTGGGCGCGTCCGGCCCGCAGGGTCCCGAGTTCGAACTCGCCAGCCAGCTCGCCGCGGAGCTGGGAGTCCGTCTCTATATTTATTCCGTGCCCAATGCGGGCGACGTGGTCCGCGAACTGGCGCTGCATCGCGCACACATCGGTGCGGCGGGGCTTACCCGCGGCATGCGGCTACCGGAGGAGGTGGCCTTCGGGCCGCCTTATCAGCAGGTCAGGGAACATCTCATCTATCGGCAGGGCGAGGTCCGCGCGCGCAATCTGCGGCAGGCCGTGAATACCCACATCGAAGTCGTTGCGGGCAGCTCGCATGCGGCTTCGCTCGAGGCGTCGCGCATCGTCGTGCCCGATCTGTCCTGGGTCGAGAATTCGGCGACCGAAACCGAGGAGCTGCTCTACCGCCTGTCGCGGCGCGAGATCGACTACACGGTGGCGGATTCGAACGAGTTCGCCATCGGCCGCGCCTTTCATCCGGAGATCCGTATCGCCTTCGACCTGGGCGGCAGCAAGGCGCTGGCCTGGGCGGTCGATGCGCGCGATCCCAGCCTGCTGCAGCGCGTGACGGCCTACTACGCAGCGGTGACGGCGGAAGGCCGGCTCGCATCCATTCTCGATACGTATTACGGCGACGTCGATCGCTTCGACTACATCCAGGCGCGCGTCTTCATGCAGGACATCGAGGCGCGTCTGCCGCAATACCGCCAGTGGTTCAAGGAAGCGGCGGCGCAGATCGGCGTCGACTGGCGATTGCTAGCGGCGATCGGCTATCAGGAATCGCATTGGGTGCCGACCGCGACGTCGCCCACCGGTGTGCGCGGGCTCATGATGCTCACCGAAGAAACCGCGCGCGCGCTCGGCGTGTCGGACCGGCTCGATCCGCGCGAAAGCATTTTCGGCGGTGCGCAGTATTTTTTGCTGGTGCGCAGCCAGATTCCCGCGCGCATCCAGGAACCCGATCGGACATGGATGACGCTCGCGGCCTACAACGTCGGCCTCGGCCATCTCGAAGACGCGCGCATCCTCACGCAGATGCACGGCAGGAATCCCGATCTGTGGAGCGACGTGCGCGATCACCTGCCGCTGCTGACGCAGTCGAAGTGGTACACGCAGGTCAAACGCGGTTATGCGCGCGGCTGGGAGCCGGTGCGGTTCGTGGAGAACATCCGCGGCTACATCGACATCCTGGATTGGGTGGCGGCGGATTCGGCGCCGCCGGCGAAGCGGGGCAGGTAACTGCCGGGGCTTCTTCTTTCTGTGGGGCCGGCTTTAGCCGGCCTTCTTGTCGGAGTCAGGCTGAAGCCTGACCTACAGGACGAACGTCACTTCTTCCTGACGGACTTCTCCGCATACGTCCGCGCCAGCTCTTCGGCGAACACGGCCGGCAGGCCCTGTTCGTTGCGCTGGTTCAGCGCCTGGTAGAACTCGGTGTAGAGATCCCAGTACTTCATCTTGTTGGCGGCGCCCAGGAGTGCGCCGCGCTTCAGTCCGCGGTCGAAACGTTCCTGCAGTTCGCCGGGCTCGATGCGGTTCATGAATTCATCCATGCCGGCCTGCACCGCTGCCATCGTCGCCGTGTGATGGTGCTGCAGATCGGCAAACGAATCGCGGATGGCTTCCACCGATCCGAGATAGCGCGTGCCGTGCGGGCTGAGCAGCCGCAGCACGGCGTCGTCGACGCTCGGCGAGAACTTCAGCGGATTGTTCTCCGCCGGCTGAATGGCCGTCTGCGACAGGCGCAGCTTGCCCTTCATGTCCGAGCGGCTGTGCAGCGTTTCCATGATGCCCATCACCGACTCGCGCAGCATCTGGCCGGCGAGGGCCAGCAGCGAAGCATGGGCGTCGGCGGGCAGGGCGGTCGGATCGATACCGGCGCCGCGGCAGAAGGCCTCCACGCCGCTGTCGATGTGATCGCCGGCGCGGCGCATGCGTTCGGGATCGCGGGCGGTCGCAGCGGCGGGCGCCGGTGCAGGGGTTGCGGGACGCGCCGCCGGCGCTGGGTTTGCAGCGCGTGCTGTGGGGGCGGGCGAGGGTGCCGGAGTCGGTTTCGGTGCCAGTGCGGCGGGCGTCAATGCGGCCAGACTTTTGCGATCGTAGGGCCGCGTCTGCATCTGCCAGTCGTCCGACTTGGGGGCGGACCGGGCCTGCGTGACGGTGCGTTCGCCCGTATCGCCGAGGCTGTCGAGCAGGGAACTGAATCCGCCCTGGGCGGCGACCGGCGTCGGCGCCGCGTTCTTGCGCGGATCGAGATCGATTTCTTCCGTCAGCAGGAACGGTTCCGGTGCGAGCTTGCTCGGTGACGGCGGTGCTTCGGGTTCGAGGAAGGAATCGCCGAGCAGATCGGTGATGTCGAGTTCTTCGCCCAGATCGGCGATCGGCTCCGGTGCCTTGCCGCCATTGCGTACCCGGACCGGCGTGGGCCGCTGGCCGGTGGCATCGGAGGAGAAGTCGTTGCGATCGTCGATGCTGACGAGCAGTTCGTAGTCGCCGAGGCGCAGGCGGTCGCCGTCCTGAAGATGATGCAGGCCTTCGAGGGAGGCGGCCGTGTCAGAGCCATTGATGAACGTGCCATTGGTGCTCGTGTCTTCGAGCACCCACTTGCCGGCCTGGAAGGAGACCTTGACGTGATGGCTGGAGACGTAGCGATCGGGGTCGGGCAATACCCAGTCGTTGTCCTGGGCCCGGCCGATCCGGCCGCCCGTGACGCCAAAAAGCTGCGAACTGCGCTTGCCCAGCGTCTTGTAATGGTCGCTGATGACTCGGAGTTTCAGTGCCATTGGGAGAGGGGTTTCCTTGAGCCGTACCGTCCGATAGCCCGGCAGGTGGCCTTGACTCAAGGCATCTCGACCGCGCTATGTAATATGCTGCAGCCTATCAACCCGTCCCCCGGTCAGATATGGCAGCGAGTCACATTTTTAAGGTCGTTTTTGTCAACCAGGGCAAGGTCTACGAGATCTACGCCCGCAAGGTCAATCACGGCTCGATCTTCGGCTTCATCGAGGTCGAAGAGCTGGTGTTCGGGGAACGCTCCACGGTCGTGGTGGACCCGGGCGAGGAACGCATCAAGGCTGAGTTCGAAGGGGTCAAGCGGACGTACCTGCCCATGCATTCGGTCCTGCGCATCGACGAGGTCCGCAAGCAGGGCGTGAGCAAGATCAGCGCGCTGGAAGGCGGCTCGAATGTGACGGCGTTTCCGATGCCGATGTATACGCCGGAGAAGAAGTAGCGGAGGGCTACTGGCGGCTGGCCACTGGCAACTGGCCAATCCTTCTGGCCAGCGGCCTGTAGCCAGCCGCCACTCCGGTTCCTGTATCATCCGCTCCCGCAATTTCTCCGTGCGGCTCGCGTCTCCCGCGGGCCGACTGAAAGCCCGATGCTGACACTGACCGGCGCGCCCGCTCTCTCCGATTTCCGCATCAGCAAACTCGTTGCCGCGCTGCGAGCGCGAAATCCGCAGATCGAATCCCTGACGTCGCGCTTCATGCACTTCGTGCAGACGCGGCGCGATCTCGGCGCGGACGAAAAGCGGGTGCTGGACGCGCTGCTGACTTACGGGCCGCGCGTCGCAGCCGATGCGCTCGCATCGCCGCCGACGCTGCTCGCCATTCCGCGTCCCGGCACGATTTCCCCCTGGTCCAGCAAGTCGACGGACATCGCGCACGTCTGCGGCCTCGACGCCATCGAGCGTATCGAGCGGGGCATCGCGTTCTGGGTGAAGTCGAGCGCGCTGCTCGGCGCCGCAGACATCGCCGCGATCGCGCCGCTGCTGCACGATCGCATGACCGAAGCGGCGGTCCTGCGCCTCGATGACGCTGCGCAGCTGTTCTCGCACGAACAGCCGCGGCCACTGAACACGGTGTCCGTGCTCGCCGAAGGGCGCAAGGCGCTCGAAGAGGCCAACAGCAGTCTGGGTCTCGCGCTCTCCGACGACGAGATCGACTACCTGGTCGAGAGCTTCGGCAAGCTGGGCCGCGATCCCACCGACGTCGAACTCATGATGTTCGCGCAGGCGAACTCCGAGCACTGCCGTCACAAGATCTTCAACGCCGACTGGATCATCGACGGCGAGAAGCAGCCGAAGTCGCTGTTCTCGATGATCCGCAACACGCACGAAAAGAATTCCGCGGGCGTGCTCTCGGCGTATCGCGACAACGCGGCGGTGATCGAAGGCCCGGTCGGCAAGCGCTGGTTCCCGGATGTCGATTCGCATCAGTACCAGTCGGCGAGCGAGACCATCGACATCCTGATGAAGGTGGAGACGCACAATCATCCGACGGCGATTTCGCCGTTCCCCGGTGCGTCGACCGGCTCGGGCGGCGAAATCCGCGACGAAGGCGCCACCGGCCGCGGCGGCAAACCGAAGGCGGGGCTCGCGGGATTTTCAGTTTCCAACCTGCGTATTCCCGGTTTCGAACAGCCGTGGGAGAAGGATTACGGTCGTCCCGGCCGCATCGCTTCGGCGCTCGACATCATGATCGAGGGTCCGTTGGGCGCGGCTGCGTTCAACAACGAGTTCGGCCGGCCGAACATCCTCGGCTACTTCCGCACCTTCGAACTGCAGGCGCAGACCGCGCATCGCGCCGCGCTGCGCGGCTATCACAAGCCGATCATGATCGCCGGCGGCGTCGGCAACGTGCGGCGCATGCATGTCGAAAAATCCGAAGTGCCGGTCGGCGGCAAGATCATCGTGCTCGGCGGACCGGCGATGCTGATCGGCCTGGGTGGCGGCGCCGCCTCGTCCGTCGGCAGCGGCACGAGTGCGGAAGATCTCGATTTCGCCTCCGTGCAGCGCGGCAACCCCGAAATCCAGCGGCGTGCGCAGGAAGTCATCGATCAATGCTGGGCGATGGGCGAGGCCAATCCGATTCTGCTGATCCACGACGTCGGCGCGGGCGGCCTGTCGAACGCGATTCCCGAATCGATCGATCACAGCAAACGCGGCGGACGCATCGATCTGCGCAAGGTGCCGTCGGATGAACCCGGCATGTCGCCGCTCGAAATCTGGTGTAACGAGGCGCAGGAACGTTACGTGCTCATCATCGCGCCCGATCAGTTGCAGCGTTTCTCGGACATGTGCGAGCGCGAGCGCTGCCCGTATGCCGTCGTCGGCGACATCACTGCCGACGGCTGGCTGAAGGTGGCCGATCCGAAGCTGCAGGCGCCGCCGGTCAATGTGCCGATGAACGTGATTCTCGGCAAGCCGCCGCGCATGACGCGCGATGTGAAAGCGTTGCCGTCGATCGGTGATGACTTCGATGCGGCGTCGGTCGATCTTCGCGACGCTGCTTATCGGTTGCTGCGCTATCCCGCCATCGCGGACAAGACCTTCCTGATCACCATCGGTGATCGCAGCGTCGGCGGCATGATCAGCCGCGATCCGTTCGTCGGGCCGTGGCAGGTGCCGGTGAGCGACGTCGCCGTCACCTTGAGCGACTACAGCTCCAGTGCCGGTGAAGCGATGGCCATGGGCGAGCGCACGCCGCTCGCGTTGCTGGATGCGCCCGCGTCCGGCCGCATGGCAGTGGCCGAAGCGATCACCAACATTGCGGCGGCAGACATCGCGAAGATCTCCGACGTGCGCCTCTCGGCCAACTGGATGGCGGCCTGCGGCGAGCCGGGCGAGGACGCGGATCTGTACGCGACCGTGAAGACGGTCGGCGAGGAATTCTGTCCGGCACTCGGCATCACGATTCCGGTCGGCAAGGATTCGCTGTCGATGAAGACCAGCTGGACCCAGGACGGTCAGGCACGAAAGATGGTCGCGCCGCTGTCGCTGATCGTTTCGGCCTTCGCGCCGGTGCGCGACGCGCGCAAGACGCTCACGCCGCAGCTGCGTACCGATCGCGGTGCATCGCAGTTGCTGCTGATCGATCTCGGCGGCGGTCGCAATCGCCTCGGCGGTTCGTGTCTCGCGCAGGTCTACGGCCAGCTCGGCCGGCAGGCACCCGACTGCGACGATCCGAAGCTGCTCGCTGCATTCTTCGATGCCATCGCCGAACTGCGCAGCAAGAACCTGCTGCTCGCTTATCACGATCGCTCCGATGGCGGATTGTTCGCCACACTGGCGGAAATGGCATTCGCCGGCCGCTGCGGCGTGCAGGTCGATATCGGCGGTCAGCCGAACGAAGCTGCGGCGCGCCTGTTCAGCGAAGAACTCGGCGCCGTCATCCAGGTCCGCAGCGACGATGTGGCTGCGGTCGCGGAAATTCTCGACCGTCACCGGCTCGGCGTCGTGACGCAGGTGATCGGCACGGTCACGAACGAGGACCGCGTGCTGATCAATGCGGGTACGAATCCCGTCCTGGATGAGCCGCGCACCGAACTGCGCCGTGCCTGGTCCGAAACGAGTTACCGGATGGTCGAACTGCGCGACAACCCGCAGTGTGCGGTCGAGCAGTTCGAAACAGCCACGGATCCCCGCGATCCCGGATTGCACGCGAAGCTCACGTTCGATCTGCAGGAAGATGTCGCGGCGCCGTTCATCGCGAAAGGTGCGCGGCCGAAGGTCGCCATCCTCCGCGAGCAGGGCGTCAATTCGCACGTCGAGATGGCGGCGGCCTTCGATCGCGCCGGTTTCGATGCTTTCGACGTCCACATGACCGACCTGTTCGCGCAGCGCGCGAAACTGCAGGACTACACCGGCCTCGTCATCTGTGGCGGATTTTCGTACGGCGACGTGCTCGGCGCCGGCGAAGGCTGGGCGAAGTCGATCCTGTTCCATTCGCGGCTGCGCGATGAGTTCACGGCATTCTTCGCGCGCCCCGACACGTTCTCGCTCGGCGTCTGCAACGGTTGCCAGATGATGTCGGCGCTGCGTTCGCTGATCCCGGGCACGGAGCATTGGCCGCGCTTCGTGCGCAATCGTTCCGAGCAGTTCGAGGGACGACTGAGCCTGGTGGAAGTCATGCCGTCGCCGTCGCTGTTCCTCTCCGGCATGGCGGGTTCGCGCATGCCGATCGCGGTGGCGCACGGCGAAGGTCTTGCCGAATTCGCCAGTCCTGCCGATCTTTCTGCCTGCGCGGACGGCAAGCTGCTGTCGCTGCGCTTCGTCGACAACGCCGGCAAGGCGACCGAGCGTTATCCCGCGAACCCGAACGGTTCGCCGCAGGGCATCACCGGCATCACGACGCCGGACGGCCGCGTCACGCTGTTCATGCCGCATCCGGAACGCGTGTTCCGCACGCTGCAGCATTCGTGGTATCCGGATGACTGGCGCGAGGACAGTCCGTGGATGCGGATCTTCAGGAATGCGCGGATGTGGGTGGGGTGAGGAGGAAGTCACGAAAGTCACAGGTTAAGCATTCCTGCATGACCCTCGTCACTTCCGTCACCCTCGTCACTATTCCTCTCTGTTCGCCAGCTCCGCCTGGGTATTCAGCGGTCGCGCAATCAGCCCGGATTGCGTGAGCGACACCTGGTAGCGCGCGCCTTCGGCCATCGGCATGTAGGTTGCGCTGCCGTACACGGCATCGACGAACGGCAGCCAGCGCGGATACTTCGTCGACAGGTCCCACAGATCGACGCCGGGGTTCTCGCTCAAGCCGTACACCGTGCGCTCGGCATGACGTTCCTGTTCGATGTCCCGATAGCGTCCGCCGACGCGTTCCAGCCGGTACTGCGCGTCGAGTCCCAGCAGGTTGGCCCAGCCCTTCCACTTCAGCACGCGCGCATCGAGCTGCCATTCATCGCCGGCGAGGATGAAGATCTGCATTTCGCCCGCCGGCATGCGCGTCAGCGTCGCGCGATAGCGTTGCGGTCCGCGACTTTCGAAAACGATCTCGGCCACCGGCTGTTCGTACGTGAGGCGCGCGTAGGTATGCAGATTCAGCGAGACGACGAAGAACAGCGCGGCGCAGGCCAGCAGCAGGAATCCCATCACTGCGCTGCCGCCGGCGGCGAGGAAGCGCGCACGCAGCAGGCGCTGGCACGCAAGAATCAGCAGCAGCCCGCCGAAGACGGCGATGACGATGGCGATGGCGTCGGAGTTCATGCGCGGGCGGCGGGTCGGAATGCGTTCTTGGTTCGAAGTCTCACGTCGACTGCTCCTGAAGAAATCCAGACAGCTCCCCGCTCTCGATCAGTTCCGCCAGCGTCGCGATGTCGCGGTCGAGCCGGTGATCGTACGGCCGATGCTCCACATGACGACGCACGAAGGCATGCACTTGTTGCAATGGCTGCGTCGTCTGCAGCGGTTGCAGCTTGTCGATGGCCTGGGCCGCCGCCAGCAGTTCGACTGCCAGCACGTTCGCCGTGTTGGTGCAGATGCGACGCAGTTTATAGCCAGCCCATGGCGCCATGCTGACGTGATCTTCCTGTCCTGCGGACGTGGTCACATTGTCGACGGATGCCGGATGGGCGAGGGTGCGGTTTTCCGACGTCAGCGCCGCCGCAGCGACGTGCGCAATCATGAAGCCGGATTCGAGACCCGGCTCGGTGGTCAGAAACATGTTGAGCGCCGGATTCACGCGGCGATCCAGCAGATCGGTGCGCCGCTCCGACATGCTGGCGATCTCGCTGACGGCGATGGCCAGATAGTCGCTGAGCATCGCCAGCGGTTCGGCATGGAA
The DNA here is from genome assembly GCA_937864115.1 of uncultured Steroidobacter sp. GTDB lineage: Bacteria > Pseudomonadota > Gammaproteobacteria > Steroidobacterales > Steroidobacteraceae > Steroidobacter. Next base: position 112,340 of record CALMII010000038.1, on the reverse strand, counting down.
ATTCCCGCCCGAGAGAATGTCGTTGCCGAAAATCAGCGGATTGTCGGAGACGCCGTTGATCGCGTTGGCGAGTACATTGCGACCGTGATCGAGCGCGGCTTCGATCGCGCCGAACACCTGCGGCATGCAACGCACCGCGTAGGGATCCTGGACGCGGTCGCAGTTCTCGTGATCGTGGTGGATCGCGCTTTCGGTGAGCAGCACCCCGAAGCGGCGCGCGATTTCGACCTGGTGCGGCAGGCGGCTGGCTTCGTGGATGCGTACATCGAAAGGCGTGTAGCTGCCCGCCAGTCCATCGACGGTGAGTGCGCCGATCACGACGGTGGCATCGAGCAGCGTCTCGGCGCGGAAGAGGCCGTCGAGCGCCAGCGCGAGACTCAGCTGGGTGCCATTGATCAGCGCCAGTCCTTCCTTGGCTTCGAGCGTCAGCGGGGCGAAACCCGCGGCCTCGCAGACGGCAGCGCCTTCGAGTCGTCGCCCCTCGTACATCGCCTCGCCTTCGCCGATGAGGCACAGCGACATGTGCGCGAGCGGTGCGAGATCGCCCGAGGCACCGACCGAACCGCGTTCGGGAATGATGGGCAGCACGTCGCTGTTCAACAGTGCCAGCAAGGCATCGAGCACTTCCTGGCGGATGCCCGAGTAACCCGCGGCGAGGCTGTTGACCTTGAGCAGCAACATGCGCCGCACCAGCGGTGCGGCCAGCGGCGTACCGATACCAGTGGTGTGACTGCGCAGCAGGTTGAGCTGCAGCTGCCGCACCTGGGCGGCAGAAATGCGTTTGTTGGCGAAGGCGCCGAAGCCGGTCGTGATGCCGTAAGCCAGTCGGTCGGTGCGGACTGCTTCACGTACGACATCGATACTCGCCTGCATGCGGGTATGTGCGGAGTTGGCGAGCCTCACCGGCGGGCGAAGCCGCTCGAAGGTGCGCAACCGATCGAGCGTCAGTGAGACGCCATCCAGTTCCAGGGCGGGGTGTGCGCTCATGCGCGGAGTTTACCCGCCGATTGCGCGATGCAGTCAGTGGTTGCGTCCCTTCCCCTGCGAAGCGGGGGACAGGGGGTTTCTGTAGGTCAGGCTTCAGCCTGACTTCTGAAAAGAGGCCAGCTCAAGCCGGCCCCACAGTAAGAGGCCCTACCCCAACACTCCTCCGCTTCGGGGGCAGATTCACGCGTCCAGCTTCTTGTACCGGATGCGATGCGGCGAATCGGCATCGTCGCCCTTGCGGCGGCGCAGGTCTTCGACGTATTCGGCGTAGTTGCCTTCGAACCAGACCACTTCCGAGTTGCCCTCGAAGGCGAGGATGTGGGTGGCGATGCGGTCGAGGAACCAGCGATCGTGCGAGATCACGATGGCGCAGCCGGGGAAGCTGAGCAGCGCTTCTTCAAGCGCGCGCAGCGTTTCGATGTCGAGATCGTTGGTCGGTTCGTCGAGCATCAGGACGTTGCCGCCGGACTTGAGCACCTTGGCCAGATGCACACGGTTGCGTTCGCCGCCCGAGAGTTCGCCGATCACCTGCTGTTGTTGCGTGCCGCGGAAATTGAAGCGGCCGACATAGCCGCGCGACGACGTTTCGTAGTTGCCGACCGTGATCATGTCGAGGCCGCCGGAAATTTCCTGCCAGACGGTCTTGGAATCATCGAGCGACTGGCGCGACTGATCGACGTACGCGAGCTGCACCGACGGGCCGATGCGCAATTCGCCGGCATCGGGCTTTTCCTGGCCCGTCATCATGCGGAACAGCGTGGTCTTGCCGGCGCCGTTCGGGCCGATGACACCGACGATGCCGCCGGCGGGCAGGTTGAAGCTGAGATTGTCGAACAGCAGGCGGTCGCCGAAGCCCTTCTTGAGGTTCTTCGCTTCGATCACCAGGTCGCCCAGGCGCGGACCGGGCGGAATGTAGATTTCATTCGTTTCGTTGCGCTTCTGGAATTCCTGCGACGACAGTTCCTCGAAGCGCTGCATGCGGGCCTTGCTCTTGGCCTGGCGCGCCTTCGGATTCTGGCGCACCCACTCGAGTTCGCGTTCCAGCGCCTTGCGCAGTGCTTCCTGCTGCTTCTCTTCGGTGGCGAGCCGCTTCTCTTTCTGTTCGAGCCACGACGAGTAGTTGCCCTGCCACGGAATGCCGTGACCGCGATCGAGTTCGAGAATCCAGCCGGCGACGTTGTCGAGGAAGTAGCGATCGTGCGTCACGGCGATCACGGTGCCGGGATAGGCTTCGAGGAAGCGTTCCAGCCACGCGACCGATTCGGCGTCGAGATGGTTGGTCGGTTCGTCGAGCAGCAGCATGTCGGGTTGCGACAGCAGCAGGCGGCACAGCGCGACGCGGCGCCGCTCACCGCCGGAAATCTTGGTGACATCGGCATCCCACGGCGGCAGACGCAAGGCATCGGCGGCGACTTCGAGCTTGCGCTCCAGTTCCCAGCCATTCTTGGCGTCGATGGCGTCCTGCAGCTTCGCCTGTTCCTCCAGGAGCTTGTTCATGTCGTCTTCGCCGAGATCGGGATCGGAGAACCTGTCGCTCACCGCGTTGAAGCGATCGATCAGCGACTGCACTTCGCTGACGCCTTCGACGACATTGCCGCGCACGTCCTTGGTCGGATCGAGCTGCGGCTCCTGCGAGAGCAGGCCGATCCTGGTGCCGGGCTGGGGTCGTGCTTCGCCGTCGTGTTCCTTGTCGACGCCCGCCATGATGCGCAACAACGAGGATTTGCCCGAACCGTTCAGGCCCAGCACGCCGATCTTGGCGCCCGGAAAGAAGGACAGGGAGATATCGCGCAGGATCACCCGCTTCGGCGGGACGACCTTGGAAACGCGATTCATGGTGTAGATGAACTGGGCCATTGCGAAAATTTCTCGGAGCAGGGCGGACAAAGGAGGGCGGATGATATCTCTCCGCTTCTTCACTGTGGGGCCGGCTTCAGCCGGCCTTCTTCGGAGTCAGGCTAAAGCCTGACCCACAGCAAGAGAGCCTTCCAATCCCGCCGGCGCCGCTCCATGCTCGCGGCGTGAGCAACGCTGCCACCACCCCGGTCCTGCTGGTCATCGGCGAACAGATCGCCCGGTACGGCTTTCCCAACGGGCATCCCTTCGGGCCAGACCGGCATGAGGCCTTCCTGCGCGAATTGCAGTCGCGAGGCCTGGATCAGCGCGTGATCCGCGGTGCGCCACGTGAGGCCACTCGCGAGGAACTGGAGTCGTTTCACCAGCCCGAGTACATCGATCTGGTACAGAGCCGTTCGGTGAGCGGCCTGGGCTTTCTCGATGCGGGCGATACGCCGGCCTGGAAGGGCGTGTTCGAGGCGGCCAGCCATGTGGTCGGTGCGACGCTGAATGCCGTGGATGCCGTGATGGCAGGCCGGGTACGACGCGCCTTCATTCCGATCGCCGGTCTGCATCATGCGTCACGCACCAGCGCGGCCGGTTTCTGCGTGTTCAACGATTGCGGTGTCGCCATCGAGCAGCTTCGCCGCCAGCATGGCCTCAAGCGGATCGCCTACGTCGATATCGATGCCCATCACGGCGACGGCGTCTTCTATGGCTTCGAATCGGACCCGGACCTGCTGTTTGCCGACCTGCATGAAGACGGTCGCCACCTGTATCCCGGCACCGGCAACAGCGAGGAAACCGGCAGCGGCCCGGCCCGCGGAACGAAGCTGAACATTCCGTTGCCGCCCGGTGCCGGCGATGCGGAATTCCATGCCGCCTGGTCGCGGGTGGAGGAGTACGTCGAAGCAGGCCGGCCGGAATTCATCCTGCTCCAGTGCGGCGCCGACAGTGTCGAGGGCGATCCCCTGACCCATCTGGCCTTCAGCGAAGCGGCGCATGCCCATGCCGCGGCCCGCTTGTGTGCCATCGCCGACCGACTGGGCCATGGCCGCGTGGTCGCGATGGGCGGCGGCGGTTACAACCGGCGCAATCTGGCGCGGGCATGGTCGGGCGTGGTCCAGTCGCTGGTCGATTCCTGAGCTTCATCTTCTGTGGGGCCGGCTTTCCCGTGGGATTCCCTTCGGTCACAGCCGGCCTCCGCCTGTAGGTCAGGCTTCAGCCCGACATTCCGGAGGCCGGCTGAAGCCGGCCCCACAGGCAGAGAAGAGAGGCGGCATCTTGTACAATCCCGGCCCCTTTTCCCCCTGCGGTGCGAGTCCCCCTCCATGTTCCCAGCCGATCAGAAAATCGCCGGTTTCGATCCTGAATTGAAGGCGGCCATCGATGCCGAAGTGAAGCGCCAGGAAGATCACATCGAACTGATCGCCTCCGAGAACTACGCCAGCCCGCGCGTGCTGGAAGCGCAGGGATCGGTGCTCACCAACAAGTACGCCGAAGGCTATCCGGGCAAGCGCTACTACGGCGGCTGCGAATTCGTCGACATCGCGGAACAGCTCGCCATCGACCGCGCCAAGAAGCTGTTCGGCGCCGACTATGCCAACGTGCAGCCGCACTCGGGCTCGCAGGCCAATGCCGCGGCGTATCTGGCGCTGATCAATCCGGGCGATGCCATCCTCGGCATGAGTCTGGATCACGGCGGCCACCTCACCCACGGCGCCAAGGTGAATTTCTCGGGCAAGATCTTCAAGGCCGCGCAGTACGGCATCGATCCGACGTCGGGCGAGATCGACTACGCGCAGGTCGAGCGGCTGGCGCAGGAACACAAGCCGCGCATGATCATCGCCGGCTTCTCCGCGTACTCGCGCGTCATCGACTGGTCGAAGTTCCGCAAGATCGCCGACAGCGTCGGTGCCTACTTCGTGGTCGACATGGCGCACGTCGCGGGCCTCGTTGCCGCCGGCGTCTACCCGAATCCGGTTCCATTCGCCGACGTCGTGACGACCACCACGCACAAGACGCTGCGCGGTCCGCGCGGCGGCCTGATCCTCGCGCGTGCGAACCCGGAGATCGAAAAGAAGCTCAATTCGCTGGTGTTCCCCGGCACGCAGGGCGGTCCGCTGATGCACGTCATCGCGGCCAAGGCCGTCGCGCTGCTCGAAGCGCTGCAGCCGGATTTCAAGGCGTATCAGCAACAGGTCGTGACGAACGCCCGCGCGATGGCCAACGCGCTGATCAAGCGCGGCTACAAGATCGTCTCCGGCGGCACCGACAATCATCTGTTCCTGGTCGACCTGATCGGCCGCGACATCACCGGCAAGGACGCGGATGCCGCGCTCGGCCGTGCCCACATCACGGTCAACAAGAACGCGGTGCCGAATGATCCGCGTCCGCCGTTCGTCACCAGCGGCCTGCGCATCGGCACCCCGGCTGCTACGACCCGTGGCTTCAAGGAAGCGGAAGTCACCGAACTCGCCGGCTGGATCGCCGACATCCTCGATGCCAATGGCGGCGAGGAGGCGGTGGCCAAGGTGCGCGGCAAGGTGGAGGCGATCTGTGCGAAGTTTCCGGTGTACGGACGGGCGAAGTGACGAGAGTCACGAGGGTGATGAAGGTGACGAGGGTCCGACCCGCGTCACTTTCGTGACTTCCGTCACCCTCGTCACCGGATCCAAATGCACTGCCCCTTCTGCAACTTCGAAGAAACCAAGGTCATCGACTCGCGGCTGGCGAGCGAGGGGCAGCAGATCCGCCGCCGCCGTGAATGTCTGAAGTGCGGCGAGCGCTTCACGACCTTCGAAAGCGCGGAGCTCGTCATGCCGCGCATCATCAAGAGCGATGAGAGCCGCCAGCCCTTCGACGAACAGAAGCTGCGCGGCAGCATGCTAAAGGCGCTGGAAAAGCGCCCCGTCGCGAGCGAGTCCATCGACGCGGCAGTCGTGCACATCTGCAACAAACTGCGGGCCATGGGCGAGCGCGAAGTGCCGTCGCGCACGGTCGGCGAACTGGTGATGGAAGAACTGCACGATCTCGACGAAGTCGCGTACGTACGCTTCGCCTCGGTGTACCGCAGCTTCCAGGATGTCGACGCCTTCAGCGAAGAGATCGACCGCATGCGCCATCGTCGTACGCGTCAGGAAACCGAAAGCCAGCTGGCGTTGTGGAACAACCCGGAAAAGCGGAAGAAGCGCTGATGACGGCGCAGTTCACCGAGTTCGATCGCCGCATGATGCGCCGCGCGCTGGAACTGGCGGCGCTCGGGCGCTATTCGGCACCGCCCAATCCGCGCGTCGGCTGCGTGATCGTGCAGGGCGAGCAGATCGTCGGCGAAGGCTGGCATCGCAAGTCCGGTGAAGCGCATGCCGAGCCGATCGCATTGCAGGCGGCCGGCGAGGCAGCGCGCGGCGCAACCGCGTACGTGAGCCTGGAGCCGCACTCGTATCAAAGCCGGACTCCGCCCTGTACCCGAGCGCTCATCGATGCCGGCGTGAAGCGGGTCGTCAGCGCGACGCTCGATCCGAATCCCGCCGTGCACGGCGCGGGCGTGAAGCAGTTGCTGGATGCCGGCGTGCAGGCTGAATCGGGTCTGCTCGAAGCGGAAGCGCGCGAACTGAATGCCGGCTTCGAGAAACGCATGACGACCGGTCTGCCGCGGGTCGTCGTGAAAATCGGTGCGAGTCTCGATGGCCGTGTGGCGCTCGCCAATGGCGAGAGCCGCTGGATCACGGGCGAGACAGCGCGCGCCGATGTGCAGAAGCTGCGAGCCGAGTCCGGCGCCGTACTGACGGGCATCGAGACGTTGCTCGCCGACGATCCGCAACTCACCGTGCGCGATCCGGATCTCGATCTGCGCGGCCGTGTGCCGCTGCGGGTCGTGCTCGATTCGAAGCTGCGTACGCCGGCAACGGCGCGGCTGTTTCAGGACCCAGGCCAAGTCATCGTCTTCGCCGCCGAGGATGCGCCGCGGCGCGTGGAGATCGAGCAGCGCGCGCGGGTCGTGCCCGTTGCGAAGACGATCGCCGGCCGCCTCGATCTGGCCCGCGTACTGGTCGAACTGGGCCGTCTGCAATGCAATGACGTGCTGATCGAAGCCGGTCCGACGCTGGCGGGGGCTTTCATCGAAGCCGGATGGGTGGATGAACTGATTGTGTACATGGCGCCGGTGCTGCTCGGCCCCGACGCGCGCCCCATGCTGCGCCTGCCGCGACTGGAACGGCTGGCCGATCGCGTACAATTCGCGCTCCAGCGCACCGAGGCGATGGGCCCCGACGTGAAACTCGTGCTGCGGCCGCAGCTACGAAGCCAATAGCCGACTCTCCGCATGAAACTCAATTCGATCGACGAAATCCTGGCCGATATCCGCGCCGGCAAGATGGTCATCATCATGGACGATGAGGATCGGGAGAACGAGGGCGATCTCGTGATGGCCGCCGAAAGCGTGCGTGCCGAGGATGTGAACTTCATGGCGCGCTATGCGCGTGGCCTGATCTGTCTCACGCTGACGGGTGATCGCTGCCGTCAGTTGCGCCTGCCGCTGATGGTCAGTCACACGCATCTGGATCACGCCACGAACTTCACCGTCTCGATCGAGGCGGCCGAAGGCGTCACGACGGGCATCTCCGCGCACGATCGCGCACAGACGATTCGCGCCGCCGTGAAACGCGATGCGCGGCCGGAAGACCTGCGTCAGCCCGGACACATTTTCCCCTTGATGGCGCAAGCCGGCGGCGTGCTCACGCGCGCAGGTCACACCGAGGCGGGCTGCGATCTCTCGCGTCTCGCGGGAATGGAGCCGGCTGCTGCCATCGTCGAGATCCTCAATGAAGACGGCACGATGGCGCGCCGTCCCGATCTGGAAAAGTTCGCACAGCTTCATGGCCTCAAGATCGGCACGATCGCTGATTTGATCCGCTACCGCCTGGAGAAGGAACGCTCGGTGGAGCGCATCGCCGAGCAGCAGATCCAGACCGAGTTCGGTCCGTTCCAGATGCTCTGCTACGAAGATCACGTCAACCGCACCGTGCATCTCGCGCTGGTGCGCGGCAGGCTCGACGGCAACCACGTGCCGCTCGTGCGCGTGCATCTCAAGGACACGTTGCGCGATGCCGTCGGCATCCAGAGCGAACTGCTCGGCTGGCCGCTGCGTTCGGCCATGCAACGCATCGCGCAGGAGGGGCAGGGTGTCGTTGTGATCCTGCGGCCCGAAGAAACCGCCCGCGATCTGATGGATGCCGTCCAGTCGCTGACTCATGCAGACGCGGCCATTGCGACCCGCCCGCCCGGCGCCAGCGTGCTGCGAACCTACGGCATCGGCGCGCAGATCCTGCGCGATCTCGGCATTTCCCGGATGCGCGTGCTGTCCGCGCCGAAGCAGATGCATGGCCTGTCGGGCTTCGGACTGGAAGTGGTGGAGTACGTGGACGGGTGAGCCCGCTATACTCCCCGCGCCTCAACACTCAAGTTTCAAGTCATGGATTCCATCAAAACCCTCGAAGGCGACCTCCAGGTTCGCGAGCTGCGCTTCGCGATCCTCGCGTCGCGCTTCAATGATTTCATCGTCGAACAGCTGGTGCGCGGCGCCGTGGACATGCTCAAGCGGCATGGCGCGAGCGACAAGCAGATCGAGATCGTACGCGCGCCGGGTGCCTTCGACCTTCCCGTCGTCGCGCGCAAGCTGGCGCTGAGCAAGCGCTATGACGCCATCATCGCGCTCGGTGCCGTGATCAAGGGCGCGACTGCGCACTTCGACTACGTCGCTGGCGAATGCGCCGGAGGCCTCGCACGCGTAGCCAACGATACGGGCATCCCTGTCGCGTTCGGTGTGCTGACGACCGACACCATCGAACAGGCGGTGGAACGTGCCGGCACCAAGGCGGGCAACAAGGGTGCGGACGCCGCCGTGACCGCCATCGAACTCGCCAACCTGCTGCGCAAGATCGAGCAGTGACCGCCACGCCGGAAAAGAAGCGCAATCGCGGCACCCGCGCGCGCTCCATTGCGCGCAAGCTCGTGATGCAGGCGCTGTATCAGTGGCAGCTGACGGGGCAGTCGGCGGCCGACATCAACCTGCAGTTCCTCGCCGATGAAGAGTCCGACGGCGCGGACAAGGAATATTTCACCGAGCTGCTGAAGGGCTGCATCGCCGACAGCGAAAAGATCAACGCTGTCCTCAAGCCCTTCATCGACCGGCCGCTCGAACAGCTCGACCCGGTCGAGACGGCGATCCTGATGATCGGCACCTACGAACTGCTCAACCGCCTCGACATTCCCTACCGCGTCGTCATCAACGAGGGCGTCGATCTGTGCAAGCGCTTCGGCGCGACGGATGCGCACAAGTATGTGAATGCGGTGCTGGATCGCGCGGCCAGCCAGCTCCGATCTGCCGAGAAAAAATAGCCGCAAAAAGGCGCAAGGGACGCAAAGGTCGGAAACCAGTGATTTCCGGCCTGTGACTTTTGCGCATTTTTGCGGCTAATCTTGCTTCCCATGAGCCTCGGCGAATTCGACATCATCGCCAAGTACTTCGCGCGCAACAGCGGGCGAAGCGATGTGCTGCTTGGCATCGGTGACGATGCCGCAGTAGTGGCGACACCGGCAGATCGCCGACTGGTCGTCGCGCTCGATACCATCGTCGCAGGCGTCCATTTTCCTGCCGGTACCGTGGCTGCGGACATCGGCTATCGCGCTCTCGCGGTGAACTTGAGCGACCTGGCGGCCATGGGCGCGCAGCCGTCGTGGATGACGCTGTCGCTATCGTTGTCTGAATCGAATGCGGACTGGCTCGAAGGATTCTCCCGCGGGCTGTTCGAACTGGCGCAACGCCACGACGTCGCGCTGATCGGCGGCGACACCGTGAAGGGTCCGATGGTGATCAGCGTGCAGGTTGCCGGATACGTCGAGACGGATCGCTGGCTGACGCGCGGCGGTGCCCGCGTCGGCGATCTGGTGTTTGTCTCGGGTGCGGTGGGCGAGGCCGCTGCAGGTCTTGCGTTGATCCAGAGCGAACGCGGCGATTCGCTGGCAGCGGATCATCTGCGACAACGCTTTCTGCGACCTGAGCCCCGAATCGCGCTGGGCCGCGAGCTGCGTACGATCGTGACAGCAGCGATGGATATTTCGGATGGTTTGCTCACCGACCTCGACAAGTTGTGTGCGGCCAGCGGCTGCGGTGCGCGTGTCGAACTGGAGCAACTGCCCAGGTCGTCGGCCATCGGCGAACTGTTCGATGCGCAGACTGCGCTCGATCTGGCACTGGCTGGCGGCGATGACTACGAACTGCTGTTCACGGTCGATCCCCTCGATGTCGCGAAGGTTCCCGCTTCCTGCATTTGTATCGGCCGCATCGAAGCCGGCTCATCGGTGGTCTGCGTGCGCGAGGGACAGGTCGTCGACGTGAAGCGCCGCGGCTATGACCACTTTTCGGCAAAGGAATCCTCATGAAGTGGACGGCGGAGCCGCGGCTGTTGCGCCAGCCGGTCCACTTGCTCGCGTTCGGCTTCGGTGCAGGACTGTTGCCGCGTGCGCCGGGGACCTTCGGCACCTTGATCGCGATTCCCATCGTCGCGGGAATCATGCAGTTCGGCTGGCAGGTTCACGTTGCGTTTGCAATCGCGGCATGTGTGACCGGCGTCTGGATTTGCGGCGAAAGTGCCCGACGCCTGGGCGTGCACGATCATTCGGGGATCGTCTGGGATGAAATCGCCGGCTTCACGATTACGATGCTGGCGGCACCGTCGCGTGACTGGACCTGGTGGGTTGCAGGCTTCGCGCTGTTTCGCCTGTTCGATATCTGGAAGCCCTGGCCGATCCGCGAGGCCGATCACAGACTCCGCGGCGGCCTGGGAATTATGCTCGACGACATATTGGCTGGCCTGTTCGCCGCCGCCTGTCTCCTCGTTCTGACCGTCGTCGAGTCATAAGAACTTCGGTGAAGTCTCCTTCGAGCAACCTGATGGCCCAGCGTCCCGCGACACGCGAACAGCGCGCTCCCGACAAGGTCGGCAAGTACGTCATCGTCAAGGAAGTGGGACGAGGCAGCACCGGCGTCGTCTATCTTTCGCATGATCCCTACTATCGCCGCGACGTCGCGATCAAGGTCTACAACCTCGAATCGCACGACGAGGATCGCGCGCGCGTCACGCGCAAGATGTTCCTGTCGGAAGCGCACATGGTCGGCATGCTGCAGCATCCGAACATCCTGCCGATCTACGACGCGGGCGAAGAGGACGGCCACTACTACATCGTCACTGAACACGTGCACGGCGCGCGCACGCTGTCGGCCTACTGCAAGCCGGACAACCTGCTGCCGATCGATGACGTCGTCGAGATCATGTACAAGTGCGCCAAGGCGCTGCACTACGCGCACAGCCGCGGCGTGATCCATCGCGACATCAAGCCGTCGAACGTGATGCTGACGCAGGCGAACGACGTGCGCATCATCGACTTCGGCATTGCGCTGGTCGCCGATTCCGAGATCTCGCGCATCGAAGGCATCGCCGGCAGCCCCTCGTACATGTCGCCGGAGCAGGTGCAGTCGCTGGAGATCACCAACCGTTCCGATCTGTATTCGCTCGGTGCGGTCATGTACGAACTGCTGACCGGTTTCCGCCCGTTCCGCGGCGGCAATCTGTCGAAGCTGCTGCACCAGATCGTCTACGCCACGGCGCAGCCGATTCACGCGTTGCGGCCCGAGATGCCCGAACTGCTGGAAGAGTCCGTCGCCAAGGCGCTGCAGAAAGATCCCGCCAAGCGCTATCGCAACGGCCTGGAACTCGCGGCCGACCTGACGCGCGTCCACCAGACGCTGCGCGAAGGCTCGTCCAAGATCGACCGGCAGGAACAGTTCTCCATCCTGCGTACCCTCAAGTTCTTCCACGATTTCTCGCAGGCCGAAATTCTCGAAGTGCTGCGCGCCAGCACCTGGCAGGACTACGCGGCGGGCGAGGAGATCGTCAAGGAAGGCGAAATGGACGATCGCTTCTACGTGATCGTCTCGGGCAATGCCGGCGTCATGCGCAATGGCAACGGCGTGGGTGAACTGGAAGCGGGCGACTGCTTCGGCGAAACCAGCTATGTACGCGGCGCCAAGCGCCTCGCGACCATCAAGGCGATCAGCGACGTCACGCTGATGAAGGTGAGCTCGACGCTGCTGGAGCAGTCCTCGGCCGCCTGCCAGCTACGGTTCAACAAGGTGTTCCTGCGCAGCCTGATCAGCCGGCTGCAGAGTCCGAACTGAAGAGTTCGGATTTCACACGGAGATCACAGAGAACACGGAGGTTGGAAATCGGAATCCGAACTTCTCCGATCTCCGTGGTCTCCGTGAACTCCGTGTGAAATCTCCGCTTCCGGGATTTATCTCGCCGCCGCCTTCGCCGGCACCTGCCACCAGCGCCTGATCGCCGCTTCGATCGACGGGATATCCAGTCCCGCCGCCGTGAGGCAATCGTTGCGCGAGCCGTGTTCGATGAAGCGGTCGGGGATGCCCAGGTGCAGGGTGGGCAGCGTGAAGCCGTGGGCATTGAGGCATTCGGCGATCGCGCTGCCGGCGCCGCCGGCCACCACGTTCTCCTCGACCGTCACCAGCGCGCGGTGGCTGCCCGCGATCCGCAGCAGCAGTTCTTCATCCAGGGGTTTGATGAAACGCAGGTTGATCAGCGTTGCATCGAGCTGTTCGGCGATGCGTTCGCAGAACGGCACCATCGCGCCGACGGCGACGATCGCCAGCCCGCTGCGGCCTTCGCGCCGCGATTGCGCCTTGCCGATCGGCAGGGCCTGCATGTCTGACTGGATCGCCACGCCCGGGCCCTGGCCGCGCGGATAGCGCACCGCGGCCGGCTGTTCGCTTTCGACCGCCGTGAACAGCATTTGCCGGCATTCGTCTTCATCGGCCGGCGCCATCACGATCAGGCCGGGAATGCAGCGCAGGTACGACAGATCGTAGCTGCCCTGGTGCGTGGCGCCGTCGCCGCCGACCAGTCCGGCGCGATCGATGGCGAACGTCACCGGCAGGTTCTGCAGCGCCACGTCGTGGATCAGCTGGTCGTAGGCACGCTGCAGGAAGGTGGAGTAGATCGCGACCACGGGTCGCAGGCCTTCGCACGCCATGCCGGCGGCGAGCGTCACGGCATGCTGCTCGGCGATCGCGACATCGAAATAGCGATCGGGGAATTTCTTCGAGTACTCGACCATCCCCGAGCCTTCGCGCATGGCGGGCGTGATGCCGACGACGCGCGAGTCGAGTGCGGCCATGTCGCAGAGCCATTGACCGAACACCTGCGAGTAGCTCGGGCCGCTGGCTTTCTCCTTGAAGATCACGCCGCTCTTGGCATCGAACGGACCGGGGCCGTGCCACTTGATCGGATCGGCCTCCGCCGGCGCATACCCTTTGCCCTTGCGGGTGATGACGTGCAGGAACTGCGGACCGCGCATCTCGCTCAGGTTTTTCAGCGTGGCGACCAGTGCATTCAGATCGTGACCATCGATGGGACCGATGTAGTTGAAGCCCATCTCCTCGAAGATCGTGCCGGGCAGCACCATGCCCTTCATGTGTTCTTCGGAGCGACGCGCCAGTTCCCACACCGTCGGCATGCGGCGCAGCACCTTCTTGCCGCCCTCGCGCAGGTTCGCGTACAGCTTGCCCGACAGAACGCGCGCGAAGTAGTTGGAGAACGCGCCGACGTTCTCGGAAATCGACATGTCGTTGTCGTTGAGGATGACCAGCATGTCGACGTCGAGACTGCCGGCGTGATTCAGTGCCTCGAACGCCATGCCGGCGCTGAGCGCGCCGTCGCCGATGATCGAGACGATGCGACGCTTCTGCCCGGCGCGCTGCGCGCCGATGGCCATGCCGAGCGCGGCGCTGATGGAAGTGCTCGAGTGGCCCACGCCGAAAGTGTCGTACTCGCTTTCCGAGCGGGTCGGGAAAGGCGCGAGGCCGTCCTTCAGTTTGATGGTCTGCAGCCGGTCGCGGCGGCCCGTCAGCACCTTGTGCGGATAGGCCTGATGGCCCACGTCCCAGACCAGCCGGTCATCGGGCGTGTTGTAGACGTAGTGCAGTGCGACGGTCAGCTCCACCGTGCCGAGGCCCGCGGCGAAGTGGCCGCCCATCTGGCTGACGGTGTCGATCAGGTACTGGCGCAATTCCGTTGCGACGTCGTTCAGCTGCGCAGCCGGCAACGCACGCAGGTCGGCCGGCGAGTCGATCGTCGACAGCAGCGGATACTCGGGTTTGGTCATGGTCGGCGAGTTTAGCGCAATCGGTTTCAGTGCCGTCGCAGGACCAGCCAGTCTGACAGCGAGGCCAGCGGTGCAGCGGTCGGTCCAATGGTTTCGAGTGCAACCAGTGCGCTGGTGTGCAGGTCGTGCATGCGCCGGCGGGCGGCTTCGACGCCGATGATCTGGGGATACGTGGGCTTGTCGTGCGCCCGATCTGTGCCGGTTGCCTTGCCCAGCAACTGACTGTCGCCTTCGACATCGAGCAGATCATCCTGGATCTGGAACGCGAGACCGATGTCGCGCGAATACTGATCGAGCGCCTGCCTGACCTGGGCTTGCAGGTTCGCAGCGCAGTACGCCGCCATGAGTACGCTGGCGCGGATCAGCGCGCCGGTCTTGCGGGCGTGCATTTCGTCTACTTCGCCGATGCTCAGCTGCTGGCCCTGCGCGGCCAGATCGATGGCCTGCCCGCCGGCCATGCCGGTGGTGCCGCTGCCTTCGGCCAGGATTTCGACGAGTCGCAGCCGGACGGCCGCATCCCGCGGCAATCCGTGGCCATTGGCCAGTGCCTGGAAGGCGAGCACCTGCAGCGAATCGCCGACCAGGATCGCCGTCGCTTCGTCGAAGGCCCTGTGGCAGGTCGGCCGACCGCGCCGCATGTCGTCGTTGTCCATCGCTGGCAGATCGTCGTGCACCAGCGAATACGCGTGAATGAATTCGACCGCGCACGCGGCGCCGTCGACCTGCGATTCGGTGAGTCCGAGCGAGAGGGCCGTCGCATAGACGAGGGCCGGGCGAATGCGCTTGCCGCCGTTCAGCACGCTGTAGCGCAACGCCTGGTGCAGGCGCGTGGGGTGGGTGTCGGCCGCCGGCAGTCTCGCTGCCAGTTCGGCTTCGATGCGCGCCTGCCAGCCTTCGAGCCGCTGAGCGAAGCCTGAGTCTCTGGGAATGGTCACGATGGAATGGGATCAGGTGTCTTCGTCGTCCGTTTCGAACGGACTGGCTTCGAATTCGTCGGTGCCGCCGCCGCTCTTGCGCAGCAGGATCTCGACCTTCTGTTCCGCCTGGGTCAAAGCCGTCTGACACTGGCGAGTGAGTTGCACGCCGCGTTCGAACTGCTGCAGCGATTCCTCCAGCGACAGCTCGCCCTGCTCGAGTTTTTCGACGATGCCTTCGAGTTCGGCCAGCGAGGCTTCGAAGTCGGGGATCGGAGCGTCGGCGTTGTTCGTCGCGGGTGTCGTCGTTGGCTTCTTGCTCACGTGGGAAAGCACGTCCGGTGGTGGCTCAGGTGGCGGGCGGCGGCAAGCTTGCCCGCGCGGTCCGGGAGGGTCAAATGCAGTGAATCTGCTGCCGGCGATGTGAGCAGTTTCCGTCAGGCGCCGGCGTTGACTTGCCCTGACTGCAGGTCTAGATTTTCCCGCAGTTAGACTCTGTCTAATCCCACCAGCGAGGATCTGATGCGATGAGTAATCTCAAAGGCAGCAAGACCGAGCAGAACCTGAAGGACGCATTCGCGGGCGAATCGCAGGCCAATCGTCGTTACCTGTACTTCGCGGCCAAGGCCGATGTCGAAGGATTCAACGACGTCGCCGCCGTATTCCGTTCGACGGCGGAAGGCGAGACCGGCCACGCGCACGGCCATCTCGAATACCTGGAAGGGGTGGGCGATCCGGCAACGGGCCTGCCGATCGGCGGCACTTCGCTGAATCTGAAAGCCGCCATCGCCGGCGAGACGCACGAGTACACCGACATGTACCCGGGCATGGCGAAGCAGGCGCGCGACGAAGGCTTCGATGAAATCGCGGACTGGTTCGAGACGCTGGCGAAAGCCGAGCGTTCGCACGCGAACCGGTTTCAGAAGGCGCTGGATACGCTGTAACGGCATCGCGTTCCCTCCTCCGCGGAGCGGGGGAGGTCAGGGAGGGGGCGCCCCCATCCTGTCCTTCCCCCGCTTCGCAGGGCCCTCTTCGCGGGAGGGATGCACGGTTTCGCTGCTGCGAATCATTCCTGTGTCTTCCAAACCATCCACCCCCGCTCGCGAGGGCAGCCTCGAGGCGCCCACGCGTCACCCGGTCGCGTGGAAAGATCCCGAGTTCCTGAACGAAGAATCGCTGTTCAAGGAGCTGGAACGGGTCTTCGACATCTGCCACGGCTGCCGGCGCTGTTTCAGTCTCTGCAATTCCTTCCCGACCCTGTTCGACGCCATCGACGAATCGAGCACGGGCGAACTCGACGGCGTCGACCGCAAGGTCTACTGGAACGTCGTCGACCACTGCTATCTGTGCGACATGTGCTACATGACCAAGTGTCCGTACGTGCCGCCGCATCCGTGGAATGTCGATTTCCCGCACCTGATGCTGCGGGCCAAGACGTTCAAGTTCAAAAATCAGCCCGTGCGCACGCGCGACAGGATTCTGAGCGCGACGGATCGGGTCGGATCGATCGCCGGCATTCCGGTCATCGCCGAGATGGTCAATGCCATCGCGAAGACCGACGCCGGGCGCTCGCTGATGGACAAGGCGCTCGGTGTGCACCGCCAGGCGCCGATCCCCGAGTATCACAGCCGCAGCTATCGCAAGCGTCACCGGGACAAGGCCATCGAAGCGCAGCCGGCGGGCGAGACGCGCGGACGCGTCGTGCTGTTCACGACCTGTTACGGCAATCGCAATGAGCCGGATCTGAACGAGGACCTGACGGCGATCTTCGAACACAACGGCATCGAGGTGACGATCCTGCGGCAGGAGAAATGCTGCGGCATGCCGAAGCTCGAACTGGGCGATCTCGAATCGATCGAGCGCCTCAAGGATGCCAACATCCCGGCACTGGCCGCAAAAGTCGACGAAGGCTGGGACATCGTCACGCCGATTCCGTCCTGCACGCTGATGTTCAAGCAGGAACTGCCGCTGCTGTTTCCGCAAGAGAACGCCGTCGCCAGGGTGCGCGACGCCATGTTCGATCCGTTCGAATATCTCTGGGCGCGCTACAAGGCGGGACTGATGAAGACGGATTTCCCCGGGCGCATCGGCAAGGTCAGCTATCACGTCGCCTGTCACCTGCGCGTGCAGAACCTGGGACTCAAGACCCGCGATGTGCTGATGCTGATTCCGGATACGCAGGTCGACGCGATCGAGCGTTGCTCCGGTCACAACGGCACCTACGGCGTGAAGCACGAGTATCGCGACGTGTCGATGAAGATCGGCAAGCCGGTGATCCGGCGCGTGAACGATGCAACAGCGGATCACTACAGCAGCGACTGTCCGATGGCCGGCCACCAGATCGAGTCGGGACTGGAGTCGCACAAGGCGCCGACGCATCCGCTCAGGCTGCTGCGACTCGCCTACGGAATCTGACATGCCCAAGCTGACCCGCGCCGACCTCATGAGCCTCGAGCAGTACTCCGTGTCGCGCAAGGCATTCCGCGGCAAGGTGCTGGAGCACAAGCGCAATCGCATCCTGACCGTCGGGCCGAATACGAGTTGGTGCTTCGAGGACCGGCTGACCATCCAGTACCAGGTCCAGGAAATGCTGCGCGTCGAGCGGATCTTCGAATCCGCGGGAATCCAGGAGGAACTGGATGCCTACAACCCGCTGATTCCCGACGGCGGCAACTGGAAGGTGACGTTCCTCATCGAATTTCCCGACGCCGAGGAACGCCGTCTCAAACTGGCACGCCTGAAGGGCATCGAGGATCGCTGCTGGGTGCAGGTGACGGGCTTCGATGCAGTGCACGCGATTGCGGACGAGGATCTCGAACGGGAAAACGACGAGAAGACCTCTGCGGTGCACTTCCTGCGCTTCGAACTCACGCCGGCGATGATTGCGGCGGTGAAGTCCGGCGTCGACGTGAACATCGGCATCAGCCACGAAAACTACGAACACGAAGTGCGACCGTTGCCGCGGTCAATCAGGGATTCGCTGGCCGCCGATCTCGTCTGAGCGGCCAGCACGTCGCTGCTCCGCGTCGCTGGCACACCGGCGGCGGGCCGGTGCTAAGATTCGCGCGCTTTCGAACCCACCGAGTTGTCCGAACCCGCGCGAACGAGATGGCCCAGTCCTATACCGCTTCCGATATTGAAGTCCTCAGCGGCCTCGAGCCCGTACGCCGCCGTCCCGGCATGTACACGGACACGAGCCGGCCCAATCATCTGGCGCATGAAGTCATCGACAACTCGGTCGACGAGGCGCAGTCCGGACACGCCAGGCGTATCGACGTCACCGTCTTCAAAGACGGCTCGCTGCAGGTGTCGGATGATGGGCGCGGCATGCCGGTCGACATTCATCCGAAGGAAAAACTGAGCGGCGTGGAACTGATCCTGACGCGCCTGCACGCGGGCGGAAAATTTTCGGACAAGAACTACGAGTTCGCCGGCGGCCTGCACGGTGTCGGCGTGTCGGTGGTGAATGCGCTGTCGAAGAACCTGGAGTGCTGGGTCAAGCGCGGCGGCAAGGAATACAACATCGGCTTCAAGAACGGCAAAGTCAGTTCGAAGCTCGATGTCGTCGGCGAGGTCGGCAAGAACAACACCGGCACGACGGTACGCTTCTGGCCCGATCCGCAGTTCTTCGAAACGCCGACGTTCTCCATCCCGAAGCTCAAGCACACGCTCAAGGCGAAAGCGGTGCTGTGTCCCGGCCTCAAGGTCACGCTGACCAACGAACAGACGGGCGAAAAGGAAGAATGGTTCTACACCGGCGGCGTCAACGAATATCTGCGCGAAGCGCTGGGACAGGGCGAATGGCTGCCGCCGGAAATGTTCGCCGGCAGCGTCAAGGGCGAACAGGAAGCGGCCGAGTGGGCCGTGGCCTGGCGCATCGACGACGGTCCGCGCGTCGAGGAAAGCTACGTCAACCTGATTCCGACGGTGCAGGGCGGCACGCACGTCAACGGCTTGCGGCTCGGTCTCACCGAGGCGATCCGCGAGTTCTGCGAATTCCGCAACCTGCTGCCGAAGGGACTGAAGCTCGCGCCCGAAGACATCTGGGACGGCGTGAGCTACGTGCTCTCGACCAAGATGAAGGAAGCGCAGTTCGCCGGGCAGACGAAGGAGAAGCTGTCGTCGCGCGAATCGGCGGCATTCGTGTCCGGCGTCGTCAAGGATCAGTTCGGCCTGTGGCTGAATCAGCATCCGGAATCGGGCGAGAAGATCGCGCAACTCGCCATCGCCGGCGCGCAGGCGCGGCTCAAGGCGTCGAAGGCCGTCACGCGCAAGCGCATCGCGAGCGGCCCCGCGCTGCCGGGCAAACTCGCTGATTGTTCAGTGCAGGAACCGGAGCGTTCCGAGCTGTTCCTGGTGGAAGGCGATTCAGCGGGCGGTTCGGCCAAGCAGGCGCGTGATCGCGAATTCCAGGCGGTGATGCCGTTGCGCGGCAAGATTCTCAACACCTGGGAAGTCGATGCGTCCGAAGTGCTGCAGTCGCAGGAAGTGCATCACATCGCGATCGCCATCGGCGTCGATCCCGGTTCGGCGAATCTGAGCGGCCTGCGCTATCACAAGATCTGCATCCTCGCCGACGCCGATTCCGACGGCGCCCACATCGCCACGCTGCTGTGCGCACTGTTTCTGCGCCATTTCCGCCCGCTGGTGCTGGCGGGACATGTGTATGTCGCCATGCCGCCGCTGTATCGCGTCGACGTGGGCAAGCAGGTGTACTACGCGCTCGACGACGCGGAACGCGCCGGCCTGCTCGATCGCATCGCCGCCGAACATCCTCGCTCCAAGCCGGTGGTCACGCGCTTCAAGGGACTCGGTGAGATGAACGCGCTGCAACTGCGCGAAACGACGATGGCGCCGGAAACGCGTCGTCTCGTGCAGCTCACCGTCGAAGCGAAAGACGAAGCCGACCAGATGCTCGACATGCTGCTGGCCAAGAAGCGCGCCAGCGACCGGCGCGAGTGGCTCGAGACCAAGGGAAATCTGGCGCAGATCTGAGTCAGGGTCGGGGCGCTGCGCGCGGCTTGTACGGTTTGACCTGCGGCTTCCGGAGAGCGGACCGCCACACTATCGAGAGTAGATCTTGTCCACCCAATCACCATTGAACTTCGAAGGCATCGAACGCCAGCCGCTGCGCGCCTTCACCGAGAAGGCGTACCTCGACTATTCGATGTACGTCATCCTCGATCGCGCGCTGCCGCACATCGGCGACGGGCTCAAGCCCGTGCAGCGCCGCATCGTCTATGCGATGAGCGAACTCGGCCTGTCGGCGGCGTCGAAGCACAAGAAGTCGGCGCGCACCATCGGCGACGTCATCGGCAAGTTCCATCCGCACGGCGACTCGGCCGCGTACGAGGCGATGGTGCTGATGGCGCAGTCGTTCTCGTATCGCTATCCGCTGGTGGACGGGCAGGGCAACTTCGGTTCGCCGGACGATCCCAAGTCGTTCGCCGCCATGCGCTACACCGAATCGCGGCTCACGAAATATGCGGCGCTGCTGCTGTCGGAGCTGGGTCAGGGCACGGTCGACTGGCAGCTGAATTTCGACGGCACGATCGAAGAGCCGGTGCTGCTGCCGGCGCGCGTGCCGAACGTATTGCTGAACGGCGCGACCGGCATCGCCGTCGGCATGGCGACCGACGTGCCGCCGCACAACCTGCGCGAAGTCGTGAACGCCTGCGTCAAGCTGATCGACGATCCGGAGACGACGCTCGGCGATCTGTGCAAGAGCATCAAGGGGCCGGATTTTCCCACGGGCGCCGAAATCATTTCCTCGAAGGACGAGATCCGGCAGATCTACAAGACGGGCTCCGGTTCGATCCGTGCGCGCTGCGTGTACGAGATGGAGGACGGCGAGATCGTGATCTCGCAGCTCCCGTACCAGGTCTCCGGCAGCAAGATCCAGGAGCAGATCGCCGCGCAGATGCAGGCGAAGAAGCTGCCAATGGTCGAAGACGTGCGCGACGAGTCGGATCACGAGCATCCGACCCGCATCGTCATCGTGCCGCGCTCGAACCGCGTCGACGTCGAGCAGCTCATGGCGCACCTGTTTGCGACCACCGATCTCGAACGCACCTACCGCGTGAATCTCAACATCATCGGGCTCGACGGCCGGCCGCGCGTGATGGATCTGAAGTCGCTGCTCACGGAATGGCTGACGTTCCGCCTCGACACCGTGACGAAACGCCTGCAGTGGCGGCTCGACAAGGTGCTGGCGCGGCTGCACATCCTCGACGGCCTGCTCGCGGCGTATCTGAATCTCGACGAAGTGATCCGCATCATCCGTCGCGAAGAAGAACCGAAGCCGGTACTGATGAAGCGCTTCTCGCTCACCGAAATCCAGGCCGAAGCGATCCTTGAGACCAAGCTGCGCCATCTCGCCAAGCTGGAAGAGATGAAGATCCGCGGCGAACAGAAGGAGCTGGCCGAGGAACGCGACGAACTGGAAAAGAACCTCAAGAGCAAGGCGCGCCTCAACAAGCTGGTGCGCGAAGAGCTGATCGCCGATGCGGAAACCTTCGGCGACGACCGTCGCAGCAAGATCGTCGAGCGCGCGGCGGCGCAGGCCATCGACGAAACCGAACTCGTGACGGCCGAGCCGGTGACGGTCGTGTTGTCCAAGCGCGGCTGGGTGCGTGCGGCAAAGGGCCACGAACTCGATCCCGCGACGCTGTCGTACAAGACGGGCGATTCCTTCCAGGCCGCGGCGCGCGGACGCAGCACGCAGCAAGCGGTGTTTCTGGACAGTACCGGTCGCGCTTACAGCCTGCTGGCGCACACATTGCCGTCGGCGCGCGGCCAGGGCGAGCCGTTGTCGGGCCGCATCGATCCGCCGGAGGGCGCGACGTTCGCCGGCGTGATGATGGGCGAGCCCGCCGATCGCTGGGTGCTGGCGTCCGATGCAGGCTATGGCTTCATCGTGAAGCTCGAAGAGCTCTATTCGCGCAACAAGGCCGGCAAAGCCGTGCTGAAAGTCCCCGACGGCTCAGGCGTGCTGGCCCCGTCGCCGGTGTCGACGGCCGAGGGCGCATTGATCTGCGCCGTCAGCAGCGACGGCAAGCTGCTGGCGTTCCCCGTCGGCGATCTGCCGGAACTGCCGCGCGGCAAGGGCAACAAGATCTTCGGCCTGTCTTCGAAGAAAGTGGAAAGCCGCGAGGAATTTCTTGCCGGCATCGCCGTGGTCGCACCGAACCAGAATCTCATCGTGCGTTCGGGTGAGCGCAAGATGACGCTCAAGTACGCGGAGCTGAAGGACTATCGCGGCGAACGCGCGCAGCGCGGCGCGGTGCTGCCGCGCGGCTGGCGGAAGGTCGAGAGACTGGAAGTGGAGGGATGAGAACTGGGCGAGGATGATGTGAGCGGCCTTGCCTGAGTTCGAGGCCATGGTAGATGAGCGCTACCGGCGCATGACGCCCGACGAGCGGATAAGGATTGCAGCGTCCATGTACGACATGGCGCGCGCCATCGTTCTGTCGTCCCTGCCCCCGGAATTGAGTCGACGCGAGAGACGTCTCGCATTCGCCAGGCGTTTTTACGCGGGCGAGCTGTCGGAGGCAGCCTTGATCGCATACGCCGAATGGGACGGAACGGCAGCAGTGCGTGGCGCGGCTGAGGACTGAAGGTCGGAGGCGTTGTTCGCTCGCATCGCGGCGGGTGCCGGGAATAGCCAGGCCCGATAACCCCGAAGCCCCGGTCTGTCGCCGGGCTCTCCCGATGTCATAGTCGCTCACGGCCGGCGACTACCATGGACATGGATCTTTCAATTTCTCGAACCGAAGACGGACTGGAACGCCCTCGCGACATGTTCGCGCAGGACCGTCTTTACGAACAATCCGCCCGGGAGTTCGGCCCGGCGCTGTCACGGGTCGCCGCCGCCTATGAGAGCAACGCCACCCATCGACAGGATCTGCTCCAGGACATGCACGTGGCGCTGTGGCGCAGTTTCGCGACGTACAGGAATCAATGTTCGCTGCGTACGTGGATACATCGCGTGGCGCACAATGTGGCGGCCACGCATGCGCTGCGACAGAAGCGCAGCCGCACGTCGAAATGGGTTGACCTCGAAGAAGTCGCCGATGTGGCTGACGCGCTCGACGGCGAACGAGCTGCCGATGAGACGGTGGTGCTCGGCAAGCTGATGGAACTGGTTCATCGCCTCAGGCCGGTGGATCGGCCAACCCGACCGATCTCGATCCGTGGAAATTCAACACGAACACGCCGCAGGAACAGGAACTCCGCGATTCGCACAACATCACGTTCGAGGCCGTCTGGCACGGCCCGGGAATGGACGTGAAGTACATCGGCGGCAAGCGCGGCTATCTCTACGACACGCAGTCGGACTACGACAACTCGCCGATGGAGTCCTATCCCTATCCGGGCGAACCGGGCTTCACGATCTATCCGACCTACGTGACCTACACCTATCTCGACACCGACTGGACGAGCCACGAGCTGAACATCACCTCGACGAACGACGGACCGCTGCAATGGATCGTCGGCGCGTACGTCTATGACGAAGACAGCGCTCAGGAACTGCACATTCCGGCGCCTTTCCAGCCGGAGTTCGACACCTTCGTGACCGACAACGGCGCATTCGGCGGTGTCCAGGCGTCGCCGTGGCCGGACAACAGAGCGACACGCGACATCTACGTCACGCAGGACACCATCGGCGTCAAATCGCGGGCGGCCTTCGCGCAGATCGACTACGCGATCACGGATGCCTGGAAGACGACGCTCGGCCTGCGCTACACCAAGGACACGAAGGATGCCGAGGAGCGCACGCGCCAGGCGTGCTTCGCCTACGCGACATGGTGTCCCGTCAACCTGCCGCCGGAATTCGGATTCCGCGCTCCCCTCGACTGGACGCGCTCGATCCTGGGGATGCGGCCCGGCGTGCTGACCGGTCCTGACAATGGCGGCGTCTACGAAGACGGCGTCGTCAACAACGCCTACCAGGACATGAGCGACGGCTACTGGGTCCGCAATCTGCACAAGAGCTGGGACGCCTGGACCGGAACGGCGGGCGTGGAGTGGAAGCCGAATGCGGACACGCTGACGTATCTGCGTTACAGCCGCGGCTACAAGGCCGGCGGCTTCAATACCGGCGCGATCCAGGAATTCCGACGACGCAGCCCGAAACGGTGAACGCGTACGAAATCGGCTGGAAGCAGAGCTTCGGCTCCACGCTGCTGTTCAACGCGGCCGTGTTCTATTACGACTACACGGATCTGCAGGCGCCGGTGTTCATCGCGAATCCCTCCGGCGGCCCCGGCCAGACCGTATTCGCCAACCTGGAGGAGGTGCGTTCGACCGGTCTCGAACTCGAAACGACGTGGCGGCCCTTCGACAACTTCACGTTGCGGCTGGCGTACGCCTACCTGAACCCTGAAATCCAGAAGGCGTGCTGCCTGGTCGACAACGCCGATCAGCTGGCCCAGTCGCCGGAGGCGAATCGCGATCCGCCGGGCCGGCCCATCGGGGTCGCGGGACAGATCACGGGTTTCGGCCAGAGTCTCGCGGGTGATCGCGTGCCGCAATCGCCCGAGCACAAGGTGAACGTGAACGGCACCTATGCGTGGCAGTTCTCGCCGGGAGAGCTGCTGCTCTCGGCCACGTACTCGTGGCGCGACAAGACCTACACGGCGCTCTTCAACCGCTCCTACTACCTCGCGCCCGCCTACGATCAGCTGGATCTGCGCGCGACGTGGACGGCGGCGAACGATCGCTATTCCATCGTCGCCTTCGTGCGCAATGCGCTGGACGAGCTGGGCTACGACGGCTCCACGTCGACGCGACAGTCGCTGGAGTTCACGCAGAACTTCATCGATCCGTCGGCGACCATGGGCAACCTGGTGACGACCCAGTACCTGAATCCGCCACGGACGTACGGGCTGGAGCTGCAGTACCGGTTCGGCGGGAAGTAATCAGTCAGGAAGGAAAGTCTCCCTCCCCCGCATGCGGGGGAGGGAGATGCACGGACGCGGCGATAGGACTTCTACAGATTCCTGGCGAACCAGTCGACCGCGGCGTCGGTCGCCTCGGCATGACGCGCCTTGTCGATCCTGAGCACCGAGGCGGTTCCATCGAGCTGCTTCACGGCCGAGTCCGCAGCGGCAGCCTGCGAATCTTCGGCGATGAGCAGCACCGACGTCGTCTGCGGAATCTGCTCCAGATACCAGTACGGCTTGTATTCGGCGAGCGCGACCGTCGCTTCGTTCGCATTCATCGTCCTGGCGGCGCGGTTGTCTGCCGGTGCACCGGTGCGCGCCAGCGCGATCATCATCGTCTGCTGCTGCGGCGTCGGTGCAAATGCGGCGCGCGGTTCGTCCTTGCCCGCCAGCAGCGGATGCTGCGCAACGACCGATCTGACGCGCGCATCCGATCCGGCCGTGACGATCGCATGTCCGCCTGACAGGCCCACGCCCCATACGCCGATGCGCGCGCGATCTACCCCCGGCACGCTCTGCAGGAACGTGATCGCGTTGCGGACGTCGATCACCTGCGCCTGCGGATCGATGCGCAGGCGGCGGATGCGCAGGGTCGTCGTCTGCTGCGAGAAGCGCATGCGGTCATCCCAGCGCACTGGCTCGCCGAAATACAGGAAGCCGCCGCATTCGCCCCAGCCGCGATAGTCGATGGCGAGCGCGACGATGCCGCGTGTCGCGAGTGCTTCGGCAACCGGCTCGATGCTGGCGCGCGTCTCGCCCTGGCCGGGCGCGAGCACCACGGCCGCGGCGCTGGACGATGCGCCATGATTCGATGGCGTGAAGAGCTTGGCGTTGCAGCGCACGGCCTCGCTGTAATAGTGAACGGTCTCGGTGGCCGCCTGTGCCGTGATCGCATGAGTCGCGATCGAAAGCGCGGCTGCAGCAAGGAACAGATTCGCCTTCATCGTGCGCTCCCGGTGCCGAGATACTTCAGGAACCAGTCGGCCGCGAGCGTCGAGCCGACTTCGAAGCCCGTGTACGAATACGCCTGGAAGTGCGTGAGATCGGGCAGCGTCGCGACCTGCGCGGTGACGCCGCGCCCGGTGAGGAATTTCGCCGCTTCCACGGCGCCCGAATCGCCGCGCGTGAGTTCGTCCTTTTCCGCCGGCACGAACAGCACGTGGTTGGTCTTTGGAATCTGATCGAGCCATGCGCCGGGCTGAACGTCCCGGTTGCGCGTCAGGTACCAGCGATCGACGTAGGTGCGGAACGAAAAGCCCGCTTCGGTTTCTGCGCCCTGTCCCGTTCGCACGCGGACGATGGCGTCCTCCATGTTCGCATCCGCGATCGCCACCGGCTGGCGCGGCATGGGCCGCGTGCCGATCACCTGGGCGACGCAGGCCTTGACGCGCGCATCGACGGCGGATACCGCCATCACGATGGCGCCGCCATTGCTGGATCCCCAGATGCCGATGCGCTCCGCATCGACGCCAGGCTCGCCCTGCAGGAAGGAAATCGCGGCGCGGAAATCGTCCACCTCGTGCACGTTGTTGAGGTTGGTGCGCTTCATGACGATGCGCAGGTGCCGGTCGGTGACCGCACTGGCATCGGTGGTCGGATCGGGTTCGAGCAGGCGGATGTCATCGGAGCCGCTGTGGCTGAAGCCGTAGCTCTGATAGTCGATCGCCATCGCGACCAGGCCGCGATCGGCGAAGCGCGCCGCATATTTCTCGATGCCGATCGACAGCGCATTGATGCCATGACCGACGACGACTGCCGGCCAGCTGCCCTTCGCCGAGAAGCCGCGCGGCAGGAACAGCTTGCCGTGCAGCGCCGTGCCGCCATCCACGTAGAACGTCACCACCCGCGTGGTCACGCCCTGCGGCAGGTCATAGTTCCAGTCGCGCGGCTGCGTGGCATCGCGCTTCATGTCCGGATCGCTGCCTTGCCGGGCGAGATCCGCGCGATGTTTTTCGATGATGTCGGTATTGATCTGCGCGAACGCCGGGCCGGCCGCGAAGAGCGCGCCAATGGCGATGAGGGCCCTGCGGTGTCGATATGAAGGCATCATTCATTCCCCGTTTCGCGAGCGGATGCTCAGACGAGATGGCAGGCCGCCTCGGTCGCGCCATGGTGTCGCAGCGCCGGTTCTTCGTCCTTGCACTTCGGCATGGCATGGACGCAGCGCGGATGAAAACGGCAGCCGGCGGGCGGATTGCGTGCGCTGGGCGGTTCGCCGCGCAGCAGGCTGGACGGCGGCGGCGCGACCGCTTCCGGATCCGGCACCGGAACGGCAGCGAGCAGCGCCTGCGTATACGGGTGCTGCGGCGAAGCGAACAGCGCCTCGCGGCTGCCCGTCTCGACCATCCTGCCGAGATACATCACGCCGATGCGGTCGCTGATGTGACGCACCACGGACAGATCGTGCGAGATGAACAGATAGGCGAGGCCGAGCCGCCGCTGCAGATCCATGAGCAGGTTCAGGATCTGCGCCTGGATCGAGACGTCGAGCGCCGCCACCGCCTCGTCGCAGATGACGAGATCCGGCTCCAGCGCCAGCGCGCGCGCAATGCTGATGCGTTGACGCTGCCCGCCGGAGAATTCGTGCGGATAACGGTGCGCCATCTGCGGCAGCAAACCGACCAGCGCCATCAGCTCGGCCACGCGTGCGCGTCTGGCACCCGGATCCTGCGCAGCGCGATGCACTACCAGCGGCTCGGCGATGATGTCGCCCACTTTCATGCGCGGGTTGAGCGAGGAGAACGGGTCCTGGAACACCGTCTGCATGCGCCGGCGGATCGGCCGCATGCGTTCCGCACTGAAATCCGTGATGTCGGTGCCGTCGAAGATGATGCGGCCCGACGTCTTCGGCAGCATGCCAAGCACGGCCATCGCCATCGACGACTTGCCGCAGCCGCTTTCGCCGACGATCGCGAACGTCTCGCCGCGGCGGATCTCGAACGACACGCCGTCGACGGCCTTCACCGATCCGGTCTGTCGCGGCAGGATCGCGCCCGCATACACCGGGAAATGGACCTTGAGATCCTCCACGCGCAGCAGCGGCGTATCGGCGGCGGCATTCACGTCGGGCATCTCACGCTGGGCCATGGCATGCACTCACTCGGCCAGGCGAAACCACCTCGAGCATCGGACGCTCGACCAGGCAGCGCGCGTGCGCATCCGGGCAGCGCGGCGCGAAGCTGCATCCCGCCGGCAGACGCGCGAGATCGGGCGGCTGGCCTGCAATGGTGGCCATCGCGGTCTTGGCCTCGACCGCCAGCCGCGGCGATGACGCCATCAGTCCGCGCGTGTAGGGATGGCGCGGATCGCGAAACAGGTCGCGCACCGACGCGCTTTCGACGATGCGTCCCGCATACATCACCGCCACGCGGTCTGCGTAGCGGGCAACGACGCCGAGATCGTGCGTGATCAATACCAGCGCGGCGCCCGATTCCCGGGTCAGCTGCCGCAGCAGGTCCAGGATCTGCGCCTGCACCGTCACATCCAGCGCCGTCGTCGGTTCATCCGCCACGATGAGCGCCGGCTGGCAGGCCAGCGCCATCGCGATCAATACGCGTTGCCGCATGCCGCCGGAGAACTGGTGCGGATATTCCTTCAGGCGCGCGGCGGCGTCGGGGATGGACACTTTCTCCAGCAGGCCCGCCGCCATGCGCAGCGCCTCGGCCTTGCTCGCTTTCTTGTGCAGGCGGATGGGCTCGGCGATCTGTTCGCCCACCGTGAGAACGGGATTCAGGGACGACATCGGTTCCTGGAACACCATCGCGATCCGGTTGCCCCTGATCCGGCGCATGGCCTCGGGAGTCAGCGCGGTCAGATCGCAATCGTCGAACATCACGCCGGCGCCCTCCACGGTCGCGGCGTTGCCGAGCAGACCGAGCAGCGCCAGTGCCGTGACGCTCTTGCCCGAGCCGCTCTCGCCGACGATCGCCAGCGTCTCGCCGCGCGCGACCTGGAACGACACTCCATCCACGGCGCGCAGCGGCCCGTGTTCGGTGCGGAACGTGACGGACAGGTCGCGGACGTCGAGGAGGGCAGTCACTCGAACCCCATCTTGTGCTTGAGTTCGTGATCGATCCATATCCGCGCGTACACCGGCCCCGGCCGGGCGGCGCCCGCATTCAGTTCGCCGGCGTAGTTGCGTACCCACGGCCACCACGCCGTGAAGAGATAAGGAGTCGGCAGCCAGACGTAGGGCGCATCGTCCATGACCCGGACGGTGAGTTCGCGCGCCAGCTGCAGGCGTTTGCCTTCGTCGTGCATGGCCATGAGGCGGTTGAGGTCGGCGTCGAACTGCGGATTGCTGTAGGCCGCTGCATTCCAGATGCTGCCGGTCATGAAGTTCTTGCGCAGGGTCGTCGTGGGATTCACGTGCCCCGTGTCCATCATGTAGGCCGGTCCGTGCGTGCGCGTCGTCATCGCCGAAAGAAAGGCGGCATATTCCAGCGGCTGGATCGTGGTGCGCACGCCGATGCGCCGCCAGTAGTCGGCGATCAGCGGGATCCCGTCCATGTGGCCGGGATTGCAGGCGCACACCTGGATGTTGAGATCGAAACCGTCCGCGAAACCGGCTTCGGCCAGCAGCGCGCGCGCCTTCTCCGGGTTGTACGTGAATTGCTCCTGCACGCTCGCCGGCATGTCCGACAGCGGCTGGAAGTACTCGCCGAAGTCCGGGTGCTGCGGGAAGGCCATCAGCTCGCCCTGTCCTTCGTAGAGCAGCTTCAGCATGTCGTTGCGGTCGAGGGCCATGTTCAGTGCGCGGCGCACCCGCACGTCGTTGAGCGGCGGCTGGTCCGTGCGCAGGGCGATGAAGGTGCCTGCTGCGTAGAGACGGCGGTTCCATTGCAGTTCCGGCGTGGACTCCATGAGATGCCGCGCCATGGTCCAGCGGATGGCCTCCAGCATATCCAGCTTGCCGGTGCGCAGCGCGGTGATGAAGTTCGCCTCGTCCTTGATGATGCGATAGGTGACGCGGTCGACGTACGGCAGCTGATGTTCGCGACCGCCGATCTTTTCCGTGTCCCAGTAGTCCGGATTGCGCTTGAAACTCTGCACGTTGCCGTTCAGATAACGGTCGAGCATGAACGGGCCGGTGCCGGTCACGTTGCGCCAGTCGCGCTGATCGACGGCGAGCGCCTCGCGCGGAATGATGCCGGAGTAGTAGCCGTAGCCGAAGCGGTACTCCAGCTCCGCGTTGAATTCCTTGAGATGGAAGACCACGGTGTGGGCGTCGCGCGCTTCGACGCGATCGACGAAGTCATAGTAGGTCGCGATCTTGCGCGGACTGGTGTTGATGTAGTTGAACGTCTGCACGACGTCCTCGGCCTCCAGCTCGCGCGCCTTCATCACGCCCGGCTTGTCCGGAAACATCACGCCGTGCCGCAGCTCGACGACGAAGGTGAGCGGATCTTCCCAGTGCCAGCGCTCCGCCAGCTCGCCACGCAGCGCCGCGGGAGGAATGTAGGCGTCGAGCGTGAGATGCAGCGGCCCGCCGCGACTCACCGCATGCGACATGTCGGCGGCGAACAGCTGTTCGCGCACCATGCCGGTGTCGTGGCTCGCCTTCCACGTCCAGTCCGCCGGATCCCACGACAGCGCCGAGAGCGTCACGAACATCGTGCCGATGTTCAGCTCGCCGCCGTACTGCGGCGCATCGGCGGGGCTCGGCTCGGGAATCTTCTCCCAGCGCGGCGGGCCGCAGGCGGCAAGCGCGCAGACCGCCAGGCCGATGCCAAGAAGGGCGAGTGCTCGTTTCATCGCGTACCCCGCAGGCGCGGATCGAGGAGGTCGCGCATCGCATCGCCGAACATGTTGATCGAATAGACCACGACGGTGAGACACAGGCCCGGCGCAATCGCCAGCCACGGGGCGATATACATATATGAGCGCCCCGTCCCGCTGAGCATGGAACCCCAGGTCGGTGCGGGCGGCGGAATGCCCAGACCCAGGAACGACAGGCCGGCCTCCGCGAGGATCACGGCGCCGATGCGGGCAGTGAACAGCAGGATCACGACCGGCGCGATGTTCGGCAGGATGTGCCGCCAGAGAATGTGCCACCACGAAGCGCCGATCGTCTGCGCGGCACGCGTGTAGGTCATCTCGCGTACCGTCATCACTGCGCCGCGCACGATGCGCGAGCCCGCGATGCCATAGAGCAGACCCAGGACGATCACGGTCTGCGGCGCGCCGGGGCCGAGCACCGAGATCACGACGATGAGCAGGATCAGGTCCGGAAAGATCATCCACGCATCGACGAAACGCTGGGTGATCATGTCGGTGCGACCGCCGAAATAGCCGGCGATCATGCCGAGCACGACCGACACCACGACCGACAGCGCGGACGCCAGCACCGCCACGATCATCGATATCTGGCCGCCGACCAGCACGCGGGAAAAGACGTCGCGCCCGAGATGGTCGGTTCCCATGAGGTGATTCCACGAAGGCGCTTCGAGGCGGCGCACCAGGCTGGTGTCGTTCACATCGAAGGGGGCGATCACTTGCGCCAGCACGCAGAAAACGAAGAGCAGCACGAACACGATCCCGCCGGCGAGGCCCAGCGGCTTCTCGCGCGCCAGGCGTCGCAGGAAACTCGAGAGTGCGTGCGGCGGCCGATCGCTCGTCGGCTCGACGGTCGTCGCGGACGCGGTGGGAACGTTTGCGCTCATTGGCCGCGCACCCGCGGATCGAGATAGCCGTAGGCAAGATCGACGGCGAGATTGATGAACAGCACGGTGACGCCGACCACCAGGAACACGCCCGTCACGACGGGATAGTCGCGCTGGAATACCGCGTCCAGCAGCAGCGCGCCCATGCCGGGCAGCGCGAAGATCTGCTCGAAGATCACCGCGCCGCCGATCAGCAGCGGCGCCTGCAATCCCACCAGCGTGACGACGGGAATGAGACTGTTGCGCAGGGCGTGACGGAAGATCACGGCGCTTTCCTTCAGTCCCTTCGCGCGCGCGGTGCGGATGTAGTCCTGCCGCAGCACGTCGAGCATCATCGTGCGCGTCATGCGCATCGTGATGCCGGACAGCGAAAGGCCGAGCAGCACCGCGGGAACCAGGATGTGGGTGAGGTTGCGGACGGGATCGACGAACAGCGGCGTGAATTCGAGTGCGGGCGACCAGCGCCACCAGACCGACGGAAACACCATGACCAGCGTGGCCAGCCAGAATCCCGGCACCGACAGCATCAGCAGCGAGAACGAGCGCGCGATGTAGTCGCCTGCGGTGTCCTGCCGTACCGCGGAGTAAACCCCGATCGACACGCCCACGGTGATCGAAACGAGGATGGCCAGCGCGCCGAGTTCGAGCGTCACGGGCAACCGCTGGGCAATGAGGTCAGCTACTGGCTCGTTCTGCCACAGCGATTGACCGAGATCGCCGGTGAGCGCGTGTCCCGCCCAGCTGAAGTACTGTTCGATGACGGGCCGGTCCATGCCGAGCGCCGCCCGGAGACTGTCGCGATCGGCACTGCTGGCGACGTCGTTCTGCGCCAGCATCAGATCGATCACGTCGCCGGGAATCAGGCGTATGGCGCAGAAGATGATGAGGCTGGCGAAGAACAGCGTAGGAATCAGCGCCAGGCAGCGACGGATGACGAAATCATTCATCGTTCGACGGGCCCTCGACATGCGCGAGGACCTGCCGCAGACAGGCACCTGTGGCTCATTTGAGTTTTCCCCCGATGAAGATCCGCTATCCGCTTCCGCCCTACTGTACGCGAAGATCCAGTCGATCCGGCAAGCGGCGATGACGGAGAGTATCGTACCGGGCGGAAAGTAACATTAAGAAGGGCAGGGTACGAGCCTTGCCTTGCGTGCGGAGCCTGCGAGCCAGTCAAGTGACTGATTTTCGATCACGATCGCGCCTCATGACGTCTCATGACGTCGCCTGTTCGCGATCGAATGCCTGGAACGAGCTGCCCGCAGCGGCAAGCCGCGCGAGCAGCGGAGCGGGCGTCCAGAAGGCGGCGTCGTCGTGCGGATTGCGGGCAAGCTCGCCCATGCGCTGCACCACGCGATCGAGCCCGACGGTGTCGGCATGGAACATCGGGCCGCCGCGCCACGCCGGAAATCCGTAGCCGGTGACGTAGACGACATCGATGTCGGAGGCGCGCGCGGCGATGCCTTCTTCCAGGATTCTTGCGCCTTCATTGATGAGCGCATACACGATGCGGTCGATGATCTCCTGCTCATCCATCGATCGCGGCTCGATGCCGAGTTGCCTGCGATGCGCCGCGAGCAGTTCCGCGGTGACGGCGGAAGGGTGGGGCGTGCGATCACCCCGCTTGTAGTCGTACCAGCCTGCCAGCGTCTTCTGGCCGAACCGGCCGAGTTCGCACAGCCGGTCGCTGATGTTCGGCCGCTCGCGCAGTGCGGGCTGCTCGGCGTAGTAGCCCTTGCGGATCGCCCAGCCGATGTCGTGACCGGCGAGATCGCCGACGCGAAACGGACCCATGGCATAGCCGAAGGCCTCCATCGTCGCGTCGACCTGCTGCGGCGATGCGCCTTCCTCGATCAGCAACGTGGTCTGGCGACCGACCCCCGCGATCATGCGATTGCCGATGAAGCCGTCGCAGACCCCGGCGACGACGGCGACCTTCTTCAGCGTCCTGCCCAGTTTCATCGCCGTTGCGAGCACGTCCTTCGCGGTCGCAGCGCCGCGGACGACCTCGAGCAGGCGCATGACATTGGCCGGACTGAAGAAGTGCATGCCGATGACGTCGTGCGGACGTCGGGTGACGCGCGCAATGCGATCGACGTCGAGCGTCGATGTGTTGGTGGCGAGGATGGCGCCCGGCTTCATGACCCGGTCGAGCTGCGCAAAGACGGCTTCCTTGACGGAAATTTCCTCGAACACCGCTTCGATGACGATGTCGGCGTTTGCGATTGCCTCGTACGACAGCACGGGCGTGAGCAGGGCGAGGCGCCGCTCGGCGTCGGCGGCGGAAATCCGGTTGCGCTGCACCTGGCTTGCGTAGGTCTCGCGGATGCGC
This sequence comes from uncultured Steroidobacter sp., assembly GCA_937864115.1. Lineage (GTDB taxonomy): Bacteria > Pseudomonadota > Gammaproteobacteria > Steroidobacterales > Steroidobacteraceae > Steroidobacter. The sequence goes on along the minus strand of CALMII010000038.1, from coordinate 78,427 downwards.
GCCACGCCGCGATCGAGGGCCTGCGCATTCATTTCCAGCAGCGCCACCGGAATGCCGGCGTTCAGGAAGCACATGGCGATGCCGCCGCCCATGGTGCCCGCACCGATGACGGCCGCCGAGGCGATCGCGCGGGTCGGCGTCGAGGAGGGCACGTCAGCGATCCGTGCGGCCGTGCGTTCGGCGAAGAACACGTGACGCAACGCCTTCGACTGGGGCGTCTGCACCAGTTCCATGAACAATGAGCGCTCGAAGGCGAGCCCGTCGGCAATGGGCATTTCCAGCGCCGCTTCGATCGCTGCGATGCAGTGCATGGGCGACGGCTCGTGCGTCGATCGCTTGCGGACTTTCGCGCGGGCGGCCTGCAGCAGTGCCGCGGCATTCCCGTCCGTCACCTGCAGATCGCGCGTGCGTCGCGGGGACTCGCCGCGCTCGATCAGTGCGGAGGCGAATTCGATCGCCGCCGGCAAGGGGTCGCCTGCGACCGTGCGATCCAGCAGCGGCGCGCGATCCAGTTGCCGCGCTGCAACCGGATCGCCGCTCAGGATCATGTCGAGCGCCGTCGCGAGACCCGCGAGTCGCGGCAGGCGCTGGGTGCCACCGGCGCCGGGCATGATTCCGAGCTTGATTTCCGGCAGCCCGAGCAGCGCGTCGGCGGCAGCGACGCGATAGTGGCAGCCCAGCGCCAGTTCCAGCCCGCCGCCGAGCGCGCTGCCGGTGATGGCCGCTACCACCGGTTTCGGGCTCGATTCGATCATCCGGGCGACCTCGCCGGAGATCGGATGGCGCGTCGCCGCCGGCGTATTGAACTCGCGGATGTCGGCGCCGGCGCAGAACGTGCGATTGCGTCCGGTGAGCACGATCGCCCGGACGGCCGGGTCGGCGACGGCGCGTTCGAGCGCGGCCGCGATGCCTTCGCGGGTGGCATGGCTGAGGGCGTTGACCGGTGCGTCGCCGAAAGCGATGACTGCGATCGGTCCTTCCAGGCAGTAGTCAATAAGTGTCATGTCGGTTCTTGGCTGAGTGCAGTGAGGGCGGGCAGGCACGGTTGCATGGGTCGGCGACAGTATCAGGCGTCCCCAGGTTGGCAAACCGTCAATTCAAATTCGGGAGCGAGGCCGCCGCTGACCCGGTGCGCAATGGCAGACCGGACAGATCAACGGCGCAAGTGGTTGACGACTCCACCGACGTGTGAGGTCCGATTCGCAAGAGTGATCGGGGATATTCGCAGATTGATGAACGACCGGACATGCCGGACTGCAGAATGACGAAGGAACGTCAGCTCAGATTCATGCGACGCATCTCGAACGTCGCGAATGGGCACGAAGGCCGGAAAAAACTCCGGGATCGCAATCGCCTGCGCATGCAGGCAATCAAGTCAGAGTCATATGGGGAGGATCGCTGTGAAGAAATCTTGCAAAGCTCGTCCATGGAAGTCCCTGAGCCACACGGTGCTCTTGCTGGCGCCTTGCGTCGTCACGCCGACCATGGTGCAGGCCGCGGAGGGCAGCCTGGAAGAGATCATCGTTACCGGCTCGTTCATCCGGCGCGACAGTTTCGAGATGAGTTCGCCGCTCGATGTGGTGTCGAACCAGACGCTCGCCGAGACCGGCGCCGCGAAGATCGGCGAGACCCTCTTCAACCAGACGTTCAATTTCGGCGTCAACCGGGTGCAGAACTACCTGGCGGGCGGCCAGCTGACCGACGGTACGATCACCTACAGCAACCTGCGCGGCCTCGGGTCCGGCGCAACGTTGAATCTGATGGACGGCAAGCGCACACTGACCGATGCCAATTTCGGCTATCCGCAGATGGCCATCGAACGCATCGAGACCCTGCTGGATGGCGCTTCGGCCCTCTATGGCAGCAACGCCATCGCGGGCGTGCAGAACTTCGTGCCGACCACGCGATTCAACGGCATCGAGGTGATGGCTGACTATCGCGAGCGTGAAGATGGCGGCGGCGCCGAGTCGCTGTTCGGCATCATGGGCGGTTTCAGCACCGACACCGACAACATGGTGTTCTCCATCGAGCTGCAGAACCGCGCGGCCGTCTTCGCTTCCGATATTCCCAAGTACACGGATATCGCCCCGACGGTATCGGGCGCGGGTCACCCGGGTTCATACCTCGTGCCGCAGCGCGACGCGAATGGTGTGCTCACCGGCACGAGCATCTCGCTCGCCGATCCCACCTGCGGCAACCAGACCAACAACCCGGGCAATCGCCATTCCATTCCGGGCAACCGTCCTTTCGGCACCGTGGCTCCGGGCGCGAACGGCTCCTCCAGCTGCTCGTTCTACTACGGCGAGTTCTGGGACTTTCAGCCGGAACTGGACGCCACCAAGGCCTATCTCCACTACGATCACAAGTTCGGTGATCGCGTGACGTTCAACGTCGAGACGATCTTCAATCAGCGCACGGACACCCGCCGTGGCTCGCCGGTCGACTTCGGCGCGAACGCGAAGGCCGTCCACCAGATGCTCACCAATGGCGTCATTCCCGGCTACCATCCCGGCAATCCGTTCAGGGCCATGAACAATGCGGGTCAGCCGCTGTTCGCGCTGGATGCCAATGGCGACGGCATTGCCGATCGTGACGGCAACAACCGGGTCATCCTATCGGGGGCGCCGACCGATCCGACATCGGGCGTTGCGTTCAATGAAGACGTGATGTTCGCGGGCTGGCGTCCGCTGGGCAAGGATTTCCAGGGCCTGCCGACGGTCTCGAATGACGACAACTCGTCACCGCTGACCAACAAGGCAACCTTCAGCCGCTATTCCGTCGGTTTCGATATCGAGATCACCGACAACTGGCTGGCGGACATCGATTACACCTACAACCGCTTCCGCGACATGCAGACGCGCGCCGACGCCTCGCTCATGGGCATCGCCCTGGGTCTGGAAGGCAAGCTCGGTACCAACCGGGACCAGTGGTACAACCCGTTCGGTACCTCGCAGATCGAGTGCGTCGACAGGGTGTGCGGCAGCACCATCACGCCCGAGTCGAGCCCGGCCTACAACACTCAGTACGTTGCCGACCAGGTGGCCTATCGTTCGACCTGGAACGGCGAAACGAAGCTGCAGGCGGTCGATCTGGTCGTGAGCAACGGCTCGCTGTTCTCTCTGCCCGGCGGTCGTGCCGGCGTGGCGGTGGGCCTGCAGCTGCTCGACTCCGCAGAGGACTACTACGCCGACAGCCATCGCGGCGGTTGCGACTCCTGGTCGCTGGGCTGCGATTCCGATTTCCGGGACGGTCGCCGGACGAACTCCTATTTTGCGGAGTTCAGTCTGCCGCTCATGGACAACCGTGCGGGCAAGCTGAACCTGGATCTGGCCGGCCGGTTGACCGACGTCGACGACATGGACAGCAGCTTCGATCCCAAGGTGGGTCTCGTCTATTCGCCCATCGATATCCTGTCCCTGCGCGCTTCCTGGGGAACGTCCTTCCAGGCGCCCACGCTGCGGCAGCAGAAGGCGACGACGAACGTCACGCGGGAAACGATCGATCCCACCTGCGCGCTCTCCGGCGGCCGGTGCAGCCCGACGATCGCCAACTTCGTGGTGAGCTCCGTCGCGGGCAATCCGAGCCTGGAACCGGAAACGGCGGAAAGCTACACCGTGGGCTTCGCGTTGCAGCTGCTGGACGGCGATCTGTCCCTGAAGGCTGACTACGTCAACATCGACTTCACGGATCGTATTACGGAGTACCCGTCAACCAGCATCCTGAATGCCGATGCCGTCAATTACGCCGCCTACGCCAATGCGCAGTGCGGTGCAACGCCGACCAATGCCTGCCTGAGTGGGGCGCACGAGCGATGGACCAACGGCGGATTGAACGATCCCCGCATCCAGTACTCCGGACCGCAGCTGGGCCGGGTCATCACCAGCTTCATCAACGCGGCTGCCGTGGAGACGACCCAGGTCGACATCGCGGTGGACTACCGGCTGGATCTCGGCAGGGCCGGCGAACTGCGGCTGGGCGCCAACGCCACCAACGTCCGCAAGTACGAGTATCAGTCGGTCGAGAACGGTCCGGTCGTCGATGCCAAGGGCAAGACCAATGAAGGGACGGTGTATCCGGCACTGCCGGAATGGACCGTGGCTCCCCGCATCGGCTGGTCGCTCGGCTCGCACAACGTGCTGCTGTCCGGACACTTCCATGACGGTGTGTTCGTCCGCAACATTCCTGGCGGTCAGCTGACCCTGCCCAGCTATTCGACCTTCGACCTGTCGTACTCCTACGACTTCAGCGATCTGATGTTCAGCAACCAGGGTCGGATCACGGTGGGCGCCCTCAATGCGTTCGACCAGTTGGCTACCCCGTACAGCACCCCGGGTGGCTACAACGCATACCTCGAGGATCCGTTCGGCCGCACCTGGTACGCCCGGCTCACGACGTCTTTCTAAGAGACCTCGAGTGCTCAGGATCGCCGCCCGTCAGGGCGGCGATCTTGACCCGGAGCGGAAAGTCCATGCATAACGAGGCCATGAAACTTCATCGCAAAGCTTTCCTCGTGGCACTGGCGCTGCCGTTTGCTTCACAGGCGACGGCGGCGGGATTGGATGATGCAGTGGCGCGGTGCCAGGCGATCGCAGACCGGGCAACCCGGCTGCAATGTTTCGACGAGTTGCCTGGGCGCGCTGCGCAGGAAGCGGCGCCCGCTCCTGTGGCGACGGACACAGCCAAGGTTCGGCCGTCGACGGATCAGGGCGGACAAGCCGCAAGCCAGAAGACGGTCGCAGCCTCACGCGATACGGTTGCGCCGCGAATCGACGAGGCTCCCAAGGCATTCGAAGTCACGCGCATCAGCAAGACCATCGACGACCGTCACATCTTCTATCTGAGCGACGGCTCGGCGTGGCAGGAGTCCAGCGGCGGATCGAAACGGTTCCGTGCGAACAGCATGGCGACCATCGAGCAGTCCAGCCCCTTGGGAGGCACGCTGCTCGCCAGCTACTGGATGAGAATCGACGGTGCGAAATTCAAGGTGATTCCGCTGAGATAGAGAAGGGCGCTGTCGCAGCATCAGCGCCGCCATCGATGTCTCGCCTCCTTCCTTCCTGAAACACGCCTGCGTCGTTGCGACGTGGGAATGCGGTCTGCGTCTGAGCGAAATCACACATCGTGGTCACTTCAGCCACTTCAGTTCGCGTCGGCTCGGTCGCCGACGCTGAAGCCATCGCGGCGCTCGCGATACAGGTCTTCCTCGACACATATGCCACGGAAGGCGTCCGTCCGGATCTGGCCAGGGAAGCATTTGCCGAGTACGGTCACACTGCGTTCGTGCAGCGACTATCTCAGGAAGAGAGGATTTTCTATCTGGCCGAACAGGGTGAGGGTCTTCTGGGATTTGCCGAGGTGCTGCGCAACGATACGGAGTCTCCGGTTCCTGGTATTCGCGGCTCGGAGCTGGTTCGCTTGTACGTTCAGCCGCAGGCGCAAGGCCGTGGTCTGGGACGTGCGCTTCTTCAGCGGGTTGAACGCGGGGCCAGGGAGGCCGGCAGCGCGGGCGTCTGGCTCTCCGCGTGGGAGCGCAACACGCGGGCGCTTTCGTTCTACAAGCGTCAGCGCTACGAGGATGTGGGGCACGCCCTGTACGTCATCCAGGGCCAGTCGTTCGGGAATCGCATCTTCTTCCGGTCTGCTGCGGGCGAGGCCTGAACCTCGCTCCGCGCGTCGCCATCGCCCGGACAGGGCGCATCAATGGCCAGGACTGACACGCTCCTCTTTCAGCGGTGATCCATCTCTGCTCAGCCGCACGCCTGTAATCTTTTTCTGCGCCAGCAGCTGAATGATGCTGTCGTCGCCAGCCAGATGGCCGGTACCGACGACGATCATCTTTGTCTGCGGTGCCGATTCGAGCAGTCCGGCAATCTGGTCGGCCATCTTCTCGTTGCGTTCCCGGAAGACCCGTCGGTGCCAGTTCCGGAGTTCGGCGGAAGCGTCGTAGTCCGTCGCCATCAGGCTGGCGATTCGCTGCAGGTCTCCGAGGTACCAGGCTTCCAGCAGTTCATCGGGCCGGTGACTCAATGTCTTGCTGTCGAGGGTCGTTCGCGACTGAATCTTCTGCAGGTCGACCGGCATTTCTCCCAGCAGCGCAAGCTGGAATTCCAGGGTTTCCAGCTGGTCGACGGTCTTGCCGCCCTGCAATGCCCGGGTCAGCAGGTGCTGATCGATACCTGCCTGCGGAAAGTATCCGCGAGTCATGAACAGCGCTTGCGAAAACTCGATGCCGAGGGCCGCCGGCGTCAGCGTGGCCACAGCGCTCCAGGGGACGCCCAGATCGGCGATCTCTTTCTTTGTCTTCTCCAGCAACGGCTCGGGCAACACTGAATCCAGGGTCTTGCCGTCGGGAAGCATCAGATGCTTCTGCCGGAGCTTCATCAGATCCTGCGGAGGCACCGCGGCCAGATTGACTTCGAGGATCAGACTCTCCGAGTCGGAGAATGCCTTCTCATAAGCTGCGGGCAGGGGATAGAGCGAACTCTTGAAGACGTGCAGCGAGCCGGCAAGGTAGAGCGTCCTGTCATTTTTCTGGAAGCGCCAGACCATGGCAGGCGTTGCATCGGACGCATTGATGCGCTTCGCGAACGCCCGGCCAAGCTCGAGCTCCTGATCGTTCACCCGGATGATTTCGCAGGGTGTGGCGATTTCCTTCTGCCGCCGTGCCTGCTCGCAACCCTGCAGCGCGGCCCCGATGGCAGGCAGTACGCCGGGCGCTTTTTCCAGCCAGCCGAACGCCCAGGCACCGTCTTCGCCCAGGGCCATCGCCAGTGCTTTGGGTTCGGCAAAGCCCTCGTACTGTTTTCGCCAGGTCTCGACCAGGTCACTGCTCGCCTTCACAGGAAGAGTCTGGAAGACGGCCCCTTCATCGACGGGTTTGCCCTCATCGGCATTTGCCACCGCAGCACAAACGAAAAACAGCAGGGCTGCTCGAACCGGTTCAGTCGCATGCTCAACTTCCTTGAATGCCAACGTCGGGGAATCTTTCTTGAAGGTGCTAGTGTCGCGAATGCAGGTGAGTAGCAGTATGGCGATAGTTGGTTGGTGATATTCGACTGGCGGGCAGCGAACCGCCGCGTACACACAGCTCACTGCGACGTCGCCGCTGCGTTCTCTGCCCTATGGACCGCCGCCGTCGATCCAGGTGTCGTCATTGAGGAGAGGCTGGTCATCATCGATTGCCGTGTGTAGCTTCCTGTGTGAGGTGTTACACATGGCAACCAATCTCTCTGTTGATCCGGAACTGATCGAGCAGTCGCTCAAGGTCAGCGTAGATAAAGACCAAGGCCGCTGCCGTCACGAAGGCATTGCAGGAGTTCATCGCCCGGCGGCGTCAGAAGGCGCTGCTCGAACTTGCTGGAAAGCTCGAATGGGACGCCGGGTATGACTACAGGAAGGAGAGATCCCGCGATTGAGCCTCTTCGTAGACATCAGTGTCTGGTCGCTGCTGCTGCGTCGCGACCGGCCGGCGGAGACGCCGCAGGCATGTGGCAAGGCACACGACGCTGAATCTCTGGACAGGCTGAGCGGGTCCCGAGGCTTCCGATGTCCGTTCTGACGCAGTTCGCGCCATATTTCGACGGTGCCACGCGCCGGCGTGGCGATGCTTATGCCGACAGCGGCCGGGTCGCCGTCGAGGAGATCGATGACCGGCGCGTACGGGCGCTCGTTCGCGGCAGCGAACTCTACGAGACGATGCTCGAACGTCGCGGGTCGCGCTTGCGCGCAGCATGTACATGCCCCTATGCGGAGGACGCGCCGTGCAAGCATCTGTGGGCATTGATCGTCAGCGTGCGGGACGATCCGATACTGCAGCCTGCCGGAGACGGCAAGCGCCTCGGATTGCAGCACATCGAGCCATGGGCCTTCGATCGTCCCATGGCAGACATGTCGCCCGGACGGTCGCGAAAGCCGCAGAAACCTCAGCCCAAGGCTGCGTGGCGCACGCAACTGAAAGAGATCAGCGATCTGTCGCGGGCATCGCAGTCACCAGCCATGCTGGACTGGCCCTCCGCACGTCAGTTGCTGTACGTCATCGATGTTGCGTCGACCCGCGCCAGCGGTGCGATCGCGCTGCATGTCATGACGCGCGATCCCAGGAAGGACGGCAGCTGGGGCAAGCCGAAAGTGCGCGCCGTGCCTGCAGAAGTCGTCGAAGAATTGCTCGATGCGCCGGATCGTCGCGTCCTGACGCTGCTCGGCGGAGCGCAGGAGTACTTCGGCGGGTATGACTTTTATTCGATGCCGGCCTATGGGGCGTTCAGATATCGCCCGGCGCTCGCTGCGCGCTACCAGATGTCGGAAGGACAGGCACGCGAATTGCTGCCCGTGCTGTGCGCGACTACGCGCTGTTACGTGCGATTGCAGCCCGAGGACGATCAGTCATCGTGGACCCTGTTGTCGTGGGACGATGGCGAACCCTGGGAATTCGTGCTCACGGTTGCAGCGCCGTCCGGCGATCGCTACGAAGTGCAGGGTGTGTTGCGCCGGAACACGCAGACGATGAGTCTGAGCGAGCCCGCTGTATTGCTCAGACAGGGCCTCATGATCACGCCCTCGACGATCTCGCGCTACCAGCCGGCTCATGCATTTCCCTGGATGTGGCTGCTGCGACAGAAGGGCCCAGTGTCCGTGCCTGCCGCAGATGCGGGGGAGTTCGTGGCGGCACTCGTGCAATCGCCGTCGTTGCCGCCCATCGAATTGCCGCCGGCGCTGCGCTACGAAGAAATCGCAATGGAACCGCGTCCGCAACTGCGTCTGCGTCCGACGCCGCGTTCGTGGGAAGGCGACAAGTACGAAGGCGAGCTCGGCTTCGCGTATGCAGATGCAGTGATCGGCCATGCCGATCCGCGCGGCGTACTTCTGACCAGGGAACAGCGACAACTCATACGCCGGGACATGCAGGCGGAGACGGCGGCGAGGCAGCGGTTGATAGATGCGGGACTGAAGCACCGGCCCGCCAGCGGTCTCGATGCGCACGACACATTCACGTTTGCCTCGCGGCGTCTGCCTGCAGTCGTCTCCGAACTGCTCTCGGCCGGATGGCAGGTCGAAGCGCAGGGACGCCTGTACCGCCAGGCCGGCAGGATCGACGTACGCGTTCAATCCGGTATCGACTGGTTCGAACTGCATGCCGACGTGCACTTCGGTGACCAGGTCGCGCACCTGCCGGACCTGTTGCGGGCAGCGCGCAGCGGCGAGCAGTTCGTCAGACTCGGCGATGGCACGTGGGGCGTGCTGCCTGAACAATGGCTGCAACGCTATGCCGGATTCGCCGGAACCGGAAAGACGCACCAGGACCATGTGCGCTTCGGCCGCAGTCAGGCAGGGCTGCTGGATGCGTTGCTGGCGCAGCAGTCGCAGGCCAGCGTCGACGAGCCGTTCGCCAGGCTGCGTGCCGATCTGAAACGCTTCGGCGGCATCGCATCGCTGGAACCGCCGCCTGGCTTTAGGGGCGAGCTGCGCCCGTACCAGCGCGAGTCGCTCGGCTGGTTCGCCTTTCTACGGCAGTACGGTTTCGGCGGCTGTCTTGCCGACGACATGGGGTTGGGCAAGACAGTGCAGGTGCTGGCGTTGCTCGAAAGCCGTCGAATGCAGCGTTCGCACCCCGAACGCGTGGCAGGCCGCAGCAGAAAATCCTCCCGCGCCGTGGCGCAATCGGTGCCGCCTTCGCTGATCGTGGTCCCGCGATCACTCGTCTACAACTGGAAGCAGGAGGCTGCACGCTTCACGCCCCAATTGCGCATGCTGGATCACACCGGTTCGCAGCGCCAGAAGGATCGTGCGCATTTCGAGCAATGGGACGTCGTGCTGACCACCTACGGCACGCTGCGGCGCGACGCGGCCGACCTCATGAACATGCGCTTCGACTACGCGATCCTCGACGAATCGCAGGCCATCAAGAATGCGGCATCCGATTCGGCCAAGGCCGTGCGGCTGCTGCGCGCCGACCATCGTCTGGCCCTGAGCGGTACGCCGATCGAGAATCACCTGGGCGAGCTGTGGAGTCTGTTCGAGTTCCTCAACCCGGGCATGTTCGGCACTGCGGCGCTGTTCAAGGACATGACGACGGGCAGCACGGCGGACGACGATGCCCGCAGGCTCATCGCGCATGCGCTGCGGCCCTTCCTGCTGAGGCGCACCAAGGAGCAGGTCGCACGCGATCTGCCAGCGCGCGTCGAGCAGACGCTGTACTGCGAGCTGGACGACAAGCAGCGCAAGCGCTACGACGAGCTACGCGACCACTATCGCAAAGCCCTGCTCAGCCGCATCGCCATCGAAGGCATCAACAAATCCAGGATGCAGATTCTCGAGATGCTGCTGCGATTGCGCCAGGCGGCGATTCATCCGGGCCTGATCGACGACAAGCTGAAACGTGAATCTTCCGCGAAACTCGAAATGCTGTTGCCGCGCCTCGCGGAAGCCGTCGAGGAGGGGCACAAGGTGCTGGTGTTCTCGCAGTTCACGCAGATGCTCGGCATCCTGCGCGCCGAGCTCGATCGCATGAAGATTACGTACGAGTATCTCGACGGCAGGACGCGCGACCGGCAGGCCTGCGTGCAACGGTTCCAGTCCGATCCCGACTGCAAGCTGTTCCTCATCAGCCTGAAGGCGGGCGGAGTCGGCCTGAATCTCACCGCCGCGCAGTACGTATTCCTGCTCGATCCCTGGTGGAATCCTGCAGTCGAAGCGCAGGCCATCGATCGCGCGCACCGTATCGGCCAAACACAGCAAGTGTTCGCCTATCGCCTGATCGCCCGCGACACCGTCGAAGAGAAGATCCTCGAACTGCAAACCAGCAAGCGCGATCTGGCGGATGCCATCGTCAACGCCGACAACGCATCGATCCGGAATCTGAGCAGGGAGGATCTGGAGTTGTTGCTGGCGTAGAGGGTACGGCAGTGCAGTCTCGTCAGGACGATCGCCAGCTGTATGCCGATAGGTGGTTGAGGATATTCGTCGATTGACGAGCGGCCTTCTCTATCGGGTACGCAGAATGCGACTACACCTGCGTCAAGCAGGGACGATCAAGATCGAAGCGGTCGGATGCGCGCTCAGTGCCACGGCTGCAGAAGAACGCGAATCAGGGAAGGGAGAGGCGGGATGTCCACACGCAGGCACGTTTCATTCTTCACGACGTGCGCGCTCGTTGTGCTGGCGGTTTCAATCCCGCTGTCCGCCGTCGCCGATACGGCGCAACGGGAACGATGGGAACTCCTGAATGCGAAAGTGACGGTGTTGCTTGAACGGGGGCAGCTGAAGGCAGCGTTGCCTCTCGGGTTGCAGGCCGTGGAACTGGCCGAGCAAATGGGAGATCCCGAGTACCCGATGCTCAGCAACAGCCTGCACAACCTGGCGGAGATCTATCACCGGCAATACAAGCACGACGAGGCAGAGCCACTCTACAGACGTGCCCTGGCGATCCAGGAGCTTGCCGGCGCAAAGGAGTATCCGGAGATTTCCCGCGAACTCGATGGTCTGGGAAAGCAGTACTTCATGCAGCGCAAGTTCGCCGCTGCGGAAGAGTTGTACCGCCGGTCGCTGACGATAAAGCAGAAAAACCTGCCGGCCGACAGTGCGGTCGTGCAGTCGGCGCTCGGCAATCTCGCGCTCGTTCTGGAGTCGATGGGGAATCCGGCGGAAGCAGCGTCGTTGCTTGAAACCGCGCTGGTCGCAAAGGCGGATCCGGCTTCCGTCGATCTCGTGATGTCGCTCGCGAGAATCTACGAAAGCCTGGATCGGATTCCAGACGCCGAAGCGATGTATGCCAAGGCCCTGTGGGAAACGCGCGATTTCAGGGGACTCCGGCTTTGGAAATTCGCGCTCGTGCGGTACGGGGCGGCCACATTCTATGAGCGACAGGGCAAGTGGCAGGACGCCCAGCAACTCTTCGAGAAGGCGTTGTCGGCCGATTCGGAAATCTATGGAACGAAGAGCGTCGTGCTCGAACGCAATCTCATCCATCTGGCGAATGTCTACAGAAAGCTGGGCAATGACAGGAAGGCGATCAAGACCGCAGCCCGCCTGCGGCAGGTTCTGGAGGCGAACTGGGCGGCGTCGAACCGATACTTCCAGAAGCAGGCCGACGAGCACAAGGTTGCCGATGCCGTGACGCTGATCGTGAGCGCGTACGTTGCCGATGGAGGCAGCGTTCATGACCCCGAAGTGGTGCTGTCGTCGGGTCAGGGCCGGCTCGACGATGAAGCACTGGCATATATGGGTCAGCGGGTATTCAACCCCGTCGTGCTCTTCGGCGTCGCGATCGGGCATCGGCAGACCTACCGGGTGGAGTTCCGCGAATCGAAAACCGACGGGCTGTATGTGATGACGCGGTTCGATGAATTCGTGACCGCATCGGCAGATCTCCCGGAGGGATCGTAGCGTCTCTATAAGTTGAAGAATGCATCCTCATAAAGATTCGCTATCTTCATTGTCGCGACAGCAGCGTCAGTAGCTGCCCGATCCTGCGCTTCGATGGCATCCATCGCCACGCGTTCCGGTTTGACTACAGCATTCGACGTGAGAGGGAGACCGAGATGGAACAGGGCAAGCCTCGATACTGGTTTCCGGTGAAGCGGTATGGATGGGGCTGGGGTCTTCCGGTCAGATGGCAGGGTTGGGTAGTGCTGCTGCTGTACTTCGCACTGATCGGCATCGGCATCGGGTACTTCCGTCCCCGGGATGACGTGGCCGGCTTTTTCGGGGTCCTCGCTCTCGCTTCCGTCATGTTGATCGCGGTCACCGCGTGGAAAGGTGAGAAGCCGCTCGCATGGCGGTGGGGGAAGAAGTCGACGACTCGCACCCCCTGAACTGTTCTTCTTGTAGGTCAGGCTTCAGCCTGACTCCTTAAGAAGGCCGGCTGTGACCGAAGGAAATCCCGCGGGAAAGCCGGCCCCACAGGCAGAGCGGATGAAACCCGTCTGCCGTTTTTCCTCCTGTCCGCAATCGCGATCGTTATCGCGCCGACAGCATCAGCTTGACGATCTCTTCCGTGACATGCGGCTCGAGTCCTTCGGTGTGACCCTTGCCGAGGCGCACGATGTCGGCGACGACGCGGCCGTCGGCACAGTCCGGATAGACATAAACCTGCGCGGTGCCGGGGCCGGGCTGCAGTCCCCAGATCTTGCTCGGCGGACGCGTGCCGCTGCCGTCGAAGACGTAACCGGCCTGGGTGTCGACGATGTCGGCGCGCTGCTCGCGCTTGCCGCATTGCAGTTTTTCCGCCCAGGGTGAGGTCTTCGGCACACCGGCTGCCGTGTACTCGTGTTCGCCCGCTTCATAGATATGAGAGAACGGGTAGTCCGGCAGGTTCTCCGCATAGGCGGCGAGCGTGCGCGGAGCGCCCGCGGCGGCTGGCGGCGTGCCGGGAATCGTCGCGCGGATGTCTTCGCGTTTCGAACCGAGCCGCCCGCCCGACAGGCTTACCCAGCCGGTGAGTTTTTCGCGAAAGAAGTCGGTCTGCAGCAGGCGGTTCGAGGTCTGGCCGCCCTGCGAGTGGCCGGCGAGCCAGAACGCTTTCACGTTGTCCTTGCCGATCTGGTCGTAGACGAACGTGACGATGTTCTGCAGATATTCATCATCGGCCGGCGACCAGGCGCGCGTCGGCGAATTCGGCGTCGCGATCACGAGGCGGTACTTGTCCTTGTAGTCGAGCAGCGGAAAGTAGTGACGTTGCCAGTTCCCGTACGAACCGCCGCCGTGCAGGCTGAGGACGAACGTGACCTTCTCGCCGGGTTTGAGATCGCACGGATAGTCGAGGAAGTACGTGCGACGCGTCTTCATCTCGACGACGTTGCCGGGATTGATCACGCGGTCGCCCGGGCAATCCTTGTCGGGGCAGTGCAGGGGTGGCGGCGTGACGCACGGCGCGCCGGAAAACTGGAACGGTTTGTCCTGCGCCATCGCGGCGGATGCGCCGCACGCCAGGCCAAGGGCCAGCAGGATCTTTGCACTTCGCATGGGATTCTCCTTCTTCATGAATGTCGCGGCGCTACGCCACGTGGGTCGCGGTGCCCGCGACGATGTACCAGGTCACGAACAGGCCGCTGATCAGCGCGCCGGGCAGGTAGTGACCGGTTCGCTGCCAGGTGAAGACGCTGATGATCGCGAACACGCTCATGAGCGGCAGGAACTGGATCGAGATGATGGCGTTCAGCGCCTGCGCCGGCACCAGCAGATGCCCTGCGATGAACAGCGGCGCGTATTGCGCGACGATGAACAGCGCGAAGCCGCCCGCCAGCGCGACGAGTGCTGACGTATAGATTCGCCGCGTCGAATCGCCCTTCACGGCAAGGAAGCCGTGCAGGGCGCGGAAGGCGACGATGAAGAAGGCTGTGAACGGCACGAGATAGATGAGGAAGGTCGTGAACCGGTCGGCGCCGAGCAGCTTGAGCGCCACGACCCAGAAACGGAAATCGACCTTGAAGAAATAATCCGCGAGCAGCAGCGCGAGATAACCGACGCCGACCGTGCCGAGCGCAATCGCGATCGATGCACCCCAGCGCGCCGGCAGCCGCGCGGCGCCGGACTTGAACAGCACGCCGAGCGCCAGCGTGATCGCGCCATTGAGCAGCGCCCAGGCGACGATCTGGTTGGTGATGCCTTGCGGCAGCCATTTCGATGCAGGCAGCGCCTGCGATCCGAGAGTCAGGAAGGGATAGAACGTCAGCACCGGCACGAGCGCACTCAATGCCAGCGCAATCCACCAGCGCGCGTCGCGACGATCGCGCGCCGGTATTGCAGCGTTGCGCAACGAAGCGAAGGCGGGCAGTTGCAGCAGCCAGTCGAAGGCGCCGAGCAGCACGGCGACGAATCCGCCGAAGGCGATCAGCGTGCCGATCTCCTTCCACCACCAGATCTGATCGCCACGGTCGCGCGGCGTGCCGCCAGCGAGCGTGCGCTGGAACCACTCGATGCTGTCGCCGATCGCTTCAGGCGAAAGGTGATCGCCCGGATGCGTGGTGCCCGGGGTGTAGAGAATGCGCGCCGTGCCGTCCTCGATCGAGCCATGGAGTTCACCGGGGACGACCGGCTGCTGGGTATCGAAGAGCGAGAGCAGTTTGGGACTTTGCGTGACGTCGACCGCGCGCGGCACGCTCCACATGAGCTGGCTGAACTCGTCGTACTTGCTGAAGACGATGGCGAGATTGCGCGGGAACTTCGCATCGCCCGGCGGCGAGAACAGCGTGCGCGTTGCCGAGCCTTCCAATACCACCGACTTGTAGCCGTCCGGATAGGCGAGGGCAGCGGCGAGCACCGAGCCGCCGCCCATGCTGTGACCTTCCAGGCCGATGTTGTCGCCGTCGACGATGTCGAGGCTGCGCAGATACTTGAGGCCGGCCGGTCCGCCGAAGCCATCGGCGAAAGCCGGCGCGGCGCTGTAGCCGTGACCAGTCTGATCGAGCGCCAGCACCACGTAGCCGCGGCGCGCATATTCGATGGCGAAGCCCGATTGCGTCTCGCGCGAGTTGATGTAGCCGTGCACCGCGAGGATGCCCGGCGCCGGCGTCTTCGCGGTTGCGTTCGGCGGAATGTACAGCAGCGCGCTCATCGGCTTGCCGTTCACGCCGGTGAAGCGCACATCCTGAATGCGGATGTCGCTGGATGTCTGAATCCAGTGCGCCAGCAGACAGCCGATCAGTACGGCGAGCCATCCCCACGTGAACCAGGAACGCGATGCCTTCATGAACCCCCCCCTATATGTCGATGTGCCGTCTGCGCTACCACGCCCCTTCCCCCGCTTGCGGGGGAAGGTTGGGATGGGGGCAGGCGTGCGAAAGCACGCGCATTCTGCGCGCCCCCCTCCCTTGCCCTCCCCCGCAAGCGGAGGAGGGGAAGAACAAGCGAATCAGCGTTCCCCCGGATACTTCGAATGCGTTTCGATGACCCGTACGCCGTGCGTTTCGCAGACGGCTGCCATCTGCGGACCGCTCAGGCGGTCGGTGACGAAAATATCGACGTCGCTCAGATGGCCGATGCGCACCGGCGCCGGACGGCCGACCTTGTTGCCGTCCGCGACCAGGATGACCTGTCGCGCGTTCTGGATGATCGTCTGCGACACCTGCACTTCGTTGATGTCGAAGTCCAGCAGCGCGCCGTCCTCGTCGATCGCGGAGGTGCCGATCACGGCGAAGTCGACCTTGAAGTTCCGGATGAAATCGACGGCGAACGGGCCCACCGCCGCGCGATCGATGGCGCGCACGCGGCCGCCGGCGACGATGACTTCGATGCCGGGATTGCGATAGAGCTGGTCGACGACGTTGAGATTGTTGGTGATGACCAGCAGTCCGGAATGCTGGTGCAGGGCGCGCGCGACTTCTTCCGTCGTCGTGCCGATGTTGATGAAGAGCGAGGCCTGATCGGGAATCAGCGCGGCCGCCGCCGCGCCGATCGCCAGCTTTTCTTCCTTCGTCAGCAGGCGCCGTGCTTCGTACTCGAGATTGTCGACCCCCGAAGTGATGACGGCGCCGCCGTGCACGCGCGACAGCAGCGTGCGGTCGCACAGTTCGTTCAGATCCTTGCGGATCGTCTGCGGCGTCACGTCGAGCCGTTCGGCCAGCGCTTCGACGGTCACGCGGCCGGTGCGCCGCGCGATGTCGAGAATCTGCCGGTGACGCGTCTGGATCGCCGGCGACAGGTGGCTGCTCGTATCGTTCGTGAGCATGAATCGTCAGAAGTTGTAGCTGAACTCCACGCCATAGCGCCGCGGATACGGCGACACCGTGAAGCGCTGGTAGAACGTCGATTGATCGGCGCCCACCTGGCCCGCGGCCTCGTCGTTGTCCGTCAGGTTCTTGCCCCAGACGCCGACTTCGTAACGGCCCGAATCGGAGCGATAGACGACGCGTGCATTCGCCTCGTAGTAGGCCTCGCCCACCGACAGATTGCTCGGCGGCAGATTGTTGAACGGCGTGAAGAACTTCGAGCCGACCCGCGAGCCGTCGACATGGGCGTGCACGCGTCCGGCGCCCAGCGCAAACATCGACCAGTCGAGCGCGAGACTGAATGTCGTGTGCGGCGCCTCGATCAACTCATTGCCGGCGAGGTCGTAGTCGACCAGCGGCGTGCCGCGCGCGAGATGCAGTTCGACATACTCGGTGTCGAGCAGCGCCATGCCGAAGCGCAGGCGCAGATGGTCGGTGAGCTGCGCGATCACTTCCGCTTCCAGGCCCATCAGCCGGGCTTCGCCCGCGTTCACCATCTTCGATTCGGTCAACGTGATCGCATTGACGAACTGCTGGTTCAGGTACTGGTAATAGAACGCCGACGTATTGAGCTGCAGCCGGTCGTCGAAGAACTGCGATTTCAGGCCGACTTCGTAGGAGTTCAGTTTCTCGGGATCCGCGACGTTGAAGTCGCTGGCATTCGTCAGTGCGCTGCCGTTGATGGTGCTGCTGCGATAGCCGCGCGCGTACTGTGCATAAGCCATCACGTCGTCGCTGAATTTGTAGCGTACGCCGATGCGGCCGGTGGGCGCGGAATCCTCGTAGCTCTGGGTCGGCTGTACCGGAATGATGGGCACGACCTGGAAGTCGGTGGCCTTGCCTTCATCGTCGGTCCAGCGCAGGCCGCCGTACAGGGTCCAGTCCGGAGTCAGGTCGTAGGTCATGTCCGCGTAGGCGGCGTACGAGGTGCGTTTCTGTTCGTAGCTCTGGGCGAGATCGACGGCGGCGAACAGCGTGTAGTCGGTGTTGATGCCGGTGACATCGTGGTTGTAGTACAGGCCGGCGATGAAGTTGAACGGGCGGTCGTAGTTGCTCGAGATGCGCAGGTCCTGGCCGATCTCGCGCGTGCGGGCGTAGAAGTCGATGGCGAGCAGGGGTGCGATCGAGCCGTCGGCGTCGACGTTGTTCTTGAAGTCGCCTTCGATGTAGGACGTGATCGAGGTCAGCGTGAGCTGGCCGATCTTCTGATCGATGGTGAGGATGGCGCCGTCGCCGTCGGCGATGATTTCGCCGCCGGTGCGGTCGTAGTAGCCCTCCCAGGCGTCGAAGTTCTCGCCGGTGAGCGGGTTCACGCGAGGATTCACGCCGAAGGCATTGGTGTCGCCGGGGCCGGTGCCGTAGTTGATGACGCCGATGTTGGTCGGATTGCTGCGCGAATGCAGCAGCCGCAGCTTCGCGCTGGTGTTCTCGGTCGGTTCGAACAGCAGGCTCAGGCGCAGTGCGTAGTTGTCGATCGATGACAGATCCTCGCCGGCCGGATTGTAGTTGCGGATCCAGCCATCGCTGCGTGTGTAGTTGGCGGCGAGACGCGCGGCGAGTTTGTCCTTCACCAGCGGCAGATTGAATGCGCCGGTGGCATGGACGTAGTCGTGGTTGCCCGCCTGCACGGAGACATAGCCTTCGGTCTCGTAGCTCGGCGAGCGGGTGATGAAGTTGATCGCGCCGCCGGTGGTGTTCTTGCCGAACAGCGTGCCCTGCGGACCGCGCAGCACTTCGACGCGTTCAAGGTCGAAGATCTGCGGGCCGCCGAGGAACTGGCTCGCGACATACACTTCGTCATAGAACACGCCGGTGGGCGAGGTCGTGTTGAGATTGAAGTCCGGCGTCGCGATGCCGCGCAGCGAGAACTTCGGCTGATCTTCGTTGCCGAGGTTCGACACCTGCAGGTTGGGCGTCTGTCGCGCGATCTCGGTGCCGCTGACCAGTTGCAGATTGGCGATCCGCTCCGCGCTCATCACTTCCAGCGAGATGGGCACGTCCTGCCCGCTTTCTTCGCGCTTCTGTGCAGTGACGATGACCTCTTCGACGACGGCGCCGACACCGGGGCGCGGCTGAACATCCTGCGCGTTCGCCGCGCCTGCCAGTCCCGCCACGGTCACGCCAATGAGCCATCCCCACGACCGTCCTTCAGACGCTGATGCGAACATGATTCCCCCTGACTGGATTTTCGTTTGGTGCGCGATTCGTTTCTTTTTGTTTTCGTTTCAGCGGCTGCGGAGCCTACGCGCGGCTGCGAGAGGGCGTCTACACGCCGGAATGCAAAGATTTATGCGTTCTGCAGAGCGCTTTTGCTGCGGTTTTCGGTCGAGGGCGTCGTCTGTTGCGAAGGCAACGGGGCGATGCGGCGGTGGTCTGCAGAGCAGATGCGGTCTTTCTGTAGGTCAGGCTTCAGCCTGACTCTGATAAGGAGGCCGGCTGTGACCGAAGGGAATCCCACGGGAAAGCCGGCCCCACAGTAAGAGGCCCCGCCCAGACTCAGTCCTCGCGCAACTGCGCGAACCGCTCGCCCAGGTGATCGAGCAGCGCGCGCACCGACGGACGCAGGCCGCGTTTCGACGCATACACCGCGTGAACGATGTGACGGCGCGGCGCCCATGACGGCAGCACGTGCAGCAGCGTTCCAGCGCGAATGTCATCGCTGACCATCAGCAACGGCAGTTGCGCGATGCCTGTGCCAGCGAGTGCGGCGTTGCGCAGGGTGAGCATGTCGTCGGTCACCAGTCGGGGATGATGGCGGACTTCCGCTCGCGCACCGTCGATGGCTTCGAGCATCCAGATGTGTTCCTGGCGTGCGGGGCCGAGATCGAGCGTGGGGCGAGTCGTCAGATCGGTCGGCACGTCGATCGGTCCGTGCCGTTCGAGAAACGCACGACTCGCGACGAGCGCATGACCGCGTTCGCCCAGCACCTTCAGCATCAGGTCGCTGCTGTCGAGCGGCGCCGGCCGCGCCCGCAGTGCGATGTCGATGCCTTCGGCGATCACGTCGACGCGACGGTTGGTCGCTTCAAGGTGCAGTTCGATCTTCGGACACGCCGCCATGAACTCCGTCAGCATCGTGCCGACGCGCGCATGCAGCAGGGCAATGGGGCAGGTCACGCGCAGGACGCCGCTCGGTTCGCTGCGGGTCTGTTCGATGGCGGCTTGCGCCGCGTCGGCTTCCAGCAGCATGGCGCGGCAATGTGCGTAGTAGTCCTGACCGATGTCGGTGACGGAGAAATGCCGGGTCGATCGCTGGATGAGACGCACGCCGAGGCGTTCTTCCAGCAGGGCGATGCGGCGGCTGAGTTTCGACTTCGGCAATCCCAGCGCACGGCTGGCAGGCGCGAAGCCGCCGTGTTCGACCACCTGGGCGAAGTAGTAGAGATCGTTCAGATCCTGCATGCGCGGATCATCGTTCCATGGGTGGAACGGACAGTAGCAGGATCGCCGTCTACCGGCATCGTCGTTCCACGCGTATCGTCGTTCGCCAGTTGGAACCCTGTCGAAGGAGGCAGCCATGAAACAGATCGTCGGTATTTACAGCGCGCCCGGGAAGCACTGGGTGGGCGACGGTTTTCCGGTGCGCTCGCTCTTTTCGTACAACAGCCAGGGCCAGCATCTGAGTCCGTTCCTGCTGCTCGATCATGCCGGTCCGTTCGCGTTCACGCCGGGCAACGGCCGGCGCGGCGTGGGCGAGCATCCGCATCGCGGTTTCGAGACCGTCACGGTCGTCTATGAGGGCGAGGTCGAGCATCGCGATTCCACCGGCGCCGGCGGCAGGATCGGCCCGGGCGATGTGCAGTGGATGACGGCGGGCGCCGGCATCCTGCACGAGGAATTCCATTCCGAGGCCTTCACGCGTCGCGGCGGCAACCTGCACATGGTGCAGTTGTGGGTGAATCTGCCGGCGAAGGACAAGATGACGGCGCCGAGCTATCAGACGCTGCTGAACGAGGACATTCCCGTGGTGGCGCTGCCCGGCGAGGCCGGCAGCGTGCGCGTGATCGCGGGCGAGTTCGACGGACGCCGCGGTGCGGCACGCACGTTCAGTCCGGTGGATGTGTGGGATGTGCGGCTCGAGCAGGGTCGCAATGCGACGTTGAACTTCAAGGAAGGCAACACCGTGGCACTGGTGATCCTGCGCGGCAATGTGCAGATCAACGGCGGCGACATCGTTCGCGAAGGACAGTTCGTGCTCATGGATCGCGAAGCCGGCGAGGTGCTGCTGGAAGCCGGCGGCGTCGATGCGAGCTTCCTGGTGCTGAGCGGCGAGCCGCTGGACGAACCGATCGCGGGCTACGGACCGTTCGTGATGAACACGAACGAGGAGATCGAGCAGGCCATCCGCGATTTCAATTCCGGCCAGTTCGGGCGCATTCCGCCGCGCACGCTGACCGCGACGACGTAAGCGTCGCTCCTGCCTCTTCCTGTGGGTCAGGCTTCAGCCTGACATTCTTCAGGCCGGCTGAAGCCGGCCCCACAGGCGGAGCGAATCCTCATGCTCAATTCTCCAGGTACCACTCGTAGTCCGCTGCGCTCACTTTCGCGTTGAACTTGTCGCACTCCTGCTGCTTGATCGCGATGAAGGCTTGCATCAACTCGGCGCCGAGTGCGTTACGCAGGAACTGCGACTGGTCGGCGGCGCGGATGGCGCTGTGCCAGTCGTGCGGCAGTGTTGCGGTCGCAGTGGCTTCGTAACCATTGCCAGTGATCGGTGGGCCGGGATCGGAATGGCCATCTAGGCCGACACGCACGCCCGCAAGAACGGTCGCCGCGACGAGATACGGATTTGCATCCGCGCCGCTGACACGATGCTCGACATGCCGACTCGCTGCGCCACCGGCGGGAATCCGCAGGCTCACCGAACGGTTGTTGATTCCCCAGGTCGGCGCCACGGGCGCGTAACTCATGCGGCGGAAGCGCCGGTACGAATTCGCATTCGGCGCGAAGATCAGCATCGATTCCGCCATCGTCTTCTGCAGCCCGCCGATCGCATGACGCAGCAGCGGCGTGCCGGCCGGATCGTCGCTGCCGAAGACATTTTCGCCTGCATCGTTCTGCAGGCTGACGTGCACGTGCATGCCGCTGCCGGCCTGCTCCTCGAAGGGCTTGGCCATGAAGCACGCAATCAAGCCGTGTCGCAGCGCGACGCCGCGGATCAGGCGCTTGAAGACGATGGCTTCGTCGATCGCGCGCAATGCGTCGGCCCGATGCAGCAGCGTGATCTCGAACTGGCCGGGCGCGTATTCGGACATGAGCGTGCGCAGCGGCAGGTCCATCGACTTCGCGGCGGCGTAGATGTCGTCGAACACCGGCGACATGTCGTCGAGCTTGCCGAGTCCATAGGAATCGAAGCGCGCCTGTCTGCGGCCGGAGAGCAGTCCCGATGCGGGCCGCAGCGTGCCGTCCGCATCGCGCGTCAGGAGATAGAACTCGATCTCGGCGGCGACGACCGGCGTCAACGGCGCGAGCGCCGCAATCGATCGCGCCAGTGCGTGCCGCGGATCGGCGTACGTCGGCGTGCCGTCGAGATCGTGCATCGTCAGCAGCACCTGCGCGCAGGGACGCCGTGTCCACGGCGTGCGTTTCAGCGTTCCCGGAATCGGCCAGCAGCGTCGGTCCGCATCGCCGACGGACCAGACGAGGCCGGTGGCTTCGACGTCCTCGCCCGTGATGTCGAGTCCGAGAATCGAGCCGGCGACATAGCGGCCTTCGCGATAGATGCCTTCCAGTTCTTCGCGGGCGACGAGCTTGCCGCGGGCGACGCCGCCGGGATCGGTGATCAGCAGTTCGATCGCTTCGATGTCGGGATGGGCCGCGAGAAAGTCGCGCGCTTCAGCGGGATCGGCGTGCGGGTTCATGACAGCAGTTCGGTGCAGCAGGCGTCGAGCGCATCGAGCAGCGCGCGAACCTGGGCAGGTTCGGTGGCGGGACTGATCAGCATCATGTTGTGGAAGGGTGTGATGAGCACGCCGCGGTTCAGCAGGTAGAGATGGAGCGTCCGTTCCAGCACGGGCACGGCGGCGCTGAGCGATTCCCGCGCGGTGAGCGCAGGCATTCGCGAGAAGCACAGCTCGCTGCGCGCGCCGACGTTGCTGACGTGCCAGGGCAGCGCGTGCCGCTGGATGATGTTCTCGATGCCGGCGACGAGTTGCGCAGACAGATCGGTCATGTGCCGGTAGGCGTCCTCGGTCATCACATGCTCCAGGCAAGCGGCAAGCGCGGCACTCGCCAGGGCATTCGCAGCGAGCGTCGTGCCCATGCCCGAATGTCCCGACGGCTTCTCGCGCAGCAAGGCGGACATGGCCTGCGCGAGTTCGGTCGTGAAACCGTACACGGCGCAGGGTACGCCGCCCGCGATGGCCTTGCCGGCGACGACGAAGTCCGCGCGCAGGCCGATGCGTCGTGCATAGCCGCCGGGGCCGCTGCTCAGCGTGTGAGTCTCGTCGATGGCCAGCAGCGTGCCGTAGCGGTCGCACAGGGCGCGCGCCTGCTCCCAGAAGCCTGGCTGCGGCAGCACCATGCCGGCGTTGGTCATGACCGGTTCGGCCAGCACGCAGGCCACGTCTTCCCAGGCCAGTGCCGCTTCGAGTCCGGCGAGGTCGTTGAACTCGACGACGCGCGCGAGCGCAGCGAAGTCCGCGACCTGGCCGACCTGACCGCGACGCGGTGTCACGCTGCCGTCCGACAGTTCGACCATCGTGTCTTCGAGCGAGCCGTGATAGCAGCCCTCGAACACCAGAATGCGCTTGCGTCGGGTCAGCGCCCGCGCCCAGCGCACGACGGCGCGGTTCGCATCCGTCGCGGTCTGGGTCATCTGCCAGCAGGGCAGGCTGAAGTGGGCGGCCAGCAGTTCGCCGATCCGCGCCGTCGCTTCGACTGGCAGCATGCACGTCAGTCCGCGCGATGATTGTTGCCGGATCGCTTCCGCGACGGGCGCCGGCGAATGACCGAACATCGCGCCGGTATCGCCCAGGCAGAAATCGCCGTAACGATGGCCGTCGATGTCTTCGACGATCGAACCGCTGGCCTGCTTCACGACGAGCGGCACCGGCAGACCCCAGTCCGTCATCCAGTGCATCGGCACGCCATCGAGCCAGTGGGCTGCCGAAGCGTGCGTCGCCGCCGCGCAGACCGGATGCGCCGCGAGATAACGGGCGCGTTCGCGCTCGCCGATGCGAGCAATCGCCTGCGAGGGAATTCCGGCAACGAGATCGACGGTGGGCATGCGTCGACTATGACGCGAAGGCTTTGCCGGGTTCAATGGGAAGAGAGGAGAGCCGCAAGGACCGCACAAAAGAAGGGATCAGAAGAAATTCCCGTTCCTTTATGCGGTCTTTGCGGCTCTCCCTCTTCTTACGTCCCGGCGTCGTGAAAGATGACGCCCGCAGTGAAGCGCTCGCCGGAATCGACGGTGCTGACGCCGTGACGCATATTGACGCGATAGCTGCCGCGGGTGCCGCGCACCGGTCGATGGTGAACGGCGAAGATCACGAGGTCGCCTCGACGCAGTGGCACGACAGCGGCGCGCGATTGCATTCGAGGACGTTGTTCGGTGAGAACGAATTCGCCGCCGGTGAAGTCTTCGCCGGGTTGCGACAGCAAGGCCGCGGCCTGCAGCGGAAACACGTGCTCGCCGTACAGATCCTGGTGCAGACAGTTGTAGTCGCCGGCGCCGTAGCGCAGGAGCAGCGGCGTTGCCAGCGTCTGGCCGGCGACGTGGCAGCGCTGCAGAAACGAGTGGTGATCGTCAGGAAAGCGCGTGTCGATTCGCAGCTGCTCAAGCCAGCGATTCGCGATTCCCGCCAGCCGCGGATACAGGTGTGTGCGCAGATCCGTGATGAGCGGCGGCAGCGGATAGGCGAAATATCTGTACTCGCCGCGGCCATAGCCGTGCCGTTGCATCACGACGCGTTTGCGGAATCCGTGGTCCGCGGAGTAGAGAGCCCGAAGCTCGCCGCATTCCTGCTCATCGAGCAGACCTTCGAGCACGGTGAAGCCGCGAGCATCGAGTTGTTCATACGCTTGCGGCCAGTCGTGGCGGGCGACGCGGGCGGCCGGATCGACCGTCCGCGTCGAGGATGTGCGAGCGTGCACGGTCAGGCAGCCTTCTCGCGTTCCAGCAGTACGCGCTTGCGTTCGATGCCCCAGCGATAGCCGGAGAGGTCGCCATCGGTGCGCACCACGCGATGACAGGGAATCGCGATGGCGATGGGATTCGCGGCACAGGCGCCTGCGACGGCGCGTATCGCTTTTGGCGCACCGATGCGCTTCGCCATCTCGGCGTAGCTGATCGTGGCGCCGGCCGGGATCTTGCGCAGCGCCTGCCACACGCGTTGCTGGAACGCGGTGCCGCGGATGTCGAGCGGCAGATCGAGACCGCGCGAGGGTTGTTCCACCATTCCGACGACTCGCGCCACGAGTCGTTCGAAGTCGGCATCGCCGCCGATGAGTTCGGCGCGATCGAACCGGTCCTGCAGATCGCGCACGAGTGCTTCCGGATCGTCGCCCAGCAGGATCGAGCACACGCCCTTGTCGGTCGCGGCCACGAGGACGGCGCCGAGCGAACACTGGCCGACGGCGAAGCGGATGGCCGCATCGGCGCCGCCGGCGCGGAACTGGCGCGGCTGCATGCCGAGCACGTCCTTCGACTGTGCATAGAACGGCGCGTTGGAATTGAAGCCGCTGTCGTAGATCGCCTGTGTCACCGAGGCGCGACCGCTCAGGTTGCTGCGCGTGCGCCGGCTGCGATGCGCCGTCGCATAGGCCTTCGGCGTCACGCCGGTGACTGCCTTGAAGATGCGATGGAAGTGATAGGGACTGAGCTGCGTCGACTTCGCCAGCTCGTTCAGCGTGGGCGCGGATTCGCTGCGTTCGATGAGTCGACATGCGCGTGCAATCCGCTCGGCGTACTGCGCGGCCAGCGCCGGTCGATCCGGCTTGCAGCGCTTGCACGGACGGAAGCCGGCCTTCTCGGCCGCGGCCGCGGTGCCGTAGAAACCGACGTTCTCGCGTCGTGCGCGACGCGATGCGCAGGACGGGCGGCAGTACACGCCGGTCGTGCGCACGGAATAAAAGAACTGGCCGTCCGCTTCGTGATCGCGGCGTACGACCGCGGCCCAGCGGGCATCGTCGTTCGTGTAGGCGGAGCGGGTATTCATCGCAGACGGCAGGGCAATGACGGTGGCTGAGGTAATCATGGCGCGTTCTCCGGATGAGGCAAGATCGATGGGCGCAGAGTGCCGGGGCAGGCATTCCCTGACACCCGGGTTCTTGCGGTCGAATCCGGGCATTTCCTCTTCCTGTGGGGCCGGCTTGAGCCGGCCTCTGAGGAGTCAGGCTGTGACCGAAGGAAATCCCGCGGGAAAGCCTGACCTACAGGAAGAAAACCGAGCTTCTCCTTTGCGCCTTTTGCGCCTTTTGCGGCTATTCTTCCGGCCCTCCCGCCGACCGTGTCCTTCCATGATCGCCGCCGCCTTCTACAAGTTCGTTGCCCTGCCGGATTTCGCCGACCTCAAGGCGCCCCTGCTGGCGTTCTGCGAAGAACGCGGCGTAAAGGGCACGATCCTGCTCGCCGCCGAAGGCGTGAACGGCACGATCGCGGGCGAGGCGCAGCAGGTGCGCGAAGTGCTCGACTGGCTGCGTCGCGATCCGCGCCTGGCCGATCTGGAACACAAGGAGTCGGGTGCGTCGCGCCAACCTTTCTATCGCATGAAGGTGCGGCTCAAGAAGGAGATCGTCACGATGGGTGTGCCGGGCGTCGATCCGACACGCATGGCCGGCACCTACGTGAAGCCTCAGGACTGGAACCGGCTGATCGCGGATCCCGATGTCGTCGTGGTCGACGTGCGCAATGACTACGAAGTGGCGCTCGGCAGTTTCGCAGGCGCGGTGAATCCGCAGACGCGCAGCTTCAGCGAACTGCCAGCGTGGGTCCGCAGTCACGAGGGACTGCGTGCGAAGAAGAAAGTCGCGATGTTCTGCACCGGCGGCATCCGCTGCGAGAAGTCGACCGCGTTCCTGCGCTCGGAAGGCTTCGAAGAGGTCTACCACCTGCAGGGAGGCATTCTGAAATACCTGGAGACGGTTCCGGAGAGCGAGAGTCGCTGGCAGGGAGAGTGTTTCGTCTTCGATGAGCGGGTCGCCGTCGGGCACGGCCTGCAGCCCGGCAAACATGATCTGTGCCGTTCGTGCCGCAATCCGATCGGCGAGGAAGACAAGCGCTCGGATCTGTTCGTCGAGGGCGTGAGTTGCCCCGCGTGTCATGGACAGAAGTCGCAGGAGAAGCAGGCCGGTCTGCGCGAGCGCCATCGCCAGGTGGAGCTGGCGAAGCGACGCGGCGAAGAGCACATCGGGCGCAGGGCGGAGGGTTTTGTTTCTTCCTGTGGGGCCGGCTTCAGCCGGCCTTCTGAGGAATCAGGCCAAACCAAGGAGTCAGGCTAAAGCCTGACCTACAAGCTTCACTTCGGCATGTCCGGACACACGTACGGCACGGACGCCGCGATATACGTCTGCGCCTCGTTCTGTCCGACGATCTGCAGCGTCAGTTCATCCGGGCTGGGCAGCGACACCGACGCTTCGATCGGAATGCTGTCCTCGCGCCAGCGGATGGTGTCGCCCATGACGCCCCATTCCGAGATCCGGTAGGTCTCGAAACACGAATCCATGATCAGGCTGCGATTGGGCAGGAACACGATCATGGAGCCGAGCGGTCGTCCCGGCCGGGTGGACACCCATACGCGACCGACGAAGGCGCCGTCGGCCGGCAGGTTGTCGACGGAGGGCGCGGAAGAACGGGCCGCGACCGGAGCAGGGCTCGGCGAATTGCCGCAGGCCGCCAGCGCAAGCAGCGCGAGAACCGTGGCGAAAGACTTTTTCATGGGCAGTACTTCCAGAATGACGCGACGAAGTGTACTCACGCGCGCGTTTCGCGGCACGGGGTTGGGCCGCGATGCCGAGCGTAATCCCGAATGAAAACAATGCGTGCGTGCTCCGGCGATTGCCGCTACGATCTGGCGGCCGTCGCTGCTTCCGTCAGGATGCGGTGCGGTATCACCACGCGGCGCCATGCGCCCAAGGAAAGCAGTTAGCGCGGAACCGACACTACACCGCTCCACGAATGCCGGCGTGCGGTCCGGCATGCCCCGAATCAAGCAGGCGACGATGGCGAAGAGGCAGAGAGAGATGAGAAAAAGGAGCGGTCGGTCATGCAGCTGACATTGATCGTCCTGTTGCCGTTCCTGGGCGCGCTGTGCGCCGCCTTCCTGCCGTCGAATGCCCGCAACGCCGAGGCCTGGCTCGCGGGAGCGGTGAGCATCACCTGTTTCGGCCTCGCTATCAGCCTGTTCCCGCAGATCGCCGACGGCGAAGTCGTCCGTGTCGTCATTCCCTGGCTGCCGCAGTTCGGACTCGATTTCTATCTGCGGCTCGACGGCTATTCCTGGCTGTTCGCGCAGCTCGTCACCGGCATGGGCGCGCTGGTGGTGCTCTATGCGCGCTACTACATGTCGCCGGCCGATCCGGTGCCGCGCTTCTTCTCCTTCCTGCTCGCGTTCATGGGCGCGATGGTCGGGATGGTGCTGTCGGGCAACCTGATCCAGCTGGTGATCTTCTGGGAACTCACCAGCCTGACCTCGTTCATGCTGATCGCCTACTGGTATCACCTGCCCGATGCGCGGCGTGGTGCCCGCATGGCCTCGACCGTCACGGCGGCCGGCGGACTGTGTCTGCTCGCCGGCGTGATCGTCATCGGCCAGATCGCTGGCAGCTACGATCTCGACCAGGTGCTCGCGTCCGCCGAGATCATTCGCGCGCATGAGTGGTATCCGATCGCCGTCGTGCTGGTGGCGCTGGGCGCGCTGACCAAGAGCGCGCAGTTCCCGTTCCACTTCTGGCTGCCGAACGCGATGGCCGCGCCGACGCCGGTATCCGCGTACCTGCATTCAGCGACGATGGTGAAGGCGGGCGTGTTCCTGCTGGCGCGGCTGTGGCCGGTGCTGGCGGGCACCGATCTGTGGTTCTTCATCGTCGGCGGGGCGGGACTGTGTTCGCTGCTGATCGGTGCATTCGCGGCCGTGTTCCAGCGCGACATGAAGGGCGTGCTGGCGTATTCGACCATCAGTCATCTCGGGCTGATCACGCTGCTGCTGGGCATGAACAGTCCGCTGGCGCTGATCGCCGCCGTCTTTCACATGATGAATCACGCGACGTTCAAGGCGTCGCTGTTCATGGCGGCGGGCATCGTCGACCACGAAACGGGCACGCGCGATCTGCGGCTGCTGAGCGGGTTGTCCAAGGCCATGCCGATCACGGCGACGCTGGCAACGGTGGCGGCGGCGGCGATGGCCGGCGTGCCGCTGCTCAACGGCTTCCTGTCCAAGGAAATGTTCTTCGCCGAGACCATCTTTGCCGGACACAGTCCGTGGCTGCGCATCGGTCTGCCCGCAGTGGCGACGCTCGCGAGCGCCTTCAGCGTGGCGTATTCGCTGCGCTTCATCCACCAGGTGTTCTTCGGTCCGCTCGCCGACAATCTGCCGCGCACGCCGCACGATCCGCATCGCTGGATGCTGGCGCCGAGCGCACTGCTGGTGACGGCGTGTCTGCTGGTCGGTGTCATGCCGGCCGTGACGGTCGGGCCATTCCTCCACAGTGCCGGCCGCTCGATCCTTGGCCTGGGAATGCCGGAGTTCAGCCTGTCCGTGTGGCACGGACTGACGCAGCCGCTGGTCATGAGCGTGCTGGCGCTGGCGGGCGGCGCGGGCTTCTATCTGTTCCTGAAGCGGCGCGGCGAAGTGCATGGCGCCGCGCCGCTGATCGATCGCTTCGACGGCCGGCGCGCGTTCGACGTCATCATCGTCGCGCTGATCCGGTCGGCCGATCGCATCAAGCGCCGGCTGTACTCGCGTCATCTGCAGACCCAGCTCGTCGTGGTGGTGTGCGTCTCGGTCGGTGCGGCCTGGGTCGCACTGCACGAAAGCTTCACCTTCTGGGGCACGCAGGCGCCGTCGCGGGTCGATCCGGCCTTCGCGCTGATGTGGCTGATCGGCGCGGCCTGCGCCATCGGCGCGGCGATGCAGGCGAAGTATCACCGGCTGGCGGCGCTCGTCATGCTGGGCGGCACCGGGCTCATCACCTGTCTCACCTTCGCCTGGTTTTCGGCGCCCGACCTGGCGCTGACGCAGATCGCAGTCGAAGTCGTGACGCTCGTGCTGATCCTGCTCGGCTTGCGCTGGCTGCCGCGGCGCATCGAAGTCGACGACCCCGACCGGCGCACGCTGCGCGCGCGCGCGCGCCGGGTTCGCGATCTGTTCATCGCCACCGCAGTGGGCTTCGGCATGGCGAGTTTCGCCTTCGCCATCATGACCCGCCCGCGCGGCGAACAGACGCTGGCGGAATTCTTCATCGAGCGCGCGCTGCCGCAGGGCGGCGGCAGCAACGTGGTCAACGTGATCCTGGTCGACTTCCGCGGCTTCGACACCTTCGGTGAAATCACGGTGGTGGGCATCGTCGCGCTCACGGTGTTCGCGCTGCTGCGACGTTTCCGCCCGGCGCCGGAGTCGATGAGCGTGCCGCGCGCCCAGCGCGACGATGCGCCGCGCAGCCTGACAGCCCTGCCGGATCCGGACGAGCAGCTGCCGCCGAGCTACATGCAGATCCCGGCCGTCATCGTGCGGCTGTTGCTGCCGATGGCGGGGCTGGTTTCGGTGTTCTTCCTGCTGCGTGGGCACAACGCGCCGGGCGGCGGCTTCGTCGGCGGCCTGGTGATGGCAACGTCCGTGGTCGCGCAGTACATCGTCGCCGGCACCATGTGGGTCGAGTCGCGCACGCGCATCCATCCGCAGTACTGGATGGCCGCCGGATTGCTGGCGGCGGCGGCGGCGGGCATGGGCGCGTGGCTGGCGTCGCATACGTTCCTCAGCGCGCTCGCGTGGCATGGCACGCTGCCGATCGTCGGCGAGATCCATGTTTCCTCGGTGCTGCTGTTCGACATCGGCGTGTACATGCTGGTGATCGGCGCCACCGTGCTGATGCTGGTCGCGATTGCTCACCAGTCGCTGCGCAGCCATCGTCGTCCGGCGGCGGTCGCGGCGGCGACCCAGGTGCATGTCGAAGCGGCGGCGGACGCGCCGACGGGAGCGCAGTGATGGAACTCGTCTATGCACTTGCCATCGGCGTGCTGACCGGCTCGGGCGTCTGGCTGATCCTGCGGCCGCGCACGTTCCAGGTGATCGTCGGGCTGGCGCTGCTGTCGTATGCGATCAATCTTTTCATCTTCTGCATGGGGCGGCTCACGGTGGAGCGGCCGCCGATCATCCGCGCGGACGGCGCGACCGATCCGCTGCTGTATGCCGATCCGGTGCCGCAGGCACTGGTGCTGACGGCGATCGTGATCAGCTTCGCGACCACCGCGCTGTTCCTGGTCGTGATGCTGGCCGCGCGCGGACTGACCGGCACCGACCACGTCGACGGCAAGGAGCGCGACAAGTGACCCCGTGGGCGCATCTGCCGGCGTTGCCGATCGTCCTGCCGCTGGTGACGGGCGCGGCCCTGCTGCTGTTTCCGGAATCGCAGCGGCGCGTGCGCGAATCGATCGCGCTGCTGTCGACGCTCGCGCAACTCGCCGTCGCACTGGGGCTGATGTGGCTGACCACCGACGCCGTGCCGCACGTGTGGCATCAGGGGATCGGCGTCTATCCCATCAGCGCCTGGCCGGCGCCGTACGGCATCGTGCTGGTGGTCGATCGTCTCTCGGCCCTGATGGTCGCGCTGAGCGCGATATTGGCGTTGCCGGCGCTGCTGTATTCGGTGGCACGCTGGGAACGCGTCGGCGTGCACTACCTGCCGCTGTCGCAGTTCCTGCTGATGGGATTGAACGGCGCGTTCCTGACCGGCGACCTGTTCAACCTGTTCGTGTTCTTCGAAGTGCTGCTGGCCGCCTCGTATGGATTGATGCTGCACGGCTCGGGCCCGGCCCGCGTCAAGGCGGGTCTGCAGTACATCGTCGTCAACCTGGTGGCGTCGCTGCTGTTCCTCACCGGGCTCGCGCTGATCTACGGCATCGCCGGCACGCTGAACATGGCGGATCTGAGCGTGCGCTGGAGCACCATCGCGGCGACGGATCGCGGACTGTTCGATGCCGGCGTCGCCATCATGGCGATTGCCTTCCTGGTGAAGGCGGGGACGTGGCCCCTCAATTTCTGGTTGCCGCCGGCGTACGCCGCGGCCGGCGCACCCGTCGCCGCCGTGTTCTCGATCATGACCAAGGTGGGCGTGTACGCCGTGCTGCGATTGAGCGTGCTGCTGGGCGATGCCGCGGCACCGGCGCCGCTGGCCGGCGAGTGGCTGTATTACGGCGGACTCGCGACCCTGGTGTTCGGCATCGTCGGTCTGGTGGGATCGCAGCAGTTGAGCCGGCTGATCGGATTCGTGGTGATCGTGTCTTCGGGCACGCTGCTGGCGGCCGTCGGGTCGGGAGCGCAGAACCTCACCGCGCCGGCGCTGTTCTACATGGTCAGCTCGGTGCTCGCGACCGGCGCGTTCTTCATGCTGAACGGCATGACGGAGCGCACGCGCACCGGCTCGGTCACCGACATGGCCGATGTCGCGCCCATGCCCGCAGTGAGCTATCGCGCCTTCGACATCGACGAGCCCGGCGACTCGTACAGCAGGGAAGAGGAGGTCGGTGTCGCGATTCCAGCAGCGATGGCCTTCCTCGGCCTCGCATTCGTGTTCTGCGTGCTGCTCGTCACCGGCCTGCCGCCGCTGTCGGGCTTCGTGGGCAAGTTCGCCCTGCTGTCCTCGATCGTGCAGGCCATGAACACAGGCGAGTTGCCGCCGACGAGCTGGGCGCTGCTGGTCGCGGTGCTGGCCGGCGGACTTGCCGGGCTGATTGCGCTGAGCCGCATCGGCATCCGCCTGTTCTGGTCGTCCACCGAACGCACGACGCCGCGCCTGCGCTTCATCGAGGCGGGGCCGGTGGCGTTCCTCTTGCTGCTGACCATGGCGCTCACGGCGTATGCAGGCCCGATGATGAACTACCTGCAGTCGGCCGCGCAGACCCTGCATGACCCGCAGATGTACATCGAAGCGGTGCTGGCGCAGCCGGCGGCCGCGGTGGGTCTGCCATGAAGCGCGGACCCTTTCCTTTCGTCTTGGCCATCGCGCTGTTCGTGGCGTGGCTGCTGCTCAACAACTCGCTGTCGACCGGCCACCTGCTGCTGGGCGCGGTGCTGGCGATCTTCTTCGCCAACTCGAGCCGCAGCTGGCGGCCGCTGCGGCCGAAGGTCAAGCATCTGTACGTGGTGGTCGGGCTGGTCTTCGTCGTCCTGATCGACATCGTGAAGTCGAACATCATGGTGGCGAAGGTGGTGCTGCGCGGCATCACGGGCGGCGGGCCGGGCCTGGTGACCATTCCGCTCGACATGCGCGATCCGCATGGCCTCGCCATCCTCGCCATGATCCTCACCGCGACGCCGGGAACCGTCTGGGTCGACATGGATCGCGTGCAGGGACGGCTGGTGCTGCACATTCTCGACATCCATGACGAAGCCGCCTGGGTGCGGACGATCAAGGACCGCTACGAACGACCGCTGATGGAGATCTTCGAATGAACGCCATCGTGCTTCTCGACTGGGCCGCCGGCTTCGCGCAGTTCTGTCTGATGGCCGCGATGACCTGCGCCGGCATACGGCTGATCCGCGGCCCCGCCGCGCAGGACCGGGTGCTGGCGCTCGATGCCCTGTACGTCAACGGCATGCTGTCGATCCTGCTGCTCGGCATCCGCTCCACGTCGACCATCTATTTCGACATGGCCGTGCTGATCGCGCTGTTCGCCTTCGTCAGTTCGATGGCGCTGAGCAAGTTCCTGCTGCGCGGCGAGGTGATCGAGCCATGATGACCGAACTGCCCGTGTGGGCGGCGCTGATCGCCTCCCTGTTGCTGGTCTGCGGCGGGCTGCTGTGCCTGCTCGGCGCGATCGGCCTGTTGAAGATGCCGACGTTCTACATGCGCATGCACAGCCCCTCGATGGGCAACACGCTCGGCACCGGCTGCATCCTGATCGCTTCGATCGTGATCTCCTCCGCGATGGCCGGTCGTCCCATCCTGCATGAGCTGATGATCACGTTGTTCATGGTCATGACGGCGCCGGTGTCGGCGATGATGATCATGCGCGCCGCGATCTATCGCACCGGCGTGCACGAGGCGCGCCGCGCGCGGCAGTCGCCGGAGGATTGAAGGCTCATGAGCTTCTCCTGCTGTGGGGCCGGCTTTAGCCGGCCTGAAAACAGTCAGGCTGAAGCCTGACCCACAGAAAACCATCCTGCCCGAGGAGCACGCCATGTCCGTCAGGTTTGCCGCCATTGGTGCATTGCTGATGACTCTGTCGCCGACCATTCATGCCGCCGTACCGTCCGGCGATGCGCATTCATTCGCCAATACGCGCGAGTTCCGTGCGACGCACCTGTCGCTGGATCTGCAGGCGGATTTCGCGCGCAAGCGCTTGCGCGGCCATGCCGATTTGACGTTGCAGCGGCTCGATCCGCAGTCGCGCCGCATCGTGCTCGATACGCGCGGGTTGACCGTCAGCAAGGTGGAGTTGCTGCAGCCGCAGCCCGTCGCGCTGAAGTTCACGCTCGGCGAGGCGCAGCCGATGCTCGGAGCGCCGCTGTCGATCGAGCTGCCGGCGTCTGCGCAGGGCAAGGATGTGTTGGTGCGCATCCACTACGAGACTTCACCGCAGGCGAGCGGGCTGCAATGGCTCGAACCGTCGCAGACCGCGGGCAAGAAACATCCGTACCTGTATTCGCAGTCGCAGGCGATCCATGCGCGCAGCTGGATTCCGTTGCAGGACACGCCGCAGGTGCGCCTCACTTACGACGCGCACATCCGCACGCCGCCGGAACTGCTGGCGGTGATGAGCGCGGAAAACGATCCCGATGCGCAACGCGATGGCGATTATCGTTTCAGAATGCCGCAGGCGATTCCTTCGTATCTGATTGCGCTCGGCGTCGGCGATCTGGTGTTCCGTCCGATTGGCAAACAGACGGGCGTGTACGCGGAGCCGGCAGTCGTCGAGGCAGCGGCTGCCGAGTTCGCCGACGTGCAGTCGATGCTGGAGGCCTGCGAAAAGCTGTTCGGCCCGTATCGCTGGGGACGCTACGACCTCCTGATCCTGCCGCCGAGTTTCATGTGGGGCGGCATGGAGAATCCGCGTCTGACGTTCCTCACGCCGACGGCCATCGCGGGCGATCGCAGCCTCGTCTCGCTGATCGCCCACGAACTGGCGCATTCCTGGTCCGGCAATCTCGTGACCAACGCAGACTGGGACAGCGTCTGGCTCAACGAAGGATTCACCACCTACCTGGAGCGCCGCATCATCGAAGCGCTCTACGGCCGCGAGCGCCATGAAATGGAGGACACGCTCGGACTGCAGTCGCTGCAGCGCGATATTGCCGATCTCACGGAGCAGGGCGATGCGGCGCTGACGAAGCTCGACATGGATCTCAAGGGCCGCGATCCGGACGATGCGTTTTCCGATGTGCCTTACGAAAAGGGTCGGCTGTTTCTGGGTTTCCTGGAGTCGCGACTGGGCCGGGCCGAACTCGACCGCTTCCTGCGCGGCTACTTCGATCACTTCGCTTTCCAGAGCATCAGCGCCGGGACGTTCGTCGACTATCTGACGAAGCACGAACTCGATCGGGCGGATGCGCGCATCACGCGGGCCGAGCTGCAGGTGTGGCTCGATGAACCCGGCATTCCGGCGCTCGCGGTGCTGCCGCATTCGGATGCCTTCAAGCGCATCGACGCACAGCGCGATGCGTGGCTGAAAGGCGCGACGCCGGCGAAGTCGCTGGACACGTCGAAGTGGACCACGCACGAATGGCTGCACTTCCTCGACAACATGCCGGCGGATCTGTCGAGCGCACGCATGGCTGAACTCGACGAGGCCTTCCATCTCACGACATCGACCAACGCCATGATTGCGCACAGCTGGCTGCTCGATGCGATCCGCGCCGGCTACACCCCCGCGTGGCCGCGCCTCGAGAACTACCTGACGACCATTGGCCGCCGCAAACTGGTCAAGGATCTCTACGAGGAATTGCTCAAGACCACCGACGGCAAGCAGATGGCGCAGCGCATCTATGCCAGGGCCCGCCCGCTGTACCAGGTTCCCCTCGCGGCGCAGCTCGACGAATTGGTAGGGAAACCATAAGAGCCGGATTAGATTTCCTGTGGGGCCGGCTTCAGCCGGCCTTTGCACTTGAAGAGGCCGGCTGAAGCCGGCCCCACAGGAAGAGCACTGCTCTCTGTGTGAAATCTTCCTCTTCCGAACTCCGTGTGAAACCCTCTTTCCGCTTCCGTCCCCCGGACCGTTGGGCCATAATCGCCCGCACTGGCCCCAAGCTGTTCGCGCCCGAGAGTGCCGACGATCCGTACGCCGTTCATGTCTTCCTGCAACGTTCCATCTCCGCGGAACGGCGTTCCTTGTCCAACCCATCCGATCGTCGTCCTGGTCACCCGCAGTGAAAATCACCGGCGATAACCTCGCGTCCTCGCTGTCGCGCGGTTTGTCCCCGATCTATCTCGTGTCGGGGGACGATCCGCTGCTGGTCAACGAAGCGGCCGATGCGATCCGCGCGCGTGCCCGCTCGGAAGGATTCACCGAGCGCGATCTGCACGTCGTCGAACGCGGTTTCGACTGGGATGCGCTGATCGCCGAGAGCCGCGCGATGTCGCTGTTCGCGCAGCGCAAGATCGTCGAGATCCGCATGACCAATCCGACGCCCGGCGATCAGGGCGGCAATGCCATCGTCGAACTGGCCGAGAATCCTTCGGCCGACAACGTGGTTCTCGTCATCACGGGCAAGATGGATGGGCGCGTACAGAATTCCAAGTGGGTGAGCGCCATCGACAAGCGCGGGGTCGTGACCCAGATCTGGCCGATCGACCTGCAGCGTCTGCCGGGCTGGATTCGCGAACGTCTTGGCCGGCACGGACTGAAGGCGGATGCCGAAGCGGCTGGCCTGCTCGCCGAACGGGTCGAGGGCAACCTGCTCGCGGCGCATCAGGAAGTGGAGAAGCTGGCCCTGTTGCTGCCGCCTGGACCTGTAACGACTGAAACTGTGCTGGATGCCGTGGCCGACAGCGCGCGCTTCGACGTGCTGCAGCTCGGCGAGGCCGCGATGCGCGGGCAAACAGCACGCGCCCTGCGCATTCTCGAAGGCCTGCGCGGTGAGGATGTCGAGATCGTCCTGGTGCTGTGGGCGGTCAACAAGGATCTGCAATGGATGGCGCAGGTCCAGCACCTGGTCGCCAACGGGCAGAGCGTCGATGCCGCAATGAATTCGGTTTACGTCTGGCGGCCGCGGCAGGCCGCGATGAAGCAGGCGCTGGCGCGACTGAAGCCGGGCGCGCTGCGCGGCCTGTTGCTGGATGCCGCCCGCGTCGATCGCGCCATCAAGGGCGTGCTGCGTACGGATCCCTGGATCGAGATGGAAAGTCTGGTTGCACGGTTCTGCGGAGTGCGGCTGGCACGCGCGAGGGCCGCATGAATCCGATCGGTATTTTCGGTGGCACGTTCGACCCGATTCACTTCGGGCACCTGCGCACCGCATTCGAATTGCTGCAGTCGCTGCGTCTGACGGAAATCCGTTTCATGCCGGCAGGCAATCCGCCGCATCGCGAAGGCACGATCGCCGGCGCGGAGGAACGGCTGGCGATGGTGCGCGCTGCCACCGAAGGTCAGCCGGGTTTCGTCGTCGACGATCGCGAGATCCGGCGCGAAGGGCTGTCGTATTCGGTCGACACCATGCGCACGCTGCGGACCGATTTTCCCGACCGCGCGCTGTGCCTGATCGTCGGCATGGATGCCTTCCTCGGCCTGCCGAAGTGGCATCAGTGGCGCGAACTGCTCGATCTCACGCATCTCGTCGTTGCGCATCGTCCGGGCTGGCGCGCGCCGAGCATGGGTCCGCTGGGCGAACTGCTGGTCGATCGCGGCACCGGGCGCATCAACGATCTGCACGAATCGCTGGCGGGCTGCATCTACATTCATGCGGTCACGCAGCTCGAGATTTCCTCGACCGAAGTCCGCAAATCGATTGCCGCGGGGCGCGATCCCCGCTTCCTGATGCCCGACTCCGTGCGGGCGATCATTGCCCAATCCGGGTGTTACCGACCCAAGAGGTGAGCATGGCCGAAAAGCGCGCAAGCACTTCACGACGATCCGGTTCCTCCACCGCAGCACGCAAGCCCGCCGCCGCGAAGCGGAAGGCCGGCGCATCCAAAGCACCCGTCAAGAAGAAGGCTCCAGCGCGCGCGGCGAAGCCCGCCGCCGTCAAACCCGTGGCGAAAGCCGCGGCCGCGAAGCGGCCGAAGGTTGCCGCACCTGCCAACGACCTGATCAAGGTGGTCGAGCATGCGCTCGACGACATGAAGGCCGTGCAGGTGAAGGTGCTGGACGTCCGCAAGCTGACGGACATCGCCGATACGTTGGTCATCGCGTCCGGCAATTCCGACCGTCACGTCCGCTCGATCGCCGAGAAGGTGATCGAACAGGCGAAGAAGGCCGGCTTCCGCCCGATGGGCGTGGAAGGACAGCGTGACGGCGAATGGGTGCTGGTCGATCTGCAGGATGCGATCGTTCACATCATGCTGCCGCGCGTGCGCGAGCTGTATCGCCTGGAAAACCTGTGGGACGTGAGCGCGGCGCGGCGGGATGCGGCGGTGGGGGAATGAGTGACGAAAGTCACGAAGGTCACGTAAGTCACGAGGGGTAGTTGACCCTCGTCACTCTTCCTATGCTCCTGCGCCTCATCGCCGCCGGCACCCGGATGCCCAACTGGGTGAATGAGGCTTACGCCGATTACGCGGGCCGGCTGACGGCGGACTACCGGCTCGAACTGAAGGAAGTGCCGCTCGGCCAGCGCGGCAGCGGCAGTCCGCAACAGGCGATTGCGAAGGAAGGCGAGCGCATGCAGGCGGCGATTCCCGCGCGTGCGTTCGTCGTCGCGCTGCAGGTCACCGGCAAATCCATGACGAGCGAACAGCTCGCGAAATTCCTCGAAACCCGCGCGCGCGACGGTCGCGACGTCGCCTTTCTGATTGGCGGGCCCGATGGCATCGCGCCGGAGCTGGATGCGAAGGCGGATCTGCGCTGGTCGCTGTCAGCGCTCACGCTGCCGCATGGCATGGCGCGGGTGATGGTGGCGGAGGCGCTGTACCGGGCGGTGAGCATCGTGAAGGGGCATCCGTACCATCGCGCATAGCGCGAGTTCTCTCCTGCTGTGGGGCCGGCTTCAGCCGGCCTCGGTCTGTAGGTCAGGCTTTAGCCTGACTCCTCAGAGGCCGGCTGAAGCCGGCCCCACAGCAAGATCCCTCACACCTTCAATCGCGCCAGCTCCGCCACCGCCGTTTCCACGCTCGGAAACCGCTCCGCCGGATTCTTCGCCAGCAGGCCGTCGATCAGGCGCTGGAAGCGGCTGAGTTCGGGCGGCAGGGTGGGGATGGGATCGTTGCGATGCGACTGGATGATCGCGATCACCGTGCTGCCGCGAAACGGACGGGTGCCGGTGAGCATTTCGTAGAGGATCACGCCGAGGCTGTAGAGGTCGCTGCGCTGATCGACCGGGGCGCCCTCGGCCTGTTCGGGGCTGATGTAGTACGGCGAACCGCGGACTTCGCCGGCGCTGGTGAGCTGCGTACTCGCTTCCATGTGCTTGGCGAGGCCGAAGTCGATGAGGACGATGCGACCGTCGGGCCGCATCATCACGTTGGCCGGCTTGAGATCGCGATGGCACAGTCCGGCGGCGTGCACGGCGACCAGCGCGCCGGCGATCTGCAGGAAGATGTCGACCGTATCGCGCACCGTCATGAGATTGCGGATGCGCAGTTCCAGGCTGCCGCCCGTGAAGTATTCGGTGACGATGTAGCGGAAATCCTCGCCGTGACCCCAGTCGTACACGTCGACGATGGCGGGATGGCGGATGCGTGTCAGCAGTTCGCGCTCACGCTCGAAGCGTTCCTCTTCGCCGGCCTCGGCGCTGGACTGCGGCCCCGTGCGCAGCACCTTGACTGCGACGTTGTGGCCCAGCTCCGCGGAGTAGGCGACGTGGATCTCGGACTTGATGGACCGCGCGATGGTCTGCAGGAACCGGTAGCCCGGAATGACGGGAAACACGGGAAGCACTGGTTTGCGCCCCGTTCCCCCCGGTTTGTCAGATTCGCGCATCGCTCAATGACGCTCGCGGCCCAGTCCACTTTTCTCGATTGCGTGCAGGCCGCACACGCTACGCAGCGCAGCAGCGGGCGGCAAGGGGAATGTGTCACGAATATGTGGCCGGCCGACCCACTCCAGGCCATTATTTTCAGGAATTGCCGCACGCCTTGCCCGGTCGATCCCTGCGGCAGGACGGCTATGATGCTCGCCTTGTTCGTGTGATGCCGCAGGCGGTGGGGACAGTCGGTGCGCATGGAGTCCAGTTTTTCGATCCACGAAACGGATGGTCTGCTGTACGTGCACGTCCGCGGCGAAGTGACCGTCGACGGCCTGATCGACATGGTCCGGCGCAGTCGCCAGGACCCGTCGTTCCGCGATGGCATGAGCTCGGTGTGCGATCTGCGCGAATCCCACGGTCAGTGGGACTACTCCGAAACCCAGCGCTACCGCGACTTCATCGTCCACATTGCCGGCACGCACAAACGCCGCTGGGCCATGGTCGTCCGCCCCGGCGCGCTGGCGGCGGCCCTGCACGTCATCATCCTCATCAGCGATCAGATCGGCGACATCATCCAGATGCAGGTGTTCGACGATCCCGAGCGGGCGCGGCGCTGGGCGCGCCGCGAAATCGACTGACGTCGCGGACGATCGCCATGCAGCGCGAATACCTCGCCGGGCGGCTGATCGTGCAAACCGGCGACATCACGACCGCTGCCGTCGATGCCGTGGTCAATGCCGCGAATTCATCGCTGCTCGGCGGCGGCGGCGTGGACGGCGCCATCCATCGTGCCGGCGGGCCGGCGATCCTCGAAGCGTGCCGGCAGATCCGTCGCAGCGACTATCCGCGCGGCCTGCCGCCGGGGGAAGCCGTTGCCACGACGGCGGGCGAACTGCCGGCGCGATTCGTGATCCACACCGTCGGTCCCGTCTGGGGACAGGATCGCCCCGAGGCGGACCTGCTGGCCTCGTGCTACCGCAAGTCGCTCGAACTCGCCGAGTCGCTCGAATTGCGCAGCATCGCTTTCCCCGCGATTTCGACGGGTGTCTACGGCTATCCGAAACCGCAGGCCGCGCAGGTCGTCTCGCAGGCCCTTGCCGGGCTGCTGCCGCAACTGCGTCGCATCGAGCAGGTATGGCTGGTGTTCTTCAGCCCGGCCGACGCCGACGTGTTCGTCCGTCATCAGCAATTCCCCTCGCGCTGATCGCGGCCGCGCGGAAGGATTCAGCGCCGATTAACGCGCCCCACCGGAAAATTTCCGCTCCGGGTGAATGCATTCGACCGGCGCCCGCCTGTATCCTTCGACGGATGACAAGCTCTTCCAACTCATTGATCTGGCTGGCCTCCGCATCGCCCCGGCGCAGCGCGCTGCTGACCCAGATCGGGGTCGCGCACCGGGTGCGGCCGGTCGACATCGACGAATCGCTGAAGCCGGGCGAACTGCCGGTCGACTACGTGCGCCGCCTGGCCATCGCGAAGGCCGAAGCGCTCTGGGAACGGTTGTCCGCCGCGGAACGCGCGCCGGTGCTCGGGTCCGATACGACGGTCGCGCTGGGCGATGACGTGCTCGGCAAGCCGCGGGATCGCGACGACGCGTTGCGCATCCTGCGACGGCTGTCGGCGCGCACGCATCAGGTCTACACGGCCGTCGCCGTGCGTCATGCCGGCGGCTGCGACTGCCGCGTCAGCATCAGCGACGTCAGCGTGCGCGCATTGCGCGAAGAGGAGATCGCCGCGTACTGGGAATCGGGCGAACCGGTCGACAAGGCGGGCGCCTACGGCATCCAGGGCCGGGCGGCCGTGTTCATCGAACGCATCGCGGGCAGTTATTCCGGCATCGTCGGACTGCCCTTGTTCGAAACAGGAGAACTGCTGCGCATGACGGGCTGGACGCTGGACAGGACGGAATCGCGGATCGGGGTGTCGGCATGACGGCGGAGATCCTGATCAACGTGAGCCCGCGCGAAGTGCGCGCCGCGCTGGTGGAAGAGGGCGTGCTGCAGGAAATCTTCCTCGAGCGCGCCAACCGCCGCGGCCTCATCAGCAATATCTACAAAGGACGTGTCTCGCGCGTGCTGCCGGGAATGCAGGCGGCCTTCATCGACATCGGCCTCGAACGCACGGCCTTCCTGCACGCTTCCGACATCGTGCATCCGGCCGTGGGCGAAAACGGTCAGCCCGACCAGCCGGTGACGGGCACCAGCAGCCAGGAAATCCAGTCGCTCGTCACGGAAGGCAGCGAGATCCTGGTGCAGGTGCTGAAAGATCCGCTCGGCACCAAGGGTGCGCGGCTCACGACGTTCATCACGATTCCGTCGCGGTATCTCGTCTACATGCCGAAGGGCAAGGGCATCGGCATCTCGGCGCGCATCGAAGACGAAGCCGAGCGTCATCGACTGCGCGAGGCCGCCAATCTGTTTCTGCAGAGCGAGGAGTCGGGCGGCTACATCGTGCGCACCGCCGCGGAAGGAGCGAGTCCCGACGCGCTGCGCGCCGACATGCTGTTCCTGCAGAAGCTCTGGAAAGTGCTGGGCGAAAAGGCGGCTTCGACGCGGCCAGGCAATCTCGTGAACGAAGATCTGCCGCTCGCCGTGCGCGTGCTGCGCGACGTCGTCTCCAGCGGCGTCGACAAGGTCAGCGTCGATCACGAAGAGACCTTCCAGCGCATGAAGGACTTCGCGCGCACGTTCATGCCGGAAATGACCGAGCGCATCGAACTGTACGACGGCGACCGGCCGATCTTCGATCTGTACGGCGTCGAGGAGGAGATCCAGAAGTCGCTGGAACGAAAAGTGCCGCTCAAGTCCGGCGGCTACCTCATGTTCGACCAGACCGAGGCCATGACGACCATCGACGTGAACACCGGTGCGTACGTCGGCCATCGCACGCTGGAGGAAACGATCTTCCGCACCAATCTCGAAGCGGCGGTGGCGATCGCCCGGCAACTGCGCCTGCGCAATCTCGGCGGCATCATCATCATCGACTTCATCGACATGGAAGAAGAGGAGCACCGCCACCAGGTGCTGCAGGCGCTGGAGAAGGCGCTGGTCGGCGATCACGCCCGCAACCACATCTCGTCGGTATCGCCGCTGGGTCTGGTGGAAATGACCCGCAAGCGGACGCGCGAAAGCCTGGAACACATGCTGTGCAGCTCGTGTCCTACCTGCGAGGGTCGCGGCTTCGTGAAGACCACGGAAACAGTCTGTTACGAAATTTTCCGGGAAATCCTGCGCCAATCGCGTCAATTCCAGTTCCAGGAACTGATGGTGCTGGCGCATCAGGACGTGATCGAACGCCTGCTCGACGAGGAATCCGCCGCGCTCGCCGAACTGGAAGTGCACACCGGCAAGCCGATCCGGCTGCAGACGGAGGCGTTGTATCAGCAGGATCAGTATGACGTGGTGTTGATGTGAGGAGAGGCGACGGGCGACAGGCTACAGGCGACAGCCAGAGCGCTGCTCCTTCCTGTCGCCTGTTGCCTGTCGCCTGTCGCCCGTAGCCTGTAGGCCCGTCCCCGATGCCCACCCCACTCAAACGCACCCTGATCGCCGTCGCTGCGGTCATCGTGCTGCTGGGCTCGCTGCTGGGCGCATTCCAGTTCGCCGTGACGCGCGTACCCGAGTACCGCGTG
The DNA here is from genome assembly GCA_937864115.1 of uncultured Steroidobacter sp. Lineage (GTDB taxonomy): Bacteria > Pseudomonadota > Gammaproteobacteria > Steroidobacterales > Steroidobacteraceae > Steroidobacter. The sequence goes on along the minus strand of CALMII010000038.1, from coordinate 34,877 downwards.
GAACTGCAGCAGTGGGTGAGCGACAAGACGGGTCTCGTCATCGAATTCAGTCGCATCGGCGCCCGTCTGCGCCAGTACGGTCCGGAACTGGTGTTCTACGACGCCGTCGTGCGGACGACCGATCGCACGCGCGTGCTGGCGACGGCGCGGCGCGGCAGCGTGGGCTTCGACTGGTGGACGTCGCTGGCCGAGCGCCGCCTCACCGCTGGCCGGTTCACGCTGGATTCGCCGGAGATCGCGCTCATCCGCACTCGCGAAGGACGCGTGCGGTTGCTGGGACAGAGCGTGCTGGAGGAGCAGCCGAAGACGATCGCAGTGGAGTCGCTGCCGGTGGGGCAGTTCCGCGTGCGCAACGCCGAGGTGAGTTTCCGCGACGAAATCACCGGTCGCGGGCCGTGGTCGTTGTCCGGCATCAACTTCACGCTGGTGCGTCAGAACGATCTGCTCGAATTGAACGGCAATGCCGCGTTGCCGCGAACGCTGGGGCAGTCGCTCGAATTCTCGGCGCATGTCGCGGGCGAACTCGACCAGGTCGATTCGCTGACGTCGCGATTCGCGCTGGAAGGCAGGGGACTGGATCTCGCCGGCTGGGCCGACGTGATGCCGAACCAGTGGTTCGTGCCGGAAACGGGACAGGGTTCGATTGCTCTGTCGGCATCGTTCCGCGGTTCGCAGCCGGCGTCGGTCACTGCGAACCTGGATCTGAACAGCGTCAGCGCGCTGGCGCCGGAATGGGTGACGCCGCTGCCCGGTCCCGAAGTGCTGCAGCCGCACGAAGAGGATGACGACTGCACCGGGCATCCGTGTGCCGACAAAGAGGTCCCGGCGGCAGCGCCTGCGCCGGTCGAGGCGGAAAGCCAGCCGACGGCGCCGTCGCTCGTCGCGTTCGACCGGCTGGCACTCAAGCTCGCGGCGGAGCGCCGCGACGGGACCTGGCAGGCCACGCTGACGGATCTCGATGTTTCGCGGAAGGACTCGCCGTGGAAGGCGCAGAAAATCGCAGCGCAATGGTCGCGGTGGGACGGCGGCGCGCTGGATGTCGCGCTCAATGCCGATCGGCTGGTGCTCGAGAATCTCTGGCCGCTGCTGGCCTACCTGCCCGAAAGCGAACAGGCCGCACGCCTGCGAGCGCTCGCGGCGCACGGCACCATTGCCAACCTGGATGCCCACCTTGCCCGCGCGCAATCCGGTGCATTGCCGACCTACTCGGTGAAAGCGGATCTGGTGGATGTCGGCGTGCAGCCCGTGCTGCGCGTGCCCGGCTTCAGCGGACTGAGTGCGCATGTGGAAGGGAACGAGGGCGATGGCAGCGTCCGTCTCGACGCGAAGAACGTCACCTTCGAACTGCCGCGCATGTTCCGCACGCCGCTCGTGGCGCAATCGGCGCAGGGCGACATTCGCTGGCAGCGCCACGACGATGGCTGGTACGTCGCCAGCGATGAACTGCGTGTCGCCACCGAGGACGGCAACGCGCAGGGACGCATCGCCGTGACGCTGCCGCTGGACAGATCGGCGTCGCCCGTTCTCGATCTCGAAGCGACTGCGGATGACCTGCGCGTCGCGGCCACGCCGAAATACCTGCCGGCCAACAAGTTCTCGCCGAAGGCGCTCGACTGGCTCGATCATGCATTTCTCGACGGTCGCGTCCGGGATGCGCAGGTCTTCTTCAAGGGGCCGACCCGCGCCGTGCCGTTCCGTCGCGGCGAAGGCGAATTCGTTGCGCGCGGGCGCATCGAGAACGGCGTACTCAACTATCAGGAGGGCTGGGCGCAGGCGCACGAACTTGCCAGCCGCTTCGAATTCCGCAACGAGGGAATGAAAGTCCTCACGGGCACGGCCGAGATCGGCGGTCTGCAGGTGTCGCAGGTCAGGGCGAGCATCGCGGACTTCAAGAAGAGCGTCCTCGCCGTCGAGGCGAAGGCCACGGGCGATCTCGGCCAGGGCCTGTCGCTGCTGCAGACCAGCCCGATCCGCGATGCGCTGGGCGATCTGTTCAACGGCCTGCGCGGCCACGGAGCGATCGAGAGCGACGTGAATTTGCTGCTGCCGCTCAAGCAGATCGCCAACCGGCGCACCGTCGTCACGACGCAGGTGCGCGATGCGACGCTGGCCGCGAGCGGACTGGAGGCGCCGATCAGTTCATTGAACGGTTCGCTGACGGTGCGCCAGACGCTGCCGGAATCGGCCGATCTCGCAGGCACCTGGCTGGACGGTCCGGTGAAGATCGCGATCGATCCGCTCGCAGGCGACAGGCCGGCAGCGCGACTGGCCGCCACCGGTCGAACGAGCGCGACGCAACTCGCGTCGACGTTCAAGTTGCCGTCGAGCATCAAGCTCAGCGGCAGTACCGACTGGCGCCTGTCATCCGAGCTGACCGCTGGCACGGCGGAAGAACCATCGCATCAGCAGCCGCGCAAGTTCGTGCTCGACAGCGATCTGGCCGGCTTCGGCATCGCGCTGCCTCATCCGGTCGGCAAGCCTGAAGATGAAACGCGCGCGCTGCGTGCGGAAATCGAATTCGACGGCGACGACGAGATCCTGCTGCGCACCGCATTGGGCGACGTGCGTTCGCTCGTGCGACTCGCGAAACGCGCCGATGGCTGGAACTTCGATCGCGGCGGCGTTCGCGCCGATGCCATCGCCGCCGCGCTGCCGCCGCATCCAGGACTGCGCATCGAAGGCTCGCTCGACCGGCTGGTGCTGGACGACTGGTTTGCGCTGCGCAGCGATTCGCCGGGCAAGACGCGCGTCTCCGACGTTCTGCGTGCAGCCAATCTGAAGATCGGCACGCTGCAGTTGTTCGGCTACCAGTTTCCGGACGTGCGCGGCCTGATGCAGACGAAGGAGGGTACGTGGAAGATCGACGTCACGGGGCCGAGCGCGGCCGGCGAACTCAGCATTCCGGAAGATTTCGCCAGTTCGCAGGCGCTGACGGTGCGGCTCGATCATCTGGTGGTTTCGCGCGAGAACAAGCAGAGCACGCCGTCGGGAAGCGGTCGCGATCCGCGCAGCTGGCCGAACCTGCGGGCCTTCGTGCAGGACTTCCGTTACGAGGATCATTCGATCGGTTCGATCGACCTGCGCGCGACGCGCGTGCCGATGGGAATCCGCGTCGATGGATTGACGATCGTGCAGGAAGCGGTGCGGGCCGAAGCCGATGCGCAATGGCTGGTGACGCCGGACGGCGAACGCGCGGAAATGACGGCGACCATCGCTAGCACCGATGTCGCGACGACGCTGCGGGCGCTCAACTACACACCCATCGTCGAAGCCAGGCACGGCGAAGTGACGGCCAGACTGTCGTGGCCGGGCGGATTCGACAGCGATTTCCTCGGCCGCGCCTCGGGTAGCGTCGCAGTGTCGGCCGAGGACGGACAGCTCGTCAGCGTGCAGCCCGGTGCGGGCCGCATGCTGGGATTGTTCAGCGTCGCCGCACTGCCGCGGCGGCTGGCGCTGGACTTCAGCGATCTCACCGACAAGGGTCTGAGCTTCGACAAGATCCACGGCGATTTCGAATTGCGCGATGGCAATGCGTACACCAGCAACCTGCTGTTGCGCGGACCGGCAGCCGAGATCGGTATTGCGGGACGCACGGGCCTGGGGGTGCGCGACTACGATCAGACCGCCATCGTCACCGGCAACCTCGGCGCCTCGCTGCCGGTGGCCGGCGCGCTGGCCGGAGGCCCCGCCGTGGGTGCCGCGCTGCTGCTCTTTTCGCAGGTCTTCAAGGAACCGCTGAAGGGCATGACGCGCGGTTACTACCGGATCACGGGGCCGTGGGACAATCCCGTCATCGAACGAGTCGAGGCGGCGCAGGGCAAGGAAGCTGCGAACAGTGCGCGCGAAGGCGCGTCGATGTAGCAGGAACGAGATCACCGATGCCAGTTGCCGCCGTCATCCAGCTCACGTCCGGTCCGGACGTCTCCGCCAATCTCGCCAGTGCGCGCACGCTGCTCGAACAGGCGCGTCGCGAAGGTGCGGTCTTCGCCGCGCTGCCCGAGAACTTCGCGATCATGGGTCACAAGGAGACCGACAAGCTGGAAGTCGGCGAGAGCTTCGGCGAAGGGCCGATTCAGGCATTCCTCGCGCATACGGCGCGCGAGCTGCGGCTGTGGATCCTCGGCGGTACGGCGCCGATCCAGGTGCCCGAATCGCCCGGCAAGGTGGCCGCGGCATCATTGCTGTTCGACGATCAGGGACGTTGCGTCGCGCGCTACGACAAGATCCATCTGTTCGACGTCGACATTCCGGGCCGCGAGGAGCGCTATCGCGAATCCGCGACGATCGCTGCAGGTCGGTCGCCCACCGTCGTTACGACACCCATCGGTCGGCTGGGGATGGCCGTGTGTTACGACGTCCGGTTTCCCGAGCTATTTCGCGTGATGCAGTCGCAGGGCGCCGAGGTGTTGAGCCTGCCGTCTGCGTTCACGGCCCCGACCGGCAAGGCCCACTGGGAAATCCTGCTGCGGGCGCGGGCCGTGGAGAATCTGAGCTTCGTTCTGGCGCCCGCGCAGGGCGGACATCATGCCAACGGACGCGAGACCCACGGCGATTCGATGATCGTCGACCCGTGGGGCCATGTACTGGCGCGCGTGGCGGCGCCCGGTCCCGGGCTGGCAATCGCGGAAATCGACCATACTGTGCTACAGGAACTGCGCGGTCGCTTTCCGGCGCTGAACCATCGGCGCTTCGCGATCGGTGGCCTGTAGTCCTTTCCCCTGATCGAAGTCGAGATCGCTCACCCATGTCCAACGTTTCCAGCACCACATCCAGCCTGCACCTCGAATTGCCATCCGCCGCGGGCGCCGCGCAGCCGCTCGATCTGGCGCGTCAGGCGATTCTGGCGCCGTCGGGACTCGACGATCAGCGCATCGCGAACGTGCTGGGCAGCGTCATGGGCTACAGCGTCGACTACGCCGATCTGTACTTCCAGCTGAGCCGCGACGAATCCTGGTCGCTGGAAGACGGCATCGTGAAGGATGGCGCACACAGCATCGAGCAGGGCGTCGGCGTGCGTGCGCTCGCTGGCGAGAAGACGGGCTTTGCCTATTCGGATGAAATCCTGCTGCCGGCGCTCACCGAGGCTTCGCATGCGGCGCGTGCCATCGCGCGCAGCGGCGGCAATGCCAGTCTCAAGGCCTGGCAGCCGACGGCAGGACATCGCCTGTACCTGCCCGAGGATCCGATCGAAGGTCTCAGCGATCCGGAGAAGGTGAAGCTGCTCGAACAGATCGATGTCGAAGCGCGTCGCCTCGATCCGCGCGTGAAACAGGTCATGGCGAGTCTGTCCGGCTCGCACGAAGTGGTGCTGGTCATGGCCAGCGATGGCACCGTTGCTGCGGACGTGCGTCCGCTCGTGCGCATGAACGTCTCCGTCATCGTCGAACAGAACGGCCGGCGCGAGCAGGGCTATGCGGGCACCGGCGGTCGCTATGGGTTCCGGCGTTTCCTGGAGAACGATCGCTGGAAGGAGCTGGTGCGCGAAGCCGTGCGCGGCGGCGTGGTGAATCTCGAAGCGACACCAGCACCGGCGGGATCGATGAACGTCGTGCTCGGTCCGGGCTGGCCCGGCATCCTGCTGCACGAGGCCATCGGGCACGGGCTTGAAGGCGATTTCAATCGCAAGGGCACTTCGGCGTTCTCCGGCCGCGTCGGCGAGAAGGTCGCGTCCGATCAATGCACGGTGGTCGACGATGGCACGCTCGGTTCGCGGCGCGGCTCGCTCAACGTCGACGACGAAGGCACGCCCACCCAGTGCACGACCCTGATCGAGAACGGCGTGCTGCGCGGTTACCTGCAGGACAAGCTCAATGCGCGACTGATGGGCGTGCCGGCGACCGGCAACGGCCGTCGCGAATCGTTCGCGCACATGACGCTGCCGCGCATGACCAACACCTACATGCTGGCGGGCAAGCACGATCCGCAGGAAATCATCGGCTCGGTCCAGAAGGGGCTGTATTGCCGCAATTTCGGCGGCGGCCAGGTCGACATCACCTCGGGCAAGTTCGTGTTTTCGGCGAGCGAGGCCTACCTGATCGAGGACGGCAAACTGACCCGTCCGGTGCGCGGTGCCACGCTGATCGGCAACGGTCCGGACGTGCTGCGGCGCGTCTCGATGGTAGGTAACGACCTGAAGCTGGATGAGGGCGTGGGTACGTGCGGCAAGGAAGGGCAGGACGTGCCGGTCGGCGTCGGCCAGCCCACCCTGCGCATCGATGGCCTGACGGTCGGCGGGACGGCGACGGAATAGGCTGCCAACGCCCGGATGGCGCCGGTTCGTGTCGCGCTGCTAGGATGCGGCGGCGTCCCTTAGTACTTTCGACCCGGCCATGTGGATCGCCCGACCGCTCTACGAACTGATCCCCTACCTCTACATGCTGGTCGGGCTGGTGCTGCTCGGCGCCGCCTGGCTGATCGAGATGCAGACGCTGCCGGGCGTGCTGCTGCTGCTGGGGTCGCTCAGCCTGCTGGCGGGCATCGTGCTGTGGCTGCGACGCAAGGACTACCGCACCACGCAGGCGGAATACAGCAGCAAGTCGCTCGACGACTGACGGCGTCTCTCGATCTCGTCTTGCTGTGGGGCCGGCTTCAGCCGGCCTTCTTTTCTCAGGAGTCAGGCTGAAGCCTGACCTACAAAGCCTGACCTACAAAGCCTGACCTACAACAGAACCGACTCAGCGGCGGGCGCCGACCGAGTCCTGATCCTCGTCCTCGTCTTCGGTGTCTTGCACCGTATTGCGCAGCATCGGCACCGCATCATCTTCGCCGTCGTTCGGCAGCACGCGGGTGCGCGACAGGCGTTCGTCGAAATACATGATCTCGTGCTGGCCGATCTGCACGACGTCGCCGTCGTTGAGGATGCGGCGGCGCACGCGTTTCGAGCGCACATGGATGCCGTTGGTGCTGTTCAGATCCTCGATCACGCAGCTCTGTGCCGTCGTGATGATCTGCGCGTGATGGCGGCTGACGAACTTGCTGTCGATCTGCAGATCGTTGTCGGAGGTGCGCCCGATGATGAAGCGGCCGACCGAGAGTTCGCGTTCGGCGATGGTCGCGCCATTCACGCCCACCAGGATCCGGCCCAGGACCAGGCGGCGCTCGCCGGTGGCGTCCGGAACCTGCGGGATAGGGTGCGTCAGCACCTGCAGCTTGACGGAGCGCTCGGCGTACTCGATCCACTGCATTTCTTCGATGGCGGCATTCACGTCGGCGACGGTCACGATGTCGTGGTCCTGCCCGAAGGCGGCCATCATCGAGGTGTCGCACAGCGTGTTGACCAGTCGCGGAATGCCGCCGGTGTAGCGATAGATGATCGGGAAGGTGTCCGGCTGAAAAATTTCGCGGCCCTGCGAACCCGCGACTTCGAGCCGGTGCTGGATGTACGACGCCATGTCGTTCTTCGACAGCGGCGTGAGATGGAAACGCAGCCGGATGCGTTGCGCCAGCTGCACCAGGCCAGCCGAGTTCAGCTTGTCGTTCAGTTCCGGCTGGCCGGCCAGGATGATGCGCAGGACTTTTTCCTTGGTCGTCTCGATGCCGGAGAGCAGCCGGATTTCCTCGAGCACCTTGTTCGACAGGTTCTGCGCCTCGTCGACGATCAGCAGCACGCGCCGGCCGTTGGCGTATTGTTCGACGAGAAAATCATTGAGCGTCGCGAGCAGCTCCGCCTTTTTCATCTTGAAAGGCTGGAAGCCGAACTGCACCAGCACGCTCTGCAGGAATTCGATCGCGGATACCTGGGTCTGGTTGATCTGGGCGACGACGACGTCCTTCTCCAGTTCCTTGAGGAAGGTTTCGATCAGCGTCGTCTTGCCCGATCCGATCTCGCCGGTGATGACGACGAAGCCATCCGTGAACCAGATGGTCGATTCCATGTACGCCTTGGCGCGGGCGTGATGCTTGGACAGGTACAGGAAGGCCGGATCGGGCGTCAGCCGGAACGGCAATTCCTGCAGCTTGAATAACTCCAGATACATGGATCCCGGCGGCCCCGCCTGTGGAAATGTCGTCGATCCCGGCCGGCCTGCCGGGCCGGCGAAGTGTACGGGCTCATGTCCGGGGACACAAAGAAACGGCAACCCGCTGAACCGGAGACTGGAAACGCATCACGTTCCGTGTCGCTGCGCCGTCCGCGGTCATTATTTCGGGTCTTCGGACCGCTTCAACTGACCTTAAGTTTCATCAGGCTGCGCAGGGCGCGGTCGCGCGCCGTCGCGGAGGCGGCGGTGATCGTGCAATGGCCGAGCTTGCGATTCGGGCGCGGCTCCTTGCCGTAGCTGTGGAAGTGCACGCCCGGGACTTTCAGCGCCCGTTCGAGCGTCGGGATCGTGCCGATGAAATTCACCATGGCCGAGTGGCCGATGGCCGCCGTGCTGCCGAGCGGCAGTCCGAGAATCGCGCGCACGTGATTTTCGAACTGGCTGGTCTGTGCGCCTTCGATGGTCCAGTGTCCCGAGTTGTGGACGCGCGGCGCCATTTCGTTGGCGATGAGCTTGCCGCGCTGTACGAAGAATTCGATGGTGAGAATGCCGGCGTAGTCGAAATGCCGGAGGATGCGCTTGAGATAGGTCTCGGCGGATTTCTGCAGGCGCGCATTGTTGTAGGGCGCGATCGAGTAACGCAGGATGCCTTCCGAATGCGTGTTCGCCGACAGCGGATAGCAGCGCACTTCGCCGCGCGTGCTGCGGGCGCCGATGACCGACACCTCGCGACTGAAGTTCACGAAGCCTTCGTAGATCAGCGGCACGGTGCCGAGCATCGACCAGGCCTTCTCGACATCGTCGGCACTGCGGATGAAGTACTGGCCGCGTCCGTCGTAGCCGAGCCGGCGCGTCTTGAGTACGCCCGGAATGCCGATGCGTTTTGCGGCCGCCTGCAGATCCTGCAGCGAATCGACGGCGGCGAATTCCGGCGTGGGAATCTTCAACTTCCGGAACAGCGTCTTCTCGTGCAGCCGGTCCTGAGATGCGCCGAGCGCGTCGACGGGCGGCAGGAAGGGGCGCTGCTGCGCGATGTCGCGCACGGCATCGACGGGAACGTTCTCGACGTCGAACGTGATGAGATCGACCTGCTTCGCCAGTTCCGCGAGCGCGGCCGGATCGTCGAAGGCGCCTTGCACGATGTGTCCGACCTGCGCGCCCGGCGTATCGGTGCCCTGATCGAGAAAGGCGAAGCGCAGGCCCAACGGATAGCCCGCCAGGGCCAGCATGCGTCCGAGCTGACCCGCACCGATGATGCCGATCTTCATGGGTGACGCGGTGCGATTGCGGGATCGGGATGCGCCAGTACGCCGGCGGTCTGGTCGCTGCGGAACTTGTCGAGCGCCTGCTGGATCGCCGGGTACTTGTTCGCCAGGATGGCGGCGGCGAGCAGCGCGGCATTCGTGGCGCCGGCCTGACCGATGGCGAGCGTGCCGACCGGAATGCCGGCGGGCATCTGCACGATCGAAAGCAGCGAATCCATGCCGTTCAATGCCTTCGACTGCACGGGTACGCCGAGCACGGGCAGGGTGGTCTTCGATGAGGTCATACCGGGCAGATGGGCGGCGCCGCCGGCGCCCGCGATGATCACTTCCAGGCCGCGCTCACGTGCCGTGCTCGCGTATTCGAACAGCAGATCGGGCGTGCGATGGGCGGAGACGACGCGCGTTTCATGCGCGACGCCGAGTTTCTGCAGGGTGTCTGCGGCGGGCTGCAGCGTTTCCCAGTCGGACCGGGAACCCATGATGATGCCAACGAGCGGTTTCATGCCGGGAAGTGTAGCAGGCCGGGTTACTCCGGCATGGCCTCGCGCAGCTTCCGGAACAGTTCGCGGGTGGCCCGCGGCGGCAGTTTTTCCCGCTGCTCCCGCACGGCCTGATCGGCGAGGGTCGTGAGTTCGGCGAGCGCCGGCGGCGAAATCCCGCCCTCGCATTCGCGGGCGAACTGATCGAGCGCGGGGCGTCCCTCGCGGACGATCCGGTCGCGCCACTGTTCGATGCGCCGGAACCTCAGGGTGGCGAGGCGTTCGCGGTCGCGCCGGGCATCGAGCGCGATGCGGATCGGCTCGGCGTCGATCTTGCGCATCAACTTGCCGATGTACTGCTTCTGACGATACAGCCCGCCGTGCGCCGTGATCCGGCGCGCGAGCAGCACGGCATCGCGCAGATTCTCCGGCAACGGCAGGGCGTCCAGCTCCGCCTGGGGCAGGTCGATCAGCGCTTCGCCGAGCGCCTGCAGATCGTCGCTCTGGCGCTTGCGTTCGCTCTTGCTCGGGCCATCGTCATCTTCTTCGTCGATCATGGCCGGAGGATAGAACGGGCGGCAGCCTCGCGAAAGCCGCGCAATGCCGCGAGGTCGTGCCTGATAAGATCGCGGCATGACGTCTTCCCAGCCTGTTTCCGCACGCAGCCCGCTGCCCGCGAGCCAGTCGCTCAGCCGGTCCGATCTCGAGTCGCTGGTCACCATGGCCATTGCCGAGGCGCGTGGACTCGGCGCCACCGACGCCGAAGTGGCCATCAGCGTCGACACGGGTCTGTCCGTCACGGCCCGTCTGGGCGAAGTGGAAACGCTCGAGTACCAGCGCGATCGCGGCATGGGCATCACCATCTACCGCGGCAAACGCAAGGGCTCGGCGAGCACGGCGGATCTCGGCGCCGCTGCGATCCGCGAGACCGTGGCGAAGGCGTACAGCATTGCCGGATTCACGGCGGAAGACGACTGCGCCGGCCTGCCGGATCCCGACACGCTCGCCACCGCGATTCCGGACCTGGATCTGAGTCATCCCTGGAACATCGAACCCGATCAGGCGCGCGATCTCGCGGTCGCCTGCGAAGCGGCGGCGCTGGCCGTCGACAAGCGCATCGGCAATTCGGAAGGCGCGACGCTGTCGAGCCATCGCGGCATTCGCGTCTACGGCAACTCGCTGGGATTTCTCGGCGGCTATCCGAGCACGATCCACAGCCTGAGCTGCGTGGTCATCGCGCAGGAACGCGACGAAATGCAGCGCGACTACTGGTACAGCTCGGTGCGCGACTGGCGTGAGCTCGAGGACGGCGAAAAGATCGGCCGTACGGCCGCCGAACGCGCACTACGTCGCCTGAATGCCCGCAAGCCCTCGACCACGACGGCGCCCGTGCTGTTCGTGCCCGAGCTGGCGCGCGGACTCATCGGCCATTTTCTCGGCGCCATTCGCGGCGGCAGCCAGTATCGGCGTGCTTCGTTCCTGCTCGATGCTGCGGGCACGCAGGTCTTTCCGGACTGGTTCAGCATTTCCGAGCGGCCACATATTCCGAAGGCGCTCGGCAGCGCGCCGTTCGACAGCGAAGGTTGCGCCACGCACGATCGCGAACTCGTCGCTGCTGGCGTGCTCGACGGCTACATCCTCGGCACGTACTCGGCCCGCAAGCTTGGGCTGAAGACCACGGGCAATGCCGGCGGTGTCCACAATCTTTTCGTGGGCCATGGCACCGAGGATTTCGATGCGCTGCTGCGACGGATGAATCGCGGTCTGGTCGTTGCAGAGCTGATGGGGCAGGGCGTCAATGGCGTCACGGGCGACTATTCGCGCGGCGCTGCGGGGTTCTGGGTCGAGAACGGCGCCATCGCCTATCCCGTCCACGAGATCACGATTGCCGGCAATCTCAAGGACATGCTGCGGAACATCGTCGCGGTGGGCAGCGATGTCGATGCGCGCGGCGGCGTGCGGACGGGGTCGATTCTTCTGGAGAAGATGACGATTGCGGGAGAGTGAGGCGGACCCTCACTTCTCCTGCACCAGATCCCGGACCGTCCGCTCCTTGAGTTGCGTCCGCATGGCGTCCTCCGCCTGACGCGCAGCATCGACCGCCGGGGCGATGTCGCGAATGCGGCTGAGGCGCGGCCCGTGCGATTCATGCCGCACGGCATCGATCACGTCGCATAGCGCGATCGTTCCCGGATCGCGCGCCGGCAGCCAGGTGTCGTCCTCGGCGATGACCAGCAGGCGGTGCTTCTCCAGTTCCGTCATGATCGGAGCGAGTGCTGCGCCGGGCAGTTCCAGGTGCTCGGCCAGGCGATTCGTGGTCCAGCGCGAGCCGGCGTTGTAGTCGCAAACGATCAGGTACATGACCGACAACGCGAGCCGTTCGCGCACGGTCGAGCTCAGCCGGATCTCGCCGCGTCCCGGGCGCAGGTATTGCGGATTCTGCACATAGAAGGCGAGCTGGGCGCCGAGCAGCAGCACCAGCCAGGAAACGTGTACCCAGATGAGCGCGACGATGACGACGGCGAAACCGGCGTAGATCACCATCGTGCCGCCCGAGGTTTTCACAAACGACGCCAGGATCATGCCTGTCGCCACCCAGGCAAAACCGGCCACGGCGCCGCCGATCAGCGCCGGTATGAAGCGCACGTGCGTGTTCGGAATGAAGCCGTACAGGAACGTGAAGACGCCCACCACCAGCAGGTACGGGCTGAGCTTGCCCAGCAGCGCCAGCAGCCAGCCGATGACCGGATAGTGCGACAGCGCCTGCATGAATGCGCTGCTGTTCACCGCGGCGAGCAGGCCGATGGCGCCCACCAGCACCGCCGGGCCGATCACCATCACGCTCAGATACTCGCTGAAGCGCCGGCCGAAGCTGCGCGGCTGATCGACGCGCCAGACGAAATTAAAGCTCTCCTCGACCTTCTGCACCATCGAGATGACGGTGTAGAGCAGGAAGATCAGGCCGATGGAGCCGAGCACGCCGCCGCGTACGTTGTCGACGAATTCCATCACCTGCGCGGTGATGTCGTAGGCCTTGTCGCCGAGCGGTTCGAGGAACGTGTAGAGCACCGGCTCGAGTTCGCGGTGATAGTCGAGGCCCTTGAGCACGGAGAAGGACAGGGCGATCAGCGGCACGATCGACAGCAGCGTCGTGTACACCAGGCTCATGGCGCGCAGCGTGAGATCGTCGCGCAACACGTCGCGGATCAGCGCGTAGGGATAGCGCAGGATGCGGGCCAGCTGCCAGAGCGGCTTGCCGATCAGCGATTCGGGCGGTTCGAACAGCCAGTGTTCGATGCGCGTGGCGAATGCGTCCATCATGAAGCATCAGCCTGACATGCCGCCTGTCATGCGGCAAGCCAGGGATGACGCGATGCCGTCACTGTGCGTCGGCGCCCAGCGTGAAGTAGAACGTCGCGCCGCGATCGGGCTGGGCTTCGGCCCAGATGCGGCCGCCGTGCCGCGCGATGATTCTCTGTACCGTGACCAGGCCGATGCCGGTGCCCGGAAACTCGGATTCGGCGTGCAGGCGCTGGAACGGACCGAACAGTTTTCCCGAGTACGCCATGTCGAAGCCGATGCCGTTGTCGCGGACGAAGAACACGCGTTCCCGATCCACCTGCTGGCTTCCCACCGTCACTCGCGCGGGGTCGGCGTGGGCCGAGTATTTCCAGGCATTGTCGAGCAGGTTTTCCATGGCGATCCGCAGCAGGCGCGTGTCGCCCTCGACGGTCATGTCGGGCGCGATGGTGAGTTCGACCTCGCGATCCGGATAGCGGTCGCGAATGGTGGCCGCCGCCTCGGTCGCGATCTGGGTGAGGTTCGTCGGCCGCGGCGTCATTTCGCTGCGGCTGATGCGCGAGAGATTCAGCAGATCGTCGATCAGCGCCGACATGCGCAGGCTGGCATCGCGTATGCGGCACAGATAATCGAGGTTCTTTTCATCGAGACTCGGCGGCGCGTTCTCGAACACGATCTGGCTGAATCCCGACATGCTGCGCAGGGGGGCGCGCAGATCGTGCGACACGGCGTAGGCAAACGCCTCCAGCTCGCGGTTGGCGGACTCGAGCTGCAGCGTGCGCGCGGCCACGCGATGTTCGAGGCTGGCGTTCATGCGACAGATCTGATTCTGCGATTCCAGCAGCCGATCGGTCGCCAGGCGTGCATTGCGCTCGTAGCGCTTGAGCAGCAGGTAGATGAAGGCCGCCGAGCCGAAGATGAACAGCCAGCCCTTGGTGGTCTGCATGCGCAAGACCGTCTCGGGCGGGAAGTGCATCCAGACCAGAGCCCGGTCGGTGAAGAAGATCCACAGCACGCCGAAGGTCAGGTACGCCAGTGCGACCGTGCGCGGCATGTGCTTCATGCGCGGCAGCTGAGCCTGCGCTGGCGGGAGAACTGCAGTGCCGTTCGACGCGCTTTCAGTCACGTGCAGCCTCCGATAAGGGGTCAGTGGGCGATCCGCTCGTCCTCAGGCGGTGAGCCGGCGCAGCGCCTCTGCATATTTTTCGCTGGTCTTCGCGATGATCTGCGGCGGCAGGCTCGGGCCGGGCGCACGCTTGTTCCAGTCGAGCGTTTCGAGATAGTCGCGGACGAACTGCTTGTCGAAGCTCGGCGGGCTGCTGCCCGGGACGTAGGTATCGACGGGCCAGAATCGCGAGGAGTCCGGCGTGAGCGCCTCGTCGATCAGCGTGAGGTGTCCTGCTTCGTCGACGCCGAATTCGAACTTGGTATCCGCAATGATGATGCCGCGCTTCAACGCATGCTCGGCAGCGAATCCGTACAGCGCCAGTGCGCTGGCGCGGACCTGCTCGGCGAGACCGTTGCCGATCGTGGCCACGACTTTCTCGTAGCTGATGTTTTCGTCGTGCTCGCCCTGCGGCGCCTTGCTCGACGGGGTGAACAGCGGCTGGGGCAGCTTGTCCGCCTGCTGCAGTCCATGCGGCAGAGAGATGCCGCAGACGATGCCGGTCTGCTGATAGTCGCGCCAGCCCGAGCCGATCAGATAACCGCGCACGACGGCCTCGATCGGCAGCGCCTTCAGGCGTTTGACGACCATGCTGCGATCTGCAATCAGCGCTCGCTCTGCGGCATCGGGGACAGCGCGTTCCAGCGGATAGTCCGTCAGATGATTCGGGATGATGTGCCGGGTGCGATCGAACCAGAAGCGCGAAATGCGTGTCAGAACGCTGCCCTTGCCGGGAATCGGATCGGGCAGCACGACGTCGAACGCGCTCAGACGATCGGTGGTCACGATCAGCATGTGATCGTCGTCGACGGCGTAGATGTCGCGGACCTTGCCCTGGTGAATGCGCTTCAGGGACGTGAGGTTCGATTGCAGCAGCGGCGGCGAGGCAGTGGTCGCGGACATCGAAGGACCTTGCAAGTGAGGCGGCGCAAGATTTCGCGGTCCCGGCAATCGGGCCGCTGCTACCATTGCGGGACTGTAGCCGCGGCGATTGTCGCAGCGGGCAGGGTAGGGCTTCAAGGTTTCGAGTGTCGGGGTACAGCCGGGCATGATGTGGCAGGGCAAGGCATTGGGGGCGGTCGTTGGCGTGGTTGCCGCGGGTCCCGTGGGTGCCCTGTTCGGCACGTTCATCGGTCATCTGTTCGACGTCGAGGCGGAAACGCGTCAGCGCAGTACGCGGCCGCGCGAGGCGGCCATCGGTGTCCAGGAGGCGTTCTTCCGCGCCACGTTCCAGACGATGGGACACATCGCGAAGGCCGATGGCCGGGTATCGGAAGAAGAGATCCGTGCCGCACGCGCGATGATGGGCGAGCTGCGACTCGGCGAGCGCGAAATCCGCTTCGCGATCGATCTGTTCACGCAAGGCAAGGCTGCGGATTTTCCGCTCGATGCGACGCTGCATCAGCTCTACCGCGCCTGCCGGAATCGTCCCGATCTGTGCCGCATGTTCATGCAGATCCAGCTGCAGGCGGCCTTGTGGGGCGGTGGCCTGCATGCGCCAGCACGGCGCGTACTGAGTCGCGTTGCGAATGCACTGGATATCTCGGCCTACGAGCTGGTGCAGATGGAGGCGTTGCTGCGCATGCAGCAGTCGGCACGCCAGTCGAACGAGTCGCGCAACGCAGTCGATCGTGTCGCGCAGTCGTATGAGGTGCTGGGCGTGCAGTCGTCCGCCTCCGATGCGGAAGTCACGAAGGCCTATCGACGGCTCATGAATCAGAATCACCCGGACAAGCTGCACGCCAAGGGGCTGCCGGAATCCATGATGAAAATGGCCGAAGAAAAAACGCGACAGATTCGCGCGGCCTACGAAGTGCTGCGCGAAGCGCGCGGCATGAAGTGAACGAATCGCTGGAGCAAGAATTTATGAGTTCGCAGATCAAACCCTGGATCGCGCCTTCCATTCTGTCGGCGGATTTCGCGCGGCTCGGCGAGGAAGTGCGTGCGGTGCTGGAAGCCGGCGCCGACAGCATCCACTTCGATGTGATGGACAATCACTACGTGCCCAACCTGACCATAGGGCCGTTGGTGTGCGAGGCGCTGCGCAAGCACGGCATCACTGCCCCCATCGACGTGCATCTGATGGTGAAGCCCGTCGACCGGATCATTCCGGACTTCGCGGCGGCCGGCGCCACCTGGATCTCGTTCCATCCGGAAGCGAGCGAGCACGTCGATCGCACGCTTGCGCTGATTCGCGATCACGGCTGCCGGCCGGGGCTGGTGTTCAATCCGGCGACGCCGCTCAACTGGCTGGATCACGTCATGGACAAGGTCGACATGATCCTGCTGATGTCGGTGAACCCCGGCTTCGGCGGCCAGAAGTTCATCCCGTCGGCGTTGCAGAAGCTGCGCCAGGTGCGCGAGCGCATCAAGGCGAGCGGCCGGGAGATCCGGCTGCAGATCGATGGTGGCGTGAAGGTCGACAACATTCGCGAGATCGCGAGTGCCGGGGCGGATACGTTCGTGGCGGGCTCGGCGATCTTCGGCGCCAGGGATTACAAGGCGACGATCGATGCGATGCGGGCGGAGATAGCGAAGGCGGGCGGGGAGGCTGCCTGAAGGCAGCGCCCGGGACGCGAGAAGGTCCCGGGCTGCAGGAATCGCGGCGAATCTTATTCGTCGTCCTCGTCGTCGAAATCATCTTCATCGTCGTCATCCGCACGACGATTGTTTGCCACCGGGCCGCGGCCAGCCGTGGCGGCTGCAGCAGCGAGCGGCGGCTTGGTCTTCATCTTCGGGCGGGCGCCGTAGACCACGATGGTCTTGCCCGTGGCGCGCAGCAGGCCCTGGTCTTCCAGCACCTTCAGCACGCGGCCGGCCATTTCGCGCGAGCAGCCGACCAGTCGCGACAGTTCCTGTCGGCTGACCTTGATCTGCATGCCTTCCGGATGCGTCATCGCGTCCGGTTCGCCGCACAGATCCATGATCGCGTGGGCGACGCGGCCGGTAACGTCGACGAAGGCCAGATCGCCGAGCTTGCGGTTGGTGCGATCGAGACGGGTGGCCAGCTGCGTGGCGAGTTCGAACACCAGGCCCGGGCTTTCGGCGGCGAGCTGGCGGAAGCGGGGATACGTCATTTCGGCGAGCTCGCACTGCTGGCGAGTACGCACCCAGGCGCTGCGCGTGGGCTGTTCGTAGAAGAGTCCCATTTCGCCGAAGAACTGACCCTTGTTGAGGTAGGCGAGCACCATCTCGTTGCCTTCCTCGTCTTCGATCATCACTTCGACGGAGCCGCTGACGATGTAATACAGAACGTCCGGCAGATCGCCCGCGTGGATGACAACCGTTTTCGAAGGCACTGTCCGGATGCGGCAGTAACTCAGGAACCGGTTGATGGCCGGTATATCGCTCAACGGCCTTGCGCCCTCTTCCATACTCACCCCTGCGTGGTGTCGTGATTAGCTGGACAAGTTAATGCGAATTCTCTTGCGGGCCTTTTAATACAGTATGCAGTGTTACCGCAAGCTCCTGATTATGCGCGACTAGGGATTCGCTGATTCGCGCCGCCGTGGCTTCGACAACAGGTAAGGCTCCGGAGTCGTATGGTTCAGATCCAGCGCGCGGTACGCGTCATGACTTTCGCGGTCGCTTTCATTAGCGCGCGGGTCAGCGAAGGAAGTGCGGCGCCGCCGGCCTGCATCGCATTGGCTCCATGTCGCGCTTCATCCGCGCTCATCTGATTGACGATGGCTCGCGTGCGGCGATCGTCATCGGGCAGTTCCTGCAGATGACCTTCGAGATGCTCGACGACCTGCCGCTCGGTTTCTGCCACGAAGCCGAGACTCGTTCGATCGCCGGCGAGGCCGGCGAGTGCGCCGATGGCGAACGAACCGGCATACCAGAGCGGATCGAACAGGCTGGTGCGACCGCCCATCTCGCGGACGCGCTGCGAGCACCACGCCAGATGGTCCGCTTCCTCGCGACCGGCCTCGAGCAGCGACTCGCGCAGGTCGGGGTCGCGGGCAACGAAGGCCTGTCCCTGGTAGAGGGCCTGCGCGGCCACTTCGCCGGAATGATTCACCCGCATCAGGCCGGCCACCTTCCGCCGGTTTGCAGGCTGGTCGACGGTTTCCTCGATCCCGTCGGCCGGATAGGGCCGGCCGGCCTGATGGACCCGGAACAGGGTTCGCAGGGCCTGATCTGCGGGTTCGACCAGCCTGTCGATCAGGGAAAGTACCCGGTCGTGACCGGGTCCGGAGGAGGGCGAGGTGGGCATGGGCCACATTATATATGTCGACCTCTGCAGGCCTTCGGGGCGGCTCCGATGCAGGGTTCCGATCGGTTTGCAATGCCGGGACTCGTCCATTAGACTTGCCGGCCTTTTCGCCCCCTGGGCAGAGAATTTCCCGGAGAATTCAATGAGAACCGTATTCGCCAACGAGGCGACGGTGCGCCGCGACTGGTACGTCGTGGACGCGTCAGGCAAGACCCTTGGCCGTCTGGCATCGCAGCTGGCCATGCGTCTGCGCGGCAAGCACAAGGCTTCCTACACGCCGCACGTCGATACGGGCGACAACATCATCGTGCTCAACGCGGGCAAGGTGCGTGTCACCGGCCAGAAGCTGACCGACAAGTTCTATCACCATCACACCGGCTACATGGGCGGCCTCAAGACCACGAGTCTCGAGAAGCTCCTGCAGAAGCATCCGGAACGTGCGATCGAATTCGCCGTGAAGGGCATGCTGCCGAAGAACCCGCTGGGCCGGAAGATGTTCAAGAAGCTGCACGTGTTTGCCGGTGCCGAGCATCCGCACACCGCCCAGCAACCGAAAGCGCTCGAGATCTAACAGGCAATTATCCAATGGCAGTTTCGACGAATTACGGCACCGGCCGTCGCAAGACCTCCACCGCCCGCGTTTTCCTGCGTGCGGGCTCGGGCAACATCACGGTCAACGACCGTCCGCTCGACGAATTCTTCGGCCGCAAGACCGCCCGCATGATCGTGCGCCAGCCGCTCGAAGTCGTGCAGCTCGAAAACAAGTTCGACGTGAAGGTCACGGTGAAGGGCGGTGGCACCACCGGCCAGGCCGGCGCGATCCGTCACGGCCTGACCCGCGCCCTGATGGAATACGACGAAACCCTGCGCAAGCAGCTGCGCGATGCCGGCTACGTCACCCGCGACGCCCGTGAAGTCGAACGCAAGAAGGTCGGCTTCCGCAAGGCCCGCCGCGGTACGCAGTTCTCCAAGCGTTAATCGTTGCGATCCAGCTATTGGGGGATCGTCTAGCGGTAGGACTACGGACTCTGACTCCGTCAACCTAGGTTCGAATCCTAGTCCCCCAGCCAAAACGCAAAGGGCCCGGTCTTCCGGGCCTTTTTCGTTTCTGTCGTCGGTGCCGAGCCTGATCATGTCTTCTGGTATCTATCCCATTCTCCGTCCGCTTCTGTTCACGCTGCCGCCCGAGCGTGCTCACGCGCTCGCCCTGTCATCGTTGCAGTTCGCCCATCGATTGCATCTGACGGGCGCATCGCTGGGCGATGAAGGGGAGACGGTTTCTCTCATGGGGCTACGTTTTCCGAATCGTGTCGGCCTTGCCGCGGGATTCGACAAGAACGCCCGCCATATCGACGCGCTCGGTTCGCTCGGATTCGGATTCATCGAGGTCGGCACGGTGACGCCTCGTGCTCAGGCCGGTCAGCCGTTGCCGCGCCTGTTCCGCCTTCCCGGGCAGCGAGCGCTCATCAATCGCATGGGCTTTCCCAATGAAGGGATGGATGTCGTCGCCTCGCGCCTGGCGCAGCGCAGGTACCCGGGCGTGCTCGGAATCAACATCGGCAAGAACGCGGCAACACCTCTCGAACAGGCGGTCGATGACTACGTGGCCTGCTATCGCATGCTCGCCGGGTACGCGGACTACGTGGCGGTGAATGTATCGTCACCCAACACGCAGGGTCTGCGTCAGTTGCAACAGGTCGACAACCTGCGACCGATTCTGTCGGCACTGGTCGAGGAACGTCAGCAGGTGGCAACGCACACAGGCCGCAGCGTGCCCTTGCTCGCGAAGGTCTCGCCGGATCTGACGGAGGCGGATCTGACCGCCATTGCGCAGCTGCTGATCGAGTTGCAGATCGATGGCGTGATCGCGACGAACACCACTCTCAGTCGACCCGCTAACGCAGGTGCCACGGCCGGCGAGTCGGGCGGATTGAGCGGAGCGCCATTGCGGAAGCTGGCGCGCGACGCAGTCGCGACGCTGCGAGCGGTCGCCGGCGATCGACTCGCGATCATCGGGGTGGGCGGGATCGCATCGGGCGACGATGCGATCGACATGCTGAAGGCAGGAGCCGATCTCGTGCAGATCTATTCGGGATTGATCTATCGCGGCCCAGGGCTGATCGGCGAACTGCGCCGGGCGCTGCGATCGCGCTGATCGATCAGGGCAGTGTCTTCGGTCCTGCATCCGTCCCCAGGATGAGGACATCCGCGGGCCGGCGGGCAAACAACCCCACAGTGACCACCCCTGCGATCTGATTGATCGCATCCTCGAGGGCGACCGGATCGGTGATCCGCAGGTCATGCACGTCGAGAATCTGGTTGCCGTTGTCGGTGATGACGCCCTCGCGCCAGACCGGTCGTCCGCCCAGCGCACGCAGGCGTCGCGCCACATAGGAACGTGCCATCGGAATCACTTCGACCGGCAGCGGGAACTTGCCGAGCACCTCCACCAGCTTCGAATCGTCGGCGATGCAGATGAAGCGGCGTGATGCGGCCGCCACGATCTTCTCCCGCGTCAGTGCCGCGCCGCCGCCCTTGATCAACCGCAGCTGGCCGTCCGACTCATCGGCGCCGTCGATATATACGTCCAGGTCGCCCGCCGAATTGAGATCGAAGACCTCGATGCCGTGCTTCTTCATTCGCTCGGTGGAGGCCTCCGAACTCGATACGGCACCCTGAATGCGCAACTTCCGCGCAGCCAATGCGTCGATGAAATGATTCACGGTGGAGCCGGTTCCGACACCGATGATGGTGTTCTCTTCGATGTAGGCGAGGGCGGCGATGGCTGCCTGCTGCTTCTTCTGGTCCGAGTTCATGAGTTGATCCCGCTGCGCGCGTGCGCATGAAATGCCTGTTTTTCCAGCCCCGGAAACGACTGTGCCCGCTTTCGCGGGCACAGTCTTCATCTACATCAACAAGAAGAGAACTTACTTCTTCTTGGCAGCCTTCTTCTTGCCGCCCTTCTTCTTTGCTGATTTCTTAGCTTTAGTTGCCATAGTCATTAATCTCCATGTCGAGTTAGTCCGGGCGCAGTATATACATAAATTGAAAATGGCAAGCAAGAGGTGTATGCGAAATTGTTGTTCGGGTTCACAACGCGATGCTCATGCGAGTGATGCGATGAACTCGAACTCCGACTTCGTCACCGGTGTGACCGAGAGTCGATTGCCTCGCTTCAGCACGATCATGTTCTTCAGTTTGCCCTTCTCGTGCTTGCGCAGTTCCTCGAGCGAGATGACCTCATCGAACTTGCGTTCGAGCTGCACATCGACCGAGTACCAGCGCGGATTGTCCTTCTTGCTGTCGGGATCGTAGTGATCGTCCTTCGCGTCGAAGGCCGATGGGTCGGGATAGCCTTCGCGCACCACCTTCACGATGCCGGCAACGCCCGGCACGTCGCAGCTCGAGTGATAGAAGAACGCCAGATCGCCCTTTTTCATCTCGCGCAGGTAGTTCCGCGCCTGGAAATTGCGAACTCCGTCCCATCCTGTCGTGCTTTTCTTCGCTGCGGCCAGGTCATCGATGCTGAAAGTGCCCGGTTCGGATTTCATCAACCAGTAGTTCATGGCGTCTCTCGGTCTGAGTGTCGAATGGGTGGACGATGTAACGGGTAGTAGCCGCGCTCGGTGACGACCGCATCGAGCGGAACATCCCAGGGTTGGGGTTCGATGATGGGCACGCGTTGGAATTCGTAGGCAACGCCGATCAGCCTGGGTCGTCGCCAACGGCGGTCGGTGCGCAGGTGGCTCAGGTGCCGATCATAGAAGCCCGCGCCACTGCCGAGTCTCCAGCCGCGCGAGTCGACGGCGACCAGCGGCAGGAGAACGACATCGAGTCGGTGGGCCGGAATCACCCGCGCCCGATGCAATTGCGGTTCGTGAATACCGAAACGGTTGCCGCGCAGTGATGTGTCGGTCTCGAACGGCACGAAATGCATCGAGCCCTTCGCGATGCTGCTGATGACAGGCAGGCAGAGGCGACTGCCTCGCTGGCGCGCCAGTGCGATGGTGGGTGCGAGATCGATCTCGCCGCCATAAGCGAAGTAGACGGCGATGCGCGCGGCATGGCGCAGGATGCGGTGACGCGAGATCACCCGGGCAAGACTCGCTGCGGCCGCAGCACGAGATGCCGCGGGCAAGGCGCGCCGACGCTGGCGCATCTCCTGGCGCATCTCGCGGCGCAGGCGATCCCTGTCGAGTTCGGATTTCCGATTCGGGAAACCCGGGGTGCCGTAGGAATCGGATGAGTTCATCCGGAGGAAAGGGCGGCGCCACCCGCCTGTGCCGTTGGTGCCATTGCTCTCGACACGGAGCAATAGGTGGGGCGCAGCCACGTCAACTCAGGCTTCCCGTACAGGACGGACATGCTCAATGCTGACGCGAGACCGAACCCCTGGGTATCAACGTTAGGGTCGAGAGGTAACCCGACACCGTGTCGAACACCGCAGGCGGCGCCATAGAGAATCTACTAACAACGAATCGCTGGTAACAATGAGGGGTTCCCCGTGATTGAGGGCGCCTCATCGAATTTCCAGGCCGTTACAAATCGAGCTGCTGACCTTTGGCGAGCGTCGCTTCGACCCGTTCGCGCATCTGTCGCACCCGGGGAGTGACTTCGCTGCCGCCGCCATCGCCCTGCTTGCGCATGCGCAGCAGTTCGTTGGTGAGGTTCAGTGCGGCCATGACGGCGATGCGATCCAGGCCGATGATGTTCCCGCCGTCGCGTATCTCGCGCATCTTGAGGTTGAGATATTCGGCCGAGTCGAGAAGTTCCGAGCGCTCTTCGGGCAGGCACGCGACCTGGTATTCCTTTTCGAGAATCCGGACGCTGACTCGCACTGTCCGATCGCTCATGTGCCGTGCTCCATTGCCTTCAGGCGGCCGATCATGGCTTCGACGCGCGTGCGCACCTGCTCGTTCTTCTGCAGCAGGGTCGCGCGTTCGGTCGTCAGTCCATCGAGACGCTGACGCAGCGCCCGATTTTCTTCCCTGAGCTGCGCCACCACAGTGACGAGTTCTCCGAGCCGGTGCTCGAGGAGTTCCAGTTCATGACCGACGGTGTTTTGTCTGGATTCGCTCACGGCCTGGATTATGGGCGGCGAACTACACACGGTCAAACACGCGATCGCATGCATCATGTGCTTCGGCGAACGACGGGCGCGGGCGGACCAGTGCTAACATAACCCCATGTTGCAGGTGACATTCCCCGAAATCGTCAGCGTCATGCAGAGCGCCGGCTCGACCGTGCCGGTCGCCGAAGGTCATGGATGCCTGTGCGGTGCGCTGTGTGTCAGCGATGACTACTCGCTGGATCGCTGGCTCGAGGAACTCGTGCCGGTCGAGGAAGGCGAGGGCGTTGCCGACGATGTCGCGCAGACGATGCGCCTTCTGTACCAGGATACGGTGCGGGCGCTGCGTGGCGACGACATGGATTTCCAGCCATTCCTGCCCGATGACGGCGTGCCGCTGGAGCAGAGGACGTCTGCGCTTTCGCAATGGTGTCAGGGGTTTCTATACGGACTCGGGACGGCCCGTCCGTTGCAGCCCGAGCGCATGCCGAAGAGCATCGATGAAATCCTGCTCGACTTCACCAACATCAGCCGCGCCGAGGTCGATCCCAGCGGCAATGCCGAAGAAGACGAAGAGGCCTATACGGAAGTGGTCGAATACATCCGTGCCGCGACGCAGCTCATCCACGATGAACTCGATGCGGTGCGCAGCGATACCGACGTCGCCGTCGAAGAGTCCGACGACGATCTCGATGAGGACCCGGAATCCCTGCACTGACCGCGCCGGCCTGACACCACCCGTCATTTCCTACCGCATGCGTAAAACCGAGTTCGTTCGCCGCCGCCGCCAGCTCATGAAGATGATCGGCAAGGGCGGCATCGCCATCCTGCCTGCCGTGCCGGAAAGACCGCGCAACAACGACGTGCTGTATCACTACCGGCCCGACAGCGATTTCTACTACCTGACGGGATTCGGCGAACCCGAAGCGGTTGCCGTGCTGATTCCCGGTCGCCCGCAGGCCGAATACGTCCTGTTCGTTCGCGATCGCGATCCGACCCGCGAAACCTGGGACGGACGCCGAGCAGGACCGGAAGGTGCAACCCGCGATTACGGCGCCGACGATGCGTTTCCCATCGGCGACATCGACGACATCCTGCCGCACCTGATGGAGAACTGTTCCCGCGTCTACTACACGATGGGTCTGCATCAGGACTTCGACCAGCGCGTCATCGGCTGGGTCAATCAACTCAAGTCGCAGTCCCGCACCGGCATCCTGCCGCCGCAGGAGTTCGTGGCGCTGGATCATCTGCTGCACGACATGCGCCTCTACAAGGCTCGTCCCGAGCTGGAGGCGATGCGCCAGTCCGCCCGCATCGCCGTCGCGGCGCACAAACGCGCCATGCAGTTCACCCGCCCCGGACGCATGGAATACGAAGTGATGGCGGAACTGCTGCACGAGTTCCGGCGCAGCAACGCGGACATCTCCTATCACCCGATCGTCGGCGGCGGCGCGAACGGCTGCATCCTGCACTACCACGAAAATTCCGACGAACTGAAGGACGGCGACCTGCTGCTGATCGATGCGGGCTGCGAATACGAGCTGTACGCGTCCGATATCACGCGCACATTTCCAGTGGGTGGACGCTTCACGCCGGAACAGCGCGCGCTGTACGAGGTCGTGCTCGAGGCCCAGCGTGCAGCGATCGCCAAGACCCGTCCGGGCAATCACTGGAACGAACCCCACGATGCCGCGGTGAAGGCGATCACGCAGGGCCTGGTGAAGCTGGGATTGCTGAAGGGCAAGGTGCCCAACCTGATTCGCGATGGTGCGTATCGCAAGTTTTACATGCATCGCACCGGCCACTGGCTCGGCATGGACGTGCATGACGTCGGCGACTACAAGGTCGGTGAACAGTGGCGTGTACTCGAGCCGGGGATGGCGATGACCGTCGAGCCCGGCATCTACATTCCTGCCGGAACGGCCGGGGTCGCAAAGCGCTGGTGGAACATCGGCATTCGCATCGAGGACGATGTCGTGGTGACTGCGAATGGTTGCGAAGTCCTGACCGAGGGCCTGGTCAAGGAAGCGGACGACATCGAAAAGCTGATGCACGCCGCATGAAGGTCGATGTCGCCATCGCCGGCGGAGGCCTCGTCGGCGCCAGCCTGGCGCTGGCCCTGGCCGATCTCAAGCTCAAGGTCGTGCTGATCGAGTCGCAGCCGTTCGGCAGTGTCGATCAGCCGAGCTTCGACGATCGCACCACCGCACTGTCGAACGGCAGTCGCCGGATTTTCGAAGGGCTCGATGTCTGGCCGCTGCTCGAACGTGAAGCCACGCCGATCAAGCGCATCCACATTTCGGATCAGGGTCGCTTCGCCTTCGCGCGCATCGATGCCGAGGAGCAGCACCTGCAGGCGCTCGGCTTCGTCGTCATCAACCGGGACATGGGGGCAGCACTCTGGCAGCGATTGCAGGAGGAAGCGGTCACGCTGCTGGCGCCGGCGCGCGTCGTAAGCTCCGAACTGAAAGACGATTACCGCGAACTGCGTTGCGAAACCGGCGCCGATGCCTCGGTCACGATCCAGGCCAGGCTCGTGATTGCGGCCGATGGCGCGAAATCGGTGGTCCGGAAATCGGCCGGCATCGGCGCGACGACCTGGGACTATCAGCAGCACGCGCTCGTCACCAACGTCTTTACGCAACGCTTCCACGACTACGTTGCTTACGAACGCTTCACCCCGCAGGGGCCGCTGGCATTGCTGCCCGTGTCGGAGGGTCGTGTCGGACTGATCTGGACCTTCGCCCCCGAAGTCGCAGAACAGGTACGCGACCTCGACGACGCGGCCTTTCTCGATCGACTGCAGCAGGCATTCGGTTTCCGGCTCGGACGATTCACGCGGGTCGGCGCCCGCCATCTCTATCCGCTGTCGCTGACGCGGGCTGATGAGCATGCGGCGCCGCGGCTCGCGGTCGTTGGCAATGCCGCGCAGTCGCTGCATCCGATCGCAGGCCAAGGATTCAATCTCGGGCTGCGCGACGCAGCGAGCCTCGCCGAAGTCCTGGCGGATGCGTTGGAAGCAGCCGGAGATCAGAGCAAGTTCGACGCCGGTGACGCCCTGCTGCTGGGGCGGTATCGCGAATGGCGGACCGCCGATAGCCGGAAGATCGTCGGATTCACCGATGGCCTGGTGCGGTTGTTCACCCAGCCGCTCGGTGCCGCAAAGCTGGCGCGGAACATCGGCCTGCTCGCATTCGATCTGATGCCTGCGGCGAAGGACGCGCTGTCCCAGTTGTCGCTCGGCGCCGCGGGCCGGATTCCGCGACTGGCGCGCGGCGCGCGTCTGAGGTCGCGATGAAACCCGATTTCGATCTGCTGATCATCGGCGGCGGCATGGTCGGCGCCTGCCTCGCGGCACTGGCCGGCAGCGATCGGGAACTGTCGCGCTTGCGCATCGCGCTGCTCGAGCCGCATCCGCCGACCCGGCCGCCGGCCGGCAACGACGTGGACCTGCGTGTGTCCGCAATCTCGCGCGGCTCGCAGCGCATGCTCGAATCCATCGGTGCCTGGGCGCACATTCCGTCGCAGCACGTCTCGGCCTACTCGGACATGATCGTGTGGGACGCACGCAGTCGGCCGCGCGGCGTCGGCTCGCTGCATTTTTCTGCGGCCGAAACCAGCGAGCCGAGTCTCGGATCGATCATCGAGAACCGTCGCGTGCAGTGGGGACTCTACGAGTCGCCAGCGATGCGCAATCGCGTCACGGTGCTGCGCGCGGAACTGTCCGCGCTGGAGGCCGACATCGACGAGGCCGTCGTCACGCTGGCAGATGGACGCCGTATCGGCGCCGAACTCATCGTCGGCGCCGATGGCGCGGATTCGCTGAGCCGCAAGCTGGCGGGGATCGAAACGCGCGGCTGGGACTACGAGCAGCGGGCCTTCGTGACCCACGTGAGCACCGAGCATCCTCATGCACACACTGCATGGCAGCGCTTCCTGCCGGCGGGTCCGATCGCTTTCCTGCCGCTCGCCGACGGTCGCAGTTCGATCGTCTGGTCGACGACGCCCGATCACGCGCAGTCGCTGGTGAATTGCGAACCGCAGGTGCTGGCGCGCGAACTGACCGATGCCCTCGACGGCGCGCTCGGCCAGGTAGGCGTGGCTGGTCCGCGTGCGCAATTTCCTCTGCGCCTGACGCATGCGCGCCAATATTGCAAATCGCGCTTCGTGCTGGTCGGCGACGCGGCGCATGCGGTGCATCCGCTGGCCGGGCAGGGCGTGAATCTGGGATTCCTCGATTGCGCCGCGCTGGTCCAGATCCTGTCGGCGGAACTCGACGCCGGCATCCGGCCCGCGGATCTGGGCGAAATCCGTGTGCTGCGACGCTATGAGCGGTGGCGGCGCAGCGAGAACGCCCTCGCGCTCGGCATGATCGACGGGCTCAACCGGCTGTTCAGCAATTCCAACGATCTGCTGACCTGGGCGCGACGGGCCGGGCTGTCGGCGGTCAACGGCAGCGCGCTCGCAAAGCGTTTCTTCATCGGCAGGGCCATGGGCACCGGCGGCGACGCGCCTGCCATCATGCGGCGTCCGCACTGATTCGATCCTGCCGGATGCTTGACAGCCGCACGCGGCTGGAGTGACGCTGCAATGCACCCGCGGCGTACGGACGAGGCGCCGCCGTCACCGATTCCTTGCTTCGTACCGGCCCATGACCTCATACCGTGACGCTGTCGAATCGTTGTTGAACGGGACCGATGTCGCCATCGACGGCGATCATCCCTGGGACATCCGGGTACGCGATCCCGGCTTCTTCCGGCGCGTGCTGGCGCAGGGCTCGCTCGGTGTGGGCGAGGCGTACATGGACGGCCAGTGGGACTGCGAACGTCTCGACGAAATGCTGTTCCGCGTCTTCCGCGCGCAGGCCGAAAAGCATCTGCCGACCTTGCGGCAGTTCTGGGCGGCGCTGGTGGCCACGGTGATGAATCCGCAGACGCCGCGGCGTTCCTTCAAGGTCGGCCAGAAGCATTACGACATCGGCGACGACCTGTACTCGCGCATGCTCGATCCGCGCATGATCTACAGCTGCGCGTACTGGAAGGACGCACAGACGCTGGAGCAGGCGCAGGAAGCGAAACTCGACCTCGTGTGCCGCAAGCTGCGACTGGAAAAGGGCATGAGCGTGCTCGACATCGGTTGCGGCTGGGGCGGCGCCGCGCAATTCGCGGCCGAGCGCTACGGCGTCAACGTCACCGGGGTGACCGTGTCGAAGAATCAGGCGGCCGCTGCGACCGAGCGCTGCAAAGGCCTGCCGGTGAAGATCCTGCTTCAGGATTACCGCGCACTGACCGGCCGGTTCGACCGCATCTACTCGCTCGGCATGTTCGAGCACGTCGGCTTCCGCAATTACCGCACGTATTTTTCGACTGCCGAGCACTTGCTGGAACGCGACGGCCTGTTCCTGCTGCACACGATCGGCAGCAACACGACCCAGGAAGCGAACGACCCCTGGGTCGAGCGCTACATCTTTCCGAACTCGATGCTGCCCTCGATCGTGCAGATCGCGCGCGCTGCGGAAAGTCATTTCATCACCGAAGACTGGCATTCGTTCGGCCCGTACTACGATCGCACGCTCGTGGCGTGGTTCGACCGCTTCCGCATCGCCTGGCCGGAGCTGGCGGAAAAATACGGCGAGCGCTTCAAGCGCATGTGGGAGTTCTGGCTGCTGTCTTCGGCGGCGGCCTTCCGGGCACGCCGCATTCAGTTGTGGCAGGTGCTGTTCTCGCCGCAGGGAGTGGCGGGCGGATTGCCGGAAGTGCGATGAACGCGCCGGAAATTTTCGTCCAGGCGACGCCGCGGCTCGGCAACCAGTATCGCGACGATGGCTTCCTGCGCTCCTGGCTGCAGCGCAAGCTGCCGGCCGAGGTGTTGTCCGCCATCGAGCCGGAACTCGACGACATGGGGCGGCTGGCGGGCGGCGAGCTGTATGAACTTCAGTTGCAGGACCGGTTGAATGAACCGGAACTCACGCAATGGGATGCGTGGGGCAATCGCATCGACCGCATCCGCGTAACGCCGCTGTGGCAGCGTTGTGCAGAGATCGCCGCCCGCGCCGGCCTGATCGGTATTCCCTGCGAACGTCTTCACGGCCGCTTCTCGCGCATTCACCAGTTCGCGCTGGCGTATCTGTTTCATCCTTCGTCGGACGTGTACACCTGTCCGCTGGCGATGACGGATGGAGCGGCGCGCACGCTGACGGTTTCCGGTAACGCCGGCCTCATCGAGCGCGCCGTGCCGCGACTCGCCAGTCGCGATCCGGCGCAGGCCTGGACGAGCGGGCAGTGGATGACCGAATCCACCGGCGGCTCCGATGTGGGTCTCTCGCTGACACAGGCGCGCCATGATGCTGACGGCCGCTGGCGGCTCTACGGCAAGAAGTGGTTCACCTCGGCTATCACCTCGCAGATGGCGTTGACCTTGGCGCGGCCCGAAGGCAATGGTCCCGGCGGCTCGGGACTCGCGATGTTCTATGTTGAAACGCACGATGCCGCCGGCAGGCCGAACGGCATTCGCGTCGAACGCCTCAAGGACAAGCTCGGTACCCGCAAGGTGCCGACGGCCGAACTGCTGCTGGACGGCGCCATCGCCGAACTGGTTGCCGAACCGCGCAATGGCACGCGAGCGATCGAACCCATGCTGGTGGTCACGCGAACCTGGAACAGCGTGACGTCGGTGGCCTTCATGCGTCGCGCAGTGGCGCTCGCCAAGGCGTATGCGACGCAGCGGCGCGCCTTCGGCGCTGCGCTCGATGAGCTGCCGCTGCATGTCGATACGCTCGCCGGTCTGGAAGTCGAGACGCGCGCCGCGTTCCTGCTGGCCTTCGAACTCGTCGAATTGATGGGGCGTCTGGAAGCCGGCGACATCGACGACAGCCAGCGTGCGCTGCTGCGGCTGCTGACGCCCATCTCGAAACTGCTGACGGCGAAGCAGGCCGTGGCCACGGTGAGCGAAGCCATCGAAGCCTTCGGCGGCGCCGGCTATGTCGAAGATACGGGCCTGCCCGTGTTGCTGCGGGATACGCAGGTGCTGCCGATCTGGGAAGGCACGACCAACGTGCTAGCGCTGGATGCACTGCTGCGCGGCGACGCAGCCGCCGGGCTGACGGCGCTGGGTCAGCGACTGACGTCGTGTCGAAGTGCGTTGCAGGACGCCGAGCTGATCCGGCTCGCCCAGATCGCGATCGAAGCGCTTCAGCACGTGGGGACGTGGATCAAGCGCAACGGCGAGGCCAGCCTGCTGCAGTCCGGCGCGCGTCGTGTCGTCATGACGATCGGCCGCGCCTGGCAACTGCTGCTGCTGATAGAACATGCGCACTGGAGTCTCGAGACCGGGCATCAGCGCACCGGGATTGCAGCCGCCGCGCGCTTTGCCTCGACGCCGATCGATCTGCTCGCCGATATCCCCCTGCATGACTCCCACGATCTGCTGGAATGACTTTCTTCCTGTGGGGCCGGCTTTAGCCGGCCAAAGCACTGTCAGGCTGAAGCCTGACCTACAGAAGAAAAAACCGAACTCCATTCCGTCGCGCGTTTGAGACAGCGCTCCAAACCCGTTACGCTCTCGCCCGCCTTCAACAGGGCACAGGCCGTCGCGCGGCGGCACATCGGGGAAACCAGGCAACGCATCACGCCTGAATGAACAACCGCCATATCTATTTGCTAGCGGCGCTGCTGACGACGCTTGCCCTGTCCCTGTTCGTGTACAAGGCCAAGGTGCTGGGTTTTCCAGTCGTCCCGCAATCGCAGACCCAGATCTGGACCATCGAGGCCGCGGTGACTTTCACACCCGGGCCGGCCGCGGTGAAAGCGACGCTGCGAATCCCCGCGCTCACGCCCGGTTACTCGCTGATGGACGAGAACTTCATCTCGCGCGGGTTCGGCGTGACGACCCGGCCCGCACCGGCGGGGCGTGAAGCCCAATGGGCCGTGCGAGAGGCGAGCGGCGAGCAGACCGTTTACTACCGCGCGCTGATCTATCGCGATCCGGATCGCACGGCCGAGGACACCACGCCGCCGTTCCCGGAAGTGCCGCGTCTCGATCCGGCTTCGCGCATCGCCATGGAAGGTCTGATTGCCGATGTGCGCCGTCAGTCGGCCGACGTCGCGAGTTTCACCACCGAACTGCTGCGCCGGATCGGACAAGGGCAGAACGATCAGTACGTGCGCCTGTTTCTCGACCGCACGGCAACGGCTGCCGACCGCGCCCATCTCGCCACGATCTTCCTCGCCGGCGCACAGATACCGGCACGCATCGCCCACGGCGTTGCCCTGCGTGAACGCGCCGGTCCCGTACAACCCGAAGTGCTGCTCGAAGTGCACGACGGCGTGGAGTGGCTCTACTTCAATCCGCAGACGCTGCAGCAGGGGTTGCCGCCCGAGTTCCTGACCTGCTGGCGTGGCGACGAAAGCATCGCCAGCATCGAAGGCGGCTCGAACCTCGACGTCAGCCTCGCCGTGCAGCAGAGCCTGCTCGACGCCATGCTGGTGGCCGAGCGCCGCGCCGAACGCAGCGGTTCGCACTCGGCCGAGTTCTCGCTGTTCTCGCTGCCGATCGCAACGCAATCCGTCTATGCCGTACTGCTGATGATCCCCATCGGCGCGCTGGTCATCATGGTGCTGCGCAACTTCATCGGCGTGAAGACCTTCGGTACGTTCATGCCGGTGCTGGTGGCGCTGGCGTTTCGCGAAACGCGGCTCGTCTGGGGCATCATGCTGTTCGCGATCATCGTGTCGCTGGGGCTGCTCATCCGGTTCTACCTGGAGAAGCTGCGCCTGCTGCTGGTGCCCCGGCTCACGTGCGTGCTCACGGTAGTCGTCCTGTTGATGGCCGGCATCAGTGTGCTGAGTCATCGTTTGGGACTGCAGCCCGGCCTGTCGATCGCGCTGTTCCCGATGGTCATCATCTCGATGACCATCGAGCGCATGTCCATCGTCTGGGAAGAGCGCGGCGCGTACGAGGCCATCCAGGAAGGTGTGGGCAGCCTGATCGTCGCAGCGGTGGCGTACCTGGTGATGGGGATCGCGTGGCTGGAACATTTCGTGTTCGTGTTCCCGGAAATGCTGCTGCTGGTCATCGCCGCCGCATTGCTGGTCGGCCGCTACACCGGTTATCGCCTGCTGGAACTGCGGCGTTTCAAGGCGATGCAGCCGGTGGATCCGGCGCTGAAGACATGAGGCCCGGTCCATGCTGAGCCGTTATCGCGCGCTTGCCGAGGCCGGCGTGCTCGGCCTCAATCGTCGCAACGGCGACTACATTTCGAAGTTCAATCCGCGCCGGCTCTACCCGCTGGTCGACGACAAGCTGCAGACCAAGCGTCTGGCCTTGCAGGCCGGCATCGCGGTGCCGGAGCTGTACGGCGTGATCGAAACGCAGCACGACATCCGCCGGCTGCCGCAGATCGTGAGCAATCATCCGGAGTTCGCGCTGAAACCGGCGCATGGCAGCGCGGGCGACGGCATCGTGGTCGTTGCCGGCCGCAGCGCCGGACGCTACCGGACGATCAGCGGTGCGCTGCTCGACGATGAGTTCCTGTCGCATCACCTCTCGAACGCGATCAACGGCCAGTTCAGTCTCGGCGGCGTGCCGGACGTCGTGATCGTCGAGTACATGGTGAGGTTCTCGGCGCTGTTCGAACGCATCAGCTTCCAGGGCGTACCCGACGTGCGGGTGATCGTGTTCCGCGGCTTCCCGATCATGTCGATGGTGCGGTTGCCGACGCGCGCCTCGCACGGCAAGGCGAATCTGCATCAGGGCGCAGTCGGCGCGGGCATCGATATCGCAACGGGAATGACGCTCGACGGCGTATTGGGCACGCAGGTCGTCACGCATCATCCCGACACGACGAATCCCATCGCCGGCCTGCAGATTCCGGACTGGGATACGATCCTCGACATCTCGGCGCGCTGCTACGAGCTCACGGGATTAGGTTATATCGGCGTCGACATCGTGCTCGATCGCGATCTCGGACCGCTGGTCCTGGAGCTGAATGCGCGCCCGGGGCTTGCGATCCAGATCGCCAATCGGCAAGGATTGCTGCGCCGGCTGCAGATCTGCGAACAACGAGCGGATTTTTCTGCGGCGCCGGCACGACGCATCGAGTTTGCGAAACGAGAATTCAGCCATCCGGTCGGGCCGATGATCGATCCGGGCGCAGTGAAGGTCGACGCGGCGTAGTCGTTGGAATCAATACGAACAGGGAAGGGAGGAGCAGGGAATGAAGGCAATGATGGCAGCGGCATGCTGCATGCTCGGCACAGCCGCATGGGGTGCGGATTCCGGTTTCTATTTTGGAGTTCTGGGTGGCGCCTCGGACTACGAGTTCCGCTCGCCCTCGGCCCCGACCGCGGTCTTGCCGCAACCAGTAAACTCGTTCGCTCCTGATCCCTCTGCGTGGCTGACGACGGTGCCGCCCGCAGTTTCCGCTCCGATCATCGGAGGCGCCGTCGCATTCCTGCCCATTGGCTGGCTGCCTGGTGACGACAGCGACGGCAATGCATGGGGCGTCACCGCTGGTTACCGCATCGTTCGCTACGCGGCGGTCGAGCTCAACTACTTGAATCTCGGCACGCTGAAGGAATCGGATACGGTCTTCATCTATCCGATCCCCAGCACGACCGAATTTCGAAGAGAACTTGAAACGACGGGGCCGACTCTGTCGGTGCTCGGTACGCTGCCCATCGTTGGCGGCTGGAGCATCTACGCACGAGTCGGTGTCCTGTTCGCTGACATGAACCTGAAGAGTTCAATCGGCGCCGCCACTGGCGACACCTCGTTCGCGTCACGGAACATGCTGTGGGGAGCAGGCACGCAGTTCGACTGGGGCGATCACTGGTCGGTGCGCCTGGACTTTCAGCGCTTCGAAAGCGTGGGCGACGTCTTCCAGGCTGGCGAAGCGGATATCGATCTTCTGAACCTGGGCGTGCTGTTCCGCCTGTAATTCCGATTCGCTACTGCACCGGCAGCGCGTCGATCTTCGCCGCGCAGATGAAGTCGTTTTCCGACAATCCGTCGATGGCGTGTGTCGAGTACTTGAGCCGGCAATAGCCGTAGCCGACTTCGAGATCGGGATGGTGGTCTTCCGTGTTGGCGACATGCGCCACCGCGTTCACGAAACTCATCGTGCGATAGAAGTTCTTGAACTTCCATTCGCGATGCAGACTCTTCGCATCGTCGGCGAGTCGCCATTCCGGCTGCAATTGCTTCAGCAGCGATTCCGCTTCGGCACGGCCCATCGGCGCGGTGCCGCCTTCGCAGGGAACGCATTTCTTGCTTGCCAGGTCGCTCATGATTCCTCCGGAGGGAGAGTTTTCACACGGAGATCACGGAGCACACGGAGAAGGAGATCAAGAGAGAAGAATTTCCACGGGGGAAGAAGGGGGACACGGGGAACACGGGGAAAGAAAATT
>CALMII010000037.1 GCA_937864115.1 uncultured Steroidobacter sp. | reverse complement strand
ACTCACCGACCGGCATGCGGTGAACTGCGCGACCGGCATCACGTGAAATCGGTGACCGGCATGGGCGAAATGCGCAAAGTAGCCTGAGTCGGAGCGTGAATCGTTCAAGCATTCCATTGCTGTCTCTTTGGGCTGGTCCGTGGAACCGCGTCAAAACAATTGCGGGCGTCATGCGTCATCGAGTCGTCGCACGTCAACCTCCAGATCGTCGAGCGCTGGATCTCGCCCGCTTACACAATCGCCAGTTCTTGCTCGCTATCTGAGGTCAACGTCGGGAGCGATGAGCTGCTGATCGAGTTGAACGATACCCCGTTTGTACGGCGTGCAGTCCGGACGGTAGATGGCATGCGCTTCCTGTGAGGCATAGATCTGGAGCGCGCCATCCGTCAATCGATATCGCAGGTCCAAGGTCGGCGATCGGTCGATGTACGCCGCGTGGCGGGCGAGACTGTTTTGCCGCGCGTGGTCGTGCGCAAGGCGAATGGGCCGGAGCCACTATCGTTCCATCGCACCCGCTGGGTCATCGAGAAGCAGGCGTTCCTGCTCGAGCGGGCGAGGCTTGCGCGGCGGCTACGTGATGAGCGAACCGATACCGGTAAGGTGATGAGAGCGCATCCGCAGGTAGGACGTATGCAGCAAGTCCAGCGCGTCGCCTATACGTTCGCCCAGCAATACCTGAGCGATGCGAAGGACCGGGAGCGATTCGTGGCTTTGGTGAAGGAGGCGGTGGAAAGCGTGCAGACGCGTCGCAATGGATTACTGCTTCAGCCGCAAGACGACATGCGAGCGCTCGCGAGAGATTCGAATGGCGAGGATGCACGAGTCCAAGTGGTGCGCGTACCGCGCGAACGCTGACGAGCTTGCACTCGGTCGGCCCAGTACGTGGTTTCTTGATTCGCCAGCTAGAAGTCTGGAGGTCGTGCGATGCGCTAACGTTACAACAAACCTGTGGATTTGATCGCAACAAAGTGAGTCCGTGGTCACCGGGAGCGATGAAAGCAGTGTCATCGCCGCTCAGGTATTTCTCAACTGAATGTAGCTAATATCCTCGCCGTCACTCCAACGGGTACAAGTGCCGCTTCCGACAATCCGGATGGGACGGCCTGAAATCTGCGCCGCGAGAAGCGCCGCGTATGTCTTCTTTCCAGTCTCGGAGTTCTCATCCTTGATCATCCAATAGTCTGTACTGGCTGCGCACGCGGGGCGCGAGACTGCGGTGCCATTCAGCCACACATAGATCAGTCCGTCCGAGCTACGAACGATCAAGGATTCTACATGCCCCGATGCTTCGCCTGACCATGCCAATGGCGAGGTCGACAGACTGGCAGTGAGTGCCCCGACTAGCAGTAGAGATCTAATGTCCATGATGTCTCCGTTAGTTCAATTCCTGCGCGCTACCGCGAAGCGGCGCTGAAATAAGACTGGTCGGCCGTTCGGCTGATGCGCTCGTGCTTAGGATGCGTATTCCGCCGATGTCGGCCGGTGATTCCGCGTGATGTCGGCCACCTGTTCCGGCGCATGCCGGCCGGGTGAGTCAGGGTGATGTGACTGTGGTGGATAAGTGGTGGTGGCGTCAACCGGCGGGAGCGTCGGTGGCCAATCCGTGGCGGACTCCTTATAAGATCAAGGGCTAGGGTACATCACACCTACTGCGCCACGGCCACAGCGGTTGGTAGTGCAGCGTCGATTCGCGCCTGCTCACAGGTCGAATGGAAGAAGAACGACAGCTCGAGAGACTTGCCTGTGGCGAGCGCTGTCTGTGCTAAGGCAAATCTAGATTTCGACAAGCTATCGCTGTGATGCCCGAGCAGGTACTGCTGCCAGTCAGCGAAGACAACCCAGAACTTTCCTTCGGCATCGTTGGGTCCGTGCGCGCCTGCATATACGCGCTGCGGAATGCCAGAACACGTGACGTTGGCGTGCGCCATTGAGTTGACGAGAACAAAAAGCAAAACGACGACGCATCTCACCATGGGCACTTCCTCCAAGAAATTACAGCAGTGACGACACTGAAACCAATAAGGCCTTTATCTTGGCGTATCTTTCGTCGTGATATCGAGGCCACTAGTTGAGTTTGAATCCACAGATCTCGTTCCGGACTCAATGTATCCGATCACTAGCGTCCCAACATTGATGGCTACAAAGCTTCGAAACCCGTTCAAATTGCGGCATTTCGCTCTAAATTGATGTGGTCTCGATTTCAACAGTGATCGAATTTTCCGCATGAAGGAAAACAACGAATTACTTCTGGATAAGGGTAAGTTTTGAGAACGTTGAGACACTACTGGTATCCGATGAATGCTGAGTTCATCAGTTCATCCCACTCGCTGAATCACAAATTGCGTCAAGCAGCTATCGAGCATGTGTTGACTCACAGCATTGTTGGGTTCCAGCCCAGTTCTTCAGGGAATCTACGCAGGTCATATGACACCTTGTGTCCGTCAACAATATCGGAGAAGTGTTGACGTGAAGATGAATGCAGCCTTGTGTTCCGCTGGTTCATTGTTTCAGTTCCGGCTAAGGCGAATCCCTCAGTTGGGTGCTACGCCCAAATCTGACGCGTAGGCAAACCGCGATAGGTCATCCGATACTTATTGTCGAAGCCAGGCAACGGGCCAGTTCCTCGTTTTGTTTCCACCGTCACCTCCAATCGACCATGATTGTTGGCAACGAAAATACGAATCAGCGCGGGCTGCTGGTTCAGAATGAATTGCAACTCGGCCACTGCTTGATCATAAAGTTTTGTCCAATACCCTTGCCCGCTATAGATATCCCATCCAGACATGATTCTGTCGCGGTCTTGTGCAGGAATGATTTCCCAATCACTCAAGTCTTGAGCGCTGGTCATGAGGGTTCTCGATGTCACGGACCGGAAGCCGCCAGTGGGCGAGGTGGGGACACATAGATCGGTGGGATTGCATCGGCCGAAATCCATTCCATCCATCCCTCTCCGCCACCAACAACCGGTCGAGGCCCGG
The DNA here is from genome assembly GCA_937864115.1 of uncultured Steroidobacter sp. Lineage (GTDB taxonomy): Bacteria > Pseudomonadota > Gammaproteobacteria > Steroidobacterales > Steroidobacteraceae > Steroidobacter. The sequence continues at coordinate 160,776 of CALMII010000037.1, read as the reverse complement.
CTAGCGGCCAGCTCTCCGGCAACTGGACAAAATAGACCGCATCTCGAACCGGACCTGAGAGATTGAGGTTTTGATTCGCCTGTTCTCCCGTCATGATTGGTCCTTGTGTCAGGAAAACCGGCGCCCACAGACCTGTAGTGGCGATACTCGATGCAAACGACATGAAGCTGTAGTGATGAAACAAGTTGAACGTGTCGTCGTCGGCAGTCGCATTCGGAATAGCGATATTGATTAGGATTGCTTGGAGAACAATGGGGGAGGCCGCCGCAATCCAGCGCAACCAGCCCCAGTTAAGAGGTGGTGCCACTGGTTGATCAGGGATGGATATGCCTCCAACAGTCCCGAATGTAACGCCGAATACCGTGCCGAACTCTTGCTTTAAGACTGATTGATGAGATGAGGAAATAGTAAAGTCTTGGGATTCATCGGCTCGATAGTTCATCAGGGTTCGTGCAACGGTCATCGCGCGAGAATGGAAGCCCGAGGCATCGAACTCATAGCCATAAACGAGAACGTTGAACCACACATAATACCCGACGAACTCGCAACCATCGCCATTGCTTGGCAGATTGGTTGCTCCGCCAGGCTGTCCGTAAATTGGATCGGGTGTCCCGCTGTCGAGAACAGAGATGTCTGGATATTCCTCTCCAGCACAGACATATGTAGGCCAGGAGAACCCGTCGTACTCTGTGATTGAAGTCAGCCTCCAGCCGCTGTGGTAGTAGTTCGAATCTCGGACCCAGCCGCTTAGATCTCCGACAAATTGCATCTTGTCGTTGGTCAGTGGAGTAATTGCACTGGCCGGAGATCCTGCACCTGGAGCTGCATACACGATTGGATCTACAGCCCCGAGGATTGCTGAGCCGACTCCCTTGACGCGAATATCTATGTTTCCATCTGCGTTGTAGTCTCCGCGAACTAGTGGGAGTCCGACCTTCGGCCACGCCCGGGCCGTGCTCTTCTGCTCAGGGCTGGGATCTGAAATCAGATCAAACGTGCCAGAGATATTTCCTTTTAGGATTAGTTCGCGTGTCGGCGCACGACTCGTGGCGATTGGTATGGAAATGCCATCGAAGTCGATTGGTACAATTCTTGGCGCATACTGAATATAGATGTCTTGCTTACCATCTGCGTCCAGGTCTCCGATTCGCGATTGGTATCTTCCATCGAAGCTGCTGGCGCAAGTGACGCCCGTATGTGCCAGCAGTACCAAACAGATTAGAAAATTCCGCGCGATCATCTGGCCTCCTTCATCGCCTCGCCATTTTCCTTATCGGAACGACTCCATCCTCGACAGTTCATTGACGGACGTTTGTCACGACACGCCGCTCCGTTCCAGGTAGGAACGGCTTGATCTGTCGTGATACTTCCTCGAAAGCCGCATCCCCAAGAACTGAGCGCAGCTCCCGATCTCGATGAACTTCGATGTTGGATATGCTTGGAGATCCGATCGGTCTTTGGGCCTCGATCTGTCTAATAGATTCCCCGATCAATCCGTAAGCCGCGTCGATTTCCTTCTTTCGTAGTCCATGTCGAGGAGCGGCAAGCCACAGCACTCTATATATCGGATCACGAGTGCGCTGGAATTCGGCCCAACGTTCGCCACCGATGGTGACTTCTCCGCTAGTGACGGATGCATCCGCTGGAGCGATGAAAGTCCTACTTGGCGTGCCCGATGGAGTAAGTTTTCCAAGACGGAACAGTTCACGGAATTCAGATTCGGAAAAATCGAAGCCGGTTGCCAACAGGCGTTGAGCCTCAATCGATTCGCGCAACGAGTATTCGAAGAATTCTTGCTCTGAGAGCAAGGCTCGAACTTCCTTGTTCATGATCTGTGTCGACTCACTTACAGCAGCAGCAGTTGCTGGGCCGAGATTACCCATTGACATGATCCGCCTGGCATGGTCAGCCTTGATTCTCTGCAGCGCTAACTGCTTCTCTGCTTCCAAAAAAGGGAAGTCTGATTGATAAGGACGGAAGATTGATGCGAACTCAGATTCTTGAATGGCCCGACTGCCGAAGGCTTTCAGAACTTCAGAGCGCATGCTTTCCATGCACTCATAACCTCTGACCATGGTCTGTGCATCGCGCAGGCCTTTAGGCTTCCAATATTCTGTGCTTTCCGCAACACGACATCGTTGATCGTCGGCAGAGCTCGGGGAGGTGCCTGTTCCGCTTGCGGGGCTGTCCGGTAGCATATTGCTAGTGGGGGTGTTGCCTGCCTTGTCTGTCGTGACTACAGCAGTCACGGCGGCCATTGCCACGTTCACAGCAATAGACGCAAGTGCAATCCGTCGCCAATCCTTCATCGGTGCCTCTGATGCGGCTGAATGGGTCTGAGAGCGAACTCTTACGTAGTAGAGTACTGAATGTTGTGCCGGTGCCAGTGAGGACGCTGAGTGTGAGCCATTGCTTCTCCTTGGCAGTGCATCATCCGTAAATCTCTATGCAGTGCGTCGTTATCCGATCCGACGCTGTAGTTGTTGTGATTCTTCGTCGCAATTGTTTGCGATGTCAAGCGCGAGAGCATACGGCAAGCGATGGCGTGCGACGTCTTTGCTATGGAAACGGGCGAAGACACCAAGTAACGTGACGCACGCTAGCGTGTCGGTAGAATGGGCGACGGCAACTTCACTAGAACCGCTTGACAGGGTGCTGGACGAATAGCAACGTATAGAGCAAGAAGAAATTCTCGAATGGATTGCTAGAGAACGCTGACGATGTGCAGAGGTTGAAGGGTTCTCAATCCTTACCTGGCTATCGCTTGGCAAGGATCACCAGCAGGTATGCGCCATGGATTCACCCTTTCTTAGAAGTTGCTTTGCTGCTGCTATCATTCTTCTAAGCATCGTCACTCAGGCGGTTGAAGCGGAAGAGTACATAGTCGTTTCCGACGCGAGCTTGGTGAAGTACCAAATAAACGGAAACGTTGTCTCGTTGAGAAACCTTAACGAGTTCCATCCGAATGCGATGGGGTGCTGCTACAACTATCATATTGAGACGACCACTCTAGTGGGCAAGAACATCTGGACGGCCTTTCTTGCTGCTGCTGCGCAGGGGAAGCAGTTCATATTTGGCGTTCCACCTGGCTTTGTTGCCGGTCCGGTTACACAGGGTGGACAGTGGTAAGCAGCGATTCACGAGCACTGGGCATGTTTGCTAGGGCGAATCCTGGTCGGTGTGTTGTCGTTGGCCGGCTTGGTGGCGAACAGTTCCCACGCGTTTGCTGCAGTGAGTGGGACGATTCAAAGTCTCTCCATATCAGGAGAGACGAACTATACGGTCCGAGTCTAGTTGAGAGGATCACCGATCCCAGCGGCAATGGCGGTTCGGCGTTTGCCTTCATCAACGCCAAGGATTCGAACTACAACGTTACGTGGCGGGATTGATAATGGCGAAGGCGCAAGGCAGTACTGTGAATCTGCTGGTGGCACCGACCTCAGGCAACAACAGCTCTGCCAACTGGTGGAGTTCAGCATCGGAGACTGACACCGTGGATCGGCCGCGCTCAGTCGCGTCAAACCGCAGGGCGCTGTGTCAAGTGATTGGCGATTCTTCGCCAGCCAATTCGAGAGTGAAACTACAGAGCCAGGGAGAATCTATTGTGAAGGCGAAATCATTTCACTCGTTCTCGCGTAAAAGTCGGTCCGCTTGGTTTGCCTTGCTTTGCGCGACGTCGCTCGTCTCCGAGCAGGCGTGGGCAGTTTACTGTGATGGTACTGTCAGCTCGATTGCTGCGGACAACTACGGGCGGGTCTTTGTCGCGTATGGCTCCGTACCGATTCAGCAGATATGCAGTATCAGTACTCACGTCGGTGGCACCACCGTTGAGGGATGCCGCAGTTGGCTTGCGATCCTGATGTCCGCTCAGGCGCAGTCAAGAACTGTGCGGGTGTACTACAGTCAACAGGATCCCAATTCGTGTTCTCTCCTTCAAAGCTGGGGAACGTACCAGCCGTATTTCATTCAGACATTGTAGGCAGGCTGTCGAGGCCAAGGAGTTTGAGATGAAGGCGCTGCAGACTTGGGTAATGGTCATGGGCGGCTTAGTTGCATTCCAAGCGAATGCGTGGGACGGGATAGTTTCAGGTGCCGTGGCTGGATTCGATGTGACCAGCGGGCAGAACTATGGATTTCGTGTGTATCTCGCTGGCGCGACAAGCTATTGCGGAGCGACGCCGCCGTACGACTTCGCGTACATCAACGAAGCTGACAGCAACTACAAATCCTATGCTGCCGCGCTGATGATGGCCAAGGTGGAGGGGAGCTTGGTCACGTTGCATCTGATGCGCGAGGGTGGAGCCTGCAAGATCGGCTATTTGGCCGTTCGATAAGAGCGACAGGAGCCGGCATCCGTGATCGCCAGGATGTTTGCTATTGGCGGCAAGTCTGATCGTGCCGCTCCCCAGTTTTTGCCGTGAGCATACAGGTAGGACTGTTGATTTGTTACACAGTCCGGACGGAAGAAAATGCACCTTCTTCATGCTGTCAGGAGTAGAGCAGGCCGAGTCGGCAGTACCCATGGCCGGTGGTTCGCCGTGCCGAAGGGCATGTTGGCTACAAAGAGATGCCGGCAATCCTGTTGCCTCACCGCACGGGTGCAGCAAAGTAGATTGGCCACTGAGGAGTGGATTCCTTTCTGCTGATCGCCGCTTTTCGCGTGTAGTTCAACACTTGTAGTTACGAGCGAGAAACCTCGCCCCACGAATCACTATTGGTTCCTCTAACATGTAGGAGATCGAATCACAATGAAGACCAGGACCGCATTGTCATCGTTGTTGGGCGTGCTAGCGATCTGTGTGTCGATCCAATCGCGCGCTACTGATGGGATCCATTGCAACGGAATGATTAAGTCCGTAGGAGTTCATGGCACAGACCGCGTCATGCTCCAACTCTCCGGAATGAATACCATCGTTCAGATCTGTCATCTGAATCAGACCATGGGGTCCATCTACCCCATCACCCCGGAACAGTGCAAGGTGGCCTACAGCACGTTGCTGACCGCGTACGCAATCGGAAAATCAGTGAACGTGCACTTCGACAACGTCCAGACCGGCATCTCCTGTTCCACGTTCGTCAGCTGGGAAGTGGCTACAGCGCGATGGGTTCGTCTTGAGGGTTGAGAGTGATCGCTCTGCATTAATCGTGTGCCGATGCCGGAGCGGAGATACCGAGCCAGGCTTCGCATGATCAGATGCGCGATAGGATGAAGAAGATCCACCAGCTCACTTCAGGTGACAGAACGGGTCGGTGGAGATATCGAGTCGGACGACAGAACGATAGAACGATTGATTCCGGCCATGAGAATATCTGTGTGGGGTCCCGCGCGAATGGGTTGCCCTGAATTCGGGATGAGAACGAGATAGGGAGTAGAGGATGGCCGCTTGCGGGACTTTCCGTGAGGTCTCGTTGACTGAAACGTCCATATTCTCTGACGTGGATCAGCATCTCGCAGCGTGATAGGCCATGGTCGGAATTGACCAGAGATTTTAGCGGCAGAGTTCAGAGCGCAATATCGTCACTGCCGTAGGCGCAGTGATGCCGAGACGTACTCCGCGAGGACAGACGCGTGCGACTCTGAGGGAGATGTCTCGGCCGAGTTGGATGCATTGGTTCAGCCTGCAGGAGATGAAGGAAGCCGAGGGCGGCAGGCCGTCCGCGTCGGTGCGCTCAGCAATCTCCAGTCGAACGACCGATTCCATGATTCCGACGATGAGAATTTCGACGCGCGATCCGATTCGGATGGATTGACCCGGGCGGCGCGTGAGAACCAAGTAGCCTGAGTCGGAGCGTGAATCGTTCAAGCATTCCATTGCTGTCTCTTTGGGCTGGTGAGAATCTGTCTCTAGTCTCTTCCTGTTCGCTCGCATGGACACGGAGGCGGGCGTTCCAAGCGTCACATTTCGGTGGCTTCAAGAACAGCCGCGAGCAGCACTTTGGGGTCGACGCGTAAGGCCCGCGCAATCTCTATGAACTCGATGACGTCGAGACGACGTTCGCTCGATTCGATCTTGGCGATATACGAGTGCGGTCGCTCAAGCATACGGGACAGTTCACGCTTGGTGATGCCTGCTTTATCTCGAGCCTTGGCGAGCACCTCCAGCAGCTGATTGTATTCCCATGATCGTTGTCGCATTGCGTGGCTCGCTATATCAATCGCTCCAATATATACCCATGTAGCGCAGAATTTTGCTTGCCCCTAAGTTGGGGACAGAGCTACACTAGTTCCGTTCTCAACATATCTAGCGAAGGATGTTGATTTGAGTCTCTAATCGTCGAGGAAGCGGTGTCCACCGGTGCGCTAACACCAGTGGACACCTGACCACAGTCAACCTGCAAGGAGGTGTGACCATGGCTATTCGACAGTCTACGTCGAAAGGCACTGGCGCGCGAAGTCGGCTGCCCAGAAGGATGTTGGGTGTACGTCTGACCGGCCCAGTGGGCGGTTCCAGGAAGACCCCCAGTGCGCTCGAAGAAATCCTGGCCCGACAATTGGTGCATCTAGCGCAGGCTGAGTCTGTGTTGGGATGCTTGCGCGTCGCCTTGCTCTACGAAGAGGACCGGGGACGGACCTCCGATCCCGATTATGCGCGAACGGCTGGCGTCGCACTGAAACTTATCCGAGAAGTTGCCGACACGTTGGATTCCTCCAACGTGAGGCCGCTCATCGACGCACTTCACGGTGCTCCAGCGGCACATCGTCGACCGACAGCGAAACCGCGTCGGCGCTAAGCGATCCAGCTTTCTGGCGGGAGCGCATGGCGTCGCGACGGCGTGCGTTCCCCGTGCGATAGCAAACTGAAATCACAGGGGGAACCGAGAATGAAGACGAGATACCGGGTATTGATTCGGCGATATGGGCAGCTTTTAGCGGCGTGTGCAGTGCTGTGTGCCGGTACGGTTATGGCCGCCGAGCCGATGGCGGTCGAACTTGAGGAGATCGTCGTGACCGGTACGCGGTTGCGCTTGGAATCGGGGGAGGTGGCGGTGCCGGTGTTGGTCATGGATCGGGCCAGGATTGAGGAGTCGGGTGCAGTCAGTGTGTCGGACCTGATGCGCTTGGTGTCGCAGGCGCCGTATGTGTTCAGTGAGACGGTGCAGCAGGGTGGGGCGCAGTTTGCGCAGCTACGTGGGCTGGGGGTGGATTCGACGCTGGTGCTGATCAATGGACGACGCACGGTGCCGTCGGCGGTGAATGTGGCGCTCAATGCTTTCGATCTGAACACGATTCCGTTGGCAGCGGTGGAGCGGGTCGAGGTGCTGTCGGATGCGGCGTCCGCGGTGTATGGCGCGGATGCGGTCGGTGGTGTCGTCAACATCGTGTTGAAGCGGGACATTCCGCGACCGGCGGTGGAATTGAGCGTCGGCTCGGCGGAGGGTGGTGGGGAGGAGCGGCGAGCGTCGCTGAGTGGCGGGTATGCGGGTTCGCGGCTGCATGCGTCGCTGGTGCTGGATTACTTCGATCGGGACTATTTATTGGGGGCGCAGCGCGAGCGCTGGGCGAACCAGGACTACACGCGCTATGGCAGTCTCGACTGGCGCTTACCGACCACGAATCCGGCGAACATTTCTTCGCGCACGCTGGACAACCTGCCGGGATTGCCGTCGCGCGTGGCCGTGGTGCCGGAAGGCAGTACGGGCGTGGGGCTGACGCCGACGGATTTTCTGCCGACGGCGGGACAGGTGAGCGTGATGAGTCCCTTCGCGTATCGCTCGATCGTGTCGGATGCCGAGCGGCGCAGTGCGTCGTTGTACGCGGACTATGAGATGGCGTCGTGGCTGTCCGCGTTTGCCGAGGCGTTGTATGTCGACCGGGTGACGCGCACGCAGTCCGAGCCCGCCACGCTGTTCGGCACGCGCGTGCCGGCCACGAATCCCTTCAATCCCTTTGGCGTGGAGGTGTCCACGGACTACCTGTTCGTGGGCCTGGGGCCGCGCGAGACCGTGGCTGAGGCGGACTTGCGACGGGGCGTGCTGGGACTGCGTGGCGATCTCGGTGACTGGGACTGGGAACTGTCGGGGCTGTACACCCGGGAGACCTCGTCGGTGTGGACCAAGAATGCGGTGGACTTGGCGCGTGTCACTGCATCGCTGGCCTCGCTGGATCCGGCGCTGGCATTGAACGTGTTCCAGGATGGGCCGGGCGGCAGCGAGGCACTGCTGCGCTCGCTCGTGAGCGAGTCGGTGAGTGAGCTGGAGTCGGGTGGGCGGCAGGTGGGGGCGTTCGTGCGCGGGCCGCTCGCGAGCGTGCCGGCGGGAGAGATCCAGATCGTGCTCGGTGGAGAACACCGGCGCGAGGATCTGCACTTCGACAGCAGTGTCTTCGTCGACCACGATCGCACGGTCGATGCACTGTTCGCCGAAGTGCGCATTCCGCTGGTGAACTCGGGCTGGCAGTGGCCGCTGCTGCAGGAAGCATCGCTGACCTTGGCGGGGCGGCAGGATGACTACAGCGACTTCGGTGCGACCTTCAATCCGCAGTACGGCCTGCAGTGGCAGCCGCATGCGCACTGGCGGGTGAATGCGTCCTACGGGACGAGCTTTCGGGCGCCGGCGCTGTTCGAGCTGTATGGACCACGACGGGAGATCGCCGGCAACACGGTCAGCGACCCGCGACGCAATGGCGAGTCGGTGCCGGTCACGCTGGTCTCCGGCGGCAATCCGCAGCTCGATCCGGTGGAAGCGGAGTCGTGGACGGCAGGGCTCGCGTTCACGCCGTCGCCGAACTGGCGCTTGTCGGGAACGTATTGGCATACGGTGCTGGAAGGTCGCGTCGCCATCTTCTCCGAACAACTGGTACTGGCGAACGAGGGACGGTTCCCGCAGCGCGTGGAGCGGCAGGCGCCTTCGCCGGCGGATGTGGCGGCGGGGCTTCCGGGCGTGATCACCCGCATCGACATCTCGCGCATCAATTTCGGCAGCGTGGAGACCGCGGGCGTCGATGCGTCGGTCTCGGGCTCGCTTGAAACCACCTGGGGCGAGGTGGGCGCGGATCTGTCGGCGACCTGGGTGGATCGCTACGCCGTCGTGCAGGTGCCGCAGACGCCAACGGTCGAACGCGTCGGCGTGGCCGATCTGGAGGGGAGCATTCCGGACTGGCGCGGCGTGTTGACGCTGCACTGGTCGCGCACGGGGTGGGCGGCGTCGGTGACGACGCGCTACGTGCCGGCGTATGAGGATCGCACGATCTTCGGTGAGGACGTTGGTCGCGACATCGGTGCGCAGGCGCTGGTGGATGTGCAGGCCTCGCTGGATGTGTCGCGTGCCTGGGGCACGGATGCCTGGGCGTCGGGACTGAAACTCACTGTCGGTGTCCTGAATGTCTTCGATGAGGTGCCGCGATTTGCGGAGGTGGCGGCGTCGGGCTACGACCCTTCGCAGGGAGACCTGCGGCAGCGCTTCGGCTACGTGCGACTGGGGTATGAGTTTTGAGCCGCGCGGGACGGTTGGGACTCGTGCGCTGGCTGTGCCACGCGCTCATGCTGGTCGCCGGGATGGCGATGATGTGCATCGCCGCCCGGAGCGGTGCGCAGGGACGCGAGCCGTTTACGGTGCGCTCGGCGCTGCAGACCACGCGGTTCATGGTGGATGGCAAGGGCGAAGCGGTTGCCATCTCACCCGATGGGCGGCGCTACGTCGTCATGCTGGTCACGGGAGACGTGGCAGGCGATGGCGCATGGGTGGAGTTGCGGGTCGGGCGGCTCGATTCGCTGGCGGCGGCGGTGCCGACGACGCGGGTGCGACTCTTCACCCATGCGCGCGGGGGTGGCTACGCGCGTCATGGCGGCAGCGAAACCCTGCTGGTGCCCTGGCGCAACCCGCCGCGCTGGATCGATGACGATCACATCGCCTTCGTGTGGGAGGACGATGCGCTGCTGCGGCAGGTGGTGAGTGTCACGGTCAGCACCGGTGAGCTGCGCTACCTGACCTCGCATCGCAGCGATGTCACGCACTTCAGTGCGCGGGCGGATGGCACGCTGCTGTATGGCGCGAAGATTCCGTGTGTGCGCCGACCGTCGGTGCGCGAACAGTCGCAAGGCTACGTGGTCGATGCCGAGGATGCGTTCGAGCTGGTCCATGGCTGCGGTGCCTGGGCGCGGGATGCCCAGGCGCTGTTCGCGATGGACGCCTCGCAGGGGGTGGCGCGTCAGGTCGTCATGCGTGGCGGCGATGCGGTGAATCGCTCGACTCCGCGGCTGCCTGCAGCCCTGTTTTCTGCCGCAGGTACGAAGGCGATCTTCGCCAACACGATCTCGCAGATCCCGGGAGAGTGGGGGCGCTACACGGCCGTGCATTTTCAGACCATGTGGCAGGCACTGAAGAGCGAGGGACCGGGCGGGGCCTATGCCTCGCAGTTCCAGCAGCTGTTCGTGATCGATCTGGCCAGCGCCACGGCGCAGCCGCTGTGGTCCGTGCCGCTGGAACCCTACGAGCGACTGCGCCTGGCGTGGTCGCCGGAAGAGGATCGCGTGGTGCTGGGGCCGACGTTCCTGCCGGTGACGATGGCGGATGCGGCGGGCCTTGCGGGCGAAGCCGTGGCAGTGGTGCCTCTGAACGGCGGTCGAGTCGAGCAACTGCCCATGGCTGCGGCCGATGCGCGTCGCATCCGGCAACTGCGATGGGTGGGCGGTTCGCAGATCGAGGTGCAGCTTGATGACGAGTGTGTCGGCTACCGCTGGCGCGGCCGCTGGCAGCGACAGTCCGCGGGGCCGTGTCCGTCGTTGTTTGCAAGTGCGGTGCAGGTGCGAGTGGTGCAGGGGCTGAACGAGGCGCCGCGGCTGGTGGCACGTGAGACGCGCAGTGGGCGCGAGGCGGTCGCGGTCGATCCGAATCCGGACCTGGCCCATCGCTATGCGCTCGGCAAAGTCGAATGGATCGAGCGCGAGGTGGAGGGAACGCGCTGGGCGGGACGTCTGTACTACCCGGCGGACTATTCGGCAGGGCGCCGCTATCCGCTCGTCATCCAGACGCATTCGTTCGCCGGACCGAACGAGTATTCGCTGTACGGACGCGGTGGCACGGCGCCGGCGCTGGGGCCGGGTCACTCGGCGTTCATCGCGCAGGCACTCGCCAGTCACGGATTCTTTGTCTTGCACGGCACCGCCGCTGGCGAGTTCGAGGCGGATCTGCTGGCACAAACGCGCCGGCGCATCGCCGCCACCGAAGCCGTGGTCGAACAACTGGTGCGGGAGGGACGCGTCGATCGGCAGCGTGTCGGGATCATGGGCTACAGCGCCTCGGGATGGGATGTCAGCTACGCCCTGACGCATTCGGACTTTCCCTATGCGGCCGCGCTCACCGATGACAACAAGGACGGCAGCTACTCGCAGGCGCTGGTGTCGGGGTGGCTGGTCGGCGCGGGTCCGGAAATATTCGGTGTGCAGCCCTTCGGATCGGGGTTGTCGCGCTGGATGGAAGAATCCCCCGGGTTCAATGTCGAGCGGATTCGCACGCCGTTGCTGCTGACGGCGAGTTCGCCCGGATCGGAACTGCTCAAGTGGGAGCTGTTCAGTCGTTTGCGATTCCTGCGGCGGCCGGTGGAGTTCTTCATCGTGCCGGACCTCGAGCACGGCAGTCATGGGTTGCAGAATCCGACGCAGCTGCTGGCGCTGCAGGAGCGGGCGTTCGACTGGTGGCGCTTCTGGCTGCAGGACGAGCGTGATACCGATCCGCGCAAGGGGGCGCAGTACCAACGATGGGAAGTCTTGCGCCGACTGAATACCGAGTTGCGAGCGCGTGGCACGATCCCGAGTGCATCGCTGTGAGCCACCGCTCGCAACCAACATGCTGCGGCACTGCGATGCCGGGTTGCGAGCGGTGTTTTTTGGTGCGCCGCCGGGGCGATGCAATGTTCTGGATCGAAGTCGAAGACATCGAAGCCGAAGAATACGGACCACCATTGCGGCTCCCGTGACGAGCCAACGGTGCTCACGCGTTTCAGGACCAGTGGCGTACCCACGCCTCCGTATCCACGTGATTCATGATCTCCAGGGCACTTACCTGGGAGCCTCCTGCTCGATCGGCAAGGGCGGCTTCGACGGCCGGTTTCGAGAGCCAGTGATCGCGGACGAGAATGCCCTCCAGCAGAAACTCGCGTACGAACGATTGATGCCTGCCGATGATGCGTTCGATGAATCCCGGCGCTCGATCCTTCCAGCAACGGCGACGGATGGAGAGCGGCAGTTCGTCGGCGAACGCCGCGCGCGCGAGACCGCGCTCGATCCCATCCTTGAAATGTACGTAGGACGGGATGCGCAGGCAGGTCTCGATGATGGGTCGGGAGAGCAGCGGCGAGATGATCGTCGGCGCATCGTCGGAATGGGCGGAGATGTCGTCGTTGTCTACGGACGATAGTAGCGAGCCCAGTCGTCGAGGCAGGCTGGGTACGCCGTGCGGTGTATCGAGCCAGGAATGGGTAGGCGCGGCCGGCAGCCTCGCGCGTGCGACCTCGGGGTCGAGGAGCGCAGATAGCTCGGTCGTGCCCGGAACGATGTCGTGCGATACGCCATTGCGGCGATACCGCCTCGCGGCGGCAAGTTCCTGCCAGAAGGACGAGCCGGTATGTCGTGCGACCTGGGCGCACAGCCTGCCGAGTGCAGGGGTGAATCCATGGCGCCCTACGTGGTCGAGTGGCGTCAGTGCGATGCTGTCGCGACAGAAGCTGGCATCGCCGCCCTGGCCGGTAAAGACGGCGCTGGCGCCGTACTCTGCGGCGAGTGATCGCTCGATCGGCGCGCGTTGCAGATAGGGCAGGGTCGACACCGGCTCGAGCGTAGGCTGCAGCGTGGCGATGGCGGGCACGTTCACATCGTCCGTACGGAAGGCAATCATGCGGCAGTCGAACCGATGGTGTGCAGCGGCTTCGCGTGCCCAGCGTCGCTCGTCGTTGACACCGTCGGGGTCGAAGTAGGTGTACGCGGTGAGAGCGGCTGGGCCCGCCTGTGCGAGGCAGCCGAACACGATCGACGAATCGAGACCGCCCGACAGGCGCATGAGGGAAGTGGGCGACGTCCTCGCCCAATGCTCGATGCAATACCGGGTGACCTGGCGAAGTGATTGCGCGGCGGCGTTGGGGTCAGCGATCTCGGTGTCGGGAGAGATCCATGAAGCGGGCTGCCAGTGCGAGCGCCGGAAGAACGTGCACGGCGCCTGAGTCAGATCGATCTCGCCCCCGCCCCCGCCGGCCACGGAGGTGAGGCCGGCGAGAGGTTGGCACCGACAAGTTCCGAGGCGTCCCAGCAGATGGCGGTGGAGATAGGCGCGCTCGACGGGGAAGAAGCGCGAGGTCACGGTCTTCAGGGTCGTGATGCGCGAGGCGAGCACATGGACGCCGCCGTACTCGACGTGCAGGCAGGGTAGCTGCGCGGTGGGCTCTCTATATATATGTAGGCGGCGGTCGGGGGTCACCCTCAGTGCGACATAATTGCCCCAACGATCCGGCGGGAAGCCGTCGGGATGGCAGGTGCGACGGGGAGGCGCGGAGCCATCGCTGGCGGGCATCGGGAAATGATTGCCGACGATGACGATGTCGTTCCGTACCGTCGCGGCGAACGCGGGATATGCCGCGCGATACAGCACGTGCAATGCATCGGACTGGAAGGCCGAGCGCCAGCGGTTGGGTTGCGGCAGTCGCGCGGTGAGCGCCATCGCTTCGCGTCGTGCCTGCGCGTTGTCTGGGTCGTGGGCGAGCGCGAGATACTCGAACACGGCCGCCACTCATCAAGCCGTCAGGAGGGGTGTGTAGTCACACACATCGTCCGGCCGTCCATCGAGCACCATGACACCGGCCTGCACCCAGCTATGGGCGGCCCAGGGGCGGGTGCGGACACCGATGACCCAGTGCGGATACTGGTCGTAGTGCGCCAGAAAGCGGGTGAGCGTCAACGCGTGCAGAAGACAGCGTTGGCGCGCGCCGTACAGAAATGGACGCAGTCGACGGAACGTACTTACAAGGGCAATTGCGCGTGAGCTCTCGAAAGGCTCCTTCCTGGTGAGACGTGCTCTCGATACCTGCAGGGAAATTGCGTGGAGCGACTGCTTCTTCAGAGCGAGCTGCGCCCACATGAAGGCGCGCAGCAGGTTGAGAATATGATGCATGCGGATGGGCGCGGTGTCGGTGTGCTCGTAGCCAGCACTGGCCGCCGGTGGGTCCATTGTCATGGACGGGCCTGAGCCGGTGCCTTCGTGAGTGGCATCGGCTGGTACGAGCAGGCCGGCCCGCATCAGGGCGTCGCGGAGTGTCGATACCTGGGAACCCGAAAGCAAGGTGGCTTCACCACCATCAAGCACACCGAGGTGGACCAGAAGCGACGTCTCGTTGTCTCCGAGGCCGAAATAGCGATTGCGTTGCAGATCGAGTCCGACCGTATCGCACTGCGTTCGGCAGACGCGGATGTGCGGTGCGAGAGCGTAGTGCATGGTCATGAGACGGTGGAGCGTGCGAGCACGCTCCACCGTGACGAGTCAGGCTAGAAGTAGCCCAGGTCGCCCGCCAGATTGTCGATGCGAACCTTCGGACCGACTTCGCGAGTCACGAGAGTTGCATCGCCCAGATCGATGAGTTCCAGATCGTTCATGACACTTCTCCTTCGATGAAGTTGACGAAAGCCATCCGCGGTGGCGAGCCGACGCTGCGGCAGCTGCGTGCGCGATGCAAGTATCGCCAGGCGCTTTCGTAGATACTTTTGGACGTCCTCGTGAACTTCCCAGCGTAGACGCGTGCTGGTGAGAAGCGGTTGGTTCGGTATCTTGTTGAGTCATCGGCTTGTTTAACGCTGCCGCGGCGGTTTGAGAGACTAGATCCCCGGGACAGTGCGCGTTGTCAGAAGGCGGCTTGAGCCGTCATTGGCGGAGTGTGACAAAGCTGGCTTGTTGTCCAATGGGTGTGAAAGTCGCGCGTTACAACCGACGCGGATTTCAGTGATTTCAGTAGACGAGTCAAGCTGATCGGTCCGTAGAGGGTGTCTCGCGCGTTCAAACTCGCAGTCCAGATGCAACGGCTGGCTTGCTGAGCAAATCTACCCGTGATACTTCTCGGAACTCTTGGACAGTCGGAGAGCACGGAGCAGGCGAATCCACCCGTGAACTTCGGTCCAGCAGATCTATTGGGAGAACAACGCAGATGAAGATAAACAAGATTCAGGCCGGAGTAGGCGCCGCTTTGGCACTGATTTGTGGAACGGCTCATGCATACATCTGGAGCGCGGCAGTTCCTACCGAAGTTCATCTCGTCGATGGCGGGTTGCTATTGCTGGGAGACTTCAACAACGAAGGTGTCACATGCGCGAGTGGCCCGCGTGGAATTTTCCTGCCGGGCACGGATGCCACAGTTCGACAGGAAGTTAGCAATGGCGCTAGCTGCGCAAGCTACAGAGCGATCGATTGAGGTGCTGATTGCCGATCCGACTGCAACAAGTTGCCAAGCGGTTTCCGCCATTGGGGTAGTCCCCATCGCATACCACAGTTATTGGCAGTTGAAATAGCTCGATAGGAGACTCCCGTTCTTTTGCGGGAATGCTTGGTAGTACGGCAAACCTATAGAGCGATATGACTCGATGTGTTCCCTCACATGAACGCGCAAAAAAATCCAGTGTAATCGTTGACATCGTTCCCTCGTTGCCGCGAATATCGAGACACAAAATAGAGAAGCAGAAGAATTCATAACGCACGGCAGTGCGTCGAAGCGGGTAAGAGACCACGAATGCAGGCGGATGTACCTGCCTGAAGGAAATGGTGACGAACCAATTAGGGATGCGTGCGTTGGGAATGACGCGCGCGAACGGATTTTTGGAGGGACGAGATGGGAGTTCTCGCCAAGAAGGGAGTTATTCGCGCCCTGCGGATAGCGCTTGCGATTGTTCTTACCTGCACGGCCTCCACGACATGGGCCGCTTGGCATCATGGAAAAATCACCCAGTTGGGCTTCGGTTACGACGGCTCTACCGTTACCTTCATCATTTCAGGCTGGGAGCGGTCGAACTGCACCTGTTACTCCCCCTGGCCCAACCAGATGTGCCTAGATCGCAATCGCGCCACCTTCAAGGAGGAGTTCGCGTGGTTGTTGCGTGCTCGTGCGATGGATGTGGAAGTCCAGGCACATATTGACGAGGCCTCATGTCGCGTAGTGGCGCTCTTTGAGGTTGGCTAGTGGATCTTTGCGCATGAACCGATTTCAAAGAGAAGTGGAGGATCTTGATCGGAGGTATCAGTTCCGCGTTCGGATCATTTCATCCGTCATTGCTGCTTGTCTGATTGCGGCTGCGTTGTGGAGCGCCGATGTCCCGTCGCGCTTGATATCGCTCGGACACGGGCCAACAAGTACTCAGCATGCTGACCACGGCACGCCGATTTCCGAAAGTGTGTTGGATACATCAACAGATGTGTCAGCGACACTGGGAACAGCCGGTACTGAGTCATCGGCTTCGGCGAAACCTCTGGCCATTCATTTGATCTCCACTGCGCCAGGTAGGAATGCGAGCGAGGGGACGGCAAGGATTGGTGTCTCGGTGGAAAATCCACAAACGTATGCGGCAGGGGCCGTATTGGCTAACGGCGCGCGACTCACGGCTGTCTATATAGACCGCGTGGTCCTTCAACGTGAGGACGAGTCGGTAACGTTGTACGTACAGGGTGAGCAGCGACGCGGCTCGCATGAACGTGAAAGTGAACTCCTCTTTGTCGGGGGACAACGAGATGACGATGCTGCTCTACCCAGCACGCGCAATGTTCTGACCGACTATTTACGGCCGAGTCCAGTGTTCGATGGAAATCAGATCGTTGGATTTCAAGTGTATTCGGGAAGAGCGTCAGGCGTCTTCTCGCAGATGGGCTTGCAGGCTGGCGATCTCATTACGAGCATCGATGGTGCCCCGCTCGTTGATGCTAATCAGGCCATGGATCTCCTTCAGTACGTTGCCGAAGGAGGCGCCGTGATTGCGACCGTTTCACGAAATAACTCAGCCCTTCAAGTTTCGTTGGATGGCGCACTGATAGTTGCCGACCGGGAACGGACACAGCAGGCAATCGCCCACGCTGGGACCATGCCGGCCCATCCCTCAAGATGAATGAAGTTGGTGCACAAGAAGAATGGTCAGGTAGGGATCTCCTTAATGAATAGAAAGCTGATCGTTGCGGTTGCCGTCTGTGGCATGTGGTCGTCTGCTTGGGGTGCAACCGAGTGGAGCGCGGCGGAGTACGATCTCTACCCAGGTGACTTTGACGGTGACGGGAAGACAGATCTGCTCTACGTTGCCAAAGCGCCGACGGGCGCAAGCGGCATAGCCCGGTCGGACGGCAATGGGCCGAACAATTCGACGCAGACGTGGCTGGCGAACTATCTGGGGATTCCCTGGCACAGCAAGCTGTACACGATCATCGTCGATGATTTTAATGGCGACGGAAAATCCGATGTCTTCATGCAGAGGAATACACCGGGCAATCACTATCTGTTGTTTGCCGATTCGAACGGCAAGCTGACATCCATCAGCCAGGAAATACCCAATTCTTTCCTCGGGCTGAACTGGTCTGCGGACCAGCACAAGGTTCAAGCCGGCGATTTCAACGGCGACGGACGCGCAGATCTCTTCCTTCAAGGAAGCAGTCGTGGCAGCACTCACGCCGTGATTCTCGCGTCCGCCACAGGTCAACTCACTGCTGGACCGCAGCAAACATGGACCGATGCGTCGTGGGGTGCGTTCAGTTGGTCTGTGAAAGACGCGAATGTATTTACCGGGGATTTCAACGGGGATGGCCGCGCGGATCTGCTGTTGCAGGCGAAGCCGCAGATCGTTCTGATCGACTACGAGATTCCGATTCCCGTTCCTACCTATCGGCCGGGAATGAACGGAGTCGTGCTGTCGCAAGGTGGAAGCACACCGTTCCAGCAGGTGGGTGTGCAGCAATGGAATCGGAATGCGTTCGGTGCGGACTGGTCGCCTAGCCTCGCTACAGTGGTTGTGGGCGACTTCGATGGCAATGGCACGGACGATGTCGTGCTGCAGGCACGACGAGGCGGCAGCCAAAGCTATCTTGTCGGAGGCAATTCGTCCGGAAGCATTTTCTCTTCAGCAATATCGTTGGCCGGGAATGTGAGCTGGTCGGCCGATGGATATAGGTTGCTCGCGGGTAACTTCGATGGTGTTGGCGGTGCTGGCATTTACTGGCAGGCACAGAGTCAGGAGGGAACGAACTACTATGCCAATGGTGTGACAGGAGGCACGGTGTCGCCCTCGGCCCAAGGAGCGGTGGAGCCCGCTCCCATTATCCCTGCAACGGTCGCAGGCCGCACCGAGGGCGTCTTCGGCGTATCCAGTCTCGGAGCGGCAACCTACCGCGTACCGATATGGCTGCCGCCAGGGCCGCGCGGATTGCAGCCCGATCTTGCGTTGACTTACAACAGCCAGGACGACAACGGTGTTATCGGGGTGGGCTGGTCGCTTAGCGGACTCTCATCCATCGAACGTTGTAACAAGACAAAGGCGCAAGACGGTTCGGCCGGTTCCGTGGCTTTGACGACAGCGGATCGATTCTGTCTGAATGGCAATCGACTTCGTCTGACCAGCGCGACCGACTACGGTGTCGCAGGCTCGACGTACCAAACAGAGATCGATGATCTGACAGTCGTGACAGCTCACGAGTCGGAAGGGAATGGACCACGGTACTTCACCGCGCGTACTCGCGATGGTACAGCCTACGAGTATGGGAAGACCGTGGACTCGCGCGTCGCCCCTGGAACCAGTACGACACCGTATCGATGGAAGCTGAATCGGGTAACCGATGCGGCAGGCAACGCGTTGATCGTCAGCTACGTCAAAAGCGATGGGCACGCGGTGCCGGCCACCATCTCCTGGACGCCGCTCAGCGCCGGATCCTCAACTTTCGCCTACAGTGCCAACTTCATCTACACGGACTCACGGACGGCTGCTGATTCGCAGACGGGATATGTTGCCAACCAGAAGGTGGTCAACAAGCGGCGTCTGGAGAGCATACAGATCCGGGCTGCGACTAGCGGCGTTGCGCAGACCGTACGTCGGTATTTCCTGACCTACGACTCAGGGCCAAAAACCGGTCGATCCCGACTGACTCAGATAACCGAATGCGCCGACGACGCCCAGAGCGCGTGCCTGGCGGCGACCACCATTTCCTACCAGTCAGGCACGACGATGCACTCTTCGTCCGCGCTGGGTTTGAGTTCGAGCAGTTCACTCATGCGGGAGAAATTCGATTTCAACGGCGATGGCCGGCACGATCTGCTCTTTGTTTCCAGCAATTACTGGCGAGTGGCGCTCGCCGTGGACGGCGGATTTTCAACCGCCATCAACACGAATATACCGTCATCGACGACCCCCATCGTCGGTCGATTCACCTCCGCGCGGCAGGATGCGTTGCTGGCCAATAGCGGCGGTACGTGGTGGCACTACACGCTGAATGAATCCTCGACGTTGTTCCAATCAGTCTCGACTGGTGCGCCCGCACCGGCAGCTACGTGGGCCACGGGAGATACGAATGGAGATGGCCTTTCAGATCTGGTGTGGGTCAACGCCTCGGGTCAGATATACATCCGTCTCAATGCATCTGTGCCAGCTGCAGTATCGCCAACATTCTCGGCCACGACGACGCTAGCAGGGACGGTTTCCAGCGGTGGCAATCTCTTGTCCAGCAATGGCGCGGTTTTGCGATTCAGCGATGTCGATGGAGACGGACGGCAGGATCTCTACCATTACTACTTGCCGGCCATTTTTCCTCCAACACTTTTCGGGGTTCTCAATCTGCTTGTGTCTCGAGATACAACCTTCGAGGTCATTCCCTCTCTCTACGGTGTATCGCCAGGGCCTACACCGATCAATTTCAATGACGATGCCTGCACGGACCGCATCCTGAACACGCTGGTAATCATTCAGCAGTGCGGAAACACCGAACAATCCATGGTTTCGCTGCCCCAAGCTCCGATCCTGATGATGGACTGGAATGACGATGGCAGAACGGACTTTTTGGTCAGCAACGGCAGCAACTTCGGGGTGTATTTGTCGAATGGACAAGGTGTGGGTCCTCTGGAGGCCACCAGCATTCCCTACACCGCAGGAGGTAGCTACTTCGCCATCGATCAAGACGGAGACGGGTTGGATGATATCGTCCGTGTGAGCAATTCCACGCCGTACAACGTCACCTATTTCACGCGTTCAGGCTCAGGCGCAATACCTGTCTTTGCGACTAGTACCGCTGATTTGGCGACGAGCTTTACCGATGGCTTCGGTGTGAGTCATGCATTGGGTTACGTATCCACCGCACGACCGAACAATTCGCCGTTCGGCAGTGGAATGCTCGGCAGAGATCCGAATGCACCCCTGCAGGACGATGCCACCGCCAGAATCGTTGTGGGGCAGGTAACGAGTTCCGACGGTATCGGCGGCTTGTACAACACTACCTACAGGTATCTCGGCGCACGCAAGAATGTGCCGCGCAATGAATTCGTCGGCTATTCGCAGGTTATCGAGACGGACGGTCGTAGTGGTAGTGGCGTTGTCCGCAAGACGGTCTATGAGCAGTTGTTCCCCCTGGCCGGCATGGTCAAGAAGCAGGAGTATTTGCAAGCTGATGGCACCCAGATCTCGATTACGACGAACGACAATCGGTCCATTACCGTCGGGTCAGGGGCTAGCCTTCGCTACTTTACCTATGTGCATCAGTCCGTCGCCGATCAATACGAAGTAGGAGGTTCTAAGAACGGTCAACTGATTGCGACCACGACGACCAGCCACACAATTAGCCCAACTCTCGGTGTGCTGACCGACGCCGTAACGAAAGTCGTCGAAGCGTCTACAGCAAACGGATTGCAAGGTGGCATCGAGCACGTCACTGAGCTGCATCAGCTGGAGATCTTCGACGATGCCGCCAATAGCTGCCGCGGCATGCCGCAGTTGACCGAATTGAAGAAGAGCAGCACCAGGCCGAACAGCACGACGATTTCCCGGAGGGCGCGAATCACCTGGCAGGGGGCGGGTTGTCGGCCGCACAGCTCGATTGCTGCACTGAACACTGAATGGCAAGTCACATCGGTGTTCGAGTACGACGATTTTGGCAATATTAGACAGGTGAGCGCGACACCGATCGCAGGACAGGACGCGCGGGTCACCAAAGCGTACTGGGGGTCGTCGGGACAGTTCCTGGAAAAGCTCTGGAACGCGCAGATGAATGAGCCAACGGTGTTTGGGTGGAACAAATCGCTCGCCATGCGCACCTCGATGACGGACCCCAACGCACTCACGACCCGTTGGTATCCGGATCCTTTCGGACGCATCGTGCAGGAATCCCGACCCGATGGCACGAGAACTGAAGGGCTGCTGACCGCATGTGCGTCCGGAAATCAGTACTGCGGCGCGCAGAGCGATGTACGGCTGAGATTCATCGCAACGACGTATGATGCCGCTGGCAGCCTCGTTCGTACCGATACCCAATACTTCGATGCATTCGGCCGCCTTCGCGACGACGACCTGCAGATGCTGAATGGGCTCACCAGCCGCAGCATTACGACCTACGATGCCTTCGGTCGCGTAGCCACCCAGAGCGTGCCCCATCGCCTGGGCGGTACCGATCCGCTGGGAAACACCGAGTTCGGTTACGACCTGCTCGGCCGTATCACCACAGTCAAGCGTCAGGTGAGCGAGTCCGACACCTCCATCGCGACGACCAAGGTCGACTATCTCGGCCTGACGCAACAGGTCACGGCGTTCCAGAATGATGCGCAACACCAGCGGATCACGAAGGCGGTTCGCGACGCGCTGGGACAGACGATTCGTTCGATCGATGCCGCCAGCTCCGCAACGGAATTCGAGTACAACCCCTTCGGCGACCTGCTGACGACGCGCGATGTCGCCGGCAACGAGATCAAGATCGAGTACTACGACGCGATCGGTCTGAAGAAGAAGACTACCGACCCGGACATGGGGGTGTGGGAATATAAGTACTACCCGTTTGGAGAACTCAAGGAACAGAAGAACGCGAATCTGCAAACGGTCTCGTTTACCTACGACAAGCTGTCGCGTCCGCTGACCCGGACTGACAGCCCGGGAGGTCCGACCACGTGGTACTGGGATACGGCAGCGAAAGGCATTGGGCAGCTCGACTACGTCACCTCGCCGGGTGGATACAGGGAAGGCTACCTGTATGACAGCCATGGTCGCGTACGCCAGCAGGACATCACGGCCGATGTCACGGTGTACAGCTACCAGTTCGATTACAACGATGTCGGCCTGCTGAACTCCATCACGTATCCGGCTTCGACGGGCTCATCGCCATTCAAAGTGCGATACGGCTACGCCTATGGACTGATGTCCAACGTTCAGGATTACACGGCAAACTCGGCTGGGACGACGTACTGGCAGGCCACTGCGGGCAATGCGCGCGGCCAGATCACGGGCGAGACCTATGGCAACGGATTGCAGACCAGTTACGGATACGACCGGATTGCCGGCTGGCTGAACACGCAGACGACCGGTCCGTCGGGCGGCAACTCGATCCAGAACCTGAGCTACGAGTGGTACAAGACCGGGAGCCTCAAGAATCGGAAGGATCTGAAGCGCAACCTGACCGAGCAGTTCGTGTACGACGCGCTGGGCCGGGTGGATTATTCCACGCTGAATGGGACACAGAACGCTGATTTCAATTACGACGCGCTCGGCAACCTGACGTACAAGACCGGCATTGGCACCCTTGTCTACGATCATGCGATCAAGAAGCACGCGGTGATGTCGACCACCGGGACGGTCAACAACTCATACGAGTACGACTTCAACGGCAACATGACGAAGCGCAATGGCTATACCACGGTGTGGTACAGCTACGACCTGCCGAAGTCGATTGCCAGTGCGGGAAGTACGAGCGACTTCTGGTACGGGCCGGATCGTGCCCGGTGGAAGCAGAAGATCACCACCGGCAGCGTCGTCGAGACAGTTACGTACCTTGGTGGCCTGATGGAGAAGAAGGTCGGGACGGCGACGGAGTACCGGCACCTGATCCAGGCAGCGACCGGCACGGTGGCCATCCACACGCGTGGCGCACAGACGGCGACGTACTACCTTTCGCGCGATCATCTGGGCAGTGTCAATGCGATCACCAACAGCACGGGCGGTGAACTGGTCAACGAGAGCTTCGATGCCTTCGGTCAGCGCCGCGGCAGCAACTGGACCGGGCTGCCGACGGCGGGTGACCGGACCCAGATCGCTGCCATCACGAGTCGCGGGTTCACGGATCACGAACATCTCGACAACCTGAACCTGATCCACATGAACGGGCGGGTGTATGACCCGCAAATCGGCCGGTTCACGTCGGCGGATCCGTTCGTGCAGGATCCGATGAACTCTCAGAGCCTGAATAGGTACAGCTATACCTTCAATGATCCGTTGAGCAATGTGGATCCGAGTGGGTTTACGTGCACGTCGGTCGGTTTCATCTTCACGTCGGGCGGCGGATCAAGTGCGGATGGTTATGGTGGAGCGTTCACGCCCTACTGGACGTTCTTGCCGTGCCGAAGGGCACCTGGCGGTCCGCCGCCCAGGGCAACCAGAGGCGATGTGCAGGACAGCACAGCTGGCGGAACCATGCGAGTGCTGTACGACGGTGTCGCCTACACAATCACCGAGGAGATGGTCAGCAATCTTACGTGTGCAAGGAACGGAGATTGTCGGACTCGACTGGCCGTCCATCACGATTGCAACGCATGGCCGGATTATAGGGCGGCCAAGTGCGACGCCATCGAGCCTCTATATATCGTCGAGGATGCGGTTTTTGCGGCGATGGGAGGTGTGGCTGCTGTTCGTGCGGTGATGGCCGGAAGGGGAGCGAGTCTGGCCGCAAGGGGAAGCATGCTCTTCGGTCAGGCGTCGGTTAAATCGACGTTTGCCCATGGACCGCACGCTGGACGCACCGTAGGGGAAGTTGCTCAAGGTCTTCGAGCGGGAACGATCTCGGCGGATACCTTGCCGATTGACTACGTGATCCGTAACGGACAAGCCATAGCACTCAATAATCGGTCGCTGCTTGCGTTAACACGAGCTGGCATGCAGCCGACGGTGACGCGCAATCTGACCGGGAACCAAGCAGCGGAGGCCCTCCTCAACAGCCATTTGCAAGGCGGGGTTCCGAGCACTGTCATCCGTGTCCGCGGCGGTCCGCCCGGAACATCTTTGATCGAGTGACGCTATGAAGGTCCTTCCCTGGAAAAGCGAAATCGCGGCGCCCTGGAAACGAGCGCTTGATCTGAAGGATCTCCGGATGACCGACGGAGGCTTGCATATCGAGATCGAAGAAGAATCTGGCAGATCATGGAATCTCGACTTCAAGCCAGTCCAAGCTTGGAGGGTGACGTCGGAGGAATGCGCTGGAAACCTGATAGCGAGATTGCCCGCCGAGGGGGCTTTGTTCTTGGTGCGGGAGTCAGATTGGCGAAAGGAGCTTGATGACGCTGAAACAGTTCAGAAATCCGAGCACTTCATCGTTTGCTGCTACGACGAAGTCATCGAAGTGTTGGCGTGGGACTGCTCGGTTACTCCGGTTATCCGATAGTGCGTCGCGTTCGCCCGTTGAAAGCTTGTTCTTCCATCGTCGCGCTGCGCGCAAGAGCAGGCGCGCTCCCGCTCCGCCGGTGCCGGGCCGTACCTTCGTACGCCTCGCGCCTCGGTGTCGCGCCTCGGTGCCGGGTGAGCTGACCAGTGTTTGACGGACACCTAGATTACCTCGCAGAGTCGAGGTGGAGGTGTCGTATGGGGCAGGGTACGTCGAAAACATTTGCGAGAGTTCAAGCTTGAGGCAGTGAAGGCATTGCGATCTGGGCAACACAACACCACTGAGCTGGCTCGCCGATTGGGTGTGACCGAGTCACATCTGCGCGATTGGAACAAAGAGTACGAGAAGCACGGTCAGGAAGCGTTTCCAGGCCAAGGCCGACGCAGTGGTTTGGCCGGAGAGCTGGCGCAGCTGAAGCGTGAGTTGGAGCAGGTCAAGGAAGAGCGCGACATCCAAAAAAAAGCGATGGCCTTCTTCGCGAGGGAGTCACGGTGAGGTACCGCTTCATCCGTGAACAGCAGCCGCTGCATTCGGTCAGCGTGCTGTGCCGAGCGATGAAGGTCAGCCGCAGCGGTTTCTACGACTGGCTCCATCGCTCGCCTAGCGCCCGATCGTTCGAGGATCAGAAGCTGTGGCCGAGGATTGAGCAGATGCACCATGCCTGTCGCGAGGCGTATGGCGCCAAGCGCTTGCGTGATGCGCTTCGCAAGACGGGTGTGAGATGCAGCAAGCATCGGATCGCGCGGCCGAAGCAGGCCAATCGGCTGTGGACGAAGCGTCGCCGTCGCTTCATCTTCACCAGCAAGGCCGATCCGTCGCATGCACGCTATCCGAACATCCTCAACCGACAGTTCACTGTGAACGAGCCCGATCGCGTGTGGGTTGGCGACGTGACCAGCGTGTGGACGTTCGAAGGCTGGCTGTACCTGGCCGCCATCCTGGATCTGTACTCACGCCGGGTGATCGGTTGGTCGATGGCACCTCATTGTCAAGAGGATCTGACGTTGGATGCGCTGCAGATGGCGATCGATGCTAGGGAGCCAGCAGCGGGACTGCTGCATCATTCAGATCGCGGCAATCACTACACCAGCAGCCGGTATCAACCGCTGCTCGCAAAGACCGGCATGCGCTGTAGCATGAGCCGCATCGCCAACTGCCGTGACAATGCAGTCGCAGAGAGCTTCTTCTCAACGCTGAAGAACGAGCAGACCTTGCATGATCGATATCACACCCGTGCGCAGGCGCGGGCAGCGATATTTGAGTTCATCGAGTTGTTCTACAATCCCGTGCGTCAGCATTCGCATTTAAACGGGCTGAGCCCGATGCAGTTCGAACGTGAAGCGCGCGGTTAACCACGTGTCCGTGAAAGGCTGGTCAGCTCACCTGGCACCGAAGGACCCGAGGATTGTCTGGCAATGCATACAACAGGGCGCTCGATGCTGAACTCGGAGCACTGCGAAACGATCTACTAAGGAATCCGGATCTGGTCCGCGGGGTAGGCTTATGAAATGGTTCTGGACGATAAGCTGCGACAACACGGTAGATGACTCGCTCGTGGTAGATAGTGCAGACCTTGGCATTAGTCCAGAAGAGATCTCGTTCGGCAAAGAGATCAACGATTGGAGCGAGTTAGCTCGAATGAGCGCAACAAAGCAAGAAAACGACGGAGTACCGGACGATGCCCTGCAGAATCATTTGGGCCTGCCTGTGTACTCACCTCGCTTGCGCGCCACGCTGGAGGCAGGTGAAGTTCGAGGCATCCAGTATCTTCCCATCCGGCTCTTCAGGCCGAATGGGCAGGAGATTTCCGGGTTCTCCATCGCGAATATCGTTGAGAGACGGGAAGCGCTGGACCGTTCACAGTCAGACTACGACGTGTTCCCCGATGACTATTTTCTGCCGGACCGCAGGGGCAATGTCCGAGGAATTCGACGGGCCGTGCTTCGAGAGAGAGCACTTGCAGGCTGTGATATCGCTCGGCTCGCTGAGTTCCCAGCGAGCATCTATGTGTCCGAACGATTTAAGACGAACTTCGAGACGGCCGGGTGCACGGGCTACACCTTTCGCGAGGTGGTCACAACCTAACGTCCTTGCAAGCGTTCGGTGCGCAAGCGTTAGAGTTCGGTGCCGGGGCCCCGTGCGCTACTTGCCTCGCAACAACCCCGAAACCCCGGCCGGCACCGAAACGCGCCGGGTACCGATGGCGCGCCGCATCCATACGGTAAGTGAACGATATGCGAGAGATTCCCCCATTCAAATTAGTGCCGGAACCTCTTAACGACGAGGCTGCTGCATTGAAGCCATTTCAATGGGCAGGCGGTGACATCGGACGCCGGCATCGACTCGGCGGCCGACCTGATTTCATTCAAGCGCCAGAGATACCGAAATGCTCTTGTGGAAATGACATGACCTTCTACGCGCAGTTGGACTCGATCAACGATGAGTTTGTGCTCGCTGATTGTGGAATGATTTACGTGTTTGTATGTTTCGACTGTTATGAAACGAAGTCGATTCTGCGATCGTATTGAAGCGTTCGGCACTCGGGGCTGGTCGTACGATCGTTCGTTTGGAAGGATTACGGATGATCGAAATGTCGTTTGGCGTAGAGATCGAACACTAGTATTCGGCGAGTGACGGTGTCCGACGCTCAGGCATCCCCGCAAACTCGTCCAGAACAACGTACCGTCAGGCGATTGAGAACAGCGCGCGGCCACATACAGGTGACACCCCTGAGAACGGATTGCCGGCTGGCTCACGTCGCCGACTGTCATTCCTGGTAGCTCCTCTATGAACTCAGTAGCAAGATGTATACGACGGGTAGCCCTCAGGCATCGAAAGGATCTGAAGCGAAACTTCACCGATCGAGCAATGGTACGGAGAAGCGCGCATGAGAAGTCTGTGGTCTCAAGCTGGCGACTTGGCGTTGATTTCGATGCTGTGTTTCTCGGGCGGCCAAACAGCCGCGGCCAGCCTCACAGCGCGGATTAGTAACTTGCTGTTCCCTGAACAAGGCGACCTGATCTACGTATACGTCGAAGGTGGTACCCATGACCGTCCATCCTGCGCGGATAGCAACGGTGACTATCTCTCCTATCGTCTGAGCAGACAACGTGCCAAAGAGTACTTGGCGGGACTCATGATGGCGTTTTCAACGGATAGATCGGTTACCTTCTTCACTCACGGAAGGTGCATGTGTCGATCCGAGCCTGTCGGATACGTTCAAGTATTTCATCGTAAATAACTAGCAAAGTGGATGGGGCCATGAGAAGCATCATTCAGAGGTTGTTGTCGGCCCAATGCGTATCCCTCGGGATCGTGTTGCCGGCTGTCCTTCTGGTATCCGGCGAGGCGATCGGAGCAAGTGGATGGACGGTGTCTACGCAGATTGTGGAGCTAAACCAGCAGCCGGCTACAGGAGTAGCTGCCGCGCTGGTTTTCGTGGAGACAGCGCTGACTTCGGATCCGAGCGGATGCTCTCATCCGGGCGGCTTCTACTTTGCCGTGAACGATGAACGGCAGAAGCGGATGTTCTCGATGCTGCTTGCGGCACAAGTGTCCGGCCGCAACGTGAAGATATTCACGAATGGAAGTTGTCATGGGCAGTGGGGATACGCCGAGATCGATGGCTTGGTGATCAACTAGGGAGCGATGCTGCTATTTGCACCGATTCGGAACGACGATAGGGTGAATGGTTCCCCACGACTCCAACTGCTGGCGCTTCTGCAATATTTCGAGTGCCACGTGCTGGAAGGGATGCCATGGTTTAGCGCGAGGCGCAAAGATGTTTAGAAGAGGGAATGAGATATGGAGTCATGGACAGTCGTGCGTAAGACAAAACCCTCCAAGCTGCTGATCTTGGGCGCGATCATGGCAACGGCAGATGGTGTCGCGGGAAACCAGATTGTCGATGGCACGATGATCGATGTCGTACTGATCAATGGTGGAGCGGATACGACGAACCCTGGTACCTCCTGTCTGAAGATCAGCGCTGCAGTCTCGCAGGCATGCCCGTCAGGGGTGATCGCAATCGGTAACAACAACAAGCAGCTGTTGGCGGCGGCATTGCAGGCCAAAGCGTCGGCAAGTCCCGTATGGTTCTACTATGACGACGGTGCGGGGAGTTTCCATTGTCCAGGTTGGGCGTATACGCCTTGTAGCGTGGTAAGTATTGCTATCAGGTGACGAAACCTTTTCAGCGGGAAGTAGGCCGTCGCCAGAGGAATAGGATTGGTGCCTCAAACGAGAGACAGAGATGGGAGGCAAGTTCGTCATGAAGCTTCGTTTGTTCTTCGTACAGAGCCCAACAAATTGCTGCACGCGACGCGCGAGGACGCGCTCGCGTGAGCAATGGCGTTAGGTCTGGATCGAGTAGAAAAAACACAGGAGATTTCCCATGCTCGGTAGATTGCTCGTATCGGCTTGCTTGGCGGTCGCGCTTTGTTGGGGACCCGGCGCAAGCTCGGCCGTTACATGTGATGGAGTCGTAACACAAGTGCTGTCAGGCACGCAGTATTGTAGTGGGGGAGAACGGGTTGGCTTTATGTGGTCCGGCGGCAGCGACTGGTTGTGTTCCTCCAATAAGAACATGGATGCATTGCTGCTTGTCGCCTATACAACCGGAAAGACAATCTCGGTTCGCGACAGCAATTGGACAACATGCAATCAACCGGCAGGTTCAGTCCCGGGACACATCTGGTTCAAAGAGTGAAGAGACCTAACGAATAAGGTTAGATCGTGCGAGCGAAGCGAGCCACGATCTGAACCGTTTGTTGGACGAGCCCGGTTCAAGGTGAACTGAGATTGAAAATATCTCTTTGAGGTTCATGGCTGATCGAGGCCGCCGCAATGGGCTGGCCTCGTCAACCGTGGTCGCTTCTTGCTATTGCAGCGAGGGAACCTCACCAGGAGCGGTATTTGTCCTGCGTCGAGACAAGCGCAGCCCTCAGCTGATGGGGTGCTGAAAGCCCGACTGTTCGAGTTTCGATTGCGCTTACATAGCGGCGGCTGCGGCGATGGCGTCCGGCGGATGGCGTGTGAGTGGCGCCGGTGAGGCAATGCGCGTTCTCAGGACCTTCATCGGGCCACCGCAGCAACTGCAAGTGAATGATGGCCGTTGCCGGATGAATGCCAGCAGCTGATCCGGATGGAGTTTGAACAGGTAATGCAGTAAGCGGATCAGCCGCTTACTGTTTGGGTGCAAGAAGCCAAAGTTACGTGCTCGCCGGAAGTCCTTGGGCAAGATGTGTTGCAGCACCAGCCATAGGAAGGCGGCGCCGCGCACGGTTCGGGTTTCGAACTTCCCCGAGGTGCTGTCTTGATAGCGGAACGTGACTTCACCGTCCTTGACATACCTTTTATGGTATAGACACAATATGCCATGTGGCGTATTGAGGAGCACCGAAGGGTCAAGAAGCAGCTCTCTGCGGTGCCAAAGGACATTCTCAAGCGTTACGAGAAGTGGCTAGATATCGCAGCCATTTCTGGTCCGCCCGGGTTGCGGGCCATAAGGGGATTTCGTGACGAAGCCTTATCGGGAGAATGGAAGGGACACCGTTCATCTCAGCTATCGATCCAGTATCGGGTCATTTATCGCACCGTGGCATCGGGTCAGCTCTTTCAGGTGGTCTCGGTCACGGCGCACGACTACCGGAGGCCGTAAATGAGTCAGTTTCGCCCAGCCAAGCGCCGTGCCTCTGTTAGCGTCGGCGAATCCGTTCGAATCATTCGCGAGCTTCAAGAGCTCAGCCAGAATCAGCTGGCTGAACTTACGGGCATTCCCCAGGCCACGATCTCTGCTATCGAGAACGATCGAGTTAGCCTTGGGGTGGAGCGCGCTAAAGTTCTCGCTCGTGCTCTGAAGTGCCATCCTTCAGTTCTGGTTTTCCCTGGTTGGGACGCCGACCAGCAATCTGCGGCATAACAAATGTTTCGAGCCGACGTGTTCAAAGCAACGCGCGGCTCAAACATGGCGTTCGATGTCATAAGAGAAATGAAGAGGGCATTCCCAATTCCCCGGCGGAGAAATTCGGAGCATTGATTTCTAATCGGCGATTGAAGAGCACAGGAGGAGCGATTATGAAGAGAGTACTCAGGTCGACGATGGCGATGTCGGCTGCGTTGGTTTTACTGCACTTCTCGCCGGCGGCCCGCGCAGATCAGTGGTGTCAGGGCCTGATCCGACATGTTCTTACCGATGCAAGCGGTAATGTCATGGCTGTTCCATCCTTTCGCGGAGACTGGGTGCAGGTGTGCAGTATCAGTGCTGCGTGGAAGGGAATTTCTGTCGACATCTGCAAATCGTGGCTCGGTACGCTCACGGCGCTGAGCCTGACGCAGCGGACGACGACCATGTTCTATTCGGGTGACACTGCTTGCAATGCCATTCCCAGCTACGGAAGTGCGCCAGCGCCAGGGTATATCGCAATCAATCCAGAATGATGCTTAAGGAGAGGGAGACAAATGAAGAAGAACATGAGGTTCGCGCTGGTAGCCGGCGCGGTAAGCCTTCTGCAGATCACGATAGCGGGTGCCGATGCCAGCGTAACGGGGACTATCCAAACGCTTCACATCAACCTGGAATCGAACATGGCTCATGTCCAGTTGCAAGGTAAGCCGGCTTTCGACGGCGGAACAGGTTGCAATATCGGCTGGACGGGCAATTCGCTGGACGACGAAAGGTTTATGACGACAGTATGGCCGCTGCTGGTGTTGGCGAAGGCGCGCAGCCTCGCGGTGACCATCTCTGTGAACGGTTGTACGGGGTCGTACCCAAGAATCTACGCGGTAGACGTGGAGCCGAGAAGCTAACCATCGGTCAGATGTGTTTCGGTCAGATCGCGGCGCATGCATGGAAGTGAAAGAACCTGGCCGGAAGCGAACTGCATGATTGGAGTCGATCGCGCGTGACGAACCTCTGGATTGTGATCTTGCTCCTGTGCTCGGCTAGCGATGCGCTCGCTGAGTGCGGTACCTACTATTGCGACTATGCACGTGTTCTTGGTGTCACTACCGCCGCTGATGGGAGTGTGTTTGTTCAAGTGAGTGGTGCCACGGCCAACCTGAATTGCACATTGCATGGCGGGTCGTATCTGACGCTGCAAAGAAGTGGACTGGGATTCAAGGAGATGTATGCGTCCATCCTCGCGCATCAGATGACGGACAAACCGCTCATGTTTCGGATCAACGAGGGTTCGTCTGGCTGCACCATCAATTACATCTATGCGACAGCGTCATAGTCGACTGCGACTTCTCGCAGGAATCTCCGATGAAAGTGCCGGATGAATTGGCGGGTTTTGATTTGGCGGGCTCCGGTGCCGACTACAGGCTTCTCCAGGGAGTATTGCGGATGGCCGAAGTGTCGATCGAAAGGCAATCGTCACGCCAGGAGCTGGGATTCGTAGCGCTTCGTTGCGCGCGACACTGGGGGCACGCGCATCGCTCGACTTCGTTCGTTGGTGACTCGTTGCTCGACGCGAGCTTCATGCTCGATACGCGAACCGAGTGTCCTCCGACGGCAGAGATGATTTCGATCACAAAACCATTGACACACGCGCTTTGTCGCCGCGATGATCGACGCACAAGACAACGAAGCACATAAGCCAGAACGACGCAGCGTGATGAGCTGCTATTGAGCAAGCTAGTGTGCTCGGGTGCAAACATCGGCATGCAGGCCAGCGTGGCCTGATTTGAAGGGTCTGGCAGTAGGCCAGCAAGGGAAGGTGTGCGCGTCTAAGAACGCCACGCCGGGAAATGGATAGGGAGACGAGACGGGAATGCTCGCCAGCAAGCATGGAGTAGGTGCCATTCGCGCGACACTCGCGCTTGTTCTCGCCTTTGCGGTTTCGCCGACATGGGCTGACTGGCACGCGGGACGAATCACCCGGCTTGGCTTCGGTTACGACGGCTCGACCATCACGCTCCAGATTTCCGACTGGAGCAGGTCGAACTGTACCTGCTATTCCGTTTGGCCCAACCAGAGGTGCCTCGATCGCAATCGCGCGACATTCAAGGAGGAATTCGCGTGGCTGTTGCGCGCGCGTGCAATGGACGCTCAAGTCCAGGTGCATATCGATGAGGGGACGTGTCGGGTAGTGGCGTTGTTTGAAGTGGGGTAGTGCATCCCGCAGGGGTCGGCAAGCACAGCTCGCGCAGGAGTTAGAAGCATGCAGGAATGTCCATCGTTGCCAGTGAAAGCACTGAGCGTTTTGCTCGGTAGTGTCTCTCGTTCGCTTCGTATGCGGTCCAGATCATTGTTTCTTGTCCTGCTGGTCGCGGGTGCCTGCGTCCATGCGGTACGCGCCGCAGAGACGCTCACATACACCTACGATGCCCGTGGTCGTTTGACGAAGGTGGAAGCGTCCGGCGGACCAGGCAATGGCGCGGTTCGTGCCTACCAATTCGATGCGGCCGGTAACCGGATGCAGTTCCAATCTACGGCTGCGTCAGGTGGCAGTGCGGTCGCCATCACGCCCACGGGTGGTGTCGCGAATGTGACATCTACTGGGGTTGTCATCGGCGTCAGTATCACTGGCGTGGGCTCGCCGAGCGGGATCGTGACGTTTACCGAGAACGGCGTGTTCTTGGGCAGCGCTTTCGTCTACGCCAATCAGGCAAGTGTGATTCTGGAAGGACTTCCCACCGGTGTGCATACGATCACAGCAAGCTATTCCGGTGATGGTTCCAACGCACCACGTACGTTCACCTTCACAATCAAAGTGCAGGATCTGCGGTGGCTGCCAGCCGTGTTGGATCTGATCCTGTCGGAGTAGGAGGCATTCGATGATCGATCACTACGTCCATGGCGCGATGGTGTCCTTCGGTCCGCGCGGCGCAGCCTCACCACGAATGAAGACGCTTCATTGTGCAGGTCATATCGCAACAGCAGCCGTGTTCCTGTTGTCGGCGCCACGCGTCTTTGCTGCGGATGCCCCGACGAAGGCCTCTGATCTTGGGGATTCCTCGAGCATCGTTTGCCTGTCGAACACGACGAAAGATGCGGAGCGTCGGCCGTTCGTGATCGCCGTGGCACCACAGAAAGCCGAGGAGCTTTTGGCGCGTGGTTTCGTACAGACGAAATGCGCCGAGACGAAGCGGGCCAGCAACGCGAAGCAGGTTGCCAACAAAAAGCGGGCCGCCAGCGACAGGCAGGTTGGCAGCGAGAAGCAGGCCGCCGGCGAGAAGCAGGTCGGCAGCGATCAGAATCTCGGCATCTGCGAGATGGCGCGGGCGCGCGATCCGCTGGTGAATCTGTATTTCTGGCAGCGTTTCTCGCTCACGCCTGAAGAGATGTGCCAGGCGACTGACCCATCGAGCAGTGTGCCGATGGATTCGCCCTGAGGCGATCCGACATTTTCGGGCTCAACGACTCACGACTACGAACAATCCGCGGAGAGATCACATGCAGGGATGGGGCACACGGACCAGTGAGAGAGGGCGTCGTCTCGGTGGGCTGCTGGTCTTGCTGATGGCATCCGGTATGGCGTTGCCGATCATGGCTCAATCCGTTCCACCGGGTACGCCGCCGATTCGTTCTCCGCAGGATGAAAACGGTGTCGATCTCGCCAACGGCCAGATCTATACGGGTGCCGCGGGCGTGTTTGCCAGCCCGGAGATTTCCATTGGCTCGCCGGGCCAAGGTCAGATGCGATTCGGCAAGCGTCTGATCGAGTCGGTGTGGACGCACGACTACTACATCCACATGTACACCTCCGGTTCCAGCGCCACGGTGACGGTGGGAACCCGGCGGCGCCTGTTCACGCTGTCGGGGGGAACGTACGTACCGGATTTTCGTGATGGATCGACGCTGGTTTCCACGGGCAGCGATGCCTACCGCTACACCGCCGGTGATGGAACGATCATCAATTTCGGCACCGTGCCCGGCGTTGGCTCGAATCTGGCGTTGAATCGGATCCGACCCGACGGAGAGCGATGGGACTTTCACTACAAGGGAGGCACCCATTGCTCGCCAGAGCCGTGGGGCGGCATAGGCTATATCTGCATCCCATGGATCCGGGTTCAGTCGGTCACGAACAACTCCGGCTATCAACTGCATTTCGAGTACGCCCCCGACAGTCCCCATACAGACCCCGGGATGTCGCTTGACATGGTCTCGGCCAAACTGATCAACAATGCGATCGACTATTGCGATCCGCTTGCCGATACCTGCACTGGCTTGACGCAGTCCTGGCCGACGCTTACCTATACGACTCAGATCGTGGGGAGCACTCGGGTAGAGAACGTCACCGACTCGCTGGGTCGAACGACCCAGTTCCTTTTCAATGCCACCTCCTCACGTCTGACCGGCGTAAAACGCCCGGGCAGCAGCAGCAATGACGTAACGATCGGTTACGACGGCAATCAGCGCGTATCCTCCGTCGCCATTCCCGGACGCACGACGAGCTACACCTGGTCGCTGTCCGGGGTGGTGCTGACGGGCACTGCCACGGATTCGGTGGGCACGGTGCGTGTGACCACGGCCAGCACCAGCGGCAAGGTGATCCTGACTGAGAAGGACGGCCTCAATCGCACCACTTCCTATACCTACGATTCTTACGTCCGCTTGCAGCAAGTGACTTTCCCAGAGGGCAACAAAGTCAAGTACACCTACGATGCGCGCGGCAATGTCACCGAGACTCGGCAGATCGCCAAAGCCGGTAGCGGCCTCGCGGACCTCGTCACGACGGCGAACTACGATGCGACTTGCTCGAACCCGGTGAAGTGCAACCAGCCCAACTGGACGAGAGACGCCAACGGCAATCAGACCGACTACACCTACAATGCCACGACCGGTCAGTTGACGAGCGTCATTCTGCCCAAGCCGCAGACCACTTCGCCGAATCCGCAGGTGACATACAGCTATTCGTCGTTTTACGCCTGGCGCAAGAACGCGAGCGGCGCACTGGTTCAGGCGCCTGGTCCGGTTTCGTTGCTGACGGGCACGAGCACTTGCATGACGAGTGCGGCGTGTTCCAGCACTGCCGACGAGCAAGTCATGGTCATTGCTTATCAAGCCGGATCATCGAGCACGCCGAGCAACCTTCTGCCGGCCTCGCAAACGATGAGAGCGGGCGACTCTTCTGTCGGCGCGACGACGACCTTCGGCTTCGATCGGATTGGTAACCTCGTGTCCATCGATGGCCCGCTCGCCGGCAGTGGCGACACCACCATCCATCGTTATGATGCGTTGCGTCGTCCGGTCGGCAGCATCGGACCGGACCCGGATGCCGGCGGAGCGAGACCGAACCCCGCGAAGCGCCTGACCTACGATGACAAAGGGCGTGTCGCGGCAGTGGAGCAGGGTACGACCGTGGGCCAGAGCGATGCGGCATGGGGCGCGTTTTCTGCAGCCGCGCAGTCCATCGTCACCTACGACGATGCTGGGCGCGCGCTCAACGAACGTACATTGGCGGGCGCGACGGTCTATGCGCTGACTCAATACAGCTACGATGCGCGCGGCCGGCTCGATTGTGCTGCTCAGCGAATGAATCCAAGTGCCTACAGCTCGCTTCCCCCAAGCGCCTGCGCTTTGGGTGCGGAGGGCAGTTATGGCAAGGACCGGATCGTGAAATACACCTATGACGTCGCCAACCAGCGCACCCAGGTGCAGTCGGCGTTTGGTACCGCAGATGTCCTCACGCAGCGCATGGGGTACACCTCAAATGGCAAAGTGGCTCACGTCGTCGATGCCAACGTCAACCGCACCAGCTACACATATGATGGCCACGACCGGCTTTGGAGAACGAGCTACCCGGTTTCTACGAAGGGTGCCGATTCGAGTTCTACGAGCGACTACGAACAGCTCAGCTATGGTGACGGTGCGAGCGACAACACCAACATCTCCGTCATCCGGTTGCGAGATGGCACGACGGTGGCTTTAGGTTACGACAAGCTCAACCGACTCACCTCGCGAACGCCTTCGGGTGAGGCTTCGGTGACGTTTGGCTACAACCTGGTGGGCTTGCAGACCTCGGTGAATCGAGCATCAGACGGCGTGAACATTGGCTACGGCTACGACGCGCTCGGTCGCCGCACTAGCGAAACGCAAC
This sequence comes from uncultured Steroidobacter sp., assembly GCA_937864115.1. GTDB lineage: Bacteria > Pseudomonadota > Gammaproteobacteria > Steroidobacterales > Steroidobacteraceae > Steroidobacter. The sequence goes on along the minus strand of CALMII010000037.1, from coordinate 124,174 downwards.
CGTACGGATCGGTGGCGTGGCAATACGATACCGCTGGCCGTCCGGTTCGCCTGACGTGGGGCGATGGTCACTACGTGATCTATGACTATGACGCCGTCGGTCAAGTGATGGCGATCCGCGAGAACGGTGCGACCTCGGGCATTGGCGTGTTGGCGAGCTACAGCTATGACAGCCTCGGTCGGCGATCCGGTGTCACCTACGGCAACGGCACGACGCGCTCGTATGCCTGGGACGCGGTGAGCCGACTGAAGGGACTGCAGATCGATCTGGCCGGCACGGCGGGCGATCAGGTCATCGGCCAGATGGGTGGCACAGGCAGCAGTATCGCGTACAACCCGGCCTCGCAGATCGTGAGCCTGAGCAAGAGCAACGACGCCTATGCGTATGCGGGCGCTGCCGCCGCTACGGACACTTACGTGACCAATGGTCTGAACCAATACACGACGGTGGGTACCAGCGCATTGGGATATGACGGTCGCGGCAATCTCACCGCCCAGGGCAGCGCCAACTACACTTACAGCAAGCTCAATGAATTGAAGAGCGCCCCGAGCGCCACGATGAGCTACGACGGCGCCGGCCGGCTGATCCAGTATGCGGCCGCGAGCACGACGCGGTTCTACTATGCAGGGGCAAGTCTGATAGCGGAAACCGACGCCTCGGGTACGATCTTGCGCCGCTACGTGCCCGGCCCCGGTATGGACGAGCCGGTGGTGTGGTACGAGGGCTCGGGCACGACAGCCCGGCGCTTCTTGCAGGCTGATGAGCGCGGCAGCATCGTGGCCATCTCGGATGCTTCGGGCAATGCTGTCCAGATCAACACGTATGACGAGTATGGTATTCCCGGAGCGACGAATCTCGGACGTTTCCAGTACACCGGCCAGACCTGGTTCGCCGAGGCACAGCTATACAACTACAAGGCGCGCTTCTACTCACCGAACCTCGGACGATTCTTGCAGACCGATCCGATCGGGTATGGCGACGGACTCAACCTCTACGGCTACGTGGGTGGTGATCCGATCAATCGCGTGGATCCGAGTGGATTGATGGAAGAAGTGGTCGTGCCAGGGCAGCGTTGCCAGATGGGAGATTGGTGGTGCGATGGGAATCCATGGTGGATTCCTTGGGAGCGGTCGAGATGGGATGGGGTTCCTTATCCTCTTCCTGTTGGCGCGGCAGCGCCATCGTCGAATCAGACGAACTGCCCATCGTCACAACCTCTATCAAACGATGCGACCCCAGTGCCATTTATGGATGATTCCGGCAATCTGATTCTTGGTGAAAGTGGCGCACCAATGATGCGCCCTGCTGGCTTTGATCCTCACTTCTTTTCTGCGGCTGGCGCGGCGGACCGAGCGCGTATGGGCGCCCAAGGAATGCGATCTGGCACTATGAGCGTGAACTCGCTTGCAAACTTTCGACAAGGCGGCCCGTGGGATGCTCAGCGCATAGGCGGATCATTCCACGAGCAGTTTATCGATTCGGCAACGGTGTTCATTGGAATATATGCAAGCAACGCAGGGTTATCGCAAGATCAAGTATTGGGGATACAGAACGCTTATGCGTCTATGTTTTCGCAATTCGCGACAGGAACAGTCTTCGATTCTCGCTTTACTTCTCTTCCGCTACGAAACGTTCAAAACACGCAATTGGGTTATAACCTTGTTGGTAACGGTGCTATATGTACGCCTTCAGGTTCCTAATAGATTGTTGTGCTTGTTGTGCTGCGTATTTCAGTACGCCAGTGGTGATACGGAGACACATGATCGCGAAGGCCGCAGCATTGTATCTTTTGGTGGCACATCTTGCGGTGGCGCAGGTACCTGAGACGTCGATCCCTTCGAACTGTGAGAAAACGATATGGCAAACAGAAGATTCGCCGGACAGGACATGGAAAGCCAATTCATTTCGAGTGGTGTGTGATTTAGGGCTGTCATCCTCAGCATCGGCTATTGTGGAGATTTTTCATCGTCGCGACGCGAACCTTCGAAAAGTGGTACTTGGGATGGATTTACCGTCAGACCCGGCGGACCGACCTCACATTAGATGGGTATCTCCAGCGAAGCTGGCAATTACTGTGGCGACAGGGTCTACGTTTGGACTGCGCGTAGCTGAGTATCAAGGTATTCAGGTTGATGTTAATTACTGTCCTGACGATCCAAAGCTAAACCAGGATATGCTCGAGTGGCGCGCTAGATATCGAAAGTGGATTCAAGACACAACCGTTTGGACGGAGAAGAAGAATGCAGATCCGATGTTTAGAGATCCTAAGCCGGCGTTGCCACCGCCACCGGAACGTCCGAGTTCGTGTGAATCATCAGAAGCGCCCAACTAACTACGAGTGGCTAGTGGCTCAGTAGCTCCGCCGGTGCCGGGTCAAAGGTTGTGCGCCGGTAAAACCGGCAAGGAGTAGAGAGTGAAAGTCTCTTGCGGTGAAGGAGTAGCGATCCACACCGGCCTCAAGTCATGCGCTGTACGTCGCGAGGCGAGCAGCGAAGCGTTGACCGAGGTGCGAGCAGGCCAACCATTCGCGCCGCGATGTCCCAGGTAGGCTTCGTATGGGGCGGAACATTTAGAACACCGGATCGTCCGCATTTTCAGTCTCAGCCAGCAGGAACTTCGCCATCAGCTGAGCTGGTTCAGTCATGCGCGAGGGCGGTTGGAGGAGGCTGAGGTGCGGCTACTGGCAATAGTGTTCTCCGTGGTATTGATGGCATGCTCAAAGGTACAGGCTCCGCCAGCACCTGCGCTCAACCCGACGGCAGCTCCGGCGCCGACGCCTGAACCGACAGTGACGGCAGCACAGGGATCGGAGTCATACTCGGCATTGCTGAGAGAAGAAGACGAGACTTGGTGTGCCTACAAGAATCCGACCGACTTCCAGGCCAAAGCCGAGTCAGTGAAGCCCACGGATAGTGCCCGGGTGACGTTCACGGGTGACAAGCTGACGGAACTTACGTATCAAATCGAGGCTGAAAGTGGCGACTGGATACTGGTCGACAAGTACACCCCAAATGACTGGGGGGGGGTAGTGCTTCGACGGGTCAATCTTCTGGCGCAAGCGAATCTCCGGGTTATCCAGGAAACCGTCATTCGCGGGGGAAAAGCCGATCCGTTCCATGTAGTCAGTGTCAGTACGCTAGATGGTGGAACGAGGGCTGAGCTATCGCCCGATGTAGACCTACCTGAAGTGCCAGTGAAAACCGACTTGTTGGCGGTCACGCCAGTACAGGTTGTGGTTCAACTGCGAAGCCAGGTGATCGCGGAACTTTGCAAGAAGGTGAACTGAAATCCAGCGAGAGCAACGAGAAGAGCAGGATAGCCTCCTCTGACGCAGGGCGGCTTCGCTGCGATTGAAGTGGCAGGCGACGACTCTGGCAGTTTCACCGACAAAAAGATTCGAGCATGGAGGCAAGTGGCATGAGGAATTCGATCGCGTGCGGTGTCGTGATGGCTCTATTGACAATACCCGTGTCGATAGCTTCCGCCGCCCAGGGAGAAATGGGTACGGGCGTTCCAGATTTCGGCCTGTACACGCAGGCGACAGGAAGTGAGGTGATCGTCTGGTCGCTTTCCGATGCGACCCAAGGCTTTCCTTCCGGCTGTACCTACATCCGGCTCAATCCGGCAACCATGGGACTGGACAACTACAAGATTGCTGTCGCGATGCTGATCGCATCGCGATCGACGGGCCAGCGAGTTCGTTTCTACGCGCACGCGCCACGCGATGGTGGGTGCGGCGTGGACTATACAGAGATGCAGTAGTCGCGATGGGTGTGGTGTTTCCTGTGCCAAGTAACAAGCGGCTTTCTTGTCGCAAGAGATGTTGAAAGATAAGGAAGCGCATGACCTGGGTCTTGAGGTGATCGGAATGAGACAACGATGCATGCCGCCCAGAGTGAGTATGGGCGGTCCGCCTGGGTGCTCATTCTTTCGAAGGTGGCAACGTGTGAGGGGGGAGGGTCGTCGCGAATCCTAATTCCACTTGACTCCAGCCCGGTCGAGATTGGTCAAGTCGGTGATTGAAGGATTTGCGAATTGCAGCGGGCGGGAGTGTACGGAACGACGTTCGTTGGAAAGCATCTGAACTCGATGTTACCGAGACGGTGCTGTTTCTTGTGCCAAGCAGGTAGCAGAGCTGGGCTGCCGTTGCTGGAGCCGACCGCATGTAGCGGCTGTTTCAGAGTGCGGGCGCTGTCTATCAGCGACAGAGGGCGTGCGGTGCGCGGATGAGTGGTAGTGGATCGACAACATAGCGAGTGACGCATAATGGAATCTCTCAGCTTTCTGATCAGACGCAACAATCGTCAACGCAAGAGGCGTGTGATCGTTGTTGCCTTCTCTCTGCTCTTGGCGCCTGTGGTGTCGAATGCGGTGACGCATTGCACGGGCCGCGTAGAGGATGCACTTCTCTACGCGGATGGCACAGTCAATATTCTGGGTGCTTGGCGCGGTGACTTCACGGTTATCTGCAATACCCATGGAACGTTTGGAGGCATATCTGCGGAAGTGTGTCTTTCTTGGTATGCGACTGCCGTCAAGGCGGTGACCGATGGCGCGATGCTGAGGATCTACTACGCAGAGAATTTTACGTGTGCAACCTTGCCGACCTATGGGGCTGCGCCCGTGCCGATCTACGTGGGTCTCTCCAGGCCATAACCGATGGCTCCGCCGGTGCCGAAGGTTCGAAGGTTCGCGGAGGTCAGGGTAGTTGAAATGGAGCTTGATGCTCTGGCGCAAGGCGGCCTCGCTGCGATTGAAGTGGCGGGCGATGGCGCTGAGTGAAGTGGTACGAAGTGTTATGGCCTGATGAGCGATCCAGCGCGGGCTCTGGTGAGGTGGCGTTGAGCGCTCGGAGAGAGCAAGGCGGACACGGTGATGGAGAACTGCAGACACGCTTCTTCGATGAGTTGTGCCAGCGTCTTGCGATGGCTGGGACGCCAGCTATCACCGAGCGCCTCGGCGGCGAAATGGTCGCTGCCGAGGATGCGAGTGTCATTGGGATTGCGCTCTACAAACGGGCGATGCGCATCATCAACTTCCCCAGCGTGGGTCGCTGATCTGAACGAGAAGTTAGGTTTCGGAAATGAATAGCACCGCAAAACGCGAAGTTGCACTCAAGCTTCTTGAGGCTACGGGGATTTGGAAATCCAGCTATGCGCCACCAGGGGTCCGGCTTCTGTGGCGCTTGGGGTTTGATTGCCCGCCGCCGCATCTGGCCAGATTCTGGTCGGTGTTTCTAGTTTGCGCCCTGTATTTCGGCATATTCATGGGCTTGTTCATGGTTGCCATGTCCACGTTCTCGGGCACTAATGTTCCTTCGTCGTCCACTCTCCTCGGCGCGAGCCTTGCCGGCATCTGCTTCGGACTATTCATGGCCACCTACTATGCGATGGGACGTCGGAAGTATCGGTTGCCACTTTGGAAAGATCTCCATGCAATCCCCGAAACCTAACAAGCGCGTCAAGTACGCGCGCTTCGCGTGTCCGACTGGAAAAAGCTAGGCGCTTTCGCCAGCGGCTTTCGCGCGGCGATGAGTATGATTGGTCATCCAGCAGTAGGCGTGAACTCTTGCTGAGAACTGCTGCGCCGCTCTCCGACGGTGAGAGTAGTGACACTTGCAATAGTCGTTATCGTGGAAGTGCTGTTCTACGAGGCTCAAGCGGTTCCTCTGTATGTTATGGGAAAGCATGCGGATCAATCGGTGACCGGTGTGTCGGGAATAGAGATGTCCGAGACGCTTGGAATCGTATGGCTTCGGCACTGTTGTGCTGGTGGATCAAGAATTTCGTGTGCATTGAACGGAGCAGTTGCATGATTCGAAAGCTTCAATCCTGTCTCAGGTCATTCATGGCGTTCGCTGGGGCCTTCCTAGTAGCGGTTGGATGTTTGACTGCGACAACAGCAGTTGCAGAAAGCTGGCACACCAGCTACATCCGCTGGATCTATCCGCAGGCCGACGGGAGTGTGATTCTGACCTTTGTGACAGATAGCTCGTCATGTCCGCATACTGGTTCGCCGAAATATCACTTGATCAAGGTGGGCTCCAATGGCGTCACCGCGGAGGGAGTCAAGAACATGCTGAGTGTCGCCCTTCTGGCAAAGGGAATGGGCCAACTAGTGTCGATTGCATTCACCGAGAACGGGGAATGCAGCATCAATCGCCTTCTGATCTCGGATTGAGGATGCGCGTGATTACATCGCTCCAATGTAAAGGCTGAAGGCTCGAAGGTTTGCGGAGGTCAGGGCGATGCCGCCGGTGGGTACGGCCTTTGCGGTCGCTATGGCAATTGGTGAGATGTTTGGAGGGAAAAATGAAGAAGATCTTCAGTGTCATGATTGCAATGATGACGTTGCCTATGCCGGCAATGGGTTTCGACACCGTTACCGTCGCGAAGGTTGTGTATATAGATGAATGGGATGTCGGCTACACGAGAATACAACTCGATTCGCCGACTTCATGCGGCGGCACATGGATTTGGATGTTGAGAACGATGCCGGATTACAATCTATACATGGCCCGGGCACTCACTGCGTTGGTATCTGATAGACAAATTAGAATTACGGAGAGGACACCGGCCTACTGCGAAACACTTAGCTTGTACAATCCGCGTATCGGCGTGATGTGAGCCAAGTTCTTCTGGCACAACTTATCAAAACCACGTGCGCAGCGATCCGCGCATGGAATTTCCGAGAAGCCACTCACGTACCGTATCAATGAAGGTATTTCTGGCTGCGTCATATGACGCTACCGCAGTCTGAGTGGAAGATGTATTGCTGCCTTCATTTCCCAAGTGACGACAAGTGCGTGAATGCATCCAGGCGGAATAGGCCCGGATACGTGTTGCGATGGCGTGAGATGGCCTTCGAGAGGGTGGAGGGATCGCGACGCAGGAGTTGAGCGACTTCGCTCAAGGTTGCGATGCGGCGTTCCGTGGCATGCCATGCGATGAGAGCGCGAGCGAGTGCGGCCGTGCGCCGGCGCGAGAGGGAGAGGATTTCTTCGCGAGAAGTGCTCTGACTGATAGCGATGATGTCGATGAGCCGGGACAGCGTGAGGCCGGAGGTGACGGGACGGTGCGCTCTGGGTAGGCGCTGCCGAAATGTACTGTCGCCGAGAATCCGCGTGTGACGCTTGCCGTTGCCGAAGAGGCGGAGTTCTTCCGTTGTCGGATCGGCATTGAAGTAACTGATCTGCTGCGCGGTGGTTGCGATGCCGCGTTGGTGCAGTAGGCGCAGGACGGTGTCGGTATCGAGCCATGATGGTGATCGGTTGCCTGTGTAGATGTGATGGCTCGAGTGCGCATAGCTTGGAAAACTGGATTCGCCGCCGCCTACAGCGGCATAGTGAATGTAGCGTACCAGTTGCGGCAGCCAGACCTCGGGATCAATGAGCAGGGATGAGAAGCGCTGGGCGAACAGGTGACCGCGGTCGTCGGTGTGGCGGTGCACATACTGCGCATAACGGCTCGTGAATCCCTGCATGAAGCGGCCGGGGGTCGCGTCGTTCATTTGCACGGCGAGATGTAGTTCGTGCGGCAGCCAGCAGAAGGCGAAGACCTTCGCGCGCGTGCGCCGGATCGTGCCGGCGAGCAGGTGCTCCAGGTGGGTGTAGTCGCTTGCGTTCTCGAACAGAGGCTGGCGGCGGCTGGTGACCTGCACGAGATAGTAGGTGCCGCCCGGCACCTGGATGCGTGGGCGTCGCGACACGTGTCTTGCGGTCAGTCATTGGCCGCGTAGTAGCGGCGCAGTTCCTCGGCGATGGCTGGCGGCAGGGCATCGACGGTGGCGAGCGTGCGTTTGAGGTTGTTTGCATTGTCGATATTGCCGGGCAGGTCGAGTGCGATGGCCGGATCCTGGCCTTCGACGTGGCCGAGGTTCGGGCGGTGCATGCGATAGCCGATGAGATCGCGTACGGGTTTGGAGAAGGTGCGTGCGATTTCGGGCGGATAGGCGAGCGTGGAATTCTCGTAGGGACGCAGCCAGCCCAGGCTGTAGCTGAAGATGAGGCCGGTGCGCGTCAGGTGGCTGCGGTTGGCGCCGCCGCAGTGGGTGAGCGAGCCCATATAGATGAGTGCCGAGCCGGCCGGCATGGTTGCCTGGATGGATTCCGTCGGGTCGGCGTCGCGTGGCATCGTGCGATGCTGGCTGCGCGGCCACAGCAGTGTCGCGCCGTTCTCGGTCGTGAAGTCACTCAGGGCCCACAGCACGTTCACCATGTACTCGATTCCCTGCTTGGGGCAGGGCCACATCTCGTCGTCTCGATGCGGGATCTGCTGGCGTTCGCCCGGGTGCAGGCGGATGGCCTGCGACAGGTTGAGTTGGTAACAGTCGCAATGCGGCCCGAGGATGTCGGACATCAACGCCTGTATGGTGGGATGCAGCAGCAGGTCGTGGGAACTCGGTGACTTGAGCAGCACGGAGTTCAGCCGCGTGGTCTTCCAGCCATAGAAGTCGCCCTGGCAGGGCGGAGTCGATTCAAACCACGGCGCGAGTTCCTGATTGATGCGATCGAGCGTGCGGGTCGGTGCGAGGTGTTCGAGGATGATGTAGCCGCGGGCGCGCAGCGTATCGAGCGTGGCGGCGAGATCGTCGTCGGTGTCGGTATGGATGTGCGGGGCGGCGGCAGAGCGCGATTCGGAGGCCATGGCAGTTCTCCCTTCAGGCAGCGAGACGGACGGGACTGACGAAGCGGGTGATGGGACTGGCGATGCGGAAGCGCTGGCGCAGGGTGCGCAGGCCGGCGCGATCGATGTCGACGGCGATCGCGGTGATCGAATCACTACCGTCGGCGACGGTCGGGCCGAGGGCGCGGGCGCGCCAGCCGCACTCGAGCGCGAGCGGGCGCAAGGCATGGTTGGCAGTGAAGATGACGCGCTCGATGTCGTAGAGCAGCGCGGTCTCCATGATGCCGCAGAAGATCTGCCACAGCAGCGCCAGGCGTTCGCGGCGGGGGGTGGGCGGGGCGGGGCAGAAGCGCGAGGCTTCCCAGAGGGCGTCGCCCCTGGGGGCGCCGTCGGTGCAGATGTGGGGGAACAGATCGCCCATGAGGTGCGAGCCGGTGGTCGGCAGCAAGCGGGCGGAAGCGGCGACCGCGGCTGTCGGATGCGGGCGGGCGATCAGGTAAATGGTGTGTGGGCCGTCGTAGGTATCGATCTCCTGGTCGGCGCGCGTCGGCAGGTGCCAGCCGAGGGTATCCACGAACGTGTGCTTGCGATGGCGGTGCATGGCCGAGAGATCCGCCTGGAACAGGTCGCGGTTCTCGGCAGTGACGATGTAGATCATGACGCAACCTCCCATTCCAAGGGCTGAAAGGTTGCGGGTGTCCCCGATCCTTGTGAATCGATCTGATCAGATCAATTCCTGGTGAGGGAGACGGGTGGCGTGGCGGGCGAACGTGCGCGACTGCCTTGCGGTTCGGCTTTGATCGCGTGACGAGAGTGGTGGCACCTGCGGACGAGAGCGGGATGGGGCAGGGACATCCCGGCACCGGGGAGTGGTTCGTCCGATACAGGGGAGTGGCGTGATTTTCCAGTAGCGTCAGCAAGCTCAGCAGCACTCGCCGGTTGATGTGCTCGAGTTTGGTGAAGGTTCCGACAAGTTCGGATGACGGAATCCATCGGTTCTTCCAGTTCGAAGTCTGGATCTCTCTGAGCTAAAAAATCGAAGATCGCGGGATGCATCGTGCCGAAAATGTCCACGAGCCATTCGAGCCGATCGCCCCGCGGTCTTGTCCCAGTCGCGTCTGGCCTGCGCCTGTTCCTCGGATTCGACGTCGGCGTGTGAGCGCGTTCCGCCTGGTCGCTCCCGGGGATCCTCGCCACTCTTGCGGCGTTTGTGGGTTGGCGCTGAACGTACGTCATCTGACCGTCGGCTCATCTTTCCTGCTTCCTGGATGCACCGCATGAGAGCCCAACGAAGGGTATTCGGAAAGACTCTCGGGATGCGCTGCCGCCACAGAGGATGTTGCCGAGGGACTCCCCGTATTACGTGCGGTGCTGGCGGACCACGCGGTGCAGCGGACGCATCAGGTCTTCGAGACGGATCTGGCGGGTGCCGAGGGCGTAGACCACGGCCTGGATGCGCGTGCACATCGCGAAGCGCTTCTTGGCACTTTCGATGTAGTTGTGGGCGGTGCATTGGCGGATGCCGAGCAGCATGCCGACTTCGGCATCGCTCTTGCCCTGGGCGGCGAGCAGCAGGCATTGGCGCTCGCGGGGACTCAAGTCGGGGACGCGATCGAGCACTTCTTGGGGGCGCTGCAGGCGGGCGACGCGATCGAACAGGTGGATGGCCATGAGCTCGATGGCGTAGTAGGTGCGCGCGCCGATGCGCGGCGAGTCGGGGACGACGGAGCAGGAGGCAGTGCTCAAGGGGCTGTGGATCGGAATCGTGAAGCCATGTGCGACGCCGAAGTCGCGTGCGAGCGCCTGCATCTTGCGCTGCTTGGCCGACAGGCCGGCGCGGAACTCCGGTTCGTCCCAGTAGAAGGGACGGCGGCTGCGATCGGCGCGGCGGAACACCGGATCGATGAGGTGCAGCTGCTGCTCGCTGTAGCACTCGATCCAGGCCTGCGGGTAGTTCAGGACCATGATCTCCTGGTTCGAGTGCAGCGGATCGACGTGCGAGGAGCAGGCGAAGTAGCGGAAGCCGAGGGTCTCCAGGTTGCGCTGGAAGGCGTGCTGCAGATCGGCAACGCGCGAGGTGCGCTCGCAGTATTCGAGAAATGACAGGGCGTGGTCGAACGGATCCATGACAGTGTCCCAGGCAGCGCCTGCGCAATGAATGGAGCCCGTCCCCGTCGCTGGTGCCCGGCCAGCAGTCCAAGCATACGAACACGCATCCTGCGCGGGGACTCGGAAAACCGAGACGCGCGCGGCGCCCCGCGGCAGGGCGTTGCCGTGGCTTTGTGTTGATGGCGTTCACAGCGCGCGGACCGCGTTGGCGCTACGGTGACGCAGGGAAATCTGCAAGGGACAGGTCGCATGAATGGATGGTCTGGGACAGCTCTGGTGCTGGGGGTGGCGTTGCTCGCGGTGGTAGGGCCGTTGCTGGCGGCCGGATTGCTGGCGTGGCGCAAGCATCTTGCTCGAGCGCGGCGCCGCTCCCCGTTGACGGCTGATCTGTTGCGGGGGCCCGGCGATGGGTTGCGCGGCGAGATCGACCAGCTACGTGACACGATCGACACGCAGTTGCTGTCGCTGGCGATTGCACCGGTGGTGATTTACGCGCTGCACGTGACCCAGTCCTATCTGTTTGGCGTTGCGGAAAGCACGTTCCGAACGCTGTGCAGCGTACTCGCGGGCGTTGCGGTGGTGAGCTGGAGTGTCTGGCGAGTGCTGGTCGCCTCGAAGCGGCTGGATCGGCTGCTTATCGGGCTCGATGCCGAGATCGCCGTAGGGCAGGAGCTGGACCAGCTCATGAGTGAGGGAGCACGGGTGTTTCATGACGTGCCGGCAGAAGGCTTCAATGTCGACCATGTGGTGATCTGCGCTGCCGGTGTCTATGCCATCGAGACCAAGGGCCGGGCCAAGCCGATCCGCGGACGCGGCAAGGCGGATGCGCGCGTGAATTTCGATGGCGCGGTGTTGCGCTTTCCCACCTGGACGGAGCGGCAGCCGGCCGCGCAGGCGCGGCGCCAGGCGCGCTGGCTGCAGGAATGGCTGAGCAAGGCGGTCGGCGCGCCGGTCGCGGCGCGGCCGGTGCTCGCGATTCCGGGATGGTGGATCGATCGGCCGGAGCATGAGCCGTTTCTGATCTACAACGGTAAGAAGCCGCAGTTCCTGCTGAAGCCGAGAGGTGAATCATTGCCGGCGCAGCTGCGCCAGCAGATCGCACATCAGCTCGAGCAGCGCTGCCGCAGCGTCAAGCCGCACTACTCGAAATAGACCAGCGCAGGTGACGTAGCGGCGGTGCGAGAGCGCCGCGTGGCGTCCTGATCTGCATGCCTGGTGTTGCCGCTAGTGCAGGCGAGGGCAACCGTTTCCGTGGCATTCAAGAGGAGAGCGTCCCGGAACAGAAACGGGCGGGTTGCCTGTGAATGTCAGCCTATCACGCCGTGCTCGCCGTCAAGGACGAGTGCGCGGCGCACTCGCCGCCGGTGGCGGTCTGCGATCCTTGACGGCTGCGCGCGCCGTGAAGTGGGTGGGGTGGGCAATCCCGCCCGACAGCTCTCGGAGACTGCCATGTCCCATCTCACATCCTCCCCCTCGATGGATGCCGCCACGTCGAGTGCGCAGTTGCAACGCTACGAGCGCGAGCTCCTCGAGCGCGTACGCAACTCGTTGCCGGTGATTGCTAGCCGGTTGCTGGCGGCGGGCGTCGTCAGTGTCGATGTCATCTACGATGGTTGCGGCGATAGCGGCCAGATCGAGCGGCTCACGGCGTTCGATGCCGAGCAACAGCCGATCGACCTGGAACATGTCGCGGGCGTCGATGAACAGGCGCTGATGGATCTGTTCTATGACCTGACGCAGGTGCGCCATCCTGGCTGGGAAAACAATGACGGGGGTTGCGGTGAGTTTCACTGGACGGTGACCACGCACTCGCTGCAGCACATGCACAGTGATCGCATCATGGATTTCGATACCACGGAGCACGAAGGGCTATGACACATACGATATTTCATGCGCAGTCCTCGGTGCGCCGCTGGGGCGGTCGCAACGAGGATTACCTCGCGATTCACGACTGGCTCGATGCCACCAAGGAAACCTTCTGCGATTTCCGGCATCGCGCGTTGCGGCATCACTCGCAGGGAATCTACGAGGCCGAACGCGTGTTTGGGCACTCGATCATCAATGCAGAGGGGGTGTCGGTGCCGGTGCGCTACATCGCCGAGCGTCACATCAAGGAGGACTGTGGCGGGATCGTGCCGTCGGTGTCGGACTGGCTATCGCGCATCCGGCCGGAGAGCTGGATGAGTCGAGGCTATGTCGTGAGTAGCAGGGAACCGGCGGACAGTCAGGTCTGAGGCAGTGAGTGGTGGCCGGACGTGGCAAGGAGGCGGCGTCCGGCCAGCAGATGCGGAGGCTGCAGACAGAGGAAGGCAGGAAGCCCCGGAGGGCGGGATCGTCCTGTACATGGGCAGCCTATCACGCCGTGCTCACCGTCAAGGACGAGTGCGCGGCGCACTCGCCGCCGGTGGCGGTCTGCGATCCTTGACGGCTGCGCGCGCCGTGAGCCGGGACTCGTGGGCAATCCCGCCCAAGACACCGGAGCACGGTCATGAACCTTTCGCAGACCATCGAAGCGTATCCAGTGCCGCAAAGCGCGCGGCTGGCCACCCTGCCGGCACACTTCGGTCAGAAGATGCAGATCGTCGAGGATCGCATCTATGACTTCATGCGCCGGTTCGCGCACAGCTACCAGGGTGGCTGGTGGCAGTTCTATCAACTCAGCAACGGCGGGTTCTACATGAGCCCGCCGCGGGGAATGTACGAGCTCAGGGTCGACAGCAATGGCTTCGGCGGACACATGAGCGAGGATGCTGCGGGCATCACGGTGTGCCTGTTCACGTTCAGTCATCTGTCGTTCGAGTTTCCGGACGAGACGTTCGCGCAGCACTTTCACTGGCTGCGCGACTTTGCGATGAATCATGCGGAGGTATCGACGATCTTCGCGGCCATCGACTAGGACCGTGTGCGGCGCGTCGGCTTCGCGAGGAGCCGCCGCGCCGTTGTATTGCCGGGGCCGATGGATATGGGAGGGGGCGGGGATAGCGGGATCGAACCTGCGAGGAAGGAGGGACTGCCTGGGGGACTGGATAGCGTGCCACACCGTTCTCGCCGTCAAGGCCTGCGCGCGGCTACGCCGTGCTCGCGAGCGCGCTGCGCGCGGCCCTGACGGCTGCGCTGCGGTGTGGGACCGGGACATCCGCCAGGCAATCCCGCCTGGAACAAGGAGAGTCCCATGTGCTCGATCCGTCGTTCCGTTCACCGTTTCAATGTGCGTTCGCATGTCGGTGCCGTGCGTGAGGCGCCGGCCAGGTTCAGTTCCGGGTTGTTGCAGGTCGTAGAGGGTGAGCAGCGCGCCGCTGATGACGAGGTCGTGATCGCGGCGGCGCTGAAGATCGTGGCCGAGCGGCTGGTGCGTTCCACGACGCTCAATTCGCCGCAGCTGACGCGCCAGTACTTCATGTTGCGTTTTGCGGGACTGGAGCACGAGGTGTTTGCGTGCGTGTATCTCGACAACCGCGCTCGCGTGATCGACTGCGAGGATCTGTTTCGCGGCACGATCGATGGGGCGAGCGTGCATCCGCGCGAAGTGGTGAAGCGGGCGCTGATCCACAACGCCGCGATGGTGATCCTCGCCCACAACCATCCGAGCGGTGCGGCCGAGCCGAGCCAGGCGGATGAAGTGATCACCCAGCGTCTGAAGCAGGCGCTGGCGCTGGTGGACATCCGGGTGCTGGACCATCTCGTGATCGGCGGTTCGACGGCGACGTCGATGGCCGAGCGTGGACTCTTGTGAGTTGTCGGCCGCTGCGCGCCGGGGTGCCACCGGTGCGTAGCGGCGCCAGCGGAAGCAGGGCGGGATTGTCGATGGGGGCAGCGTAGCACGCCGTTCTCGCCGTCAAGGACGAGTGCGCAGACGCACTCGCCGCCGGTGGCGGTCTGCGATCCCTGACGGCTGCGCTGCGCCGTGCGCCTGTCTGCGCGGGCAATCCCGCCCGAGACAACGACTGGAGTCTCTCATGAGCAGCACCCTCGGAAGGCCGCGCACGGTCACTGATGCGCAGGCGAAAATCATCATGGCCTGGTACGAAGGACCGCGTTCGGTACCGCAGCTCGCACGACAGATGAACCTGCCGGTCACGACCGTCGAGTACTGCATCAGCATCCGCGGCTGCTACAAGCAGCCGTCGCCGGAGTTGCGGCAGCAGAACCTGAAGCAACGCAAGGCGCAGGTGCGCAGTCTGGAGCGTGAAGGCTGGTTGTGATCTGTCGGTCCCGGGTGGGCCACTGCCCGGGACCTTTTTTCCGTGCGGGCGGGAGCGCGACAGGGAAGCGGGGACGCGCGGAGCAGGAAGAAGAGGGCGGGTTGCCTGTGAGTGTCAGCGTACCACGCCGTTCTCGCCGTCAAGGACGAGCGCGCGGACGCACTCGCCGCCGGTGGCGGTCTGCGATCCCTGACGGCTGCGCTGCGGCGTGGGGTGACGGAGGCGGGCAATCCCGCCCAGATCCAAACCGAGGATCCCGTCATGAATACCTTGCCTGTTCTTTCCCAGCCGACGTTCACCAATGCCCTTGCGAAGGGACTGTCGCTCGAGGAGGTACGCGAGCGTGCACCGGCGGTGTTTGCCGAACATGCGCACGAGCGCATGAGTGCGCGCTATGGATTCATTCCGACGCAGCGCGTGCTGCAGGGGCTGATCGATGCCGGCTTCAATCCGGTGGAGGCGCGTCAGGCGCGCACGCGGCGTTCGAGCCCGTTGCATGCACGGCATCTGGTGAGACTGCGCCGGCAGTTCGAGACTGTGCAGCTGAAGGACTCGGTGCCGGAGATCGTGTTCCTCAACAGCCACAATGGCACCAGCGGCTATCAGATGCGCATGGGACTGTTCCGGGTCATCTGCACCAACGGCATGATCGTCTCGAATGGAGTCTTTCCGGGCTACTGCGTCTCGCACCGAAGCAACGTCATGGACGAGGTGATCCGCGCGGCGCTGGAGCTGGCCAGGCAGTTTCCGTTACTGGCGTGCCAGGTCGAGCGGATGGAATCGCGCAAGCTGGAGCCGCAGGCGCAGGTCCGGTTCGCTGAACGCGCGCTGGCCCTGCGGTATCCGCAGCCGGAACTGAGTGGCATGCAGCCGTCGCAGCTTCTCACCTGTCGGCGGACGGAAGATGCCGGCGAGGATCTGTGGCGGACGTTGAACCGGGTGCAGGAAAACCTGCTGCGCGGCGGCATGAGCCGGCGCTCGGTCGGTGGGCGGCTGGTGCGCACGCGCGGCATCACGGCGATCCGGCAGGAGGTCCGGCTCAACACTGCGCTGTGGGATCTGGCGCTGGAGACGTTGGCTCTCTGAGCCGTGCGAATGAGCGGGCGCCACGGACGGTGCCTGCCCATCGCGGATGATCCTGTAGGGAGGTGTCCAATGCGTTCCGATGATATCCGTGCACAGGGGCCTCTGGATCTTCTGGATACATATGCCTGCGTTCTGCATGGGCTGCGACGTTTCGGGGTGGTTCGCTCTTTCAATCACCCCGTCGGCGATGTCGCCGAGTACTGGGTGTCGCAGAATCTTGGATGGTCTCTGATGCCCCCCTCCCATAAGTCGTACGACGCAGTGGACGCAGCGGGGTTGCGCTATCAGATCAAAGCACGGTGGCGTACCCGGGACGGGCGCACGCCACGGATGTGCGTACAACTGACGGATCCTCCCTTTTTCGATTTTCTTGTGGGTGTGGTGTTCGACCAGGATTTTCACGTGGACTACGCCGCGATCCTGCCGGTGGACCTGGTGCGGGGCTTGTGCCGGCGCGACGGGGGATCATGCTCGGGCCAGCTGTCCTTCCCCCGAAGGATTCTGAGAATGCAGGGCGTGCGGAGCATCACGGACCGATTGCAGTACTTTCCGCCGACTGAGGAAGAGCGGAGGTGGGGCGGAGCGTCGACGGCGGCGGCTCCTGAGGAGTTTCGGGTGCGATCTGAGAGAAATGCAGGATAGCCTCGCGGCGGCTCACGGGTCACAGTGTGACTCATGGCGACTACGCACCTATTGAAAGCTCGCGTCTCATTGGAGACGAAGCAGCGCGTTCAGGCGCTCGCTGAGCAGCAACTCGTTACGGAATCAGCCTGGCTTCGGCGGCTCGTTGCAGCCGCGTCGAGTGGATCGGCAGAGGGACCAGCGCGCGGCGGACAGTTCGCATCGCGTCATCCGGTGCCGCTCACGCGTGTGCTGGCCGATGACGGCGGACGTCCCGGCCCGCGGGTCTACGTCCGTCTGCGACCCGATGACCGACTCCTGTTGCGCGAGCGGGCGTCCGCTCGGGGGGTGGCTTCCGCCACCTATGTGTCGGTGCTGGTACGGACACATCTGCGTCACCTAGCGCCCTTACCCAAAGACGAACTAAAGGCGCTGAAGCGCCTGATTGCGGAACTTACTGCCATCGGTCGTAACCTGAATCAACTCGCCCGCGTTGCAGATCAGGGAGGGCGTGTCGGCCTGACACAGGAGAGCGTCGGTCAGTTCCTCAACCTGTGTCTAGCGCTGCAACACTGGGTAAAGGAGCTGGTCCAACGCAACGTCGAGTCCTGGGAGGTAGGCCATGGGCGCACTGAGGATTGAGCCGTTCGCGGGTCGGCCGCTGCTCAACATCGCGAGCTATGGACGGCCGGGTCCAGGTCGGCGCGACCGGCTGACACCCGAGCAGGTGGCTCACATTGCCCGCACGGTGGGACAAACGCCTGAAGTGATGCTCAAGGTGCTCACCCGCAACTCCAGTGATCTCTCGTCGGTGCGCCGACACCTGGGATATATCGGTCGCGACGGAGAGCTTGAGCTCGAGACGGATGACGGGGAACGGATCGGAGGCAAAGGGATCGGGCGACAGTTGGCCGAGGACTGGAATCTCGACCTGGAGATGCATCGAAGCAATGCTGAGCTGACCGCGGCGAACGGTCGCAGGCCACCCAAGCTCGTGCACAAACTCATCTTCTCGATGCCGGCGGGGACATCGCCGAAGGCGGTCGAGTCGGCCGCGAGGAATTTCCTAAGGGAAGAGTTCGGGCTCAAGCATCGCTACGCGTTCGTGCTGCACACGGATGAACCGCATCCGCATGTGCATGCGGTGATCAAGGCGGTGAGCGAGCAAGGCCAACGATTGAACATTCGCAAGGCGACATTGAGGCGATGGCGTGCGGAGTTCGCGCGCCATCTGCGTGCGCACGGCGTGGCAGCAAATGCGACGGAGCGCGCAGTGCGAGGACAAATCATAAAAGCAAAACTGGACCCGATCTATCGCGCAATGGCGGATCCGAGGCGTACGTCAACGCACGAGCGTGACAAAGCGATCGGCATCCGAGGCGCACTGGCCAAAGGAATGCCCCTCAACGAACTAGGCAAGGCACGACTGCAAGCGACGCGACACAGCGTAGCGAATGGTTGGCTAGGGATTGCGGACTTGCTCAATCAGCAGGGCGAGACGTCACTTGCGCATGCTGCCGTGCGCTTTATGGAGGGAATGCGGTCGCCAAAAACCGAAACCGAGCTGATGGTTTTGCAGTTGCGAGATCACGTCCTTCAACGATCGAGAATGCAGGCACCGGTGCGCTAGCCTGCATTTCTCATACACGCTGCGATACTGGATATAAGAACAGTATCGATTGAGCCCTGCTGTCTGCATGAGAAGCAGTGCGACTGGGGTGGCCCGCAGAGCCGTTTTGCAGGCACACCTGTCCTGCACCGCACGCGGCGGTGTGTCGAGCAAACTTGCGGCTTGAGTAGGCTGGTTCGTGGTGTGCGGCTTAACGCGCCGCGACGTGCAAGGCGTACCAGGCGGTGGCGAACTCCGTCTGATACGGATGCGCCGAGTTCATCGCGATCTTCACGCGCCGTACGCTGAGGTTGACGAGCGCACCGATCTTCAAGAGCTTCAAGCGAATCGTGGCAGCGCTGGCCTGCGCAAAGCGCGTGGCGCTCAGCGCCCGGCGCCGCAGTGACTCGATGAGCACGTAGGCGAAAGAAGCGAACCACAGCCGCAGCTGATTGGCGGCAAAGAACTCGCTGGAGAGTCGATCGGCAAACAGATCGAGTTGGCATTCCTTGATGCGATTCTCCGCCTCCCCGCGCGCACAGTAGAACTGCTCGTACAGTTCGCGGCGGGCGTAGTCATCGATCGATAAGGAGGTCACGATGAAGCGCGGATTCTCGCCTTTGGGCGTCGCCTCGGCTTTGGCCACTACGCGCCGTTCTCGGCTCCAACTCTTGTGCGTGCGGTAGGTCAGTTCCTTGAATCGCCGCTCGGACTGGCCCGAAGCGGCGCACCGTTGCATCGCTTCGTGCAGTTCGGCACCGATGGCGCGTTGCAAGCGAGCGTTGCGCGCGAGCCCAAAAACATAGTGAACGGCACGTGCCTCGCACCAGCTCATCAATGCTTCGCAGGCAAAGCCCGAGTCGGCGCGCAGGATGATCCGCGTACGCGCCCAGCGCTGACGAATCTGCCCGATGATGCGTTCCAGCTCTTCGATCGCCCCGGCCGAGCCATCGATGTTCGCCGGACGCAACTTCGCGCACAGCAGCTGCTTGCCGCAGAAAATGTACAGCGGCAGATAGCAGTAGTGATCGTAGTAGCCGTGGAAGAACCGATCTTCCTGCTCGCCATGCAGCGGCGCATCGGTGGCATCCAGGTCCAGCACGATCTCATCGGTTGCCTGCGCATAGGCATCCAGAAACAACTCCACGAACACCCGCTCGATCGCCGCGCTGTCCGGCAGGATCTTGTGATACGGCGAAAAGCCCGCCTGGGGGTAGCGCTCCAGGCGGTTCAGCGTGCTCTTGCCGGCGAGCGCCTCACAGTCCTTGCGCCTCGCTTCGAGCTTGCCCAGCAGTACGCCAAACAACGGATCCTTGCGCAGTTCATCGTGATCGTTCAGATCCTCATAGCCCAGCGCCAGCGCAAACAGGCGTTGGCCCACCAGCGTGCGCACCGAATGTTCAATGAGTTCGGGCCGCCGTCCATCGATGAAACAGCCGCTCAGTCGATCAATCAATCCGATCGCATCGTCGGTGCGCTTGAGCAGCAGCGCACCGGCATCCGAAGTCATTCGTCCGCCGTCAAAGCCAGCCACCACCTGGCGTCGCTCAATGCATGAAAACTCGTACTGTTCGGCGATACACTGTGTCGGCATCGGGCGCTTCCTCTGGGTGGGGTCAACTCGTTCTCGCAAAACAAGTTTCCCTCACTCAGAGGCCCGATGCACTCACCACCTTTGAGAAATCCGGGCTAGTCCCAAAGAGGATCGGCAACATCCTTGCTGAATGCAAGCGCAGCTGGACGGCCCTGAAAAGGACACCGGTGCCGGGCCGGAAAACGGCATACCGCTGAACTGAATCGTTTAGCGAACCACATGCTCGCTGGCTCCAAGCGTGAAACGGTGTGTCGAAGGTCCCGAATATCTTGGACAGCGTGCCATTTTCTTCGACGTATTTCCCTGTCCGTTGCTTCAATATCCGATAGGTTTGGCCGCTCAGAGATGCGGCGACGGTAAGTGCAAGGAAATGCCCATGGACTACTCGAAACTAGGCAAACGCAAGAAAGATTCGAATCCCCAGACCCTCCTGGAGTTGTTTGATCAACTTGATCGAAAGGCTACCCACAATAGCCTCCGGCCAGTTCAGATTGAAGCTCTCGAGATTTTACAGAAGCAGATTGCCGAACGGGACATTCTGCTGAAGGTCAGCACAGGGTCAGGTAAGACCCTGGTTGGTCTGATCTACGCGGAGTTCATGCGCCGTAAGTATGCTAGTGAACCTGCGCTTTATCTCTGTCCAACCAATCAGTTGGCCGATCAGGTAGCAGACAGCGCAGCCATGATTGGCGTCGCGGCGGAAATTTGTGGTTCGGACGGGTTGCCCCTCAGGGCACTGGAGGGGAAGTCCGTTCTGATCGTGACATACGACCGGCTATTTAACGCTCGAAGCGTTCTGGCGAAGAAGAACGTCCAGCCATCTGTAATAGTGATGGACGACGTACACGCCGGATTGGACCGTGTTCGTCAGAAATACACGCTGAACGTGCCACCAGCGGTTTATCCAGAGATCCGGCAAATCTTCCAGAGAGCATGCGAGGAGACAGATGCGGCGGTGTGGCGTGGCATCGCGAATAACGAGATCAATGCAAGATACGAAGTTCCTTACTGGCTATGGAGCCCACAGGTCCCGGCCGTCGCGGAACTTCTTTCGAAGTTCAAAGATGACGAAGCATTGAGCTTCGAGTGGAATAATGTATCGCGATATTTGGACTATGCGCGACTGTGCATTTCCGGGGCCGCGGCGGAGGTCTCACTTGGCGTCGCCGCCGTAGAAGAGAACGGGTCATACGCGTCCGCCAAGCATCGACTGTTCATGTCGGCCAGTATCAAGGATGGATCATCGCTACTTAGAGATCTATGTCTTGATCCAAAGGCGCTGGGTCGTATTATCGAGCCACCGAGTGATCGAGGTGCAGGCGAAAGGATGATTTTGCCTATATCACTCATCGACAGCGGACTCGAAAAGTTGACAGTGGCGAAGATTTGCGCAGAAGCGTCCGTGAGCGCGAATGTTGTCGTGCTGACCAGCTCAGCCAAGCAGGCCTCAGTATGGGTTGAGGCCGGCGCGAAACTTAAGCAGGGGAAGGACGTCGACGCTGAGATTGCGGACTTAAGAGCAAGCAAGCGCGGCAAGTACGTTGTGTTCGCTCAGCGATACGATGGCGTTGATCTACCGGACGACGCGTGTCGAATCCTAGTGATCGACGGCACGCCAGGCGGTGAGCGCTTGTGCGACCAGATAGACGTTGATCGCCAGAAGAATTCGCCTGGCTACAACTCGCGAACGGTAAACAGATTCGAGCAAGCGCTTGGGCGCGCGGTTCGATCGAGTGCAGACTATGCGGCCGTATTGCTCGTCGGGAATGACTTGGCCGCATTCATTGGCCGGAAGGATGTTAAGCAGGCGCTAGAACCGCATACGCGTGAACAGATCGAGCTTGGGCAGGATGTTGCCGAGCAGCTTCGCGAGGACACTGGCAAATCGGAAGACGGCATTCGCTCCGCAATCAGTACGCTCGTAAAGAGGGATCCAACTTGGAAGGAGGCGCACCGCGAGCGGATGGCCGGGATAGAGAAAGGAACTAGAGCAGCCGGTGGGCTCACTGTCCTTGAGCGGGCCGCGCTCGCGGAGAGAGAGGCATGGATAGATGCCAAGGCGAGAAATCATCAACGGGCCGTCGATGTCATCAGAGCTCCGACCAACGACGAAGCCTTGCATCCGATCCAGCGGGCAGAGCTGATGCTTCGAGCTGCGGGATACTTGTACAGAGTAAATCCTGCGCAAGCGGCTGGGCTCTATCGCAGCGCGTTCCAGCTGAATAGCGCGCTACCGCGGCCTATGGAGCTGGCAGACAAGCGGTATGCGCGAATCAATAAGCAGGTCGTGAACTTAAGCGAGTATCTGACGAAGTTTTCGACTGTCAACGCGGCGCTCGCTCGTCTGGAAGAGATTCGTGCGATGCTTTCCTACTCTGGTGACTCGGGACTTGTTGAGGAAGGCCTCCGGCAACTGGGCGAAATGCTTGGAGCCACTTCAAGCCGCCCCGAAAGAGAAACTGGACGGGGCCCTGATGTTCTCTGGCTGTTCGATGCGAATGGAATTTGCATTGAGGCTAAGAACGAAAAGTATCGGCCAGTCTTCAAGAAGGATGCCGAGCAACTACTGATGAGCATGCAGTGGTGTGTCGACCACGGTGATCTGGAGCGGGCCGCACTCACTGCTGTATTCGCGACTGACGTCACTGACGCGGATCGATCAGAAGACGTTTCATTCGGACCGTCCATTATGACGGAGGTCGTGCTACAGGCAATTGTTGAGAGGTTGCGAAAGGTGCTCCTCGCCACTTCCTACGATGGCCCGCTGTTTGCTGACCCGAAGAAGTTGCAGGGCCATCTGGTGGAGAATGGATTGCGTGGTGAAGACATCGCAGCATTGCTGACTAGGACGAAGGCAAAGTAGTTGAGTGTGAGAGGTGTGCCTAGATCGGAACTAAGGGGAGATGGTGTGGAAGAGGGCAACGATCTAGCCGAATCTTTGATCGCGACATTGCGATCTGACGATGCTGTTTCCATTGCAACTGATGCGTCTGAGTTGGCTATCGACGCTGTACTCGAGGATGGTGTTTTGAAGGCGGTTCCGATCGTAGGAACACTTGTCTCGCTAGCAAACATTGGTTTCACGGTGAGAGACCGATTGTTTGTTTCCAAGCTTGTAAAGTTTCTTTCCGGTCTTCAGTACCTATCATCTGACGAGCGGAAAGAGATGACGGACAAGTTGGAAGCAGACCCCGAGTATGGACGAAAGGTGGGAGAGCATCTAATTGAGATTCTAGAGAGGCTCGATGCCCATCGAAAGCCCTATATGACGGCCAAGGTCTTCTCTACTTATGTTTCAGGAGGCATTGATGCGAGAACTCTGCCCCGCCTCAACTACACCATAGAGAGAATTCCGTTCTACGAGATTGACGCCGTCCGTGATGCCTATGAGAAGTGGAAAGCCTTGAAGGAAAAAGATGGCGAAGGCGGTATCGGCGTGAACATCGCCACGCTGCAAGCGCTTCACACGGTGGACCTAATGTCTGCAGCTTCGGGTTGGGGTTGTCTTGTGTACGAACCGAACGACTTGTGTGAGGTCTTTCTGAATCTCGACCTCGACAAGACAAAGCACTAGGACGGGCGCCGTGGGAAGCGATGCATCGACGAGCACGAAGTTGGTCCGATGGTCGGGAGTCGACATGCTGCTCAAGACGTTAGGACAACGGCCCGCCTAGTCATCACACCGCGGGGAGGTGTCCGGTTCCATGTCAGCCGACGCAATCATCTACTGCCTTGAGCGGGTCACCGACTATCGGGACTTTGAAAGGCTGTGCTCGGCATTGCTTGCGGGCGTAGGCTACCCGGGAATTGATCCGCTCGGTGGGACCGGCGATGAAGGTCGTGATGCCATTGTCCGCGACGATGGTGCCAGTCGAAAGATCGCCTTTGCCTACACGGTTCGATCAGATTGGCGCACGAAGCTCGCGCACGACTGCAAGCGCGTGCACGACAAGGGGCATGCGCCCGATTCCTTCGTATTCGTTTGTACTGAGGCGTTGTCGGCATCCGAAAAGGATTTCGCTCACACCTTCGTGCTTCAGAACTACGGATGGGCACTCGACCTGTTCGACCTTGAACGTCTTCGGGCGCAGATAGCAGGCTTCCAGCAGCATCTGATCGCTCAGCACCCGAGCATCTTTACGCCCCCGTTCTTTCCACAGCGCGGCGGCCAGTCCGTTGCCGAGAGCCGGGATACGCTCCTCATCGATCATGATCCCACTGACCACGCGCTTGCGACCTGGCTCGCCCGCCGACTCTCACTCGCGGGTTTCCGAACGTGGTGTCAGGGAACCGCTCCACTTGCTGGGGAGGACGCGGACGAGACGGTTCGAAGGCTCCTCGAGGTTCGGGCTCAGCTCTACCTGCCCATGTTGTCTTCCGCCAGTTTTTCCGACAGCAGGTTCCTTGAGCGATGCACTCTCGCTGCGGCGAAGGAAGGCTTTGTGCTCCCTTGTAACACCGAGGTTGATTACGGCGCTGCGGGTGGGCCAACGCGCCTCAGGAAACTCGAGCCCGCGTACTTCAGTGCGTCCTGGAACACGGGACTCAATGAAGTTCTCGCGCGTCTCGCCGCGCTTGGCATCCGACCTGCATTGGAGATCGAGCGCGGCCGTCAGATCGCCCTCCGGGACTATCTCCCCACGCGCGTCACGGTGGCGAAACCGGAGCCCGTCTTTGCGAACGTGTTCCCGCTGCAGCTCCCGAAGAAGATGCTCGTCATTGATTTGAGCCGGCAGCTGACGGAGGCGGAGATCAATGACCTCCGAGGGCGCTGGGCATTCGCTGAGATTACGAAGTTCTGTCTCGTCGCGTTTTCATCTCCCCCGGCCGCTGTCCCGTCGGCTCCGGTCAAACGCACGCCAGAGCTATTGTGGGAGGAAGTTCCACAGAAAGACGGAAAGAAGACTTTTGATCTTGCGAAGGAGCTGACCCGCCGCAGCCTGGAAGTGGTTTGTGCAGAGAAGGGGCTGAAGTATTGTGCAGACCGCAGGGTGTTCTACTTCCCCGAGCATGAGGCGAGCGAGTGGAACCAGTCTATTCAGCACGTTGATGGCAGAGTGACAAAAGTGCAGCTCACGGGCATGCGCACCAAGGGCTGGGGGGATCGCGCTTCACCCTTTCTGTATCAGCTCGCACCTCGCTTTAGCGCGCAACGGGATTTCGACGGTAGTTGGAACATGGTCGTCCGGATCTACATCCGCGTGACGACGCTCGATGGCGGACCGTTTGAAGGCAAAGAGATTGGACGCCGGCGCAAGATCGTGAGCAAGAGCTGGTGGAACAAGGAGTGGTTGGCGCGGCTGCTTGGCGTCGTCCAGGCGCTCGAAACCTCCGCCGGACGCATCAAGATTGCTGAAGGGCAGCAGGCCGTGATCATGCTGACGAAGCCTTTGAGCTGGGAGTGTCCTGTTGGACTGGATGTTGTGGCCCTTTCAGGTCTCTCCGACATCGGCGAGGAGATCGCGACCTACCGCACGAACGAGGACGATGAGAGCACGGGCGATGGACCAGCCAAGAACGTGCAACCGGGGCAACAAACATGACAGACACCTTCCACTTTCTGGGCGAGCCGCTGCTTCAATTCGGGCATGGGCAAACGGCTGAAGATCCCCATGATGGCCTAGCGCTCTTTGGACCAGCAGAGCCGCGGCAGGCGATGCCCGATCACATCGTGATCGGAACGGCAGAGGGAACCGGGTTGTGGATGGAGTGGAGTGCGGCATTGAACGCGCCGGCCGCGTGCATCGATCCGACACGTCACCGCGCTTGGCCGCCGTTCCCCGGCTTTGATGTCGCGTTCGGCGTCAGATGGCCCAATCCTTTGCGCAGCTATTTCCTCGATGCACAGGCGCTCTCGCTGGCATCAAGGAAGGCAGACCGCTTCGATCGGGCGTTTGCCGTGACAAACCTCTACATGGAAATACTCGACAGGCTATCCAAGCTGGACGCGCGGCCTTCGCTGGTGGTGTGCGTCGTTCCGGACGAGGTCTATGAGAATTGCCGCCCCAACTCCTCCGTCGCATTTGCCGAGCGAAGCGATACCGCGCGAACACGCGTGGAGGTGAACTTCCTCAAGCAGGCGATCGGCGACCGTGACAGTGGCCAGTCGCGCATGTTCGATGAGGAGGATCCGAAGGTTGCAGCGACGCTTGAGCAGATGGACGAATTCGAAGAGGCGCGGGGTCTGTCGCCGGATTTCCGCCGGCAGATCAAGGCCCGCATGATGGAGCATGAACTCCCCGTGCAGATCATCCGCGAATCAACGCTTCGGATCACGCCGAAGGTGCGCAACGGCGAGCCTGGTACAAACCCTCTGTCCGACCGATTGTGGAACTTCGGTACTGCGGTCTATTACAAGTGTGGCGCTAAGCCGTGGAAGACACCCTGGGCGCGCGAGGGTGTGTGCTACGTGGGACTTGCCTATCGGCTCACCGAGGACGGTCGCAATGCCTGCTGTGCCGCGCAGCTATTTCTTGACAGCGGAGACGGAGTCGTCTTCGTCGGTGATTTTGGCCCGTGGTATTCGGAAGAGCGGGGTGAGTTTCACTTGCCGCCCGACAAGGCAGAGGCGTTGCTTCGTGGAACCATCGAGACATATCGGGAAGAGGACGGTCGGCCCTTGAAGGAGATATTCCTGCATGCCCGCTCAGGAATAGACGCCGAGGAATTCCGCGGCTTTGAGCGAGCGTGTCCCCCGGGAGTCAAGCTCGTTGCCATCCGCGTGCGTCAGGATCGTGGCGGATTTCGTCTCTATCGATACGATGACAACCCGAACGTCGTGAAGCGAGGCCAGCATCCGGTGCAGCGGGGCGTATTCTGGCAACGTTCAGAGCGTCACGGACTCCTCTTTACCAATGGTTTCAAGCCGCGAATTGCCACTTACGATGGCTTCGAGGTGCCTGTGCCGTTGGCAATCACCCTGCAGCACGGAGACGGTGATCTGGTGCAAATCGCCCAAGACGTCCTGGGCCTCACCAAGCTCAACTACAACGCGTGCCAGCTCGGGGAGGGGCAACCGATCACGGTCAAGTATTCCGATCGCGTCGGGGAAATCCTACTTGCCAATCCCGGTTTGTCACCCGAGAAGTGGAAGCACAACTTTAGGTATTACGCCTGAGCGCGAGTGCGACGGATGTCCAGGCGATTCGGATTGTGGGTGAGTTCCGCTGTCGGGATTCGCGCCTTCCGAACCTCCCGTTTAGATTTACGGAAGGTAGACGTCTGTCTCTGGTACCCCAGCGGTACCCCGGCCCTAGAGGCAACGGAACCCGAACGAATACGGGAAGATTTCTTGAATAGGTTCAATGGTCGGGGTGAAGCGCTACACGCTGTCCCGGCGCGGTCGGCGCGAATCCGAGTGAAGTGATTGCTCACTATACAATCAAGCACATCGGACGATGTGCCCTGGCGCGCGCTGGGGTCGGAAGGCACCGGCGTAGCCTGAGCGCGCGCAACTGTGAGTGCAGGCGGGAAAGGTTGGTCCTCAGAAATCGCGTCCCGGGTCCAGCTGTCGCTTGGCCTCCTCGGGGCTATGGAAGGGAGGTATTGCCGCCGAAACCGGCGAAACTCGCCATACACTCGCCGGTAACAGGCTTCGCCGGAAACTCGGACGAAACCCGAGTGCGGCTGGTCGCCCGCCAGCCCATAGGAAGGGCCAGTCGCACTCTTTGCAGACACGGGTCGGGCTCAATGTGACCAAGACCAACGCCGATAGTCCGTCCCCTTATACAACTCCTCACGCGCGATGGATGCGCCCCGCAACTGGTCCTGCAGGTTCCTATCGGACTTAACAATGTGGTAGGCGCTGGACTGTACAGGTTGGCACCATCGCTTGTGATGCACCACTCCGGCCTTGATGCGCCAAGACAGGCTCGCGTGATGGGAGACCCGCATGCTTGCAATTGCCGAGACGCAGCCCGTGTGATCGAACACTTCGATCCAGCGGCGCTGAGCGAAGGCGCCCTATGCGCAGGAAGTTGTGGTTCCTGATTGATCCGGACGGCGGGGCCCTCTGCGATCCGTAGTGATCACCGATCCACAAAGCTGCGGGCGTGGTGATGAAGAAGATGTATTTCGGAGACCAGCGTTTGCCACATGACGCGGAACTGTCGTGAAGGACGCAAGTGGCAAGCAACTACACCTGAGCTGGCAGTGGCTGAAGCAGTGAAGCCAACGCGCCTGTTCGCGAAGACATAGATCTTTGGATCCATCCGCGGATCAGTCGGAGTGATACCGACGGAGCGTCCGGCAATGGTCCCAGCGATTGGCGGGAACTGCATCCCTGAGCTGCGTCCAGTGATCGATACCGCGCGCACGTCTGCGCGCGCCTAATCGGGCGCATGGAAAGGATCCCCGTTCTGCTGGTGAGATCCCGCGATGACTGGATCTTCACTGCGCTCCACGCGCGGTTGACCGCCAGCCAGCGTTTCGCGTTGTACGACGGACGCGCCTGGCTGGATACGGAGCTCGCCGACACCCTGGCTGCTTCTCGCCCCATCACCTGCCCGTTGGTGGTACTGCTGTGTTCCGGCGAGCGCAACGACGCGATGTCCGCGGCGGTGCTGGCGGGACATCCGGGCATCGTCGTCGTACGCATCGACGTCGACAAACGCGAGAGCTCCGGCGCAGATTCGATCCACGTCGACCACGTGCAACACCTGCAGCTTGATCAGCGCCGCCTCGGTTTCGATCGTCTGCTCTCCGCGATGCAGTACCTGGTCGAACATCACGGCATTCGCGACGCAGAGCGGCTGGCACGTTTTCTCGTGCTCGACGATCCGAGCTCGTCGGACGCCGACGCTGTGCGCTTCCTGCGTATGCCATCTCGCAAGGACGCGCGCGACAGAGACGGAAAACTGCCGCCCCAGGCGATCCGCTGGCTCAATGAGCTGCTGCGCGACTATTTCGCGCGCTATCCGCTGACCGAGGACAACGGTCTGTCCTTGAGCCGCGCACGCGCGACGGCATTGATCGATGCGCTCGATAGGCCAGTGCCGGAACGTGGGTCGGAGTTGCGCGGCGCGGAGCAGGAGCTTCTGCAGCACCTGAGTCAGGAAAGTGCTGCGCGTGACGCATTGGTCCTGCTGCGTCAACGGCTCGCGCTCGGCGAAGACGCCGTGCTGGCGCTGATTATCTGCCTCGCGCCTGACGTGGATCTGAGCTACCAGCTCATCTTCGGCCACATACAAGACGACATGACACGCCGCTTTGCGTCGTCGGCACTGATCGACGCCTTGCTGTTCGGCCACGGTTCCGACACGGCCGCGAACGCTGTCGCCCAGCTCCGAGATTGGCGGCTGCTCGCGATTGACGGCCAGCACGCCGCCGCCGAGCAGTCGCTGCGTATCGATCCCGTGATCGTGCAATGGTTGTTCGTCGGCGATACCGCGCTACGCGACGATCACGCCGTGAAGAGCGCGACCATCGCCGATGCCTGGACCGGCGGCGAATTCCTCTGCGGAAGCGCAGACAGGGAGCTGCGCGACGAGATGTGCGCGCGGCTGGTCGACGCCGGATTGGCTCGCTCTTGGGTTGTGCTTTCAGGATCGGATTGCGACGGCTGGCGCGCGCTGCTCGAACTCGCGGCAGCCGACACACGTATCGGTCTGCTGCGCGTATCGCTGGCGCGTTTCGTTGCGCTGGACATGCCGGCGCGCGAAGACGCAGCGATTCGCTTGGCTCGCGCTGCACGGCTCATGGATTGGCGCATGGTCGTGGACTGCGCCGACGAGGTCATCGATGCGGCGGCGCTGTCATCGCTGGTCGATGCGTGTGCCGAGCAGCCTGCTTTGTGCTTGCTGGTCTCGCCGGACGCACGCGTGGCGATGTCGTCGTTGCCGCGAGGTCGCTGGCGCGCGCATTCGCGCGGCCCGAGTTCGCTACTCTCTCGCACGATGCACTTCCGCATCGTGCTCTCGATTCTCGGCATCAAGCTCGAACTGCCGACGTTCGCCAAGCATCTGAGCGAGCGGCTGGCTACGGCCTATCCACTTAGTGTCTGCGGCTTGCATGCCGCCACGGCGCTCGCCGGTGCCGCGATGACGCCAGCGCTGTCTGCAGATGAACGAGTACGCGCGCTCACATCAGCATGCAGAAGTGTCGCGGCGCCGGACATTCTGCGGCTCGCGCGGCGTATCGAACCAACGTACAAGCTCACGGAAGTGCTCGTGCCTGCGGATCGCGCGGTGCTGCTGGAGGAGATCGTCGCCAACACCCGGCACACCCGGGTGGTGCTGGACGAATGGGGCTTCGGGAATCAGCTGCAGTACGGACGCGGCGTCGCCGCTCTGTTCGCAGGCCCGAGCGGCACGGGCAAGACCATGGCCGCGCAGGCCATCGCCTGCGAGCTTGGTGTGGACGTGCTCGCCATCGATCTGTCGCGCATCGTCAGCAAGTACATCGGCGAGACCGAGAAGCACCTCGACAGTGTCATCGGCGACGCCGAGCGCTCGGGTGCGGTATTGCTGTTCGACGAAGCGGATGCCTTGTTCGGCAAGCGTAGCGAGGTCAAGGACGCGCACGACCGCTACGCCAACATCGAAGTGGCCTACCTGCTGCAGCGGATGGAAGCGTTCTCCGGTCTGGCCATCCTGACCACCAACAATCGGCACAACCTCGATCAGGCGTTTCTGCGCCGCTTGCGATTCATCGTGGACTTCCCGCGGCCCGACGCCAGCTTGCGCGAGCGCATCTGGCGGCAATGCATTCCGGAAAGCGCGCCGGTGGCGAAGAAGGTCGACTGGCACATGCTCGCGCACTTCGACCTCTCGGGCGGCGTCATCCGTCAGGTCACGCTGCGGGCGGCCTTCCTGGCAGCGCGGCAGGAAAAGACCGAGATCGGCATGGAGCAGCTGATCGAGGCGCTGCGCTCCGAGTTCAACAAGCTCGGCATGCAGGCAGCGGAGCGGGAAGTCGCCGAGTACCAGCAGGCCCTGAGCCGGCAAGACAAGGCGGCCTGAGATGAACTACTCCGGTATCCAGCGCGTGACCGTCGAAATCCAGAAGCGCCTGAAGGAAGCGATCGGTACCACCAGCGACGCGCACGTGTTCATCGGTCCGCTGCACGACGATGCCGCCGACGATGCCTACCTGGTGCTGTTCCTGTACCGCGTGGTGCCCAACGCTGACCTGCGCAACACCCTGCACGAGGTACCTTCGGCCGACGGCACCACGAAGGTCTACGACAAGTCGCTGGCGCTGGACCTGCACTACATCCTCACCGCCGGCGGCCGCCAGGACGGAGGAGAGAGGGAATCGCTGGAGCGCCTTGGGCGTGCGATGTTGGCGCTCAACGAGCGTCCGCTGTTCACAGGCAGCGTCCTCGACAATGAGTCCGTGCGGCTCACCGCGTATCCGGGCACCAGTGATGAACTGAGCCGCGTGTGGGCGTTGTTCCCGGATCAGAACTACCGCACGTCAGTCTTGTACCTGGCGTCGCCGGTGTGGATCGACCCGGATGCGGTCCGGATCGAAGCGCCGCCCGTCATCATCGATCGCAAGCGCGCCGGTGTGATCGGCCAGCCGAGGGTTGCCTGATGGCCACCGTGGCGGGCTGGGATGATCCGATCACGCGTGAAGTCGCCGTCGCGGTCGAGTTGCTCGATCCCGTCAGCCAGCAGCGTGTATCGCAGGACGTGAAGGTGACGCTCGGCGGCCGGGTTGATCAACCCTATATCAGCGCCTCGCGCCGCTTCGTGTGGTTGGGCAATTTCGCCGCCTGGCCACCGAGCATATCGGTGGACCCGGGCAAGCTGCCGTTCGCGCCAATCGCCAATCAACCGCTGGCTGCGGCGCCCGCGGGCTGGCCTTCGGTGTCGCCGGAAAAACGCCGCATCCGCGTCACGCTCACGCCCTCGGCGAACTATCCGTTCGACGAGGGCGTGACCGCGCTCTCTGGTTATCTGTTCGAGAAGAGCGCCCAGGACCCGAACGTGCGTGTGCCCATCGCCAATGCAGAGGTGTGGTTTCAGTGGGCCGTTGGCGCGAGCTGGCTGCCGGCCACGCCACCGCGGGTCAGAACCGACGCACGCGGCGAGTTCGGTCTGTTCGCGCGCATCGCGCACTCGGCAGGGCAGGAGCCCGACGTATTACGCGGACTGCTCAAGGTAAAGCTGTTCGTGAAGCGCGGATCGACCACCAGGGAAACGCCCGCGAATTTCCGCTACATCGATCCGCCGCTCCTCAGCATCACACCGCCGTATCCACCTGTTTCCGACGGCCGCATCGTCAATGGTGCAGCGCTGGTCCACGGCGTCGCGCTCGACTGGGCGACGCTGGTGTAGCGCGTCCCCATACCAATCACCAAGGGTAGACAACCATGCCAACGGACAAGACTGCTGGAAGGGCATGCCCCACGATCGAGTCGCAGCTCGACGACGTCGTGAACAGGATCGTCAACTATGAGGCGCAGAAGTTGCCGGAGCTGCGCACGGAGCTTGAGCAGGTCAACAAGAAGAAACTGGACGCCGACAAGGAGTACACGGCCAGGTACGAGGAGCTCAAGAAGAAGTGGTGCGAGCAGAACGAGCTGGTGCTCGCGATCTGGCGCGGCCTCAAGTGTTCGTACCCGCGGTGGGAGGAATACATCAAGAGCTGCGTTTGCGCGGAGCTCAGCAAGGTGCGCAAGGAAGACCTGCGCATCGCTTGCCGCGAGGAGATCAAGGGGCGCTTCGAGGCGGCCCGTGATCGAGCGAAGGCGCGGCACGATCTGGCCAAGGAAGCCGCCGCGGCGTGGACCGGCGCAGTCAAGGCGATCTCCGACCAGCTCAACGCCAACGGCAAGCTGATCGACGAGATCAGCAAGCTGGCCGCCACCGAGGATCGCCATGCGGCGATCTACCGGTTCTGGTTCAAGCTGCTGGTGGCGCATGCGCGCATCCGCCCCGAGACCAAGTGCTTCGAAATTCCGCCCACCGAGCATCCCGACAACCTGTGTCCTCCGGAGAAGCTCGACAGCAGCCGCGATTGCGACAAGTACGAGCCCCCGCCAAAGGCGAGTTCCGGATGCGCGGTTCCGACGCCACCCGAGCCGCCCCAGCCACCCGCCGATTGGCCGTTGGCGGATCCATGGCTCATCGATCCGAAGAAATACGCGGCCCGCATCGACTGCGCCTACGACGACTACCTGAAGGCGAAGGAGGCTCTGGGCGCGGCGCAACGTTGCTTCATCGAGAACACCGACGATCTGAAGGCGGTCAAGGCGAATCGCGACAGCCTGTGGGCCAACCTGCAGAGCGCCATCGAGAAATGCCTGAAGGACAGCTCCGGCAAGGGCTGCTGCGAGAAGGAAGACGAAGCCAAGCAGCCGCAGGACACCGACTGCGCCGATACCGACGCCAACCAGACTAAAGGAGCCTGAGCCATGCCCGAATATCTTCACCCCGGGGTCTACGTCGAAGAGATCGAGCGTGGCCCGCGACCTATCGAAGGCGTGCCCACCAGCACCGCCGCGTTCCTCGGCGAAACCGAGCGCGGGCCGATTCGTCCGCGCCTCGTCACCAGCTACAACGATTACCGTCGGCTGTTTGGCGGCGTGTTTCGCGCGGACGCGTACATGCCGTACGCCTCCAATGGCTTCTTCGAGAACGGCGGCAAGAGCCTGTACGTGTGCCGCATCGTCCCGCCGGACGCGCAGACGGCGTCGCGGGACTTCGGCAACAACTTCTTCCTGCGCGCGATCGGCGCGGGCGCCTGGGGCAATCGCATCTACGCCGCCATCGAGGACAGCTCGACCAAGGACTCCAGCGGCGCGCCGGTCGGCTTCCGGCTGAAGGTGGCGTACTGGGCGAACGTACCCAATAACTTCACCCCGTACGACCCGTTCAATGTCGACAATCGCATGATTCTGCCGCGACCGGCGCTGCTCGAGGACTTCGACGACCTCAGCGGCGATCCAGCTTCACCCGACTACTACACCAAGCGCCTGGGCACCGAGCAGAACCCGAACTCCGCGCTGGTCTTTCTGAATGGCGGCACCGCGGTGCCGCCGGCGAAGCCGAACAATAGCGCCTTCGACTTCCTGCAGAACGGCTCCGACGGCAGCGCGATCACGTCGGCGGACTACACCGGTCTGCCTGCGTCGCTGCGAACGGCAGATCAAGGGATCGCGGCGCTGACGCTCGACGAGTTCCGCGACATCGCGCTGGTGTATGCGCCGCATCCGGCGGTGGCTGGCCCGAAGGAAGTGAACACGCTCGTCAAGGATCATTGCGAGCTCAGCCGCTTTCGCTTCGCGGTCATGGACTCGCTGCCCAACCAGTCCGATCCAGGAAGCGTGAATCCTCGCGACTCCAGCCAGTGGAGTATCGATAGCAGCTACGCGGCCATCTATTACCCATGGCTGTACGTCTCCGATCCGCAGACCGGTGCTCGGGTCAAAGTGCCGCCTGGAGGCTACGCGCTCGGCGTCTACGCGCGCACCGACACCGATCGCGGCGTGTTCAAGGCTCCGGCAAACGAGATCGCGCGCGGCGTGCTGGATCTCGAATACGACATCAATGACAAACAGCAGGACACGCTCAATCCGCGCGGCGTGAACGCGATCCGCAAGTTCCCCGGCCGCGGCATCCGCATCTGGGGCGCGCGCACGCTTACCTCGAATGCGCTGTGGAAGTACGTGTCCGTGCGGCGCCTGTTCATCTTCCTGGAACGCTCGATCTACGAGGGCACGCAGTGGGTGGTGTTCGAGCCCAATGACTATGCGTTGTGGGCCCGCGTGAAGGACACCATCCGCCTGTTCCTGCGCAGCCAGTGGCGCCAGGGAGCGCTGTTCGGCCGCACCGAGGACGAGGCGTTCTTCATCACCTGCGACAAGACCACGATGTCGCAGGACGACATCCTGAACGGACGGCTGATCTGCGAGATCGGCATCGCGCCTGTGCGTCCCGCGGAGTTCGTGATCTTCCGCATCTTCCAACAGACCGCCGAAGCGCAGCGTTGAGGAGAACACCATGGCCGACCGCATCGACCCGATTCGAAATTATCGCTTCCGCCTGGTGTTCGACGGCACGGATATCGGCGGCTTCAGCGAGGTGATGATCGGTGAGAGCACCACCGACGCCGTCGACTACCGGGAGGGCAACGAGCCCGCGCACGTGCGCAAGCTCTCGGGCCTGACCAAGTACGGCAACATCACGCTGAAGAAGGGCGTGACCAACTCCACCGCGCTGTGGGACTGGCACAAGGCCATCGTCGCCGGGCTGGTGGCGAAGAACCGGAAGCAGGTGGCGATCGCCGTGCTCGATGAAGCTGGCGAAATGAAGGCGCGCTTCGTCGTCAGCGAGGCCTGGCCCATCAAGTACGACCCGAGTGACCTGTCCGGCAAAGGCAACGAGGTGTTCATCGAGTTGCTCGAGCTGTGCAACGAAGGCATCGAGCGTGCCCAATGAGCCACCATCCAGAGCTGCCGTTCCAGACGCGCGTCGACTTCACGCTACCACGTGGCTACGTGGACGCGCAGGGCGTGCTGCACCGGAACGGCGTCATGCGCCTGGCCACGGCGGCCGACGAAATCCTGCCGCTGCGTGACCCTCGCGTGCAGCAGAACCCGGCCTATCTTTCAATTGCTGTGCTGGCGCGCGTAGTCACGCGCCTCGGCAGCATGACCGAGCTGGACACCGGCACCATCGAGGGCTTGTTCGCCACCGACCTCGATTTCCTGCAACGGCTCTACGAGCGCATCAACTCCGCGGACGACGTCGAAGCCTCGGTGGCGCAGGCGGTACCGCGCATGCGGCGGGTGGCCGAATCGTGAGGACCTATCCGCGCAAGGAGCTGTACGAGGAGTTGGCGTTCATCGCGTACCACTTCCACTGGACGCGCGATGAGCTGCTTCAGCTCGAACACGCCGAACGCCGACGCTGGTGCCGGGAGATCTCGTCGATCAACGAGAAGCTTGATGGCACGCCGGCCGATCCATTCCGGGACCTGTGAACCATGGCTCGCGTCGACCCTTATCGCGCTTTCCGGTTCCGCGTCGAGTTCGACGGCATCGAACACGGCGGCTTCGCGCGTGTGAAGGGCATGGCGCGCGAAACCAAGGTCGATTCCTACCGCGAGGGCGGCGTGAACGATCACGAGCACAAATTCGCCAATATCACCACCTTCGGCAATCTCGTGCTGGAGCGCGGACTGGCGGACGACTATCTCTGGTCGTGGCACGAGCAGGTGATCAGCGGCTCTCAGTTCAAGCGCCGTCCGATCGCGGTGATATTGCACGACGAGACCGACCAGCCGGTCTGGCGGTGGCTGTTCGAGCGCGCCTTCCCGGTGAAATGGTCGGGCACGGACCTGGACGCGGTGTCATCGCAAATGGTCGTGCAGAGCGTCGAGTTCGCCCATCACGGGTTCAGACGCTCATGAAGCTCGTGATCCAACATCGATCGCCGCGCTCGTTCCGCACGACATGCGCTCGCATCGCGCACCTTGTGCGCGAGTACAGCGGACTTCGTGGCGTAGCGCTGCGTCTGAGGCGTCCATCGAAGGCGCCGACAATGGCGCCTCGGAAGAACCGCTACATCGATGCGCGCACATCTATCGAGTCGCGCGCTGAACGGCATTTGCACTTCAGTCAACACCTGCATCTGACGTTGTTTAGCAGCTCCGTGCTCGGCGCTTCTGTCACGCGCGTCGGCGAACTGCGTGATGTCTCATCCACAGGACGCGCGCAGCGGCACTGGCGCCAAGCCCGCAGCTGGCTGATGCCCGCTCGCTCGACCGTCACGCCGCCGCCCGCACGGGCTTTCGATGAAACTCCGCGCGCCACTGAGCTTGCGACGCAATGGCGTGCGGCTCCGATCCGCAACCGGCGATACTCGGAAGCGCTCATACCAGCGAGTCCGCGCAGGGCTCGCGCAGCGTCATCGACATCCAGCCGCGAGCAGGTTCTGGTTCAAACTCGCGCGCCACACATTCTGGCTCGCATGCGTCTTGCAGCTCGAGAGCAAGAGTTAGCGGCGGAGGCGGAGAGGGCAGCGCGTACGGTCGCGCTCCGTCACCGCACCGCCATCAGCGTTCGCAATCGCGCCGATGCTGCTATCGAGAAGCAGGCGGGAACCCAACGATACAGTCCGCCGATCCGGCCGGTAGCACTCACTTATCGGAAGGCCACCACCGGCGCACCGACGCAGGAGCGTGGAATGGATCTCATGGAGCTGGCACGCGGCGAATTCACGCCTCGACCCGGAAACATGGCGTCGTCAGCGACCTCCACCGCCACCCGTCAATCCGCTTCGACGCCGGCGATGCCGCGATTTGATGGCCGCATGCTCGACGGTCTGGCCGACGACATCATCCGCCGCATCGACAAACGCGCGCGTGTCGAGCGCGAGCGGCGCGGGATCTAGGAGCGGCACATGGGTCTGGAACGAGCAACCATCGAAGTACTGGCGGGCAACCAGTCCGGACAGCGCATCGAAGTGCTGTTCAATCCGACCGAGTACAGCATCGAGCGCGCCAACACCTATAAGGGCACCTCCATTCCGGGGCTGTCGGGCCCGCTGCTGCAGTTCATCAACGGCGAAGCGGATACGCTCGCCATGGAACTGTTCCTCGACGATCGTACCGACAAGCCCGAGCGCGGACTGCCCACTGTGCACCAGCGCCTGGATCAGCTGGTGGGCCTGCTGGAGATCGACAGCGATCTGCACGCGCCGCCGCCGGTGGCGTTCGTGTGGGGCAAGCTGTACTTCAAGGCGATCATCGAGAAGATGTCGCGCAAGATCACCATGTTCCATCCCGACGGAACACCGGCGCGCGCGACGCTCACGGCCAGCTACAAGGAATACAAGACGCTGCCCGAACTGGTGCGCGATCCGCCGCTGCAGTCGGCGGACAAGAGCAAGCGACGCGTCATCACCGGCTGCGACAGCCTGTGGCTGCTGGCCGCACGCGAGTACGACGATCCGAAGCTGTGGCGCGAGATCGCCGAGCACAACGATCTCGACGATCCGCGCGAGATTCGTCCGGGCCAGTGGCTCATCGTTCCCTCGCTGGAGAAAGCCGATGGATCTGGCAGCGGTCGCTGACAGCTACGCGCAGTTCTTCGTGCCGGCCTTCGCGATCCGCGTGGGCGACCAGGACCTCGTGCGCCAGCGCGCCATCGGCGTGAGCCAGGTGGAAGTCGATCTCGCGTTGAGCGCGGCGGGCCGCTTCAGCTTTACCGTGGTGAATTGCTACAGCCACAAGAAGCAGGCGTTCCTCAACGGCTTCGGCGATCCCATCCTCGACGTGCTGACCTTCGGTGCGTCGGTGGAGATCGCCCTTGGATATCGCGATCATGAGCGTCTCCCGGTGCTGCTCACCGGCATGATCACGGAGATCTCCACCGGCTTCAACGAAACCGGGACACCGGAACTGTCGGTCTCGGGCTACGACCACGCGTTTCCGATGATGCTGGGCAAGCGTTCGCAGAGCTGGTCGAAGCGTACCGACAGCGACGTGGTGGCCGCGCTGGCACGCGAGCACAACCTGGAAACCGACATCCAGAGCACCACCGAGGAGCGGCCGCAGATCGAGCAGAACCAGGAGAGCGACCTCGAGTTCCTGAAGAAGCTCGCCACGCGCAATCACTTCGAGTTCTACGTCGACCCGAAGAAGCGCCTGCGCTTCGGCAAGCCGCGCGACCGCGGGACCGGAGTGGTGCAGTTGAACTACGGCCAGGGACTGCTGAGTTTCAAGCCGGAAGCGAATCTCGCCGCCCAGGTTTCCGAAGTGCACGTCTACGGCTGGAACAAGGATCGCAAGGAAGCGTATGTCGGCAAAGCGATAGCGGGCGAAGAATCCGGCCGCACCGGCGCGGGCAAGAGCGGC
Organism: uncultured Steroidobacter sp.; assembly: GCA_937864115.1. Classification (GTDB taxonomy): domain Bacteria; phylum Pseudomonadota; class Gammaproteobacteria; order Steroidobacterales; family Steroidobacteraceae; genus Steroidobacter. The sequence goes on along the minus strand of CALMII010000037.1, from coordinate 85,522 downwards.
GGCGAGCTCGTGCGCAGCGCCATCGGCAAGCCCGCGATTCTCGAATTGCGCCAGCCCGTGTTCAGCGCCGCCGAGGCCAAGCGCCGCGCCGAGGCCGTCCTCAACGATCACGCCAAGAAATATCTGACCGGCGACGCCGAATGCCTCGGCCTGCCGACGCTGCTGCCGGATCACAACGTGACCTTCGGCAACCTGGGTGAGAAGTTCTCGCGCACCTATTACATCCAGCAGACCGTGCACAAGGTCGATGGCAACGGCTATCGCACGCGCGTGAAGGTCAAGGAGACCGCTGCATGAGCGCCGTTGCCGCGTTACCCGTCGAAGCCGAGATCGAAGCTGGCGGGTTCGTGAAGGGACTGGCCGTGGCCATCGTGCGCCAGAACAAGGACGACAGCGGGCAGGTGAGCGTGCGCGTGAGCTTTCCCTGGCACAGTCAGCCGCGCGACAGCTACGCCGCGCGCATCGCCGTGCCCATGGCAGGCAAGAAGATGGGCATGTACTTCGTGCCGGAAGTCGGCGACGAGGTGCTGGTCGGATTCGAGAAGGGCAGTCTCGAGCATCCGTTCGTGGTCGGTTGCCTGTGGAACGGCGCCGACCCATCACCGGAGACGAACAGCGACGGCAACAACGATCACCGCGTGATCCACACCCGCAAGGGACACCGGCTGTTCTTCGACGACGGCTCGCGTGGCGTGGTCACGCTGGAGCTCAACGACGGCAAGAAGCTCACGCTCGACGACGACGGCATCGTTCTCGACGACGGCAATGGCAACAAGCTGTCGATCCAGAGCTCGCAGGGATCTATGTCGTTGGAGGCATCGAGGTCGCTGTCCATCAAGGCGCCGCAGGTGAAGATCGAGGCGAGCGGCACGCTCGATCTCAAGGGTAGCGCTACCACCAATCTCCAGGGCGGCATCGTCAACATCAACTGAGGCGGCCATGGGATCTCCAGCAGCACGCGTCGGCGATCAGACCAGTCACGGCACTCCGCTGTTTGCCGGGCCAGGCGCGCTCAACGTGCTGATCGAGAAAATGCCCGCCTGGCGCGTCGGTATCGACGTGCACGTGTGCCCGCTGGTCAATGGCGTGCAGCCGCATGTCGGCGGCGTGGTCGCTATGGGCAGCAGCACAGTGCTCATCGGCGGTGCACCGGCGGCTCGCATGGGCGATTCCATCACCGAACCCGGCGGACCCAACAGTATCGCTCAGGGCGCGACCACCGTGCTCATCGGCTGAGGACATCATGGGAATCACGCGCGAACTGCAGGATGCCGACAAGCAGAAGACCTGGATGGGCCGTGGCTGGTCCTATCCGGTCATGGTGGATCCGCTTACCGGCGACATCGCCATGTCAGTGTACGAGGAGGACATCCGCCAATCGTTGCGCATCATCCTGAGCACCGCGCGCGGCGAACGCGTGATGCGTCCGGCCTTCGGCTGCGGCATCCACGAACTGGTTTACGACGTGCTCGACACGGCGCTGGTCACGCGCATAGAGGCGAGCGTGCGCGAGGCGGTCCTGCGCTATGAAGCGCGCATCGAGCTGCTCGAAGTATCGGTGGACACCAGCAACTTCCTGCGCGGCCACCTGGTGGTGCAGATCGAGTACCGTGTCCGCCAGACCAATCAGCGCGACAACTTGGTCTATCCCTTCTACTTCCGCGAAGGCGGACTGGGTGTCCGTGATGGAGGCAACACGTGATCGATCCGCCGGACTACGAAACGGCGCGACGCGCGCACTTCGAGCGCGAACTGCGCGAGCGCGCGCGCGTGTGGCTGCCTGAGTGGCAACCGCGCGATCGCGATATCGATCTTGCTGGCGCGGTCTTCGGCATCACCGCACGCCTCGCGGGCGAGGTGGCGCAACGTCTGAATCGGATTCCGGAGAAGAACTTCCGCGGCTTGCTGCATTGGTTGGGCATCCGTGGTGAAGCGGGGCGCGCAGCGCGCGTTCCTGTGGTGTTCGAGATGACAGCCGGCGCGGATGCGGTGCGCGCCGAGCGCGGTGTGCAGGTCCAGGCAGCGGGGCTGGAAGAGCCGGTGGTGTTCGAAACCGTCGAGCCCATGACGGTCACGCCGTCAGTGGTCACGTCCCTGCTCGCGACGGATCCTTCGGTTGACGCGTATTTCTCCGCGCCTCCCGGATTGCTGAGTCTCGATCTCCCGCAGGGACAGCTGGACAGCTGGGGCGTAGTGGTCGATGCGCCCGCGAGCAGCCGCAAGTTGCAGCTCGACCCGCCAAGCGGACTCACACCGGGCCTGGTACTCGAAAGCGAAGAACCATCGCCACGCCAGTTCACAGTGCTCGCCGTGGCGGACGGGCTGTGCGAAATCGATCCGGCGGTCGGCGAGGAGCACGATGAAAACACGGGTGGATTGAAGCAGGGCGGTCGCTCGCTTCCGGCCAACACGAGAATGAAGCGCGTGAAGGCTTTCGCGCCTTTTGGCGGCACGGCCCGCGACGCCCAACAACATGCGGTCTACATCGGCGCCAAGAAAACGCTGGACATCGAAGCCAAAGCGGTGCTGTCGCTGCTGGGCTGGGAAGAGCTCGCCGGCTACCAGTGGTCGTTCTGGGGCAAGGTCAACGACTCCGACAAGCCCGGCTGGATCAACATGGACTGGAAGCTGACGCAGCGGCAAACGAAAGTGCTGCTCAAGCCCCGGGGCAAGATCGAAGAGACCGAGATCAACAAGATCAAGAGCCGCTGGCTGCGCGGCTTGTGCAAGTCGCTGCCGAACGAGCGCGAGCCGCGATCGCTCGTGCCGCTCAAGGTATTCATCAACTGCGATCCCGATGAACCGTCACCGCCGGTCGAAATCGAAGGCGTGGCCAACGCTGCACCGCTGGTACTGAACACCGAGTTCTACCCATTGGGTCGTGAGCCTCGGTTGTTCGACGCCTTCTACCTCGGAAGCAGGGACGCCTTCTCCAAGCCGCGAGCGCGAGTGACCGCGCATTTCACCTTCGGCGACGCCTGGAGCAGTCCGCCCGCCGCCGCCACGAACACCAAGGCCGGTGCTGGCAATCCAATCCGACACGCGCTGTTCGCAGTCGGCATGGACAGTGCTCTGCGCGTCGTCGAAGTCGTCGAGATCAACAATGACTCCACGGTGAAGTTCCACAGTCCGCCACAGCCACCGGATGGCGCCGGACACTTCTTGAAACTGCGTGCTGGCGCGCGCCCCGGTGTGTGCCATCAAGGCGACACCACGCATGCAAGCGTGTTCGCGGGAAAAGAGGTGTGGTTGTGGAAGTCCCAAGACGACAAGTTTCCGGAAGGCTCGTGGGAGCCACTGGGGAGGCCAGTCGATCAGACGCCCACCAATGGCAACCGCGACCAGACCTTGCTGACCCGCAATGGCGCTGATACCGCGCTGTACGTGTACGCGCTGGTACAGGGAAAACTTCTCCGAAGAGAGTCGGTCGCGGGCGCAGAGTGGCAGCCGCAGTCGGTCGCGATCTCTACCGTGCGCATCGAGCTGGCGAGTGTTGTGCCGCTGGTCAACATGGATGCGGCCGCCGGAACGCCTCACGACCAGGACGGCTTGTTGGGCGTGGGTGCGGACGGCCGCCTGTACCTGCGGGATGGTGTCAGCACATGGACTGACATCACGCCGGCTGGCTACCGCGCCGACACGCAAATCTATCCATCGTTTTTCCAACTGCCTGGCTCCGCCTCGCGCCGCGTGATCTTCGCCGTCAAGACCCAGGACACGCCGGCCCTGCACATGCTCGTGCAGTTGGATCCGGCCGGCGTGGTTCCGATCAAGCAGTCGGAGGACATTCAGCTGCGGGGGACTGCGATCGAGGTATTCGCTCGCGGCACCGCCGTAGTCACCGCGTTCACGCTCGTGAACGCGGGTGTCGCCAGTCCCGCGCAGTGGGACCCGAACAGCACGGTGAGTTCGCGTGTCGTACCGATCGGTCTGCCGCCCGGGCCCGGCGACCTGACACAGGGTCCCGCCCGCGCCGGAGCGCGCCTGATGTTTCCGGGCTCACGCGGCGTCTTGCGTGTGATGACCTTCGATGCCTCGGCGCACGCTGACGATCCCAACGCGACAGTGTTCTCCGCCGCGCTGCTGGAGAGTTCCGCCAATCTGGTCAGCACGGAAAAGTATCGTCTGGACACCACGCCCGCCGAACCCGAGGAGAAGCAGGTCGCGGTCGTCGAAAGGGAAGTCGTGCTGGAGGAGAACCGCGGATTCGCTCTCATCCTCGATGACGCAGGTGTCACCACGAACGACCGCGCGGCCGTCGCGCTCTATCGAGACCAGAATCCGACCTTGTTCACCGGCACGATCGATAGCCAGGACCGGCTGCGGATCGCGTCGACGGACACGATCACCGACGTCGGCATGATGGTGTTCATCAACTGGGTCGATGCCGGCGTGGCCCATGATCGCCTGCTGCGCGTGCTCGCTCGCAGTGGCGACCGGATGGTCCTCGGTGTGTCGTTCCCGGCCGCCGCGAGCACAGTGCAGTACGTCCCCGTCGACAAGGTCGCTGACCTGACCGCGACGTTGCGGCCGGCACTCGAGGTGGACGCAAAGTTCGGCGGCGCCAACGCCACTTTCACGTTTCCCGACCTGGAACCAGTGCGGCAAAAATTCCTGGTCGGCGCCCCCCACGCCGACGCGACAAAGCGCTGGGTGGTATTGCGCGAAGCCTGGAGCGACGCGCCCGATGGGCCGGCGAAGATGAGCGCGGACGCTCTCAACGTGCACATCAAGGACGGGCAGCCGCCTCGCGGCAACAACCCACTGCTCTCCTGGGAGTTCTGGGATGGCAGCAGTTGGTGGCGCATTCCCGGCTTGACGGATAGCACCGACAGTTTCGTCACGAGCGGCGACGTTGAATTCTGCGTTCCGGAGAACATCGCCGAGACAGAGGTGGCCGGCCGCAAGAATTTCTGGGTCCGCGCGCGTCTGCTGGGCGGCGACTACGGCCGTGAATCCGTGAAGCTGGAGACGGACAGCACCGGCAAGGTGCAGACCGTCACACGCAGCACCGAGAACATCCGCGCTCCATTGGTGAACCAGGCGACGGTGACCTACCGCTTGTGCTGCCCGGTTATCCCCGACAACGTGCTGACGGAAGACGGCGGCGACTTCGTGAATCACAGTGCCGCCAATGCCGAGCCGGACACGAAGATCCGGGCCTTCGTGCCGCTGTCCGTGACTGGCGATCGACGCGCCGTCTACGTGGGTTTCGACGCGCCACCTGGCGCGCAGTCCATGAGTCTGTTGTTCGTGCTCGAAGAAGGCTCGCACTTCGACGCCTATCCGTTGCGCGCAGAGATGCGCCGCGCGAATGGCTTCGAGCTCATCGATTGCCAGGACGCCACCAGAGGGCTCAGCGAGACCGGTATCGTCAAGCTGCAGTTCGAGGCGCCGCCGCTCAAAGTGGGCATGTTCGGCCGGTCGCAACACTGGGTGCGCTTGTTGCCCAGAGAGGGATTCGACCCGGAAAAGTGGCTCCCGGTGATTCGCGGTGTGTATGCGAACGCGGCGATTGCCGAGGCGCATGAGACTCAACGCAATGAAATGCTGGGCTCCTCGGATGGCCGGCCTGGCCTGCGCGTGACGCTTGCGCGCACGCCCGTGGTGCAAGGCAGCCTGGTCGTGCGAGTTCGGGAGCGGCTATCGGACGAAGAGATCGAGGAGCTGCTCAAACACGACGCGAGCAGCGTCGTCACCAGACTCGCCGAGCGTGAAGGCCCGTGGGTACTCTGGAAAGAGCGTACGGACCTTCTGAGCAGCGGTCCGGGCGAGCGCGTATTCGCCTTCGAGGACGACACTGGTGACATCACCTTCGGCGACGGCGTGCACGGCATGATTCCGCCGGTGGGGCGCGACTGCATCGTCGCCGAAAGTTATCAGCGGGGCGGTGGCGAGGTCGCGAACCAGGTGACCCGGCGCACCGCGGCCAGTCTCATCACACCCCTGCAAGGCGTCGAACGCGCGGCTTTCGCTGGCGACGCCATCGGTGGATCGAAACCCGATGACGCCGAACGCACGCTACGCCTCGCACCGGATCGACTGAGCCGTCGCGAGCGCCTGCTTACGCTCGCGGACATCGAGCGCGCGGCGCTCGAATTCTCGGTGGACGCGGCCCAAGCGTCCGCACGTCGCGCGGCGGGCGGCGTCGAGTTGCTCCTGGTGATGAGCGGGTCCGATCCGCTGCCATCCGCCGACCTGCGGCGTGGCCTGGCGAGGAAGCTCGCCGGGCGTGCGTCGCCTGATCTCGCGGTCGCGGGCGCAATCCGGGTGCGGAGGCCGGACGTTCTGCCCATCAAGATCAAGGTGCGGCTCAACGTCGACGATCTTGCGGACGCCGATCAGGTTCGCACCGATTGCGAGCAATGCATCGTTGCGCTGTTGAATCCACGCGACGGCGGCTTCGATCGCCAAGGGTGGCGACTCGGCGTCTTGCCGAATCAGACCGACATCGCTGCATGCATCGAAGACGTGAAGAACATTGCCGCGCTTACGAGTATCAACATCGAGGCGGCTCGCGTCAGCGCCACACATCTGGTTCGGCTTGCGGATGACGATCTGCGGATCGAGATCGATCTGTCGCCGGAGGCGGTCGCATGAGAGACCTGCGCCTCAAGCTGGACAATCTGCAGTTCGACGAACTGGCGCAGATCGCGCGCTCGCAGATCCCGTCGCTGGCGCCGCGCTGGACCGATCACAATGTTCATGACCCCGGCATCATGCTCACCGAGTTGGTGGCGTGGATCGCGGACGCACAGATCTATTCACTGGGCCGTGATCGCCGTGACGAGCGTCGCGCGTATGCACGACTCATGGGTATCCAGTCGAGCGGCCCGATCGCCGCGCAGGGACATCTCTGGCCCGATCGCGCACTCACCTTCGATCCCGCGCGGCCCGTCTCTTGGGCGCGCGGGACCGTCGTCGATGCGCGCAACGTCTGTTCCGTCACGCGCAGCGACGCACCGATATTCCACCCATCCGCATCGCTGTACCTGACGACCTGCAAACTCTCACGCTTGCTGGCGCGCGCCGAAGAGGGGACGGAGACGGACCTGACGCGCGTGAACGAGCATGGTGCCGCGGAATTCAGGCCGTTCGGTGTCGCGCCAGGACGGACTGCGCGTCTGCGCCTGGAATTCTCGGGCGGCTCGAACGGCTCAACGGCGCCAACGTCGAGCCGCGCCCAGCTCGCCATCGGCTTCGAAGTCCCGGATGCGCAGAGTTCAGCGTCGGCGCCGCGAGCTTCACGGCTGCGTGCGCGCCTTATCGATGCCCAGGGCTCGCACGATCTGACTATCGCCGCCGATCACACTGACATGTTCACGCGCACTGGCGTGTTGCTGCTCGACATCGATCCGCGAGCCATGGCTGTCGACGACAGGTTTGCGCTTGAGATCGACTGCCCTAGCGGCCGGTGGCTGGTAACTCCGCGGGTCACGCGTATCTCGCCGAATGTTATTCCCTTGCTTCAAAGCGAGCACCTCGAATGGCTCGATGTCGGCCTTGGCCACGGGGTACCTGATCAGGAGCTGAAGCTGCCCGTGCCCGGCTTGCAGTTTGACGAGGCACACCGCGTCGCGGTGCGCGCGCTTGATGGCGGCGCGTGGCATGAGTGGGAGAAAGTCGAAGACTTCGAGAGATCCGGCCCGGAGGATCGTCACTTCCATGTCGACGTGGACCACGCGACGCTGCGCTTTGGCAATGGCTTCAATGGCCGCGCGCTGGAGAATGGCGCACCGGTGCAGGCCACCTACGACGTGTCGCAGGGACTCAAGGGAAATCTGGCCGCCAGCATGTTGTGGACGGTGAGCGGCATCCTCGGCGTGTACGGCACCAACATCGCAACGATGTCCGGCGGCATGGATGCGCAGCTCGATCGTGATCTACAGATCGCAGCGCGTGAAACGCTCAAGCAGTCGCGACCCATCGTGTCATCAGCCGATCTCGAAGCAGCGGCATTGGCTTGTAAAGATCTGCGTGTGAGCCGTGCCCACGAGCTACTTGCGCCCGCCGGTAGCCGGCGAGTCGCGGGAGAGCGCCGATTGCTGGTGCTTTCCGATCATCGCGACGACGTCGCGCCAGCTGCATACGAGCCGGACGCGTGGCTCCAGGAGATTCATTCGCGACTGGCTCCGCGCCTGCCCGCCGGTCAGCGTCTGGTGATGGTCAGGCCGCGGTACGTCGAGATCGGCCTGCGTGCCCGCTTGGTGGCGTCGCCGCGACTCGACGTCGCGGAACTCGCAACGCAGATTAGCAAGTACATCGCCGGACAGCGCTTCGCCTTGCTACCAGCTTCAGGCATCACCGCGTGGCAGCTCGGAACCGCGCTGACCAAAGTCAGAGTGTCCGCGTGGCTACGAAAGTTCGCCGGCATCGCTCGCGTGCTCGAACTCGACCTGTTTGCCAACGGACAGCCCGTGAACGAAGGCGTGGACATCCAAGGGGCCGCTCTACCGTTGCTTCGACTGTCGCCCGGCGACATCAGAGTGTTGCGCTCCGACGATCCGGAGGCCAGATGAGCACTGCGCCACCGCGCGAGTACCGATTCGCGACAGCGGAGCATTGGCGCCGCGGCTTGCGATACCGCTTCGATGCAGTTGGCGACACCCTGCGGTCCGCGCCGACCTTTCATCTCATCGCCAGCATCTGGGATCCCACTCCCACAAGTGCCGTCGCGACCGCGCCGGATGACGCGGTGTTCTGGCGTGTCTTCGAATCGGCGGATGCGACTCAGAGCGAACGTGTGTGTATGCGGCGAGCCTTCGGCGAGTCTGCGCGCGAGCGTGATTCGATCGAGCTGATCGGCGCGCTGCGCGCAGGGCGTCGCTGGGTTGTGGATCGCAACCATTTCTGGACATTCGCGTCACCCGAGGCGTCCCTCGTGCGCCTCAGTCGCAGCAACTTGACGGTCGACCTGGAGGTCGACCTGGCACACGCTGCCGCGCAGGCGCTGGAGGACGATCTCGCAAAGGTCGAACTGCTCGACATCGCCAGCGACATGCGCTGTGGAGTGTGGACGCTGCTGCGGATCACTGCGCGCGCTGGTCAACCGCCGCGTCATCTCGTGGCCAATCTCGATGTGCGTGGCTGCTGGGTACGTCACTGCTGCTTGCCTGCGACTTCGCGCGCGGCCAGCCAGATCGCGGTCACTCGTCATGGCGCCACGCTGGTGGTACTGAGAGAAGAGGGCAGGTTGCTCGAGCTCTTCGACGCGAACACCTGCAAGTTGTTTCGCAGGGTCGCGCTCACGGGATTTGATTGCTGCTGGGCCGCGACTCGATTGGCCAGCGATGGCCGTCAGCGCATTGCCCTGGCCGGTGGCGCGGACGGAAAGTCCGATCAGGTCTGCGCATTCGATGGCGACGGTGATGTGTTGCTGCGGCCGCAGGGCGCGGGCGATGCGGTCTGTGATATCGCCGTTCATCGCGAACGCATCTGGTTGGCCACAGCAACCGGCTTGCGTCTGTTGGAGTCCGGCGCTGGAGAGGGCGCGGCTCGCGAATCGGAAAGCATCTTCATGACGTCGGTGCTGGAGTCGCCGGTCACCGCGGAAGGTCGCGGATGGCTGCGAGCCGAGCTGCTGCTCGAACTACCGGCGGAGGGCAGCATCGAGGTTGAGTTCGCCGGCATAGATGATCCGGACCTGCTTCGCCGCGTACGTGATGTGCTCGCCGACGGCGCCCGCTCGGCGGACGATCGCCGACTCGAAACCTGGAATCAGTTCGATCCGACAGCGGTGCGCCGATACGTGTTCAGCGGCGCGCAGACGCCCGATCTGCCGGTAGCCATTCCTATTTTCGAGACCGACGCGCGCTGGCTGGTGCTCGCCATACGCGTGATCGCTCCGCCGTCAGCCAGCGCTCCAGTGGTGCACTCGCTCGTGGTTCGATACCCGGAGCGTTCGATCGCCGAACACATCCCGGCTATCTACCGCAACCGTAGCGAAGATCCGGGCGGCTTCATGCGCCGGCTGCTGGGCGTGCTCGAATCGACGACTCAACGTGTGGAAGCGCGCATCGCTGGCATCGGCCGCAGTCTCGATCCGCAATTCGCAACGTCGAAGATGCTCGACTACCTCGCGTACTGCCTCGGCATACCCTGGGACGAAAGCCTCGACGAGACGGCACGACGGCGCCTGCTCAGCAGTGCCCCGGTCATCTTGCGGAATCGAGGCACGCGCGCAGGGCTTCGAGAGTTGCTGCGCGCAGTGCTCGGCACCAACGCGCGGATCCTCATCGCCGACCTCACAGTGGACCATGAAGTGACTCGACTGGGTGGCGGTGGCTGTCGTGGAGCACGACTACCGTCATTGCTGTCCGGACAGAGGCGGGGCACCTCGACACTGGGCGAGAAGGCGGTGCTCGGCGTGGCGAAGCTGCCCACGCAGGAAACCCGGCCGACAGCACTGGATCCCTTGCGCACGATCGTGCCCACCGTGCGGATCGACATCACCGCATCTCGCGAGGTGCGCGCGAAGCTGCAGCCGTTGCTCGGGAACTTGCTACGCCAATACCTCCCGGCGGGAGTCGATACGGTGCTTCGTTGGCATACGGGCGCGGTCAGCGCCGCCGATGAGTGGGCGCTGGTGCTCGATGACCCGGCACCGGCGCGACTCGGCGCGGATCAGCGCCTGGGTTACGCGCGGCTCGGCGGCGACACGGACATCGTCTTGCAATAGATCCGGATTCAAGGGGATCGAAATGAACAAACGGGAAACGCAACACGCTAACCAATGTCAGGGCGAGGAATGCCCCTCTGGAATGCGCAATCGCTACTTCCGCCGAAAAACCCTGGGTGCCACTGAATTCCGGGTCGAGCAGAACTACTTCCTGCAGCGACGCCGAATCATCAATCGCAGCGTGCATGGCTGGGGCGTCGTGGGCGGATTCAGCATGCCGCAGCCCGGCGATGGACACGTGGGCCCGGGGCTGGCCTTCGATCGGCACGGTCGCGAGCTGCTGCTCTGCGAGGCAGTGAAAGTCGACGAGCGCAACACTTTCGTCGTCGATCCGGCGAAGCCTGGCGAGACGCGGCCTCTGCGCCAAGCCGCGCCCGGAGTCTATCTACTGCGCGCGCACTACGCTGAACGCGCACTCGGTGATGCCGCGCTGGATCCCGAGTGCGGTTGCGACACGCCAGAGAAGAATTTCATCTGCGAGACCGTGGTCTTCTCGCTGATGCCGTTGCCAGACGATGATTGCTGTCCTTGCGCCGAAGGGCCCTGCCAACACAAATGCTCCTGTGGCGATGACTGCTGCGGCGCTGGTCGCGGGCCCCATGCCCGCCTGTGTGAGTGGGTCGAGGAAGCTGAAGTGAGCTGTAGCTCGCGCCTGCCATGCCGCTGGCGCCAGTACCAGATCGATCTTTGCGATCCCGTGCCGCTCGCGTGCGTCACCGTCGTGCAGAGCCAGGATCCCTGCAATCCCGTCGGGCTCGGTGAAGTGAAGGACGCCTGCGCTCCGCGGCGGCTGGTGAAGAACAACGACCTGCTCTACGACCTGATCCGCGGCTGCGACCTGACCCACATCGATCACATCAGCTGGGCGGTGTTCCATCGCGGCGAGAGGATGAGCCTCGACGAGCTCAAGTATTTCCTTGGCCCCGGAGTAGTGACCGAGGGCAAGCTGACGTTCGCGCGCACTCTCTTCCGCATCCGCTTCAGCTGTCCGGTACTCGCCGAGACAGTGACGCCGGACTGTTTCGCCTTCCGGGTGACGCTGCGGCATACCGACACAGGGTGGTTCGATCAGCGTGTCGTGCCCGTAATCAAATCCGAATGCGATCCGCCGACAAGTGGCGATCCAGCCAACACCACACGCGCGGTCACGTTGTGCCTGCATCGGAAGCTCTACAAGGAAGTCACTGGCGAGGCCAGCGCGTTCGACCCTCAGGTCAACCAGGAAGCCGTGGTCGAGATCGATGTGTACGGTGACTACATCCTCGATTGCCGGAACCAGCCCATCGATGCCAACGCGCGAGGCTACGCGCTGCGCAAGCCAAGACCGCCTGACGGCCAGCCGGTCGATGACACGCCGCCCAAGCACCTGGGCAACGGCACGCCGGGCGGCTCATTTCTTTCCATCTTTCACGTCGACATCACCGGCGAGACCGACTCCGGCGATCGAGGTCTGCAGCAATGAACACCAAGAAACTGCTCGCTCACAAGGATGGAGTCGCAACTCTGGTGCGTCCGCTGTACGCGCCCGGACTGCTGCTCGAAGACACCGATCTGACCACGGCCGTCGACTACACACGCAATGCTCTGCAGCTAGCCATGCGCTCACTGTTCGGCTGCGGCGTGATCTGCGGCCTGGAGATCTCGGGCAAATACATCTGCGAGCGCCGCCAGGTGCAGATCATTGTCAGCGCGGGCGTGGCTCTCGATTGCTCAGGCAATCTCATCCACGTGCCCAAGGACGTGACGCTGCTCTATGACCCGAAGTGCGACACGATGAAGCCGGAGTTGTGGGTGGAGGTTTGCTACAGCACCTGCGAATCCAAGCCAGGCAGCACCGCGTGCTCGGAGGAAGACAGCCTCACGACCGTCAATAGGCGCAGCCGCGATGCCTACGCCATTCGTGTCTGGGAGTCCCGTCCGAAATGCGCCTGCGCGTGCCCATCGCAGGACACCCGGAATCCGGATCCAGATCCCAATGATTGCTGTGGCGGCGTTACGGTGACGACGACGGTCGAAACATCTTGCTGTGGACAAGAGCAAACGGCCACGACCACGACCACGACCGCGCCGCCGGCCTCCGCACCCGTCGGTACGCAGCAGCAACAGCAGATACCGCTGCCGGTCTGCGCGTGCTACGAGGACCACAACAACGGCAAATGCGGCTGCGATTGTGGCGGCGATTGCGTGTTGCTCGGCGTGCTGAAGATCCCCTCCGACCAATCCGAGCAGTGGCAGGCGGACCGCACCGCGCGCCGCTTCGTCAGGCCCATGCTCCTCGGTGCGAGAGATTGCTACTGCGAGCAGTGCCAGCGCTGGGATCAGGGAGAGTTCTCCGAATCCAGCTATTCGTATGACTTGATCCGCTCGGATCGCCAGTATGTGGCGAACACGACCGAATCCTTGCAACTCGTGCGCGGCGCGCAGATCTCGCTCGCGGAGAAGCTGAACGTCAGCAGGCAGTCCCTGAGCCGAATTAATGGCGACATCGAGACGCAGCAGGCCGAGATCACGCGTCTGGAGCGAGTGGCGGCGGGCGCGCAAGTACCGGAGCAGGAGAAGAGGGCGGCGGAAGAGGCCTTGCAGCAGGCCCGCAGGCGAATAACCGAACTCAAGGTGCTCAAGGACAAGGCCGATGAGCGGATCGAGGCTCAACAGACGGAGCTAGACCGCGGTGAGAAACGTCTGGTGCGGCTCAGCATCGATAGAAACATCTCCGCGCACCAACAGGAGCTGGCGTATATCGACGAGAGAATCCTGCAGCGCCCTGGCGGTAAGGACACAGTCCTCGCGAAGCAACGCGAAGCCGCGCTGGAGGCGCTCAAAGCCGAGACGGAAAAACTCTCCAAGCTGAAGTGAACTCTCGCGTGCGCGCCGGCAGACGATGAGCTCGCACAAGACAGTCGCCAGGCAAGTTGCGGCTCAGGAGCGGCGGCACGCTCCCAAGCCGGCAGTGCACGTGCACAGGCAGGCCGCGCCGACGGTTCACCGCGCGCAAATGATTCAGCAGCGCCTGGGAAATCAGGGCACCCAGGCTTTCGTTGCGCGTCAATGCACCAGCTGCGACTCGGCGCCGGCGCAGACCGCATCGATGAGCGTGTCATCGCCACACGATCCCGCCGAGCGCGAGGCCACGAGCGTGGCCAGCAGCATCATGCGGATGAGCGCAACCGCGACACCCAGCATCACCTCCGGAGTTGGCGTGCAACGCGCTCCGATGTCCAGTGGCCTAACGTCGGCACCACCCGAAGTCGCGCGAGAGATCACTGCGACATCGGGTGGCACACCGATGAACGATGCACTGCGCGGCTTCATGGAGCCGCATTTCCGCGCCGACTTCAGCAAGGTCCGAGTGCATACCGACGCGCGTGCCGCGCAGCTCAGCGAAGGGCTCAATGCGCGCGCCTTCACGGTCGGCAATCACATCTATTTTGGTGCGGGCGAGTACGCGCCCAACACGGATCAGGGCAAGGAGCTCATAGCGCACGAGCTCACGCACGTCGTGCAGCAGGGCGGTGGCGGCGCGACCGCCGGTGCGCAGATCCAGCGTGAGGAGAAGAAAGGCTGGTTCGAAAGCGCCACCGACTTCGCCGGCGAGATCGGCTGGGGAATCGTCCGCGACTATGCACCCGACCTGGAACCGGTGCTCAAGCGCGGACCTGAGGGCGTTTTCGACTGGCTCAAGGATCGCGCCATGGGCGCGGCCGAAGGGCTGTTCCAGAAAGTCACCGCGCCCGTGCGCGCCATCGAAGGCTTCGGCGCGAAACTGTCGGCGCGTTTCGCGCCCATGGTGACAGCCGTGCAAACCGCGTCCGCTCAGATCGCACGCAACGACTGCACGCCGCTGCGCGATGCCGCCGAGAAGATCGAGAAGACAGCGGCTGCGCTCATTCAGCCTGTCGTCGAGTTCCTGCAGCCGGTGGTCAAGAAGATCCAGGACTTCATGAGCGCCGTGTGGGACAAGATCGGCGCGCCGCTGTGGGAAGCGATCAAGGACTACGCGGCGGAGCAGTGGCGCCAACTCATGTGGCTGTGGGATGGCGTCAAGACCATCGCCAAGTGGATCTGGGGCAAGACCGCGACCTTCCGCGCGATGGCCGAGAAAGCCTGGGTCTGGTTCAAGAACAAGCTCGGCATCGGCGAAGGCCCCGAAGGCGAGGACGGACTGCTGCAGTGGGTCCAGCGCAAGGTCGAAGCCGCGTGGGCGTGGGTCAAGGCGAAGATCGAGCCGTACAAGAATGAACTCATCGCCATCGGCACCAGCGTGGGCGCGGTGGCGCTAGCCATGTCGCCAGCCGGTCCCATTCTGCTGATCGGTGGCGCGGTGTACGGCGCCGTGCAGGCCCTGCGCTGGGTCCATGCGAACTGGGGCAAGGGCAACATCATCGTCACGGCGCGTGTCTACGTCGAGAAGACGCTCATTCCGGGATTGCTTGCGAGCACCAATAAGCTCGGCGCCTCGCTGACCAAGTTCGCCAATTCCATCAGCGGCTCATTGGGCGCGCTGGCGGCCGGTCTGACACGTTCCGTCGGTACGCTCGCCGCATCGGTGCTGCGCTTCGCCGTGAACGCCGTGCAGTGGATCGCCGACCAGGCTCAAGCTTTGGCGGCCTGGGCGACGGACAAGCTCAATAGCCTGTCCACCTGGGTCAGCAACGCCGTGCTGAAGCTGCAAGGCTTCATGAAGAAGGTGCTGACACTGCTGCAGCGCCTGGGCGACGTGCTGATCGACATCTGGTCGCTGCCGATGATGCTGGCGGCCGGTGTCTGGAACGCCATTCCCGCCTGCATCCGCGATCCGATCGTGGACTTCGTCGGGCCGATCATTCTGCGGCAGATCGAGATCTTCCAGGAGCTCGCCAAGAACGACGAGGCGTGGCAGCAGACCAAGGCCGACGTCTACCAGATCATTCACCTGGTGTTCGTCAATCGCGATCTGAAGGGTGCGATCAAGGCCACGTTCTATCTCGTCCTGCGCGTGTTCAATCTGCCGCCGGACCTGTTGCGCATCGTCGCCAACAAGGCGCTGGCCGCCTGGGACACCATCAGCAAGGCGCCCATCGCCTTCCTCAAGAACACCGTGCGATCGCTCGGCGTCGGCTTCAAACGACTGTGGAACAACATCGGCGAGCATCTCGAGTTCGGCCTGCAGGAGTGGCTGCTGGGTCCGCTCAAAGACAAAGGCGTCGCTCCGCCGTCGAGCTGGACCGATCCCAAGGCCGTGTTCGGATTCGTGCTCGACGTGCTCGGCCTATCCGTCAGTCACATCTGGGAGCTGCTCGCCAAGCGTTTCAATCCCACCAAGGTGGCCGCGGTGCGCAGCTTCTTCGGCGCCATATCCAAGGCCTGGGACTGGATCAACAAGGCCATCGACACGTCGAAGACGCCGGAGGAGAACACCAAGGGCATCATCGAAAAGGCCAAGGAGTTCGGCAAGACCGTGCTCACCGGCGTGGTCGAGTGGATCGCGGGCAAGGTGGCGACCGAGCTGGCCATCATGGCGGCCGCGGCGGCGGCATCAGCGGGCCTGTCGGAGGTCGTCGACATCGTTCGCCGCATCTACAAGGCGCTAGTGACGGCCGTGAAGTGGGCGCGGCGCATTCTCGACATGATCAACGAGACCTTGGGCAGCGTGCTGCAGATCGCCTCCGGACAAGTGGACGCGGTGGGCGAGAAGTTCGAGAAGATCCTGCATCGTGGCATGCCCGTGGTGATCGGCTTCCTCGCCGACCAGGTCGGCCTCGGCGATCTCGGCACCAAGCTGCGCAGCCTGGTCGAACAGCTGCGCGCCAAGGTGGACGAGGCCATCCTCTGGCTCATCGACAAGATCAAGGCGGGACTCGAAGCGCTGATCAGCGGCGTGAAAACGGCGGTCGGCAAGATGCTCAACTGGTGGAATGCGCGCGACAAGGTCACTATGGCGGAGGGCGAGGAGCACGACGTCTACTTCAAGGGCGACGAGGAAACCGCGGAGCTCATCATCGAGAGCACGCCGCGGCCGCTCGCCGACTATCTCTCCGACTACGTCCGCAACGAGAAACCGGATGACGCAGAGAAGGCCGTGATCCAGCAGATCCGCGACCAGGTGTCGTTCATCCAGAAGACCAAGGGCAAGAAGGGCGACTTCGGCGCGGAGCGCGGCCTGCAGATCCAGCAGGCGTTCGACAAGATCGTGGTGTTGCTCGGCCGGCTCAAGGGCAAGGCCGCTCCGCTGAAGAGCGAAATCGACTGGCCGGCGCAGAAGTCAGGCGACGGCCGGACCATGGTGGCGAAGGTGCTGAGCCTCAACCCCGGCGGCAACGCCGGCAGTACGCCGAGCGACGAATCAGCACTGTGGAAGCAAGTGCGGCGCCGCGTCTGGAAGGGCGGGAACACGCCCATCTACGTGCGCGGCCATCTCTTGAATCACCATCTGCACGGCGGCGGCTTCGCCAAGAACCTGACGCCGCTCATCGGCAAGGCGAACACGCAGATGGAGTCCCGGATCGAGTCCGCGCTCAAGAACGCGATTCTCGGCGAGAAGCGCGTGTTCCGGTTCGAGGTGAACGTGATCTATTCCCAGCCCGCCGGCGAGATGATGCAGTGGGACGACGGCACCTATCCGGAGATGAAGGTCGCCAACCGCGTGGAATGGAAAGCGATCGAGCTGGGGTCCAACGGCAAGAAGGATCTGAAGGGTGCGACTCCCTTGGTGGACAGCGTCGACAACGTGCTGCCCAAGGTCTCGGAAACGAAACTGGTCAAGCCTTGAGGGCGACGGGCCGCGTGCGGCAGACGACATCCATGCGTCGCGGCAGGTTGAGCTTCTCAAGGATGTTGTGCACGTGGTGCTTCACCGTGGCCACGCTGAGGTCGAGCTCGCGCGCGATCTCCTTATTGGAGAACCCGCGACGAATGAGTGCGACCACCTGCTCCTGACGATTGGTGAGCTCGTCAGCGGATTCGAAGTCGGGGAGCGCGCTGCCGAAGAACAGAGCGCGCATAAGTTCGGCCGAGATCTCCGCGGGACAATGCAGGCGCCCGTTGCCGCAGTCGAGCACCGCACGCCGCAGCACTTCAAGACCCGCGTCGCGAGGTACGTAACTGGTGAAGCCACTTCGCCCGCAACGGACGATGGCTTCGCTCTGCTCCTCAAGTCCGAATGCCAGCAGAGACATGCTGGGCCATTCCGCTGCAAGCTCGCGAATGGAGCGGTCGTCGGCAATCTGCGAAATGTCCACCAGCACGACATGACATGGACGCGCGCGGAGTAGTTCGTGCACGACGTGCACGCTGGTCGCAATCTCGACGCTGAGAATACCCGGTTGACCCATCAAGCTGGAGGCAAGGCTCTCGCCCAGCAAACGAACGGGTGTAAGGAGGACGACGTTCATCGCACCCGATTCCGTTCGTTCCTTGTTCTAAACCCGAAAGCGCAACCCAGAAGCGCGATTGACTCGATCTGATCATCGGCACTGCCGTATGGTAAAGGATAGAACTTACTATTCTCGATCTCAAGCTGAAGTTCCAGTGACTCCACCTTGTGGGTAGGTCTCTGCTTCGTGTCACGAGCCGATAACAAATGTCTGAGTCTCGACACGGCGGGGATCTGGGCTTGGGTTCTGCAAGAAAGTCACAGTCGTGCCGGCGCCCAACGGGCTAGTAGGGAGGCGGGGGCTGTTCTATCCGGGCGTAACGAACAAGAAGAGCTAGCGCGTTCGCGCCATCGAGAATTGCTACTGCAATGGCACCGGCTGTTCCCGCGGATTGACTTTTGCGCCCCCTTCGGCCCACTGTTTCCGGCGCACCGCGCGAGAACTTCGGTTCACGGATTCCAAGAGGGCGGCTGTCATGAAGACTGCGAATGATCGCTTCTCGACGACAGGCGAAGGAAACGTTGTCGCAAACTTGTTTTGGCACCTTGATGATCATTTGGGGCGTCATCCGCGTCCCCATCCTGGTTGTTCTTGCCTTTATCGAGCCGTTCGTTCGATTTGTCCTGATTGGAATCGCGATGCTCAGTGTGCTACGCGCTTTCATCTCCAATGGCTCCAGCGCGCCGCCGCCCATCCCATTCTGGGTGATGATGTGCATATCGCTGGGTTGCTTGATGCTCGTCCCGGCCTGCCACTTCCTGCTTCGGCTATTCTCGAAATAGCCAAAAAATTAACTTTATAATCAATTAGATGGATGGAAATATCGGCTTGCACTTTGTCGGGTTTTTGCAAGCACCATCCCATGCGCCGTCGAAGCCAAAAGACATTGCGAGACAGGGTTGAAGCACTGATCGCCCGCAGGGGCGACGATGTCTTTCTGACCCGCGAATTCGCTCGCCTTGGGGGCGAGGACCAGGTCATTCGAGCCTTGCGGGAACTGGTGCGCGACGGTCGACTGATCCGGTTGGGCTACGGTGTGTATGCGTGTGCCGAACGGTCCAGGCTGTCGGGTCGCCCCATCCTGACTGCGCGCGATGGATTCGTTGGCGCCTCACGAGATGCGCTGACCAAGCTCGGGGTCGATTGGGAGACCACCGGACCACCGAAGCAGAGCGGGCATACAACGAAGGCCGGTCGACTCAAGTGCCAGCCAATGCGGTCGTCCGCGTCAAAGGCCGCTTCGCGCGCCGACTCGGCTATGGTGACAACACCCTCGTCGTCGAGCGACGAACGTGACCTATGATCCAGCCGAAGTTCGTGCAGCCCAAGAACACTTCGGTTTCGCGCGTCCCGTACTCATCGAAAAGGACTGGCACATCCTTCGTGCGATGAGCGCGATGGTTGCAACGGACGCAGCTCCGTTTCAGCTCATCTTTTCGGGCGGCACTTGCCTGGCTCGCGCGCACAAACTGATTCGCCGCATGTCGGAGGACGTCGATTTCAAGATCGTGCCCGTCGACACCGCGTCGATCAGCAAGAGTCAGCGTCGCAAACAGCTCGCAGAGTTGCGTGACAAGATCACTGCGCAACTGCAAGCAGCGGGCTTCCCAGTCGATCCTGCCGACAGCGCGCAACTGCGATCCCGTGACGACAACCACTATACGGTCTATCAACTCCAGTATGGATCGCCCGAGGAAGAGGAATCTCCGCTGCGACCTACGATTCAGATCGAACTGAACTACGCGACATTGCGGTTACGCATGCTCGTCGTACATCAACGGAGGCACTGGCGCTTGCTCGAACGGTGTCCGCATCCGTCGAGATGCAATTCAGGCCGCGATACTCGGTCGGGTGAACAGCGATTTGCTGTCGCCTGAAAGGGTGAAGGCTATGACCCGAGAGATGGAACGCTATTACACAGAGCGAATGAAGGCACAGGAATGTCGATCGGCTGAGGCGCCGCTGGTGCTTCACAGCTAGACGCCCGCTTGGCTCGACTGCGCGAGCGGCTTCGCCAGGGCGACCCAGATATGGAACCGGACGAGCTGCGTGCCGCCATCGACAAGGCCGAGGCCAAGCGCCGGGAACTGATGGACTTGAGTTCCGAAACAAAGGATTCGGCGAAAGTGATGAGCATGTTGCCGAAAGCGGCGGAACTCTACCGCCAGCAGATCACGGACGGACTGGATGGCACGCCCGAGGCTGCGGCGAAAGCCCGGACGATCCTCCGAGACATGCTTGGCGAAATCCGGCTCCAACCTGCGGCGGATGGAGGCTTGTGGGCGGAATACGGAATGAACCCCGCAATCCTGTTGAAGGGTGCCGGGTCAGATGGTCGGGGTAGGATTTGAACCTGCGATCTATACGTCGGGAACTAGGAACACGCGCGGTGCTGAGACTTTGGGGTACCGTTGGGGGTATCGGCCCAATTGAACGGTCAAGGCCCAATTGAAGGGCGCTGCGATTCCTTAAGAGTGCGGCTCCTGCTCGGATCGCAGCACAACGATTCGCCCTCGTCCGCACGCGTCAGAAGCATTCTCCTTTGGACGTTGTACGAGCTGGACGTTGTACGAGCAAATTTCCAAGTATTGGCAAAAGACGCATGTGAACTCGCGCTTGTTGTCGGGCTTGGGGTGTGGCGATGATGTGCCCAATGATCAGGTGTCAGGAGCTTGCGCCCCTGGACACGACGGATGGCTGACGTAGTTTCGGGAGATCCAAGGACGTGAACAGCACCTATTTCGGTCTGTTGGCGGAGTTCGGTGAAGCGAATGTTCGGCTGGAGCGCGTTGCGCCGAAGTATTTTGGGCTTAGCTATGACGAGGCCCGTCGGCGAGCTCCGGCTAAGCTGCTTCCGTGCCGTGTTTTCCGACTCGGCGGCCAGAAGTCACCTTGGCTCGTGAGCGCGGCCGATTTGGCGGAGCTGATCGACCGGCAGAGGGAGCGGGCGAGCTAAATTCCGGGCTGTTGGCGGCGTTACAAAGCTCGTGGGCACTTCCGTTTGCTTCAGCGTTTGCAAGCGGGAGATCTCGGGTCTGTTCGGGACGTAGGTTGGTATAGCGCTTGAGCTCGTTCCAGGAATCATGGAGCGTGAATTGGGCCACCTCATGAATCTGGTACCCGCGCTCGAACAGGCGACTGGTGCCCTCGTGGCGAAGATCATGAAAGCGTAGATCCTTGATCCCGAGTACCTTGCAAGCGCGCGTGAACGCAGCACCGACGCTTCTTGAGTCATAAGGAAAGATCAGAGCATTCTCCTTAGCCTGACGCGCAACGATTTCCCAAGCTTCCGGCGTATATTTGAATCGACGGTCGTTGCCTTCCTTGGACGTCGGATGTTTGGCGTTGCGAACGAGGCCGGTCCGTGTTTTCTCGTCGTTGTCTTCGACTTCGAGACGACAGATCTCGGCTTGGCGGCGAGCGGAATGGATGGCGAACCACAGGATGTCGCGCATCGGTATATCGCTGCGACGGTCGCGCCTGCTGAAGTAGGCATCCAGTTTCGCCAGCTCATCCGGCGTAGGACGCCTGTCCCGACGACGGCTCTTGCCGATCAGGCGCAACTCACGACAGGCGTCACGTGCTTCATCTACGACTTCCGGTCGGACAGGGAGTTGCTTGATGCTCCGCGCAGCACGCAGGACGACCCCAATCCAGGTCAGGTCGTTGCTGGCAGTAGCGGGGCCGGCGCCACGCATGCGCCTCAGCCGGATGTGATCGACGAGGGTCGCGGCCGTCAGTGCCAGTGCGTTTTTGGCGCCGAGCGAATGCTTTTCCAGGAACTCTAGTTGCGACTGCTTGGTCCGCTGCCATTTCGACAGTTCCCTGAAATCATCGATATACCAGCGGATGAGACTCTTCAGCGTAGCCTCGCCAAATTGGCTGCGAGCCAGTTCGCCAGGGCTCTCCAGCGCGACTTCTCGAGCCTTGGCCCATTTCTCTGCGGCGGCTCGATGCATGAAGGTTTTTGCTTCGCTGTGAACCACGAGCTTGCCTTTGCGCAAGCGAATCTGGGCCGTGTAACGCAACGTCCCGTCAGATTTGCGGCGTGGCCGGATGGTGGCCATACAATGTCCTGCACTTGGAGGGTACAAGCTATTCTTGTCACCTCTTTGTACCCTCCGCAACCCACGAATCACGCCAAACCCGCAGGAATCCCGCACAAAAGCCAATGACGGAAAATGCTATAAAAACAGGTGATTTCTGCGAAAAACCTAGTCTTTCGCTGGATCGGCGCATCAGCGTCGCGCCGATGATGGACTACACAGATCGTCACTGCCGTTACCTGCTGCGGCTGCTGAGTCCGTCTGCGCTTCTCTATACCGAGATGATCACCTCGGCTGCGATCGTTCGTGGCAATGCAGAACGGTTGCTGGCCTTCGATGCAGCAGAGCATCCGGTGGCGCTGCAGCTGGGAGGCAGTGATCCGCGCGAACTGGCGGTCGCGGCGAAGGTCGGGGCGGACGCCGGCTACGACGAGATCAATCTGAATTGCGGCTGTCCCAGCGACCGCGTGAAGAGCGGGCGCTTCGGCGCCTGCCTGATGGGAGAGGCGTCACTCGTTGCCGATGGCGTCGCAGCGATGCGTGCTGCGGTCGATGTGCCGGTGACGGTGAAATGCCGCATCGGCATCGATCCTTCGCCATCGCCCGGGATGGACGAGTACGAATTCCTTTGCGACTTCGTGCGGACTGTCGCTGCTGCACGATGCGACGTGTTCATCGTGCACGCCCGGCGCGCGGTGCTGAATGGATTGAGTCCCAAGGAGAATCGCGAGATTCCGCCGCTGCGCTACGACATTGCTGCGCGATTGCGTGCGGATTTTCCTGCGCTGACTTTCGTCGTGAACGGCGGCATACGCACCGTGGAGGAGGTGCGCGTGCATCTGCGGAATTTCGATGGCGCGATGATGGGGCGCGAGGCCTATCACAATCCGTACATCCTGGCGCAGCTGCATCATGCACTGATCGACCCGTCGTGGCCGCTGCCGTCGCGCGAGGCCGTTGTCGAGCAGTACGCGCAATACTGTCGCGCTCGCATTGCCGAAGGACATCGGCTGCGCACGATGGTGCGCCACATCCAGGGGTTGTACGCGGGACTGCCGAACGTGCGCGCGTGGCGGCGCTTTCTCTCCGAACAGTCGGCGCAGCCGGCAGCCAATGCCGACGTGCTGATGGAGGCGCTGCGGATCGTCGCCTGATCCGCCTCACTCCGTCTTGATGGGCAAGCGCCCGAAGTCTCCCTGTTTTGTTGCAGCCAGCCACGCCGCGACCGCGAAGGCGGCAACCGACTGATCCAGCGTCTTCGCATCGATCTTCGCGAGCGTGTCGTTCGTGGTGTGGTGAATGTCGAAGTAGGTCGTGGCGTCCAGCGACAGATCCAGTACCGGCACGCCGGCTTCGCGAAGCGGTCTGAGATCGGAGCCGCCCGACGCGGCATTAGTGCCGCCGTTTTCGATGCCCAGCGGCTCCAGCAATGGGTGTATCTGCGCGATTGCCGAGACCGCTTCTGGGGAGACGGACGAGTCGATCCTCCATACCGGGCCCTGGCCGAGATCGGCCTCGAATGCAGCGACGTGGCGATTGATTTCCTCGCCGATCTGGCGCGCATATTCGCGCGCGCCGGACAGGCCGAATTCTTCGTTGGCGAACAGCACCACGCGGATCGTGCGTGCCGGCTTGCGGTCGAGCCGGCCGATCAATCGCGCCGCTTCGGTCACGATGGCGATCCCTGCGCCATCGTCGACCGCGCCCTGGCTCAGGTCCCACGAATCGAGATGCGCGCCGAGCAGGACGATTTCATCTGCACGTTCGCCGCCGGGAATTTCGCCGATGACGTTGGCGGACCAGTCCGGCGGCAGTTCGCGTGCGGTGGAATGCAGCCGCATGCGGACCGGTTTGCCCGCGGTGACCTGACGTGCGAGCAGATCGGCATCGGGGTTGGAAAGGGCGAACGCGGGAATGCGCGGTGCATCCGTGCGATAGGACAATCCCCCCGTATGCGCGATGCGATCGGTCGATGTACCGACGGAACGGATGACTACGGCGACCGCACCCAGATCGGCGGCGATACTCGGACCCTGCGAGCGGATGCTGACGGTCCGGCCATAGCCGCTCGCATCGCGCGTGCGTTCCATGCGCTGGTCGATGAAGACGATCCTGCCTTTGACTGCGGCAGGCGACAGGGCCTTCAGCGCATCCAGCGACTCCACTCGTTGTACCGCTGCTTCGATGCCTTCCTCCGCAGTACCGACGCTGCCGCCGAGAGCAGCAACCACCAGCGATTGCGGGAAGGGCGTGAGGATCGATGCCTCGGCACTACCGCGAACCCAGCGCGGCACGAGCACGTCCTGCGCACGCACGAGGGAGAATTCGAGCGCGCCGAGTTTGTTGAGCGCCCAGCGGACCGCGGCGGCATCGCCCGCGGACCCCGCGAAGCGCGGCCCGACCTCGGTGACGAGGGAGCTGACATGTTCGTAAGCCCGGGTCCCCGCCATGGCGCGATCTCGCAGGGTCGCTGCTGCTGCAAGATCCTGCTCTGACCAGTCGGCAGCGAGGGACGTTGCGGGAGCGAGGGCGAGACCGGTCAGAATCGCTGCAAAACAGGGAAAAAAGCGGGTTCGGGCGATCATCAGCGGAACTCCGGAATGCTAGCGGCCGTTCGAACCGGCGAGCTTATGTAGCGTTGTGTATATAATGCCAGCGCCACCCGGCGGGCTGCGGGGTGGCTCAATACGAACGAAGGAAGGGGTCTGTTGCGAGAGCAGCAGAGCCGCGGATCCGCAGAGGTTTGGACACCAAGAGGTCATGGGCAAAGACATCGAACTGGCCATTCTGTTCGCCGATGTCGTCGGCAGCACCCGGATCTATGAAGTCATGGGCGATCTGCGCGCCCGCGACATGGTGCTGACCTGCGTGGAGATCATGCGTTCGGCCACGGAACAGAATCACGGCACCGTGATCAAGACCATCGGCGACGAAATCATGGCGACGTTCCCGACCCCGAACGACGCCGTGAATGCCGCCAGCCGCATGCAGCACGACATCCGCACGCATTCCGGCCTCAAGGTGGAAGGTCAGCCCATTGCCATCCGCATCGGCGGTCACTTCGGTCCGGTCGTTCTCGAGAATCGCGACATCTTCGGCGCCGCCGTGCACACGGCGAATCGCATGACCAGCCAGGCCAAGGCCGGTCAGGTCATGATTACGAGCGCGATGGTGGAACTGCTCGCGCCGGAATGGCGCTCCGCGGTCCGGCAGATCGACGTGGCCACGCTGAAGGGCAAGACCAGCGAGGACGAGCTGTTCGAAGTCCTGTGGCAGAAGGAAGACGCGACCAGCATGCTGCCGGCGATCGCGCTCAGCGCCGCCGTGTCGCGCGAGAAGCAGCGGCCGCGGCGTCTGCACCTGAAATTCCTGGGGCAGGACCTGCTCGTCGACGATGCGCGCAGCAACATCACCATCGGGCGCGCCGAGGAAAACGACGTCGTCGTCAAGGGCAACCTGATTTCGCGCCTGCACGCGCGCATCGAATTCAGCCGGGGAAAGTTCCTGCTGGTGGATCAGAGCACCAACGGCACCTTCGTGACCACGAAGGAGGGCGAGGAAGCCTTCGTCCGCCGCGACAGCATGCAGCTCAAGGGCGAAGGCATGATCGGCTTCGGCCGGGTGCCGGAGAACGGCTCGCCGCTGACGCTGCGGTATGCGTGTGAAGAGTAGTTGCTGCCTGTAGGTCGGGCTTGTAGGTCAGGCTTGTAGGTCAGGCTTCAGCCTGACGCCTTACACAGTCAAAAGAGGCCGGCTGAAGCCGGCCCCACAGGCAGATTTAAAGAACCCTATCCGAGTTTCGCCGCCACGCTGCGCTGTTCCTCGCGCAGTTTCTGCGGCACCCGACCCTGGAATTCATCGAGATACTTGTTGATGGCGTCCATTTCCTGGCGCCACGCCGGCAGGTCGACGGACAGCAGCGTGTGGAGCGTGTCCTTGTCCAGGTCGATACCCGAGACATCGAGATCTTCCGGCTTCGGCAGGTAGCCGATGGGCGATTCGATGGCATCGGCCTTGCCGTCGCAGCGGTTCGCGATCCACTGCAGCACGCGCAGGTTTTCGCCGAAGCCCGGCCACATGAACTTGCCGTTCTTGTCCTGGCGGAACCAATTGACGTGGAAGACGCGCGGCAGCTTCTTCGCCTTGCTTTCGAAGGCCAGCCAGTGATCCCAGTAATCGCCGAAGTTGTAGCCGCAGAAAGGCTTCATCGCCATGGAGTCGCGACGCACGACGCCCATCTGTCCGACCGCAGCCGCCGTGGTTTCCGAGGCCATGCCGGCGCCGACCAGCACGCCGTGCGCCCAGCTGCGGGCTTCGTAAACGAGCGGTGCGACTTCGCGGCGGCGACCGCCGAAGAGGATGGCGGAGATCGGCACGCCTTCGGGTGCTTCGGCGAGCGACGAATAGATCGGATTCTGTTTCGCCGAGACGGTGAAGCGCGAGTTGGGATGAGCCGCCGCACCCTTGCCGCTGTAGGGTTTGCCCTGCCAGTCGGTGACGGGCGTGCCGCCTTCCAGGCCTTCCCACCAGGGCTGGTTGTCGGCCGTGAGCGCGACATTGGTGAAGATCGTGTCGCGCTGGATCATGTCGTAGGCGTTCTTGTTGGTCTTGCGGTTCGTGCCCGGCACGACGCCGAAGTAGCCGGCCTCGGGATTGATGGCGCGCAGCTGGCCTTCGCTGTCGACCTGCATCCAGCAGATGTCGTCGCCGACCGTCCAGATCTTCCAGCCGGGCATCGATTCCGGCGGCACGAGCATGGCGAGATTGGTTTTGCCGCAGGCCGACGGGAACGCCGCGGCGACGTAGTGCGTGCGGCCTTCGGGGCTCTGCATGCCCATGATCAGCATGTGTTCGGCGAGCCAGCCTTCGTCGCGCGCCTGCCAGCTGGCGATGCGCAGTGCATGGCACTTCTTGCCGAGCAGGGCATTGCCGCCGTAGCCCGAGCCCACGCTCTTGATGGTGAGTTCTTCGGGGAAGTGCATGATGAAACGGCGTTCGGGATCGAGATCGCCGACGGAATGCAGGCCCTTCACGAACCTGCCTTCACGCTCGATGCGCTTCAGGGCCTGCTCGCCCATGCGCGTCATGATGCGCATGTTGACCACGACATAGGGGCTGTCCGTGATCTCGACGCCGCAGCGCGAATAGGGCGAATCGATCGGCCCCATGCAATAGGGCACCACGTACATTGTGCGGCCGCGCATCGCGCCTTCGAACAGGGAGTCGATCTTGCGATGCGCTTCCGCGGGGTCCATCCAGTTGTTGTTGGGACCGGCGTCTTCGCGCGAGCGGGTGCAGACGTAGGTCAGGTGTTCGACGCGTGCGACGTCGGAGGGATTCGAGCGGTGCAGGTAGCAGTTCGGGTGGGTCTGCGGATTGAGCTTGATAAGATCGCCGCTGGCGACCATCGCTTCGATCAGTCGGGAGTTCTCGACGTCCGACCCGGTGCACCAATGGATCGAATCAGGCCTGGTCAGCCGTGCGACTTCTTCCACCCAACTGTTCAGCGACGCGTTCATGCTCATATCGACGCAAACCTCCGTACCGTGGCCGCCTGACAGGCGGTTCTGCAAGCTGCAGCGAGAAATGGACGCGGGATTATACCGGGCGACTACGCTGGCATTGAACGGACTTCTGCACTAATCGCATTCGAGCTTATGTCCATGATTTCCGATGACTCGCATCGCGACCGGTTGTCCCGGTCCGCAGACCGACACACCCCATGAGGCGGATGTTCCGCGGGACAGCGCTGGACAGCCTGCGAGTTCGGACCGTGTGCTGCACGGTTCTTTGCCTGCTCGCGGCCGTGCCCCAGTCGCAGCCGCGGGCGGCGGACAACGTCGATATTTCGCTGGTCGCCGAAGTGCGCGAGGAGATTGCTGCACCCGGCGGCCGCAGGATTTCCAGGCTCGTACCGGCCGCCAGCATCGAACAGGGGCAGGAGATCTTCTATACCGTGCGCGTCCGCAATGCCGCGAACGTGCCGGTGGGCGACATCGAGGTCGTGCAGCGCATTCCCGAGAACACGGTCTACGTTCCCCGGTCCGCGACGGGTCCCGGCGTGGAGGTCTTTCTGTCCGCCGACGGCGGCCGGAACTTCGGCAAGGAAGGGCAGCTCACCATCGTGGACCAGTCGGCCGTGGCCCTGATGCAGGCAACCTCGCTCGACCCGGCGGCCCTGACCCGTCCCGCGACTGCGCCGGATTACACGCATATCCACTGGCGTCTGCGCAATCCGCTCGCGCCCGGCGCCGTGGCGCTGGTGCGCTTTCGCGCGGTGTTCCGCTGATGCACGACTGGGACGAGCTGTTCGGTGCCGACGGTCCGCTGGCGCGGGCGGTTCCCGGTTTCACGACGCGGCCCGAACAGATCGCGATGGCGACGGAGGTGTCCCGCGCCTTGCGCGCGGGCGGCCGGCTCATCGTCGAAGCAGGCACGGGCACCGGCAAGACATACGCCTATCTCGTCCCGGTCCTGCTCTCGGGCAAGCGCGTGATCGTTTCCACCGGAACGCGCACGCTCCAGGACCAGCTGTTTCGCCGCGACCTGCCGACGGTGGCCGGCGCGCTGGGCCGGCCGGTGCGGGTCGCGCTGCTGAAGGGCCGCGCCAACTACCTCTGTGCGCATCGACTCGAACTCGCCGAACAGCAGGCGGTGTCGCGCGGCCTGCGTCGCGAAGTGGCCATGGCGCTGCCGTACGTGCGCGACTGGTCGCGCATCACGCGCAACGGCGACATCGCCGAACTGGCGCATTTCTCGGAATCGGAGCCGGTATGGCCGTGGGTCACGTCGAATCGCGACAACTGTCTCGGTGCCGAATGCAGCTTCTTCGATCGCTGCCATGTCGTGCAGGCGCGTCGCGAGGCGCAGGCGGCCGACGTCGTCGTCGTCAATCACCATCTGCTGATGGCGGACCTGGTGCTGAAGGAAGAGGGCTTCGGCGATCTGCTGCCCGGCGCGGACGCCATCGTGATCGACGAAGCGCATCAGCTGCCCGATGTCGCCTCGGCATTCCTCGGTTTTGCGGTATCGGGCTGGCAGCTGCAGGCACTGTCGCGCGATCTCGCGATCGAACTGGTGGCCAGCGCGACGCAGGTGGAGGTCGCTTCCTCGTTCGCGCAGACCCTCGAACGACGCATCGTCGATCTGCAGGACGCGCTCGGCACCAGCCAGCAGCGGCACGAATCCAGCCGCTGGTCGAGCACAGTGATCGAGTCGCTCGAAGCGCTGCAGTTCTCGCTGGCGGATCTCAACAAGTCGCTGGCCGGCGCGGCGACCGATCAGCCCGGTCTCGCATCGGTGCGACGACGTGCTGCCGATCTTGCGTCGCGACTCTCGTTACTGCTGGAGCAGGACGGGGAGGCGGCCACGGCCAGCGTCCGCTGGGCACAGATCAATCGCAATGGCGTTTCCTTCCACTATGTTCCGGTCGACATTGCCGAACAGCTCGGCGCACTGATCGGCCAGCATTCGAGTGCGTGGATCTGTACCTCCGCCACGCTTGCGGTCGGCGATGATTTCGATCACTTCATCCGCCGCGTCGGGATCGTCGAACCGGATACCGCGCGATTCGGCAGTCCGTTCGATTTCGCCGAACAGGCACTGATGTATCTGCCGCCGGGCCTCGACGCGCCGGCCTCGGCCCAGCACACGCGGCAAGTCGTCGATGCCGCATTGCCGGTGCTGGAAGCCAGCGGCGGCCGGGCCTTCCTGCTGTTCACGAGTCATCGCGCACTGCGCGAAGCTGCGAGCGTGCTGTCGCGCCGGCTCGGCGACAAGCCGCCGTTTCCGGTGCTGGTCCAGGGCGATGCGCCGCGCGAAATCCTGCTCAAGCGCTTCCGCGAGTACGGCAATGCCGTGCTGCTCGGCACCAGCAGCTTCTGGGAAGGAGTCGATGTGAAGGGCGCGGCGCTGTCGGTCGTCGTCATCGACAAGCTGCCGTTCGCGGTGCCGGACGATCCGGTGCTGAAAGCGCGCCTCGACGCCATCACGCGGCGCGGCGGCAATGCGTTTTTCGAAGAACAGGTGCCGCAGGCCGTGATTGCGCTGAAGCAGGGCGTCGGCCGCCTGATTCGCGACCGCGATGATTTCGGCGTCATCATGCTGTGCGATCAGCGCATCCGCTCGAAGCCGTATGGGCGGATTTTTCTTGAGAGCCTGCCGCCGATGCCGGTGACAAACCGGCTGTCCGACGTCACCGGGTTTCTGCGCACGCGCCTGGCCGACGTCGGCCTGTGAGTTCTTCCTGTAGGTCAGGCTTTAGCCTGACTTCTAAAGCTGTCAGGCTGAAGCCTGACCCACAGGAAGAACTGGAATAAAGCTTCATGAAGATTCTCGCCATCGATACGGCCACGGAGCGTTGCTCGGTCGCGCTGCGCACGGCCGGGGGGACGATCGATCGCGTGATCGATACGCCGCGCGGTCATGCCGATCTCATACTCACCCTGGTGCAGGACGTGCTGAACGAAGCGGGACTGACGCTCGCGGAGCTAGATGCGATCGCCTACGGTCGCGGGCCGGGCGCGTTCACCGGCGTGCGCATCGCCATCGGTGTTGCGCAGGGACTGGCCTTCGGCGCGTCATTGCCGACGGTCGGGATTTCGGATCTCGCGGCGGTCGCCCAGCAGGTCGCCGTCGCGGGCGATCGCGTGCTGGTATGCATGGATGCCCGCATGAACGAAGTCTACTGGGGCGTGTTCGACTGCAGTGCCGATGGTCTGGTCGTTGCGGCGAGCATCGAACAGGTCAGTGCACCGGCGAGCGTCGAAGCAGACGTTGCTGCGATCACGAAGCTCGCCGGCACCGGCTTCCATGCCTATCCGGAACTGGCGCACAGGTTCGCGATCGTGTCTCCTGCCAACGTACTGCCCCGGGCCGCGGAAATCGCACTGCTTGCCGAAGCCGCGCTGCGCAACGGCGAAGGACGACCGGCGCACGAGGCGCAGCCGGTGTATCTGCGCGACAACGTGGCCGTCGCAAAAAAGTAATTCGTGACGACGGTTCAGTATTTTCCACAGGCCCGGCGGCCTTCATCGGACTGTAACAATCGATTGCTGTAATGTTGCAGAAGGAAATACTTCAGTTCATCTCGTTGAATCGCTTCAATTCATGGTCGCCAGACAGATTCTGATCGTCGAAGACGAACGTCCGATCCGCGAAATGATTGCTTTCGGATTGCGTCGCAGCGGCTTTGAAGTGCGCGAAGCCGCCGATGTGAGTGCGGCGCGCGCGAGCATTGCGGACAAGCGACCGGATCTCGTACTGGTCGACTGGATGCTCCCCGAGATGAGCGGCCTGGAACTGACGCGGGCGCTGAAGCGCGACAAGGAGACGCAGGAAGTCCCCGTCATCATGCTCACGGCGCGCGCCGAGGAACAGGACAAGGTGCTGGGTCTCGACGGCGGTGCGGACGACTACGTGACCAAGCCGTTTTCTCCGCGCGAACTGCTGGCACGCATCAACGCCGTCCTGCGGCGCTCGTCGAATGGCCAGACCGAAGAAGTGATCGATGCCGAAGGCCTGGTGCTCGATGCGGCCAGTCACCGCGTCACGGTCGGCGACAAGACCGTACAGCTCGGACCGACGGAATATCGCCTGCTGTCATTCTTCATGACGCACGCGGAACGGGTGTACAGTCGCACGCAGCTGCTGGATCGCGTGTGGGGCGGCAACGTCTATGTGGAAGAGCGGACAGTCGATGTGCACATTCGCCGCTTGCGCAAAGCCCTCGAGGCATTCAACTACGATCGTTTCATCCAGACTGTCCGCGGCTCCGGTTACAGGTTTTCCACACGCGCGGAGTAGCGCGTGAAGTTTCCGATCAAGACGAACTCAGCCGCATGGCAGGCCATCACGCGCTTCGCCATCGCTGTCGCGGTGGCGTGGCTGATCGGACTCATCGTCGGCCGCGTCTGGCTGGTGCTGGCCCTGGTGCTCGGCGTCTATGTCGTCATCCAGATCTGGAACATGGTGCGGATCGAGCGCTGGCTGACTCATCGCCGCATCGAATCGCCGCCCGATGTCAGCGGACCGTGGGGCGAACTCATCGCGATCATCGACCGGATCTACCGTCGCAAGAACTTCCACCGCGCCCAAGTGACGAGCCTGCTGCGTGAATTCCGCCGTCTGACCACAGCCATGCCGGAAGGCGCAATCCTGCTCGGGCCGGAGCACGAAATTCTGTGGTTCAACGGTCGCGCGGCCGGCTGGCTGAGCCTGCATCGCAAGCGCGACGTCGGCATTCGCATCGAGAACCTGATCCGTCATCCCTCGTTCGTCGAATATCTCAAGCACGGTAGGCCCATCGAGGGCGTCATCGTGTATGAGCCGGTGAATGGCGGACATCATCTGTTGTTCACGCTGGTGCGAACGCAGGGATCGGAGCGTCAGCTGCTGATCGTGCGCGATGTGAGTCGCGAAATGCGGCTCGAATCGATGCGCAAGGATTTCGTGGCGAATGCCTCGCATGAACTGCGCTCGCCGCTCACCGTGATCTCCGGTTACCTGGACGCGCTTTCGGACGATCAGACGCTCGATCCCTCGTGGACCTCGCCGGTGCAGGAGATGCGTCGGCAGGCCGACCGGATGAGCGGCATCATCAACGATCTGCTGGAACTGTCGAAGCTCGAATCCGGCGATCGTCGTCATATCGAACGTCCGGTGGACGTGCCGGGAATGCTCTCGCTGCTGCGTCGCGAAGCGATGTCGCTCGACCGGCGTCCGCGCGAGATCAACCTGCAGCTCGACAGCGACCGCCTGCTGCTCGGTTCGGAAAGCGAACTGCAATCCATCGTGTCCAACCTGCTGACGAATGCGATCAAGTACACGCCGGTCGAGGGAAGCGTGACGATGCGCTGGTGGACCGATCACGATGGCGGGCACATCAGCGTCAGGGACACCGGG
Source organism: uncultured Steroidobacter sp. (assembly GCA_937864115.1). GTDB lineage: Bacteria > Pseudomonadota > Gammaproteobacteria > Steroidobacterales > Steroidobacteraceae > Steroidobacter. The sequence goes on along the minus strand of CALMII010000037.1, from coordinate 52,544 downwards.
GTCGGCATCGCCGCCGAACACATTCCGCGACTCACCGAACGCTTCTATCGAGTCGATTCCGGGCGCTCGCGTGAAATGGGCGGCTCCGGGCTAGGTCTTGCCATCGTCAAACATGCACTCCACCGGCATGAAGCCGTCTTGCGCATCGAAAGCACCGAAGGCAAGGGCAGCACCTTCACCTGCGACTTCCCGCCGCATCGCGTGATCTCGCGCGCGGATGTGGAAGAGTCGATCTCGCTGCAGTCCGGCGGCTGAAAGATTTCCGTTTCTCACTCCGCTTCGCCCGTTTCCACGGGCGAGGGCGCTGCCGCTCGCGCCGCGCAACGCACTCGTAACGCAACCGTCATATGACAGTCGCCTGACTGTAAGACAACGCGATTACGTTTCTCCCCGCAAGAAAACGGCCAAAAGACCGTCAGCTCTGACGGTCTTCATCAAGCGACTTACGCCCGGGAGAACGTGTCGATGAAAGTCAAATACTGGTTGGTGGCTGGTGCAGTGGCAGCCGCCCTCGCTGGCTGCGGTGCTGACGAGATTTCCTCTGCCGGTAGCACCGGCAATGTGACGATCAACAATCCGCCTGCGACCAATCCTGATCCGACGCCGACTGATCCGAATGCGGGGCTGGTCGAGCCAGCAGGCGGCTGTCCTACCATTCCGGATCCGCAGGGTCTGCGTGATGACGGCACGATCACAGGTCCGACCGGTACCTATCGTGTCTGCACGCTGCCGGCTCGGCTCAATGTTAGCTCTACACTGGTACGCAGAGCCGGGCTGCTCTATGCGCTCGACGGCCGCGTCGACGTCGGTACCGATCGCGGTGCGGCGCCGACGACAGATACACCGATCGTCCTGACGATCGAAGAGGGTGTGGTGGTGTTTGCGAAGACCGGCACCTCATGGCTGGCGGTGAACCGTGGCAATCGCATCAACGCGGTCGGCACGGCGACCAGGCCCATCGTGTTCACCAGCCGCGACAACGTCCTCGGATTATCGAACGACGACTCACAAGGCCAGTGGGGCGGTGTGGTGCTGCTCGGCCGTGCCCCGGTGACAGACTGCACCGTTGCTCCAGCCGCGCCTCCCGGCACGGTATCGTGCGAGCGGCAGACCGAAGGCTCCGTCGATCCCGCCTACTTTGGTGGCGCCACACCCGACGACAATAGCGGCTCGCTCAAGTACGTGCAGATCCGCTATTCCGGCTACGTGCTCTCTGCCAACAGCGAACTGCAGTCACTGACGCTGTCGGGCGTGGGCTCGGCAACAACCATCGACTACTTCCAGTCGCACAACAGCTCGGATGACGGCTTCGAGAACTTCGGCGGTCGCGCCGGCATGCGTCACGTCGTGGTGACCGGTGCGGACGACGACAACATCGACCTGGATACGGGCTACAAGGGCACGCTCCAGTACGTGATCGCGGTCCAGAAGACCTCGGGCAACGCCGATTCGATCATCGAACTCGATTCCGCCAATACGCTCGAAGATCAGTCGCCGCGTACGAACATGAAGATTGCTAACTTCACGTTCGTGCATCGCAATCCTGCGACCGGCAACAATGCGGCGATGCTGTTCCGCGGCAAGGCCGACGCTACCTTGGTCAACGGCGTGGTCGTCAGTCCGATGGCCTGCCTGCGCCTGAACGGCAGCAACATCCTCACCGCCGATGCGGCGACCGACAAAGTGGGACCGCCGGTGTTCCAGTCTGTCGTCATGCAGTGTGCCGCCACCCAGTTCGTGGGTTCGGGTGGTGTGACCGCCGACCAGGTTGCGACGACCTTCAATGCGGGCGCCAACAACAATGCCTCCTTCACCGCGACGCTGACGAACACGTTCGTCAACGGCGCGAATGAAACCGCCGTGGTTGCCACGGATCCGAAGACGCTCGATGCAGCATTCGACACCACCACCTACGTAGGCGCGGTGAAGGATGCCAGCGATACCTGGTACGCAGGCTGGACCTGCAACTCGGTCACCGCGAACTTCGGTACGACCAGCACGGCCTGCACTTCGCTGCCGTCGCTCGCCGACTGATGGCTCGTCCCCTGCGGCGGACGCAATCCGCCGCAGGGGAATCCTGAATCACCACATCAATGGCAAGCACACCTATGGCCAAACCGCGCACCTGGGGCATGGTCCTCGCTGCAACCGCGTTTTCCACGCAGGCATTCGCTCAATCGGCCCTCGAGGTCGATGGCTCCGCTCCGCCGGAGGCCGCCGCGACCCTGGCTGCACTCACGCCGTCTCCTGCTCCGGACGCCTCGGTCGACGTGGCCATGCCCGGCGGCATTCCCGGCGTGGTCGTCGTCGGCAGGCGCGAGCGCGATGTGCAAAGAGAAACGACGCAGGTCATCACCGTGCTGTCGAACGAAGACATCGCGCGCACCGGCGAAGGCGACATCGCCGGCGCGCTCGGCCGCGTCACCGGTCTGAGCGTGGTGGGCGGCGGATTCGTCTATGTGCGCGGCCTGGGCGATCGCTATTCCCTGGCGTTGCTCAATGGCTCACCGCTGCCGAGTCCCGAGCCGATGCGTCGCGCCGTGCCGCTCGATCTGTTTCCGACCGACGTGATCGCCTCGTCGCTGGTGCAGAAAACCTATTCGCCGAACTTCCCCGGCGAGTTCGGCGGCGGCGTCATCAACCTGACCACGCTGGCCATTCCGAAGCAGCCGTTCCTGGATCTGAATTTCGGCCTCAGCGGTGATACCGAAACGACCGGACAGGTCGGCTACGACTACTACGGCAACAAGTACGACTGGACCGGCTACGGCAATCGCGACACGCCGCCCGCGCTCGCCGCGTTCCTGGCGAGCGGCCAGCGCATCAGCGCCGGCAATGTCGACACGGGTGCCATCGCCAGCCAGCTCGTCAGCAAGAACAACGGCCTGGTGCAGAAGATCGATGAAGTCTCGCCCAACTACTCCGGGACGATCACGGCGGGCGACAGCTGGGAGTTCGACAATTCGCAACTCGGCCTGATCGCCACCGCCTCGTTCAACAACGCCTGGCGCACGCGTGATATCACCGAGCAGACGCCGGGCAGCTTCGATCTGTCCGTCATCGACAAGGACTATCGCACGGTGTCGACGGAGAACCGCGCCATCGCCAATGGGCTCGTCGGCCTGGGTTATGAGTTCGGCGAAGGCACGCTGCGCTGGACCAACCTCTACATTCACGACACGCTGAAGCGGTCCGATCTGGGCGAAGGCACGCAGAGCAGCCAGCGACCTGGCGTCGATTTCCAGGATCAGGCCACGGCGCTGTACGAGCGAACCCTGATGAGCACGCAGCTGACCGGCAGTTTCAACCTGGATCCCGTGACGCTCGGCGCCCGTGCCTCGTACTCGAAGTCCGAGCGGGATGCGCCGTACGAGCTGGAGATCGGCTACTCGCGCAGCAACCAGGCCGCGAGTCCCTACGGCGCGTACTACATCAATCGCCTGGACAATGGTCAGACCGGGTATGCCGATATCGCGTTCTCGAAGCTCGACGAAGATCTGTGGTCGGCAGGCGCGGACATCTCGGTGCGGGTCCTGCCGCGAATGGTGTTGTCGGCGGGCGTGGATATCGCAGACACCGAGCGCGATTCCACGCGCCGCGCGTTCCAGATCGTTGCTCCGTCGAACTTTCCGAGCGGCGTCGCCATGCTGCGGCCGGACTATCTGCTGAGCCCGGCAGTCATCGATCATTTCGACATCGGGCTGGTCGAGACCACGGAAACGGATCCGGCGTTCAACGCCACGCTGCGCACCGAGGCGGGGTACGGTCAGCTGCAGGCGGAGTTGATCGACGGGCTCGAGCTGAGCGCCGGTGCGCGGTACGAACGCGGCGAGCAGGATGTTCGCCCGCTGCAGGTTTTCGACACGCTGACGAACTCCGGCGCCTCGACCCACATCGAGAACGACTATGTGCTGCCGGCAGCGACGCTCACGTACAAATTCCGCGAGGACATGCAGGTGCGCTTCAACGCCGCCAAGACGATCGCGCGTCCGCAGTTCCGCGAGCTGATGTTCCAGCGCTATTTCGATCCGGAGACCAATCGCACCTACCGCGGCAACCCGTTGCTGACGGACAGCGAATTCGCCAATGCGGAAGCGCGCTACGAGTGGTACTTCGCGCCGGAGCAGCGCTTCACGGTCGCCGGCTTCTACAAGAAGATCGACAAGCCGATCGAGGCGTTCACCGGCTTCAACGACAACAACCCGGAAACCAGTTTCGCCAATGCGCCCGAGGCGGTGCTCTACGGCGCCGAGCTGGAAGTGCAGAAGTATTTCTCCCTGGGCGACCATTTCCAGGGAGAGCTTCTCGGCTCCCGCCGTGCGGTGATCGTGGCCAACTACACGTACAGCCGCTCGGAGATCAACGTGGAAGACGGCGACACCGTGAGTGTGTACGGCACGGCGACGCAGCCGGCGAGCAACTTCTTCGTGGATGGCAGCCCGTTGACCGGCCAATCCGATCACCTGGTCAATCTGCAGCTCGGACTGGAGAACTCGGGACGCCTGTCGCAGCAGACGCTTCTCGTGTCCTACGCGAGCGACCGGGTGACCAGTCGCGGCCCGGCGGGTCTGCCGGACATTTACGAAGCCCCGGGCTGGCGCCTGGATTTCGTCGCGCGCGAGGCGTTCACGCTGTTCGATACCAATATGGAAGCCAAGCTCGAGGTGCGCAACATTCTCGGAACGGGCTACGAGGAGTTCCAGGAGCGCGACGGCAACACCGTGTACTACAACAAATACGACGTGGGTACGCTGTTTGCCGCTTCGCTGACCATGAGCTTCTGAACCGATGGCGTGCCGCAGGAAAGCTGCGGCACGCCGGCTTTAACGATTTCGTAACTCTTCCTTCACAAAGGCGCGCCGTCCGGCGTCGCCTGCAATCTTTCTGTAACAGAGCGCCGGTATAAAACCGGTCATCGACCGCACGACGGGATCGTCGATCCGGTGCGGCGGCGACTCATTCACTACCGGAGTTCACATCGTGAAGAACATGCTGATTGCCACCGCAGTCACGGCAGCGCTGTTGCAGTTGCCGGTGGGCGCGTTCGCGGCCAGCGCGGACGAACTGGGCCAGATCCGCGAGCAGCTGCAGAGCCTCATGCAGCGCGTCGACAAGCTCGAACAGGAGAACACCGAACTCAAGGCCGAGAACGAAACCCTCAAGGCCCAGGATGATTATCTGAAGGCGGAAACCAAGGGCCTGCGCAAGGACACGGCAACGCTGGCGTCGGACGCGGGCAAGGTGAAGGGCGCCGATTGGGCGGGTCGCATCACGGCGAAGGGCGACCTGCGCTATCGCTATGAATGGATCGAAGATCCCACACGCAAGGGCGTGGTCGCCGGGCTGCAGGGGTTCAACGATGAACAGCAGAGCCGGCACCGTATCCGCGCGCGTCTGGGTTTCGACGCCAAGATCACCGATACGCTACTCGTCGGCCTGCAGGTGGCGACCGGCGGCGATGATCCGCGTTCCTCGAACCAGACGCTCGGCGGCACCAATTCACGCAAGGCCATCGGTTTCGATCTCGCCTATTTCGACTGGAAGTTCGCGACCTGGGGCGATCTGATCGGCGGCAAGATGAAGTATCCGTTCTATCGTCCGGGCCAGAGCCTGTTCTACGACGGCGACGTCAATCCCGAAGGCTTGGCGATGCAGTTCAATCGCGGCATGTTCTTCGGCAGCGCCTGGGGCTTCCTGATCGACGAGCGCAACAATGCTGCGCGTTCTGCCACGAGCAGTTCGACACCGCCGACCACGACGCTGACCAACTGCATCGCCGATGCCGGCCGCACCTGCACCAAGGATGTCTACTCGCTGGGTGCGCAGTTCGGTGCGCGCTTCCCGGTCGGCGAATCGACGCTGGTGGCTGCCGTCGGCTATTCGGACCTGAAGAATGGCCAGGGGCAGCGCCCGTTCTACAACGCCAATGCCAACGGCAACACGCTGACCGGGCCGTTCAGCGGCCTGGCCTACGACTTCAACATCGTCGAGGGCCTGCTGGAATTCAACACCCAGATCGGCCTGCTGCCGTTGCAGGTGTGGGGCAACTACGCACAGAACGAAGACCCGGATGACATGAACACGGCCTGGGCGGCCGGCGTGCTGTTCGGCAAGGCCAGCAACTATCGAACCTGGGAAGCGGGTGTGGCTTACCAGTCGATCGGCAAGGACGCGCTCTTCGGTCAAGTCGTCGATTCGGACTTCGGCGACGGCACGACGGACACCGAAGGCTGGGTCTTCCGCGCCGGCTACGCGCCGGTGAAGAACGTGACGCTCAATGCAACGTACTTCCTCAACGAGCGTTTCGTCGACGTGCCGGTCAACGCCGTCTACGGCAGCAAGACGGACTACGATCGGCTGCAGGTCGATTTCAATCTGAAGTTCTGATCCGCGCCGCAGCGGCCCCCTCCCTGACCCTCCCCCGCGAGCGGGGGAGGGGAACAGAAAGCCGCGCGCTTGCGGCCGCAACCTGTAGCGGGGTATACAGCCTGCAATCGCTCATACCGGTCGTGTCATGGAAAAAGCCGATCTCTCGCATCACATCCTCAGTCGTTACAACGACGATCTCGAACGCGTCCGTACCAACGTCCTGCAGATGGGCGGCCTCGTCGAAGAGCAGCTCAAGCTGGCTGTCGAAGCATTGGTCGAAGGCGACAGCCGGCTCGGCGAGCAGGTCGCGCACGGCGATGTGAAGGTCAACGCGATGGAAGTCGCGATCGACGACGACTGCAGCCGCATCCTGGCCACTCGCAGTCCGGCGGCGTCCGACCTGCGACTGATCGTCGCGGTCATCAAGACCATCACCGATCTCGAGCGCATCGGCGACGAGGCAGAAAAGATCGGTTACATCGGCTCCCGCCTGGCGGCGGTGGAGCGGCCCGCGGATCGCTATCGCGAAATCAAACACCTCGGTCGCATCGTCGGCGACATGGTGCACGAGGCGCTCGATGCCTTTGCCCGGCTGGACGCGGAAGGAGCGGTCGCGATCGCGAAGAAGGACCGGCTGGTCGACGAGGAATACGAAGCGATCCAGCGCCAGGTCATCACTTTCATGATGGAAGATCCGCGCACGATCCGTCGTGCGCTGGACGTGCTGTGGGTCGCGCGTGCGCTGGAGCGCATCGGCGATCACGCCAAGAACGTCTGCGAGTACGTCGTGTACATGGTGTATGGCAAGGACATCCGCCATGTCTCGCTGGAAGACGTCGAGAAGCAGATACAGACGCGCACCCAGCGCGGCACGGGAGATCCGGCGGCGAGTCGTTGAGGTCTCCAATCTCTTCCTGTGGGGCCGGCTTCAGCCGGCCTCTGACTGTAGGTCAGGCTTCAGCCTGACAGTTTTAGGCCGGCTGAAGCCGGCCCCACAGCAAGAGAAGATCAGCAGACTCCATTCGTGATCTGGCCGACCCGCGCCCGATCCCGATAGACTGCCGCGATGAAATCGCTGCCAGTCTCCCGTCGCGTCGGCAACACCCTGGGCTTTCTTTTCTGCGCGTGCCTGATGGGCTATGCGCTCTATGCCCAGCACGTGCTCGGCCTCGAACCCTGTCCGCTGTGCATTTTCCAGCGCGTCGCCGTCATCAGTGTCGGCGTGCTGTTCCTGATCGCTGCCTTGCACAACCCGGGACGAACCGGTGCGCGCTGGTACGGCGGCTTGCTGCTGTTCGCGGTGCTCGCAGGCAGCCTGATCTGCATCCGCCACATCTGGATTCAGGCGCAACCGCCCGGCACGGTCGCCGCCTGCGGGGCGAGTCTCGACTATCTGCTGGACATCATGCCGGTCACCGAGGTCATCACGAAGGTACTGACGGGCTCCGGCGAATGCGGCAAGGTCGACTGGACGCTGCTCGGCCTGTCGATGCCGTGGTGGGTGCTGTTTGCGCTGCTCGCCGCGGGGACGTGGGCGGCGGCGGTGAATTTCGGCAGAGCGGAGCGCTGACCGGCGTCACTTCGCCAGCAGCAACTCCATCACTCGCGCATACGTCGACGTCAGCGTGTCGACATCCGCGACACGCACGTTCTCGTTGACCTTGTGGATCGTCGCGTTGATCACGCCGAGTTCGACCACCTGGGCACCCGTCGGCGCGATGAAGCGTCCATCGCTGGTGCCGCCCGTGGTCGACATTTCCGGCGTACGGCCAGTGTGTTCCTGCACAGCCGTACGTACGGCCTGCGATAGCACGCCGGGCGCGGTGAAGAAGGGCAGGCCGGAGACGAACCATTCCAGCGTGTAGTTGACCTTGTGACGGTCGAGGATGCCGGTGATGGTCTGCTGCAGTTTCTCCACGGTCTGCTCGGTGGAGAAGCGGATGTTGAAGCGCGCCTTCAGTTCTCCGGGGATCACGTTCGGCGCGCCGGTGCCGGCGTTGATGTTGGAGATCTGGAAGGTGGTAGGCTGGAAGAACTCGTTGCCCTTGTCCCAGGTGCGCGCGGCCAGTTCCGCCAGCGCGGCTGCAACGGAGTGAACCGGGTTGTCCGCCAGGTGCGGGTAGGCGACGTGGCCCTGGATGCCATGCACCGTGAGCTTGCCGGAGAGTGAGCCGCGCCGGCCGATCTTGATCATGTCGCCGAGTTTGTCGGTGCTGGTCGGTTCGCCGACGACGCACCAGTCGATTTTTTCGTTGCGCGCTTCAAGCACTTCCATCACGCGGCGTGTGCCGTCGACCGACGGACCTTCCTCGTCGCTCGTCAGCAGGAATGCCAGCGTGCCCTTGTGATCGGCGTGCCGGGCCATGAAGCGTTCGGTGGCGACGATCATCGCGGCCAGTCCGCTCTTCATGTCGGCCGCGCCACGGCCATAGAGCACGCCGTCCTTGATGACGGGCTCGAACGGGTCGGTGTGCCATTCCTCGCGCGGGCCGGTCGGCACGACGTCGGTGTGACCGGCGAAGCACAGCACCGGGCCTTCGCTGCCGTGCCGCGCCCAGATGTTCGCCACCGGGCCGAAATTCAGGTGCTCCACTTTGAATCCCAGGGCTTCCAGGCGTGCAGAAATGACCTGCAGGCAACCCTGATCCTCGGGGCTCACGGACTGTCGGCGAATCAGCTCCTGGGTCAGCTCGATGGCGGGGGAGGCGCTGGATTGGGGACTGCTGCTCATTGGGATAGGCGCTGCGGTGAGCCCAGGGGCAAGTGGATGAAGGGCGCGGACTTATAGCGAACAGGGGGCGGACGGGCAAGCTGTCTGCCGCAAACGCCTCTGTTACGGCGTTGTTGCAGTTTGCGACGGCCGCGCCGCGGCGGCCGGCATTCGTTGCAGCCGCTGTAACACGACTGTCATGCACGAAGGGCAGACTGCCGCGCCATGGTTGGTCGGGCGGGATTTCGCGCCGGCCGGTGTTCCCTCAATGAGGTTCAAATCCATGAAGTTGTGGCACAAATTGAGCGCGTCGATGCTGCTGAGCGGACTTGCCGTTACGGCCGTACCGCACGCGGCCCAGGCTCAGAGCATCATCAAGATCGACGGTTCCAGCACGGTCTTCCCGGTCGCCGAGGCCGTGGCCGAGGAATTCCAGATTTCCAAGCGCGGCAAGGTGCGCGTGACCGTCGGCATCGCCGGCACGGGCGGCGGCTTCAAGCGCTTCTGCCGTGGCGAGACGGATATTTCCAATGCGTCGCGCCCCATCCTCAAGGAGGAAATGGACGCGTGTCGCGCCGCCGGCGTGAAGTACATGGAAATCCCGGTGGCGTTCGACGCGCTGACCGTCGTCGTCAACCAGTCCAACACCTTCGTCAAATCGCTGACGGTGGCCGACCTGAAGAAGATGTGGGAACCGGCCGCGCAGGGCCGCATCGGCAAGTGGAACCAGGTCCGCTCCGAATGGCCGGCCGAGAACCTGATGCTGTTCGGCCCGGGCGCCGATTCCGGCACGTTCGACTACTTCACCGAAGCCGTGAACGGCAAGGCCAAGGCCAGCCGCGGCGATTTCACCGCCAGCGAAGACGACAACGTGCTGGTGCAGGGCGTGGAGAACAACAAGAGCGCGCTCGGCTACTTCGGCTACGCGTACTACATCGCGCACAAGGATCGGCTGCGTGCGGTGCCGATCGTCAACCAGAAGGGCAATGCCGTGGGCCCCAGCATCGAAGGCGTCGTGGACGGCAGCTACGAGCCGCTGTCACGTCCGCTCTTCATCTATGTCCGTGACTCGGCGGCGCAGCGTCCCGAGATCCAGGAGTTCATCAAGTTCTATCTCACCGACGGTGCGCAGCTGGTGAAGGAAGTCGGCTACGTGCCGCTGCCGGATCAGGCGTACCAGCTGGCACTCAAGCACTTCGCGGACAAGAAGCTGGGCACGGTCTTCGGCGGCGTGCCGGAAGTTGGCGTCACCATCGACAACCTGCTGGCCCGTGAGGGAAAGCTCTGACTCGAGACGGCAGGATGTGGGCGACTGGCGACTGGCAATCCGGCCAGCAGCCAGTCGCCAGCAGCCGTTTGCCGCCGCCTGTCGCATGTCGACCGACGAATCAGTAAAGTTCGCCCCCGGCATTGAAGGGTTCGCAGCTTGAATCAGAATATCTCCAGTCCGGGCCTGTCGCGGCACGCGCTGCGCTATAGAAAGATCCGCGACCGGATCGTCGAATTCTTTCTGCTGGCGGCCGGCCTCGTCGCGGTGTTCACGACGCTCGCGATCGTGGTCATCCTGGTCTACGAATCGAGCGCCTTTTTCGAGCACGTCTCGATCAAGGAATTCCTCACCGGCACGATGTGGACGCCGCTGTTCGCGGACGCGCGCTACGGCATCCTGCCGCTGGTGGCGGGCACGCTGACCACCACCCTCGTGGCGCTGCTGGTGGCCGTGCCGCTGGGCACGACCATCGCCATCTATCTGAGCGAGTTCGCGCCGCACCATGTGCGTGAAACCGTCAAGCCGATCCTCGAACTGCTCGGTGCCGTGCCGACGGTCGTCTACGGCTACTTCGCGCTGACCATGGTCACGCCGGTGCTGCAGTACTTCATGCCGGAATTGCCGGGCTTCAACATGCTGAGCGCCGGCCTGGTCATCGGCCTGATGATCGTGCCGTACGTGAGTTCGGTGAGCGAGGACGCCATGCGCGCCGTGCCGCGCTACATGCGCGAAGGTTCGTATGCGATGGGCGCGACGCGCCTGCAGACGGCATTGCGCGTGGTCGTTCCTGGCGCCTTTTCGGGGCTCGCCGCCGCCTTCATTCTCGGCATCTCGCGCGCCGTCGGCGAAACCATGGTGGTGGCGATCGCCGCCGGCATGCAGCCGAACCTGACGTTCGATCCGCGCGAACCGGCGGCGACGATCACGGCGTACATCGTGCAGGTCAGCCTCGGCGACCTGCCTCACGGCAGCATCGGCTACCAGAGCATTTTCGCGGCGGGCCTGGTGCTGTTGCTGATCACGCTGATCTTCAACGTCATCGGCTTCTCGCTGACCCGTCGCTTCCGCGAGGCCTACTGATGAGCACCGCAGCCACTTATCGGGACATGGAAGCCGTGCGTGCCGGGCTCACACGCCGCAAGCTGTTCGACAAGATCTTCGTCATCGTCGGCCTGATCGTGATGCTGGCCTGCCTGGCCGTGCTCGCGGTGCTGTTCATCGATCTGGTGCGCGATGGCGCGCCGCGCTTCAGTCTCGACTTCTTCACCCACTTCGCTTCGCGTCATGCCGAGCGCGCCGGCATCCTGGCCGCGTGGGTGGGGACGACGCTGGTCATGATCGTCACGGCCGTCTGCGCCGTGCCGGTGGGCGTTGCGGCGGCGATCTATCTCGAAGAGTACGCGCCGAAGAACTGGTTTACGGCGATCATTGAAATCAACGTCACCAATCTCGCAGGCGTGCCGTCGATCGTGTACGGCCTGCTGGCGCTGGGACTGTTCGTGTACCAGTTCGATCTCGGGCAAAGCATTGCAGCGGCGGGCCTGACCCTGGCGCTGCTGATCCTGCCGATCGTCATCGTCGCGACGCGCGAAGCGATCCGCTCGGTGCCGAATTCGATCCGCGAAGCCGCGTACGGTCTCGGCGCGACGCGCTGGGAAGTCACGAAGGATCACGTCCTGCCGTATTCCACCGGCGGCGTGCTGACCGGCATGATCCTCGGGCTCTCGCGCGCCATCGGCGAAACGGCGCCCATCATCACGATCGGCGCGCTGAGCTTCATCGCCTTCCTGCCGGAATCGCCGTTCCAGAGCGAATTTCCGTTCATCTCGTTCAAGTGGCTCAACGATCCGTTCACCGTCATGCCGATCCAGATGTTCAACTGGGTGTCGCGGCCGGATCAGGCGTTCCAAGCCAATGCCGCAGCGGCCGGCGCGATCCTGCTCGGCATGACGCTGCTCATGAACGGTGTGGCGATCTGGATCCGCTACCGGTTCCGCAAGAAGATCAACTGGTAAAGCGATCAGGAAACTGCGATGCAAGCGACCACCGAATCCGCCAATGCCAGCGTTCAGGAGACCCCTTTGCAGAACGATGCTTCAGGACGCGCGGCGCAGCCGGCCACGCCGAAGATTTCCATCGCCGTGGACGACACGCGCAAAGTGCGCACGCTGAACGTGAAGGCGGCAGTCGACAGCCTGAGTTTCTACTACGGCCAGCATCGCGCGCTGAAGAACCTGACGATTCCGATTGCGGACAAGCAGGTGACGGCGCTCATCGGCCCGTCGGGCTGCGGCAAGAGCACGTTCCTGCGCTGCTTCAATCGCATGCACGATCTGCAGCCGGACACGCGCTACGAAGGCAGCATCACGCTGCATCCGGACAATCTCAACCTGGTCGGCTCCAACGTCGATCCGATCGAAGTACGCATGCGTATCGGCATGGTCTTCCAGAAGCCGAATCCGTTCCCGAAATCGATTTTCGAGAATGTTGCCTACGGCTTGCGGCTGCGCGGCGTACGCAATCGCGCCACGCTGGCGGAAGAGGTCGAGAAGGCGCTGCGCGGCGCAGCGCTGTGGGATGAAGTGAAGGACCGCCTGCAGGATTCGGCGCTCGCGCTGTCGGGCGGCCAGATGCAGCGTCTGTGCATCGCGCGCGCATTGGCGACGACGCCCGAGATCCTGCTGTTCGACGAGCCGACGTCGGCGCTGGACCCGATCGCCACCGCCAAGATCGAAGAACTCATTTCGACGCTGCGCGACCAGGTCACGGTGCTGATCGTGACTCACAACATGCAGCAGGCCGCACGCGTTTCCGACTACACCGCCTTCATGTATCTCGGCGAGATCATCGAGTTCGACGAGGCTGCGAAGATCTTCACGAACCCGAGCAAGAAGGCGACGGAAGACTACATCACGGGACGCTACGGCTAGGACGCGCGCAGCCCCGGCGCGTTCCGATTCCATGACGGTCATCCCGACATCCAGCGATCCGACCGAAGGCCATACCGCCAAGGTCTTCGACGTCGCGCTGTCGGAACTGCGGCTGCATGTCGTGACGATGGGCGGTCTCGCGATCGATCAGGTGTCCGCCGCGGTGCGGGCATTGCTCGACGGCGATGCCTCGCTGGCGCAGATGGTTCTGTCGCGGGAGTCGCGCCTCAACGATTTCGAGCGCAGCGTCGATCGCGACGCTTTCCGGCTGATTGCCCTGCATCAGCCCGTGGCCAGCGATCTGCGCATGGCCAAGGCGGTGTCGCGGATCACGGTCGAACTCGAACGCGTCGGCGACGAGGCCAAGAAGATCGCCAAATTCGCCGGACGCCTCGCGCAGGGCGAACCGACCGGGCCGGTGCGCGCGGTGGCGCGATACCTGCGCCACATGGCCGATCTGACCGCCGGGATGTTGCGTGAAGCCGTGCGGGCACTGGATGAAACGGACGCCGAACTTGCACGCGGAGTGGCCAGCCGCGATTCCGAACTCGACGCGGAGTTCTCGGCTGCGCTGCGCCAGCTACTGACCCTGGCGATGCAGGATCAGCGCTTCTTCAGCGCCACGATCGACACCGTCTTCGCGCTGAAGGGACTGGAACGCATCGGCGATCACGCCAAGAACATCGCCGAGCAGGTGCTGTTCGTGACCAGCGGCGAGGACGTGAGGCATCAAAAGGAAGTGACGTAGCCCTTCTTCCTGTGGGGCCGGCTTTCCCGCGGGATTTCCTTCGGTCACAGCCGGCCTCTTTTCATAGTCAGGCTGAAGCCTGACCAACACCCTCACTCTCTCAGCAACTCGTTGATGCTCACCTTCGACCGCGTCTGCGCATCCACCCGCTTCACGATCACGGCGCAGTACAGGTTGTATTTGCCGCGCGGCAGCGAGCCTGACACGACGACGGCGCCGGCCGGAACGCGGCCGTAGATCACCTGGTCGTTCTCGCGGTCGTAGATCGGCGTACTGGCGCCGATGAACACGCCCATCGAAATCACGGCACCTTCTTCCACGATCACGCCTTCGACGATCTCCGAGCGCGCGCCGATGAAGCAGCCGTCCTCGATGATGGTGGGATTGGCCTGAAGCGGTTCGAGCACGCCGCCGAGCCCCGCGCCCCCGGAAAGATGTACGTTCTTGCCGACCTGCGCGCAGGAGCCGACGGTTGCCCACGTGTCGACCATCGTGCCTTCACCGACGTACGCGCCAATGTTCACGTAGGAGGGCATGAGCACGGCGCTGGGCGCAACGAAGGCGCCGCGCCGTACGATGGCATGTGGTACGACGCGCACACCCTCGCTGCGAAAGCGCGCCTCATCGTAGGTCGCGTACTTGAGCGGCACCTTGTCGAAGAACTTCGTGAAGCCGGCTTCGATCGGCTGGTTGTCGTTCAGTCGAAACGACAGCAGCACGGCCTTCTTCAGCCACTGATTCACATGCCACGTGCCATCGCGTTTTTCCGCGACGCGGGCCTTGCCGCTGTCGAGCAGCGTGACGGCTTCTTCGACGGCATTGCGCACGTCGGCAGGCGCGTTGGCCGGAGAAAACTGCGTGCGCTGTTCGAAGGCAGCGTCGATGAGGGAGGCAAGGGAATCAGTCATGACTGGTACGAGTGACCTGGGACGCCGGGAGTGTAGCGCGTTCCATCGTCAGGTTCTTGGTCGAGGAGGGCGCCCCGGGATCGTCGCATCCACGATCGTGCCCGTGCCGACCTTCACCCCAGAGGCTTTCAAATGTCCGTTGATCCGCTGCATCAGCGACTCGCCCAACCGGTGCCGCTCCAACGACCGGCAGAACTTCCAGGCCCAATCGGCGGCCGACCGTTACCCGCCTTGGGGTAGTGCGGCTCGATCAGTGCTGTCAGTTCCTTCCGCGGCACGATCTGCTCCATCTGCTCCAGAAACAGCTCGCGCCTCGTGCGCCGACCCTGCGGACGCTGAAAACTCGCGCCGCGATCTTCCTACATCGATAGGCTCTGCTGCTTCATTCGTGGATCTCAATCCCAAATCGCCGATCCCTCAATTCCATTGAACACTCCACGGACCTTGGGACTTGATCAGCGTTTCCCTTATCGCGATATGGCGGGGCGCAGGGTCGATCACTGCGCCCCGCCAAGCATGACGCCTTTGTGGCACTTAAGTTTCCCTCAAGAAACGCCGATTCATTGCAAGTGAGAAACGAGAACTGCGTAGCGCTTTTGCGCTCGGTTCCATAACCGAGCCACGCGCACTCTAGCTCCGTAGCGGAAAACGTGGTTTGCGTCCGCGCGTACCCCAGGACCAGCAGA
The DNA here is from genome assembly GCA_937864115.1 of uncultured Steroidobacter sp. Lineage (GTDB taxonomy): Bacteria > Pseudomonadota > Gammaproteobacteria > Steroidobacterales > Steroidobacteraceae > Steroidobacter. Next base: position 36,923 of record CALMII010000037.1, on the reverse strand, counting down.
TAACGTCCGGGCATGCCATCGGGCGGTTGGTAAAGAGCGTGATGCTCAATGGCTCAATGCACTCGCTTCGGCCCAACGGGGGGCCATCGCGAGCCAACTTCAGGAATTTATGTCCGCCGTACTTAACACAGCCGCTCGAAGCACGGCGAATGAGTCAGCAACATCCATCGAACCGCTGACCGTGAACGCCTTTTCCGCGGCACTGGCTCAGAATTCGTTGGCGGCGTGCGCAACCTCGATAGCAAACGAACTCGTGAACCGGCATTGCGAACAAGCCGTCATCGGCGTTCGGCAGGGCCACTCGATTCGTCCGGTGGCATGGTCGGGAACCGTGGAGATCAAGCAACGATCCGCCTTGGTCAAGCAGGTCGCTGCCGCCATGGACGAAGCCGCCGATCAATACGCCACGCTTCAATATCCAGGCACGAACGATCAGACAGCAAATGCTGGCGTTCCACGCATTGCCGTCGCCCATGCACGCTTGTCGACGACGGGTTCCTACGGTTCGCTGGTAACAATCCCCCTGATCGTGTCCGCCGAGCAACGACAAGCCGTAGGCGCAATCACATTGCTGCGAACGCAGAATCACCGGTGGCGCGCACAGGAGCTTGCCGACCTCGAACAAGCAGCGACCTTCATCGCTCCGCTGTTGGAGCTCAAGCAGCGCAGTCACGAATCCCTGTGGCAGCGAACGACTCGCGAATTCAAGGAACGGTTGCGTGCGCTTCGCGAGCCGGGTCACACCGGAAGTAAGATCGCCGCACTCTCAGTGGTCGCCGGCCTCGTAGCGTTGGCCGCGATTCCGGTCACCATCAACGCGTCCGCCGAGGCGCGTTTGGAAGGCGTCGTCCAGCGCGGAGTCGCGGCGCCTTTGGATAGCTTCGTAAAAGAAGTGTTCGTGCATCCAGGTGATGCGGTGAATGAAGGCCAGTTGCTGTTGACGCTGGCAGATCAGGATCTCCAGGATCAGCAACGCCAACTGGAAAGCGAGCTGGCGCGTCATCGGAGCGAGCATGCCGAAGCCTTCGCGCTGCAGGATCGCGTCAAAATGGTCATTGCGCAGGCAAGAGCGGACGAAGCGGAGGCGGCACTGTCGTTGGTCAATCAACAAATTGACCGCACGCGAATCACGGCGCCCTTTGCCGGCATCGTAATCGAAGGCGATCTGCAGCAACGGATCGGCGCGCCGATCAAACGCGGAGAAACGCTGCTCAAGCTATCGCCGACGACAGGCTACCGCATCGTGCTGTATGTCGAGGACAGCGACATCGACGCCATTCACACCGGCCTGCGAGGCGAACTCGCCGTGTCGGCAATGCCGCTCGCCGCACTGAATATCGAAATCGAACGCATTACGCCGCTTGCTTCGTACCAGGACGGACGCAATGTCTATGAAGTTCAGGCCCGCCTGTTGAGCTCGGTGCCCGGTTTGCGGCCTGGATTGGAAGGCATAGCCAAGCTGCCGATACGCAATGAATCGCTCTTGGCGGCCGGCACGCGAAAAGTATTTTCCTGGCTGCGCTTCAAGCTTTGGGCACTTGGGTTCTAGAAAGTGAGCGACACCCTCTTCAGCCCCTACTGGCACCGCGTATCCAAGTTGCATCCGTGTCTGGCGAGCAATGTCGCCATCCATCGCCAGTGCTTTCGCGGCGAATTGTGGTACGTGGTTGCAAATCAGATTACCGGCCGGCAATACCGCGTCAATCAACTGGGGTACCAGATCGTCGGTCGGCTGGACGGCAAGCTATCCGTTGAACAGATCTGGAACTTGCTGGCGCTCGAGTTGGGCGCGGATGCGCCCACTCAGGATGAAGTGCTGACGATTTTTTCTCAATTGACCAGCAGCGGCATGCTGCGCAGTGAAGCAACGCCCGAACTGGAACGCCTTTTCGACGCCGCCAAACAGCGCGTTCGCGCCGAAGGGAAATTCAATCCGCTGATGTTCCGGATTTCGTTATTCGATCCCACCGCGCTGCTTGCAAAGGCGGCGCCGCTGTTTCGTCCTTTGTTCAAGCGCTGGATTCTTTATGTCTGGGCCGCGTGTGCCGTGGCGGCTGCTGTCGTCGCCGGCATGCACTGGAGCGAGCTCGCCGACTATGGCGCCATGCATTGGCTGTCACCTCGCAATATGCTGCTCCTCTGGATCGTTTATCCCTTCATCAAAGCGCTGCATGAATTTGGCCATGCCATCGCCATCAAAATCTGGGGAGGCGAAGTTCATGAAGTAGGCATCGGCATGATGTTCTGCGTGCCGGTCCCGTTCGTCGACGCGACAGCAGCCTCCGCCTTCACCGAAAAACGTCACCGTATTCTCGTCAGCGCAATGGGCATCTTGTTCGAGGGAGTGATCGCCTTCCTTGCCCTGGCCCTCTGGCTGTCCTGCGGCGACGGCCTGCTGCGCGAAATTGCTTTCGCCTGTCTTTCAATTGCAGGTGTCGCAACCCTGCTCGTGAACGCCAATCCTCTGATGCGCTACGACGGTTACTACATGCTGGCCGACGCCCTGGAGATGCCGGCGCTCGCAACGCGTTGCCAGGCCTATTGGCGCTATCTCGGCGAACGCTACCTGCTCGGCAATAAATCGTTGCAGATCCCCGTCGGTGCGCTGGGGGTGCGCGCCTGGCTGTGTGTTTATGGAATAGCGGCAAGCCTTTATCGCGTCGGGCTGTTCATCCATTTGGTACTCTGGATCGGCGCCAAGTATTTTTTGGCGGGCGTGGGATTGGGTTTGTATCTGATCGCGCGCTACGGCCTGCAACCGCTGTTTCAACTCGCTCATTTCGTGCTTCGCGGGGCGCGCCTGCAAGCGGTACGCACACGCGCGGTAGGTATCGTCGCCGCAAGCGCGCTGGCAGTTCTGATTTTCGTTTGCGCGATACCGCAGCGCCATTTCACGTATGCCGAAGGGGTTACGTGGCTCGCGGACGAAGCGCGCGTGCACAATCGCACCGACGGCTTCGTTACCTCGGTGCTGGTGCACGATGGCGATCACGTATCGGCGGGCCAACCCCTGTTGATACTGGAAAACACCGAACTCAGCCTGGAGCGCGACCAGCTGCTGTCACGTATTGCCCGATTGGAGACGACGTACTACTCCCAGTTTCTGGAGCAGCCGTCGCAAGCGATCGCGATAGCGGAAGAGCTTGCTCGCGCCACGGCAGAATTGGCGAACCTCGATGCCCGACTGCAAGACTTGACGATCGCAAGCCCGTTGGCGGGAAAAATATCGATACCGCACGTGGCGGATCTGCCGGGTCGTTATATCGAGCGCGGCAGTGCCATGGCGCACATCGTCACGCCAGGGCCGCTCATCATTCGCGCGGTCATCGAGCAAGCGGATATCGATCTGGTCCGCCGAAACTCGCTGCGGTACGACGTTCGCATCGCCGAGCAACGCGCACAGATTCTGAACGCAAAGCTTGTCCAGGAATTCCCCGCCGCGACTCGCGAACTGCCTTCCGCTGTTCTAGGCGATCGCGCCGGCGGATCGCTGATCAGCGATCCGAACGATCCGAAGGGTCTTCGCACGCTCGACTCCTTTTTTGTCATCGACGTCGGCGTGGGCGACGCCGTTTCCAAACACGTGGGCAGCCGCGCATGGCTGCGCATCGAACACGAACGCGCGACACTGGCCGAGCAGTGGACACGGCGTCTGCGCCAGACCTTCTTGCGCCAGTTCTCGCCGGATGTGTCCGTTCAAGATACGGCGGAACATCATGGCTAAGTCCGCTCCCATGCCCGGTCTGCTGTATGGCGCCTATCCGGAAAAACGCGCCCGGCCTGTTCGCACCGAAGCCTTGTACAACGCGATTGACTGGTTGCAAGGGCTCGCGCTTGCCGCCGTCGACTCGCTCGCTCCGGTCGAGCGGCATCGACAGCGACAACTCCGCTCGCTAGTCAAGTCAGTGCGCACGATGCAACGGGAATTTACAGCCCGCGGCGCTTCCGCTGCCGGAGACGAATGGTCCAACTGGCGCGCATGCCTGGCGCGCGATGGGTTGCAATCGGAAGCGGCACTCAAAGTCATGGCGTACGTGTTGAACGTATTTGCAACGCAACGCCAGCTCACGCTCCGCGACAGTCAAATCATGACGGCACTGAGCATATTGCGGGGTGAACTCGCCGAATTGGCCACGGGCGAAGGAAAAACGCTGGCGGTTTCGCTGGCGGCCCTGACCGCGGCACTGGGCGGCGTTCCCGTGCACGTGCTCACGGCCAACGACTATCTTGCAAAGCGCGATGCCGATCAACTGCGAAGCATGTGCTCGGAGCTCGGATTGACGGTGGCCGCGATTGAGCCAAACCAGACCCGCGAACAACGCAGGACAAATTACGCGTGCAATGTCGTTTATTGCAGCGCCAAGGAACTGGTGTTCGATTATCTGCGCGACCGCGCGGCAACGATGGATGCCGCGGCGCGGAGTCCGCACGTTCTCCGCGGACTTTGCATGGCGATCCTGGACGAAGCGGATAGCGTGCTTATCGACGGCGCCATCACGCCGTTCATTCTGTCGGCAGCGCGCGTGCAACCGGCGCAGGCGACGGTGTATGCGTTCGCTGCCGAAGTTGCGGCCCACCTGTCTGCCGGTGTCGATTACGAACTGGCGAGCGGCGCGGCAGTGCTTACACCGCAGGGTCGGTCCGCGATCTCAAGCGCAGCGCCTTCGCAAGCGCTCGAACGACAAACCGTACTATGGCGCATACCGATGTATCGCGAACTCCTGGTACAGCAGGCGCTTCACGCCCGATGGATCCTGGAACGAGACGTTCATTACCTGGTGCGCGACGGCAAGGTCGAGTTGATCGACGCCAACACGGGCCGCGTGGAGTCGGGCCGTGCCTGGTCGCACGGCTTGCAGCAGCTGGTAGAACTCAAGGAGAACTGCAGGCCATCGCCCGGCACTGAGGTCATGGCGCAGATTACCTACCAAAGTTTCTTCCCGCGCTACCTGCACTTGAGCGGCACGAGCGGCACGTTGACCGAGTCGCGGCGTGAATTCCTGGAAATTTACGGACTGCGCGTGCTGCGCATTCCCTCCGCAATGGCTTCACAGCTTGAAATCGAACCGCCTTTGCTCTTCATGCACGGCGAACATAGCTGGCGGCGCGTCGTCGATATCATCAAGGCTCATCATGCTGCCGGCAGACCGGTGCTGATCGGTACGGACTCCGTCAACGATTCGGAGCGCCTGAGCCGCCTGCTTGCCGATCAAGGCCTTGTACACAAGGTGCTCAATGCCAAACAGGATCGCTTCGAAGCGGAACTCATCGCCGTAGCGGGCGAGCGGAACGCAATTACCGTAGCGACGAACATGGCGGGTCGCGGCACCGATATCGCCGTGCATGCGTCGAGTCTGGCGCTGGGAGGATTGCACGTGATCTGCTGCCAGCAGAACAGCGCACGACGCATCGACCGCCAGTTGTTTGGCCGCACGGCCCGGCAAGGACAAACCGGTACGGCGCAAACGATACTGGCCTTGAACGAGGGTCGATTGGCGCGCCATACCAAAGGCTTGCCGCGCTATCTCGCGAAACTGTTTGCTCCCGGCCCGAACGATGCGCTGCCTTCGCCGCTCGCAAGAACATTGATCTATCTCTCCCAGCGGCGCGAAGAGCGACGCTTGCGAATTGCTCGCCATTTCCTGCAGCAGCAGGAGATGCGCGCCCGCCAACTTCACTTCGGCCACCCGGCCACTTAATCGAGGCTCAGCGTGACAACCAGCGGGAAACTTCAGGATGTTCAGGAGAACTCGCTTGAACGCATCGGTCGATGCGTTTGCACGGCGCTTGTCTTTTTCATGGCCGCTCCTGTTTCAGCCACTCCGGCGCATTCTGCCGATCCCGATCCGCACTCTTCGGCGATCACCCAGCGCTCCACTGCCGGTGCAGCACGCGCACGCGAAGACGTATTGGGCTGCCTTTTGATGCCGATGACCCAGGTGGAAGTGGGCAGTCCCGTCATTGGCGTGTTGACGGAGATTCCCGTGGAACGCGGCGATCACGTCAAACGAGGTCAGCCGATTGCGCAGCTCGACGCCCAACTCGAACGCGCTTCGCTCGATGCCGCCACCCAGCGGGCGAAGAGCAGCGGCGACTACTCCGCCACTAAAACCGCGGCTCAGCATGCGAAGCGCATGGCGGACCGTGCCGAAGAATTGTTCAACCAGCATTTCATTTCGGCGACCGACCGTGACAAGGCGCTGGCGGAAGCGAAAATCGCCGCGATGCACCTGCAGCAAGCGCAGGAGCAACGCGAAGTCGCACGCCGCGAAGTCGCCGTTGCGCAGGCGCAGCTGGATCTACGCACCATCCTCTCGCCGATCGATGGCGTCGTGGCCGATCGCTATATGTCGCCGGGCGAGCGCGTCGAGAACAAGCCGGTGCTGAAACTCGCGCAGATCGATCCGCTGCGCGTGGAAGTCGTCGTCGCGTCACGGCGCTTCAGCGATATAAAGCCCGGACTTGAAGCAACGGTCACCCCGGAGTTGGCCGGCCTGGCGGGGGTGTCGGCTCGCGTTACGACGGTCGATGCCGTGATCGACGCGGCGAGCAACACGTTCCGCGTGCGCCTGGAACTGCCTAATCCAGGCAATGCCATCCCTTCCGGGCTGCGTTGCAGAATCGATTTCAAGCGCTGACGCATCCATCGATTCAAACACCATGTCGTCCTTCGATTCTCTACGACGCCTCCTCGGCAAGCGCACACCGGCAACCGCGCCGGTAACCACTGCGCCACGCCGTCGTGCCGTCGTGGAAGAAATGGAAGCGCGCTTGCTGTATTCGGCCGACCTTGCGCCTGGACTTGCGGACTCGTTGATCGATTCCCAGACGGAACATTCGGTCGTTGCCGAAGTGAGTTACTTCGAAGCCGAGCAGGTCGCGTCGAACGATGCCATCGCTACCGATCCACCCTCGGCTGTCGGAACGGACACAGCCACGACAGAAACGAGCGATACCGATGGCGCCATGGAGCAGCGCCGGCAAGTCGAGCAGCGAATCATCTCCGCCCCCATGCTGTTCGAGCGCAACGAAGGCCAATCGACGGTCGGTGTCGATTATCTGGCGCGCGGCAGCGGCTATTCGGTGTTTTTACGCGACGGCAACGCCGAACTCGGCTTGCGCAACAGCGACGGCAGCTGGCAGACGGTGAACTTGAACCTGGTCGGTGCAAATGGATCGCTGAGTTCGGCGGGAGAAAACGAAGCCGCAAGCAAAAGCAATTATTTGAACGGCGCAACGTCCGTTACGGAGGTCGCCAATTACGGCGCCGTTCGCTATGAAAACGCCTACGACGGCATCGACATTCGCTATTACGGACAGGGACGGCAGCTGGAGTACGACTTCATCGTCGGCGCCGGCAGCGACTATCGCGACATCAAACTGAGTTTTGCCGGCGCCCAAAGCATCTCCATTGCGGACAACGGGGATTTGGTGCTGACGCTGAACGACGGCGCGGAGCCGCTGCGCTTTCACGCGCCTGTTTCCTATCAGCTCGACGCGTACGGCGAACGCGAAGCCGTCGCCAGCCGTTACGTCATTCATGCCGACGGCACCGTCGGGTTCGAAGTCGGCGCCTACGACGACACTCGTGTCCTGGTCATCGACCCGACGTTGGTGTGGGCTACGTATCTCGGCGGCAGCACCGTCGATGCCGTGCAAGACATGACGGTGGATTCATCCGGAAACATCTATGTCACCGGCTACACGGATTCTTCGACCTTTACGCCGGGGGGTGGCGCCACTCATGGCCTCTACGACGTCTTCGTCACCAAGTTCAACTCGTCGGGCGGCCTCGTGTACAACACGTTCCTCGGCGGCAGCGGAAGCGAGGGCGGTTACGGCATCTCGGTGGATGCCAGCGGCCAGGCGGTCGTCGTCGGCAATACCGACTCGTCCGACTGGGGTGCCAGCTTCAACGGCAACGATCAAACGCTCAATGGCGGCTACGACGGTTTCGTCATTCGTTTGAACGCCAGCGGCTCCGCGCTGACGTATGGCTCGTACTTCGGCGGCGTCGGCGACAACGACTGGCTGCGCGATGTGACGGTGCAAGGCAACGTGGCGTATGCGACCGGTCAAACAGGCCCCACCAATGCGGAAGTCATTGCCGTCGCTCGCTTCGACATGTCGCTGACTTACACCTCCGCGACGGCGCCGAATGGATTGTCGACCAACGATTACGAACTCTATGGGCCAGGCAGCGGTTGCGCCATTGCTTTGGACGGCAGCGGCAACATCTATCTCGGCGGCCACAGCTTTTATGCGGGACAGGCATCGACACTCACTCCTTATCAAAGCGCACTGAACGGGGTCAACGACGGATTCGTCGCCAGATTGACTTCGTTGAACGGCACGCCCGCCTACTTCAGCAACTTCGGCGGTGCAGGCTACGATATCGTTCAGGACATCGCGGTGGACAGCGCAGGAAAATTGATCGTCGTGGGAATAACCGATGGTGGAGGTTTGCCGGCCAACGGCCACGACACCAGCTTCGGCGGCGTGAGCGAAGGCTTCATAGCCAAATTCGACTTGACGCAATCGGGAGCCGCATCGCACGTCTTCACGACTTACTACGGCACGTCAGGCGGCGCGAAGATCAACACGCTCAGCTTGGGCAACGGCGATACGATCTTCGTGAGCGGCTCGACCAGCGGCGTCATTCCGCTCACCGCCGATGCGCTCGATACGGTGCGTGAAGGCGTCGATGCCTTCATCGCCAAGTTTTCTGCCGACGGCAGCACGCTGCTTTACTCGAGTTACCTGGGCGGAGCCGGCGACGGCGAAGTCAACGCCATCAAAGTCGTCGGCACGCAACTCTACATAGCAGGTTTCACCACGGGCACGGACGCTCTGCCCGGCTACGATCCGGTTGCGAACGGCAGCACCGACGGAAGTTTGTCCGTCTACGACTTCAACAGCGCCCCGCCGGTCATCACGAGCAACGGCGGTGGCGCCACGGCAAGCATCAACGTAGCGGAAAACACCACTGCTGTTACCACGGTAACGGCAACCGACGACAGCGGCAGCGTCACCTACTCAATCACGGGCGGCGCGGACGCGGCACGCTTCACCATCAATGCCTCCACGGGGGCATTGAGCTTTATTGCCGCACCCAACTTCGAATCGCCGACCGACGTCGGTGCTGACAACGTCTATAACGTGACGGTGCAAGCCAGCGATGGCGTATCCGCTGATTCGCAGGCCATTGCCGTCACCGTCACCAACGTAAACGAAGCGCCGACCATCACCAGCAACGGCGGCGGCGCAAGCGCCGCAATTTCCGTCGCCGAAAATTCGTCGGCTGTCACCACCGTCACCTCATCGGATCCCGATGCCGGCGCCAGTCGCACTTACTCCATCAGCGGCGGCGCGGATGCCGCGCGATTCACCATCAACTCGAGCACGGGCGAGTTGAGCTTCGTTACCGCGCCAGATTACGAAGCACCCGCCGATGCAGGCGGCAACAACGTCTACGACGTCATCGTCCAGGTCTCCGACGGCGCGCTCACCGATTCGCAGAGCCTCGCCGTCACGGTATCGAACGTCAACGAAGCGCCGACCATCACAAGCAACGGCGGCGGCGTGAGCGCCTCCATTTCAATTGCGGAGAACGGCAGCGCCGTAACGACGGTGACTGCTGCCGACCCGGATGCCGGCGCATCGCTTGGCTATTCCATCGTCGGCGGCACGGACGCAGCGAGGTTTTCGATCGACAGCTCGACCGGCGCATTGAGCTTCATCGCGGCGCCGAATTACGAAGCGCCGACCGATTCCGGCGGCAATAACGTCTACAACGTCACCGTCCAGGTTTCCGACGGCACGTTGACCGACCTGCAGAACGTCGCCGTGACCGTCACCAACGTCAATGAAGCGCCGAGCATCACGAGCAATGGCGGCGGCGGGAACGGGACGATCGCGCTGACCGAGAACACCTCGGCAGTCACGACGGTAACGGCAACCGATCCCGATGCCGGCACCGTGTTCACGTACTCGATCAGCGGCGGCGCAGACGCCGCACGCTTCAGCATCGATAGCTCGACCGGTGCATTGAGCTTCGTTTCCGCGCCGGACTACGAAGCGCCTGCCGATGCCGATGGCGACAATGTCTATCAAGTCACCGTGCGAGTGAGCGATGGAGCGTTGTTCAGCAGTCAGGCCTTGACGATCAATATCGGCGACCTCAACGAATTCGGCGTCGGCGCAATTACCGATACGAATGTGGCGGCCGACTCCGTCCTGGAAAACGCCGCCAATGGCTCCCTGGTCGGAATCACCGCAAGCGCGAACGACGCGGACGCCACCAACAATGCGATTACCTATTCGCTCACCGACGATGCAGGCGGCCGCTTCGCCATCGGCGCCGCAACTGGCGTAGTCACAGTGGCCAACGGCTCGCTCCTGGATCGGGAAGCCGCGGCCAGCCACAGCATCACGGTCAGAGCGCAATCCGCGGACGGGTCTTTCGCAACTCGGAATTTCACGATCGACTTGGACGATGTCGACGAATTCAACGTGGGCTCGATCAGCGACATCAACCCCGGCGCCAACATCGTGTCGGAGGGAGCGGCGAACGGCAGCCCGGTTGGACTCAGGGCGTCGGCGAGCGATGCGGACGTCACCAACAACGCCATTGCGTACTCGCTGGATGACGACGCCGGCGGTCGCTTTTCGATCGATGCCGGAAGCGGTGTCGTCGTCGTCGCCGATGGGTTGCTGCTCGACTATCAGACCACGCCCAGTCATGACATCGTCGTCCGCGCAACCTCGAGCGACGGCTCTTCTAGCGTGCAAACCTTCACCATCGACGTGTCGGACACGGTCAACAACCCGCCCGTCATCGGCAGCAACGGCGGCGGCGCCAATGCCGACGTGTCGATCGTCGAGAATACCGTGGCGGTTACTACGGTAACGGCCACCGACCCCAACGTCGGCAACACGCTTTCTTATTCGATTGCCGGCGGCGCCGATGCAAGTAAATTCTCCATCGACAGCGTCACCGGCGCCTTAAGCTTCATCGTTCCGCCGGACTACGATGTGGCAGGCGACGCGGACGCCGACAATGTCTATGACGTCACTGTGCAGGTTGACGACGGCGCTGGCGGCAGCGATACGCAAACCCTGGCCGTGACCGTTACGAACACCAACGAAGCACCGAACATCACGAGCAGCGCCGTCGTTTCGATGGCGGAAAATACCACTACCGTCGCTACGATCGCCGCGACCGACCCGGATGCCGGTGCCGTGTTGAGCTATTCCATCGTAGGCGGTGCTGACGCGGCTCACTTCTCGATCGATGGCGCCACGGGCGCCTTGAGTTTTCTGGTCTCACCTGACTACGAATCGCCGAGCGACGCCACCGGCGACAATGTGTACGAAGTGCAAGTGCAAGTGACGGACGGCTCGTTAAGCAACGTGCAGGCACTTAGCGTGACCGTCACCAACGTCAACGAAGCGCCGAACATCACGAGCAGCGGCGGCAGCGCCAATGCTTCGTTCTCCACCGCCGAAAACACGCTGGCCGTCACGACGATAACGGCCGCCGACCCCGACGCCGGCAGTACGCTGGCCTATTCCATCGTCGGCGGTGCCGACGCCGCGCATTTTGCGATCGACAGCGTCAGCGGCGCCTTGAGTTTTGCGTCGGCGCAAGACTATGAAAGCCCAAGCGACGCCAATAGCGACCATGTTTACGACGTAGTGGTACAAGTCTCCGACGGTACATGGACCGCGACTCAAACCATTGCCGTTACCTTGACCGATTTCGACGAATCCGACGCCAGCGCGATCGTGGACAGCAACGCCGCGGCGAATGCCGTGCAAGAGAATGCAGCCAACGGCGCGGCGGTGGGCATCGACGTATTTTCCAGCGACGCCGATGCAACCAATAACGCCATAACGTACTCGCTCGACGACGATGCCGGCGGGCGCTTCGCCATCGATGCCGTGAGCGGCCAGGTCACCGTGGCCAACGGCACGTTACTGGATCGCGAGGCCGCCGCCAGTCATTCCATTACGGCACGCGCAACCTCGAGCGACGGATCTTTCAGCACGCAGAGCTTCACTATCGCGGTGATCGATGCGAACGAGTTCTCAGTCGGACCGATTGCCGACTCCGATGCCGCGGCCAACGGCGTGCTCGAGGGCGCGAGCAATGGCACCAGCGTCGGGATAACGATATCTGCCAGCGACGGCGATGCAACCGATAACGCCATTACCTATTCGCTCGACGACGATGCCGGCGGACGTTTCGCGATCGATGCAAATAGCGGCATCGTCACCGTGGCCAATAGCGCGTTGCTGGACAGAGAGGCTGCCGCCAGCCACGACATCCTCGTCCGTGCGACTTCAGCCGACGGTTCGTTCAGTACACGGGCATTCACCATCGACGTCGGCGACGTGAACGAATTCGCCGTAGCCGCGCTTTCCGACACCGATGCAGCCGTCAACGAGATCGCCGAAAACTCACCGGCCGGCACGCCCGTGGGAGTGATGGCGTTCGCCAGCGATGCAGACGCCACCACCAATGCAATCACCTATTCGCTCGATGACGATGCCGGCGGACGCTTCGCGATCGATGCAAATAGCGGCATTGTCACCGTCGCGAATGGCTCCTTACTCGATCGTGAAGCCGCAGCTACTCACGATATTCGCGTCCGTGCGACTTCAGCCGACGGCTCCTTCAGCACGCAGACGTTCACGATAGGTCTCACCGACGTCAATGAATTCGCCGCAAGCGCCATTGGCGACGCGGACTCTGCGGCCAATGCGATAGTCGAAAACGCCGGCAATGGCGCGACCGTCGGCATTACCGCGACGGCTGGCGACGCCGATGCAACCAATAGCGCCATAACGTACTCGCTCGACGACGACGCCGGCGGGCGCTTCGCCATCGATGCTGCAACGGGCATTGTCAGCGTTGCGAATGGATCGCTGCTCGATGCAGAGACGGCGGCCGGCCATTCGATTCTAGTGCGCGCGACTTCAGCCGACGGCTCGTTCAGCACGCAGATGTTCACCATCGGTGTCAACGATGCCAATGAATTTAGCGTCGGTCCCGTCACAGACAGCAATGTCGCCGCCAACATGGTGATCGAAAACGCAGCCGCCGGCACGGTCGTCGGGGCGACCGCCTTCGCCACCGATGCAGATGCAACCAATAACGCCATAACGTACTCGCTCGACGACGACGCCGGCGGGCGCTTCGCCATCGATGCCACAACGGGCGTCATCACGGTGGCGAATGGATCGCTGCTGGATGCGGAGACGGCCGCCAGCCATTCGATTCTAGTGCGCGCGACCTCGGCCGACGGCTCCTTCAGCACGCAGACGTTCACGATAGGTCTCACCGACGTCAATGAATTTGCCGCAAGCGCCATTGGCGACGCGGATTCTGCCGCCAATGCGATAGTCGAAAACGCCGCCAATGGCGCGATCGTCGGCATTACCGCGACGGCCGGCGACGCCGATGCAACCAATAACGCCATAACGTATTCGCTCGACGACGATGCCGGCGGGCGCTTCGCCATCGATGCCGTGAGCGGCCAGGTCACCGTGGCCAACGGCACGTTACTGGATCGCGAGGCCGCCGCCAGTCATTCCATTACGGCACGCGCAACCTCGAGCGACGGATCTTTCAGCACGCAGAGCTTCACTATCGCGGTGATCGATGCGAACGAGTTCTCAGTCGGACCGATTGCCGACTCCGATGCCGCGGCCAACGGCGTGCTCGAGGGCGCGAGCAATGGCACCAGCGTCGGGATAACGATATCCGCCAGCGACGGCGATGCAACCGATAACGCCGTTGCCTATTCACTCGATGACAATGCCGGCGGACGCTTCGCTATCGATGCCACAACGGGCGTCATCACGGTGGCGAATGGATCGCTGCTGGATGCGGAGACGGCCGCCAGCCACGACATCCTCGTCCGTGCGACTTCAGCCGACGGTTCGTTCAGTACATGGGCATTCACCATCGACGTCGGCGACGTGAACGAGTTTTCGGTCGGTGCGATCGGCGACGGCAATGCGGCGGCCAATAGCGTCGTCGAGAATGCTGCCAACGGAGTTCTCGTCGGCATCGCCGCATCCGCCAGCGATGCAGACGCCACCACCAATGCAATCACTTATTCGCTCGATGATGATGCCGGCGGGCGTTTCGCCGTCGATCCCACCACCGGCGTCGTCACGGTGGCGAATGGCGCCTTGCTGGATCGCGAACTCGCTGCATCGCAAACCATTGTGCTTCGCGCCACTTCCGTAGATGGCTCCTTCAGCGTGCAAAGCTTCACCATCAATCTGGTCGGCACGAACGACAATGCGCCGATCATCACCAGCAACGGTGGCGTGCCAGCGGCGACTGTCAGCATCAATGAGGGAGATGTGGCGCTGCCGTCCGTTGTCGCCACGGATGCCGATGTTCCAGCCACAGCGATGATCTATTCGATCGCGGGCGGTGTCGATGCAGCGTTCTTCACGATCGACGCGACGACCGGTGCGCTGGCGTTCAATGCCGCACCGAATTACGCAGCTCCGCTCGATGCCGATGGCGACAACGTCTATCAACTCATCGTGCAGGCCAGCGACGGTTTGCTGACCACCCTGCAAAGCATCTCCGTCACCGTCGTCGACGTGAATCAAGCGCCCGATGTCGCCGTCCCGGGAACGGTGGATGCCGCAGGCGGTCGATCGATCCCGATTCTGGGCGTTGCCGTGAATGACGCGGACAACAATCTCGCCAGCCTCAGCCTGAGTGTCGACAACGGCCGGCTAAGTGTGACGCTTGCGACAGGCGTCAGCATTCAGAGCGGTCAGAACGGCACCTCTGCCTTCACGTTGAGCGGTCCGCAAGCGGCTATCAATCAAACGCTGGCCACAATGACGTATCACATCGACAACGGCGTTGCGGCAACCGACACGCTGTCACTGGTGGCCACCGATACGCTGGGCGCGGCGCGCGCGGCTTCCGTTCCCATCAATATCGAGATCGATCTCGGGTTACTCGAACCACTGCCGACGCCGGAAATGCCTTACCCGGCGGTTCCGGACGAGCCGCCCGCAACGCCTGCGACGACGCTGCCCGACAGTAACGGCTCGCATGCGGACGAACACCCACCTGCCTCGAGCACGCCTTTTCCATCGGCAACGCGCATCGCAACGATGGGGGTGCCGTCGTCGTCGATGACCGCCGCCAACGAGACCGGGAAATACGCCGGCAGCGATCCTCAAGTTCGCGGCGCCTCGAACCGCCTGCACACGGACTACATCAGTCGTGAACACTCTGAATTGTCGTTAGCCGAATGGGTCGACGCGATACGCGGCACTCAAAGTAGTGGCTACAGGGATCTCGATGCCTCATTGCAGAATTCCGGACTGACGGCAGCGCCCGCTTCGTCATCGCCAGCGGATGGCGACGACGAGCTGGTGCAACTCATTGCGGGTTTCGCCGGCAGCTCCGTCAAGCTGGCTGCCAGCGGCGCCGTCGTGTGGTGGGTGAGCCGCTCGATCGGTTTGTTGACTGCCCTGACCGCTTCGGTGCCGGCATGGACGGTGATCGATCCCCTGCCGATTCTCGTGCGAGAACGCAAGCCGGGCGAAACCGATGCCCCCATCATGGATCGTCGACGCGCGCCACGCGCACCGGTGACGTTCGGCATCGTGCCGGCACAGGGCCAGCGCACCTCGTTACTGCAATTGTCGGACTGAAGATGCTAGCTGCCATTCGCAATCTCTTTCTCAACCCGATTGCCCGAATTACGGTGGGCTTGCTGTCGCTAACCGTTGCCGTGCTATTGGCGCTCGATGTCTTTCTCGGCGTATTTCCAGGCCCGGACGAAGGCGCGCTGCGTTTGCGCCAGCGTCTGGCCGAAACGTTCGCCACGCAAATTACGTTGACGCTGTCGCAAAGCGGCGTGAAGAGCAGCGCCAAATTGGCCGACGAATTGGCGCGGCGCGAAACTTCCCTCGTTTCCTTGGGGCTGCGCAACGAAGCTGGCGAATTGCTCTATGCATCGGCAACTCATGCGAGTGAATGGGAGCGGCGAAGCAAGGCGGAAATGAACCGCACTTACTTCGTGGTTCCCATCATGAGTGGCAGCGCCGTTCAGCGGCCGTGGGGGCAAGTCGAGTTGGCATTCGTTCCCTTGGGAAATACCTTTCTGAAATCGCTGCTGAACTGGTCGGTGCTCAAGATGAGCGCTCTGTTCAGTTTGATCGGCGGCCTGGCGTTTTACTTCTACTTGAAACGCACCATGCAGCACCTCGACCCGCAGCAAGCGGTGCCGGAGCGCGTCCAGAACGCATTCGATGCGATCACCGATGCCGTCATCGTGCTCGATACGCACGGGCGCATCGTCATGTCGAACCTCGGCTTCAACGCCTTGCTGCCGAGCGGCGAATCCTGCACCGGTGCCGATCCCAGTAAATTTTCCTGGTTGTCACAGGATCCGCCCGACGCGACACTTGCCCCGTGGGTCGAATGCATGCGCAGTGGCCGAGTGGTCGCCAATCGGTCCTATCGCGCGCATGGCAACGAAGAAAAAGCTCGCGCACGCCGGTTAATCGTCAGCTGTTCGCCGCTGTTCAATGCGAACCGGCAACTGCGCGGTTGCATGGCGTCGTTTCACGACGTGACGGAATTGGATGCCGCAAACGATCAACTGCACCTGACCATGATGGCGTTGGCCGAATCCAAGGATGCGCTCGAAGAAAAGAATCGGGAGCTGCAGCGCTTGGCGACTGTAGATCCGCTGTCCGGCGCGGTGAATCGACGCGCGTTCTCGCCTCTCTTTGATGCGTTGTTCGTCAATGCCAAGCAGCGCGGCACGCCGCTGTCTTTCATCATCGTCGACGTGGACAAGTTCAAGTCGATCAATGATTCCTACGGGCATGCAACTGGCGACAAGGTCATTCAATCCGTCGCGGCCATCCTCTTGCGCCTCACGCGCGACTCGACGCTGGTCTGCCGCTACGGCGGTGAAGAGTTCTGCGTGGCGCTCCCCGCCACCGACGTTGCCGGCGCTGCCGTTGCGGCGGAAAGAATCAGAAGCGCCATCCAGGCGGAATTGGGACCCTCGCTGCAGCTACCCGGACGACAGGTCATCACGGTGAGCCTCGGAATTTCCAGCATCGATCTCGGTGCTGCCAACCCGGCGGAAATGTTCGATCAGGCGGATCGCGCCCTCTACTCATCGAAACGCACGGGACGAAATCGCTGCACCGTCTATTCGGACGGCATGGAAGCGGCGGCGGGATAACTCACTGTAGATTGATCCGGCACTCGGCTGAGTTCGCTGACTGTGATGGCGCGGCTTGCAGCGCTGGTGCCGGCACCGCGAATGCACCTGACTCGATTTCATGGGGTGTTCGCCCCGCACGGCAAATTGCGTGCAGTGGTGACGCCTGCGCGGCGGGGCGTGGGGACGGCGAAGCGCGGCAGGAAGAACCCCAGACACCGCGTCATGTGGCGATGAGCTGGGCGCAGCGCCTGAAGCGCGTATTCGGTATCGAGATCGACACCTGCGCCGGCTGCGACGGGAAGCTGAGGATCATCGCCAGCATCGAAGATGCCCGAGATCGTTGCGAAGATCCTGTCGCATCTGGACGAGACGGTTCCGGCTGACGTGCAGCACGAACTGCCGCTGGGTGCGCGAGCGCCGCCGCAGCGGTCGCTGTTCTGAACTCAACTCACTGCTGACGATCTCGATATACTCGTCATGGACAACTACATTGTCGAGAAAGTCTAAGGAGTGTCTTGACTATCGCGCCCACAGGGGTGGGAGGCTTGCGCAACGGAGCTTCCCGGAGCGATAGAGGGACGACGAGTCAGTCGAAAGACAGGGGGAGGCATGAGGTTTTTGCCGCTCGTATGGGTTGGGCTATGGAGAAGGCCGGTCCGCACCGTTCTGACGGCCATCTGCATCGCTATCGCCTTTGTGCTGCTTGGCCTGCTCCAAGGCGTGAATGCCGGGTTCGAGCAAGCCATCGAGCGCGCGAACCGCAACGCACTCGTCGTCCAGACGCGCGTTCGCGGCGGTGCGCCGATGCCCATCTCAGCCGTCGAGGATATCCGCAAGGTTCCCGGGGTGACGGATGTCGCTCCAAGAGCCTACTTCTACTATAGCCACGGCGAAGCGGAGGGGGTGGGTGCGCTGGCCACCCAGCCTGACGTTTTCTTTCGATTGATGACTACATTCGCCGCGAGTCCGGCCAGCCTGGACGCCATGCGCCGCACCCGTTCGGGCATGCTCGCCACCGCGCCGTTGCTCGAGGCTCTGCACCGGAAAGTCGGCGACACCGTGACCGTCCGCTCCGAGATGCTGAAGACCGACCGCTCCGGCGCATGGACCTTCGAGATCGTGGGCGTGATCGAAACGCCGGAGGTCAAGGCGCCAAGCTACGTGAGCCTCATCAACTATGACTACTTCAATGAGTACCGCGTGCAGAATCGCAGCACGGCGGACGCGTTCTACGTGCGTATCAATGATCCGACCAAGGCCGTGACCACCTCGAAGGCCATCGACAGAATTTTTGCCAACTCGTCGCACGAAACGCGTACCCGATCGCAGCAGGGCCGGGCCGAATCCGCCGCCAAGCAACTGGGCGATGTAAAGTTCTTCACCAATGCCGTCATCGGGTCGGTGCTGTTCACCCTGGCATTTCTCACCGGCAACACGTTGCGCCAGTCGCTGCAGGATCGTTCCCGAGAGTTCGCAGTGCTGAAGGCCATGGGCTACTCGGGAGGCCATGTTCTGGGCCTCGCCTTTGCGGAGGCGCTGTTGCTGTATCTGCCGCCTGCGCTGCTGGGGCTTGCGACCGCGCGTCTGATCGCACCGCTTTGGGCAGAAACCTTCTCTAGGATCGTGGTGTCCCTCGAGGTGGCGGTGGCTGGGCTGATCTGTGCAGCGTGTCTGGCATTCATTGGAGCCGTCCTGCCTGCATCGAGTCTGTCGCGCATGCCGGTGGCTTTAGCGCTGAGAAGGCGGTGAGCGCGTGAACAGCATTCAACAGATATTTGCGATCGTCGTCGCCAATCTGCGTACGGTTCCGCTGCGTCTCGGCAACTCCCTGGTCATCGTCATCGGCATGGCTGGCGTTGTCGGTGTGCTGGTCCCGCTGCTTGCCATGTCGATTGGATTCCGCTCGACCATCATGGGCGATGCGCAGGCCGAGCGGGCCATAGTGATCTCGCGTATCGCGACCGAGGAAGACTCGAGCAGTCTGTCGCGGGACGATTTCGGCAACATTGCGAATGCGCCGGAAGTGAGGCGTGACGCGCGTGGCCGGCCCTTGGCATCGGGCGAAGTGTTGCTGCAGGCGCCTGTCGCGCGCAAGTCCGATCAGTCGGACGTCAGCTTGACGTTGCGCGGCGTGGGCGAGCAGTACTTCGCGATACGCCCCGAGCTCAAGCTGGTCGAGGGGAGGCTGTATCAATCCGGTAAGAATGAGTTGATCGTCGGTGCTGCCGCGCTTGCTTGGTTCGAAGGTCTTACCATCGGCGAGAGCATCCGGCTCCAGGATGGCGATTGGACGATCGTCGGCATCTTCGCTGGCAGCAAAGGCTCGCGCGAGTCGGAAGTCATTGCGGATGCGCAGACGGTCATTTCTGCCTACAAGCTGAACGCGTTCAACAGCGTGAGCGTCATGCTCAAGGACGCTGCGTCTTTCGGATCCTTCAGGCAAGGCGTGGTGCGCGATACGAAAGCCGGTGCGGAGGCGCATGCCGAGCCCGAGTATTTGGCATTTGCATCGAACGGCATGAGTCGCTTGCTGCGTACCGTTGCGTACTCGATAGGTACGATCATGGCATTCGGCGCGCTGTTCGCTGCGCTAACCTCGATGTACTCGGCAGTGGTGGCGCGTTCGGTGGAGGTGGCAACTTTGCGCGCGATCGGATTCGCTCCAAGTGCGGTGGTCGTCGCTCTGCTGATAGAGGCGCTACTGCTCGCGCTGTTGGGAGCTGCAGTCGGCATAGGCGTTTCCTATGTGCTGTTCGACGGAACGATGATGAGTACGGTCGGCGGCGCGCTGGGGGATTCGCAGCTTGTTTTCTCACTGTCGTTTACGCCCCAGCTGGTGATGGGGGTTGCTGCTCTGGCGTGCGTACTGGGTCTTGCCGGAGCCATCGCGCCAGCCATTCGCGTCGCTCGGTCAAGTATTGCAGGCGCTCTGTACGAGGCGTAGATCGGCCGAAACGCGCGTTCTGCTGATTGAGCTCGAAGTAGCGGAGCCGGTCTCGTAAATTCTGCAACCGAGGAATATCCATGCACGTGAGGATGAGTGCGAGGTATGCAGATGGCCCATCGCTACAGCGACGTGATCAGCCGAACGCTCAGCTCGCGGGAACGACGCGTTCCAACGAATCAACAAGAAGAGACGCCGTTTGTGATCCAGCCGCTCGCATCGTCGAGCGCGCTCTTCCTTAGGGAATTTCTCGGCCGCCACTCGTCCAGTTTGCGCGAAGACATCGCACGGTTCGGCGCGATACTGTTGCGCGGCTTCGACGTCGAGTTGAGAGGGGGATTCAGCGGTGGTGGACCCGCTCGGTGTGGAGTTCGCGGGCAGAACGATGCCTGACGAGTATCATCCGGGCCGGATTTGCGGAGTCAGGGGCTTTGACCAGTCATCCGGGGTCAATATTAAGACCCGCGATGCGAATCGGGCAGGTGGATTGAAATTCCTATCCGCCACCCGAGTTGATTCGTCCACCATCAGTTTGCAATCCGCATGCGGCGAAATGAGAGTCGCGTCATGTAAATCCAATCTCAGGTGTGACTGAGCCCGCACCCAAGAGTGATACATGCCGCATTCTTGCAAGGAGTTCATGGACTCGCAGTGTGCGATGGGGCAACGTTCGTCGCTGTTCAGTTGCGAGGATGGTTCCGTGTCGAAGAATAGGGAAGTGGCGATGCAGTCGAAGAAGAGACACTTGCTCACTGCATCGATGATCTCCGGCCTATTGCTCCAGGCCGCTTGTGGTGGAGGAGGTGGTGACGGTGGCTCTGGCGCGACTCCGCCCGGCGGCGGTGACGGGTCGACTCCACCACTTAGCGCAACGGTGTCAGGCACGGCTGCGAAGGGACTGCTCCTCGATGCGATCGTGACGTTTTATCCGGTGAGCAATGGCGTTGTCGGCGGCACGGCCCTCGCCACAGTACGTACCGACTCCAGCACCGGCGCTTTTTCATCGCCTGTTACCAGCTCTGGCGCGGTCGTAGCGACGTTGACTGTCGATGGTTCGACTCAGATGCTCGACGAACTGTCGGGTGTGCCCATCGCCGCACCCGCCGCGCTGGTGCTGCACGCTGTATTCCCGAGTCTCACGAATCTGCAGCCTCTCGCCATCACACCGCTAACGGAACTGGCGTACACGCTCGCCACGTCTGGTACTGGCGGGCTGAGCGTCGCCACTATCGACGCCGCCAACAGCACCGTCAGCACCGTATTCCTCAATGGCGCTCCGGTTCTGCAGACTCTCCCCATCGACATCGCCAATTACGCCAGTTCCACCCCCGCACAACAGGCTCAAGCAAAGCTGCTGACAGCTCTATCCGTCGCGGCCGACAAAAGTATCGCCACCGGCACGGACGGGCTGGCCTGCATGGGTAGCTATCCCGAGAATCTTCCTTGTGTCGTCGACGGACTTGGAAGACTGGTCTCCGTAAGCGCTAGCGGCGTCACAACGCTGAATGCCGAAGCCGGCTATTTGAGTGCCGCGTACGCGGTCATCAACTCTGGCGCGGTAACGGTGGCTGGAAGAACCCCAGCCGAACTCGGTATGAATGTGCCTACGACCGCCGAAAACGCGCTGGTCGAGAACATTCAAGAACAGAATCCCTTGCCTGGCTACAACCCAAGCGCCGATCCCTTGGTCAATACCAAGGATCTGATGGCCAACATCCGCACCAACATCGTCAATCAGGGGCCGATCGATACATTGGGTTTCTCCGACACATTGGACGGGCTCGTCGATGATTTCGAGAACAACGTCAAGCCGGTAGGCGGTTCGGCCAGCAGAGTGCTCGCTTCAGCTTACTTTTGCGCTTTGGCCGTGAGCGGCGACAGCGACAGCATCACGGACGACAGCAACTGCAGGTACGACCCCTTGGACCCCGCTGCAGCAAATACCGCATTCGATGAATACGCTTACAGCTACGAATACAGCTATGAGACTGGTGAGAACGGTTCCTACAGTCAGACATCTACTGAGAGATGGATTCAGGCGACGATCACGAGGGTAGGCGATACCGGCTATTCAGTGAGCACACGACCCTTTGAGCGAATCTGGTCGTTCAATGCGGTGTGCAGCGCCCCCGGCTCGTGCGAGTACGGCAACGAGTCCTCCGAAGCCGCGCTCGATGTTCCGGCGATGACCGCCACCTTCACGCTCGTGAAGACGGGTGACGTTCGTTCGGCCTCGTTCTCAGGTCCCTTCTACGTGACCGCAGCAGGGGGACATGTCAGCGCCAATCTGCAAGCGGCACAGTCCGAGGACTGGAACAACGAATCGTTCTCGGGGTCGCTGACCGTCAGCGGCACACTCTTCGAAGGTGGCGGAGGCATATCGCTCAAGAGCGCGAAGCTCGGCTCCGGCACACTCATTCACGTGCGCAATGGAAAAACAGCGACGGACGGTGTGTTCTATCCAGAGATCACGCATACATACACCGACCCATACGACCCGGAGGTGACCTATTCCTGGACTGAGAGGGATGGCCTGCCGCGGACCATCGCTGGCAACGCTGCAATCGCCATCTGGGGCGCCATCGATATGGAGCAGTGGGTGACCGATGGCTTCTCATACGCTGGCAAGGTGACCCTCGACGAGCCGGTCTACGACGCCTCCAACACGCTTGGAATTCCAGGCACTGTCAAACTCGAGGCTTCGATCAGCGAAGTCCTGCCCGGAGGCGCCTATGCGCCCTTGTTCCAAGGCGCGCTGAGCGTAGGCATGCTGGGGGTAGCGGGCTTCGACGCCACCCAACCGATCGTGGCGACGAACTCGTTGACCGCTCAAATGCAAGCGGACGGCACATTGTTTCTCCCTTCCGGACGCATACTGAGTGTGTCGGCCACGGCCAACGCCGATCGGCCGACTTCCGAACATGCTCAGGACGAATCGGGCGAGTACACCTGGGGCACATCGCCAGAGCATCCTGCGTCGTTCTCGGTCACGTATCGGTACAGTACCGCGGCTGGCACGGCCGAGTTGAACGCCTCCGGTGAATACGACTCGACCGCCGGATTGACTGGCACGATCACGAACAACGCCGGCGTGACGATCGCCGTGAGCAAGCCCGCCGATGGTCCGCTGACCGGAACGGTTACCGCCAACGGAGTCGAAACGGCCACTATCGGCGACAACGGATTCGTCTTCTACAGCGACGGTAGTTCCGAATCCGTGTTTTAGGCGATGAGCGTGAAGTGTGTGACGCGAGTGGGGGTCGGCACGGCCCTCCTGGGTTTATCGCTCTCTGCCACAGCGCTGGACTTGATTGCAGGGTCCGGCGCTGCGAGTAACTGCCCAACGTCCGGTCGCAGCGTTGCCGCTACCGTTGGCGCGGTAGCCTGGCTGCAACCGGCGCCAGTGACAACCTACGACGACTATGGAGGCGACTACTACGCGCCGGATCGGGCGAGCAATCGAGGTGTCGGTATCGGTTTCGCTGAAATAGCCGCTGCAGGCTTCGGCCTGTGTGTCGGAGCAATCTACCGCCACGAGTATCTGGGTGTCGCATCGAAGGATCTGCTGGACGTGCTGATCGGTAGCAGGCACGACCAGCCGTTCAATCCTGGTCGCACCTACGCGCTATCCATGGACTTCAGCGCTTTTCAGGCCACCGGTTTGCGGCTGCGCAAAGTGTTCGAATACGACCTGCGGAAGAGCTGGTCGCTGAAGATCGGTGTCGGTGCGTCCTTCCTCAACGGTGAGAAAGGTCAGCAACAGTCCATCCGAGGCGATATCGCCGCCAATTCCGGTTCTTGGGCCACGGGTACGGCTAACTGGCTGCGCGTGCAGAGCGACCTGGATGCAGACGACTTCAATCCCTATGTGACGCGCGGTGATCCGCGTGCCCTGGGATATTCGACGGACCTGGAACTGATCCTACGGTCGAGTAGCGGCTGGGAAGCAAACTTCGCCGTCATGGATCTGTATGGCTCGCTACACTGGCGCGACCTCCCCATGAGCGTGAAGCAACTCGACAATGCGCAGATCGCTCACAACGAGAATCTGGATCAGAACGCTGCGGTCGTCGGCTTGGATTCAGTCATTTCACTGAAGCGGCGTATCGAGCCGAAGTATCACCTGGCACTCGTCACCCGGCCGTTGCACGGATGGAGTGCCGTCGTTTCGGACGATGCGGTTGAAGACTTGCACTTTCCTGCTATCGGGGTGCGTCACCGCGCAGGCGCGCACTCTGTCGATCTGTCCTATGACTTGCGCACGGAGGCTTTGACGCTGGCAGTTGGAATGTCCGCGCTCCGTCTTTCTCTCTCCATGGATAACTCTGATCCGGGGCGCGCCAATGTATTGGGATGGGTGCTGCAGTCGGCGTACGCTTGGTAGTCATCAGAATGTTTCAGCATTGATCGCCCGTCACTGGCGAAGAAGCGATCGTCGGGAACTGGCGGACGGGCTCCGGACGTTGCTCGCGGCTTTTCGGGAGCATCGCCCTGACTCCGAGGTCCGGACAAAGCGGCTGCACCCTGTCTGCTACCGACACGGCGCTGGAGGGGAGTTGCGAAAAAAAAATTCGACTGCAGGAAAGGAGCATGCCTGGCTGACCCGCGCTGGAGAGGCCGGCCCGCTGGATGATCTGCTCGGTCCCGCCATCACCTATCGGATCGCACTCGGTCCGCGGGCGGGTCAGAAGCTGTTCACGTTGCAGACGCTGCATGGTGTGTTTAAGGATACGTCGCTTGAGCTCGGCTTCTGCAAGGATGGCATTCAGTCTGAAGTTGGCATGCCAGGGACGCACATACGTGCGAAGGGCAAGGTTAGGATGTCGGAATGCAGCGATGATGCGCATCCTGCCTGACGGACGTCCGCGCTCAACTGCCGATCTGCCGCGTTGACGCAACCGTTCTCGACGCCGACCCGAAATCGATCGGGTGAATATCCTCTCCTGCGTAGGCTGGTCCCGTTCAGGCCTCAACCTCAAGGAGATTCACATGTTCCGGACCACCGTCATTCCGCACGTTGCAATCGCAGCAGCCAGCCTGGCCTGTATCGTCGCCGGCGCAGAACCCGATCCGGTGACGCATGCGATACTCCAGGCGCGTGCATACAAGTATCAGGTCCGAGTGGGCAGGTACGAGCGTGCGCAGGACTCCCTTGCCGTTCTGAGGACCGCTGTCGAGGCAGCCCCGGACAATATCGAGGTTTGGAACGAGCTCGGCACTGCATACTTCATGCAGATCACGGCGGCAGCAAATGGAAAGAGTGATGCACGAGTCGCGGCTTCGGCTGCGCAAGACGCATTCGAGGCGTTCGATCGCGCCGTGCGACTCGATCCGAGCAACGCCTATGCCACGGCCGGACGGGGCATGGCACGAACCGTCATCGCGAATCGAAGCCGAGCGCCGGAGGATCTTCGCCGCGCGATCGTCGACTTGAATCGCGGAGTGGAACTGGCTCCGTCGCAAGTGCCGGTCAGGTTGATGCGTGCTTTCTCATCGCTTGCGCTTCCGCTCCCGCTGAGGCATGACTTACCGATCGAAGATGACCTGATGTTTCTCATGAACGTGGCAGATGGAACTCGTGCGGGTGATGTCGTCGCCCTGCTGCTCGCGGATTTGCAATGGGAGAGTGGGCGGCGCGATGAGGCTCGATCCACGTACGAACGCATGGCTCGGCGTGACACGCCAGCCGCTCAACGCGCTCGTGAACGCCTTGCAGTACTGAGCGGCAATCAATCGCCGCCGACGGCCGACATGATGAAACTTCGCTTGAACATCGGCAGAGACTGTACCCAGTGTCACGGGCATTGAAGCGCTGATTGAAGAGCCATCGTGAACGCGACAATGTTGAATGCGATAGAGGCGCTGGGATTCGCTACGGCCGCAGCGCTCTGCGGATTATTGTTGGTCACGCATCGCCCCTTCCATGCGACAGGCGGTGGCGCACGGCCCTATGGTTGGCTCTGGGTCACCGGGCTTCTGTACGCCGTGGCGGCGTTCGCGGCCGTGAGCCTGGACATCGCGTATCCGAAGGGTCGGGCCGTCGACATTGCCGAGTCGATTGCCTGGGTCTCCACGTGTTTCGGGCCGTTGGTCTTTACCAGTCTCGGCGACCCTCATGTACGGTCCGACCAGGCACGCAAGTTCCTCAAGGTGCTTGCCCATGTCGGCAGCATCGCACTGGCGATCTGGTTCGCCATCGTCTTGCTGCGGACTGACTTCCGTGTCGGCGATACGCCATTTCCGTCGGGCGCGTTCTATGTCTCGCTCTTCTTTGCGGGGGCCTGTATCGTCGCTGCGTTTGCAGGCAGCCGCGCCTCTGCCAACAAAGCGCGCCCCCGGATCGCGCGCTGGTTCGCGCCAGCTGCAACGCTCCTGGCGCTCGTGCAGATCCTGGCGACGCTCGTGTCGATTCACGACTCGCTAGCCGACGGTCCGCTGCAGCAGATCGCCTCCTTGATCAGCGCTTTGTGGGTGTTGCCGTGGACGCTGTTGCTGTCGTTCTTTCTTGCGCAGACCCGCTATGCCGACATCGCGTTGAAGCGCAGTCTCGTTCTCATCGCAAGCGTGTGTGTCGCCGCACTCGTCGTGGCGCAGATTCCAGCATTCGTGCCCGGCCTGCCGTTCGTGACCGCAACGATCCTGGTCGCCGCACTCATGCTCGTGGCGCCCGCGGTGTTCGGTTGGATCAGTCATTGGGTGGATCGATTCCTGCTGCGCCGCCCGGCGTACGCACTGGTGAAAGGGGATTTCGTGCAGGAGGCGCGCCGCGCATCGACGGACGACGAGTTGATCGCGCTCGCGGAACATACCATCAGGGAAGCGTTGCGCGTAAAAGCGGCGGTACGCTCGGGCGGGGATTTCGCCGAGGCCGCGACATATCTCGCCCGAATCCGGGTCGGCGATCGACTCGTGCTCGATCTCGCGGCATCGAAGGACTCGCGCGTACTCATGCAGGAAGAGTTCGCGTTTGCCGAAGCCATCGCGCTGGAGCTCAGCTACCGCCTCGAGTCGTTGCAGCTCGAGGCGGAACGGCGCGAGTCCAGGTTGCGGGAGGAGCGGTTGCAACGCTCACTGACCGAGGCCAAGCTCACCGCGCTGCGCGCTCAGGTTGACCCGCATTTCCTGTTCAACACGCTGAATACGATCACCGACCTCATTGGACGCGCGCCCGAGCAGGCGGAGACGATGACGGAACGGCTTGCGGATTGCTTTCGATATGCGCTTTCCCGGCACGACCAGATGCTCTCGACGCTCGACGAGGAGTTGCAGTTCGTTCGTCGCTATCTCGATATCGAACAGGTTCGGTTCGGCGAGCGCCTGCGCGTCGAGATGCGCAACGACGAAACTCTCGGTGCGCGCCAGGTGCCCTCGCTCATTCTCCAGCCGATCGTCGAGAATGCGGTACGACACGGTCTCGCGCCGACCCCAGGAGGTGGAGTGTTGAGCATCAGCGCGATGCGCGCCGGCGAGTATCTCAAGCTCGAAATCTCAGACGACGGTGTCGGCATACCGGCGGGAGCACCCAATCGAATCGGTATCGGGCTCAGAAACGTTCGCGAGCGATTGCAGACGGTTTATCGCGACCGTGCGCGAATGAATATCGGCCGAGGCGCCTGCGGACGCGGGACATGCATCACATTGCTCTTGCCGCTACATGAAAATTAGGACGCTGATCATCGACGATGAGGAGGCGGCGCGGTCGCGTCTGCGAAAGCTCCTCGCGCCATTCGAACGAATCGACATCATTGGCGAAGCCCGTGACGGTCTCG
Source organism: uncultured Steroidobacter sp. (assembly GCA_937864115.1). Lineage (GTDB taxonomy): Bacteria > Pseudomonadota > Gammaproteobacteria > Steroidobacterales > Steroidobacteraceae > Steroidobacter. The sequence continues at coordinate 8,976 of CALMII010000037.1, read as the reverse complement.
AAGCCATCGAGTCGATGGCGAGCATGTCTGCAGACCTTGTGTTTCTAGACGTGCAGATGCCGGGCTGCGACGGCTTCGAGGCGCTGCGCAATCTGCCGGCAGGAACCTCGTGGCCACTCGTGATCTTTGCGACCGCTTACGATCAGTACGCCCTCGATGCCTTCGCCGCGAACGCCGTCGGCTACCTGTTGAAACCGATCGATCGCGGCAAGCTTGCGTCGGTGCTGGAGCGCGTCGAGCGACTTCACGGCAGTGCGCAGGACAATGCGGCGGAGAAATCGCGAGTGCACGCGCTCGTGCACTCGACCCGAACGGAACTCAAGCACGTCGTCGCGAGGTTCCGCGATCGCTACGTCCTGATTCCGCTCGATGACGTCTGCGTCTTCAAGATGGAAGACGGCCTCGTCAAGGTTCAGACGACGACACAGCTCTATCGAACCGATTACAACCTCGCCGATCTCGAGGCTCGCCTCACCGACCCGCCATTTTTCCGTGCCCATCGCTCGGCAATCGTCAACAGCAAGAAGATTGCCGAAGTCGCGCCGCTGATCAAAGGCTCTTACATGCTTGTCCTGAACGACAAGGAACGCACCGAGATTCAGGTGAGCGAACGTCAGTCGAAGCTCGTGAGAGAGCTGCTGCAGCTGCGCAAAGGTTGAACCTGCAGCGACGCGCGTCCAGGAATTGGCGGCGCTCATTGCCGCCCGCGGCACGCTCGCAAGTCGCCGTTCAGCGGGCAATCACACGCGCAGCGCCACTATGGGTCTCAGCATCATCGCCAGCCACGCGTGCCTGGCGGCGGCCAGCGCGGCAACCGCCAGGGTGACGATCAACGCGAACACCAAGGTCCAGTAACCGAGCGGCGTGCGTTCCGTGTACGGCGCGAAGTAGCGCACGAGCGCCAGCGCAGCGATCGGCAGGCCGATCGCCGCGGACAACAGCACGGTGCCGCCGATCTTTCTGGCCACCAGCTTGCCGATGTCCAGGCGACGGGCGCCGAACAGCTTGCGCATCGCAATGGCCGCCGTCAGGCGCTGCACGGTATCGGCGGCGAGCACATAGATGCCGAAGGCCGCGATGATCATGGCGATGATCGTCCCGAGCGCGAGCAGCCTGGCCAGCCTGGCATCGTCCGCATAGTTGGCGGCATAGATGTCTTTGACAGGGCTCAGTTCGAGGACGGAGTTCGGGTAGTACTGCGGCCACACCGTTCGCACGGCTCGTTCCGCATCCGCCACCGATCCGCTCGCGCGCACCGTGACCGTGACGCCGCTCGTAAACACTTCGTAGGCGGTGGCACGCGGAACCTCGCGCAGCGAATGGAAGCGGATTTCCGGCGCGATGCCCACGACGCGCTTGGTGACCAGGCCTTGAGGACCGGTGCCGAAGCGGCTGCTCCTGAACAGCAACGTCTGTCCCACCGCCTGCTGCGGCGAGGCGAAGCCGAGCGCGCGCGCCGCAAGCGCATTGATCACGACCGGATCACCTTCGCTCTTCCAGTCGGTCTGCGAGTCGAACAGCCGGCCGGCCACGGGCCGGATGCCGTACTGTTCGAAGAAGTTGGCGCTGACCAGCTTGTTGTCCATGATCACGCTCGGCCCGCCTTCCTGTTTGACCTCGGCGCTCAACGGGTACCTGGAGCGCCCGACCGCATCCGCCGCGGTGGCGACGCCGGCTATCGCGGGTTCCTGCGAGAGCGCCGTGATGAGCGCACGGGAGACTTCCGACTCGCCCATCATCACGCCTTCGTTGATCTCGAAGGCGAGCAGCGAGGAGGGATCGAAGCCGGGCGAGGCGTTCATGGCGAAACGAGCCTGCAGATAGATGCCCAGAGTGAAGCTCGCCAGCCCCATCGCGGCCGCGATCTGCAGCACCGACAAGGTCTGTCGCAGGCGCTTGCTGAGCACCGATTCGGTATGCGCGCGTCCCGCCAGCACTTGCGACGGACGTACGCCGAAGGCGATCCAGGCAGGGTAGAGGGCGGTCAGCAGGCCCAGCACGATGCCGATCGCCACGGCTGCCGCGATGTTGCCCGGCGTGAGCAGGCTGCTCAGGTCGCGGTTCATCAGTTGGGCGAAGACGGGCAGGAGCAGATAGGCGAGCAGCAGCCCTATGGCCGTCGCCAGCATCGCGACCAGCAGCGATTCCGCGGCGAACTGCAGTACCAGGCGCTGGCGCTTGACGCCCAGCACCTTGCGCATGGCGATCTCGCGCTCGCGGCGCGCGACGCGGATGGTCGCCAGGTTGACGTAGTTGAGGGTCGCCAGCGCCAGGATGAGGCTGGCGATCGCGAGCAGCCCCGCGAGGACGGCAGGATTGCCCCGGTCGACCTTGAGAGAGAACGGATTGATCGCGATTTCGCGATCGAAATAGGCATCGCGCAGCGGCGCCAGTTTGATATCGACGATCTTGCGTCCGCCCAGCCGGTCCTTCGCGGCAGCCGGCAGCCGCTGAGTCGCCGGCGCCCGGTCGACTGCGTTCTGCAGAGCCTCGGTGATCGCCGGAATCGACGCATCGGGCCGGACACGGATGAACAGCGTGCCGGGGAAGGACATCTCGCCGGTGATCGCCTCGGTCGCCATCCACTGCGGCACCAGGGAGAGCTTCGGTCCGTGCAGCGCCTCGAATGGAATGGTCGTGTTCGCCGGGGGGTCTGGCAGGATCGCGGCGACGCGCGCGGCGCCCGGACCGGGTTCCACCGCCTTCAGCGTCACGGTTCTCCCCAGCACGTCCGTCGTGCCGAACAGGCGCCTGGCGGCACTTTCCGTCAGGGCGAGACTGTCCGGGCGCGACAATGCGTCGGCCAGGTCGCCATTGATGGCGCGCAGCCCCAGCATCTCGGCGAACCCCGGCAGGGTGGTCAGATTCCTGAGCTTGCTGACCTGCCCATCGACCTGCGCGGTGAGCGGAAACCAGTTCACGAAGCCGGTCGTGCTGACGACGCCGGGCAGGTTGCTCGCGGCTTCACGCAACAGCACCGGTGCCTGATCGTACCAGGGCGTGCCCGGCTCGAGATTCGCACGCTGCTTGATGACATGGACATGCTCCGCGTCCGGCACGTGCGTGTTGTATTGCCAGCAGTAGCGTGCAAAGCCGACCAATAGCAGGAACACGCCCAGGCCCACCCCGAGCCCGAGTAGGGTGACCAGGGAGTACACCGGATCTGCCAGCAGCAGGCGCACCGACCTTGAAATCCCGCAGTTTCATCGCGACCTCCGGCTGTCAGGCGGCGACGGCTTCGGCCGTCCCGGCGATTCTCCCGTCGATCAGGCCCACCGTGCGCGCGGCTCGCGCCGCGTGCGCCGGGGAGTGAGTGACCATCACGATCGTGGTGCCCGCCTCGTTGATCTGCTGCAGGATGCGCATCACCTCTTCGCCGTGCGCCGAGTCGAGATTGCCGGTCGGCTCGTCCGCCAGCAGCACCGCGGGCCTGTTGACGAGCGCGCGCGCGATGGCGACGCGCTGCTGCTGGCCGCCCGACAATTGCGACGGTCGATGCCTGGCGCGGTGACCGATCCCGAGGTGATCGAGCATCTGCGCCACACGCTCGCGGCGCTCCCTGGCGGGAACGTCGGAGTATTCGAGCGCGAGCTCGACGTTTTCCCGCACCGACAACTCTTCGATCAGGTTGAAGTTCTGGAATATGAAGCCGACGCGCCCGCGGCGCAGCTCGTTGAGCTTCGCTTCGTTCCAGCCCGCCACGTCCTGTCCTTCGAACCAGTACTCGCCGGCATCGGGGCTGTCGAGCATGCCGAGGATCGACAGCAGCGTCGATTTGCCGCAGCCCGACGGCCCCGTGACCGCGATGTACTCCCCAGCCGCGATCTCCAGGCTGATGTCATTGAGCGCGGTGGTGACGACTTCGCCGCCCACGAACTTCTTCGTCGTACGCACTAACTTGATCACGGTGCCTCCAGGTTGCAAAAGGGACGCTATCTGGCGATCTGCAGCCGCTCGGCGGCGCCGTAGGCTGCATAGCTCGACACGATCACACGCTCGTCGATGGCGAGGCCGGAAGCCACTTCCACCTGGCTGTTGTTGCGGCGGCCGACGCGGATCGCGCGCCGCTCGGCCGTCGTGCCGTCGGCTGCCACCACGTAAACCCAGCTGCCGCCGGTATCGTTCATGTACGCATCGTTGGGCAGGATCAGGGCGGGCGTCGTCTCTCCCAGAACGATGCGCGTTTCCAGGCTCTGCCCGGGCTGCAGCCCGGGAGGCGCTTCGCCGGCGAAGCGCAGCTCGGCCGAGAAGCGGCCATCGGTGATCTGCGGGAATACGTGGCTCATTTCGACTTCGTAGGTGCGCCCCTCGACGCTCACGTGGCCGCGTCTGCCCACCGCCACGCTGCCGAGGAAATATTCGTCGATCCTGGCCTCGACCTTGAACTCGCCCGGATCATCGATGCGCCCGATGCGCTGGTCGGCCTTGACGATTTCGCCCAGCTGCAGGCTGAAGTTCGTCAGCCGGCCGGCGATCGGCGCGCGCACGGCGAGCCCGTCGATCAATTTGTTCACCTCCTGCAGGCCGGCGTCGAGCCGCTCGATCGCCTGTTCCATCTGCCTGATGCCCTCGCGCTTGATCTGCATCTCGATCGCGGTGCGCTTCTGCGCGCTCTCGACGGCCTGCTGGCGCAGCAGCACGTCGTCCTGGGCCCGCTCCAGCGTTGCCTTCGAGATCACGCCCTCCTGCGCCAGCGGGACGTATCGCGCGAGCAGCTTCTGTGCTTGATCGAGATCGAAGTCGAGCTGCAACAGCTGCCGGTCGTGCTCCGTCTGGGCCGCTTCGAGCGCGACCCGCAGAGTGGAGACGTTGGATATCTGCTGGGCGCGGTCCGCTTCCCGCGCGACCAGCTCCAGGCGCAACTGCGGGTTCAAGAGGCGGAAGAGCAGATCGCCTTTCCGGACCGTCGCGCCGTCGCTGGCGAAGATCTCTTCCACGCGACCGGAGGCGAGGGAGTCGAGCATGATGGTGCGCAACGGCGCCACGGTCGAGCGCACCACCACGTCATTGCGGAACATCGCACGCTGGACGGCGGCAATGCGGACGTTGGCTGCCGCAACCTGCAAGCCGTTCGGCAACACCCATCGAATCAGAAGGACCGCGACCAGCACGACGGCGGCGGCGATCGCGGCGATCAGACGGGTTCGCCGCCGCTTGGGCAGCGGCTCATCCATGGCGGCGCCGGTGACGCGGTCGGCAGGAGCGTCGGCGACGAGCCGCGGCTGCTGGATGTGTGCCAGGCGCGCCTCGCCCTGATCGGAACTCACCGGGCGTGCTCCTCAGGGCCGGCAGCGCCGCAGTCCGCGCGGCGGTCTTCGCATCGCGCGGACTACATCCGGGGCACACAGCCTGAATCTCATGTAGCGATGGTTCCTCTACGCCTGATCCTTGGCATTTGCGCGTTGCTCGGGATCGTTCATATCCGCAGCGCCCACGTCATCGACGACTGCGGAGATGCCCAATGCCGGCGCGCTCTCTCAAATCTTGCAACTACATAGGAAGTCTTAAATACTACAGATGTCGTTATTTGCGCAACTCGATTCGACGAGCACGGCTGCGCCGCGGGCACCTGGCCGTGATCCGGCTTCAGTCCGGGAGACGCTTGAAGATGTAGTGCAGGGCGTTGGTCAGTCGAGCCCCGCAAGGCGTCGGGACGGGATACCGTCACCACCTGCACGAGTTCCCATCCTTCCTGGCCCATCGCATTCAGGCGATGCTCGAGAAGCACTATCTGCGGTTCATCCCCTCGGCGATGGCGGAGAAGCAGGCACAGGCGAAAGGCAAAGCGTCATGAGTCCGTTCATGGCGGTTGTTGATATAAGTATTTATATATTGATGCAGGTATTTGTATGATGCGCGTCATGCCATCCGCCTCGGAAAACTGGTCTTCGTCGGATCGAGTCGAGACGATCTGCGTGCCTTCCCGGACGAGGCGCGGCATGCGATTGGAGTCGAGTTGATGCGTGTCCAGGCCGGGCTGCTGCCGGCCAATTTCAAGCCGATGAAGATCGTCGGCGCCGGTTGCTATGAAATCCGTGTCCGGCTGAAGGGGCGTGGCGCGTGATCTACATGGCGAAGTCGACTCGGCGATCTACGTGCTGCATGCCTTTCAGAAGAAGACACAGCAAACGGCGAAGGCGGATATCGACCTTGCCGCGAAACGCTATCGAGATCTTGGAGAGTAAGTTATGCCGAAAGTGAAATTGACGCCGAGTTCCGGCAACGTCTTTGAAGATCTTGGCTTCGACAAGGCGGAAGCCGAAGTTATGAAGCTGCGTACGGAACTCATGATTCGCCTGGAACAGCATCTGCGCGCGAAGAAGTGGACTCAGCGTGAAGCGGCCGAGCGTCTTCACGTGTCGCAGCCGCGGGTGTCGAAGCTGATGAAGGGCGCTTGGCAGGATTTCAGCTTGGACATGCTGGTCACCCTCGCGCACCGAGCGGGCATGCGTTCGACGTTGAAGATCGCGGCCTAGGGATGATGGGGGGCATCGGGCCCGGGGCGGCAAGTGCGATGTGAGTTGGTACATGCGCTGTCTCAATGAACAGTTCGCACGCCGTGCCAACGCCGAAGATCAGTGTACTGGTTGATTCTGGGAGGGACGATTCAAGTCGCAGGCGTTGCTGGACGAAGCGGGCCTGTTGACCGCGATGGCTTACGTCGATCTGAATCCGATTCGCGCTGGCATGGCGGCGACGCCGGAAGCCTCTGACTTCACCTCGATCGAATCTCGACTGTGTGCGATTGCAGCGGCGACGGGAAGAGAGTCGACGCAGCCAGCGGCCGCACCGCGATTCCCTGTCGAACGCTCGACTACCTCGATCTTGTCGATTGGACGGGCCGATCCATTCGTGATGACAAGCGTGGAGCGATCGATCAAAAGCTGCCTTCAATTCTCAACCGATTGAACATCGACCGAATCGCATGGCAGCAAGCGATGCAACCGGCGGGCAATCTCTTTGGGCGAGCGGTGGGGCGATTCGGTCATCTGCGAGTGCATGCAGCATTGCTGAAGCAGTCCTGGATTCGGGGCCTCGATCAGGCTGCGGCCTTGTATCCAAGCAACGTCTAGGTTTCACGCTCTTCCGTACGCACAAGGAGCGGGCCCGAATCTTTGGGTGTGCAGTCCGCGGCATCCCAACATCTTCTACCTCGATGACTTGGCAGCGGAGTGGACGGTTTCCGCTTGGAATCGGTGGGTGTCCCCGTAATATCCTGCACGATCCATAAGGATACTGTGGTTGACATTGTGTATACCGTGATATACATTTCCGCATGTTCACCGTTCTTGAATCCGAGGTCTTCAAGGCTTGGTTTTCCGAGCTGCGGGACCGTAAAGCCAGAGCCCGAATCGATGCACGGATTACGCGCGCGAAGGGCGGCAACCTCGGTGACTGGAAGAACGTCGGCGGCGCCATCAACGAGATGCGGATCGATTACGGCCCCGGCTACCGCCTTTTGTTCGCGCGCCGCGGCGCCGCCGTCATCGTGCTGCTGTGCGGCGGCGACAAGCGCACGCAGCAGGCCGACATCCGGCGCGCTGCGCAGATCTTGGCTGACTTTGAGGAGGACTGAACCATGGCTAGAAAAGCTACCCGACGCCGCGTGAAGTTCACGCAGTGGGACGTCGTCGACCACCTCAAGACCGAGGAAGACATCGCCCTCTACCTCGAAGCCGCGATGGAAGAGGCTGGCGATGATGCCGCCTACATCGCCAGCGTCATCGGCAACATCGCCCGAGCGCGCGGCATCATGCAATTGGCAGAAGATACGGGCATGACGCGTGCCGGCCTGTATCGTGCGCTGGCACCGGGTGGCAACCCCAGCTTTGCGACCATCCTGAAAGTCACCAAGGCGCTGGGACTGAAGCTCGTTCCGAAGACGGTGTAATTCAGCATGGGATCGATGTCGATCAGCGTCGTCGTCGGCGTGCCGTGGTACACGCGGCAAAACTACCGGCGAATTCTGGAAATCATGGAGGACGCGCATCTACTGCCCTCCACGTTCGACAAATGGCTGCATGCTGCGGAAGAAGTGATCGAGAGCTGCAAGAACACCATCGTCGTGGCGAACTATTCGCAGGGACGCGCATAGCCGCACGCGTTCCAGCCGCTCGTCGCGGTTACTGGCGGTTTCTCTTAAGGCCAGGACGAAGCCGGAGGCGCTGCTCAACCTCAAGTACTACATCCGACTGCATCATCTGCATTGCCGGCTCTACCGGCGACTGCGGATGATCATCGGATTTTTCAGCCTGCTCGCGGGCAGCGCTGCGATTCTCTCCGTCGTCCAGGCAATGCCGCACGTCGTTGCGGCGATGGGCGTGTTGGTGGCCATGCTGACCTACATCGATGTACTGACCAACCTCTCCGGCAAGGCCGCACTGCACGGCGAATGGAGCAAGCGCTTCAGCGGCATCAAGGCGCGCAGCGCTGCTCTCAACCTCGCTGCGCTCGATGCAGCCATGGACGAAGTGCTCGCCGACACGGACGAAGACATCGAATCCCTGCGGGCGGTCGCCTGGAACGACGTTCTGCGCAGCAATGGACACGAAGACGGAATGCGCCCGGAGACGCGATCTCAGCGAGTCGCTCGAGCGTTCGCGTAGCAAACTCCCGGAGAAAGGGAGCGGCGCGACGTCGGCCGGCCTGGCCTTCGTCGCCCCTGTGGACATGCTTCATGCCCATGACGCTGGCGCATGAATGCGGTTCCCTGCCTCACAGCCCCGAGCGGCCGACTGTGGCGGATTCATATTGCGCCTGTTTTCCGGGTCTTCCTGCTCGTTGAGCATCTTCGAAAGCATGGGGAGGCGAAACGTCGCAGGCCGCAGCCGGTCCCGCCATCACCTATCGGATCGCACTCGGTCCGCGGGCGGGTCAGAAGCTGTTCACGTTGCAGACGCTGCCGGCGAGGCCGGAGACGGACGATCATCGCTCCGTTGCCACCGCGGGCGGATTCTCATTGCACGCCGGGGTGGC
>CALMII010000036.1 GCA_937864115.1 uncultured Steroidobacter sp. | reverse complement strand
AGCGGCAGTCGTTGAGCACGCACCAGAGTCCGTCGCGTTTCAACCTGATCATTCGCGATGCGGCCGGGTCGCTCGTCATTACCGTGCGCGACTGGCAGATGGGACAGCTCGGCATCGTGCTGACGTTCGGCGACTACCCGGAAGCGGGCGAGACCCCTGACGATGTCGTGCCCGTACCGCCGGTGGCCGGTTGGCCGCCGGCTTGGGTGGCCAGCGGCAGCGGAATGGGGCGCGCCTATCAGGACATGGACAACCTGCGCGGCAGCGACACGGCTGGCGATCGGATGTTCGGACTGGAGGGCAACGATTCGCTGGACGGCTTCGGCGGTGACGACGAACTCGATGGCGGCGCCGGTTCGGACCTGATTCATGGCGGTCTGGGGTCGGATCGGATCACGGGTGGCGCGGGAGACGACCTGATCTTCGGTGACCGCATCGCGTCCAACGTGGGTTCTGCGCTGGGCTCTACTGACGGAGAAACGTATGTGCCCTATGGCCAGGGCAATACACCGGTGTTCTCCGGACTGGGCTGGGGTTACGAAGCAGGTCCAAGTGGAGCATTCATCTGGGGCACCGCTGGTGCAGGCTACTTCGGCGGACACGACGACTACATCGACGCAGGCGATGGCGATGACGGTGTCTACGCCGGTGACGGCAACGATGTCGTCGATGGTGGCGATGGCGCCGATTTTCTTGCGGGCGAAGCAGGCGACGACATCCTCAGCGGCGGCGCGGGCGATGATCTGCTGCTGGGCGATCATCAGCAGGCCACCAACCCGGGGTTGTTCAACTACTCCATCATTGCCGAGGGCGGTCGCGACGAACTGCATGGCGGGGATGGCAACGACACCTTGATCGGCTTCGGCAACGACGACACGCTGTACGGCGACGACGGTGACGACGTGTTGTACGGCGATGGTGACGGCAATGTCGTGGTGGCATCCGCTGAGAACGGTGCCGATTTTCTGGACGGCGGCGCCGGTGACGATCAGCTGCACGGCGGGGGTGGGCACGACTGGCTCATCGGCGGTGCCGGCAATGACCTGCTGAGCGGTGATGGCGGCATCACTCCGGGTGCGGCGTACGGCAATGACCTTCTCGAAGGTGGCGAAGGGAATGACCAGCTCATCGGCGATGGTGGCAGCGATTGGCTGTTCGGCGAGGCGGGCAACGACCAACTGTTCGGTGATCGGGATGCGCCCGGACTGAATCCAGCGCTGCACGGCAACGCTTATCTGGATGGCGGGGCGGGCGATGACACCCTGGTTGGTAGCGGCGGGAACGACGAACTCATCGGTGGAGAAGGTGCGGACATCCTGTACGGCGATCAGGGCGTTGCCGGCCTGGCCGGCGAGTTTCAAGGAGACGATGTACTCGATGGCGGTGCCGGAGCCGATGTCCTGGTGGGTGGCGGCGGCGCGGATCGCCTGCGAGGCGGTGATGGCGCGGACACGCTCCATGGCGATGACGTGCTCAGCCGGACGCCGGTGGCGTTTCACGGGAATGATCACATCGCCGCGGGTGAAGGAGACGATGTCGTCTTTGGCTGGGGTGGCGACGATACATTGCTGGGTGAGGACGGCAACGATCAACTGGTCGGCGACGAAGTGACGCTCGATGCCGCCTATCACGGCAACGATACGCTGGACGGAGGGGCGGGCAACGACCTGCTCTGGGGCCTGGGCGGCGATGACCATCTCATCGGCGGGGACGGCGACGACGTTCTCGATGGTGACAATGGCGCGATGCCGGCGTTGATCGGCAACGATACGCTGGAGGGTGGTGCCGGCAACGACTCGCTGTACGGACGCGGCGGTGACGACGAGCTGTTCGGTGGCAGCGGCAACGACGGTCTGTCCGGCGGCGAGGGCGACGATGCGCTGTACGGTGAGGATGGGAACGACACGCTGCTCGGCGGGGTCGGCAATGACATTCTTTCCGGCGGTCGCGGCATTGACGTGCTGCAAGGTGGGGCGGGCGACGACACTTATATATTCCACGCGGAAGACATCCAGATCGTCGACAACGTCGCCGACGGCATCATCGACACCGAGGGGCGCAATCAGGTCATCTTCTTCAGCGGCCTGACCTCGACGCAGGTGCAAGTCACCGCGGGCGCGGCGGCCGGCTCGGTGAACCTCGCCTCCAGCGACGGCACGCTTGGGCTGGTGCTGCGCGATGCGTTGGCCGGCTCCATCGAGTCCATCCAGTTCGCCGATGGTGTGTTCGTGTCCGCCGCGGCGTTGCTCGGTTCGCGGCTCGATGCGGCAGCGAATCAGAATTCCACCGTCAGCGGCGTATCGCTCTACGGCGGCGTGCGCGCCGACACGATCGTCAGCACCGGCAGCGATGTCACGATCTCCGGCGGCAAGGGGAATGATCTGCTGGTTGGCGGGCAGGGCAGTACCACCTACCTGTTCGCTCGCGGCGACGGCCGCGACACCCTTACCGATCTGAGCACCTTCGAGGCTTCGGGAGGTACACAGAGCAACGTGCTCGTCCTGGGAGAGGGCATCTCCAGCTCGGATGTTGTCCTCGTCGCCGATGCCGGTAGTGGCAAAGCCACCCTTGAGCTGGGTCAGGGTGATGCGGTCGTGCTCAATGATTTTTCGATAGAGGATCCGGTGGGTGGGCTGCGCACGCTAGATGCCATCCGCTTCTCGGATGCAACGACGCTATCGTGGCGGCAACTGCTTGAAGCGCGCGGCATCTCGATCACTAATATCACCGGTATGGCTGCCTTCGCCGGCACGCCGTTCGACGATCTCATTACCGGCTCCTCCGCCGCGGAAACGATCAGCGGCGGCGCCGGTGATGATGTGATCGACGGGGGCGGCGGGAACGATCTGTTGACCGGTGGCAGCGGCAGCGATACCTACATTCTGCGGCAGGGCTCGGGCGCGGACACGATCAATAACTTCGACAACGAAGCGGCATCGACAGATCGTCTCGTCATCGATTCATCGATCTCGCCTTTGGATGTGGAATTCTTCCGCATCGGTCAGTCGCTGCTGGTGCGGCTGCGCAACTCTACAGACCAAGTGCTGGTTACGGACTACTTCGACGATGCGGGTTTAGATGAGATCGTACTGTCGAACGGCACGATGTACACCCCCGATACGATTCCGTGGCAGGAGCAGGCCAGCAATGTGTTCCTATACAGTAGGGGCGATGGTCACAGGACGTTCCAGGTCAGCGATCCGGTTGGTGTAGTGCTTGACAGTCTGAGGTTCTCGCACACCGTCGCCCCTGGAACGGTCGTACTTGCCACTGGCAACAATGGTGACTTGGTCGTCAGGTTCAGGAACGAGAATGGTTCGCTGGACAGTTCTGATCGCATTACCGTGCCTGCTGCATTGTTGGTTCCGGCTGCCAGCCTCGATCGTATCGAATTCGATGCTGCCCCGGACCTACTGTGGTCCGCCCAGGACATTCGGTTTCGTGCCCAGTATGCAACTGAAGATAGCGACCAACTTCATGGAACGATGCACGACGACGTGCTCGCAGGTCTAGCCGGCAATGACATCATCGAGGGTTATGCAGGAGATGATGAACTTATCGGAGGAGTTGGCAGTGACGTGCTGCGCGGTGGCGATGGGAACGACCTGCTGGATGGTGGTGCAGACAATGACACCCTGGAAGGGGGCGGCGGGAGCGATACATTCCTTGTCCGTCCGGGAGGCGGAGGAGACAGGATTCAGTCTTTCGATACGGATGAGCTGTCGATAGACGTCTTGTTGTTTGGAGCAGGCATTGATCCCGATACCTTGCGAGTAGCACCGTCGGGTCAGGATCTCTATCTCTCCTACGCGGATCTCACGGCTAATGCGATGGCATCCGTAAGAATCGTCGGCTATCTCAATCCGGCACGCCAGAATCAAGTCATAGACCAAATTCGTTTCACCGATGCGCCGGGCGTTGTCTGGACGTTGGTTGACGTACGTGAGCGGTTATACGGACCAACTTCCGGCTCCGACATGCTTCGTGGAGCAGATGGAGATGATGTGCTCCTCGGTCTGGAGGGCAATGACACACTGCAGGGCGAGGCTGGCAACGATGATCTGGATGGTGGAGCGGGAACCGATGCTCTTTACGGTGGAGAGGGCAACGATACTTATCGATTCGGTGTGGGTTACGGTATCGATCAGATCATTGAAGTTGGCGGTGCAGATACAATTTTTTTCAATGAAGGCGTCGTGTCGACAGATGTCGATCTAATCAAGACCTATGTTGACAGTAACGGCAATGCCGACCTCCTGATCATTCTCAACAACCTCGATCGACTGACGCTGCTCAACTACTACACCGCGGCAGGTGCAGTCGAATCCCTGGCTTTCAGCAGCGGAACCGTGTGGACTGCCGCGGATGTGGCGGCTCGTTTGCTGGACCTGACTGGCAGCGCAAATACGCAAACCGGAACATCGGGAGACGATACATACACCGTCGATCACATAAATGATGGCATTGTCGAAACGGCTGGTGGTGGAATCGATACAGCTTGCGCGACAACCAGTTACACATTGCCAGCATACGTTGAGCGTCTGGTTCTCCAGGGCGTGGCGGATCTGTTTGGCAACGGAAACTTTCTGGACAATACAATTACAGGTAATAGCGGCAACAATCGTCTCCACGGTAGTAGTGGTGTCGATACACTGATAGGTGGTCCGGGCGACGATACCTACACAGTAAGGGCACCCAGTAACATCTCGGCCGTCGATGACTTCGTTATCGAAAATATAGGCGAAGGCTACGATACGTACATCATTGAACTTGGCTACGGAGGTTCTCTGCCGGCCAATGTAGAGAGGTTGATCTACTACCCCGGTAATTCATGGTACGAGAGTCAGAACGAGGTGCTGTCGGGGAACGATCTGGACAATGTAATCGATGCAAGTGCGCCGACTGCGGGCGGTCGAGTCGTTCGGATCGATGGTCGTGCCGGCGCCGACTGGATGATCGGCGGCGACGCACGCAACGTCTATGTTGTCGACAATGAAGGCGACATTGTTGACGAACGCAACCTTGGATCTGCAACAGACACGGTTGAAAGTTCAATCGCTTTCGTGTTGCCAATACTGGTCGAGAACCTGGTCCTGACTGGTTCTGCGCCGATCTCCGGAACTGGAAACGGGGGTGCAAACCAAATCAACGGTGCCACGAATACGGCGGCAAACCTCCTGATCGGTAGCGCAGGAGACGACACATATATACTCGGCGCGGGGGACACTGTATTCGAGATCGTCGGTGGAGGCATCGACACGATCGTCATCAATCATGCTTCGTTGTCATCGTCCCTGGCTGACTATGAGAACGTAGAGAACATCCAGTTGGGCTCCGCTGCCGTGACGACCGCCGCGGGTGATGACGGGAACAATCGGATCGTCGGCAATGCCTCGAGCAACACACTGTTCGGCGCCGGCGGTGATGACACGCTGATAGACGGTCCCATCCCAGTCAGCATATGGGAGCACAGTCACTTTGACATACTCCACGGCGGAGACGGATATGACCGGCTGATCTCCAATAGCGGATACGACACGCTGATCGGCGGACCAGGCGATGACGAACTGATCGCATATGCCTACACGCCTGCTTCCACTGCAAGTTTCGTTTTCGGGCATGGTTCCGACTACGACACAGTCGTGTATGCCAGAGGAAGAGTCAAATTCGATGACTCGGTTTCCCCTGGAAACGTGCGCATGATGCGTGAAGGAGCGACCCTGTACGTCTACGTTGGCACGACTGATCGCTTGGTGGTCGTGGCATTCTCGAGTGCGACGTCATGGGAGTTTTCGGAGAGCTTTCTCGGTTTCCTGTTCACCAGCACCGGAACGCAATGGGGTGTTGCTGAGGTACAGGCGGTTATTCAAGACGATGGAATGCTACCGTCTTCAGGAAACGACGTGCTTGATGGCACTGCCATGCGTGATCGCATCGACGGCCTGGCAGGCAGCGACACGATCAATGGGTTTGCGGGTGATGATCAGCTTGAGGGCGGCATCGGAAACGATTTTCTGAGCGGAGGCTCCGGTGAGGACTCGCTTAACGGTGGTCTAGGTAACGACCTATTGTCCGGCGGCGCGGGGAGCGACACCTATGCGTTCTCGGCCGGCTTCGGCCTGGACCTCATTCGGGATACGGAAGTCGGCCAGGTTCAGGATGCCGGGGTCGACCGCGTCATTTTCGACGCGACGATCTCGCGCGACGAGGTCGTCTTCACTCGCAGCGAGACCGACCCGACGGACCTCTGGGTAACAAGGCGCGGTACCGGTGATCGTCTGACTGTGGAACACTTTTTCGCTGGCCCGACAGTAGGCGATCTGATCGAACAGTTCGTGTTCGCGGATGGCGCGGTAGTAACGTCGGGTGATCTGCTCGGTGCATCGGTAGTTCACGGCTCCAACGCGGCTGATGTCCTGACCGCCAGTTCCATAGGGGACACCCTCTACGGCTACGGCGGTAACGATACGCTGACGGGAGGCACAGGTGGGGACGTCCTAGATGGCGGAGCGGGCGCGGACATCATGGCTGGCGGCTCGGGAGACGATCTGTACCGCGTCGATAACCCTGCAGATCTGATAGTGGAACAGCCGGGCGACGGCGATGATGCCGTTGATAGCGTCGTCTCGTTCGTCTTGTCCGATCACCTCGAGCATCTGCACCTCGGCGGTACCGCAGCCATCGATGCAACAGGCAACGGCTCGGCAAATCGCCTGATCGGCAATGAAGCGGCGAATCAACTTGATGGACGCGGTGGCGCCGATACGATGATTGGCCGGGGCGGCAACGATACTTACATCGTCGATGATGTCCAGGATGTTGTGCGGGAAGAGGAAGCGGAGGGCTACGATACCGTTAACGCCTCCGTGAGTTACGCACTCCCCCATCACGCCGAAGCATTGGTACTGCACGGCGCGAACCACATCGATGCGACGGGCAACACCCAGAACAACTACCTGCGCGGCAACACTGGCAACAACCGCATAGACGGCATGGCGGGCGCCGATACAATGGTCGGTGGCTTGGGTGACGATCTCTACATCATCGACAACGTCGGCGACGTCGTCGTGGAAAACGACGACGAAGGTATGGACACCATCGAATCGTCAGTCAGTTATCACGCGTCCGAAAATATCGAGATAGTGCGGCTGGTCGGAACGGCCGCAATCGATGGAATTGGCAATGCACTGAATAACACTCTGATCGGCAACGCTGCAGCCAACATGCTGGATGGTGCTGCCGGCGCCGATGAGATGCAGGGAGGCGTGGGCAATGATACGTACGTCATTGACAGTGTTTCCGACGTAGTGATCGAGCAGGCGAGCGAAGGCGAGGACCTGATCATCTCGGTCATCGGTCTCGCTCTGCCAAATCACGTTGAGCGACTGCGCCTGGTCGGGAACGGCTTGATCGACGGTACGGGCAATGCTCTCAACAACACCATCGAAGGCAATGCGCGAGCGAATGTTCTCGACGGAGGTCTTGGCGCAGACATCATGAGTGGAGGAGCAGGTGACGATTTCTACCTTGTCGACAACATCGGCGACGTGGTTACCGAATTAGCGGATGCAGGGATCGATACCGTCCATAGCATCGTCAGTTTCTCGATGGGATCGAGCCAGATCGAGCATCTGCTATTGCTGGGCTCCGATGCGATATCGGGGTTCGGCAATGCCCTTGACAACATGGTCATTGGCAACGATGCCGCCAATACTCTCGACGGTGGCGGAGGCAACGACGTGCTCGATGGTCGTGGCGGCAATGACATCATGGCGGGCGGTGCCGGGAATGATATCTACATCGTGGATAGCGCGGACAGCATTACCGAGTACGCCAACGGAGGCGTCGACATGGTCCGCGCGTCGGTGACGCACACCCTGGCTGCCAACGTCGAGGACCTGGAACTACTTGGGACCGGGGATATCAACGGTACGGGCAACAGCCTCGTCAACCTGATCACTGGAAATTCCGGCAACAATACCCTGAACGGTGGTGGCGGTGCCGATACCTTGATAGGCGGGGCGGGCAACGATACCTACGTCGTCGACAACGCCGGTGACACAGTCATCGAGGAAGCGGAGGAGGGTATCGATGCCGTGCACTCGTCGGTCAGCTTCACGCTGGGCACTTACTTCGAGAATCTGACGCTTACAGGTAGTTCCGTGATCAATGGGACAGGCAATGCGCTCGACAATCACCTGATCGGAAATTCCGGGAACAATGTGCTGACCGGAGGCGAAGGCGACGACGTCATCGATGGCGGCGCCGGTAACGACACTCTGATTGGTGGTAGCGGAAACGATACGTATGTCGTCAACAGCACTGCCGACGTTGTGACGGAAGCGGCAGATGCCGGCTTAGACTTGGCGATTGCAAGTGCGACTTACACACTGTCGGGCAATGTAGAGAATCTGACTCTCTCCGGCTCGGCATCGATCAACGGGACCGGCAACGAGCTTGCGAATACGATCATCGGGAATTCCGGGAACAATGTTCTCAATGGAGGTGCCGGCGCGGACACACTGATCGGCGGGGCAGGGAACGACACCTATGTCGTGGACAATGTCGGCGACGTCATCGTGGAGGAAGCGAATCAGGGCACTGATCTGATTCAATCCGCCCTGAGCTACGCGCTCGGGGAGAATCTCGAGAATCTGACGCTCACCGGCACTGCCGCTATCAACGGTGTCGGCAACGCATTAGCCAATGTGCTGACCGGTAACTCGGCCGACAACGTTCTGGATGGTGGTGCAGGCGTGGATCAATTCGCCGGCGGAGTTGGAAACGACACTTATGTCGTCGATGCGACCAGCGAGCTGATTACCGAGGCTGCAGGCGCCGGGATCGACTCGGTTTTTTCTTCGGCATCTTTCACGCTTGCGGCCAACGTGGAGAATCTGACACTGACCGGCAGCGAGAACATCAATGCCACTGGCAATGCGTCGGCGAATACACTGATCGGGAACAGTGCTGACAACGTGCTGAATGGTGCGGGTGGTGCCGATACGATGCAGGGCGGATCGGGTAACGACACTTACGTCGTCGACAGTGCGGGCGACATGATCATCGAGATCGCTGGCGAGGGCATTGATCTGGTGCAGTCCAGCGTGTCGTTCGTGCTATCTGCGGCAATCGAGAACCTGACGCTGACCGGCAGCAGCGGCCTGACTGGCACGGGCAATGAACTCGACAATATCCTGACGGGCAATAGCGGCGCCAATACGTTGCTGGGGGGCGACGGCAATGACGCCCTGGATGGAGGTGCAGGCAATGACCGCATGGAGGGCGGCGCCGGTGACGACATCTACGTGGTTGCCAATACGGGAGACGTGGTCGTGGAAGCAGTCGGCGCAGGCGGAGATACGGTGCAGGCTTCCATCACATATACGCTCGCGGCAAACGTGGAGGAACTGCTCCTTACGGGCAGTGCCGCGATCAATGGTACCGGCAACGATCTCGACAACGTCATTACAGGCAATGGTGCGGCGAATACGCTCTCCGGGGGGCTGGGCGCTGACATGCTGATCGGGGCGGGCGGGAACGATATCTATGTAATCGACAACCCGGATGATGTTGTCGTCGAGAACTCGGCCGAGGGAGTCGATACGGTTCAGTCAACCATTACCCATGCACTTGCTGCGAACGTCGAGAACCTGACACTGACAGGTGGTGCTGCGATCAACGGTGCCGGCAATGAACTCGACAACGTACTTGTCGGCAACGGTGCGGCGAATGCTCTGACGGGCGGTTCCGGCAACGACACATTGAATGGCGGTGCTGGTGCAGATCAGCTCGCCGGCGGCATGGGAGACGATCTATATGTCGTCGATAACGTCGGGGACGTGATCGTGGAAAGCGCCGATGAAGGCAACGACACGGTTCAGTCCTCTATCACATACGTTCTGGGCATCAACCTGGAGAACCTGACGCTGACAGGAACGAGTGCGCTCAACGGCACCGGTAACGCGGCTGACAATGTGCTTGTCGGCAACAGCGGCGCCAACACACTGGATGGCGGCACGGGCGCGGATAGTATGAGCGGCGGGGCGGGCAGCGATATCTACCTGGTTGACCACGTCGACGACATCGTGATCGAGAACGCCGGCGCCGGCACGGATCTGGTCCAGTCGTCGGTAACTTACACGCTATCCTCGAATGTCGAGAATCTGACGCTGACGGGAACGGCCGATATCGATGCGACGGGCAGCGAGCAGAATAACGTGTTGACGGGCAACGTCGGAGCGAACAGGCTGACCGGCGGTGCGGGGAACGACACGTATTACGTCGACAACGTGGGTGACATCGTCATTGAGCTGGCGGATGAAGGCATCGACACCGTGCAATCATCGATCACATTCATGCTGGGCGCCCATGTTGAGAACCTGACATTGACGGGATCGAGTGCGATCCACGGTACGGGCAATGATCTCGATAATGTGCTGACGGGAAACTCGGGCGTGAATATCCTCATCGGTGGTGCGGGCGACGACGTGCTGAACGGCGGCGCCGGCGCGGATCAGTTGATCGGAGGTGCCGGTAACGATACCTACGTGGTCGATAATACTGGGGACGTCGTCAGTGAACTCGTCGATGAAGGCATCGATGTGGTGCAATCCTCGGTCAGCTACGTGCTGGGTGCAAATCTGGAGAATCTGACTCTGACCGGTTCCAGCGGAATCAGTGCGACCGGCAATAGTCTCGACAACGTCCTCGTCGGCAACAGCGGCGCCAACACTCTCAATGGAGGTGGCGGTGCGGACACCATGAGCGGTGGAACCGGGAATGATACCTATGTCGTCGACAATATCGACGATGTGGTCATCGAGAATGTTGGCGCCGGGACGGATCTCGTCCAGTCGTCAGTGACATACGTTCTCGGCAGCAACGTCGAGAATCTTACGCTGACTGGCGCGGCAAATATCAACGGGACCGGCAACGAGCTGGCGAACGTGCTGACTGGCAACGCGGGCGCCAACGTACTATCGGGTGGGTTGGGTAACGACACCTACGTCATTAGTGACGCATCGGACAGCGTCGTGGAACTCGCTGACGGAGGTATCGACCTGGTCCAGGCCTCGCTCACTTATGCGCTCACCGCAAACGTCGAGAACCTTACCCTCACGAGCTCGGCCGCTATCAATGGCACGGGCAACGTGCTGGACAACCTGCTTACCGGAAACAGCGGTGCGAATATCCTCATTGGTGGTGCCGGCGACGACACGCTCAACGGAGGTGCGGGTGCTGACTCGCTGCAAGGCGGCATGGGCGACGACCTCTACGTGGTCGATAACGCAGCAGATGCCATCATCGAAGTTGCCGGCGAGGGTATCGACACAGTGCAATCTTCGATCGCCTTTGTGCTGGGCGACAATCTTGAGAATCTCACGCTGACAGGAAGCTCTGCGATTGCGGGCACGGGGAACACGCTCGACAACATCCTGACAGGGAACAGCGGTGCGAATACCCTTGCCGGCGGTGCCGGCAACGACACGCTCGATGGAGGCAGCGGCAACGATACGATGAGAGGTGGAACCGGAAACGACCTCTACATAGTTGCGCAGGCCGGCGACGTGGTCGCGGAAGATGCTGCAGAGGGCATCGACACCGTGCGGTCATCGGTCTCGTACATGCTGGGTGCAAACGTTGAGCACCTGACGCTGACCGGTACCGGTGTACTCAATGCGACCGGCAACGAGTTGGCAAATGTGTTGACCGGTAATACGGGTGCCAACACCTTGGCGGGCATGGCAGGAGATGACATCCTTATCGGCGGTAACGGCGCGGATATCTACAGCTATTCGGCCGGTCACGGCGCCGACACGATCGACAACAGCAGCACGGATGCAGCGTTGGACAGGCTGAATTTCACGAATCTCACTCGCTCGCAAGTGACATTCTCGCGTTCAGGCGATGATCTGTTGATGCTGCGAGACGCGGTGGACACCGACAGCGTTCGAGTGACGAACTGGTTCACTGTGACCGGCAACCAGCTCGACTTCGTGCAATTCACGGATCAGACGCTGACCAGCGTTCAGATCAACGCCCTCTTCGAAGAAGGAGGGCAATCAGGATTCGCGAGTTACCAGGTTGGTAACGATGTGCTGAATGAAACTCATGACGCATCAGCAGTCGTGGTTGACGGTATGGATCTGCTGTTTCCAGCGGAGCCCAAGAATGTGAGAGACCAGTCCAATGATCTGCGCCGCTGGATCGAATACGGACGAAATCACTTCGTCACGATGGATATTGGAACTGACCGACAGGCGAACCCATTCCCATTTAGGACTTCGAGCCATCCGCGAGCCGATCGATGGGCGCATGTGAGTACGTTGCTGACAGAACATCTTCGTAGCGCAAACACTGGCATGATTGGTGGAGAGGCTCCTTACGAGGAGCCTATCGCATGGCGAGGGTTCGATACCTCGCTCGGCCTGGAAGCTGAACTCTCGAATCCGCAACGAACCATTCACCTGCCGCGTACATGGCGCCCGGCATCGCTCCAGCAGTGAACCCGCATGCGTCGATGACAGCTAAGCCCTTGCAGATACCGGTGACCTTCACCTTGGCATACATGTCCTTGCGCGCTCTTGCGGCGTGTTCGGATGCTGCCCTGCAAGCGTGTAATACCACTGAATGAAGAGAACGTCCCGGAATCAGATTGCTATGACCACCCTTGCCAACGGAGCAGTGGAGATTCCAGTGGAATGTACCCTGCGCCCGGAATGATGCAGATACGGGACTCATGACGACCTCGTAGGTCGACGGATCGCGATGAGTGTGCTCCGCGCGCCGACGCAAGCCATTTGGTCCTTGGGGCGATTCAGGATCCAGGTTGGGGCTGATCGCCGGAGGGTAGGAAACGCGAGAGGAGCCGCAGATGGCGTTCCATGGCCCGGCCGAAATGCGCCTGCGGATTCGACGGCTCGATCCCTTCGTGTTCCTCGCGCTGCGCGATCTCGGCTTTGGCGCGCTGGAACGCGGTGCGCAGATCGTGCGTCGATGAAAGCGCGTCTCGATAGAAGGCCTCGCCGAAGTAGGTGAGGTCGCGATCGTCGGCGCAACCGAACGACGTGCGATCCGCGGCCGAGGCGGTGATGACGATGGTGTTGTCATTGCGCAGCGGTTCGATGAACTGACCCGAATAGCAGGCCGACACGATCACGACCCGCCAGCGGATGCCGGCCTCGTCCAGCGCGTCCGCCACTTCCTGGGGCGACAGATCGGCGAGCGGCACGTCGAGATTGCTGACCGCGAGCGCGCCGTCTTCGGCACCGTGCGAGGAAAGCGCCAGGAACAGGACATCCCGATCGACATTCATGCGCCTTGCGACGTCGTTCAATGCGCGTCGCAACGCCGGTGCGCTGGCGAGAGGATGCGAAGTGAGATCGCGGCGATCGTTGACGAGCAGCAGCGAGCGCTGTGCAGTGTCGTACCCGGCTGCAATCGTCCGCGCCGCCAGCGCGATTTCACTCGCGAACACCCGCTGTTCACCCATGCCCGCGAAGCCGACGAAGAAGGACGCTGCATCCAGGGTCGCGGGCCGGTCCATCGCCGCCACGGTCGAATCGATCTGTTCGGCCTGTACGAACTGCAACGACTCCATCAGCCGTCGCTGCGTCATGAAGTCGCCGGACTCGCCCGAGTCGAACGCTTCGTCTTCCGCCGGGTACCAGAACTGCGGCGTCACGTACTGGCTTTGTGCAAACCATGCAGCGAACGACAGTGCCGCGAGTCCCGCGACGAGCGCGCGCGGTTGCGGATGTCCCGTGAGCGAACGCAGTGCCGCGTGCGCAAAACCGGTGGCGTAGAGCGCCACCAGCACCAGGGCGCCGAGCGCTGCGCTCTCGGGCAGGTAGCGCAGGATCGCCAGCGTGAGCGCTGTGGCGACGGGCGCAAAGGCGAGTGCCAGCGCGAAGGTGCTGCGCAGGGAAACGACGGGTTGTGACAGGCGCCCCCAGATCGCGGCCACGAGAACGATCACGCTCGCGAACCAGCCGACGCCCAGCAGTCCGTACACATAGAACGTCGAATCCGGCGGCGCGGCGAGGTAGTCGACCGCCAGCCACAACGACAGAAGAATCAGTCCCATCGCCAGCAATGTCCGATCGCCCGGTGCGAGGGCGGGGCGGGCGGTCGTCCGGAGCGTCAGGGAGCGTGCAATGGTTTGCCAGAAAGACGTGACCGGCAGTGTCGTTTGCGCCGCATCGACCGTGGGCGAATCCGCAGGCAATGTCATGCGGGTCTCCAACCAGGCGAGTCGGCGATTGTCAGCGAGGGAATGAGTTTCAGGGAGTTCATCGGTCGGCAGATTCTGCGCCTGGAGAATGGATGCGGTTGTCTGAATATCAGGAAACGGGCAGTGGGGCGATGGTGGGGCTGGCTGCTGCGCGGCTGCGGATCGAACCACTCATCCATTCGACTACGATCACACGAACCAGTAGGCGCGTGGCCTAAACGATCACGGCGGCAATCGCTGCACGAATTCTGCGCGCATCACACTTCGCGACAGCGGGCACCCCGGTCGCGAAATAGTGTGCATCAATTGGCGAATGACACTGCGGCTCCGGTCGCAGAGTCTCGCTCGCCATCGGGCCGACGGCCCTCGAACAAGTAGGTTTTTTTCTCCATGAGAAGTGTATCGACGCGACTCGGTGCGGTTGTGGCCGTGCTTGCGATGACGGCGCTGGCCGCCTGCACCGGCGCACCCGACTCCTTCACGGTCAAGCTCACGGTGACTGGCCTGACAGCGACCGGCCTGCAGATCACCGAGACGGCGACAGGATCGCAGCTCGACATCGCGGCGAACGATACGAGCGCCGACGTCAAGGTGCGGGACAGCGACGGCAGCGCGTGCTGCGGCCGCTACGTCTGGGCACTGGAAATCACGCGCCAGCCAGCCGGTCAGACCTGCTCGCTGTCCGGGGACTTCAGCGGCGATGATTTCGTCGACAAGGATCATCCCGCCGTGGAGCGCAGCGCCACCGTCACGTGTACGACCACCGTGTCGGCACATTCGATCGGCGGCACCGTCAACGGGCTGGTCGGCCAGGGCCTGATTCTCGTGCAGGGTGCCGAGCAACTCGCGATCCAGCCCGGCGGCGGTGCCGCGCTGTTCACGTTTCCGACGCCGGTGGCGCAAGGTGCTGCCTACGCAGTAAGCGTCGCGCAGCAGCCTCAGTACCAGATCTGTTCGGTCGCTGCCGGCAGCGGCACGATGGCAACCGCCGATATCGCCAACGTGGTGGTCAATTGCGCAACCGAAACCGGCCATCTGTCCGTCAGCATCACCGGCCTCGGCGGCAACGCCGGACTCCAGCTCAGTAACGGTGATGCCCGCTACGATGTCCCTGCTGGCGTCGGCAGCTACACGCTGACCGATGCAGTGCCCGTGGGTTCGCAGTACAGCGTGACGGTAAGCAGCATGCCCGCAGGCCTTTCCTGCACCTTCGCCGATGCGACAGGAGTGTTCCCGGCGACGTCGGCAAATGACGTGTTGAACATCGGCACGATCGCCTGCGCGGCGAAGCCGTTCAATCTCGGCGGCACCATCACGGGTCTCGGCAACGCCACGGGCCTGGTGCTCGGCAGCGGCAGCCAGCAGCTCAGCATTGCGGCGAACGCTGCGACGTTCACGTTCGCCCAGGGCGTGACGTTCGGTTCGCCCTGGAGCGTGAGCGTGGACACACAGCCCGCGGGCCGCACCTGCGCGGTCAGCAACGGCAGCGGTACGGTACCGGCGCACGACATTGCGAATGTTGCAGTCACCTGCAGCGTGAACACTTACACGGTCGGCGGCAGCATCAGCGGCATGGGCAGCGCCACGGGTCTGCAGATCGCGGACAATGGCCAGGTCGTTCTCAGCGTACCCGCGGGCGCCAGCAGCTTCGAGCTGCCGGATGCGCTGCCCTACGGTACTGCGTATGCGTTGTCCGTCGCGACACAGCCCACCGGCCTGCCTGCGGGTTACACCTGCGCATTCTCGGGAAGTGCGAGCGGCACGGTGGGTGCCACGAACGTGACCCACCTGCAGCTGGTCTGCGGGCCCGTCACTTACAGCGTCGGTGGATCAATCAACGGCCTCACCGCCAGTGGCTTGCAGCTCATCGAAGCCATGAGCTCGCAGACGCTCTCGCCAGCCGCCAATGCTGCCGTGTTCAGTTTCCCGGCTGCGGTCAATCCGGGGGATGCTTACGACGTCTATGTGACCCAGCAGCCCGGTGGCCAGTACTGCAAGGCGTCCAACACGAGCGGCACGGCGACACAGGACGTCACCAGTATCGTCGTCGATTGCTGGACCGGCTACACGGTCGGCGGCACGGTCACCGGCCTGCCGACTCAGGCGCAGGGCGGCATGGCGCCGCTCCTGCTGGCCATCACCACCAACGGTGCGTCGTCGCCGCAGTTCTGGAAGCCGGTCTGGGTTGCCGGAAATTTCGCGATCGACGACGGCAACAGCAATGCGCCCTTTGCTGCGGGAACGTCATACACGGTGAGCATCGACTCCACCAATGGCTATTCCTGCGTGATCGACAGCGGCGCCTCGGGCATCGTCGGCACGAGCAACGTGACCGACATCCAGGTCTCGTGCCACTAAGCGGGATGCATTGGGGCAATGAGATGATGTGGCGAGAAATGGTCGCCCGCTAGCGAACCTGTGCGACGAAGGAATCGATCATCCGCGCCAGCGTCACCATCGGTACGCCGCCGCCTTTCACCAGCGCGTCATTGAACTGACGCAGATCGAACCTGCTGCCGAGCGCCTGCTGCGCCTGCCTGCGCAGGCGGTTGATCTCGCTGTGTCCGACCTTGTAGCCGCAGGCCTGCCCGGGCCAGGCGCAGTAGCGGTCCACTTCGCTGGTGACTTCCTCGACGCTCGAACCATTGGTGCTCGCGAACCACTGGATCGCCTGCTCGCGCGTCCAGCGCTTCGCATGCAGGCCGGTGTCGATGACGAGCCGGCAGGCGCGGAAGGCGATGGATTGCAGATAGCCGAGCCGGCCATACGGATCGTCGTCGTACACGCCGAGTTCGTTGGCGAGCTGTTCGGCATACAGTGCCCAGCCTTCCGAGTACGCATTGAAGGCGAGCAGCGAGCGGAACAGCGGCAGCCTGAACGTGTACTCGCCCTGCCACACGTGCCCGGGAATGGATTCGTGATAAGTGAGCGTCGGCAGGTTGTAGGTGGTCCACACATTCATTTCATGCAGATTGATCCAGAACTTGCCGGGCACCTTGCCGTCGATGGTGCCGGCGCCGCCATAGGCGCCGGGCGCGCCGGGCTCGACTTCCGGCGGCATGCGCTTGATCTCGAGATGGCCGGGCACGAGGGTTGCGAAGGCGCGCGGCAATCGTGCGCGCATGTCGCTCACGCGCTGCTCGAGGAATTGCATGAGACGGGCACGACCGGCATCGCTGTCTTCGAAGCGGAAACGCGCATCCCTGCCGAGCGCCGTCATGCGTTCGCCCACCGTTCCCTGCGTGAGGCCTTCGCGCTTCAGGATCGCATCCATTTCCGACTGCAGGGCACTTAGTTCTTCCTGTCCGCGTGCGTGGATCTGGTCGGGCGTCATGCGCGTCGTCGTGGCGGCCGCGAGCGTCCATGCGTAGTACGCCTCGCCCTGCGGCAACTTCCACACGCCGGCATCCGGCCTCGCCTTGCGGCGATGGGTTTCGAGTTCGGCGATCTGGCGATCGAGTGCGGGCGCGATGCTCGCCGTTGCGATCTTCTCGGCTTTGGTCGCGTAGTCGCCGGACAGCGATTTCGTGCGCTTCGCCAGCGAACTGACGAGTGCCCAGTCGGTCACCCTGCCGCCGCGCGCGATCTTGAGCTGCCGCAACGTCTTGTCGAGCACGAAGTCCGGCGCGATCACGCCCTGCGCGGCGGCGCTGTGCAAGCGTCCGGTTTCGCCCTTCAGCTGCGCTGCATAGCTTTCGAGTCTGGCGAGATACGCGTCCGCATCCTCGCGCGTGACGATCGTGTGCTGCTCGTCCAGCATGCCGGGGATTTCGAGGAATGCGCCGGTGTTCTGGGCGACGACATACGGTGCGTTGCGCCACGACCAGCTTGTGTTGAGCAGCGCCGTATCGCCATAGGGAAACGCGAAGCCTTCCGCAGCGAACTCGTGCGCGGTACGCATGACATCGACGTCGATCTGCGTCGCCGCCGTCAGCGACCCGGTGTCGATGGCTTCGAGACGCTGCAGTCGCGCAGCAACGCGTCGTGCAATCGACTGCTGGCCCGCCGCCGAGCGGTCCGACAGTTTCGCTTTCAATGCGGCACGTCGTCCGTTGTCGATTCCCAGCGCGGTGGCGCTTTCGGGATAGTCGGCGAGCAGTTCTTCGGCGAAGGCCGCCAGCAGTTTCTGCACGTCGGCGTCGGCATCCGCGCCGACAGCCACGGTCGGCAGGTTCGCAGCGGCGATGGCGGCTCCGGTACCCACGATGAAATCGCGGCGGTTCGTGGTCATCGAATGATCTCCGGAGAGTGACCCACCTGGGCCGGGATGATAACGCGGGTCCTCGTGCACAAACCTGTCGACGCGTCGTCCTCAGCCAGTATCATGCCCGGCACCTGCCATCCAACAACGGGCCGTGCGTGGAAAATCTGATCCAGGTCATTCTGCTGGGAATCATCGAGGGCATTACCGAGTTTCTTCCCATCTCCAGTACCGGGCATCTGCTG
Organism: uncultured Steroidobacter sp.; assembly: GCA_937864115.1. Lineage (GTDB taxonomy): Bacteria > Pseudomonadota > Gammaproteobacteria > Steroidobacterales > Steroidobacteraceae > Steroidobacter. The sequence goes on along the minus strand of CALMII010000036.1, from coordinate 58,923 downwards.
ATCGCCGAGCACTGGCTCGGCCGCCGTTCCGATCTGTTCAATGTCGCCATCCAGGCGGGTGCGATCCTTGCCGTCGTGGTCATCTACTGGCGACGCCTGTGGGACATGACCCTCAATCTTTCGGACCCGGCGAATCGCGACTATCTCTACAAGCTGTCGACCGCCTTCGGTATCACCGTCGTCGGTGGCTTCATTGCCAAGAAGCTCGGACTGGAACTGCCTGAAACCATCGCACCCGTGGCGATTGCGCTCATCGTCGGTGGCCTGGTCATCTTTGCGGTCGAGGCGTATGCGGCGAAACAGCCTGTCCGCGAGACGCTGACGTGGAGTGTGGCCTTCTGGGTGGGCATCGGCCAGATCGTCGCGGCCGTGTTTCCCGGGACCTCGCGTTCCGCAGCGACGATTTTTGCGGCGATGCTGGCCGGCATGACCTCGCGGCCCGCAGCCGCGGAGTTCGCGTTCCTGGTCGGCATTCCCACCATGTTTGCCGCGACGGCATATGAACTGCTCGATCTCCATCAGTCGGGCGCGATGCACGATGAGAACTGGGGCGATCTCGCCGTCGGGTTCGTCGTGTCGGCCATCGTCGCCTTCATCGCAGTGAAATGGCTGCTGCAATACATCCAGACGCATCGCTTCACGCCGTTTGCCTGGTATCGCATCGTCTTCGGTGCCTTGCTGCTGGCATTCGTCTGAGTCGGGGCCCGTCCAACTCGAACAGGATCACGCCATGCCATCCAGCCGTCTGACGACGTTCATCATCATCGGGCTCATCCTTGGCCTGGCGAGCGGCTACGTCTCCTACACCTGGTTTCCGGAATCGTCGGCGGAATTCGCCGAGATGGCCGGCCTGCTGCCGACGATGTTCCTGCGACTGATCAAGATGATCATCGCGCCGCTGGTGTTTTCGACGCTGGTGGTCGGCATCGCCAAGATGGGCGACATCGCGACGGTGGGGCGCATCGGCGGCAAGGCGCTCGGCTGGTTCATCTTCGCCTCGCTGATTTCGCTGACGCTCGGTCTGATCCTGGTCGAGACGCTGGAACCCGGCAAGGCCATGCAGCTGCCGATTCCGGAATCGCACGCGACCTCGGGCATCGAAGCCGGCGCGCTGTCGCTGCAGACCTTCATCGCTCACACCATCCCCACCAGCATCCTCGATGCCATGGCGCGCAACGAGATCCTGCAGATCGTGGTGTTCTCTCTGTTCTTCGGCACCGCGATGGCCGCGCTCGGCGAACGCAGCAAGCCGGTGATCGAAGTCGTCGACGTGCTCGCGCACACCATGCTCAAGGTGACGGGCTACGTGATGCTGTTCGCGCCGCTCGCGGTGTTCGGCGCACTGGCGACCACGGTGGCAAAGCAGGGACTCGACATCCTCAAGGTGTACGGCATTTTCATGGGCGAGTTCTACATGGGCCTGCTGCTGCTGTGGGTGATCCTGACGCTGCTCGGTGGCGTCGTGATCGGTCCGCGCGTCGTGCGTCTGATCAAGCGCGTGCGTAGCCCGGTGATTCTCGCGTTCTCGACCGCCAGCTCCGAAGCGGCCTATCCGCGCACGCTCGAGGAACTCGAGAAGTTCGGCTGCAGCAACCGCATCGCCAGCTTCGTCCTGCCGGTCGGCTATTCCTTCAATCTCGACGGCTCGATGATGTATTGCACGTTCGCCGTCATGTTCATCGCGCAGGTGTATGGCATCGAGATTCCCATCAGCCAGCAGATCGCGATGGTCGCGGTGCTGATGCTCACTTCGAAGGGCATTGCCGGCGTGCCGCGCGCCTCGCTGGTCGTCATTGCCGCGACGCTGGCGCAGTTCGGTATCCCCGAAGCCGGCTTGGTGCTGCTGCTCGGCATCGACCACTTCCTCGACATGGGCCGCTCGGCCACCAATGTCATCGGCAACAGCATCGCGACCGCGGTGGTGTCGAAATGGGAAGGGGAGCTGGGACCGGAAGTGATCGAGACAGAGGCGCCCGTCGTGAGGCAGGCGGGCTGAGGCTTGCGACGGCATTGAGTGATACTTTAGTATCACTCAATGCGGACCGAACTCGTCACCACCCTCAAACGTCAGGCCACGGAGCTGCTCGCGGAACTCGAGCGCGACCGGCAGCCGATCCTGATCACGCAGCATGGATTGCCGAGCGCCTACCTCGTCGATGTGGAAACCTTCGAGGCGTTGCAGCAGCGCATGGCGGTGCTCGAGGGCATCGCGAGGGGCGAGATGGCCGTGGCGGAGAACAGGGTCGTTCCACACGCCGAAGCAAGGAAGCGCATGAGCCGATGGCTGAAATAATCTGGACCGAACCGGCCCTTTCCGACCTCGACGCCATCGCCGATTACATCGCTCTGGACAACCCGGCCGCTGCCGCGGCCGTAGTGAAGCGGGTTTTCGAGCACGTCGGGCAATTGAGTTCTCATCCCGAGAGCGGTAGTCGACCTCCCGAGCTGAAGCGATCTCGCTATCGACAGATCGTCGAGCCTCCGTGCCGCGTGTTCTATCGCACGGACGGCGAACGCGTGTATGTCCTCTACGTGATGCGTGCCGAGAGGTTGTTTCGACTTTCCCACCTGACGACGCGGGGCGACGTCGATCCGCCGCGCGACTAGTCGTCTCTCCCCGCGGACGAACGTAGTCCGTCTCTTGCGATCGTCCGTCCTTATGCATTTTTTACGCGGCAGCCGCCTTCTCCCCGCCGCGCCTTGATGCGCTCCGCTCCTACGATGCCGATATCGAAGGAGAACGAGCCATGCAGGACCTGATCTTCATCGGACTCATCGTCGCTCTGTACGCGGTCACGCACACGCTGGTCGTGGCGTTGTCGCGCCTCGGGAGAATCGAATGACGTTCGTCCAGTTTGCCCTGTGGGTCGTTGGTGCCGTGGCGGCCTACCTCATCTACGCCCTGCTCAGGGCCGAGAAATTCTGACGCGGAGAATGCAATGACGATGGCAGCGATCCTGCCCGGGCTGGCGGTGCTGGCCCTGGCCGTCCTCTGCGGCCGGCCTCTGGGGCACTACATTGCAGATGTACTCGAAGGCAAGGCTGCATCGCGCAGCCGCTTTCGCCTGCGGCTGGAGCGCGTGGTGTATCGCGTCGCGGGCATCGACCCGGAGCGCGAGAGCGGCTGGAAGCAGTACGCGATCGGCGTATTACTGTTCAGCGTCGTCGGTGCGCTGTTCGTCTATGTGCTGCAGCGCCTGCAGGTCTGGTTGCCGCTCAATCCTCAATCGTTCGCCAATGTGACGGCCGATTCGTCGTTCAACACGGCGATCAGCTTCGTCACCAATACCAACTGGCAGGGTTACGCCGGCGAGTCGACGATGAGCTACCTGACGCAGATGCTCGGGCTTGCCGTCCAGAACTTCGTTTCGGCAGCGACCGGCATTTCGGTGGCGGTCGCACTGATTCGCGGATTCGCCCGGCACACGTCGAAGACGATCGGAAATTTCTGGGTCGACCTGACCCGCACCACGCTCTATGTCCTGCTGCCGCTCGCCGGTGTGATGGCGCTGCTGCTGGTGTCGCAGGGCGTCATCCAGAACTTCGATGCGTACCGGGAAGTCACCGCCATCGCGCCGCAGGCAGACGGCAGTCATGTCCAGACGCTGGCCATGGGGCCGGTGGCCTCGCAGGAGGCCATCAAGGAGCTGGGCACGAATGGCGGCGGCTTCTTCAACGCCAACTCCGCGCATCCATACGAGAATCCGAACACGCTGACGAATTTCATCGAGATGTTCGCGATTCTGCTGATCCCGATCGCGCTGACGTTCACGTTCGGCCGCATGGTGGGGGATGCGCGGCAGGGATGGGCGGTGCTCGCGGGCATGGCCGTGCTGTTCGTTTCGCTGTGGCTGGTCGCTGCGCATTTCGAGCAGCAGGGCAATCCCGTCATGGCGCAGCTCGGCGCCGATACGTCACGCACCGACGCCCAGCCGGGCGGCAACATGGAAGGCAAGGAAGCGCGCTTCGGTATCGGCGCCTCCGCGCTGTTCGCAGCCATCACCACGGCGACGTCGACGGGTGCTGTCAATTCGATGCATGACTCGATGACGCCGCTCGGCGGTTTCGTGCCGATGTTCCTGATGCAGCTCGGCGAAGTGGCTTTCGGCGGCGTCGGTTCGGGTCTCTACGGCATGCTCATCTATGCGCTGCTCGGCGTGTTCATCGCCGGGCTGATGATCGGCCGCACGCCGGAATACCTGGGCAAGAAGATCGAAGCGTTCGACATGAAGATGACGTCGATCGCGATCCTGGCGACGCCGGCTGTCGTGCTGATCGGCACGGCGGTGGCGGTGTCGGCAGCGTCGGGCAAGGTCGGTGTCGCCAACCCCGGCGCACACGGCTTTTCGGAGCTTCTCTATGCCTTCAGTTCTGCCGGAAACAACAACGGCAGCGCCTTCGCGGGCCTCTCGGCCAATACGCCGTTCTACAACACGGCGCTCGGCATCGCGATGTGGCTCGGCCGCTTCTGGGTGCTCGTGCCGGTGCTCGCTATCGCCGGTTCGCTGGCGGCGAAGAAGCGCACGCCGGTCACTGCCGGAACCCTGCCGACGCACGGTCCGCTGTTCGTCGTACTGCTGATCGGCTCGGTGCTGCTGATCGGTGCGCTGACCTATGTGCCGGCGCTGGCGCTCGGGCCGATCGTCGAGCAGGTCATGATGGTCGGAGAATTGCCCTGATAGTTGGAGAATTGCGATGAGCCGTCCCGTTATCTCCCTGTTCGATCGCCAGCTCGTCGGCCCGGCGCTGTTCGATTCCCTGCGCAAGCTCGACCCGCGGGCGCAGGGGCGCAATCCGGTGATGTTCGTCGTGTACGTCGGCGCCATTCTCACGACGCTGCTATGGATTCAGTCGCTCGATGGCAGCGGCGATGCGCCGTCGGGTTTCATCCTCGGTGTGTCGGTGTGGTTGTGGATCACCGTGCTGTTCGCGAATTTTGCCGAGGCGCTCGCAGAGGGACGCAGCAAGGCGCAGGCCGCATCGCTGAAGGGCCTGAAGCAGACGGTGCAGGCGAAGTTCCTGACGCATCCGAAGCATCGCCACGTCCACAAGAAGGTGCCGGCCTCGGAGTTGCGCATCGACGACGTGGTCGTGGTCGAAGCCGGTGATCTCATTCCCGCCGACGGCGTCGTCATCGATGGCGCCGCCTCCGTGGATGAAAGTGCCATCACGGGCGAGTCGGCGCCGGTGATCCGCGAATCGGGCGGCGATTTCTCGTCGGTCACCGGCGGCACGAAAGTGCTGTCGGACTGGATCGTCGTGAAGATCACCGTCAATCCGGGCCAGGCTTTCATCGACCGGATGATCGCGATGGTCGAGGGCGCGCGGCGCCAGAAGACGCCCAACGAAATCGCGCTGACGATCCTGCTGGTCGCGCTGACGCTGGTGTTCCTGCTGGCGACGGTCACGCTGTTCCCGTTCTCGGTCTACGGCGTCGAAGTCACGAAGATCGGCCAGCCGGTCACCATCACAGCGCTGATCGCGCTGCTGGTCTGCCTGATCCCGACGACCATCGGCGGATTGCTCTCGGCCATCGGCATCGCGGGCATGAGCCGCATGATGCAGGCGAATGTGATTGCCACCTCCGGTCGCGCGGTGGAAGCGGCGGGCGATGTCGATGTGCTGCTGCTCGACAAGACCGGCACGATCACGCTGGGCAACCGCCAGGCGGCGGCGTTCCTGCCGGCCCATGGCGTGACCGAGCAGCAGCTTGCGGATGCCGCGCAGCTTGCGTCGCTGGCCGACGAGACGCCGGAAGGCCGGAGCATCGTCGTGCTGGCGAAGCGTTTCAACATTCGCGAGCGATCCTCGCAGGACGTGACATTCATTCCGTTCTCCGCGCATACCCGCATGAGCGGCGTCGATACCGGTGGCCGGCAGATCCGCAAGGGCGCACCGGATGCCATCCGCAAGCATGTGGAAGCGCTCGGGCAGCGGCTCCCGCCGGAGGTCACGGAACTGATCGAAACGATCGCACGCCGCGGCAGTACGCCGCTGGTGGTCGCCGACGACGTCACCGTGCTGGGCGTCATCGAACTCAAGGACATCGTCAAGGGCGGCATCAAGGAAAGATTCGCCGAGCTGCGTCGCATGGGCATCAAGACCGTGATGATCACCGGCGACAACGCGCTGACGGCTGCCGCCATCGCGGCGGAAGCCGGGGTCGATGACTTCCTCGCCGAGGCGACGCCGGAGATGAAACTCAAGCTCATTCGCGAGCATCAGTCGCAGGGCCGGCTGGTGGCCATGACCGGCGACGGTACCAACGACGCGCCGGCGCTCGCGCAGGCCGACGTGGCCGTGGCCATGAACTCCGGTACGCAGGCGGCCAAGGAGGCCGGCAACATGGTCGACCTGGATTCCAATCCCACCAAGCTCATCGAAGTCGTCGAGACCGGCAAGCAGATGCTGATGACGCGCGGTTCGCTGACGACATTCAGCATCGCGAACGACGTGGCGAAGTATTTCGCCATCATCCCGGCGGCGTTCGCCACGACCTATCCGCAACTGAATGCGCTGAACGTGATGCAGCTTGCGAATCCGACGTCCGCAATCCTCTCGGCCGTGATCTTCAATGCACTGATCATCGTGTTCCTGGTGCCGCTCGCGCTGAAGGGCGTGAAGTACCGGGCGCTCGGCGCCGCGGCGCTGTTGCGGCGGAACCTGCTGGTCTACGGACTCGGCGGCATCCTGGTGCCGTTCGCCGGGATCAAGCTGATCGACAGTGCACTGGTGCTGTTCGGCGTGGCCTGAGACTTACGCATCTTCGAGGTGAAGAACCATGGTTTCGCAGATCCGTCCCGTCCTGGTCATCTTTTCGTTCCTGGCGATCACCACGGGCATCATCTATCCGTTCGTCGTCACGGGCATTGCACGCGCCGCCTTTGCAGACGAGGCGGGCGGCAGCCTGATCGTGAAGGACGACAAGGTCATCGGCTCGCGCCTGATCGGGCAGAATTTCACGGAGCCGCGGTATTTCTGGGGCCGCCCGTCGGCGACCGGCACCTCGCCGTATAACCCGCTGGCTTCCGGCGGCACGAACCAGGGACCGCTCAATCCCGCGCTCGCCGAAGCCATCAAGACGCGCATCGATTCGTTGCGTGCCGCCGATCCAGGCAACAACGCGCCGGTGCCGGTGGACCTGGTCACGGCCTCTGCCAGCGGACTCGATCCACACATCAGTGTCGCGGCGGCCGACTACCAGGTGGCGCGCGTCGCACGCGCACGCGGGCTGCCGGTCGATCGCGTTGGCGAACTGGTCGCGCAGCATCGCGACGATCGCTGGCTGGGACTGTTCGGCGAGCCGACCGTCAACGTACTGGAGTTGAACCTCGCGCTCGAGCACGTCGCCGTGCAGGTCGGCGAGTGAGCGCATAATCCGGCACATGTCCGCTTCCGAATCCGTGCGTCCTTCGCCCGAGGCGTTGCTGGCCGAAGCGCAGCGCCACGAACGCGGCCGGCTCAAGATCTTTCTCGGCGCGGCGCCCGGCGTCGGCAAGACGTACGAGATGCTAAGTGTCGCCCGCCGCAAGCAGGCGGAGGGCATCGATGTCGTCGTCGGCATCGTCGAGACGCATGGACGCCAGGAAACGGAGGCCTTGCTGGCAGGTCTGCCGCAGATGGCGCGGCGGCACGTGCCGTACCGCGATCGCGCACTCGAAGAACTCGATCTGGATGCGTTGCTCGTGCGCCGGCCGCAGCTTGCACTGGTGGACGAACTCGCGCACACGAACGTGCCGGGTTCGCGTCACGCGAAACGCTACCAGGACGTGCAGGAGCTGCTCGATGCCGGCATCGATGTCTACACGACCCTCAACGTCCAGCACCTCGAAAGCTTCAACGACATCGTAGAACGCATCACCGGCGTGGAAATCCGCGAGACGGTTCCGGATGCCGTCCTCGAACAGGCGCGCGATGTCGAACTGATCGATCTGCCGCCCGACGATCTGATCGAGCGGCTGCGGCAGGGCAAGGTGTATGTGCCGGAGGCGGCCCGGCGCGCGCTCGATAATTATTTCTCGCGCGGCAATCTGCTCGCGCTGCGCGAACTGGCGCTACGTGCCGCGGCCGAACGAGTCGACGACGACATGTCGACATTCATGCGTGCTCACGCCATCGCCGGGCCGTGGCCGGCGCGCGGCCGGCTGGTCGTCTGCATAGACGCGACACCGGCGAGCGACCACGTCATCCGCACCGCCAAGCGTCTCGCCGATCAGCGTCACGTACCCTGGACTGCGGTGTACGTGCAGACGCTCGGCACCGGTCTCATCACGTCGCATCGCGAGCAGCTCGATGCAAACCTGGCGCTGGCTTCGCAGCTCGGCGCCGACACGGCCATCCTGACCGCCGATCGCGTTGGCGAGGCCATCGTCGACTATTCACGCACGCACAATGCGGCGCAGATCGTGGTCGGCCGCGTGCGCGACCTGCGGCATCGGCTGTGGCCGCGGAGGCGTCTCGCGCAGTGGCTGCTGGAACACGGTACGGAGTTCGAGATCACGGTGGTCGGCGACGCAACTGCCGAGGCCGCCTCGTCGCGGCAGCGCCGTCCACGTGCGTGGGGTCCATTGCTCACCACCCGCGAAGCGGTGCTGGCCATGGCGTTCGCCGCGGGCGCGACGGGCATCAGCTATCCGCTGGAACCGTTCATCGGCAGCAGCAATCTGGCGCTGATCTTCCTGCTGGCTGTGACCTTCGCCGGCGCGATGGGCGGCCTGGCTGCCTCGCTGCTCACCAGCGTGGCGGGATTCATGGCGTACAACTACCTGTTCACGGAGCCGCGTTACTCGCTGACCGTGGATCAGCCGAGCGATGTTGCGACGTTGCTGGTATTCCTGGCGGTGTCATTCGTGGTCGGCCAACTCGCGGCCCGGATGCGGCGACAGGCAAGCGATGCCTGGCGCAGCACGCGACGGGTGGAGACGCTGTTCGATTTTTCCCGCCGCCTTGCGACCGCCGTCGACGAGCGTGATCTCCTGGGCGCCGCAGCGGGCGGCATGAGCGAACTGCTGGGACAACGCTGCGTCATTCTGGCGTCGACGACGGAGCGACGCGCCACACCGCCAGACGAGTGGGTGCGTGCGCGCGAGTTCAACGATACCGACCAGGCGGCCGCCGACTGGGCCCTGAGTCATCGCGAAGTCGCTGGCCATGGCACCGGCACGTTGCCGGCGGCAAGCTGGCATTTCCTGCCGGTCGTGCAGTCCAACCAGGCGCTGGGTGTCATCGGCATCCATTTCCCCGGCAGTGTCGATGCCGTCAGCGCAGAACAGAGCCGGCTGCTGTTCACGCTGCAGGCGCAGCTGAGTTCGGCGTGGGAACGATTGCGGCTGCGTCAGCTTGCGCAGGATGCGCGATTGCGTCAGACCGCGGAATCGCTGCGCTCCGCACTGCTGGCCTCGGTATCGCATGACCTGCGCACGCCGCTGGTCGCCATCACTGGCGGCCTGACGGCGCTGCGCGATCTGTCGCACAACATTCCGGAAACCGACAAGGCGCGTCTGCTGGCCGGCGCCATCGCCGAAGCCGAGCGTCTCAACCGGCTCATCCAGAACCTGCTCGACATGACACGCCTGTCGTACGGCGCGCTGACGTTGCGCCTGGCGCCGCTCGAGGTGCGCGATGTCGTGAGTGAAGCAATTTCCCGACTCGGCAGTCTGCTCGACGCATACGAGGTGGCCGTGAACCTGCCGGCGGAGCTTCCAGCCGTGCAGGCGGATGCGACGCTGCTCGGACAGGTGCTGGTCAACCTGCTTGAGAACGCCGTGAAGTTCGCGCCGCCCGGCAGCACGCTCGCGATCGAGGCGCAGTCCGTGAAGGAAGGCGTGCAGATTGCGGTCATCGACCAGGGACCGGGGATTTCCGCCGCGGAACGCGACAAGGTCTTCGACCTGTTTCATCGTGCACAGCAACGCGACAGCGTTGCTGCGGGCGCCGGCCTCGGCTTGTCGATCTGCAAGGGCTTCGTCGAAGCGATGGGCGGCACGATCGTGGCGCACGAAGGTGCGCAGGGCAGGGGCACGCGCATCGAGTTCATCCTGCCCGCCGGTCGGTGAGCGCGGTGCGTATGCGCGCTGATGTGTCATTCTCGCTGTCATGAATCCCCGCCCGCGCATTCTCATCGTCGATGACGAGGAGCAGATCCGTCTGTTTCTGCGCATCACGCTGAATGCCGCCGGCTACGAACCGGTCGAGGCTGCAACGGGTCGCGCCGCCATCGAAGTTGCCACGGGCAGAAAACCGGACCTGATGCTGCTGGACCTGGGCCTGCCGGATGTCTCTGGGCTGGATGTCATTCGCGCCGTGCGTGTGTGGACGCAACTGCCCATCATCGTGCTGTCGGTCCGGTCCGAAGAGTCGGACAAAGTCGCTGCGCTCGATGCGGGTGCCAACGACTACGTTCTGAAACCCTTCAGCACGGCCGAATTGCTGGCGCGCATCCGTGCCTCGCTGCGCGCCTATTCGGGCGAGACGACCGCTGCGGTCATCGAGGTCGGCGCGCTGCGCATCGACGTGCCGGCGCATGAGGTCCGGCTGCACGGGAATCTCATCAAACTGTCACCGAAGGAATTCGATCTGCTGCTGGTGCTGGCTCGCGCGGCCGGGCGCGTGTGCACCCATCGACAGTTGCTGGAACAGGTGTGGGGTCCGACGCACCGCGACGACGTGCAGTATCTGCGGGTCTACGTCGCGCAACTGCGCGAGAAGCTCGGCGAGGCGAGCGGGGTGCCGAAGTACCTCATGAACGAACCGGGAATCGGTTACCGGCTGGTCATGGACACCCCCTGACGATTCCTTGCCAAAGTTGGGCCCTCGCCAAAGTTGGGCAAGCGAACCTGCAAAAATGCGTGACTGCCCGGTCGGACAGCTCCGTATACTGCCGTCCTCGGTCAGAACCCCATGAACCGCCGCCTCCTCAAACTGCTGTCGCTCTGGATCGTGCCGCTGCTGATTGCGCGCGCCATGATCCCGGCCGGCTACATGCTGTCGACGGCGGACGGCTTGCAGCTCATGTTCTGTCCGTCGGTCGTGCAGGCGCCGGCGATGGCGGGGCCCTCGCACGCCGGGCACATGGACCATTCGGCCCATGCGGGCCACGACATGTCGCAGCACGCCGGGCATCACGGCAGCGCGCCTGCCGGCGATACGTCGCATGAGAACTCGGCCTGTCCGTTCTCGCTCGTCGCGACTGCAGCACTGCTCGACATTCCTTACGTCGCACCGACGTCGATCCGTCCGGTCGATGAAAGTATCGAGTTCACTTCGGTGCCGGCTGCCGGTACCGCACTTCAGCATCTCGACCGCATTCGCGGTCCACCCCGGTTCTCCTGAAAGCTCGTTGAACGATCCGTCGCCGTTCGCGGTGGCGGTCCTCACGCTTTTCGCGTCGGCGCGTGCCGGCGCTGGAGAAACAAATGCATACCCGGATTCGCGTGCCGGCAACGACTGCTTGTGTCGTTGCCTGCGCGTTGCTGCAGCCAGTCGCCGCCGAGGAGACCGGACCCAGCAGAACCCTCGGCACCGTGACCGTCCTGGGCACGCGCCCGACCTCATTGCCGACCCAGATTCCCACCACCATCGAAGGCATCACGGGCGACGACATCGCCGACGCCATCAACGCCACCGATGCCGAGGACGCGCTGAAGTACTTTCCGAGCCTGCTGGTACGCAAGCGCTACATCGGCGACTACGACCACGCCGTGCTGGCGAGTCGCGCTTCGGGCACCGGCAACAGCGCGCGTTCGCTCGTGTATGCCGACGGCATCCTGCTGTCGAACCTGCTGGGCAACGGCGCGACCTACACGCCGCGCTGGGGGATGGTCACGCCCGCGGAGATCGAACGAGTCGACGTGCTGTATGGGCCGTTTTCCGCCGCCTATCCGGGCAATTCCGTCGGCGCCGTCGTCGATTACGTCACGCGCATGCCGGATCGCTTCGAAGCCCACGTGCGCGCCACCACGTTCGGCCAGAAGTTCGATGTGTACAGCACCGATGCGACCTACGACGGCTACCAGGCCAGTGCGTCGATCGGCGACCGCTTCGGTAAATGGTCGGGGTGGCTGAGCTACAACCGACTCGACAGCGAGAGCCAGCCGTTGGTGTATGCGAACAAGCTCGTCAGCAGCGGCATGCCCGGCAATGCAGGCATACCGGTAACGGGCGCCATCGCGGGAAAGAATCCGCGCAACCAGGACTGGCTGCTGCTCGGCACGACCAACCAGGCGCACACCGTGCAGGATCAGGCCAAGCTGAAGCTCGCCTATGACTTCACCGACGATCTGCGTGCGAGCTACACGCTGGGCTGGTGGCGCAACGAAGCCGAACGCGCTTCGGAAACCTGGCTGCACGATGCCGATGGCAATCCCGTGTACAGCGGCACGGTCAATGTCGATGGACGGTCATACACCGTGGCGGCGACGGACTTCGCCCCCAGCCGCGGCGATCTGCAGCATTTCATCCACGGGCTGTCGCTCAAGCAGGGCAGCGGCGGCGCGTTCGACTGGGAAATCGCCGCGAGTCTCTACGACTACGATCGCGACGAGGTGCGTTCACCGACCGTCGCCCTGCCGGCCGCGGAGAACGGCGGCGCCGGTCGCATCACGGACCAGTCCGGCACCGGCTGGAACACGCTGGCATTGCGCGGCACCTGGCGGCCCGAGTCGCAGGCGGAGCATGTCGTCGACTTCGGCTATCAGCGCGACGACTATCGGCTGCGCACGCTCGTCTCCAACACCTCGAACTGGCTCGACGGATCGCCCGAATCGCGCTTCTCGGCATTTCGCGGCGACACGCTGCTGCAGAGTCTGTATCTGCAGGACACGTGGCAGTTCGCGCAGGACTGGCGCGCGACGCTCGGTCTGCGCGGCGAAAACTGGCAGGCCTCGAACGGTGCGCTGTCGAATGCGACGACCACACTCACCTTCGCGGAGCGCGACGAAACCCACTGGTCGCCCAAGGCCGCCGTCGCCTGGCAATTCGCGCCGCAGTGGTCGGTGAAGGCGTCGCTGGGCCGCGCCGTGCGCATGCCGACGGTGGCCGAGCTGTACCAGGGATTGATCTCCACCAGCGTGATCGTCAACAACGATCCGAACCTGCGGCCCGAGAAGTCGTGGACATCGGAGGTGACCTTGCAACGCGATCTGCAGCGCGGCGGCCTGCGGGCCACCGTGTTTCACGAGGACACGCGCGATGCGTTGTATTCGCAGACCAACGTGACCGTGACGCCGAACGTCACCAGCATCCAGAACGTCGACCATCTCCGCACCACGGGCCTGGAATTCTCGGGCAATCTGGCGGACGTGCTGGTGACAGGCTTCGATCTCGCGGCCAGCGTGACCTACGCGCACTCGCGCATCGTGGAGAACGACAACTTTCCGGCCAGCGAGGGCAAGTGGCAGCCGCGGGTTCCCGACTGGCGCGCCAATCTGCTCGCGACGTATCGCATCGGCGAACGCTGGACGACGACACTGGGCGCGCGCTACAGCGGCAGGCAGTACAACACGCTGGACAATGCGGATCCGAACGGCTTCGCCTACACCGGCGTCAGCGAGTTCTTCACGATCGATGCGCGGGTGCGCTGCGCAGTCAGCGAGCAGATCACCGTCTCGTTGAGCGCGGACAATCTGAACGGCGACGATTACTGGAATTTCCACCACTACCCGCAGCGCACGTTCGCGGCGGAGGTCAGCGTGGATTTCTGAGAAGAGCCGGAAGGTTCACACGGAGATCACGGAGGACACGGAGGTCGGAAGAAGAAAATTTTCCACGGGGGACACGGGGAGCACGGGGTCTCGGAACAGAAATTTTCTTTCCCCGTGTTCCCCGTGTCCCCCTTCTTCCCCCGTGGAAATTCTTCTCTCTTGATCTCCTTCTCCGTGAACTCCGTGATCTCCGTGTGAAATCCGAATTCCCGGATCTCATCCCGCCGTCAGCATGCGGTCGAGCAACCCGGGCTGCATCTTGCGCAGGAAGCGCTCGGCGTTCTGTGGCCGGTCGGCGCGTTCGAAGGACAGGCAGCGTTCCAGCAGTTTTTTCGCGCGGCTGTTGAGGCCGGCGATCGGCGCGAACGTCAGGTTCTTCTGGCGCGCCACGATCATGCTGTGACGCTGGTAGGGATGCGTGCCGGTGAGCATTTCGTAGGCGATCACGCCCAGCGGATACAGGTCGTCGGCGGGATGCGGACGCGAAAGCTGTGCCCAGGGATCGGCGGCATAGGCCTCGGTGTAGGCGCGCAGCGTCTGCGTGTCGAGCACATCGAGGGATTCGTTGCTGTTCGGCAGTGCATTGATCAGGCCGAAGCACATCACCTTGGCCGTGCCGTCGTCGCACAGGAAGATCGCGTGCGGGCTCAGGTCCGCATGCACGACGCCGTGACGGTGTGCGTGCGCCAGGCCGCTAGCAATGCCGGAGATGATCGGCCAGGCGGCGGCGTACGGCATGCCCTGTCCGCGGACTTCGCGGATCAGTCCGCTCAGCCAGCGTCCGCGCAACGGCTCCATGACGATGAAGACGCTGTCGCCGTGACGGCCGATGTCGTGGATCGCCGCGATGTTCGGATGCGAAAGATGCTGCGTGCGCCGCACGGCGGTTTCGAGGGTGGTCAGCGCGTCGGGCTGGTGGCGCAGATTGACCGCGACGATCTTGACCGTTACGCGGCGTTCCGCACCGGCGGAGGCGAGGTCGACGGCTTCGAATACCTGTCCGATGCCGCCGGCGCCGAGATGACTGGCCAGGCGATAGCGGCCTTTCAGCACCGAGCCGGGACCGATCGATTCCGGCGCGTCGGCCTGCGGTTCGGTGAAGGCGCGCGAGTCGTACCACTCGATCGGGCCGGTGAGCGGCGGTTCGGAACGGGCGGCAGCGGCGGGAATGTCGCTGCCCGCGACGGCCTGCAACAACGCAGCGACGCGGCGCTCGGTGTCCTTGATGCGCGCGGCAGGGGCGGCGCTCACCGCCGCATCGAGCATGCCGGAGTCGATCCACACCGTGCGATCGCTCGGATAGCCCTCGAGTGCATCGAGCAGCGCGCGTCCTGCGGCATGCGCGATGCGCTTCTGTTTCAGCGCCGCCTCGATGGAGAGATTCCAGAATCGCGTGCCGGCCGGATCGGCCTGGCTGGATTGCAGCAACGCCTTGCAGGCCGCTTCCAGGGTCAGCGAACCGTTACACAGATCGTCGATGATCCGGTCGATATGCCGCGCCATAGTCGTTTTCCTTGTGAGGCCGGGTCGCGAAACCCGGGGATCCAGCGATGCGTGGCTGAAGAATATTCACGGATATCGACGCCGGGATGTGACCGCCGGCTCATTTCGTTCGCCGCTGCGACGCGTTGCATGCAATTTCTTACATGCCGGTGCCACGGTGTGGTTCGCGGCTGGTGTTATGTCGCGGAGAGGAGTTTCACACGGAGATCACGGAGCACACGGAGGTCGGAAGGGAGAAGAGGATTTCCACGGGGAAGAATGGGAACACGGGGAGCACGGGGAAAGAAAATTTCTGTTCCGAGACCCCGTGTCCCCCGTGTTCCCCGTGGAAATTCTTCTTGATCTTATCTCCGTGTCCTCCGTGATCTCCGTGTGAAACCCGGATCTTCCTACCCGTTCGCAGCGACGCGATCGACGGGCAGGGGAATGACTTCGGCGAGCGGGCGTGTTTCGGTTTCGGCGGCGGGCCGGGGGCGAGGAGCGAGGCGGGGAATGGGATCGTCGCCGTGCAGTTGCTGGTGGGTGTTGGCGAGCCACTGTTCGATGTGGCGACGGAAGCGTTCGATGGCGCGGGCGCGGAAGACGATGAGGCCGGTGCCTTCGAACATCTGTTCCTGCGCCGGCGTCACGTGATACCACCATTGCAGCCGGTCGAGTCGCGATCCCTGGAAGTACGGCAGCGAGATCGAGAAACGGCGACCTCTGCGGGTCGGCTCGGTTTCAGCGAAAGCGAAATAGTCTTCGAGTGCGCGAGGCAGTTCGATGAGCGTCATCCGATCACTTGGGGAGCGTGGGAGCGACGCGCCGATCATAGCGAGTAGGGAATGCACCTTCCAAGGCCTCGCGAAGACTTCGACAGAACTTTTTTCCGGGCGATGACCTGGGCGCGATGCAAACGCAATCGGGGTGGTGCAAGACAGACTGTCGCGCACCGAATTGGTCCAGTGCCGGGGGGTCGATCGGCAGCGACTGACGGATTCCGCCGCCGGCCGCAATGGCGGACCGGTTTTCGAATTCCGCGCGGTACGCGAGCAATCGCAGGCGGAAAGGCACGGAGCGCGTCGGCATTCGCCCGGCGCCAGTGAGATCCAGATCACACAATTCCTGCGCCGTCAGCCC
The DNA here is from genome assembly GCA_937864115.1 of uncultured Steroidobacter sp. Lineage (GTDB taxonomy): Bacteria > Pseudomonadota > Gammaproteobacteria > Steroidobacterales > Steroidobacteraceae > Steroidobacter. Next base: position 42,601 of record CALMII010000036.1, on the reverse strand, counting down.
TTCATCTTCGCCGCCTGTCTGCCGATGCAAACTGGGTGAAGCCGCGTCCGCGGTGCCTACGGCTACCGGTGTTCAGGATCGATGCTGAAGAAGATCGCCATATCGCAGGTCCGGACGGGAATGTTCCTCAGCTCCGTCGAAGGCTCCTGGATGAATCATTCCATCTGGAAGAGCAAGTTCGTCATCAACGATGACGAGACGCTGGCGCGCGTGCGCAACTGCGGCGCGAAGGAATGCTGGATCGACGTATCGCAGGGAGTCGACGTGGCGTCCGAGGCGCCGCTGGTGCAGGTCGTGCCGCGATCGCCGGCGGAGCAGACGGCGCCGGCCAATGCGCCCGTGTCGTCGCAGCGCAAGTCGATGGCGGATGAACTGCAGAATGCCGCGAACGTGCTGAAGCGCTCCAAGGCAGCGGTCAACTCGCTGTTCGCCGAAGCGCGCATGGGCAATGCAGTCAACACCGGCGAGTGCAAGCCGCTGGTCGACGACATCGTCAATTCCGTGGACAGCAATGCCGATGCGCTCATCAGCCTGTGCCGGCTGAAGCTGGCGGACGAATACACTTATATGCACTCGGTCTCGGTGTGCGCGCTGATGGTGTCGCTGGGCCGCCAGCTCGGACTCGACGATGACATGTGTCGCGACGCGGGCATGGCGGGGCTGCTGCACGATCTGGGCAAGGCCGCGATGCCGCAGGACATTCTCAACAAGCCCGACAAGCTCACGGACGAGGAATTCACGATCATCAAGTCGCATCCCGTGCGCGGCCACGAGATGCTGCTCGACGCCGGCGTCGACAACGATCGCGTGCTCGATGTCGCGCGCCATCATCACGAGCGCATCGACGGCAAGGGCTATCCCGACAAGCTGTCGGCCGACAACATCTCGTTGATCGCGCGCATGAGCGCGGTCTGCGACGTCTACGATGCGATCACGTCGAACCGTCCCTACAAGGCTGGCTGGGATCCGGCCGAGTCCATCGCGAAGATGGCGTCGTGGCAGGGTCACTTCGATCCGATCGTGCTGCAGACGTTCGTCAAGACGATCGGCATCTATCCGGTCGGTTCGCTGGTGCGTCTGGCTTCCGGCAAGCTGGCAGTGGTGGTCGAACAGAATCCGAAGAAGCTCACGGCGCCCAAGGTGAAGGTGTTCTTCTCGACCAAGTCCGGCTTGCCGCTCGAACCGAAGCTCATCGACCTCGCCGAGTCGCACGTGCAGGAAAAAATCATCGCGCGCGAACCGCCCGAGAACTGGAACTTCAGTTATCTGCAGGATCTCTGGGCAAGCCACGTTCCCTGACGTTCGGAAGGTCTTCCTGTGGGGCCGGCTTCAGCCGGCCTGATCGTCCGATCGTCTCACTCCATCTCCATTTCCCGTTTCGTTGTCGTTACAACAGGGTCACCTCCCGTCGATTCCTGCGCGCGCGGCATTTCTGAGTTTCAGTGATGCGCATTTCTCGTCGACTGCATCGCCGATAACGTAGCGCGCAGTTGTCGAATCGAAGGGGCATCGAATGAAACGCAGATGGATCGCGCCGGTCGCGCTGATCGGAGTTGTCGTCGTCGCGGGATCCGCGCTGGCGGCATGGAAGCATGCGAGCCTGGTCGAGGCGGACATCGCTGCGGCGAGTCAGCCGGAAGCGGCGGAGGCGGTCGCGGTGGCGATTGCGCAGGAACGGCAGCACAGCCGCACGACGACGTCGATCGGCACCGTCGTCGCGCTGCGATCGATCACCGTGCGCAATGAGCTGCCGGGCACCGTGAAACAGGTGGCGCTGGTGCCCGGGCGGATCGTGGAAGCGGGTACGGTGCTGGTGGCGCTGGACGTTTCGGTGGAAGAGGCGGAGCTGCGGGCATTGGAAGCGCAGGCCGAGCTGGCGAGAACGCAGTTCGCGCGCATGCAGCGCATGAGCGAGCAGCGCGCCGCTTCCGAAATGGAAGTGGACACGGCGAGGGCGGAGCGCGACGTATCGCTCGCGCAGATCGAGAAAACCCGCGCGATCATCGCGCGCAAGACCATTCGTGCACCGTTCCGGGCGCGGGTGGGCATTGCCGACGTTCATCCCGGGCAGTATCTGAACGAAGGCACGTTGCTGACGACGTTGCAGGGCGTGGACGAATCCGCGTACGTCGATTTCACCGTGGCGCAGCAGGTGGCGGCGGCGTTGCGGGCGGGAACGAACGTACAGGTCCTTGCCTCCGGTGCCGAGCACGCGACCGCCGCCGAAATCCTCGCAATCGATGCACGCGTCGATCCGGTCACGCGCAATGCAACGGTTCGCGCCAGATTGCACGATGTGACGCGTGCACCGGCGCCGGGTGCGTCCGTACGCGTGCAGGTGCCGCTCGGTGTGCCGACGCTCGCGGTAGCGATTCCGGCCAGCGCGCTGCGCAAGGGACCGTCCGGCGATCACGTATTCGTGCTGGAACAGGACGAGCATGGCGACACGCGCGCCAGAACGCGTCTGGTGAAGGTCGATGCGCTGTCCGGCGATGAGATCGTGGTTACGGACGGCCTGTCGGTCGGCGAGCGGGTTGCAACGTCCGGGTCCTTCAAGTTGCGCGAGGCTGCGCTGGTGGTCGCCGAGACACCTGCCGAAGCCGTCGCAGCGAATGCGGTGAAGCCCGCCAACGTCAATCTCTGACGGCGGAACCCTCCCATGCGCTCATTCACCGACATCTTCATTCGTCATCCGGTTCTCGCCGTCGTCGTCAACCTCGTGCTGGTGCTGGTCGGTACGCGTGCGCTCCTGACGCTGCCGGTGCAGCAGTTTCCGAGCGTCGAAAGTTCATCGGTCATCATCACCACGGTGTACACCGGTGCGAGCGCCGAGACGATCCGCGGCTTTCTGACCACGCCGATCGAGCGCGCGGTGTCCGCCATCAGCGGCGTCGACTACATCGAGTCCACCAGTCGCGCCGGACTCAGTACCGTCACGATCCGGCTGAAGCTCGATCACGACAGCACCGACGCGCTGGCGCAGGTCACGGCCCGTCTGCAGCAGGTGCGATCCGAGCTGCCGGCGGAAGCCGAACCGCCGACGTTGGAAGTGCAGCGCGCGGACCGTCCCTATGCGACGTTCTATCTCGGCTTCACGTCGACGCAGCGCGACGTGCCGGCGCTGACCGACTGGCTGTCGCGCACCTTGCAGCCGCAGCTCGCGACGCTCGAAGGCGTGCAGCGCGTCAGCTTCGAAGGCGCGCGGCCGCTGGCCATGCGCGTCTGGATCGATCCCGATCGCCTCGCGGCACGCAACCTGTCGCCGGGCGACGTGCAGGCGGCGCTGCAGCGGAACAACTATCTCGCCGCGGTCGGCCAGACCAAGGGCAATCTCGTGCAGGTGAACCTGCTCGCGGATACGGATCTGCGCGCGGTGTCGGAGTTCGAGAACCTGATCGTGGCGGATCGCGATGGCGCGATCGTGCGGCTGAGCGATGTGGCGCGCGTGGAACTCGGCGCCGAAGAGGCGACGATGGTCGCCAAGTACAACTCGCAGCAGAGCGTGTACCTGGGCGTGTGGCCGCTGCCGGGAACGAACGAGATCGAAGTCGCGCAGCATCTGCGCGAGGAAATGCAGCGGATCGAGCCCAACCTGCCTGACGACATCGAGATGCGGCTGGTGTGGGACGGCACCATGTTCATGCGCAGCGCGCTGAAGGAGATCACCAAGACGCTCGGCGAGACGGTGCTGATCGTCGCGATCGTGGTGTTCCTGTTCTTGGGCTCGATCCGCACGGCGCTGGTGCCGCTGGTGGCGATGCCGGTGTCGCTGGTCGGTGCCGCCATCGTCATGCTGGCCTGCGGCTTCAGTCTGAACCTGCTGACCATCCTCGCCATCGTGCTGTCGGTCGGCCTGGTGGTGGACGATGCCATCGTGGTGGTGGAGAACATCGAGCGGCACGTGCGCGAAGGCAAGTCGCGCATCGAGGCGGCATTGCTGGGTGCGCGCGAGCTGGCGGGGCCGATCGTTGCGATGACGATCACGCTGGCGACGGTCTACACGCCGATCGCATTCCAGGGTGGATTGACCGGCTCGCTGGTCCTCGAATTCGCGATCACGCTGGCGGCGGCTGTGGTCGTCTCCGGCATCGTCGCGCTGACGTTGTCGCCCGTCATGAGTTCGCATTTCCTGCACGCGCACGGCAAGCAGGGGAAGCTGACGATCATCGTCAATCGCGCTTTCGACGTCGTCAGCCGCGCCTATGCGCGCGGGCTGGATCGTGCGCTCGGGATGCGTGCGGTCGTCGTCGTGTTGGCGCTGCTGGTGACGCTGGCGGCATGGCCGCTCTATCAATACTCGCGCCAGGAACTGGCGCCGGTCGAAGACCAGAGCCATATCAGCCTGTTCTTCGAAGCCTCTCCGGATTCGACCTTGAAGGCGACGGATCACGATTCGCAGAAGCTGATCCAGGCGATCACGGCATTCCCGGAAACCGATTTCACGTGGTCGCTGACGGCCGACTGGGGCGGCTTCGGCGGACTCGTGGCGAAGGACTGGCACGAGCGCGGACGATCCACGGAACAGATGTTCGGCGATGTCTACAACGCGGTGTCGCAGGTGCCGGGGCTGCGCGTCTACACGCGCCTCGATCCGCCGCTGCCGACGCCGGGTCAGTACGACGTCGAGCTGATCGTGCAGAACGAGTCGTCGCTCGAAGAACTCATGGCGACCGTGCAGGCGGCGCAGGATGCGGGCATGAAGAGCGGCAAGTTCCTGTACGTCGACACAGATCTGAAGTTCGATCTGCCGCAGGCACGCGTGGTGCTGGATCGCGAACGTCTCGCCGATCTCGGGCTCGATCTCGCCACGGTCGGACGGGAACTCGGCACGCTGCTTGGTGGCGCGTACGTCAACCGCTTCAACTACTTCGATCGCAGCTACAAGGTCATTCCGCAGATCGGCGATGAGGATCGCGCCACGCTCGATCCGCTGCTGGATCTCAAGATCAAGACGCCGGATGGCACGCTCGTACCCGTGTCGACTTTCATGCGCATCGAGTCGACCACCGGTCCGCGCACGCTGAATCGCTTCCAGCAGCGCAACTCGGCGCGTGTGTTCGGCGGCGTGCAGCCGGGTGTGACCAAGGACGAAGGCCTGCGGGTGCTGGAGGCGGCGGCGACGGCCGGTCGCACGGGTTCGCTGATCGACTACGCGGGCGAGTCGCGCCAGATCCGCCAGGAAGGTGCGGCGCTTACGGCCACGCTCGCGTTCGCCGTCGTGCTGATCTACCTGGTGCTCGCGGCGCAGTTCCAGAGCTTCCGCGATCCTCTGATCGTGCTGCTCGGCTCCGTGCCGCTGGCGATCTCCGGCGCGCTGGTGTTCACGTTCCTGGATCTGACCACGATCAACATCTATTCGCAGGTTGGCCTGATCACGCTGGTCGGACTCATCGCCAAGAACGGCATCCTGATCGTGGAATTCGCCAACACGTTGCAGGAACGCGGCATCGAGAAACTTGCCGCGTTGCGCGAAGCCGCGCTGACGCGTCTGCGGCCTGTGCTGATGACGTCCGCCGCGACGGTGTTCGGCCACTTTCCGCTGGTGCTGGTGTCGGGTCCCGGTGCCGAAGCGCGCAACAGCATCGGCATCGTGCTGGTCACCGGCATGATCGTCGGCACGATCTTCACGCTGTTCGTGGTGCCGGTGTTCTACAGCCTGATCGCTGCGGATCATCGCTCGCAGGTGCCGCTCGACGATGTGGCGGTTGAACCTTCGGTGGCGTGAGATCCCCCAGCGGGACAGGGGTTTCTGTAGGTCAGGCTTCAGCCTGACTTCCGAAAAAGAGGCCGGCTAAAGCCGGCCCCACAGTAAGAACCCCCACCCTAACCCTTCCCCCGCTACGCGTAGGAGGGGATCAGACGTAGTCTGGGAAGGGGATCGGCGGAGAACACTCACGTGAACGATGCGAAGGTCGAAGGTGGCTGCCTTTGCGGCGCGGTACGTTACCGGGTCTGCGGACCGCTGCTGTCGAGCAGTATCTGTCATTGCCCGACCTGTCGGCGTGCCAGCGGGGCGCCCGCGGTCGCCTGGTTCGTCGTGCGTCTCGATCACTTCGAACTGTTGCGCGGCGACCTGACGACATTCGCGTCGTCGGCCCCTGTGATCCGGCAGTTCTGCGGACGCTGCGGCAGTCAGATCGTCTATCGCAATGACGATGCCCCGGCGCTGATCGAGCTGACGACGGCCACCCTGGACGATCCGGAAGTCTTTCCGCCGACGCGCGAAATCTGGCTGTCGCACCGCATTGCCTGGGAAGCGGTCGACCCGCAGCGCGAGCAGGACCCTGAGGAAAGTCATGCCTGACTACCGGCGTCCGGTCAGTTGAGTCGGCAACGCAGGGGCGTACAGTGCGCCACAGTTCCATCAACAGGCCGGGAGGCAATCATGACGAGCACAGGTCCCTACAGGGGAAGCTGTTTCTGTGGCGAAGTGCAGTTCGAAGTGTCCGGGCAGCCGGCGGCGATGGGCTATTGCCATTGCGGTTCCTGCCGCCAGTGGTCGGCCGGCCCGGTCAATGCGTTCAGCCTGTGGCAATCGCAGTCGCTGCGCGTGACGAAGGGATCGAGCAGCATCGGCACGTACAACAAGACGCCCATCAGCTACCGCAAGTGGTGCACGAAATGCGGCGGTCACCTGTTCACCGATCATCCAACGATGGGCCTGGTGGATGTCTATGCCGCGATGCTGCCGGAGTTGAAGTTCGAACCGGCCCTGCACGTGCACTATCAGGAAACCGTGCTGCGCATCCCCGACGGCAAACCGAAGATGAAGGACATGCCGGCGGAGATGGGCGGGTCGGGGGTTACGCTGCCGGAGTGAGAGTGAGACAAAGAGTAACCGTGACCGGAAGGGAATCCCACGGGACAAAGAACGCATAGAACGCAAAGGCCGGAAGGAAGCCATAGCCGCAAAAAGCGCAAAAGGCGCAAAAGCAGAAGAAGACAACATCCTTCTGCTTTGCGCCTTTTGCGGCTATTTTTTTTCGTTCTATGCGTTCTATGCGTTCTATGCGTTCTATGCGTTCTTTGTCCCGTGGGATTCCCTTCCGGTCACGGTTACTCCGTCTTCTTGAAGAAACCGGGCCGGCATCGCTTCCCGATACGGGAAGTACTGGAACCAGGGGCGCGCCTCCCCGAGCGTGCGCCGAACGCTGGGGCGTTCCAGGAGGCGTTCGAAATACGCCGCGAGGTGCGGGCAGGACGCGGGGAACGGTTCGACGATGCCGGCATAGAACAGCGCCGGTGCGGCGGCGCAGTCGGGGAGCGTGAACGTATCGCCGATGGCCCAGCGTCGGGTCGCGAGCTGGCGATCGATCATGCCGTAGGCCATTCCCAGAACCGTGCGCGCCTCGGTGACACCTCGCGGATCTTTCTCGCCGTCGGCGCGCAGACGATCACCCACGATCTTCTGCATGGGGATGGCGACGTACAGGTCGAAGACGCGGTCCCACAGACGCGCATCCAGCAGGGCAGTCGCGTCGTGCGGCAGCAGCGGCTGCGGTCCCGGATAGAACTGCTCCAGGTACTCGATGATGATGCTGGTTTCCGGCACCGTGCAGTTGCGCTTCTCGTCGCGCAGCACCGGGATTTTGCCCATGGGCCACATTTCGTAGTGCCGTGCGTGCTGCGCGGTATCGAACAGATCGATCGTGCGCGCTTCGAATGGCGTTCCGCTTTCGTAGAGCGCGATCAGTACCTTGTGACAGAACCCCGACAGCGGGTGCATGTGCAGGACGAGTGACATGTCATGAATTCCTTGTTCTGCGCGGCTCAGGAGCCCGAACCTTCCGGCGCCGCCGCGCCGGCCAGCGGCGGGCCGCTGAACTCGGCTTCGACGATCACGTCGACCGCGTCGCTGACGCCCATCTTCGTTCCCGGTTCGGGAATGCCGTAGCTCATGCCGAAGTCCGAGCGCTGCAGCGTGCCGTGCGCGGAGAAGCCGATGCGTGCATGTGGATCGAAGGGATGCCCGGCATAGCCGCCGTTGAAGGTGGCATCGAGCGTGACGGGCTTCGTCACGCCGCGCAGCGTGAGATCGCCATGGATCTTCATCTGGCGCGGACCGGTGACTTCGACGGTCTTCGACTGCCACGTCATCTGCCGAAACTGCGCCGCGTTCAGCCACTGCTCGCCCTGCAGTTGCGCGTTGAAATCCAGCGTCGCGGGATCGGGGAAATCGGTTTCGAGCGAACGCGGGTCGACCGTCACGGTCACGGCCGACGCAGCGAGGTTGGCGGGATCGAAGGTCAGAATCGCATCGAACTGTCTGAAGCGCGCGGTGTAGTTCGAGAACCCCAGGTGATCGACGCGAAAGAGCAGGCTGGCGTGAGCCTTGTCGAGGGTATAGCTGCCGGCAGGAACGTCGATCGGCGTGTCAGCCGCGGGTGCGGGCGTTTCGCCGGCCGGTTCCTGCTTCGCGCAGGCGCCGAGGGCGGCGAGTGCACAGACGAGCGGATAAAGAAGCTTCGCTTTCATTGTCGGTCCTGTCGTGTCGTTCGAGCTCTGCGCCAAGGACGGATGAGCCGCGGCGGAGCCGACAGGATGACATGAGTTCTCCTTGTAGGTCAGGCTTCAGCCTGACTTCTGGCCGGCTGAAGCCGGCCCCACAGGCAGACAAGAGCTACTGCGTCGACACCACCCGCGGATCCTCGATCTGCTCCTCCGGCGTCAGGATCCAGAACAGCACGTAGACCAGGATGCCGGGGAACGCCGCCGAGCACACCGAAATGACGACATACAGCACGCGCGCCAGCGTCACGTCCATGCCGAAGTAGCACGCCAGCCCGGACACGACACCGCCGATCATGCGGTTGGAACGCGAACGTCGCAGCGGAGCATTGAACTGGCTCATGAACTTGAAGCCTCTCCTCTAATGGTCCCGTCGCACATCGACGAGCGGCGCGAGGATGCGCGCGGTTGCGATTGCTCTACAGACCCGACCGGCGAACAGCGGCTCGTCGCCGGCAACGACTCGCAGGTGTCGGCGATCAGTCGCCCGGATTGCGCAGCACGCCGGTCGATGCGCGGCTGATGAGCTTGTGCGGCAGGCGCGTGGACTTCGGCGCATTGCCCGAGAGCAGCGACTTGAGCAGCAGATCGGCGGCGGAGTAGGAGAGTTCGTACGTGGGCTGGCTGATCGTCGTCAGCGGCGGCCACACGGTGCGGGAAATGGCAGCGTCATCGAAGCCCGCGACCGACAGTTGTCCCGGCACCGCGATGCCCATTTCATGCGCGGCCATCAGCGTGCCCGCCGCCATGTCGTCGTTCGCCGCGAAGATGGCGGTCGGACGCGACGGCAGCGCCAGCAGCTGGCGTGCGGCCTGCAGGCCGGAGTCGAACAGGAAGTCGCCCTGTCGTACGTAGTCCTGGTTGAACGGAATGCGATGCGCCTTGAGCGCGGCCTTGTAGCCTTTCAGTCGCTGGCCGCTCGCATAGTGACCGTGGCGGCCGATGATGAACGCGATGCGGCGATGGCCGAGACCGATCAGGTATTCCGTCATCTCGCGCGCCGCGCCCTCGTCGTCCATGTCGGAGTAGGGCGAACGATGCTTCATGTCGTTGGGCGCGATGCGCGCGAACGGCAGCCCGTGTTCGTCGAGCGCGCGAATGATCTCGACCGATTCGCTCAGCGGCGGCGCGAGGATCAGCCCGTCGATGTGCGTCTGGTTGGCGAAGGCCATCACGTCCTGCGTGAGTTCTTCGCCGCTGCCGGTGACTTCGTGCAGCAGCAGCAGGAACTTGCCTTCGCGACAGCGGGCGAGCGCGCCGCGCTGCACTTCGATGGTGTAGTTGCCGCTGGGATTGTCGTACACGAGACCGATCAGGTACGAACGCCGGCTGGCGAGGCTGCGTGCGGACGGACTCGGGTGATAGTTGAGGCGCTTGACCGCCACCATGACGCGGGCGCGCGTTTCGTCGCGTACGTTCGGTTCATTGTTGAGGACGCGCGAGACTGTCTTGATGGCGACGCCCGCCGCCTTGGCAACATCATCGATACTGGCCTTGCGGGAGCGGGCCGGGGAATCGTCGTTCTCAGCGGTCATCGTGCGTGCGCCGTCATTCAAGCATCGGGCTGCAGGGCCCGGTTCGATACAGTCGATGTTGTTGAGGGCCGCCGCAGCGGGCCCGCTTGCGCGCGCATGGTACACCCATGTCCGGTGCAGGCGCTTTCTTGGCTGCCGCATTCCCTGTAAAACTCTGTTGTGAATCTACCGGGATTCGTCCGTGGGTCCGCAGAGGCCGATACGGGCGCCGGTACAGGGGGGATCGTCGATGGTCGAGTCCGTTCCTTCGGGACTGGCTGTATCCGAGGGCGTTGCTGCGGGCGCAGGCGATGAGATGCCGCGCGCCAGTCACTTCTTCGTGTTCGTCTATGCGCTGGCGTATGCCGGTGTGTGGCTTGCGCTGCTGACGCCCATGCTCGTGACGATTGCGCTGCGTGTCCGGCAACTCGCGCCGGACAACGCGGCCGGGCAGCTGGCGATGGTGCTGGGCATCGGTGCCTTCTTTGCGCTCGTCGGCAATCCGGTGTTCGGACGGCTGAGCGATCGCACCACGTCGCGATACGGAATGCGCCGTCCGTGGCTGATCGGCGGCATGATCTGCGGCACCGCCTGTCTCGTCATCGTGGCGTTGGCGCCGAGCATTCCCGTGCTGCTGCTCGGCTGGTGTCTGGCGCAGCTCGCGTTCAACGCGGTGCTGGCGGCGATCGTTGCGATCCTGCCCGATCAGATACCGGCGTCGCAGCGCGGTACCGTGTCGGGCGTGCTGGGGATCTGCATGCCCATCGGGCAGGTGAGCGGTACGTTCCTGGTGCAGGCGTTGCCGACGTCGATGCTGATGATGTTTCTGGTGCCGGCCCTCGTGGGTTCGGCGACCGTGATGTTGCTCGTGCTGCTGCTGCCCGATCGACGTCAGCAGCCCGCGCAGCTGACGGCCTCGACGCTGCGCGAGTTCCTGCGCTCGTTCTGGCTGAATCCGGCGCAGCATCCCGATTTCGCCTGGGCGTGGCTGAGCCGCTTCCTGCTCGTGACGGGCACGGCGTTTCTCACGACGTATCAGTCGTACTACCTGATCGACAAGCTCGGTTACGACGTGACGGCGGTGCCCGGACTCATCTTCAAGTCGATGCTGGTGCAGGCCAGCATGATCGTCATTTCCAGCCTGCTGGGCGGCCGGATTTCCGATGCCACGGGACGCCGCAAGATTTTCGTGCTGGTCGCCGCCGCGGTGTACGGTTCCGGCCTGTGGACGATCGCCGCTGCGAGCGACTATTCGGAAGTGCTGATCGGTATGGCGCTGACCGGCGTCGGGCAGGGCGTGTACTTCGCCGTCGAACTCGCGCTCGTCACGCAGATCCTTCCGAACCGCAAGCTGGATGCGGCCAAGGATCTCGGCATGTTCAACATCGCCAATGCGCTGCCGCAATCCGTGGCGCCCGCGCTCGGCCCGATCATCCTTTCGCTCAGCCATGGCGACTACACCTGGCTGTTCATCGCGGCGGGCGCCATTGCGTTCATGAGTTCGATTGCGATTCTGCCCCTGAAGGGCGTTCGATGATTCTCGATGCAGGTCCATCACCAACGAGGGAATGACCATGAAGAAGCCGATCTGGTTTGCAGCGCTGATGCTGATCGTCGCCGGAGCGTTCTCCGTTCTGCAGGCGGCAGACGGATCGCGGTTCGCCGGCAAATGGACGGGAACGTGGGAAGGCGGCGGTTCAGGCGGTTCGCTGGTGTTGACGATCGCGGCCGGCGCGGACGCGGGCGAAGTTGCGGTCGGGCAGGATACGGGTGACTACACCGCGACGTTCGCGTCGGTGTCGGTCGCCGACGATCGTCTCACCATCCGCTATCCCTACACGCCGGATCCGCAGGCGGACATTCTGCTCACCGGCACTTTCGCTGGCGACTCCGCCAGCGGCGAATGGAACATGGTGGCGAAAGGCGAGAGCACGTCGTTCGCGAGCGGCACCTGGACGGTGAAACGCTGATCTGCTTCTTCTGTGGGTCAGGCTGTAGCCTGACAGTTCTCAGGCCGGCTGAAGCCGGCCCCACAGGGAAGAGAGAGGGCGGTCATCCGCCGCCTTCCTTCGCCAGCGCGCTCCTGTGGCGTGCGAACAGCAGATAGACGGCGAGCCCGACGATATTCCAGATGACGAAAAACAGGATGGTCATCGCCGGCAGATTCCAGAAGAGATACAGGCAGCCCACGACAGCCAGTGTCCCGACGAGCCCGGCAAGTGGCGTACGGAACTTCCGGGGAAAATCCGGCGCCCGCTTTCGCAGGATAAGCATGCAGATCGCGACGGAGATGAAGGCGCACAACGTTCCGGCGTTCGCCAACGCGGCAATTTTATCCAGAGGCAGCAGGCCGGCGATCATCGACACGATCACGCCGGTGACAAGGATCATCAGCACCGGCGAACCAGTACGTTCGCTGATGGCACTCAATCGTTGCGGCAGCAGTCCATCGCGCGCCATGACGAAGAAGATGCGCGACTGCCCATACATGAACGCCATGATCACGGTGGGCAGAGCGAGCACCGCAGCGCCGGCGATCAGGTTCGCGGCCACCGGGTGATTCAGGCTGCGCAACACCAGCGCCAGCGGCTCGGGACTTGCGGCCAGCGACTGGTAGGTGGCACCCCCGAGAGCCGCGGCTGCGACCGCCATATAGATGAAGGTACAGATCAGCATCGAGCCGACGATGCCGATCTTCAGGTCGCGCCCCGGGTTACGCGTCTCTTCCGCCGCCGTCGATACGGCGTCGAAGCCATAGAACGCGAAGAAGATGATGGCCGCGGCCGCCATCACGCCGTGTTTCACGCCGTCGACCTCGGTACCGGCGAATCCGTAAGGCATGAAGGGCGTGAAGTGGTCGGCATCGAAGGCCGGCACTGCCAGCGCGATGAACAGCGCCAGCGCGATCAGCTTCACGAACACGAGGATGAGATTGACGGTCGCGCTCTCGCGCGTGCCGAGCGCCAGCAGTCCGGCCACGGCAAGCGAAATCAGAATGGCCGGCACGTTGAGGACGCCGCCGGCGTGCGGGCCGGCCAATAGCGCCTCGGGTACGTTCCATCCCGCCGACTTGATGACGCCGGCTGCATAGCCGGACCAGCCGACGGCGACCGCACTGCACACGACCGTGTATTCGAGGATGAGCGTCCAGCCCACGACCCAGGCGAGCAGTTCGCCCAGGACTACATAGCTGTACGTATAGGCGCTGCCGGCCACAGGCATCATCGTCGCCATCTCGGCATACGCCAGTGCCGCGCAGGCGCAGACGATGCCGGCGATCACGAACGACAGGATGACCCCGGGGCCTGCCAGCCCGGCGCCGACGCCTGTCAGCGTGTAGATGCCCGTTCCCACGATGCCGCCGACACCCAGTCCGATCAGGTGCGGCCAGCTCAGCGTGGGTTTCAGGGCATGACCGGAGATTCCGGCAGTGATGGTGTCGAGCTGCTTGCGCCGGTTCCAGTACGCCACGTTGTCGTTCTCCAGCGGCGGTCGTAGTGAAGGGATTGTAACGACAGGGAAGGAACCGGACGGGTACGTTTGCGATTGAAAGCAAAGGTATACAGCGTCACACGCGTATGAACGACACCCTGCTTACCGTTTTCGGCATCGCGGTCACGCCCTGGAAGCTCGTCGGCTATCTCGGCATCGTCCTGTTCGCCGGCCGCTGGGTGGTCCAGCTCATCGCTACCCGGGCGCGTGGCCGACCGGTCATTCCGCGTTCGTTCTGGCTCATGAGCGTGTCGGGCAGTGCGCTGCTGCTGGCCTACTTCATCTGGGGCAAGAACGACTCGGTCGGCGTCCTCTCCAATCTCTTTCCGATGGGCGTCGCCCTGTACAACCTCGCACTCGATCTGCGCGCCGCACGCGAGGACCGCCTCGCCCATTCGCTGCCGGGTCATGCAGTGGGGCGCTAGCCCTTTTCGCCGATTCCATCCGTACTGCGTTGGACTACGCTGCTGGCGGCTCGTGAAGGAGTCGCAGCCGCAGCGTCATGGCCAAGAACATCATCATCTGCTCCGATGGGACGGGGAACACCGCCATCAAGGGGCGCGGCACCAACGTCTTCAAGATCTTCGAGTCCGTCGATCTCAATTCGCATCGCTTCCATCCGGAGCGCGCGCCGCAGGTCGCGATCTACGACGACGGCGTCGGCACGGAGAGTCTGCGGCTCATGCGCGTTCTGGGCGGCGCCGCGGGCTATGGACTGAGCCGCAATGTCCGCCAGCTCTACAAGGAGCTGTGCCGCATCTACGATCCGGGCGACCGGATCTTCCTGTTCGGTTTCAGTCGCGGCGCCTTCACGGTGCGCAGTCTCAGCGGCTTCATCGGCACCTGCGGGATCATCGATGTGAACCGGCTCGAAGGTCCCGACGATCTCGATGCCCTGGTCAGGCAGGCATACGAGGTCTATCGCGGCTGCTATCGCACCTGGCTCATGAAAAAACTCATCGGGCCCGTGGATCGCAGCGTCACGGTGCAGTTTCGCGAACGGCACTGTCATGGCGGCGAGCGCATCTACTTCCTGGGCGTGTGGGATACCGTCGATGCCGTCGGCCTGCCGCTGCACGTCTCCGACCTGGTGAACAAGCTCGTCTATCAGTTCAAGTTTCCGGATCTCGTGTTGAGCACCGCCGTCGACCGGGCCGTGCACGCGCTCGCCATCGACGATGAGCGTCAGTCCTTCCAGCCGCTGATCTGGGACGAGACGGCGCCGCTGCAGCCCGGCCAGTCGATCGAACAGGTGTGGTTCTCGGGCGCGCACTCGAACGTCGGCGGCGGGTATCCCAAGCAGGGCATGTCGCTGGTCGCGCTCGACTGGATGATGCAGCACGCCGAACGGGCGGGACTGCGGTTCGTCGCCAACGAACGTGCCTACTACGGCGAGCACGCCAACGTCGACGACAAGCTCTACGACCCGCGGTCGGGTGTCGGCATGTTCTACCGCTGGCTGCCGCGCAATGTCGCGGCGATGTGCGAAGCCAGCGGCGTCACGCCCAAGCTGCACCTGAGCGTGCTGGAACGGATCGCGCACGGCACGGACGACTATCGTCCCGGCAACCTGCCGGCCAGCTCCCAGGTCGTATTCACGCTGACGGGCGATCCGGTCAAGGATGCGGCGGCGGCCGAGCGCGCCAGGAGCGTGGAGACGGTGCTTCGGGAAGGGCATCCGGAGGCATCATCGCTGCTCGCGACGGTCGCGACGCGGCTCAATGTCGGCCGGCTGTCGTACCGGATCTTCGTCCTGACGATCGTCGCGGTGCTGCTGCTCGCCGCTTCCGCCACGCCGCAGGCGACGACCTCGGTCCGCGCCTTCGTGACGAGCCTCGGGCTCCTGCTGTTCGAACTGGTTACCAGTCCGTTCGACACGCTGCGCGTGCTGTTCTGGCATGGATCGAAGTCGCTGCTGCTGGCGGGCGTCCTCGTCGCGGGGCTCACGATTGCGTGGCTGCTGTCGTCGTGGTCCACGCGCGGCATGAGCCGCGCGTTCGCGGGCTTCTGGTTCGTTCACCAGCAGAAACTGCGCGATGCGTTGAAGAAGGCGCGGGCGCGCAGCGCCGAAGCGAAGCAGTGACGCGATCGCGTCGTGCGCTGGCGTCCGCCCTCTGTCTGTAGGTCAGGCTTCAGCCTGACTCCTTATAGAAAAAGAGGCCGGCTGAAGCCGGCCCCACAGGAAGAGGAAGAAGATAGGGGAGCGATCACACTCCCCGCATCAACACCACGACCCCCATCACCACGAAGATGGCCGCCGTCGTGATGTGAATCGGCCGCAGCGGCAGCGATTTTCCGGCGAGCTGTCCCAGCAGGACGACCGGCACGTTGGCGAGCATCATGCCGAGCGTGGTGCCGATCACGACCAGTGCCAGCGCGTCGTACCGCGCAGCGAGTGCGACGGTCGCGATCTGGGTCTTGTCGCCCATTTCCAGCAGGAAGAAGGCAATCACCGTGGCAGCGAACACGCCGAAGCGCGGCGGCGCCGTTTCCTGCGCGTCGTCGATCTTGTCGGGAATCAGGGTCCAGATGCCCATGACGATGAACGACAGGCCGAGCACCCAGCGCAGGATGTCCGGGCCGAGCGCCGCGGCCGCCAGTGCGCCCACCGCACCGGCGAGCGCATGGTTCAGCAAGGTTGCAATGAAAATGCCGGCAATGATCGGCAGCGGCTTGCGATAGCGGGCCGCGAGCACCAATGCGAGCAACTGGGTCTTGTCGCCGATTTCCGCCAGCGCGACGACGCCGGTGGGGACGAGGAGGGCTTCGAGCATGTCGTGTACCGGGTCGAGCGGCGATTGAGCCCATGACGCAGCCTCCCCGCTCGACCCCAGGCTTGCTGGTTGACGGGACACTGCATCATCGGTCTCGCCCTGCCCGGACCTTGCGGTCGAGCCGAACGCGCCATGGCCGCATGGCAGCCAAGTGTGTTGACGCGCTCTCCGCGAACCTGACAAAGCCGGTCGCGGCAGCTACTCCCCAACGAAGGGCGCGCAGCTTAGGCAGCGCCCGCGCGTCGGTCAATCAGCCACACCATGAACTGGCGCAACGTCGCCGGAACCTTCAGCGGCGATATTGTCTGATCCGGTGGCCGGCAAAACCCCGTCACGAATCGGCTGTAACTATCGGCACGGTGCCGGTGTTGTGGCACCGGGACGGCGGCGATCATCGGGAAATCGCTGACCACCGCTGTAACCTTTCGACGAAGCCGAGCGTCAAAGGGTGCATTGGGAAGGAGCCTGCGACAGCGTCAGGCGCCTCGTGGACTGAGCCAAGAATCCGATGCGGCGCGCCGATGGCCGCGATGCCGGATCGCAGAGAGGAATCGCAGTGAAAAGTCATGCACGGCAGCAATCCGCGGTGGACAGCGTGTCCGAAACCGATAATTCGGCAAATGTACACAACGAATCGAGCCACCTGGCCACGGTCTCCCGGCTCGCTCCCGTGCAGCCGCTGGATGAATCCGTGACCGCCGACGTCGGCTACGATGGCGGCGTGCGGGACACAGGCAGGAAGTCGATGCGCGTATGGGTGATCGCGGCCCTCGCACTCGCGGCGGCAGTCGCGACATGGATGCTCACGCGCGCTCCTGCGGCACCGGCAGCCGATCCTGCCGCAGTCGCAAATGCGACGCCGCTCGAACTCGCCCAGGTCGACGTATCGGCAGTCCGGGAGCGGGTGCTGGCGCGTTTCCTGCCGCTGTCGGGTTCCATGTCGCCCGTCGTGCAGGCGACGGTGAAATCGAAGGTCAGCGGCGAAGTCGAACAGGTTACCGTGCGCGAAGGTCAGGACGTGCGCGAAGGCGACATCATCGCCCGCATCGATACGCGCAATCTGCAGGCCCAGTACGACCGCGAACTGGCCGCCGTCGACAAGGCGCGTGCCGATCTCGATCTCGCCACGCTCAATCGCGACAAGAACCGCACGCTGCTCGAACAGAAATACATTTCCCAGAACACGTACGAGCAGACCGAGAGCGCCTATGCGGCGAACGTTGCCAGCCTGCGGCTGGCCGAGGCGCAGGCGCGCATGGTCAAGATCAGTCTCGAAGATTCCGTCATTCGCGCGCCCTTCACCGGCACCATCGCGAAGCGGCTGGTGCAGCCGGGCGAGAAGGTCTCGCAGGATTCCTCGATCGTCACCGTGGTGGATCTGCGCCAGATGCTGCTCGAAGCCGCGGTGCCGGCTGCGGAAATTCCCTCGGTGCACGCTGGCCAGACTGCGCGCTTCAAGGTCGGCGGTTTCGGCGAGCGCGAGTTCACGGGCGAAGTGCAGCGCATCAATCCGACGACGGTGGAAGGCTCGCGCGCCATCACCATCTACATCGCGGTGCCGAATGCCGATCGTTCGTTGAAGGGCGGCATGTTCGCGCAGGGACAGCTGGCGATCGACGCGACGCAGCCCGTGCTGTCGATTCCGCAGATGGCGGCGCGCGACGAAGCCGGCGCGTCGTTCGTGTATACGCTCGAAGACGGCAAGATCGTGCGCAAGCCGGTCACCCTCGGTCAGCGCGTGAAGGGTCAGGATTTCGTCGAGGTGCGCGAAGGACTCACCGCCGGCGAGCGCGTGATCGTGGCCGACATCGGCGAGGCCAAGCCGGGTTCGCACGCGGTCGTGCGCGGTGATGCGGAAAAGATCACCGCGGAAGCCGGCTGATCGGGCTTCCCGTTCCGTTCCGTCGGTCCTCGTTCGTCAGTTCTCTCCGTTCGTCCTGAATCCGTCGAGGACGAAGGACTCTTGAGCAGTTTCAATCATGTGGATCACACGCGTCAGCATCACACAGCCCGTCTTCGCGACCATGGTCATGCTCGCGATCGTGGTGCTGGGCCTGTTCTCCTACCGGCTGCTGCCGGTGGAGCAGATGCCGGATGTCTCGATTCCGCAGGTCTACATCACGGTTTCCTACCCCGGCGCCTCGCCGGAAGCGATCGAGAATGACGTCATCAAGCCGATCGAGAACGTCGTCAATTCGATCAATGGCGTGAAGAACATCTACGCCACGGCGCGTGAAGGCATGGCGTTGCTGCAGGTCGACTTCCGGCTCGACATCGACATCGCCGAGTCGACGCAGGAAGTGCGCGACAAGGTGGCGCAGGTCCGCGCCGGCATGCCGCGTGAAGTGCGCGACCCCACGATCGGTCGCGCCACCAACGACAGCTCCGTCCAGCCGATTGCCAGCATCGTCGTCTATTCGACGACGCGCAGCCTGCGCGAGGTGTCGACGCTCGTCGAACAGCAGGTGGTCAAGCGTCTGCAGAATTCCTACGGCGTCGGCAACATCGGCGTCGGCGGTTCGGTGGAGCGCCAGGTGCAGGTGTTCCTGAAGCCGGAGCAGCTGCAGAGCTATCGCGTCGGCGTCGACCAGGTCATCACCGCCATCCAGGCGGCGAATCAGGATCTGCCGGCCGGCGCCATCGCGAACGGCCAGCAGGAACAGCTCGTGCGCGTCGAAGGCAAGATCAAGGATCCGGCCGGCTTCGAGCGCATCATCGTCGCCAACCAGGGCGGCGCGCCGGTGTACCTGCACCAGGTGGCGAACGTCGTCGACGGCGAAGCCGAGGAAATGTCCATCTCGCGCGTCGACGGCAAGCGCGCCGTCTCGCTGTACATCTACAAGGTGCAGCAGGCCAACATCGTCGAGGCGGGCGAAGGGCTCAACGAAGCCATTGCCGACCTGCGCAGCCGGCTGCCCGAAGACGTGAAGGTCGAAACGCTGTGGTCCAACGCCGAATTCATCAAGGGCTCGCTGGATCGCGTCAAGAGCACGATCCTGGAAGGCGCCTTCCTGACGGTGCTGATCGTGTTCCTGTTCCTGCACTCCTGGCGTTCGACCATCATCACCGGTCTGACGCTGCCGATCTCCGTCATCGCGACCTTCATCGCGATGCATGCGCTGGGCTTCACGCTCAACTTCCTGACCCTGATGGCGCTGTCGCTGTGCATCGGCCTCTTGATCGACGACGCCATCGTGGTGCGCGAGAACATCGTGCGTCATGCCGACATGGGCAAGGATCACCGCAAGGCCGCGTTCGAGGCGACCAGCGAAATCGGGCTCGCGGTGATGGCGACGACGTTCGCGATCCTGGCGGTGTTCATCCCTGTGGCGTTCATGAGCGGCCTCATGGGCCGCTTCTTCCTGCAGTTCGGACTGACGGTCGCGGTCGCGGTGCTGGTGTCGCTGTTCGTCAGCTTCACGCTCGATCCGATGCTGTCGGCGTACTGGCCGGACCCGAAGGAGGGCCGTTTCCGCCGCATGCCGTGGCTGGCGCGGTTCATGGATCGCATCGAGGTCGGCGTCGATCGCGCCCATCACATCTACGACCGCATGCTGCGTTGGGCGCTGGGCGCTCGTCGCTACGGCATTCCCGGTCTCGCGCAGCTTGCGCGCCGGTCGCGTGGCGCGGACGAGAAGTTGCCGCGCTGGGCCAGCGTCAGCCCGCGCGCGCTGATGCTGCTGCTGGCCGCCGTCACGTTCTTCGGCAGTTTCCTGATCCTGCCGAGGGTGGGCAGCGAGATGATGCCGGAGACCGACAACGGCATGGTGTCGATGCGCGTGAACACGCCGCTCGGATCGAGCCTGCAGTACACGGATGCGAAGATCCGCGACGTCGAAGACGTGCTGTTGAAGATCGAGGGCGTCAGACACGTGGTGACGCAGGTCGGCACCGACGAAGGCAAGAACTACGCGCGCATCATGCTGCGCCTCACCGATCTGAAGGACGGCCCGCGCCCGTCGCAGAAGGACATCGAAAGGATCGTGCGCGAACGCCTGTCGCACATGGCGGGTCTGGAGACCAAGATCCAGGGCAACAACCAGCCCGTTTTCATTTCCATCCTCGGACCGGACACCGGCAAGCTCACGCAGCTGTCCGAGGAACTGATGGCGAAGCTGGCGAAGATTCCGGGCATCGCCGATCTCGAAAGCAGCGAGAAGGGCACCAATCCGACCATCGCCGTGCGCATCAACAACGAACTCGCCAGCGATCTGGGGATGACCACCGCACGCATCGGCAATGCGCTGCGCCCGCTGATCGCGGGCGACCAGATCAGCACCTGGCTCGGGCCCGACGGCCAGGACTACGACGTCATCGTGCAGCTGCCCAAGGAGCGCCGCGAGATCAAGTCCGATCTCGGCGATCTGTATGTCAGCAGCACGCGCGTCGATGCGAACGGCACGCCGATCCTGGTGCCGCTGCGCCAGGTGGCCGAGTTCGTCGAGACCGGCAGCCCGCAGCAGATCAAACGTCTGAACCTGCAGCGTCGCATCTCGGTGTATGCGAACGCGGAAGGCCGCGCCTCCGGCGACGTGGGCCGGGATGCGGAAAAGATCGTGGCCGAGACCCGGCTGCCGCAGGGCTATCGTTTCGACATCGGCGGCAATCAGCAGGAAATGAACGAAATGCTCGCGGCCGCTGGCGCCGCGCTCGCGCTCGCCGTGCTGTTCATCTACTTCGTGCTGGCCTCGCAGTTCGGCAGCTTCCTGCAGCCGGTCGCGATCATGATGTCGCTGCCGCTGTCGCTGATCGGCGTGCTGCTGGCGCTGCTGCTGACGGGTACGACGCTGAACATCTTCTCCATCATCGGTTTCATCATGCTGATGGGCCTGGTCACCAAGAACGCCATCCTGCTGGTGGACTTCACCAACCAGGCGCTGCGCGAAGGCAAGCCGCTGCGCGAGGCGATCTTCGAAGCCGGCCAGGTGCGCCTGCGTCCGATCCTCATGACCACGGCGGCGATGATCTTCGGCATGCTGCCGATGGCTGTCGGCGTGGGCGAGGGCGGCGAGATCCTCGCGCCGATGGGCCGCGCCGTGATCGGCGGCGTGATCACTTCATCGCTGCTGACGCTGCTGATCGTGCCGGTGCTGTATTCCTATATCTACGGCTTCACGCGTCGCGCGACGAAGTGGTTCCACGGCGAAGCGCCGCAGGCTGCGGAAGCACCGCAGCCGGAGTTCGGTACGGATCACCCGCCGGTCGTACCGGTACGCGACTAAGAGCAGGCTCAGCCTCTGACTGTAGGTCAGGCTTCAGCCTGACTCCTCAAAGGCCGGCTGAAGCCGGCCCCACAGGCGGCACGACGGCCGGCCGTATCGGGCAAGGCTCGGGCTTGATCGCACTTCCCCTGTCCAGCGATTGCACGATGGTTTCGATCCGCCTGACGTTGGCCGCGGTATCGACGATCACCAGATCGTTGCTGCAAGCAACCGCCACGAAATGCGACTGCTGCGGCAGCAGCGGACGCAGTACCGGGACGAGTTGCGCTGCCGGCATGCTGCGCACGGCGATGATCTTCGTGACGTACAGCGAGTCCGGAACCGATTCCTTGCCATTCACGATCGGTACGGGCTGGTGCCTCGCAGTCGACTCGGGTACGACGCGTACCAGGTCTCCCGTTTCGATCGCTGCGAAGCCGTTGACCTGCAGGATGGTCAGGAACTCCTCGTAGTCGATGGCATCGGGATTGTCTTCGATGAGCGTGATGTCCGCATTGACGCGCGGATCGACGACGAACTTCTTCCCCGTCCGTTTCGCCACGGCGTCGATCAGCGTCACGACCGGAACGGCATGACTGCGTGTCTCGCCGCCGTCCGCGGCCGACGTCGCCGTGGCGGTCCACAACAGCATCGCCGTGCATCCGCAAGCGACGGTATTTCGCAGCATCCTCTTCTTCATGGTTTCTCCCGGGTGGTGCTATCTGGCGGCAGGGATCGAACGCGGCAATTCCAGTTTCTGCAGGCGAACGGGTTGGGACGACGGATCGAGCGGGACAAAACCCGCGTCCTGCAGATCGACGGCATGGCGCATGATGGTGTCGAGAAACCAGCTCGCCTGCGAACTGCGGCCCGACGGATCGACATGGCTGTAAAGCACGACGGGACGTGCAGCACTGTAGGTTCCGTCCGCGATGCTGGCGGTGGTCGGTTGCACACCTTCGAGCAGATTCTGTGCGAGCTGCTGAGCATGCGATGCGAAGAACCCCAGGCTCAGTACGGCAATGGCGTTCGGTTCGGCCCAGAGCGTCTGGGTGATGAATGTGTCGTGTTCCACCGCCGGGGCATAGACGCCGTCGCTGCGGATCGTGTGACAGACGTCGTTGTACAGCGCCGGATCGAGCGTTTTGAGCGAGCGAATCGACGGATAAGTCTCGCAGCCGACTTCCATGATCAGTTCGAGCATGGCCGGGCGCAGCGCGGCCTTTTCGTCGGGACCGAAGACGACGATGTTGCGCAGCTCCATCCCCGACTCGATCTGATTCCAGGTGAGCGCG
Source organism: uncultured Steroidobacter sp. (assembly GCA_937864115.1). GTDB lineage: Bacteria > Pseudomonadota > Gammaproteobacteria > Steroidobacterales > Steroidobacteraceae > Steroidobacter. The sequence continues at coordinate 19,817 of CALMII010000036.1, read as the reverse complement.
CGATTCTCGACGAACTCGTTGGGGTTGGTCGCGTCGGGTACGCGTCGCGCCAGTGCGAGGAACAGATGTCGCGGTGTGAGTCTGAGCGGCGTTGCCGTCCTGGCCGCAGTGACGGCCAGGCCGATGGATCCGATCTTCGCCCCGGCGATGTTCCAGAAGTATTTGCGATGGCAGTTCCTGATTTCGTCATCGGTCATCGTCCGCGTCACGATCGCGACGACGGGTCGGGCGACGTTGGTGTCGTCGCAGATCGCCTGCAGAGCGCTGTTCGTATCGAGCGTCTGGAAATCGGTCGACGTCATGAGGACAGGTCCGATCAGTCCGCGCGTCATCGCAGGGCCGGCAACCCGCAGGGTCGGTGACGACGTGACAGGCATCGAGTTTCCTGCCGATGAACGCATCGGCCCCGGCGGCGCTGCGGATGTATCCGGTACGTTCGCGCTTTCCAGTGCGGCCGATGCTGCGGCGGTGCGAGCGACGGCCGTGTCCGTCGACGGTGTGGAAACGGTTGCTGCCGTCATGGCCGTCTCGGGCTGCGAGCGGCGGTGCGCTTCGATTGGATCGTCTGCAGAACGTACCTCGGCCTCGCGAGGCGCGCGCTCGCGAAGCGTCAACAGGCGGTCGAGTCCGCCGTACTGAAAAGTCCACAGCGTGGCGGCCACTGCAGAGGCGCCCACAAATAATCCGAACAGCACGCCGCGTGCGACGGCGAATCGGCGCTCGCCCGCCGCCTGTCGCTGCAGTTGCGACTTCAGCCGCGCAGCGAAAGCCGGTGGCGGAGTCTTGCGAAGCTGATGCAGGAAATCGTCGTTCATGGGCGTCGCTCCCGCTACCACTTCGCCCGCAGCGCCGCGACCGTGCGGTGCAGGAGGGTGCCGACATTCGATTCGGACAGGCCCGTCAGCTTCGCGATGTCGCGATTGCTGAGCGAGGCGCCGTACCTGAGCGCGATGAGTTCGCGCTCGCGCTCCGGCAGTTCCTTCGTCAGGCGTGCAAGCCGCGCCAGATCCGAGTTCAGGGCGATCTGCGTTTCCGGCGTGTGCTCGGTTGCCAGATCGATGGCGGCGTCGATCGGCAGATGCGCGCGGCGCGAACGTAGATGGTCGATGGCGCAGTTCTGCGCGATCCGGAACAGCCAGGTCGAGAAGCCGGCCAGATCGCGCCGGTAGCGATGGCGCGCGCGCCAGGCCTTCTCGAACGTCCGTGACGTCAGTTCCTCAACGTCGCTTTCGCGGCCGAGACGGAAGCGGAAATAGTTGTAGATGCGCGGCAGCTGCTGCGCATAGACGGCGTCCCAGTCGAGTTCATCGGCCTGTTCGTCGGACTTGGGCCATTGCATCGGGCGATCTGCTGCTGCTTCCCGCGAGGTCATGTCGCTATATACGGGGGAGGCGCCGACCTATCACATTCTTCCTTTGGTGTAGGTCAGGCTTCAGCCTGACATCCCCGGAGGCCGGCTGAAGCCGGCCCCACAGGAAGATTAAAGAAGCGACGATCAGCCGGCGAACAGCTTCTGCAGTTCCTCCGCCTCCAGCAGCCGCCACCGACCCTCCGGCAGATCGCCCAGCGTCAATCCGCCCACCCGGCTGCGATGCAATTTCTCGACATGATTGCCGACCGCCGCGAACATGCGGCGCGCCTGGTGATAACGGCCTTCGGTGAGCGTGAGTCGCGCCTGGCGCGGCCCGACCGCTTCGAGCGTTGCCGGCGCGAGCGGCGTGCGCTCGGATTCGAGCATCAGCTTGCCGCCCGCAAAGATCTTCGCTTCATCGCCGCGCAGATCGCGCGCCAGCGTCGCTTCGTACACCTTCGCGATGGCCGACTTCGGATGCACGATGCGATGGAGCAGGGCGCCATCGTCCGTCATCAGCAGCAGGCCGGTGGTGTCGCGATCGAGTCGGCCGACGGTCGCGAGCGTCGGCGAGCGCCGCCGAAAACGCGGCGGGAACAGGTCGTACACGATCTGTCCCGGATCCTTCAGCGAGCAGGTGTAGCCCGCCGGCTTGTGCAGCATCAGGATCAGTCCCGGCGCGGGATCGAGCGGTTCGCCATCGACGCGGATGCGCTCGTGCGGCACGTCATCGTCGGTGTAGAGGATGTCGCCTTCCGGATCGGTGATGCGGCCGTCGCGCACCATCGCCGTCACTTCCTTGCGGCTGCCGTAACCCAGATTCGCGACGAGTTTGAGAAGTTTCATGCGGCGCGCGTCCCCTCGATGATCTTGAATCCACCGCTCTGGGTGACGGTGCGCACACTGCCGAAGCGGGCGTCCAGCACGGATTCGTACGGCAGGTGACGATTGGCGACCAGCCACAATCGGCCGCCGGGTTTGAGCGATTGCGCGGCGATGGCGATGAAGCGCCGGCCGATGTCGGGCCGGTCGTGATGCGTGCTGGCATGGAAGGGCGGGTTGGTCACGATGACATCGTACTTGCGCGGCAGTCCGGTCGTCACATCGTGCCAGTGGCAGCCGACCGGTACGGTCGCTGTGGACAGATTCTCACGGGCCAGATCGAGCGCGCGCGACTCGGCTTCGTACAGATCGAGCGAGCGGATGCGCGGGCAGCGTGCCAGCAGTTCTGCCGAGAGATAGCCGAAGCCCGCGCCGAGATCGGCGGCATCGCCGGCCAGGTTCGCAGGCAGATGCGCGGCGAGCAGCGCCGAGGCTGCATCGATGCGGTCCCACGCGAAAATGCCGGGGCGGCTGAGGAAACGCCCATCTGCGATGCGTCGCGGTGCGTCGAGCGAGCGCCATTCCTCGGCCAGTGCGTGATCGACCGGGCCGTTCAGCGGGCCGGTCCAGAAGACACGGCAGTGATGCTTGGTCAGCGTATCGAGCGGGCCGGCGAGGCGCTCCAGATCCTTTTCGGTCGAACGTGCGCCCTCGTTGTTGGCCTGGCAGACGATGACGTGGCCACTCGCCGTGATCGAATCCACCGCACGCGCCAGCAAGGCGCGGGCTTCCTCGCGCTGACGCGGCGGCAGCAGCAGCACGAGCGGATAGCGCCGGTGTTCGCCGCTGTTCAGATGAAATCCCGCCCGCTCCAGCGCATCGGCGTCCGGTTTGAACGTCTGTTCGCACACGAGTCCCGGAAGATCATCGGCGCGCAGCGAGGCGCCGCTGCGTGCACGCAGGAACAGGGCGCCGTCGTGCGGCCAGGGGAACAGCTTCTGCCGAATGGGCAGGAACAGCGTTTCCAGTGCGGGATCGTCGTTGGAATGGGAACTCATTAGACTCGTGGCTACGAAACGGCGGCTGGGGACATTGTATGGCGCTCAAGCGACCGAAGTGGCACACAGGCACGCTCGTCATGCTGGAGCATCACTCCCGCGTGCTGCGGGACAATCCGCTGGGCGATCCCAGCGTGCGCAATCTTGCCGTGTGGCTGCCGCCGGGCTATGACGAGGGTGCGGAGCACGGTCGCGGCCGGCGTTACCCCGTGCTGATGGACATGGCGGGGTTCACGGGCTCCGGCCTCGGCCACATCGGCTGGAAGAACTTCAGCGAGAACTTTCCGGAGCGCGCCGCGCGCCTGATTCACGAGGGCCGCATGGCGCCGGCGATCCTGGTCTTTCCCGATTGCTTCACCGCGCTCGGCGGCAACCAGTACGTCAATTCATCGGCCATCGGCGCGTACGCGGACTATCTCACCAAGGAGATCGTCCCTTGCATCGATCGAGAATTCCGCACGCTGGCGTCGCGCGAACATCGCGGCTGCTTCGGCAAATCCTCCGGCGGCTACGGCGCCATCATCCATGGCATGAAGTATCCGCAGGTCTGGGGCGCGGTGGCCGATCACTCGGGCGACGCCTATTTCGACTTCGTGTATCGCCACGACTGGCCGAACACGCTCAACGAACTGGCGAAGTATCGCCCCAGGCCGCGACCGGCCGGCGCGCTCGATGTCGCGAAGGCTGAGCGCGGCGCCGATCGCGGGCTCGACGACGGACGCGTGCGCAAATTTCTGGAGGCGATCTGGAAGAAGCGCAAGCTCGGCGGCGGCGAAGTCCATTGCCTCATGAACCTGTGCATGGCCGCGAGCTACGATCCGGACCGTCGCGCGCCGAACGGCTTCCGCCTGCCGTTCAATCTGGAAACCGGCGAGCTGATCGAGAAACGCTGGCAGGCGTGGCAGCGCCACGATCCGGTCAACCTGGTGAAGAAATACCGCGCCAATCTGCGCTCACTGCGCGGCATCTACATCGACTGCGGTTTCCGCGATCAGTACCAGATTCACTACGGCTGCCGCATCCTGTCGAAGCGGCTGACTGCGGCCGGCATCCGACATGTCTACGAGGAGTTCGACGATACCCACTCGGACATCGATTACCGCATGGATGTCTCGCTGCCGTTCCTGACGCACGCGTTGCGGTGAGGAAGAAGAGGAAGGGGAGCCGCAAAAGACCGCATAAAAGAAGGTCGACTTTCTTCCCGGAATGTTTCCCTTCTTTTATGCGGTCTTTTGCGGCTCTCCTCTCTTCCTCTCAGCGCGCCGCCAGCTGCACATCGAAGCCGCTCGACGTATTGCCCTTGCGGCGGATGATGTCCTGCACGAGTTCGACGCCGGTTTGATGGCACGGCGGCAGTTCGAGATCGCAGGCGCCCAGCGGCGTGACGCGATCACCCCAGCGGATGACGTGAGCACACCAGGTGAGGCCGCCGCCGAAGGCCGGCGTCAGCAGCAGCGAGCCGGGTCTGACGCGGCCTTCTTCGATCGCTTCGACGAGTGCGACCGGTACCGTGGCCGACGACATGTTGCCGTAGCGGTCCACGGTGACGAAGACTTTCTCCATGGGAATGCCGGCGCGCTTGGCGACGGCTTCGATGATGCGCAGGTTGGCCTGGTGCGGAACGCACAGATCGATATCCGTGCGTGACAGGCCAGCGCGTTGCAGCGCGCTTTCCGACGCTTCGCTCATGCCGACCACGGCGCGTTTGAAAATTTCCTGGCCGTCGAAATCCCAGCGCGTATCGCCGAGTTGCAGGTCGTGGTTGCACCACGCCGCGCCCATGCCGCGCACGCGCAGCGTGTGCCGTGCGTCCGCGTAGCAGCCGAGTTTTTCGGCGATCACGCCTTCGGGACGATCCGTCGCCTGGATCACGACGGCCGCGGCGCCATCGCCGAACAGGACGGCGACATTCCGGTTGGACCAGTCCATGAACGGGCTGATGCCTTCCACGCCGATGACGACGGCGTTTCTGACGACGCCGGTGCGGACCATCGCGGTCGCGCTCGTCAGTCCGTAGAGAAAGCTGGTGCACGCGGTGTTGATGTCCATCGCGGCGGCATTCTTCGCGCCCAGCAGCCATTGCACGGCAGATGCGGTGTTGGGAACGTGTTCGTCGGCAGACACGGTGCCGAGCACGACCAGATCGACGTCGGCCGCATCGAGTCCGGCGCAGGCGAGCGCGCGCGCCGCGGCGATGTGCGAGAGCGCCGTCATCGGCACATGCGAGATGCGCCGCTCCCGGATGCCGGTGCGGCTGGTGATCCATTCGTCCGTGGTGTCGAGGAAGGTCGCGAGTCCGGCGTTGTCGAGCACGGCCGGCGGCATGCACTTGCCCCAGCCGGTAATCGCTGCGTATGTCATTTGAGAAAACCTGCAGTTTCCAACACCCCTGGATGCGCGGGATGGTACACGAGCCGCGAACAGGTGAATGATTGGGGTGCACTGGTGTCTTTTCTGCTGTGGGTCAGGCTTCAGCCTGACTCTTGAAAGGCCGGCTGAAGCCGGCCCCACAATAGCGGGGGAAAGGATCAGAGAAGCGCGAGGGGAATCACCGTACCGACGATTCCTTCTTCGCCCGCCCCATGCCGCGTTCGGCGGCGAACAGTGCGGCCTGCGTGCGATCGTCGAGTTTGAGCTTGGCGAGGATGATGCTGACGTAACCCTTCACGGTGCCTTCGGTGAGATTCAGATCGGCGCCGATCTGGCGATTGCTTTTGCCGCGCGCGATCAGCTCCAGCACGCTGCGTTCGCGATAGGTGAGGGTGGCGAGCGGATCGGCCGGCTTGCCGGCGCGCAGCTGTTCCATCAGCGAACGCTGCGCCTGCGGATGCAGCCAGGGATGACCGCCGGAGACGGTACGCAGCGCTTCGAGGAAATCGGCCTTCGAGACTTCCTTGAGCACATAGCCCATGGCGCCGGCCTTCATCACGTCGCGCACCTGATCGTCTTCGGCATAGCTGGTGAGCGCCAGCACTTTCACGTCGGGCACGATGGCGCGCAGCATGCGGATGGCGTCGGGCGCGTGCATGCCGGGCATCTTGAGATCGATCAGCACCAGGTCCGGCCGCAGTTGCGGCGCCATCCGGCAGGCCTCGTCGCCATTGGAGGCTTCGCCGACGATGGCGAATTCCTCCACGTCGCTGAGCAGTGCGCGCAGCCCTTCGCGCACGATGGCGTGATCGTCGACCAGCATCAGTCTCGTTGGTGTGGTTGCTGTCTGATTCATGGCGCACCCGAGGCGACGGTGGAGTGACAGGGGACGGAAATGTTGATGGCGCTGCCGAGACCGACGCGGCTTGCGACGTGACACGAGCCGCCCAGCGCCCGGGCGCGTTCGTTCATGGTCTGCAGGCCGATGCCGTGATCTGCGCTGCTCGCGGCTTCGGTCTGCTGCTCCAGCGGATCGAAGCCGACGCCGTCGTCCGAGACGACGATGTCGATCCGGTCGATGCCGCGGCTGGCGTGCATGCGCACGACGCGCGCCTTGGAATGGCGGATGGCGTTGGACAGCGCCTCGCGACAGATGAGGTACAGCTCTTCCTCGACGTGCCGCGGCTGCGGGACGTAGTCGCTGAAGTCGAGGCGGATGCTGGGCGTCTCGGGCGCGAGGATGCCGGCGAGCCGGCGCAGCGCGGCCTGCAGTCCCAATGCTTTCACGTCATCGACACCGGCCTTGACCGACGTGCTGCCCGCGACGCTGGTGGCGGGTCGCAGTTCGCGCAGCAGGGCGCGCATTTCCGCGAACGCGAGGCGCGACAGTTCTTCCAGGCGATGCGCACGGCGTGCGCCTTCCGCTGGATCGCGCTGCCAGGCGGAGACCAGCGACTGCGCCGTCATGCTGATCGACGACAGCGCCTGGCTCACCGAATCGTGCAGATCGCGCGCGAGACGCTGGCGTTCGCGCATCACGGCGGCCTGCCGCGCCTCGGTCCACAGACGGTTGTTCTTGATGGCGACCGCGAGATGGTCGGCGATGATCTCGATGCTGCGCACGTCGTCCTCGTCGAACGGCGCCAGGCCTTCGATGTTCACGCAGCCGTAGACCTCTTCGCCCAGCATGATGGGCACGGCGAGTTCGGCGCAGACGTCGATGGGTTCGGGTGGCGGAACGTAACGCGGATCTTTCGTGACGTCGTTGACCATCTGCGAGGCGCGCAGCGTGATGGCCGAGCCGATGATGCCGTCGGTGACGCGCATGCGGTACGGATTCGAGAACACCTGCGCATAGGCGCCGGCGTGCGAACGGAAGACCAGGAACTCGCCGTCGTCTTCCTGTTCGATCAGCGGGATGACGACATTCGGATAGCCCAGCACCGAATGGATGATGTCCGCGGTCGTCGCCACCAGTTCTTCCGGTTCGAGTTCCGAGGACACGAGCCGCGAGACCTGGGCGATCAGGGCCATGCGTTCGCTGCGGCGCTGTTCGCGTTCGTAGCGCACGGCGTTCTGGATGGCGATGGCGGCGTGACGTGCGAACAGCTGCAGCATTGCGACGTCGCTGGCCTCGAAGCGCCGCGGCGGTTCTGCGCCGATGCCGAAGGCGCCGATGAGCTGGCCGCTGCCGCCGAAAATGGGCACGCCGATCACGGCGTGGTCGGCCAGTTCCGGCAGGGACATGCTTTCCAGGTCGCCGTAGCGGTCGTAGATCACGGGCTGGCGCGTTTCCATGATCCGGCCCATCAGGCCGCGGCCGGCCGCGAATTCGGTGTTCAGCTCGATCTGCGGCAGGCGATGGATGGCCTCGACCCGGATGACTTTCTGCGCCGGGTGATACAGGCCGATGGCGCCGTCGTCGGCGCGCAGCAGTTCGCAGGCATGACGGGCGATGCTCGTGAGCAGCGGCCGTAGCGCGAGCTGGTGGGCGATGTCTTCGAGGATGCGGCCGAACGCCTCCAGCGCATCGCTGGATCGCATCTTGCGTCGCTCGGGGATGTGCATGGGCGCAGGCTCGGCGGAAGTACGCGGCGGCAAGCATTCGGCCTGGCGCGAGCGGCCGTCAAGCTTCGCGACCGGGGCGGTGGCGTGAGGGTTCATCGGGCGGGCACAGTAGGCATTGCCGGGTTTTGCCGGCACTGCGAGGCGTTGGCTGGCGTCCCTCACTTTCGTCAGGTAGGGTCGTCCTGCTAGGATCGACCGCTCGCGCAAATCCTTAGAATTTCTGGAGATATCGATGACCGCAGCCCGCGAAACCAAGAAGGCGCCGTTCAACTGGCCGGCCGTTTTCATGTTCGCGATCACCACCGTGCCGGCGGTTACCGTGTTTCCCTGGTACGCGTGGAAGTACGGCTTCGACGCCTTCGAATGGACCTGGTTCGCGATCCTGTGCTTCGCGACCGGCCTGTCGATCACGGGCGGCTATCACCGCCTCTGGGCGCACCGCAGCTACGAGGCCTCGAAGCCGCTGCAGATTTTCTGGATGCTGCTCGGCGCCATGTCGCTGCAGAACAGCATCCTGGTGTGGGCGTCGATGCACCGCGTCCACCATCGTTACGTCGACGACGTCGAGAAGGATCCGTACTCGATCAAGCGCGGTCTCTGGTTCGCGCACATGGGCTGGATGCTGCGGGACTATCCGGGCGGCAAGCTGAACACCGCCAATGCGCGCGATCTGGAGAACAATCCGATCGTGATGTTCCAGCACCGCTACTACCTGTGGCTCGCCGTCGGCATGAACTTCGGCATTCCGCTGCTGCTCGGCTGGTGGCACGGCGACATCTGGGGCGCGCTGCTGCTGCCCGGCCTCATGCGGCTGGTGGTCAGCCATCACGTCACGTTCTTCATCAACTCGCTGGCGCACTACTGGGGCCGTCGTCCCTACACCGCCGAGAACACCGCGCGCGACAACGATCTGCTCGCGCTGTTCACCTACGGCGAGGGCTACCACAATTTCCATCACATCTTTCAGTGGGACTATCGCAATGGCGTGCGCTGGTGGCAGTACGACCCCACCAAGTGGTTCATCAGCCTGTGCGCGGGGCTGGGCCTGGCGAGCGGCCTGAAGCGCGTACCTGAATTCCAGATCCGCAAGGCGCTGGTCGAGCGTCAGATCGAACGCGCCCGCGAACGCGTCGACGCCTGCCAGGATCCGGGTCTGTTGCAGCGCCTGCAGGCCCAGCTCGAACAGGAGGCCTCGCATCTGGCGCAGCTCATCGGCGACTGGGCGACGCTGCAGCAGGAGAAGATCGAGGCCACCAAGCAGAAGCTGCTGCATCAGTGGAACGAGAGCGAGGCTCATCGTCGCCTGGTGGCGATCGAAGAGGCGCTGCGTGCACAGCATCGCCGCGTGCGGCTGATCGGATTGCAGGCGGCCTGAGCCTGTGGGTCAGGCTTCAGCCTGACTCCGAAAAGGCCGGCTGAAGCCGGCCCCACAGGAAGAGAGAGACCCTTCCGTCAATCGTTTCTTTCGATGACCCGCATCGGCACCAGGGATTGGTGATCCGTGCACTCGCCCCGATGATCGGACTTCGCCCGATCACCGGAGAGAGTTCATGAGTCGCGACAACATCATTGCGGTTACCGATGCCACGTTCGACGCCCAGGTGCTGGCGGCGGACGGTCCGGTGCTGGTCAAGTTCGAAGCCGACTGGTGCGGGCCGTGCCAGGCCATGAAGCCGATGATCAACGACATCGCCGCCGAGTTCGACGGCAGGCTGACCATCGCCACGCTGGACATCGACCAGAACAATCAGACCCCGTACCGGTACGGCGTTCGCGGCGTACCGACCGTCATCCTGTTCGACAAGGGCAAGATCGTCGCCCAGAAAGTGGGCCTGCCGCGCAAGGCCGATCTGGCGGCCCTGATCGGCGAACGCGTCGCCTGACGAAGCTCTTTCGTCATGGGTGAGGCAGGTCCTCCGCGGACCTGCCGGCGGCGGAAAATGCTGACGGGCGCTTGCGGCGGGTCGCGTACGATTCCTCGCCGGGGCAGGCAGCATCAGGGGGCAGCGGTAGCGTGAAATCCGGCGATCCTGCAGCAGCGCATGGAGACGCACGGATCGACATGGGGTTGGATGCACTGGCGCACGGAGCGCTGCTGGTCGACCGCGAAGGCCGCATCCTGTCCGCCAACCGCGCAGCACAGCGCGTGCTCGCCGGTTCCGAGAGCCGCCTCGACGGCCATCCTGTTGCCGAATTCATCCCTGACCTGAACGCCGCCGAGATCGCCGCCTTTTTCAGCGGTCCGCAGCGGGCGCGCAAACGCGAACTGCTCGGTATGCGTCGCGATGGCCTGCGATTGCCGCTGCGCGTCGGCATCAGTCGCGTCCGCAGCGGCAAGGCGCCGGTGCTGCTCCTCACGGTCGGCAATCTCACGCGCCGCAAGTTGCTGGAGGCGACGGAACGCGACAGCCGCTACAGCTTCCGCCTGCTGGCCCAGGCGCTGCCGCAGATCCTCTGGACCTGGACTCCGGCCGGCGAGGTGGAGTTCATCGGCCCGCAATGGGTCGAGTACACCGGGCAGCCGGCGGAAAGCCAGATCGGCGCGGGCTGGCTGAGCCAGCTGCATCCGGACGATCGCATCACCGTCGAACGCGCCAGGCAGGAGGCGCTGTCGGCGGCGCAGACATTCAAGGCGGAATTCCGCGTGCGCCGTCACGACGGCGAGTACCAGTGGTTCGAAGCGACCATCGTGCCGATGCGTACCCGCGACGGCACGTTCCTGCGCTGGATCGGCATCATCGCCAACATTCATGAGGCCCGCACGAACCGTCTCGCCCTGATGGCCGAACGCGATCGCTTCGCCAGGCTGATCGCCAGCGTGCCGGGTGCGGTGTACGCCTATCGTCGCGGGCCCGACGGCGCCATCTCGTTTCCGCTCTCGACCGGCGGCATCTCCAATTTCGTCGGCGTGTCGCCGCAGATGGCGCAGGGTCGCGATCCGCTTACCGTGCCGCGCATCGACGAGCAGGACTTCGCGCGCATGCAGCGATCGATCGATGAATCCGCGCGCACGCTGACGCCGTGGCACGAAGAGTGGCGCGTGCATCACCCCGAGCGCGGCGAGGTCTGGGTGGAATCGCGTTCGATGCCGTATCGCGAAGACGACGGCGGCACGATCTGGTACGGCATGATGATGGACACCACGCAGCGCAAGCGCGCCGAAGAAGAGCTGCAGCGCTCGCAGTCGCGGCTGCAGGCCGCGGTGATGGCGAGCGGTATCGGGACGTATATCTGGGACGTGGCGAGCGGACGGCTGTGGTGGGACGACGTGCTGCTCCGGCTGTTCGACCGGACGCGCGAGGAAATCGAAGCGGGCGGCATCGAGGGCGCCGCCAATTTCGTGCAGCCGGAGGATCGCGTGCTGGTGACGAAGGCGATGGTGCCGCTGTGGCAGGGCCGGAGCGACACGCTGCACGTCGAGTACCGGTCGCTGCGGCGCGACGGCGCGCTGCAGTGGATCGGCGTGAGCGGTCGCGTCGATCGCGACGGCAACGGCAAGGTGATTCGTCTCACGGGCGCCTGCACGGACATCACCGAGAGCAAGCACGCCGAGGAGGTCCGGCGCAATTCGCAGCGGATCGAAGCGCTGGGCACGCTGGCGGGCGGGATCGCCCACGACTTCAACAATCTGCTGCTGGCGATTGCCGGCAACACCCAGCTCGCCCTGTCGGATCTGCCGCCGGATCATCCGGCGCAGCGCAGCCTCGAAGAAATCGAGCGCGCTGCGGCCCGTGCATCGGATCTCGTGCATCGCATCCTGGCCTTCAGCCACCAGAGCGAACCGAAGCGCACCGTCATCGAACTGCGGCCCACGATCGAAGAGGCATTGCGCCTGCTGCGCGCCACGCTGCCGGCGATCATCGGGATCCGTGCGGAATTCGACGCGCATCCGCTGGCCGTCAATGCCGACTCGACCCAGATCCACCAGATCATCATGAACCTGGTCACCAACTCGGCGCATGCCATCGGCGAGCGCGGCGGCGACATACGGATCGCGGTGGCCGAGTTGCCGGTGGCGGCGGGCGATCTGAACGTACCGGCCGAACTCGTTCCCGGCACGTATGCGCGCATCAGCGTGCACGATACCGGTCACGGCATGGACCAGGCGACGCTCGATCGCATCTTCGATCCGTTCTTCACCACCAAGCCGCTGGGACAGGGCACCGGCCTCGGGCTCAGTGTCGTTCACGGCATCGTGCGCGCACACGATGGCGCCATTGCGGTCGCCAGCGAACCGGGGCACGGCGCGACATTCGATGTCTATCTTCCCGCAGCCATTCGTTCCGAAGCGCCGGACGATGCCGCGCTGCCTGCGACGACGCAGGGACGCGGCCAGCGGGTCATGTATGTCGATGACGAGGATGCACTCGTCTTCCTGGTGACCCGCGTACTCGAACGACTGGGCTACGCCGTCGCCGGCTTCGTCGATGCAAGCCAGGCCCTGCAGGCGTTCACGGAGCATCCCGATCGCTACGACGTCATCGTCACCGATCTCTCGATGCCCGGCATGAGCGGCTTCACCCTGGCCCGCGCCATCCTTGCCGTGCGCCCGGACATTCCGGTCCTCATGACGTCGGGCTACGTGCGGCCGCAGGACCGGGAGGCAGCGGAGCAGGTCGGCATTCGCGAACTCATCCTCAAGCCGGACACCATCGACGAACTGGGGCGCTCGCTCGAGCGGCTGTTCAAGTTGTACAGGCCGGCGTCCTGAAGGGAATCTGCCTCTTCCTGCAGGTCAGGCTTCAGCCTGACTTCCGGAAAAGGCCGGCTGAAGCCCTGGCACTGACTTAAGCTCAAGTCCGTTTTGTTCTTCCCCTCCTCCGCGCAGCGGGGGAGGGCAGGGAGGGGGTCTTCTCTGATCGGTGGCTCACTACGACGGTGGCGTGTTGAATGCAGCGATGGAGAAGATAGAGAGCGAAGGAATGGGGCCGATCGCTTAATGTGAGATGAGGTCGAAGCGAGCCGGAGATCCCCCAGCGAGGGGAGAAGGACAGGGGGTGTCGAGTCAAGCAGCGCAGTTTGCGTTGATGCCCCCACCCTAACCCTCTCCCCTCTCCGGGGGATTCCGTCGCGCTTACGCGCTCCTCCTCCCCGCTTTGCGGAGGAGGGGATCAGACCAGAGGCGCGCAACGCAGAAAACCCTTAATGCAGTGCCATTGGGCTGAAGCCGGCCCCACAGGCAGAGCAAATCCCATTGGGCTACAGTCGGCCCTTCATCGTCTGCCAGGGAGCCGCACTGTGTTCGATGTCAGAACCTTCCCGCGCGCCATCTGTGTTGCCATCGCCTGTCTCGGCGTCGCGAACCTGTCTTTCGCCGCCACGGTCGATCTGCTGATACGCAACGGCGTGATCTACGACGGTCACGGTAATGCGCCGATACGCGGCGATCTGGCGGTCGACGACGGCCGCGTCGTCGCCGTCGGCATGCTGGCGGACACCAGGGCCAGGAAGGAAATCGATGCGAAGGGACTGGCGGTGGCGCCGGGCTTCATCAATGTCCTGTCGTGGGCACCGGAGTCCCTGCTGCACGATGGCCGCGCGATGAGCGACATCAAGCAGGGCGTGACGCTCGAGATCTTCGGCGAGGGCAACTCGTTCGGTCCCGTGAATCGCGCGATCCGCGAAGAGATGATCAAGACCCAGGGCGACATCCGCTATGACGTCACCTGGAACACGCTCGATGAATTCCTGAAGACGCTCACGAAGCAGGGCGTCTCGCCGAACGTTGCTTCGTTCATCGGTGCGACGACGGTGCGCGAATACGTGATCGGATTCGAGGATCGCACACCGACGCCCGCCGAACTCAAGAAAATGCAGGAGCTGGTGCGCGAGGCGATGCGCGAAGGCGCGCTCGGCGTCGGCAGTTCGCTGATCTACGCACCGGCGGCATATGCGAAGACGGACGAACTCGTGGCCATCACGAAGGCCGCCGGGGAATACGGCGGTGCCTACATTTCCCACATGCGCAGCGAAGGCGATCGTTTTCTCGAAGCCCTCGACGAGCTGATCCTGATCGCGCGCGAGGCCGGCGTGCACGCAGAGGCCTATCACCTCAAGGCGGCGGGCGAGAAGAACTGGCCCAAGATGCAGCAGGCGATCGACCGGATCGAAGCGGCACGCAAGGAAGGGTTGAGCATCACCGCCGACATGTACGCCTACACCGCCGGCGCCACCGGTCTGGATGCGGCGATGCCGCCGTGGGTGCAGGCGGGCGGCATCGATGCGTGGATCGAACGTCTGCAGAAGCCGGAGATCCGCGCGCGCGTATTGCAGGAAATGCGTGCCCCGGCGCCGGACTGGGAAAGTCTGCTGGTCGCGGCCGGCTCGCCTGAGCGCGTCCTGCTCATCGGCTTCAAGAACGACAAGCTCAAGCCGCTCACCGGCAAGACGCTCGCCGAGGTCGCGAAACTGCGCGGCACCTCGCCCGAGGACACCGCCATCGATCTCGTCATCGAAGACCGCACGCGCGTCGGCACGGCGTATTTCCTGATGTCGGAAGAGAACGTGACGCTCGGGCTGTCGCAGCCGTGGGTCAGTCTCGGCTCCGACGCCGACGCACCGGCGCCCGAAGGCGTGTTCCTGAAGAGCAATCCGCATCCGCGCGCCTACGGCAACTTCGCGCGCTTCCTCGGCCTGTATGTGCGCGAGAAGCGCGTGACCTCGCTGCCCGATGCGATCCGGCGCATGACCCATCTGCCCGCGCTCAACTTCAAGCTCAAGGATCGGGGTTGCCTCGACGTGCGCTGTCACGCCGACATCGTGATCTTCGATGCCGCGACGATCGGCGATCACGCCACGTTCGACCAGCCGCACCAGTATTCGACCGGCGTGAGGGACGTGTTCGTGAATGGCGTGCAGGTGCTGCGCGACGGCGAGCACACGGGAGAATTTCCGGGGCAGGTGGTGTATGGGCCGGGGAGGAAGCACTGACCGCGATCTGCTTCTTCGTGTAGGTCAGGCTTCAGCCTGACTGTTTTCAGGCCGGCCAAAGCCGGCCCCACAGGCAGACCCCATGAACGCTCTCCGCATCCGCACCCTCACCGCCGGCATCGAACTGCCGGATGCCTCGCGCCTCGATGCCATCGAAGCTGCAACCGCACTGCTGCAGCGAGCTCGCCGGCAGTTCGGCGACGCCGGCTACGAAGTACAGACCGTTCGCATCGCCACCCAGCCGTTCGTCGCACGCATGGACGCCGCGCAGCGCAACCGGCTGCTGGACCAACTGCTGGACCAACTGCGTACCATCGATGCATTGCTCGCCGACACCGGCACGATCATGAGCCTCGGCCCGGTGATGACGGACGATCGCAACGATTCCGCGCTCGCCGAATGGGCGGCCGAACTGGTTCGCGAGGATCGGCAGCAGGGGAAGTTCGTCGCGCTCTGACTCTGCCTGTGGGGCCGGCTTCAGCCGGCCTTTTTCCGGGTCAGGCTGAAGCCTGACCTACAGTGAGAGGCCGGCTGAAGCCGGCCCCACAGCAAGAGCGAGCCTCTACCAGGAATCGCCGGGCTGATCGTTCCCCGCTTTTGACGCCAGCGCCGCGCGCTCCGCGAGCCACGCTTCCAGTTCGCCAGAACCCGCATCGCGATTCGTCGCGATCCATTGCTGCATCGACGCCAGCAGCTTCGCGGCCAGCGGCGGCGAGAGCGCATAGAGACGCAGGTAGTTGAATTTCGCCTCATCCATGCGGCCCAGTCGCACGAACGCTTCGCCCTGGTATTCGATGGCATGCGTGTAGTCGGGATTGATGCGCAGCGCCTGCGCATAGGCTCGCAGCGCACCGTCGTAGTCGCGCAGCTGGCGGCGGGCATAGCCGATGTAGGTCCAGGCTTCGTGCATCGCTGGATCGAGCTTTACTGCCTCGTCGAGCTTGTGCAGTGCCTCGCGGTAGTCGGCGTCCGCTCGAGCGGAATCCGCGGCCGCATCGGCACGACGAATCGCGGCATGGCCTTCGTTGTAGGCCTCGATGGCGCCGAGTTGCGGTGCCGCGAAGTCGACCGGTTTTTCGACAGGACGATACGCGCCGGGACCATCGGCGTGGGCGGCCGCCGCAACCGCTGCGGCGGCCGCCATCATGATGAGAGCAATGTGTTTCATCAGAAGCGCGATGCCGTGAGTTTCACATCGGAAGTTGCCCAGGCTCTGGCGAAGTCGGCATCGACGGCCTTGGCCGCATCCTGCTTGCCCTGCGCCCGCAGCGCCTGCGCCAGGCCGAACAGCGCCCAGCCGTTTTTCGGATTGCGACGCAGGTCCTCCCAGTAAACCGTTTCCGCTTCCACCGGCCGGCCGGCTTCGAGCAGTACGGCGCCGAGCGAGTGACGCACGGGATAGTGCCAGTCGTCCGGCTCGGTGTAGATCAGCGCATCGTGATAGCGCACGGCGCGATCGAGATGCGCGATGGCGCTGTCGTAGTTCTTCTGCGCGGCGTCGAGTTCGCCGCTCAGCACTTCCACCGCGATGCGCAGCACCGAATCGGCGATATTGAGCGACATCGACGACGGCGTCGCGATCAGCGCCGGATCGACGGCAATCTTCTGCAGCGAGGCCAGTTCAGCTTTCGCCGCCCTGTAGTCGGCTTTGCG
This sequence comes from uncultured Steroidobacter sp., assembly GCA_937864115.1. Taxonomy (GTDB): domain Bacteria; phylum Pseudomonadota; class Gammaproteobacteria; order Steroidobacterales; family Steroidobacteraceae; genus Steroidobacter. The sequence goes on along the minus strand of CALMII010000036.1, from coordinate 3,065 downwards.
GGTGTAGGCCATGCCGCGCGAGTAATGCCGCACACCCTTGGCGAACAGGCTGTCGTAGGCAGCGGGCAGCGCGAGGATCTCGTCCCACTTGCCGAAGCGCACCAGCGCATAGTCGGGCACGAGTTTGAACGACTGCAGGATCGGCACTTCCTTCACCGCCGCATCGGGCACCGACTGCGCCGTCTTGCGTGCCGAGTCGATCGCGAGCTTGCTGTCGCCGTTCATGGTCGAGGCGAACCACAGGAAGTGCACGTTGTGCGGATAGTAGGCGAGGGGATAGATGCCCTGCGCCTTGCACTGCGTGATGTAGTCCTCGTCCGCGACGATTGCGAGCTGGTTGGCCTTCTGCGCATCGCTGTAGCGGCCGACGCGCTGGAACAGATGGCCGGGCATGTGCACGAGATGCCCCGCAGCGGGTGCGAGCGGCAGCAATCGATCCGCTGCGCCTTCCGCCATCTCCGGCGTCCTGCTGCCTTCCCACAGGTGGATCCAGTAGTGCAGCGCACCGGGATGCACGGCGTTGGCTTTGATCACGCCGTCGAGCGCCGCGATGATTTCCGGCGTTTCGGCATAGGGCTGGCCGTCGCGGGTCCAGTAGTCCCAGGGGCGCAGATCCATCAACGACTCCGCATAGATCGTCGCGGCATCCTGATCCTGCGGATACTTCTGGTGCAGCGCACGCATCGCGCCTGCGAAGGCCTGGTCGGCGGCGCGGCGATCATCGGGATTGCCGGTGTAACGTACGGCGAGTGCATCGATGTAGTCGCGCTCCGTCGTGGATGCCTTGCTCTTGAGCGCCGCCGCCTGCTTCGCGAGCGCCTGTGCCTTCGGCTCTTCCTCGGGCGCCATCGGCGCATTGATGTTCGGTCCGAGCACCAGCGCCTGTCCCCAGAAGGCCATCGCGCAATCCGGATCGAGGCGCGCCGCTTCGGCGAAGGCGCGCCCGGCTTCGGCGTGATTGAAACCGTAGGCGAGATTCAGTCCCTGATGCATGAACGGCATCGCCGCGGTCGAGCAGGTGCTCACGGCAGCAAACTTGTGCGTGCCGACGTTCTGCAGGCGCGGCGCCAGGGCGCCGGTGGCCGAAGGCACGTCTGCCTTGCTGTCGTCGTAGTGTTTGTGCACCGGCACCTGGCCATGTGCGGGTGCCGCGGATAGCAGCAGCGCGACTGCCGCACAGGGCAGCAGGCCGATCGAAAGGATATTCATGAAGATTCTCCCGGGCTGTGTCTGAATGCCCTGCAGCAGGACAGCGGCGGAATCTTCGACGACCCGCTGTCGGGTCACATCGTCCAGTGGACGGATCTTGCCGCTTACTTTTGTGAGGGGTGGCGTCGGGCTAGCGTGCGAGACCCGCTCGATAGTCCGAGTACGACGGCGCCCACGACAACAGCTCGCGTGCTTTCGTGTTCCTCACCCTGAACGAAGGCATCAACGATCTGCCGCCGGGTCGAGGCGGACTGCTGCCCGAGATCGCACAGACGTACGCGAACAGCTCGCGCCAGCGGGCGGGCGAATCGTCGGCGACGATGAGGGCCTGCCGCGAAGGCCAGCGTGCGAGGGCGCGGACGGTCGCCTGCGCCATGTCTGCGATGTGGACGAGCGACACGTGGTCATCGCCTTCGTCCGGCAATCGCAGCTTTCCGGCGCGAGCGCGGGAAAACCAGTCGTCGTCGAATCCCGTGCCGGGGCCATAGAACAGTCCGCCGCGCAGGACGAGCCAGTCGAGCCCTGAGCTTTCGACGATGGCTTCCATGTCGCGGACCGCCGCGATGGCCGCGCCGGCAATGCTCGACTCGTCCACAGGGTGGAACGTGTTTTCGCCCGCCCACGCCGCGCCGCCGCCGGCATGCGTCATGGCGATGCTCTGTTGCAGGATGCGCGGCACGCCTGCATCGCGGCATGCGCGGGTCCAGATCGCGGTGCCTTCGCGCCGGAGTGCGTCGTTCTTCGCGTAGTCGCCGCCTTGCGAAGTGGGCGAGGGCAGGCTGGTCGCGAGATTGATTGCGATGTCGCAGTGTCTGAGCGCATCGACGAGGGGCGGCGCGTCGAAGATGTCTGCCCTGACGACTTCTGCGCCGCACGCGGCGGCGACGGCGGCAGCTTCGGGTTTTCTTGCGAGCGCGCGCACGCGATGGCCTGCGGACACGAGGCGCGGAACCAGGTGGCGTCCATACACACCGGTCGCGCCGAGGACGGCGATCTGCAGACTCATGAAACGGCGCTCCCTGAGATGCGGCGAGCGATCTTACGGGCGGACTGAATCCGCGCGCCAGCCGGCCTCTTCCTGTAGGTCAGGCTTCAGCCTGACTCCTTGACAGGCCGGCTAAAGCCGGCCCCACAGCAGAGTGCCCGATGGACTACTCCAGTTGCCGTCTCAACGAAGCCGGCGTCGTACCGAGAATCTTGCGCATGTGCCTCGCCAGGTGACTCTGATGCGCAAATCCCGTGGCGAAAGCCACCTGCGTGATCGAGAGATCTTCTTCCTGCAGCAGCAGCTTGGCGCGTTCCACACGGCGGCGCAGCACGTACTGATGCACGGGTACGCCGGTCGAACGGCGAAACAGTGTCTTGAGATGGGAGACGCTCATGGCGGCGACGCTCGCCAGTTCGTGCAGCGAGAGGTCGCTCTCCAGGTTGTCCTCGATGTGGGTCACGAGGTGCTTGAGCTTGACGGTGCTGAGACCGCCGCGCGTATCGCGCATCGGCAGGGAATGCGCGTTGTGACGCTGCAGGAGGCGGGCGGCGAGCGCCGTGCCCAGGCTTTCGCGGAACAGTCGGCCGCCGGGGCTGCCGGCCTCGATATCCGCCTTGAGCGCCCAGCCGATGTGTTCGATCTGCGGATCGCGCAACTGGAAGCGGTCGGCGAGTTCCACGTGCGCGGCGTCCATGCCGAGCTGTACCGCCACGGACTGCAGCAAGGCCTGCGGCACGATCATCACCAGCGTCGAGCCGGACTGCTTCGTCTCCCAGGAACAGCGCGTGCTGGCGGGAATGATGTCCAGGTCGCCCCCCCCTTCCCGTCCCTGCCGCGTGCGGCCGGTGCGCACGCAGATCGGTTCGAC
>CALMII010000035.1 GCA_937864115.1 uncultured Steroidobacter sp. | reverse complement strand
CAGCGTTGACATCGATCGTGATAACCAACTGACTTTGTTCGATTCTTAACCGGACACTAGTGGGCTTTAGCCTGACTCTGAAAAGAGGCCGGCTGAAGCCGGCCCCACAGGAAGAGCAGGCAAGAAACCGGCTACGCCACCGAACGCGTATACCCGCCGGATATCGCCGCAATCCCCTTGCCCATGACCGTGCGCCACACCCGGTCGAGCTGCGGCGCGAACTTCGGATCGTGCTGCGCCACGGCCTTCATCAGCGCGTCCAGCCAGAACCTGTAGAGTTCGGGTTCGATGTCGAGCTTGCCGTGCGAGTGCGAATCGGACAGGCGATTCACCTTGCCGACACGACATACCCTCGCAAAAACTGACTCATCCCTGCCGTCATCGGCCGCCGCGACGCTCGCTGGATAAGGGGATTCCCGGGCTGGACGGGGCACAGCACATAGGGGGCGGCCGCTGCACTTCAGGACGATGATCGGCGCACACGGCGTCGGCGCATGATCGGATCGCCCATCGCGGCAGAGTGTCGCGGACCATGCACTATTCCAGCGGCGAGCTGATGTTTCATGTGCTGCTGGCAGCGGCGCTGTCGGTTCTCGGCGCATGGCTCCTGGCGTGGCGTTTTCGCGTGGCGATGCGCAGGCTGATGAGTCGCCCGGTATCGGAGAACGTCGCCGCACCGTCCGAGACCATGGCCGCACTGCCCGCGCAACCCGCGCCGCGACCGGTGAGCGCCGCCGACAATCGTCGCGACGGCTGGCGCGTGGCCTCGGCGCTGATCGTGCTGTCGGCGCTGATCGCACTCAGCAGTGCCGCGCTGCAGCTCGCACTCATGCGCGAGAACCTGCTCACGCCTGCGCGCACGCTGGCGCTGGCGTTCGTATTTTTCTGGCCCGTCATTCCGGTGCTCGCGCAGCTGTGGCGCTGGTCGCGGCTGCGCATGCTCGGCGTGCTGTCGCTGTGGTGCGTGGTCGCACTGGCCGTGATCGTGTGGCGCCAGACCGACCCCAACCCCGCTCAGGCAGCGATGTTCCTGGCATCCGAAGTCGGGCCGACGATTCTCCTGATCGCGCTCCTGTGCATGGGAAACGCCACGCGCGCCATCGCGCCCGTGCTGCTGCTGCCGCTGTTCGTCCTGGTGTCCGTGACCTCTGTCGGCATCGCGTTGCTCGACAGCTTCATTACCCATGATGCGTCGCATCTGGCGACGATGATGCCGCTGGATGAATCGCCGATCGGCCTGGCGATGCAGGTACTGGTGGCGCTGTTCTTCCTCATCGCGCCGTGCGTGCTCGCCTGGTGGCCGCTCAAGTGGTTCGCGAGAAGAGTCGCCGCCGCGTACACGCGCGCGTGGCTTTCCGAACTGATGATCCTGTTCACCGCGGTCTGGGGCATTGCCCTGCTGGCGCGTGCGCTGGGCTGGATGTCGACGCCCGGGTTCGGCGCAGCCGTGATGCTGTCGCCGCTGCTATGGATTCCTGTCGTCATGCTGATGATGCGACGGTGGCGACGGCCTGTCGGCCGGCCGCCCACGCTGCTGGTGCTGCGGGTCTTCCAGCGCGACCGCGCCATGCGCGCGCTGTTCGACCACGTGATCGAACGCTGGCGCCTCTCCGGCAATACCGTGCTCATCGCCGGCACCGACCTGCTCGAACGCACGCTCGATGTCGATGACATCCTCAACTTCATCGATGGCCGGCTGGCCGAGCGGTTCATTGCGGACGGCGCACAGATTCCGGCGCGCATGGCGGCCTTCGACTTCGATCCCGATGCCGAGGGCCGCTACCGCATCAACGAGTGCTATTGCCACGACACCACCTGGCGCGAAGCGCTGGCCGCCCTGCTGGGCCGCAGCGACGTCGTGCTGATGGACCTGCGCAGCTTCCAGCGCCGCAACGAAGGCTGCAGTTTCGAACTGGGCGAACTTGCGCGCGCTCCCGGCCTGTCGCGCGTCGTCGCGCTGACGGATGCGCAGACCGATCTGGCCGCGGCGCAGGCCGCCGCTGCCGCCGCGCCGCCTGGCCGCTTTCACTGGCTGACAGTCGGCGAGATGACCCGCGTGCAGCAGCGGGACGTGCTGCAGGCACTGTTCGTCACGTCGGGAACTCCGAGTCTGTAGGTCAGGCTTCAGCCTGACTCTGATCAAGAGGCCGGCTAAAGCCGGCCCCACACTCGAACAGCACGTGCTGCGCGGTCAGCAGTACGAGCAGATGCAACGGCAGTTCGACGATGCACTGCTGCATCCCGCTCATGTACTCGTTGCAGAACAGGTGGATGGCAAGGTTCGCTGCCGCGAGCAGCGCCAGGGCGCAGAGCTCGCCCAGCCTTTGCGGGCGACTGCGAGACCGGCGGCCGCGCTCTCGTCCAAGGTGAACAGAGGACTTCAAGGCGACGTAGCTCATGGCCTCACTATGGACTTCTCAACAGCGGAATCCGAGCAGCGCGTCACATGGCCGCGGGCCGGCCGGGGATGCGTCGCAGATTGCGCTTCCGCCTGATGCCGGCGGCGGGCGCCGCCTGTCGGCAGACGCCGGCTCAGGCTTCGGCTGGCGTCTGCCGGCTGCGCAGCGGCAGTTCGGGAATGAACATCATGATCAGCACGCCGAGCACCACGATCCACAGGGCGCGGCTGAGCATGTGGGTGATCGAGCCGGAGAACGCCGCCCGGGTGCCTTCGCCGATCTGTTCCACCAGCGTCTTCGAGTACGCAGTCATGGCCTGTTTCACGGCGGCGAGCGTCTGACGGATCGCGCTGTCCGCCTGCGCGTTCTCCTGCGAGAGGATCGAAGCGCGGAACATCGGGATCACGCCCTGCAGCGATTCCGAACTGCGCAGCGCGCGATCCGGCAGGTTCGCCAGATGGGTCCTGAGCGACGCCGGCAGGCTGTCGTCGGCCAGCAGTTCATCGCGACCGGCTTCGCCTTCCCGCAGCCGGGCCTCGACACGATCGGCCTGCGCTTCGAGCTGCCGGCGCACGCGTGCGCGGATGCCGCCGTCGCGCAGCGATGCCTTCAGCGCCTCCGGCAGGCGCGGTTCGCCGAGGATGTCGGCGACGGCCTCTTCATCGCCCGCATAGGCGCGTTCGATGACGGCGAAACGCGCCGCGAGTGCGCGATCGACGCTGTCGTGGATGTGCTGCTCGTTCATCGCCTGGCTCTGCGCACGACTCAGATCGATCTCCTGCGCCGTGCTGCCCGGCAGCAGCGGCAGATGCTTCGGCAGCTCGTCGTGCAGGCTGTGGCTGAGGAACGTGCCGAAGATCGCGACGCCGACCGTCGAGCCGATCTGGCGGCTGAACTGGCTCATGCTGGAGGCGACGCCGAGTTCGGTCAGCGGCACGGCGTTCTGGATCACCAGGCTGAACAGGTTCTGCGTCGGCCCGAGACCGATGCCGGTGATGGCCAGCCGCCAGGCGAGATCGCGCGACGTGGTGTGCGGCCCAATCTGCGACAGCAGGATCACGCCCACGATGAGCACGAGTCCGCCGCCGACCATGAAGGGTTTGTAGCGACCGGTGCGCGTCACGAGCCGGCCGCAGATCGTGCTGCTGAGGATGAGCCCGGCCATCAGCGGCAGCAGCGCGAAGCCGCTCTGCGTGGCATTGATGCCTTGCACGACCTGCATGTACAGCGGCATGAACATCACCACGCCGAGGAACGCCATGCTGACGACGAAGGCAGCGAGCACGGCGACCCGGAAGGTGTGAATCCGGAACAGGTGCAGCGGGATGATCGCGTCCCTGGTGCGCGACTCGACCCACAGACAGATGACGAGCGACACGAAGGCCGCGGCGAACAGGCCGGTGATGCGCGGCGAATCCCACGGATACGTGGTTCCGCCCAGCGTCAGCGCCAGCAGCAGCGGCGTCACCGTCGTCACGATCAGCGCGGCGCCGAGATAGTCCACGCGTCCGCCGCCGCCGTGCCTCAGCTTGGGCATGCGGTACGCCACCATGAACAGCGCCAGCAGGCCGAGCGGCAGGTTCACGTAGAACACCCAGCGCCAGCCGGCGACTTCGTGATCGAGCAGCGTGACGGTGCCGTGATCGGTGAAGAAGCCGCCGATGAACGGCCCGATGATGGTGGCGAAGCCAAACACCGAACCGAACAGGCCGAACAGCTTGCCGCGTTCGCGCGGCGGAAACAGGTCGCCGATGATGGCGAACGTCATCGACATGAGCGCGCCGCCGCCGAGCCCCTGGAGGGCGCGGAAGATCACGAGCTGCATCATGCCGCTGCCGAGCACGGGCAGATCGCCGAACTCGCCGCTCAGCCCGCACAGCGCCGAGCCGGCGAGAAACAGCAGCACGCCGACGATCAGGATCGGTTTGCGTCCGTACAGATCGCTGAGCTTGCCGTAGATGGGCACGGCGACGGTGGACGTGAGCAGATAGGCGGTCGTCACCCACGCATACATGTTCATGCCGTGGAGCTGCTCGATGATGCGCGGCATCGCCGTCGAGACGATGGTCTGATCGAGCGCGCTGAGCAGCAGCACCACGGCGAGCGCCCAGAGAATCAGCCGCCGTTCGGCGGGCGTCACGGAAACGTCGGTCAAGCGGCGTCCTCAGCGCGTCGCGTCCGACGCACGGTTCGTGGGCTCAAGGATTACGCGGCCGTAATGCTTGAGTAGTGAATCTGGAGCACGACGGGGCGCGCGGAACGATAGCCGAACAGGCCGGCAAAGGCGACGCACGGATTGCGGAACAACCTTGACTGGTGGCTCGATCTCGCAACCCCCCAAAGAAGAATGGCCGCAAAGAAGCGCAAAGAACTCAAAGTGAGAGAAAACGGAATTTCCTTCCGAGGCTTCTCTCCGAATTCTGTCTTTGCGAGCCTTGTGCCTCTTTGCGGCCATTCCTCCCTGCAACCAACCGCCGCCCTGCCGCATCCAATCCCCGCAGCCAGGGAAAAACGCCTCGCCGCACCGCACTGCCGCCTGGTCGCAGGCACGCAAACTCCCGGCCTGAGCCGCAGTCAAATCGCCACCTTTCAGACTGGCCCGAGAGGAAACTGTCGTGCGCCTCATCGCCGCCTCCATACGCAATCCGATCGCGGTCGGTGTGGCCGTGCTCCTCGTCTGCCTGTTCGGTGCCCTGAGCCTCAAGGAACTGCCGCTGCAGCTGTTTCCCGACATCGAGCGGCCGACGATCTCGATCTTCACCCATTGGCGCGGTGCATCACCGGAGGAAGTCGAGGCGGAGTTGCTGGAACCGCAGGAACAGGTGCTGCAGGGATTGCAGGGCGTCGAAGAGATCAACGGCAACGCCGGCGCCGGCGGCAGCGAGGTCTTCCTGACCTTCGCGATCGGCACCGACATGAAGGCCGCGCTGGTGGACGTCATCGGCCGCATGAGCCGGCTGCCGCCGCTGCCGCGCGACGTCGATCGTCCGGTCGTGCAACTGGGCGGTGCCGAGGGCGATTCGAACCAGCAGCTTTCGTTCTTCTTCGTGCAGCTGCTGCCGGGCACCGAAGGGCCGATCGAGCGCTACCGGCGGTTGATCGAGGATGTCGTCAAGCCGCGCATCGAAGCGGTGCCCGGCGTCGCCAGCGTCGAAGTCCAGGGCGGTCCGCCCGATGACGTGCGCATCACCGTCGATCTGGCACGCGCCGCAGCGCTCGGCATCGGCATCAACGACATCGCGCGGCAGGCCGCGAGCGCGACGAATGTGTCGGCCGGTCAGCTCGACGTCGGCCGCCGTCAGTATTCGTTGCGATACACGGGTCGTTACGACGCCGCAGAACTCGGCCAGCTGGTGCTGGCGTGGCGCGACGGCCAGCCCGTGCGCATGGCCGACGTCGCCACCGTCGAACTGCGGCCGCCGGAGCGCCAGTTCTTCTCCTATCAGAACGGCAATCCGGCCATCGGTCTGCGCATCATTCGCGCGCCCGGCGCAAACGTGCTGGGCACGCTGGAGGAAGTGAAGGAAGTCGTCGCCGACCTGCGCGACGGTCCATTGAAAGCACGCGGCCTCGGCATCGAACAATCCTTCGATGCCTCGCTGTTCATCCGTCGCGCCGTGAATCTGCTGATCGAGAACCTGGTCGTCGGCGCCCTGCTCGCCCTCGTGTGCGTGTGGTGGTTCATGCGCGACAAGCGCGCCACGGTGCTGATCGCGACGACCATTCCCGTGTGTCTGCTCGCGACGTTCTGCGCGCTGCATCTCGCCGGACGCAGCATCAATGTGATCTCGCTCGCCGGTCTCGCCTTCGCCGTCGGCATGGTGGTCGAAGGCGCGATCGTGGTCTGCGGCAACATCATCCGCTTGAAGGAATCGGGCATGCCCATCGGGCAGGCGGCGCATGACGGCACGGCGCAGGTCGTGCCGGCACTCTTTGCTTCCACCACGACCACCATCGCGGTCTTCCTGCCGGTGCTGTTTCTCGAGGATGTCGAAGGCCAGATCTTCGCGGACCTCGCGCTCACGATTTCGATTGCGGTCGCGTTCTCGATTCTGGTGGCCGTCACGGTCGTGCCTGCTGCGGCGGGGCGCTTTCTCGGCAGTCACGGCCAGAACTCCGGCTACGGCGCCGGCTGGCCGCGGCTCACCGACTGGGTCATCGACAAGACGCGCACGCGCCGGCAGCAGCTCACCTGGGTGGGCACATTGCTGGTTGCGCCGCTGCTGCTCGCCTGGCTGATGCTGCCGAAGCTCGACTACCTGCCGCCGGTGAAACGCGCCGCGATCGATGCGTACTTCAGCTTCCCGCCGGGCATGAGTCCCGAGACGGTCGACCGTGAAATGGCCGGCACGATCATCGAACGCATGCAGCCGTACATGACCGGCGAGAAGGAACCGAAACTCAAGAACTACTACATCCTGCTGTGGCCAGGCGGCGGCACGCTCGGCGCACGCGTGATCGACGACAGTCGCATCGGCGAACTGGAACGCATCGTGCGCGACGAGATCATCGTCGGCTTCCCGGACACGCGCGTGTTCGCCAACGAAGGTGAACTGTTCGGCGGCGTCGGCGGCTCGGCGCGCTCGGTGGCCATCCACCTGCAAAGCAGCGATTCCGCTGCGCTCTACGCAACGGCCGACGCGGGTCGCAAGCAGCTCGAAGAGACGTTCGTCGGTGCGAACGTGCAGTCGTTCCCGAGCACCGACGTACAGACGCTCGAACTGCGCGCCGAACCGAACGATCGGCGTATCGCGGAAGTCGGCTGGGACCGCGCCTCGCTCGGCACCATCGTGCGCACGCTCGGCGACGGCGCGTGGCTCGGCGAATACTTCGACGGCCAATCGCGGCTACCCATCATCCTGCGCACCAATGTCGGCGAAACGCCGGAAGAGCTTGCACAGGCGCCGCTCATCACACCCTCGGGCGAGATCGTCTCGCTCGGCGAACTGGTGCATCTGGAAACGGCGCTGGCGCCCGAGCAGATCCGTCGCATCGATCACAACCGCACGGTCACGCTCACCATCGATCCGCCGCCGACGCTGTCGCTGGAAGACATGCTGGCAAAGATCGAATCGGACATCGTGCCGTCGCTGCGCGCATCGCTGCCGTCCGACGCCAACATCCGTCTTGCCGGCAGCGCCGACCGGCTCGACACCATCATCTCGACCATGGGCATGAACTTCCTGCTGGCGCTGCTGGTGCTGCTGCTCCTGATGGCGGCGATGTTCCAGTCGCTGCGCGATGCGCTCATCGTCGTGCTCACCGTACCGCTGGCGCTGGCCGGCGGCGTCGCCGGCATCCGCGCACTGGGGTTGTTCGCCTTCCAGCCGCTGGATCTGCTCACGATGATCGGCTTCATCATGATGATCGGCATCATCGTCAATCATTCGATCCTGCTGATCGACCGCACGCGCGACGCGCTGAATCACGGCCACGATCTGGAAACCGCGCTGCGCATGTCGCTCAACCAGCGCCTGCGCGCGATGGTCGCCAGCACGCTCACCGGCGCGCTCGGCGCCCTGCCGATGGTCGTGAACCCCGGCCCCGCCAGCACCATCTACCGCGGCCTCGCCGCGGTGAACGTCGCCGGCGTCATCGTCAGCATGGTGTTCTCGATCGTGCTGCTGCCGAGCCTGGTGCGGCTGTTTTATGAACGCCGCGAGACGGTGCTGGCGGCGGCTTCTGCGCAGCATGCGTGAGAGGAAGACATTTCACACGGAGATCACGGAGTTCGGAGATGAGAGAAGAGAGATTTCCACGGGGGACACGGGGAGCACGGGGACAAGAGAAAAACTCTTCTGTTCCGAGCCCCGTGCTCCCCGTGTCCCCCGTGGAAATTCTTCTTCCTCTTAACTCTGTGATCTCTGTGTGAAATCCGGCTCCTTGAAGAGGACTTGCGAATGAGCATGAGATATGGAGTTGCACTGTCGATGCTTGTGGCGTCGACAGCATGGGCGCAGGCGCCTGAGGCACCGGCCGTCGTCGTCGAGGTCGCGAAGGCGAATGTGGCGCGCGTGGCGCCGCGCCGGTGGGTGCCGGGCGGGGTCGTGAGCCGTAACGATGCGAAGCTGGCGACGAGTGCGGCGGGGCGGCTCGACTATGTCGCCGAAGTCGGCACGCGCGTGCGCGCCGGCGAGCGCGTCGCGAAACTGGAAGACGAAGCGCTGCGACTGCAGGTGGAGGACGCGAAAGCGGAGGTCGCTCGTATCGAGGCGCAGCGCTCCATGTCGGAACGGCAGCTGCGGCGCATCGAGAGCCTGGCCAACAGTTCGATTTCGCAGACCCAGCTCGATGAAGTCCGTTCGCAGCTCGCAGTGCTCACGGCGCAATTGCAGCAGGCGCAGGTGCGACAGCGCGCCGCGCAGCACGATCTCGGCCAGACCGAAGTCCGTGCGCCGTTCCCGGGCATCGTCACGGAGCGGCTGGCACAGCGCGGCGAATATGTGACGACGGGTGCCTCCATCGTCCATCTCGTGGACACGGTGCATCTCGAAGTGCGCGCGCAGGGACCGCTGTCGCTGGCCGGACTCGTGAAGCCCGAGATGGAGTTGCCCGTGCGTGTCGCCGGTAAGCAGTTTCCTGCGAGTGTCCGCACCGTCGTGCCGGTGGGCGAAGATCGCTCGCGCCAGTTCGAACTGCGGCTGACGCTGGCCAACGGTGCGCTCAGCGTCGGCACGCCGATCGAGATCGGACTGCCCGAACGCGAAGCGACCGACGCGCTGGTGGTGCCGCGTGATGCCATCGCCGAACGACAGGACGGCAAGTACCTCATGCGCGTGCGCGCCGACGGCACGGCAGAACGGGTCGCGGTCGCCTCCGTCGCCAGCGACGGCGATGTCGTGATGATCCGCGGCAACGTCGCGGCCGGCGATACGGTCGTCGTGCGCGGCGTCGAACGCCTGCAGGACGGCCAGCGGGTCACGATCCTGACGCGCGAAGCGGCCGTGACTTCGCCGGGCGGCAGCTCGCAGGCGCTGTCGCGCTAGTGTGGGTCAGGCTTCAGCCTGACTTCATTGAGGATTTTCTGAGTCGATCGCCTCTGGTCCGATCCCCTCCTCCGCACAATGGGGAGAGGGTTAGGGTGGGGGCCTCTTACTGTGGGGCCGGCTTTAGCCGGCCTCTTTCAGAGTCAGGCTGAAGCCTGACCTACAGAAACCCATCCTGTCCTCCGCTTCGCGGAGGAAGGGACGCACGATTCAATCGCATCTCCACTAGGGAGCAGGAAAGCTGATGGCCAGGCGGATGTCCTGCGCCGTGCTGCCGCTGATCTGAATGACTGGCTTGCTGCCGGGCTCGAGCGCGAACTCGACGCTCTTGCGCAGCAGTTTGCAGTCGTGGCCGCCGGTGTGCTGCACGGACTGCAGCGGCCGACCCGCATTGGTCACATCGATCCACGCGGCTTCATCGAGCGTGACCCGCATGCGCGCGGCACGTCCCGCATCGATGCGGAACAGCCCGGCATAGGAGCCGTCGGCGACGGTGATTTTCTCCGGCGCCACCGCAAAACGTACCGCGGCTTGCGGCTTCAGAAGCGCGGCGTACAGCGTGTCCGCCTCGATCTTCGTCGGCTCGGCGCCGGAGGACCCTTCGATCTTCCGGGGATCCGTCGCAAACAGCTTCAGCTCATGGTCCAGATTGAACCGGAATCCCGTACATCCCGAGACCATCGCCGGTATCAGACTGAACCCCGCCATGGTGAAGGCGCGGGACGCGTCCTCACTGCGCAGAAAAGCAAGGAACGATTGCGCGTCGGTGCCGGCCACGCGGGTTGCCGCCACGGGATACGTGATCGGCGGGTGCGAATTCGCCGGGAACGTATCGACGATCCTTACGCGCGGCTCCACGGCCGCATCGGTGGCGTAGACGATGCCCAGCGGCGTTTCGCCGCGCGCGACGTACATGAGTGCCGCGCGAACGTTCTCGGCGCCGACGAGGCGCGGCTGTACGGCCTGCCACAGATTCAGCGACTGCAGCGCCGCCTTCGCATAGCGTCCGGCGGGAACGGAATCGGGATCGCCGGTCGCCAGACGTCCCTGCTTGCCGAGCGCGGCGATCAACGGTGCGTCCGCAGCAAGCTTGAGGGTCACCGGGCTGGTGCTGGGTGCAATCAGGACCAGGCGATTGCCCAGCAGGTTGCCGCGCGACTGCGTATCGATGAGGTTGCGCTGCGCGAGGTAGTCCATCCATTCCTGGTCGGCGGAGAAAAAAACGTCGGCGCGGGCGCCGGACTCGATCTGTCGCGCCAGCGCGGAACTCGCCGCAAACGAGAACTTCACCGGCACCCCGGACGCCGCCGTGTATTGCGGCCCGATCTGCTGCAGCACATCGGTGAGCGAGGCCGCGGCAAACACGATGAGCGGCTGACGCGTATCTGTTTCCGCTGCCATTGCCATCTGCGACGACAGCAGCAGCACTGCAAGCAGCATTCGACGGGTCAGGGTACGTACCATGGTTCGCTCCATTCGTTATGCATGATTGTCTATAGCGCACGTTGCGCTGGCAAGCGATAGACTGATCCGGCGCTCGTCGGAGGTATCGATCGTGGGCAAGCTGAAAGTGACATTCCGTCTGGATTTCGACGCGGAGAATGCGATCGGTCCCGGCAAGGTCGCCCTGCTGGAAAAAATGCGCGACTACGGTTCGCTGTCCCAGGCGGCGCGGGAACTCGACATGAGCTACCGCCGCGCCTGGCAGTTGCTGAGCAGCCTCAATCAGACCTTCCGCACGCCGCTGGTGCTGACCACCATCGGCGGCTCCGGCGGCGGCGGCGCGACGCTCACGAAAATGGGCGAGGCGCTGGTGTCGGCCTATCGCAGTTTCGAGAAGGACATGAATGCGCGGGCGCCGAAGCACTTCGGCGCCCTGCTGCAGGAAACCAGCGATCGCACCGCCGGCGTCCGCCGCTCGATCACCCGCAAGGCCGCCTCGACCCGGCGCGCAGTGCGCCGGCAGGCCTGATCAGTCGCCGCAGCCCCCATCGCATCAGAAGCTGATGCGCACCTTCGTGTAGAGCGAACGGCCCGGCTCGGGCAGGTTGTTGGCCAGTTCGAAGTACTCGTCGAACAGGTTGCGCGCGCCCAGCACAGCCTCGACATTGGCGAGCGGTTGCCAGCTCACCTGCAGATTCGTCAGCGTGTAGCGGCCGATGCGTGCATAGCTGGCCGTGGCGCTGCCGTTGACGTCCGTCCAGCGGTCACCGGCGAATTCGACGCTGGGCCGCACGCTCAGCGACGGCAGCGCCTGCCAGTCCAGGTAGACGAAGCCCAGGTGATCGGGCGTACCCACCGGCTTGAGATTCGCCGGCACCGGATCGTCGATCTTGCGCTGCAGGTAGCTGTAGTTCGCGCCGGCTCTCAGCTGCGGTGCAACCGTCCAGTCGCCGCTCAGCTCCAGGCCGTAGTGGCTGCCGTCGCCGACATTCTGCGTCTGCGTCAGCTGCGGCGCCGTCTGCACGATCACGGTCTGGATCATGTTCTGGATGTCGGCATAGAACACCGCCGCCGACAGTTGCAGGCCTTCTATCGGCTTCGCCTGCCAGTTCACCTCGTACTGCACGGCCCGTTCGGTGCCGAGATTCGGGTTCGGTATCGCCATGCCGAAACGCGTGCTGTAGCGCTCGAAGTTGTTGGGGAAGCGCGAACGCGAGGAGACGCTGGCGCCGAACTGCGCGTCGTCGGCGTAGTGCCACTGGAGGGCGGTCTGCCAGTTGAAGGCACTGTCGTCGCCGAGCGGCTGGTCGTACAGGCATGGCGGCGAACCGGCGATGCATGTCAGGCCCAGGCTGGCCGTCGGCGTACCGTATTCCTCGGCCCGCGTGCGCTCGTTCTCGTCGTAGCTGATGCCCGCGACCAGATCCACGGTGCTGCCCACCGCCCAGTCGTGCTCGAGTGCCAGCGACCAGGTCTTCTCCTCGCTGTTCTGCTGTGGTTCGGTATTCGCCTGGGGGGCAGTCGGCCGGTTGAAGTTGTATTCGCTGTGCCGGTCGCGACGCCAGTGGACGGCGGCGCGCGTCGTGCTGCCCTCGAAGAAGCTGCGACCCGTCTCCACGCTGCCGCCGAAGCTGCTGTCGTGGTAGTAGCTCTGGAAGCTGCGACCCTGCGACTGGCTGCTGTACGTGCCGTCATCCCAGGCGAACAGCGCATTGTCGAACTCGCTGTAGGAAAGCCGCGTCTTCAGATACGCACCGCCGGCGAACTCGGTATGCGACAGCCAGTAGACGCTCTGCACGTCCCAGCTCGGCCAGGTCCAGAAGTTGTTTGCCTGATAAGGCGCGCTGGCCGTGCCGCCGCATTGCGGGTTGTTCGCGCTGGTGGGGCAATTCTGCCGGCCGTCGGGCAGATAGAAATCCACGCCGAGCGGTGCTGCCTTTTCGCCCTGCTGCTTCGTGAAGCTCACCGTGTATTCGTCGGTCTCGTTCGGGGTGAAGGCGGCCTTCAGGTTGATGCGCGAGTCCTCGGTGGCCGAGCCCTGCCGCTCGCGTTCGCCCTGCGCGCTGGGAGGAGGCGTCACGCCGGGATTGAAAACCACCGGCTGGAAGTCCTTCGACAGCGACCAGCTGTCGCGGTCGAGCACGGTGGCGCTGGCCTGTGCGTACCAGAGATCCTGCTTCGTACCGACGATGGCCGTGCCGAACCAGCCGTCGTAGTCGGCGCCGCGGTCGAATGAGGAGCCGAGCTGGAACTCGGATTCAAATTCCTTGGTCGGCTTGCGGGTGACCAGGTTCACCGCGCCACCCATCGCGCCCGGACCGTCGAGCACCGACACGACGCCCTTGCGAACCTGCACCTCGCCCAGATCCGCGGTCAGGAAACGGTTGAAGTCGATGCGGTTGTCGGCCGGCAGGTAGACGCGAATGCCGTCGATCGACAGCGGTACGCGCCAGCGATCGAAGCCGCGCACGCTGATGTCGCCTTCGTTGCGGCGGCCGTTGGAGATGAAGTTGCTGGTGACGCCGGGCACCAGCTTCACGGCGTCGGTCAGCGTATTGCGATCGAAATTCCATATCTCGGCGCTGCTGACGGTGTTGTCCGCGACCGCGACCGCCGATTCCTGCATCCGCTGCGCCGTGACGGTGATGCGGCCGAGTTCGAACACTGCATCGTCGGCCGATGCGACGTTCTGTGCGGCGGCGCAAGCAAACAATGCGCCGGCGATTCCCGAATATCGATACTGCATGCTGTCTCGCTGTTTTTTCTGTGGTTGCGGGGATGCGACTTCGCGGCAGCGGGTCGCAATATCCGGAAGGATATAGCGGTGTCGCGGCAACCGCTATGTCCGTCTGTATATTCTGGTCGGGTGCCGCGCGGCGAAAAACCATCGGCGGTTGTCACCGCGGCGACGCAGCGGTTACAGTCGGCGCAAACAGTTCATCAGGAATCCTGATGCAAAGCCGTCGCCTCAAGGCGCGAATCATTTCGTCGCTGCTGCTCGCCCTCATCGCCATGAATACGCAGGCCGCCACCCAGGCTCGTGTCGAACGCTTCGACCCCGCGATCGATGCCATCGTCCCGCGCGTGTGGAGCCTCGAGCAGCTGGCCGAGGGATTCATCTGGTCCGAAGGCCCGGTCTGGATCGCCTCCGGCAACTACCTGCTCTTCACGGACGTGCCGGGCAACACGATGTATCGCTGGTCGCCGACGGAAGGGCTGAACGTATTCCTCAAACCCTCCGGCTATGCCGGCACCGAGACCGGCATCTTCCGCGAGCCCGGCGCCAACGGCCTGTTCCCCGACCGCGAGGGCTGGATCCTCATGGCCGACCACGGCAATCGCCAGGTCGCGCGCTTCGAGATCGCAACGAAACAGAAGACGCCGCTGGCGACACACTTCGAAGGCAAACGCTTCAACAGCCCGAACGACGTCATCCGCCGCAGCGACGGTGTCGTCTTCTTCACCGATCCGCCCTACGGCCTCGAAGGCCTCAACGACTCGAAGCACAAGGAATTGCCGTTCAACGGCGTATATCGAATCGACACCGATGGCAGCGTGCACCTGCTCGATCGGGACATGACCTTCCCGAACGGCCTCGCGCTGTCGCCCGATGAGCGCACGCTGTACGTGGCGAACTCGGATCCGCGCCGTCCGATCTGGATGGCGTTCTCGCTGAACGAACGCGGCGAGGTGCTCGACAAGCGCGTCTTCGCCGACTCCAGCGATCTCAAGGCGCCGGACGCACCGGGGTTGCCCGACGGCATGCGCGTGACGCCGGACGGCACGGTGTTCGCCACGGCGCCGGGCGGCGTGCTGATCATGGACAGCTCGGGAAAACGGCTCGGCCGCATCCGCACCGGCAGCGCCATCGCCAACTGTGCGTTCGGCGACGACGGCCGCACGCTGTACCTGACCTCGCATACCTTCCTGGCGCGAATCCGCCTGAGCATTCAGGGAAATCGCTAGCGGGCGCTGCGCTCGTTTCCCCGCCGGTCGCCCGCGCGGAATGCGGCCTTCGAAGAAAACCCAAACCTTCACAATTCCTTACGCGACCTGACTTTCACCTCGGCGTCGCGCTTCGATCCTTCTGGCACACTGCCTCGCACTGTCTCCGCCCGCATTGCAGTAACCAGAGCATCCCGCATGTCCCGATTCGATCTGATCGCCGTCGCCGCCGTCTATTCCCTGCTCGCCTCCAGTTCGTTTGCGCAGGCACCCGAGACAGCGCCTGCGCCGGCGGCGCCCATCGCCAACGACTATGCCGACGGCGACAACTGGCTGTGCCGGCCGGACCGTCAGGATGCGTGCACGATCGATCTCTCCACCACCGTCGTCGCCGCCAACGGCACATTGACGAACGAGAGCTTCACGTCGAACCCGAACGCCCCGATCGATTGCTTCTACGTCTATCCGACGGTCTCGCGCGACATCACCGGCAACAGCGACATGATCGCCGGGCCGGAAGAAAAGTCGGTCATCCGTGCGCAGTTCGCACGCTTCGGTTCGCAGTGCCGGCTGTATGCGCCGCTCTACCGCCAGATCACCCTGACGGCGCTGCAGGCCATGATCGCCGGCAAGATCATGCCGATGGACCGCAACCTCGGTTACAACGATGTCGTCGACGCCTGGAACCACTATCTGAAGAACGACAACAAGGGTCGCGGCGTCGTGCTGATCGGCCATTCGCAGGGCTCGAGCGTGCTGACGCAGCTCATCGCGCGCGAGATCGAAGGCAGGCCGGTGCAGTCGCAGATCGTTTCCGCGCTGCTGCTCGGCTGGAACGTCGCGGTGCCGGTCGGCAAGGATGTCGGCGGTTCGTTCAAGAACATGCCGCTGTGTCATGCGGCCACGCAGACCGGCTGCATCATCTCGTTCGCGTCATTCCGTTCGACCGTGCCGCCGCCGGCCAACACGCGCTTCGGCAAAGTGCCCGGCGACAGCATGATGTCGGCGTGCACGAATCCGGCGGCGCTGAAAGGCGGTCGCGCCGATCTGCATGCCTATCTCAGCGCCTCGCGCGCCGCGAATTCCTCCGGTGAGCCCGCGCCCTGGGTGACACCATCGCAGCCCATCAACACGCCCTTCGTCAGCGTGCCCGGCCTGCTGAGCGCGGAATGCGTCGCCAATGAGCACGGCTCGTATCTGGAAATCACTGTCCGCGGCAACCCCGACGATCCGCGCACCGACGACATCGTCGGCGACGTCGTGGCCGGCGGCCAGGTCCAGGCCGACTGGGGTCTGCACCTGATCGACGCCAACCTGACCATGGGCGACCTGCTCTCGGTCGTCGATCAGCAGTCGAAGGCGTATCTGAAGAAGAAGTAGGAGTTTCACACGGAGACCACGGAGACCACGGAGTAAAGATCCGAAGAGCTTCTTCTGTGGGGCCGGCTTCAGCCGGCCTCTTCAAGTGCAAAGGCCGGCTGAAGCCGGCCCCACAGGAAGAGAAACAAGGAATGGTTTTGTCTTCTTGCCTCTGTGTTCTCTGTGCGAAATCCTTGTCTTCTCCGTGATCTCCGTGAACTCCGTGTGAAATTTCTTCTGTCGCCGTAACGGTATACAACGCCGATCGCGGGTCCCGCCCGATTGAGAATTCCCCACGAATCGCATTACGGTGTCGCGGCTGACACCCCTGTAATTGCAGATCCCGAGGAATTTGGCGAATGTCCGTCGTGAATCCCCGCAAGCTTTCTGCTGCCCTGCTGTCCCTGCTCTGTCTTCCGGTGATCCTCATGAATGCTTCCGCTGCGACCGCTGCCGATGCGGTCAATCCCCAAAGCAATCCATTGCTGACCAAGAGCCCGCTGCCGTACGAGCTGCCGCCGTTCGACAAGATCCGCAACGAGCACTTCCGGCCAGCCATCGAGGCAGGCATGGCGGAACAGAAACGCGAGATCGAGACAATCGCGAACAGCCAGGAAGCCGCGACGTTCGAGAACACCATCGTGGCGCTGGAACGTTCGGGCGAACTGCTCGCGCGCGCCAACAGCGTGTTCTACAACCTGACCTCCTCGCACACGAATCCGGATCTCGAAGCGCTGCGCACCGATCTCGCACCGAAGCTGTCGGCGCATTCGGATTCGATCTATCTCGACCCGGCGCTGTTCGCGCGCGTCGCTGCGCTGTACGGCAAGCGCGCGTCGCTGCAGCTGGACCCGGAGTCGCTGCGCCTGCTGGAGCGCTATCACACGCTGTTCGTGCGCGCCGGCGCAAAGCTGTCGGAAGCCGACAAGACGAAGCTCAAACAGATGAACCAGCAGCTGTCGTCGCTCACGACCCAGTTCAGCCAGACGGTGCTGAAGGGCGTGAACGCCGCAGCGGTCGTGTTCGACAAGGTGAGCGATCTCGATGGCCTGTCGCAGGCGCAGATCGCCACCGCGGCCGAAGCGGCGCGCACCCGCAAGCTCGACGGCAAGTGGGTCGTGGCACTGCTCAACACCACCGGCCAGCCGCCGCTGGCGCAAATGACAAATCGCGCTGCACGCCAGCGCATCTACGAGGCGTCGATCCATCGCGGCTGGGGCGGCGAATTCGACACGACGAAGCTGATCGAACAGATCGTGGCGTTGCGCGCCGAACGCGCCGCGCTGCTCGGCTATCCGACGCACGCCGCCTATGTCACCGAAGATGAAACGGCGCTGACGCCGCAGGCCGTGAACAGGATGCTGGCGCAGCTCGCACCGCCAGCCGTCGCCAATGCGCGCGCCGAAGCGGCGGACATGCAGGCATTGATCGATGCGCAGGCGAAAGCGCGTGGCACGAAGCCCTTCAAGCTGGCGCCGTGGGACTGGGATTTCTACGCCGAACAGGTGCGCGCCGCGAAGTACTCCTACGACGAATCGCAGGTGCGTCCGTATTTCGAGATGAATCGCGTGCTGGTCGATGGCGTGCTGTTCGCCGCGCACGAGCTGTACGGCCTGAATTTCAAGGAACGCAAGGACCTGCCGGTCTACCAGGAAGACGTGCGCGTGTTCGAAGTCGCGAATGCCGACGGTTCGCCGCTGGGCCTGTTCCTCGTCGACTGGTACGCGCGCGACAACAAGCGCGGCGGCGCGTGGATGAACAGCTTCGTCGAGCAGTCGCAGCTGCTCGGCAAGAAGCCGGTCGTCGTCAACAATCTCAACATTCCGAAGCCGCCGCAGGGCGAGCCGACGCTGCTGACGTTCGATGAAGTGACCACGGCGTTCCACGAATTCGGCCACGCCGTGCACGGCCTGTTCTCCGACGTGCAGTACCCGACGTTCTCCGGCACCAGCGTGCCCCGCGACTTCGTCGAGTTCCCGTCGCAGTACAACGAAATGTGGGCGACCGAACCGCGCGTGCTCGCCAACTATGCGAAGCACTATCAGACCGGCGCAGCCATGCCGCAGGCGCTGATGGACAAGGTGCTGGCTGCCGGCAAGTTCAACCAGGGCTTTGCGACGACGGAATACCTCGCCGCCGCGATGCTCGATCAGTCGTGGCATCAGCTGCCGGCCGGCAAGACACCGAAAGCTGCGGACGCCGCCCGCTTCGAAGCCGCCGCACTCAAGACCGCGGGCGTCGACCTCGACGCCGTGCCGCCGCGTTATCGCTCGACGTACTTCTCGCACGTCTTCTCCAGCCCCATCGGCTACTCGGCCGGTTACTACGCTTACATCTGGAGCGACGTGCTGGCGCGCGACACGCAGCACTGGTTCAAGACGAATGGCGGCCTGACGCGCGCCAACGGCGATCGCCTGCGCGAGAAGATCCTGTCGAAGGGTTTCAGCGTCGATTCGCTCACGCTGTTCCGCGATTTCTACGGCAAGGATCCGGACATCGGGCCGCTGCTGGAGTCGCGGGGACTTGAGCTGGCCAAGTGAGGCGTCAGGATTCCCTCTTCCTGTGGGGCCGGCTTCAGCCGGTCATCTGAAGAGTCAGGCTAAAGCCTGACCTACAGCCTGACAGGAAGAAGAGTCAATCCGAATGACGCGGTTCTTCCTTGCGGCCTGCAGCTTCGCCTTCGTTCTCACCGCCTGCGCGCCGCTGCCGCAACGCGAATCGCGCGCAGCGCAGTCGAGCTACGGCTGCATGCAGGCAGCCTTGCGCGATCGACTGCCGCAGAGCCTTCCCGACGCCCAGACCCACTGCATCGCCGCCGGCCTCATCGCCCGCCACTGCAGCGTCACGGAAGCGGGCCTCGCCAGCCTCGGCAAGGAACTGCGCGATCTGTTGGGTCCTGGCGACGCGCAATGGCGCGACCTGGAGGCTGATCGCCGCGGCGTAGATTGCGCGCGCAGCGTCGACAGCGACGCCGGCCTGCAGGCGTGCTGCCTGCAGACGGCACCGCAGCCGAACCGGTAGACTCCCGCGTCAGGCGCGACTCCCGCCTGCTCATTCAATACACAAGGATTTCCCATGCGTCATTCCCTGCTCGCCGTCGCGGTGACTCTGGCCATCGTCGGCTGCTCTTCTCCCAGCGCGCCCGTCGGCGCGGCCGAGCCGAAGACCGAAGAAGACAAGACGTTCTATGCGCTCGGCGCGGCACTGGGCCGCAACGCCGGATCCTTCGATCTCACGGAAGCCGAACTCGAACAGGTGAAGGCCGGCTTCGCCGATGCCGCGCTCCACAAGGAGCCGAAGGTCGACGTGCAGAGCTACTTCCCGAAGATCCAGGAACTGCAGCAGAAGCGCGTCAGCGCGGCGGCGGAAGTCGAGAAGAAGGCGGGCCAGGAGTTCCTGGCCAAGGCCGCCGCAGAAAAGGACGCGAAGAAGACCGAATCCGGCCTGGTGTACTCGGTGATCACCGAAGGCACCGGCGCCTCGCCGACGGCCAGCGACACCGTGAAGGTCCACTATCACGGCACGTTGCCGAACGGCAAAGTGTTCGACAGCTCGGTCGAGCGCAACGAACCGGCGACCTTCCGGCTCGATGGCGTGATTCCATGCTGGACGGAAGGCGTGCAGTTCATGAAGGTCGGCGGCAAGGCGAAGCTGGTCTGCCCGTCCGATCTCGCCTATGGCGATCGCGGCGCGCCGCCGGACATCAAGCCGGGTGCCACGCTCGTGTTCGAAGTCGAACTGCTCGGCATCGAATCGCCGGCCGCCGCCAAGTAACTCACCGGGAAACTCTCGATGCGGGTCACGTCATTGCGCCGTTCCGTCTGGATGCTCGCAACTGCCGCGCTGCTGTTTGCAGGCGCGCTGCAGGCCGCACCGACCGCAGGCCGGGAGTATTCGAAGCTGGCGAATCCGCAGACACCGGAAACCCAGGGAAAGACCGAGGTCATCGAGTTCTTTTCCTGGGGCTGTCCGCACTGCTATCACTTTCATCCGCTGCTGGACCAGTGGGCGGCGAAGCTGCCGAAGAACGTGAAGCTCGTGCGGATTCCGGTGTCGATGGGTCATGCGCAATGGGGCCAGCTCGTGCGGGCCTACTACACGCTCGAAGCCACCGGCGATCTGGCGCGTCTCGACGGCGCGCTGTTCGATGCGATCCACAAGCAAGGGCAGCAGCTGTACAACGAGGACAGCCTCGCCCGCTGGGCGGTGAGCCAGGGCATCGACGAGGCGAAGTTCCGCCAGACCTTCAACTCGTTCAACGTCTCGACCCGCGCATCGCACGCGGAACGGCTGTCGCGGGACTACCAGGTGCAGGGCATCCCGCAGCTCGTGGTTGCAGGCAAGTACGTCGTGCTCGGCAACGACTTCAACCAGATGCTCGCCAACGCAACGCAGGTGATCGAGCTGGCGGCGCAGGAAGGCAAGTAAGAGTTCGGAATTTCACACGGAGATCACGGAGGTCGGAGAAGAGAAGAAGAAGTTTCCACGGGGGACACGGGGAACACGGGGGTCGGAACAGAAAATCCTTTCTTGTCCCCGTGCTCCCCGTGTCCCCCGTGGAAATTTTCTTCTTCCGATCTCCGTGAACTCCGTGTGAAACCTCTTCTCCTCCTCAGTCCTTCCTGACTTTCACTTCCAGTCCCGTCACGGACGAACTGACCATCGTGACGATGAACTTCGGCGTGTCGCCGCGGCGTTTGATCAGGACGTCTTCGCCGTCATCGACTTCGACGTGATAGCCCTCGCCCAGCGACGCCTTCAGTGAATCGCGCAGGATCTGCGCGGCGTGGTTCTCCCCCGTGTTTCGCGGGATCTTGGTTTCGACATCGATGGCGTCCTTGCCGGCCGGTGCGATGCGGAATGTGATGGCGCCATCGCTGTCCGACGTGTGATTGAGGGCGATGCGCCACTTGCTGACCGGCTTCGGTTCGGCGGCGTGGGCGGTGACGGCAAACAGACCGATCCAGAGCGATGCCGCCAGCGCGACGGCCCGATTGAGACGACGAATTTCCACGGCTCTCCCTCCTGCGTGAATGACTGGGCGCAGGTATAGGCAGGAACCGGGTTCCTGTCAGTACGTATGAAGGGCGGCGGGGGCTGCCTTTGCGCAGCGGATTCGCCTCTGCCTGTGGGGCCGGCTTCAGCCGGCCATCTGAAGAGTCAGGCTAAAGCCTGACCTACAAGCCTGACATTTTTCAGGCCGGCTAAAGCCGGCCCCACAGGCTCTCGATCAGGCGGCCGCCGGCACCGCGGCCAGCGGCTGCAGGCGCCGCCGGAACTGCGCGCGCAGCAGCAGCCAGCTGGTGACGGCCTGCAGGGTCACGGTCGTGACCGACAGGTACCACAGGTGCTCCACCTGGAACCACGACTGCTGCGACATCCAGATCGCCGGCAGAACGAACGTCAGCACGCGCGAGCCGGTGGCGATCAGCGCGGGACGGGTGTCGCCGAGCCCCTGGAACATGCTGGAACACGTGAAGATCACGCCCTGCGCAACGAAGTACCACGAGGTGATCGTCAGGAACGTCGCCGCGACCGAGCGCACCTCGGGCTCGTCGGTGAATCCCGCCACCAGCAGGGCCGGGCTCAGATGGATCAGCACCGTCAGCGTCGCCATGATGACGGAGCTGATCAGCACGGCCTTGCGGAAGGTTTCGCGCACGCGCTCGGGCTGGCGCGCGCCGAAGTTCTGGCCGGCGATCGGCCCCGCCGCAAACGCGACCGCCATCGCGGGCAGGAAGATGGATTGCATGACGCGCGAGCCGATGCCGAAGCCCGCCTGTGCGGTGGCGCCGAAATCGCGGATACACCAGTAGATGACGCCCATGAACAGGAACAGCAGCAGGAATTCGCCGCCGGTCGGCAGGCCGATCGCCAGCACGCGCTTCCAGGCATCCATGCGCGGCCGCCACTGCTCGGGATGGAAGCCGACGTACTTCTCCAGCCGCGCGAAATAAAACCCGAGCAGGCCGACGGCAGCGATGATCGCGATCGTGCTCGCCAGCCCCGCGCCCGCCACGCCCATCGGCTTGCCCGTGCCCCAGCCGACGATCAGTATCGGCGCGAGAATGACGTTGAGAATCACGGTCACGACCTGCGCCACCATCGTCGGCTTGACGATGCCCGTGCCGCGCAGCGCCGAGCCCATCGCCACCAGCGCGAACTGCGCCGCCATCCCGGGCAGGAACCAGTAGAGATAGGTGACGCCGGCCTCGATGGTCGCCGCATCCGCGGCCACCGCCTGCACATAGGGACGCGTCAGCGCATAGCCGCCGATCAGCGTGATGAGCGCGCAGAGCGCGGACAGCACGATCGACTGATTGAAGAACAGATTGGCCTCGGCCTGGTCCTTGCGACCGACCGCGTGCGAAATCAGCGCGACCGTGCCAACGCCCAGCACCTGCGTCAGGCCGATGACGATGAACATGAGATTGCCGGCCGCACCGACGCCGGCGATCGCCGCATCGCCCAGGCGCGCCACGAAATACAGATCGACCAGGTAGTAGAGCGTCTGGAAGATCATGCCGAAGGCGATCGGCAACGCCATCGCCACGATGTGCCGGGAAACCGGTCCCTGCGTCAGGTCTTTCACGAATCACCGCTGGAGTGCATGCACGGGGGAACGCCGCTGCCAGTAGTGACTGGCAGAAGCAGGCTGATCGAGCTGGAGTGCAGGGCCCCGACCCTGCCGGCGCATGACAGCATCCGGCACCGGCCGGAGTCAATCGAAGAACAGGATTTCACACGGAGATCAAGACAGGTGATTCTTCTGTGGGGCCGGCTTCAGCCGGCCTCTTCAAGTGCGACAGGCCGGCTGAAGCCGGCCCCACAGGAAGAGGATCGCCCTTCAGGTCTCCGTGACCTCCGTGTGAAACAGTCCTATTTGATCTCGTAGACCAGGTTCACGGTGGTCAGCGTGTCGGTCTTCTCGAAGCCGACCGGCGGATCGGTGTTGTGGCGCACCGAATAGCCCACGGCGAGCGCCAGGACTTCGGTCATCTTCACCTGCAACGAAAGATCGTTCTGATAGAACGTGTTGTCGGCGCCGGCTTCGACGATGAACTTGTCGATCAGCGTGGTGGTCTCGGTGAACTGGTGTTCGAAATCGAGCGTGCCGCGAAACACGATGTCGTCCTCGCGCGTGCCTTCCTCGATCAGCAGGCCCGTGTTCTCATCGAACGCATCGCGCGTTTCGAAGAACTTGTAACCGACGCCGGCCGTGCCGACGAACTTGGTGCGATCCGTGTCGATGAACTTGCGACCCAGACCGGTCGATACGGTCGCCTGATATTCGAAGCCGCTGAACTCGTCGTCTTCGTAGCGCGCCGCGCCGAACCAGAAGGTCTTCGGGCTGAAGTTGTAATCGGATTGACCGAAGGCTTCCCAGCGCTGCGCGGTCGTACCCGTATCGTCGGAAGCATAGAGCCCGGCGAGTCCGAACTGGTTCTTCCACTTGTCGCGCTCGTGAGCCATGTTGAGCTTGACGTTGGCCGTTTCCGTTTCGGTATTGCCGCTGGCGATGACCAGGCCAGCCTCCCCCTTTCCCGTCCAGTCGGCGTAGGCCGGCGTAACCGCCCCCAGCGCCAGCAAAGGCAACAACAGTTTCGAATGCATGAATCCTCCTCTTTCAACACCATTGCAGAGCAATGGTCACTTACATAACGGCAACATCGCTGCAGCCGGAATACGTAGATGCTACCCCGTGACAGTCGCGGTGCCGCCACTGAAACCATTATCCGGTAACATGCGTTCGTCCATTGAATCACGATGTCTGCACCTGATCGAACCGCCGGAACTCCCGGTACCTCCGCCAAGCAAGAGAACATGTACCGGGCCGTCATTGCACTGCTGGTTGTCGCCGCGCTGAGTTTCGCTGTCGTCGCCGCGACGCGACAGGAACCCGTCGAGAAGTCGGCCGAACGCTATCCATTCTCGCGCGACACCGTGCCGCAGATCGCCAGGCGCCTCGCGGACGAGTCGCATTCGCCGCCGCGGATCGACAGCGCTTCCCCGCTGCGACAGATCAGCTATGACCAGTATCGCGACATCCGCAACAACCCCGATGCCGCCATCTGGCGCAACGATCAGGTGCCCGTGCGTCTCGAACTGTTGCCGGCGGGCTTTCTGTTCCAGACACCGGTGAAGGTATCGATCGTCGAAGGCGGCGTGGCGCGCGACGTACGGCCCGGTCCCGACACCTACCAGTTCGGACCGTCGGTGAACAAGGCGCTCGCCGGACTCACGCTGCCGCTTTCCGGTTTCCGTCTGCGCGGCCACATCAACTCACGATCGGTGTGGGACGAGTTCCTCGTCTTCCAGGGCGCCTCGTACTTCCGCGCGGTCAGCAAGGACAACGTGTACGGGCTTTCGGCACGCGGCCTCGCGCTGAAAACGGCCAGCGCGACCGGCGAGGAATTCCCGCAGTTCACGCACTTCTGGATCGAGCGTCCTTCGGCGAACGCGGCCGGCGTGGTCGTTCACGCGCTGCTTGAGAGTGCATCGACCACAGGCGCCTACCGCTTCGCCATCGTCCCGGGCACCGAAACCATCATGGACGTCACGCTCACGCTCTTTCCGCGCGTGGCACTCGACAGCGTGGGCATCGCGCCGCTCACCTCGATGTTCTATTTCGACGAGCTGACGCGTTCGCGCATCGACGATTTCCGCGACGAAGTGCACGACTCGGACGGACTGCAGATCGTCACCGACACGGGCGAGCAGCTGTGGCGGCCGCTCGCCAATCCGACGCAGCTGCAGGTATCGAGCTTCACGGCCACGGCGCCGCGCGGCTTCGGACTGGTGCAGCGCTCGCGCCGCTACACCGATTACCAGGATCTCGAAGCGCGCTACGAACGGCGTCCGAGCGCGTGGATCGAGCCGATCGGCGCGTGGGGCGCGGGCGCAGTGACGCTCATCGAAATCCCCACCGACTCGGAAACCAACGACAACATCATCGCCTTCTGGCGTCCGCACGACGCCATCCCTGCCGGCAAACCCTGGCAGCTGTCCTACCGGCTGCGCTGGAACGAACGTCCGCGCATCATGCCGGCGCTGAGCCGCGCGTCGGTGAGCCGGTCCGGTCCCAGCCACGACGGCAAGCGCCGCCTGTTCGTCATCGATTTCGCCGGCGGCGTGCGCTCCGTAGAAGATCTGAAGCTGGAAGCCGGCACCTCCGCAGGTAAGATCAGCAACGTGAACCTGCAGCCCAATCCCTCCACCCGCGGCGTACGCGCCAGCTTCGAGCTGGCACCGGGCGATGCCACCGTCGCCGAACTGCGCGTGCGACTGATGCGCGGCACCCGCCCCGCTTCGGAAACCTGGCTCTATCGATGGACGGGCACCTGAACCCGCCGACTCCTCCGGGCGGCGGCACTGCGAAATCCCAGTCTCCGTTCGGCTCGATGCCAGCGGAAGCGCCGCTGGAAATGCCGGTGCAGGACCGCTACCGCGCACCCTCCGCCGTTCCTCCCGAGACCCGTCCCGTCACGTGGCTCGCGCGCCTGATCGCCGCGGCCGCGACGCTCGGCATCTTCGGCTACGGCCTCAACGAGATGATCGCCACCGCCGGCTTCAGCAACATGACGAGCCTGCAGGCCGCGATGATCGTGTTCTTCGCCCTCACGCTGTTGTGGATTGCGTTCTCGGCGGGCTCCGCGCTGTGCGGCCTGCTCACACCGCGCCAGCGTTTCCGGCATGAGCCCGCCGACGGCAGCCGCACGGCGCTGGTCATGCCCGTCTACAACGAAGATCCGTTGCGTACGACCTCGGCATTGCAGGCGATGGCGGAAGCGCTCGCAGCCATCGATGCGGCGAAGCATTTCGAGATCGTCATCGTCTCCGACTCCACCAATGCGGATGCGTGGATCGCCGAAACCCTCGCAGCCGCGCGTCTGCGCGCCGCACTCGCACAGATCATGCCCGTGCGTTATCGCCGCCGCTGGCACAACGTCGGCCGCAAGGTCGGCAATGTCGAAGACTTCGTGAAGCATTGGGGCGGGCACTACGACTACATGATCGTGCTCGATGCCGACAGCCTGATGAGTGCGCAGACGCTGCTGGCGCTGGTCGAGCGCATGCAGGCCGATACGAAGCTCGGCATCCTGCAGACCGTGCCCGCGCTGATCGGCCAGGCGAGTTTCTTCGCGCGCCTGCAGCAGTTCGCGAGCCGCCTGTACGGCGGCGTGATCGCGCGCGGCATGGCCGCATGGTCGGGCAACGAGGGCAACTACTGGGGACACAACGCCATCATCCGCGTGCGCGCTTTCGCCGAGGCCTGCGGCCTGCCGCAGCTGCCGGGCCGCAAGCCGTTCGGCGGATTCGTGCTCTCGCATGATTTCATCGAAGCCGCCTACCTCCGGCGCGCCGGCTGGAAAGTGCAGATGGCGGCCGACCTGCAGGGCTCGTGGGAAGAAGGCCCGCCTTCGCTCACCGACATCGCCGTCCGCGATCGTCGCTGGGCGCAGGGCAATCTGCAGCACCTGAAACTCATCGGTTCGAGCGGGCTCACGTGGACGAATCGCCTGCACCTGGCCGTCGGCATCATGAGCTATCTCGCCTCGCCGCTTTGGCTGATGCTGATCCTGATCGGCTTCGCGCTGACCCTGCAGGCGACGCTGATCCGGCCGGAGTATTTCAGCAAGACGTTCCAGCTCTTTCCCGACTGGCCGGTGTTCGACGCGCACCGCATGATGATGCTGTTCCTGTTCAGCATGATCGTGCTGCTGACGCCGAAGATGATCGGCTTCGCGCGCGGCTGGCTGTTTCCCGGCATCCGCCGCAACTGCGGCGGATTTCTCGGCGTGCCCGTCAGCGCCGTCGTCGAACTGCTCGTCTCGGCGCTCTACGCGCCCGTGATGATGCTGATCCAGACGGAGCACGTCTTCAGCATCCTCACCGGCCGCGACTCCGAATGGATCGCACAACGCCGCCAGGCCGAAGTCATGTCATGGAAAGAGTCGGCCCACTTCCACTGGAAGCACATGGTGATCGGCATCGTGCTGGGCGTCATCGCCTACCTGCTCTCGCCCACGTTGCTCGCTTGGTTGTCGCCCACGGTCGCGGGCCTCGTGCTCGCCATCCCGCTTTCCAAGGCCAGCGGCAGCGTACGTCTCGGCCAGGGCTTCTCGCGGCTCGGACTGTTCCGCATTCCCGAGGAACGCGAAGCGCCTGCCGTTCTGCGTCGTCGCGATGAAATCATGCACGCCGCCGAACCGCTGCCGGCCGATGGTCTGCGTTATCTCGCACGCCACCCCGTCGAACGCGCCGCACATGTCGCGAACAATCTCGCGCGACCGCACGAACTGCGCGGCCATCCCAACGCCCATCGCCTCACGGCCGCCGCCAAAGTGATGCAGGCGCAAAGCCTGCGCGAAGCCCTCGGCTGGCTCAGCGCGCCCGAGCGCATCGAAGTCGCCGCCGATCGCGAGCTGCTGGAACACCTGGGACAACTGCCGCAGGTGGAGGCGGTGGGGTAAGGATCGGACCGGATCCGGATTTCACACAGAGATCACGGAGAACACAGAGTCGAGAAGAAGAATTTCCCACCGGGACACGGGGAGCACGGGGACCGAACGCGAAGAGGTCCGAATCTATTTCCGCTCCGGGTCTTCGTCAGATGGCGATTGCTGGGCAGCTTGCGTCGCGCGTAGCGCAGCAACATCGGCCAGATCTTCTGGCCTTCCTGAAGACAACTTTGCGCTGAGCAGATCGTCACGCGAAATGAACGGCACGTTCAGGCCGCTCTCGATCTCCTGGATCACGCGCCTTTCCCAGGCCTTGTCGAAATCCACCCCTTTTATCTTTGGAAGAATGTCCACCATGGCGGGCGGAGAGCCCATGCGAAAGAAGTTCTCGGGTTGTGTGAAGTCCTTCGGCGTCAATCCTGCAATCGGAGCACCGAACTTCATCAGCGCTGCAAACAGCGCCTCGCTGTTCTCACTCGACGGGTCGACGAGAATGTCCAGATCCTTGGTTGCCCTCGGCTGAGCATGAATCGAAACCGCATAACCGCCGACGATCAGATACCGGACGTCATGGGCGTTGAATGCGGACAAGAGTTCTTTGAAGTCGGGGTACATCCTGAATCTCGCCTCTCAACCGATACGACTCGAGCGTGATGTCCCAAACGGCCTGCAGCCGCTCGCTCGCAGGGACGCTCTGCCAATAGCGATACTCCTCCGCCTTCATGGCATCGAGACTGGAGAACTTCCGGATGCTTTTATCCATGCGGGGATAGTACGTTCAAAGGGCACTTCGCAAAAGCCGCTGTCTGGTCCCCTCCTCCGCGCAGCGGGGGGCCGCTCCTGCGCATCCTTGCGCTCGCGGCATTCGCACATCCATGTGCAGCAGAGGGTCAGGGTGGGGGCCTTCTTACTGTGGGGCCGGCTTCAGCCGGCCTCTTCATCAGAGTCAGGCTGAAGCCTGACCTACAAAAACCCCCTGTCCTTCTGATGGGCAGGAGCCCGAATGCCGCGAGCGCAAGGATGCGCAGGAGCGGCCCCCCCCCGCTGCGCGGAGGAAGGGACGCATGGCTCGACCCTCATCTCATCGTTTAGCACCCAATGCAGCTTCAGCCAGCTTTCCGAAGACGCGGCTTGCCTGCTGATCTCCTTCAATGCTACGTTTCGTAGCACTACGATCCGTCACGGACACACCATTGTGAAGACAACGAAGACCGGGCTGGGCGAACTGGAACGCGCAGTGATGAAGATCGTCTGGGCCAACCCGACCGTGAGCGCCGAAACCGTTCGCGACAAACTGGGGCAGGGCCACAAGGAAACGACGGTTCGCACCGTCCTGCGACGCCTCGAAGAAAAGGGACTGGTGCGGCACGAAGTCGACAACCGCACCTTCATGTATTCGGCGGTGGAACCGCGCGCGCGGGTGGCGGCGCGCGCGGTGAAACGCATCGTCGACTGGTTCTGCGACGGTTCGGTCGATGAAGTGCTCGTCGGCATGGTCGATTCCGACATGCTCGACAAGGCGCAGCTCGATCGCCTGATGGAGCGTGTCGAACAGGCCAGACAGGGCAAGACCGGTGCAGGGCGCGCGAAAAAAGGAGCGAAACGATGACCCTCGCGGTACTCGAAGCTGCCCTGCGTAGCTCGGCACTCCTCGTCGCCGTCTGGCTGCTGCTGCGCGCCCTGCGGATACGCCATCCGGGCGTCGAACGCACGGCATGGCTGTTCGTGCTCGCCGCTTCGATCGTCATGCCGTTCGGCATGCAGCTCGCGGTGCTGCCGCAGCTGGTCGCACCCATCATCGATCTGCCGACAGCAACGATCGGTGGAATGACGATCCTGGATGCCGCATTCGAATGGCAACGACTGCTCCTCTGCCTCTACCTCGCCACGGCCGGCGCGCTCTGCCTGCGTCAGGCGATCGGCCTCGCACGGCTGTGGCGTGTGAAGGCACGGGCGCAGCCGCTGGCATCGAGCGGCAGAATCGACGTACGTACATCGAGTGCGGTGGGCGCGCCCGCCACCGTCTTCTCGACGATCCTCGTGCCGGTCGATTTCGAAACGTGGAGCAACGAAGAACGCGAAGCGGCGCTGGCCCATGAGCAGGCCCACCTCCGGAACGGCGACTTCTACGTGCAGGCGCTCGCCCACCTGCATCGGCATCTCTTCTGGTTCAATCCGCTCGCGTGGTGGCTGCCGAAACGCCTGTCGCTGTTGAGCGAGTTCGTCAGCGACGAAGCGGCAGTCGCGATTCAGGAGCGCACGGCCTATGCGCAACTGCTGCTGCGCTGCGCACGCAGGACGACCGGCGACGAGCAGGCCATCGCGATGGCGCGCGCTGCGGCGCTCGCAACACGCGTCGAACACATTCTCGATCCGGCCGCAGGCGGGAACCGCCCGGCGCGGTGGAAGCATGCGGCGATGGCAGCAGTCCTGCTGCCCGTCGTTGCAGTCTCCGCCACCCTGCAGACGAAGCAGGCGCTGCCCGACGCGAATGCCGCGGCGGCGACAGCAATCGCATCGGACAACGTGACGCTGCCGAAGAGCAATCGCGCGCGGCCGCTGTCGCATCCCGTCTACCCTCCCGCATCGCGCCGCCTGGGCGAGACCGGCACGGTGGTTCTCAAGCTGCACGTGCTCGAAGACGGTAGCGTCGGCGACGCGCTCATCCGCAAATCGAGCGGCCATCCGGACCTCGACTACGCCGCGATGTACGAATCGTTCCGCTGGCAGCTCGATCCGGGCACGGTCGATGGCCAGCCCATGCG
Organism: uncultured Steroidobacter sp.; assembly: GCA_937864115.1. Taxonomy (GTDB): domain Bacteria; phylum Pseudomonadota; class Gammaproteobacteria; order Steroidobacterales; family Steroidobacteraceae; genus Steroidobacter. Next base: position 46,652 of record CALMII010000035.1, on the reverse strand, counting down.
CATGTGGGGTGAGTTCGCGGTGACGTTCAAACTCACGCCGTGAGCGCCGTGCGTGTGACTTGCCGTTCGCTTGCCTGCCTCTTGGTCATGCTGACGGGCTGCGCGTCGCAGCCTGCCGTCCTCGGTTCGAAACCGCTGTGGCCTTTCGAGGAGATCGCATTCCGCACGAGCGTCGGCACCGTCACGGGATATGTCTCGCGCCCGGAAGGACCTGCCGAACGCCTGATCGTCGTTCTGCAGACGTCGCCCTGCCCGGCCGATCAGCAGGATGCCGGGCAACACCTCGCCACGGGCGGGCTGGTCTGGAAGCAGTTCAAGGACGATTCGTTCTTTCTGCAGTTCGAGCGGCCCGGCGGCGGCGATGCCCATTCGGTCATCGTTGCCTGCGATCGCGCCGATCGCCATCGCCCGGCCTGGCAGGATGCCGTTGCCGATTCCGTCACGGCCCTGCGCCGGCATGAACGTCTCGACGTGCCGACGTTCTACGTCGGCATCGGCCGCGGCGCGACGACCGCGCTCACGCTCGCAGCACGCGACACGCGGGCGAGTTCCGTGGCCCTGCTGAGCGGGATGCTGGACGCGGGCTTCGCACCCGCGATCGAAGCGGCTGACGTCCGCTCGCACTTGCCGCCCGTGCTGATCCTGCATGCCGCGGACGATCGCCGCACTCCGCTCACGCAGGCGGAGCAGACCCTGGCGCGACTGGGCGCGAAGCAGTGGCCGGCGGCCCTGCTGATCTTCGAAGGCACTGATTCCGATTTCGGGCTCCAGTCGAGCACGGCCGATTGTTTCGACCTCGTCGCACAGACGCTCGGCGAGCGCGTCCGGAAGGAACACAAAGCCGGCGACCTGCCCATCTCGCGCATTGCATGCCCGGACGGAACGGACGCAGCTTCCGGATCGAGCGAAATACAGATCGAACACATCGAGCAACGCTGACTGCTCGTGGCTCTTCCTGTGGGGCCGGCTTCAGCCGGCCTTCTGGGGTGTAGGAGTCAGGCTAAAGCCTGACCTACAGGAAGACTCGTACCTCCACTCAGAACATCACCCTGATCTGCGCACTCGACTGATTCTGTCCATAGCTGCGGAAATCGCGGTTCGAATCGCGATCGTTCCAGCGATAGGCAAGCCCCAGGCTGATGAAGTCGCGCGGCGTCCATTCGAGCGAGAGCTGCGCCGACTGCACCGTATCCTCGCGGCCGGCGTCGATGGGCGGCAGCAGCAGCGTGTTGCCGACGTAGTCCTGCTTCTCGTACGAGAACATCGCGGCGAGTTCGATGGCGGTGGTGGGCTTCCAGGTGGGCGTGATGCTGACGCCGTCGCCGACGAAGTAATCCGATTCGGCATCGACGTACGCGCGCAGTTTGTGCCAGGCCTCGATCTCGAACGACAGCTTGGTGCGCGGCTCCCAGACCATGCCGACATTCCAGATCTCGCCGGAATAGTCGGTCGCGACCGGATTGTCGTAGTCGCGATCGAGATAGCCCAGGCTGGCTGTGAACATTGTCTTGACCGAGAGCACGTAGCGGCCGCGCAGCGTGGGAATGGTTTCCTCGTAACCGCGCGCAGCGCCGGCGAGCGCTTCGGCTTCCGGGAAGTCCGCATTCGTCACGAGATACTCGGCGGCAAGACTCGAACCGGCCGGCGTGGTGTATTCGATGCCGCCGCGGCCGGTGGTGCTTTCGAAATTCTCCGTCTGGCGCAGATCGGCGCTGTGATCGGTGTCCTGCGCCGCGCCGCCGGCGAAAATTCGCCAGCGCGAACCGAAGCCGTAGCGGACTTCGCCGCCGTAGCTCGCCGACTCGACCACGTCCTTTTCGAAGAAGCGATAGTTCTCGAGATTGGCCTGGGCGCGGTCGTACTTCGCGAACAGCCTGCCCGACCAGTTGCTCGCGACCTGCCAGTCCCAGAAGACATCGGCGTTGCCGCCGGTGTAATCGAGATCGTCGTTCTTCTGGTAACGCACGTCATCGATGCGCACGTCCGCATGGAAGACCTGGCGCGCGGCATCGAGCCGCACGCGCAGACCCGCGGAGGCACGATTGATCTGGTCCTCGCGATTGCGCGTCACGCCCGTCACCGGATCCATCAGCGGCGCTTCGCCGTCGGGCAGCTTGAACAGGTTGTCGTCGTAGAGATAGCGATCCGAGAGGATGAACTTCACCGGATCGGTCGCGGTCGGCGCTTCGCCGGCGACGGCGATCGACCCCGCGCACAGCGCGGGCAGACACAACACGCACGCACTGCGGCGCGCGCGACTAGGGTTTCGAGTACTGCTTGCGGACTTTCTCATAGGAGGCTCCTTCGCCCCGTGGACGCGCCGGCGCACCCTGCGTCGTCGCCGGGTCGGCGCGGTACAGCTCCAACGTCCGGTCCGCAACGGAGTTCCAGTCGAATGCGGACAGGTCCGCCTCGATTTCAATCGGCGGCGCGCTCGTGCGCAGTGCCTGCAGATGCTCCGCCGTGAGTGCGCCGTCATAGAGCTGCAGCCACTGCGCACCGACGCGCTGCTGGATCTCCGGCAGCGCGCCGAGCCGCGGCGCGAGCACCACGCGATTGAACGACAGTGCGAGCAGCACGCTGCCCGAGTTGAGGATGCTGTCGAACGGCAGCACGGTCGCATCCGCGGCGCCGAAGTACGTCGGCACATCGGCGTCCTGAATGAACTCGAGTCGCAACGTGACCCGGTCATCGCCGTCGCGCAGCGCCGACAGCGCTTCGGCGCTGATGCCGTGACCCGGCTGTCCCGCCACGATCAGGTGCAGATCGCGGCCCGGCAGTTGCCGGAATACCTCGATCAGATGCGGCACGTTCTTGTAGCGCCGCACATTGCCGAAGAACAGCAGGGTGAAGGAGTCGGGCGGTACGCCGAGCCGGCGACGCGCCGCGTCTCGCGCCGGCACCGCTGGATATTCGTGACGATAGTGACCGTGCGGCACGACCGCGGACGGCTTGCCGGCCAGCACCGGATACCGTTCCCGCGCCGATTCGAGTCCGGACTGCGTGAGCGCGACGACATGCGTGCACGCGCGCGGGAACCACAACGGAAACAGTCGACGCGACAGCCAGTGACACTGATCGTGTGCGCTCAGGTTGTGGGTCATCCACACCACGCGCGTACGGCGCAGTCGCAGCCAGCCGATGAGCGCGGCGAAGCGCAGATGCTTGACGAGCGAACCCCACCAGCTCGCGCTCGTGAGATGGGAGTCGGGCCAGTGCACGTGCAGCACGTCGTAGCGACGCCGCAGCGCACGAACGTAGGAGAAGTCGTCGACCGTCGCGCCGGCGCGTTCGAGACTCGCAGCGAAGCGGCGCACGAACGGATTGCCCGGATCGTGCTTCGGAAACATCGACACCCGCATCGTGGTGGCTGGTGTGGTCACGAGGCCGTCGATGTCCGCGGCGCAACGCAGCCGGTGGCGGCGGGTGGAACCGACTGCACGCGGATCGCCGTTTCCCAGACTTTCAGATAGTCGGCAAACACGCGATCGACGCTGAAGTCCGCCGCGCGTTCGATGCAGGCGGCAAAGAAATCGGCGCCGCGCCATCCCGCATCGATCTGCTGCCGCAGCAGCGATGCCAGATGCTCGCTGTCGGCGGGCCGGTAGACGAAGCCCGTGCGGCCGTCGTCGACGATCTCCGGCATGCCGCCGACGTTGGCGACCATCGACGGCACACCGTGTCCGTAGGCTTCGTAGATGACGCGGCCCAGCGGTTCCTCCCACACCGAAGGCACGACGAGCAGGTCGATGCGTTCGAGGAATTCGGCAGGACGCACGAAGCCGAGGAACTGGACGTTCGACGCCGGATACGCGCGACGCAAGCCGTCGACGTACGACTCCTCGCCCCTGCCTCCCAGCAGCACCGTCACCTGCGATTCAGGCAGACGCTTCACCGCATCGAGCAGCACTTCGATGCCCTTGGTGTTTTCCATGCGCCCCAGATAGCCGACGACGATGGGCGTGCCGGGCGCCTTGTTCACGCGCGGCGTGGGCTGCACGCGTGCATTGTTGGCTCCGTGAATGACGAACTTGTGCGGCACGTCGCCAAAGAGGCCGGTGTCTTCCAGACGCGTGAGCATGCGCCGGCTCAGGCTGATCACGGCCGCAGGCAGATTCGAATACAGCCGCCGCGGCGTCGAGTACACGCGGCACGGACCGCATTGACGCGCGCAATTGCGGTCGCCCGACACCATCGTGCATTTCGGGCAGCCGAGATAGTAGTCGTGCAGCATCTGCACCAGTGGAATGTTCATGGAGCGGATCGTCGGCCACAACGAAACCGAAAAGCCCTGCAGGTTGCTGGTCTGCACGACGTCGGGCCGTTCCTGCTCGAGAATCCGTCGCACGCGGCGCGCCATGACCGGGTTGTAGGCGTCGATGAGATGCCACGACATGCGCTCGATGCGACTGCGTCCGGCTTCCGATTGTTTCCAGAACAGATTCGCGAGCGGCACGTACCAGGTTCGCACGCCGCCGATTTCGCCCTGACGCGCCTGCCCGTCGGGCGCGAGGCTGACCACCACGGCCTCGTGGCCGTTGGCGACCAGGCTTTCCGCCAGGATGCGCACGGTCCGCTCGGCGCCGCCCTTTTCGTTGGGCGCATAGAGCGTCGATACGAACAGCACCTTCATGCACGCAGCTCGATGTAGCAGTACCACGCGAAACGCCGCAGCCCCGGAATGCGGCAGATCAGCCGATCGATCGACCACACCGCGCGGGTCAGCCAGCGATCGGGGCGCACGTTCGAGGTGATCAGGCCCAGCAGCGGCGACACCAGCCCGAAGTAGACGACCTTCGACGAGGCGAAGCCGCGCGACATCGCGCGCAGATCGCGCGCGAGCAGCGGATGCTCGTCCGGCGTGCGCATTTCCGGCGTCCGGTCGCGCACCCAGTTGAGCACCGGATTGTGGCCGAGCGGCTCCGCAAAGATCGCCGTGCCGCCGTCGCGCAATACGCGATGCAGCTCCTGCATGGATTTCTCGATGTCGAGGTGATGCACGATGCCGGCGCCGATGACGACGTCGACGCTGTCGTCGGCGAGCCGCATGTCTTCTGCATTGTCGACCGAGAACTTCACGTTCGGCAGCGCGCGCTGATCCGCGATGCGCTGCGCCTGCACGATGGCCACGTCGGAAATGTCGATGCCCGTGACCTGCCGCGCCACGTGCGCGAGATCGAAGGCCATGATCTCGGCACCGCAGCCGTATTCGAGCACGCTGCGGCCGCGGCTCGCCGCGGTGACGCGCTGGCGGAACTCCTCGAAGCCATAGGCGATGGCATCGTAGAAGCGCCGCGTGCGCGATTCGCGCGATGCATTGTTGTCGACGAAGCGCTGGTTGTGAAAATCGCGCTCGCGTTCGATTCGCTGTGCTGCGTCCATTCGATGCCTCATTTGACGGGAGTGGAGGCACTGAGACGCTTCAGTGCCGTGGCTGGCCCGTTCCGGGCCGAAGGATCTTCGCCGACCCGCTGTCGGCGATGGATCTGCGCAATGGCGCGGCCCAGTTGCGTGCCGCGGTCCTGCCACCGGTACAGCGAACGCGCCACCTCGTAGGCCTGTTCCTGGCGCCGGTCGAGCAGGTCGAAACGGTCGATGTCGGCAACGATGCCGGCCGTGAGCGACTCGAGATCGTCGCGCAGCAGCATGTGTTCGCGCAGCGACGGCGGCAGTCCGGCGGCCGCATCGGCCAGGGTTGCGATGGGCACGCGCGCGAACAGATAGTCGAGGAACTTCAGCTTGAAGCCGCCGCCGATGACTTCGGGCACGACGGCCATCCTCGCCTGCGCCAGACAGGCGACGGGATCGTCCACGAATCCGAGGAAGCGCGTCGCGCGCGCATTCGCTGCGAGTTCCTCGCGCAGCCTGTCGGGAACGGCGCCGATGATGTCGAGCTGGATGTCGTGCTGCGCGAACACCGTATCCGCGGTCTGCACGAAGCGCCGCAGATTCTCCTGCTTCATCACCCAGTGGAACGAGCCGACGATCGCTACCCGCCGCGGCGTCGCCGCATCGATGCTGCGCGGCGCGGCGACGGTGCCGGAGTAGCCGGGCGTGAGCGTGATGGCCTGCGGACCGTCGCCGGCCCGCGTCAGCGCTGCGCGATCCTCGTCCGTGATGGTCGTCAGCAGATCGACGTGACGGACGACGCGCTGTTCCAGCGCCCGTACCTTGAGCGCGTTCAGCCGGACGACGAAGCGACGCGCCAGCGAGCCGCTGGCCGAGGCGGACAGATCGCGCCAGACGGCGGCTTCGTGATTGTGCGAGACATGCACGATCGCCGGCGGCGGCTGCGCCGTGAAGCGCTGCGCCAGGCAACGGTCGAGCGCCCAGCCGGCCGCATAGGTGTCGAGCACGATCGCATCCCATGCTTCGCGCAGCTGTTCTTCGAGCAGGCGCCGGTAGCCGGGACTCGCATCGACGGCCGCACCGTTCGGCAGTCGCGAGAACAATGCGAGCCATTCGCTGCGGCGCCCGTCCGGCACGGACACCCACTCGACGTGCTGCGCTTCCGGCGGTGCGGCACCGGCGGCGCCGAACCCGAGGAAGCGCACGCTGGCGCCCGCCGCGGCCAGCGACTCCGCGAGTTTCGCCGAATAGACCTTGGCGCCGGCATCGGCGGGATACGGCATGTAGCGGGCGATCCAGAGAATGCGCAGAGCGTTGCCGGACTCAGGTTGCACGAACGGGGCCTCCCACTTCAGTGCGGCGCCGGAACCATTCGCGCATGGCCGCCGCCAGCTTCACTTCGAACAGGCGCCAGGAAATCCACGACACCGGCAGCGCCACCAGCAGCGATGCGATGCCGAACACGACGAGACCCACGCTGTTGCCGTACTCGGGCACCACGTAGGCGAGCACGAGGCGCTTGAACAGCGCCATCACCAGCGTGTGCCAGAGATAGAAGCTGTAGCTGATGTTGCCGAGGAACTGGAACGTGCGACCGCACAGGAATCCGGTCTGCCGGCTCGCATCGAGGGTGACGCTGGCGAACAGATGCAGCGAGGCGACGAACGCGACCAGCAGCGCGATCCAGCGGCCGTCGAGCAGGAAATCGAACACGGTGTCGTTCAGATGCGCCATGAAGGCACCCGTCGCGGACCACGCGAACAGGAACACCAGGAAGCTGAGCGCCGGGAATTTCAGCCAGCGCATGCGCGCCGCGAACCAGTCGCGGTAGTAGAAGACAATGACGCCCGTCAGGAAGAACAGCGCGCGCGGAAACAGCATCACGAACAGCGCACCCAGCGCGAACCACAGGGTCAGCAGCGCGTAGCGCGGCTGCGCGCGGCGATACAGGAACAGTCCGACCGCGGCGGTGAGATAGAAAACCCACTCGTAGCTCAGGCTCCACGACACCTGGTGGATCATCGGAAAGCGCACGATCGGCGGCAGCAGGAACAGGTTGCCGACGAACAGCGCGGCCGCACTGCCGGCGCTGCGATCGTCCACCGGCGGGATCTGCATCAGGATGCACACGGCGGTGACGGCGCACAGGGCCGGCACCCACGCGGAGAAGATGCGACTGACGCGATCCTGCAGGAATGCGCCGATGCTCCGATGCCGCAGCAGGCTGCCGAGGATGACGAAGCCGCTGATCATGAAGAACATCTCGACGCCGTAGGTCAGCGAATGCCACAGCGTGCCGAGCAGGTCGGCCGGCAGCGAACCCGACGGCCAGGCGACGATGCCGGCGCTGCCGAGATGGAACACGAACACCAGCGACGCGCACAGGCCGCGGTAGCCGTTCAATGCGGCATTGAAGTCCTTCTTCTTTTCGCCGGGCGCGTACATGGGAATCACGCGCCTGCCGCAGCACTGCCGCCGAAGTGACGCAGAAACGCGGCGCTCGCGCCCGGCTGCTTGCCGCGCGCGAGCTGGGTGTCGAAATCCTTCGCCCAGTATTCCCAGTAGTTGTGATAGACGACCGGACTGTCGGCGATCCAGGCGGCCATGCGATCGATGAAGTACGGATCGTCGGCCGGACCGCCCCACTTCTTGTGGACGCCCGTGCCCCACTCCGGCATCGAGAGGGGCTTGCCGCGGCTCTTCGCGAAATCGCGCTGCCACTGGAGTCCATGCTGCATGTTCATGCGCGCCTGCCAGCGGCCCTCGGGCGAGTCGTCCGGCTGGCCGATCGGCATGTTGTAGAAATCGAGTCCGACGATGTCGACGTAGTCATCGCCGGGATAGGCCTTGGCTGCATCGAAACCGCGTGCGGCCGCGGCCGGGCACCAGTCGTACTTGAACGCGGCGCCGGAAGTCTTGCGCATGATGGAGACGATGCGACGCCAGTACGCGATCCAGGACGTCGGGTCCTTGCTCGCATCCCATGCATACCAGTTCGCATTGAATTCCCAGCCGATGCGGATGACGGACTCGCCGTAGCCCCACTTCACCAGCAGCGCGGCGTACTTCGCGAACAGTTCGTCGAACTTTCCCGCGGCGCCGTCGGCCAGCCTGGCGGAACGGTTCGGCGGCAACATGGGCAGCGAATACACGACGGACTTCCGGTCGGCCGTGCTCCAGCACTTGATGGCCCAGGCGCCGGCCGCCTTGAGCACGTCCCACGACACGAACTCCAGCGTCTGATCGACGTCGCGCTTCAACCATTGCTGGTAGGCAGGCAATCGTTCCGTGCCCGCGCAGCCCGCGCCGAGATACACGCCCAGCCGCGCCCGTCCGCCGTCGAGCAGGCGCGGCGGCTTCGGTTCCGCAGCAACGCCGCGCCATGCCGGATAGCTGCCCGCAGCCAGCAGCGAAGCGATCAGCGTGCGTCGCTTCACTTGGCACCTCCGCGAATCGAGTCGGCCGGCGTCCAGGTCTGGAAGCGCTCGCCGCGCAGCGAGCGCAGCACGCCGAGGCCCGCGCCGAGCAGGGCCAGCAGCAGGTCGACGACCTGGGCGAAAGGTCTGATGGACCAGAGATGTCCCAGCAGGCCGCAGAGTGTCGCCGCGACGACGACGCCGAGCGCGATCATGGGATAGCCGGCGCTCACGAGCGCCGCGACGAACGCCAGCGCCGCGATCCCGAGGAAGAAGATGCTCAGCCAGCGCAGCAGCTTGTGCGAGACATACTTGTAGCGGGTCAGCCAGTCCAGGCGCCGCAGCCGCGGCCACAGCAGCCGGTGCACGTTGAAGGCCTGGCAGGCGATGCGGATCTTGCGATTGAACTCCTCGGAACTCTTCGCCACCGATTCCTCGTAGGCGCGCACGTCCGGCGCCTGGATGACGCGGTGACCGTCGATCAAGGTCATCAGCGACACGTACATGTCGTCGATGATGTGATCCGGCGGCGCGTGCCGCAGTTCGCGGCGCACGGCGAAGATCGATCCGTCGGCGACGATCATCGACCCGGTCTGGGATTCCAGACGCTTCAGCGCCTCTTCGAAGCGCCAGTACAGCGATCCCGACGCCGCAGTGATCGACGCATCGCCGTTGATGTAGTTGAGATTGCCGCAGACGCAGCCGATCTGCGGATCGGCGAAGTGTCGCCGCAGGTCGTCGAGACAGGCCGGGTCGAGCATGACGTTGGCATCGGTGAACACCAGCACGTCCGCATCGGCACGCGCCGACAGCAGGTTCATGCCGCAGGTCTTGCCATGCCGCTCGGCGCTGACGTGCAGGAAGATCCGGTCGGCATAGGGCTGCAGGAGCTGCGCGGTGCGGTCGCTCGATGCGTCGACGTACACCAGGATCTGCAGTCCGGGCTCGCGCTCCAGCAGCTGCATGAGGTTGCGCATCTTCTGCCCGATGACGCGCTCCTCGTTGTACGCGCACATGCAGATCGCAAAACGCAGCGGACGCGGCGCCGCCGTCGCGGTCCGGTTGCCGCGCGCGGCATCGGTCACGCCGAGCGCCCGCAGCAGCAGCAGCGACAGCGGATAGATCGTGAACGGATGGACCGCCAGCACGAAAAAGCAGGCACTCGCGATCAGCAACACGGCGGTCATGCGGCTCTCCTGACGATGGCCGCGTCGACTCCGGCCTGCGCCTTCTCTTCCTTACCGTCCTTCGGCGTGCGGCGCGCTCCGCGCCAGGGCCTGGCATCGATCCAGTCGACGAGCCGGGCAAACACGCACAGGCCGATCACGATGGCCGCCCCCGCCAGCAGCAGCGCGGCCGGCTCGAAGGTTCCGGCACGCGACAGCAGGGCTGCCAGCACGTACACGAGGATCGTGCTCATGCAGAAGCATTCGAGCGACCGCCGGCCGACGTCGATCACCGCGCGCACCGGCCGCGATGCCAGCGCGGCGGCGGTGCGCGGCACGATCTGCATGACGAAGACCACGGACACGAGGAAGTGCGCGACCTGCAGCGCACCGAGATTCGGCTTGTCGTAGCCGGGAACGTCGAACGCACCGATCAGCGGCAACGACCAGCCGCTGCGATCGACTGCTTTGACGACGAACGCCGCCAGCAGAATCGAACCGCTGACGACGAACAGCCGTTCGCGCGGGAAACGCTCGCGCAGGCGGCGGAAGACGTCGTGCATGCCGGCGAGCGCGCCGAGCACGAACACGAACTGCCAGCCGAACGGATTGAAGTTGCCGTGCCTGCCCAGCCAGGGCGCAAATTCATGCGCGGCGTTCACCTGCACGGCGAGCCAGACGGCGAACGACAGCGCGAGAGCGAGCCCGGCACTGAGCCGGGACAGCAGGATCACGAACGGCACGAGCAGCAGCAGGACGATGTAGAGATTCAGGATCTCGAAATACAGCGGCGCGAACTGCAGTCCGAGGAATCCGGCAATCGCGGCGCCGGCCTGCGGCCCCATCAATGCGCCGAGCCGCGACGCCTCGTTGACTTCCGGGCTCCACAGCAGCGGCAGCCGCAGCAGCATGAGCACCGCGCACAGCGTGAGCAGGTTCACCACGTAGATGTGCCAGGAGCGCTGCGCCGCGCGCGCCCACATCATGCCGGCGCCATGCGTCTGCAGCGTCTTCAGGTACACGATGCCGGCGAGGTAGCCGGAGAAGAACACGAAGAACTCGGCCGCGCCCGACCAGCCGATGCGCAGCCAGGTGACGAACGGATTGATGAAGCCGTCGCCGGCAAGTTTCTCGCACAGGAATTCCAGATGATCGATGCCGATCATGAGGATGCCGGCGCCGCGGACCAGGTCGATGGCGGCATCGCGCTGCGGCAGCGCGGCTCGTGCCGTTTCACTTCGCATCGGCCACCTCCGGTTCCCCCGGCAGCTGTCGGGCGCGTGATTGCGTCGCCACGGGCAGCGCGGGCCAGAGCAGCAGCGACGTCGCGATGCCCGTCACCGACGGCGAGTAGGCGCCGTTCATGAAATACGCAGCCAGCACGCCGATGCGCAGCGCCAGCGGCGCGCGCGAACTCAGGAAGCAATAGAACAGGAAGACGAAGTACAGCAGGCCGCCGACCACGCCGAACTCGAAAAAGATCTTGGCATGCGCCATCTCGCCGGCGCGGTAGACCTCGGCAGCCGAAAAGAAGGTGCCTGCGCCGTAGCCGAACAGGGCCCGCGCCGGATCCGTCCAGAGCTTGTCCGCGAACAGGTTCATCCAGCCGACGAAGCGGATGAAGGCGCTGGATCCGCCCGAGGAACTGAATTCGCTCGCGCGATTGAGCGTGACATTCAGATTCAGCGGCTCGACCAGCAGCGCGAGAACGGCGAGCAGCAGCAGACCGCGCAGCAGCAGATCCCAGCGCTGGTAGAGGATGACCAGCACCGGCAGGGTGACCGCGAGAATCAAAAGGCCCGTGCCCGAATACGACACCACGATGCCGGCCGCGTAGGCGGCCATGCGCCAGCCGCGGTTGCGATGGACCAGCTCGGCGGTGAGACCGAGCGCGCACAGCTGGCAGAACACCGACGGCTCCAGCATCACGAAGCCGGTGGCCTTGTAGATCTTCGCGCCGTAGTACAGCGGCGCGATGTCGTTGTAGCCGCGGGTGCGCAGCCAGTCGGGCACGAACGTTTCGATCGGAAACGCGAACGCCTTGCCGCCGACGAACTGCAGCGTGAACTGGATGACGCCGGCGAGCGCAATCAACGCCGTGAGATTGCAGAAGAAGCGCAGCGCATCCTCCTGCGTCACGGTGCCGCGCCGCGCCGCCGGCACGTAGGCGAAGCCGAGCACGGCCATCATCGCCAGCGACGGCAGCGAGAAAACCTCCCCGCGCCAGATCTGGATCAGCGCCAGCACCGAAAGCATCAGCAGGAACAGCGCGAGCCGCATCGGCACCGGCTGCAGCCGGCCCGTCGCGAGCCCCGCCGCCACGGCGATGATGACCATCGGAAACAGCATGCCGATGGACGGAATGTTCAGTCCCGGCAGCGTGAACTTCGCCAGCAGCGTGGCGAAGACCACCGGCGTGAACACGATGACGCGCGTCAGCCAGACGGACCCGGCACGACGCGGCGCGGCAGCGGATGCCGCGACGAACTGCGATCCGAGTGCGTGGTTGACTGTCTGCGCCGCCGCCATCCGCCCTGCTCCGCGATCAATCGTTGACGATGGCGCCGAGCAGGGTCGCGCCCGACGGTTCGAGCCTTTCCTGCACGGCGCTGACATCGTTCATGCGCGTGCGATGCCGGCGCGTCACGAGCACGTAGCCGCCGGCGCGCGAAGCGATCATCTGCGCGTCCGCGTATTCCAGGATGGGCGGCGCATCGACGATGACGACGTCGTAGATCTCGCTGGCGAGCTCCAGCAGGTACTGCATCGCGCGGCTGCTCAGCAGTTCGTGCGGGTTCGGCGGAATCGGGCCGGCGCACAGCACCGCCAGTCCATTGAGCTGCGCAATGGAGACGATGGATTTCTCGACGCTGGAGCGTCCGAGAAGCACGTCCGCCAGACCCGTTTCCGCCGACATGCCGAAGAGCTGGTGCTGCGCCGGACTGCGGAAGTTCGCATCGAGCAGCAGGGTGCGTTCGCCGAGCTGGGCAAAGCTCACGGCAAGGTTCGCTGTCAGGGTGCTGCAGCCGGTGCCCGAACGCGGCGCACCCACGGCGAGCACTTTCCGTCCCTTGTCGAACCAGCGCAGCATCAGCTGGCTGCGCAGCATCCGGAACGCCTCGGCAGCCGGACCGAACGGCTGATAGGCGGACACCAGCATCGGATGCAGTCCCGATTCGCCGCGGCGGATGTACGGATAGCTGAACTGGCGCGACAGCGCCTGCTGGATGTCCTCGGCGGTCACGAGCCCGAGGCTGCGGGCCGCCTCGCCGAAGCGCAGCCCGCGCTTGCGCTGGTGCGCCAGCACGCGCTTGATGTCGTGCTCCGTCAGGCGCGCCGACTGCGCGAGCAATTCGCCGATGGGCTGATGCGACCGGCTCGACTCGCTGATGGGGTTGATCGCCATAAAGTGCTTCCGTCAGCCTCTGGTTGACACTCCGACCCCTTCCCCCGCTTGCGGGGGAAGGAACATATGAATGTGTCGGCGCACTACGCCGCGCCACCTTCCAGCAGGGTCCGCTGCCCGCGCGCGGCGGCGATCCGTGCCGGCTTGAAACTCGCGCGCAGCCGCGGCACTTCGCCCAGCACTTCGAGACCGGCGACGCGCACCAGTTCGTCGCCGTCGCGCACGCGGCGATCGATCATCTCGAGCATCAGCGCCAGCGCCGCGCCCAGCAGCGCGCCGAATACCAATGACAGCGCGGTGGTGGTGACGAAGCCCATGCCGGCGGGCGACTGCGGCGGCAGCGCGTTGTCGAGCACGGCCACGCTGGTCTCGTTGAACTGGCTTTGCAGCCGCAGCTGGCTGGCGCGTTGCAGGGCGGCGTCGTACGCGGCCTGTGCGGTCTGCACTTCGCGATCCTGCACCGAAAGCTCGTCGCGCTGGCGCGTGAGTTCCAGGATGTGCTGCTTCTGCTCGTCGTACGCGCGCTGCAGGTCCGACACTTCGCGCTGCGAGATCTGCGCCGTCTGTTCGATCGAGCCGCGCACGCGGGAAATCTCGGCCGACATCTTCTGCCGGATCGAATCGATCTCGGCGCGCGCGGCGATGTACTGCGGATGATTGCTGCCGTAGCGCTCGCTCAGCTCGGCGAGCCGGCCTTCGGCGCGGATCAGATCGCCCTTGAGGTTCTGCAGCAGCGCATTGCCCATCACTTCCGGGACTTCGGACAGCCGATCGCCGCTCATGGCCTGCGTCGACTGCCGCACGCGCGCACTGGTTTCCTGGGCCGTGCGCTGCGCTTCCAGCAGTTGCCGCGAGAGCGTTTCCAGCCGCGCGTTCTCGACGTCCATGCGCTCGGTGGTCGCGACGATGCCGTGCGTGCGCTGGTACTCCGAGAGTTTCTGGCGTCGATCCTCGACGACGCCGCGCAGCCGCGTGAGCTGCTCATCGAACCACACGCTTTGCCGCTTGGCCGGATCGAGGCGCAGGTTGAGGCTGGTCTGCATGTAGGCCTCGGCGAACCCGTTGGCCACATCGGCGGCGAACTTCGGATCTTCGTCCTCGACGCGGATGCGCACGACGCTGCTGTCCGCCACCGGCTTGACGGTGAGCTTCTGCAGCAGCTCGTTCGCCCAGCCCTCGCGCGGGCGCGCCGGCAGATCGGCTGCTTCCGCCGCCGCTTCGTCGGTCGGCAGCCTGAGCATGTCCGTCACCTTGAGCGCGACGGCGCGGCTCGCGATCACATCCATCTGCGTGGCGAGAATGGCGGCCGTCGACGGCGCGTTCGGCGTGGCACCCGTGAGCGGATCGTCGGCGCGCGTGTTGATCACGACCGACGTGGTCGCCACGTAGGTCTTGGGCATGACGAGCCACGCCAGCCAGGCGACCGCCACCACGCCGATCACCGTGAAGACCAGGAACTGGCGTCGGGCCCAGAGAATCGTCAGCAGCTGCGTGAAACTCATGCCTGCCTCGCTTCAGAAGAAACTTTCCTTGATGAACAGGATGTCGTCGGGCCGCAGCACGTCGGTGCCCTTCACCCCGTACTCCTTCTCTTCGCCATCCGGTCCGCGACGCTTCACGATCGCGCGCCGCTCGGTGCCGCGCGCCGTCAACCCGCCGCTGGCGGAGATCGCGCGCGACACGGTCATGTTGCGTTCGAGCTTGTATTGCCCCGGCTTCTGCACCTGGCCATAGACATAGAACTGATCCGCCTTCGGGATGTAGATGCGATCGCCGCCGCCGACGGCGAGGTTCTGGCCCGGATCGCCGTCGAAGAGTTTTTCCAGATCGATCTCCGCGTGCGTGCCGTCGGCGCGGGTCAGCGTGGCGCGATCGGCGGCGGTCTTGAAATCGACGCCGCCGGCTTCGGCGATCAGTCCGAGCACATTGGCGCTGCCGCGCTGCGGATACTGTCCCGGCCTGGTGACGTGCCCCAGCACCGAAATCTTCTGGCTCATGAATTCCGTGATCAGCACCGCGATCTGCGGCTGACGCAGAAAGCCGCCATCGACGTAGCGCGTCGCGAGCAGCTTCTCCATTTCGCTCGTCGACAGTCCGGCCACCTGCACCGAACCGATCAGCGGACAGGTGATGCCGCCCGATTCGGCGACGCGCACTTCGGTCGACATGTCCGGCGCGCCGTAGACCGTGATCTTCACCAGATCGCCAGGCCCGACTTTGTAGTCGCTCGGCGCGGGGCCGCCGTTCGCATGACCCGCCGTCGCCAGCACGAGACAGAGAGCCGCCACCGCCATCATCACCATCTGCGGCCCATAGCCTGCAGCCTGTAGCCTGTAGCCCTTCCTCTCAGTACGCATGTCTGTCGTTCCAGATGATGGATGCCGTCTTCAGCATGATGATCAGGTCCAGACCCAGCGACCAATGACGCAGATACTCGATGTCGTAGGTGATGCGCATCGTCATGGAATCGAGATCGTCGCCGCCGCGATAGCCGTTCACCTGCGCCCAGCCGGTGATGCCCGGCTTCACCTTGTGGCGCACCATGTAACCCGGGATCTGCTTGCGGTACTGCTCGTTGACGGCGACCGCGTGCGGGCGCGGGCCGACGATGCTCATGTCGCCCTTCAGCACGTTGAAGAGCTGCGGCAGTTCGTCGAGCGAGGTCTTGCGGATGAAGGCGCCGAACGGCGTCACGCGCGAATCGTTGCGGCCGACCTGCGTGTAGCTGGTGACGCCGTCCTCGACGACGCTGAGCGAGCGGAACTTGTAGACGGTGATCTCGCGACCATCGAGTCCGTAGCGGCGTTGCCGGTAGATGACCGGTCCGGGCGAACTCAGCTTCACGCCGGCCGCCACCGCCGCCAGCACCGGCAACAGCACGAACAGCGCCGATCCAGAGATGAGGACGTCGCTGACGCGCTTCGCCAGGCCGCGCACGCCGTAGTACGGCGATTCGCAGACGGCGATGACGGGAATGCCGTCGACCAGGTCGAAGCGCGGCTGCACCAGTTCGAAGACCTTGAGGTCCGGCACGAAATAGATCGACGCGGTGGAATCGCGCAGCGAATTGAGCAGTTCGATGATGCGCGGCTGCGGCGCCATCGGCAGCGTGATGTAGACGATGTCGACGCGATGACGGCTGACGTACGCGGCGACATCGGGAAGATCGCCCAGCAGCCGCTCGACGCACTCGGACGGTATGCGCGGTACGGATCGATCCTCGAAGTAGCCGGCCACGCTCACCTGCAGCGTCGGCCGGGCAGCGAGCGTCTGTTCGAGCTGCACGCCGATGCCGGTCGCACCGACGATCACGGCGCGGCGCGTGCGCTGCTTTGCCGAACGACGCGACAGGAACTGCTGCGCCCCCAGTTCGCCGAGCCAGAGCGCAAACGGCGTGACGATGGCCCAGGTGGTGAGCACCGGTCCGCTGAAATACATGCCGAGCGTCGACAGGCGCAGCAACAGATAGATGAACACCATGAGCACGCCCCAGCGCAGCATGATGTCCAGCAGCGAACGCAATGCCATGACGCTGGCCGGCGTGATGCGCAGCGGCACGACGTCCAGCAGATCGGCAACGCCGAGAAAGGCCAGAACGCCGACCAGCAGATGCGGACCGAGCAGCGGCTTGTTCCACCAGAACAGGCATGCCAGCAGCGTGACGACGGGGATGATCGGATACAGCAGCGACTTCAGCGCGAACACCGACACCGGTTCGCTCGCGCTGACGTCGCCGGCGCGGTCGCGCAACGGACGCGCGGCAATATCCGGCATCGCCGGTCGTTCTGAATAGCCGGTGCTGCTCATGCGCCCCTACCCCAGGGAGTCAGAGGCTGAAGGGCTGCTGTCGCAGCAGGCGATGCTTGCGAAACAGTTGATAGGCCACGAGCATCGCGCCGACCAGGATCAGCGCCAGCAGATCCTTCGTGGTGGAGTGGCTCGCGGGCTGCACTTCATCGAGCGTGGCAGCGCGGGCCTCCGCCGTCGGCGAAAGACCGGCAAGCTGTAAAGATTCGACGCGCGGCATCGCCTGCGTGGATCTCGACGCCGGATGCACCTGAGCCAGGTGCAGCTCCGTCGCGGCCCGCGTCGTCGGGCCCTGTGCCGGCGCTGTCTCCGCCAGTACCGCGGACGGCGCGAGCAGGATCATCGATACCAGCACATACGATTCAAATTTTCTGGCGCGCATAGAGGCTCCGTATTGATTTACCCGACAGGCACCGCTGCGTTGTCGCTGCGCCTGCGTAAAAGCCCCCTCTATCCAGCTGCCCGTCATCCCTGTTCTCTTCTTTCTCAAGCAAAACCCGTTCCCATCCTCGAACGTGCGTCGCACGTGACCGACTCGACAGCGAAGCTGCGTTCGCTTGTGGTCGTTGCACCGACATTTCCACTGCGTCCCTCCTTTTCTGCCGCGTCTGCTCATCACGACGCGCATCTCTCGCTGTGCGTTCTGCACCAATCACGACTCGCGAGAGCGCTGCAACGCTGCTTCAACGTGCATCAATCAACCGATGAAAGCGAAAGTCGCTTTCAGGTGACAGAGACAGTGCTTCGAGAGAACGTGACGCAGAACGATCGGCGTCGCGCTCAGAATCATCGACGCAGAAGGTTTGTTCCCGCGTGAGATGAATTGGCGCGTGATCGCAACGATCAGCGCATCAGATGAAGAATTGATGAAATCGGGACAGCAGGTTCGTCGCTGCGCGGACGTTCGACATCGTTCCGTTTGATGCGCAGCGATGACTCCGCGCAGCGACAGTGTCGTTTCAGAAGCGGAAGGAAAGTTGCGCGCTCACGATGTCGACAGCGGACTCCTGCTGCCCGAGCAGCAGACCGCTGCGCGCCGTGCTGCCGTCGTTCTGTTCGATCGGCGTGTCGCTGCTGAATAGATGTGCGTAGCCGACATCGATCAGCCACGACGACGACGGCTCCCAGTGCGCGCCGATCGCGACCCACTTGCGATCGGTATCGGGCAGGCGCGCCGTGCGGGTGGCATCGGGCACCTGCGTTTCGTCGTACGCCAGACCGCCGCGCAGCTTCCACGCATCGTTCAACTTCCATGTCATGCCGATGGCGTAGCGCCAGGTGTCTTCCCACAGCTCCGGCGTGCTCGACAGCACCACGCCGTTGTCGCGGACGACGTCGAGATACTGCACGCTGCTCCAGCCGGTCCACGCAACATCGACGAGCAGCTCCGCGCGATCGCCGATGGCCTGGTAAAAGGAAGCCGTCGCGATATCTGGAAGCTCGATACCGACCGTGGCACCGCCGTCGGAGAGTGCACCGCCGGGTGCAGACGCCGCAGCGACGATGGCGGCGCCCGCCGGATT
This sequence comes from uncultured Steroidobacter sp., assembly GCA_937864115.1. GTDB lineage: Bacteria > Pseudomonadota > Gammaproteobacteria > Steroidobacterales > Steroidobacteraceae > Steroidobacter. The sequence continues at coordinate 27,985 of CALMII010000035.1, read as the reverse complement.
CGTCGGCGTCGGCGGCGAGAAATTCACAGTGCCGTCGACTTCGTAGGCGATCGAGGATCGATAGGACAGTCCGAGCCGCGTGCGCGGCGTGAACTCGAGCAGCACGCCGGCATTGAATCCCCACGCCGAGTCGTCGCCGCGCACCACCAGGCCGCCCTGCAACCCCGGATTGAGCGGCACCAGTGCCGGCGATACTGCGGCGATCGCGGCCGTATAGTTCACCGCATTGGTCAGCTCGGCCTGCATGCGCTGATAGCTGAGGCCGAAACCGAGCGACACGTGGTCGTTGAGACGGAACGCCAGCGACGGATTGAAGTTGTAGGTCTTGATCTCGGACTTCAGTGCCTGGAAGCGACCGATCCAGTCGTCGTCGTATTCCAGCGTGAGGCCGAACGGCACGTTGAAGGCAAAGCCCGCGGCGATGTCTTCGTTGAACGGCACGACGACATACAGCGCCGGCACGCCCTGGAAGCTGCCGGCGTCGCCGCCTTCCGTGCCCAGCGTCTGACCGAGCGCGGGCAGCGATCCTTCATCGTCGAACCTGGAGCTGATGCCGATGCCGCTGGCGACGACGCCGATCTGCGCCTGATCGAGCTTCAGCATGCCGGCTGCGTTGTAGAAAAGCGTCGTCGCGTCGTCCGCTGCCGCAGCCGTTCCCGAGAACGCGGTACCGAGGCGGCTCGCGCTCTGCTCCAGCAATGCAAAACCGGAAGCCAGCGACTGGCTGCTCGCCAGCATCAATGCCGAAGCGACGGCCAGACGAATCGGGTTGCGCGCGGATACGAAGATGCGATGCATGATGGACCTCGACGATGCAGAAGATGTCACCCGAGCTATTACGTCACGACGTGCAGGTGCAACATTCGCAATGTCCGAGATCGTGCGATTGTTCTGCTGTTATTGCCGAAGTCGCTGCGGAAGAGCCGCAAAGACCGCATGAAAGAAATTGAAGCAAAGTCCCTACTTTCTTTTATGCGGTCTTTTGCGGCCCGACTCTCTCCTCTCCTCACCTCATCCACGCATACAACCGCAACGGTTCCGTTTCGGGATGCGGTGTCGGCTTGCGCAGCACCCAGAAATTGTAGGACGCGAGCTGCCGGATGCCGAGCGTGAAGGTCAGCGCGTCATACATATAAGAGAGCGCGAACAGCGGCAGGAAGAACTCGCAGTAGGCGCTGCTGCTGTAGCCAGGCAGGTGGTACAGCTCCTCGAAGCCGACCTGCATGAACATGTGCCGGAACGCAGCGTAGTCGGTGCGATCGTAGTGTGCGCGAAAGCCCAGCAGCTTCGCGCGCTCGCCCATCGCGCGATCCAGCACGCGACGGCTGACGCGTTCGGGCAGCAGACGGTTCGCAAGGACGAAAGGCGCATAGCGACTGGGAAACTGCGCGACGAGGAATCCCCCGGGACGCAGGATACGCAGCGCGCTTTCGAGGAATTTCTGATTGTCGGGGAAGTGTTCGATGCCGGAGTGGACCATGAACAGGTCTGCCGAATCGTCGGACAGCGGGATCGTCGCCGAAACATCGCATTCGATTCTTTCGTCGAGCGCATCGTTCGATGCCATTTCGGCCGCGTCGATGTCGAGTCCGATCAGGTGGATGTCGTACCAGCGCTTGTAGTGACGCGGAAAATGCCAGCGCTTGCCGGCGCCGACGTCCACGACGGTGCGCACGTCGGGACGCGACAGCAACAGGGCGCCTATCTTGCGAAAGGCGCCGAAGACATTGGCTTCGTCGATGTGCCGCGGCGTCAGTGCCTGGGAAATGCGACGGTTGGCGGCAAAGAACCTGTCCAGCACGGTGCCCCTCTTCCCTACGGTCGGCCGGGTATATGAGTACGCATCGGTCGGGGCTGCGGTTCCCGCTTGTGGGTCAGGCTTTAGCCTGACATCTCCCAAGGCCGGCTGAAGCCGGCCCCACAGGCGGAGCGCCGCCGGTTGGACTTTCGCGTCATGCGTACCTTAAGTTTGGCCCCGGGCGATCAGCGGGATCGCACGTCTCAAACTCAACGCGGGAGCTCCCGATGTCTCAACCGAGCTGGAAACCGGAAACGATCGCCGTGCACGGCGGCTACACACCCGATCCCACGACACGATCCGTGGCCGTGCCGATCTATCAGACGGTCGCCTATGCGTTCGACAGTACGCAGCATGGCGCGGATCTCTTCGACCTCAAGGTCGAAGGCAACATCTACACGCGCATCATGAACCCGACCAACGCGGTGCTCGAACAGCGCATCGCGGCGCTGGAGGGCGGCATCGGCGCGCTGGCGCTGTCCTCGGGCCAGGCGGCCGTCACGTACTCGATCCTCACCATCAGCGAAGCCGGCGACAACATCGTCTCCGCGAGCACGCTCTACGGCGGCACCTACAACCTGTTCGCGCATACGCTGCCGCAGTACGGCATCGACGTGCGTTTCGCCGACTATCGCGACCCGGACTCGTTCGCGAAGCTGATCGATGCGCGCACCAAGGCGATCTTCTGCGAATCCGTCGGCAATCCGCTCGGCAACATCACCGACTTCGAGCGCATCGCCAAGATTGCGCATGCCCACGGCGTACCGCTGATCATCGACAACACGGTGCCGACGCCGTACCTGTGCCGGCCGTTCGACCACGGCGCCGACATCGTCGTGCATTCATTGACCAAGTATCTCGGCGGTCACGGCAACAGCATCGGCGGCGCCATCGTCGATTCGGGCAAGTTCCCGTGGGCGCAGCACAGGGAGCGCTTCCGCCGCCTGAACGAGCCCGACGTGAGCTATCACGGCGTCGTGTACACCGAAGCGCTCGGCCCCGCGGCCTACATCGCCCGCGCGCGCGTCGTGCCGCTGCGGAACATGGGCTCGGCCCTATCGCCGTTCAATGCGTTCCTGATCCTGCAGGGCATCGAAACGCTCGGACTGCGCATGGATCGCATCAGCGAGAACGCGCTGAAGGTCGCGCAGCACCTGAGCCGGCATGCGAAAGTGAGCTGGGTGAAGTACGGCGGCCTGGAGTCGCATCCGGATCATGCGCTCGTGAAGAAGTACCTCGGCGGCAAGGCGTCGGGCATCCTGACGTTCGGCGTGAAGAGCGGCCGCAAGGGCGGCGAGAAATTCCAGGATGCACTCAAGCTCATCACGCGGCTGGTGAACATCGGCGATGCGAAGTCGCTCGCCTGCCATCCCGCCTCCACCACGCACCGCCAGTTGTCGCCGGCGGAACTGGAGAAGGCGGGCGTCACGGAAGACACCGTGCGCCTGTCGATCGGCATCGAACATATCGACGACATCCTGGCCGACGTCGACCAGGCGCTGGCGCAGACCTGATCAGGACGACGGCGAGCCGCGCACCTGCGCTGCGATCTCATAGGAGCGCAGGCGCGCGGCGTGTTCGTACATGTTGCAGGCGATGATGAGTTCGTCCGCGCCGGTGCGGGCGACGAAGGCCTCGATGCTCTCGCGCACCGTCTGCGGCGAGCCGATGGCGGAACAGGACAGCACGTCGCGCAGGATGGCGCGCTCGTAATCACCCAGCGAATCGAGATAGCCGGCGACCGGCGGCTGCAACTGCATCGGCCGTCCGGTGCGCAGCGCGACGAATGCCTGCTGCACGGAGCTGGCGAGCAGTCGCGCCTCTTCATCGGTATCCGCAGCGAAGACATTGAAGCCGAGCATGACGTACGGCCGCTCGAGCTGCGCCGAGGGCCGGAAGCCGTCGCGATAGATCTGGATCGCTTGCATCATCTGCGCCGGCGCGAAGTGCGAAGCGAAGGCGAACGGCAGTCCGAACGCCGCCGCCACCTGCGCGCCGAACAGGCTCGATCCCAGAATCCACAGCGGCACGTCGAGTCCCGCACCGGGCACGGCACGCACCGCCTGGTTCGGCTGTGCCGGCTGGAAGTAGCCCATGAGCTCGACGATGTCCTGCGGGAACTCTTCGGGATCGGACGACAGGTTGCGACGCAGCGCGCGCGCCGCCAGCTGATCGGAACCCGGCGCGCGACCGAGCCCGAGATCGATGCGCCCGGGGTACAGCGACTCCAACGTGCCGAACTGTTCCGCGATCACCAGCGGCGAATGATTCGGCAGCATGATGCCGCCGGCGCCGACGCGGATCGTCGAGGTGCCGCCGGCAACGTATCCGATCACCACGGACGTTGCGGCGCTCGCGATGCCGGGCATGTTGTGATGCTCCGCCAGCCAGTAGCGCCGATACCCCCAGCGCTCTGCATGCTGTGCGAGCTGCAGCGTGTTGCGGAAGGACTGGGCCGGTGTCGAACCAGCGGTGACGGGGGAGAGATCGAGGACGGAGAAGGGAATCATTGCGGGTTACTGGCTACTGGCTACTGGCTACTGGCTACTGGCCGGAGGGTGCGACGACGGCCCGGTTTCCGCAACACCCGCGGTATACATACGACGGCGACGCGGCGATGGATCATCATGGCCCATAGGAGACGTCGCGCGGAGGGCTGGCGGTGAATGTGATCGAGTGCTGAGGAGGAAGGAGGATTCTGTGGGTCAGGCTTCAGCCTGACTTCCGAAAAGAGGCCGGCTGAAGCCGGCCCCACAGGGATCAGAGCCGCTGCGACGCCGTCTTGAGAAAAGCTTTCACCAGCGGCTCGGTCGGCAGCAGTCCGGGGAACCGGGCGTCGTGGAATTCCGGGTGCCACTGCACGCCCACGATGAATGGATGCTCGCGATGCCGGACCGCTTCGATCACGCCGTCGGGAGAGGTGGCGTCGATGACGAGATCCCTGCCGAGCGCGCGCACACCCTGGTGATGGATCGAGGTCACGCGCGCTTCCTTCGCGCCGCGATAGATCGACTGCAGCCAGCCGCCTTCGGTGAAGTTCACTTCGTGTGCGTGCTCGTCGTAGAGATCGGGCAGGCGATGCTGGAACTGCGTCGCACCAGCCGCTTCGAGATCCTGATAGAGCGTGCCGCCGTAGGCGACGTTGATGAGCTGCATGCCGCGGCACACGCCGAGCACCGGTTTGCCGGCGGCCGCGAAGCCGCGCAGCAGTTCCAGTTCGAACTGATCGCGCACCGCGTCGGTCGGCCCGATCACGTCGGTCGGCTGTTCGCCGTAGACCGTCGGGTCGATGTCGGCGCCGCCCTGCAGGATCAGGCCGTCGAGTCCGTTCACGTAGTCTTCGGTGGCCACTTCCCAGCGGCCGATGTCGCTCGAATGTTCGATGGTCGGAATCATCACGGCGACGGCGCCGAGCCGCATCACGCAATGGGCCATCGACTGTTCCAGGTATTGCAGCGTCTTGTCGCGGAAGCCGAGTTCGCGCGGGACGCGACGCAGGATTCGGGGCGAGAGACCGATGAGACTCTTGCGCGGTTGGTCAGGCATCTGCAGGGGTGGCGGTGGTTTCGTTGCTGAGCCATTCGACGACGCGACGCAGGGCACGGTCCTGGCTGTCGCCGGCGGCGCGCGCGTCATTGTAGATGCGCAACTGCGCATGCGCACTGGTGCCGCGATCGAGGATGCGGGTCAGGTGCTGCAGTTCCGGCACGCATTCGAGCCGCTGCGCATCTTCGGCAACCAGGTCGACGAGGTTTGCGATCACCTGGCGCATCGGCACCGCCGACCCCGAGCCTTCATCGATCAGGCTCGCGCCCGTGCTGTCGCGCTTGGCGCGCCAGCGGTTTTCGTCGATGAGCCGGCGCGTATGCGTCGAACGCTGCGCCCCGTGCTGCGGATTGCGCACCAGCATCGCGATCAGGCAGCGGAACAGCGCGGCCAGCGCCAGCGCATCGTCTGCGCTCGTACACACGTCGGCGATGCGCAGTTCGAGCGTCGGAAATTTCATCGCCGGACGGATCGCCCACCACAGGAAGCTGGCATCGGCGAGTGCGCCGGCGCCGTGCAGCAAGGTCGCGAAGGCATCGTAGTCCGCCTCGTCGTCGAAGAAGTCCGGAATGCCGCTGCGCGGCCATTCGTCGTAGATGGCCTGGCGATAGCTCATGAGGCCGGTGACGCGCTGATCCCAGAACGGCGAGGACGTACTCAGGGCGAGGAACACCGGCAGCCACGGCATGATCCGGTTCATGAGCCGGACCCGATCGGTACCCGCGGGAATCTCCACGTGGACGTGCATGCCGCAGACGAGATTGCGCTGGCCGACGATGCGGAAATCGGACAGCAGACGGTCGTAGCGCGGCTTGACCGTCACCTGCTGCTCGCGCCAGGCACCGAGCGGATGCGTGCTCGCCGCGATCAGCTGCAGGTCCTCTTCCGCGAGCATCTGCGCCAGCGCCGAGCGCAGATGCATGAGCTGCTCGCGCGCTTCGCGCATCGAACTCAGAACGGGCGAGGCAATCTCGATCTGCGACTGCAGCAGCTCCGACGTCACCGCATCGCCGAGCCGCGCATGCGCCCGCGCCAGGAAGTGATCGGGAATGCAGGGCGCGAGGCTGCCGTCCGCCGCGAGTGCGAGGAAGTACTCCTCTTCGATGCCGAAAGTGTATGGAAATGAATTCATCCGTTGCCCATGGCGGCGCTGAGGAAAAGTACGGCGCCGGACATCATGCAGCAACTCTGCCGCGGATCGCACGGTTCCGCATCGCAAGCCACGGGCCGCCTCGCGCGACCACGGCAGATGAGCTATACATGCGGCCTCTCCGGGCGCCGCCGGGCGGCGACGAAATCAGAACCAGCAAGCAGACCTACTCGTGAACAGAAGCCTGTACTCGACACGCAAGTCCGCCACCCGCGCGCCGCGCATTCTCGCCACGATCTTCGTGCTGATGGGCCTGGTCCTCGGCATCGGCGGCGTGCGGCTGCTCATGCTCGGCGGCTCGTTCTATTACGCCATCGCCGGCATCGTACTCATCGCCAGCGGCGTGCTGCTGTTCCGCGCCGAAGTGTGGGGCAGCCGGCTCTACGGTCTTCTCGTCGTCGGCACGGTGATCTGGGCGCTCGCCGAAGTCGGCTTCGACGGCTGGGCGCTCGCGCCGCGGATCCTGCCCTTCCTGGTCCTCGGACTCTTCCTGCTGCGTCCGGGCCTGCGGCGCATGCTGCATGGACGCATCGATCGTCCGCTGCTGCGATCGCCGCTGACGTGGCTGGCGTTCATCGCATTGGCGGCGCTCTGCGTCGGCATCGCACTGCATCGGCCCTATCCGACCTTGCCGTTTCCGGTCGCCATGCGGGATGCGCCGCCGTCGACCGGCACCGACTGGGCTCACTACGGCCGCACGCCGGCCGGCACGCGCTACGTGCTGGCCGACCAGATCGACACGACCAATGTCGACAGGCTCGGCGTGGCGTGGACCTGGCGCAGCGGCGTCGGCGGCGCCTTCAAGGCCACGCCGCTGCAGATCGACGACACGCTGTATGTCTGTCTTGCCGGCAACGTGATGGCCGCCATCGACGGCGACACCGGACAGGAACGCTGGCGCTTCGATCCGAAGGTGAAGGATTCAAAGATCGGTTTCACCACCACCTGCCGCGGCGTCACGTATTACCGCGCACCCGAGCCCGTCGCCGAATGCGCAGAGCGCATTCTCACGGCGACGACGGACGCGCGGCTGATCGCCGTCGATGCGAAAACCGGCAAGGCCTGCAGCGGGTTCGGCGTGAATGGTGAAGTGGATCTGCTCGCCGGCATGGGCGAAGTGAAACCCGGCTGGTACTACGTCACTTCGCCGCCGACGATCGCGCGCAATGTCGCGGTGCTCGGCGGCTGGGTCGTCGACAACGTCGAGACCGGCGAACCCTCCGGTGTCGTGCGTGCCTTCAATCCGCTCGACGGACAGCTCGTCTGGGCCTGGGACATGGGCCGTCCGGATCGCACCACGGCGCCAGCCGAAGGCGAAACCTACACGCGCGGCACGCCGAATGCGTGGAGCCTGTTCAGCGCCGACGACACGCTCGGTCTCGTCTACATCCCGACGGGCAACGCGACGCCGGACTACTACGGCGGACATCGCTCGCCCGAATCGGAAAAGTACGGCAGCTCGGTGGTCGCACTCGATGTCACCAGCGGCCAGGTGCGCTGGTCCTTCCAGACCACGCATCACGACATCTGGGACTACGACGTGCCGTCGCAGCCGGTGCTGGTCGACATTCCCGGCAGCAACAACACCTCGACACCGGCGGTCGTGGTGCCGACCAAGCGCGGCGAACTGTTCCTGCTCGACCGGCGCACGGGCGCACCGCTCGCGACGGTCGAAGAGAAACCGGTGCCGCAGACCGACGTGCCGGAGGAATGGACTTCACCGACCCAGCCGTTCTCGACCGGCATGCCATCGTTTGCCGGCGCGCCGCTGACGGAAGCCGCGATGTGGGGCGTCACGCCGATCGACCAGATGCTGTGTCGCATCGCCTTCCGCAAGCTGCGTTACGAAGGCCCGCTGACGCCGCCGTCGCTCGGCGGCAGCATCCAGTACCCGGGCTTCGCGGGCGGCATGAACTGGGGCAGCGTCGCGGTCGACGAACTCAACAGCGTGATGGTCGTGAACTCGCTGCACGTCGCGAACCGCGTGCAGCTGTATCCGCGGGCCACGGTCACGGAGAAAACGAAGTTCGGCTTCGGCGGCGGCTGGCAGCTCAACACGCCGTACGCTTCCAGCACGGATCCGTTCCTGTCGCCGATCTTCACGCCGTGCCAGCAGCCGCCGTACGGCGAGATCGCCGTGGTCGACCTGCGCTCGCGCGAGACGCTCTGGCGGCGTCCGCTCGGCACAGCGAACGAACTCGGACCGCTCGGTCTGAAATCGCAACTGCCGCTCACGATGGGCGTGCCGTACAGCGGCGGCTCCATCGTCACGCGCGGCGGCCTGATCTTCATGGGCGGCACGATGGACCGGCGGATGCGCGCGTTCGATCTGCGCACGGGCAAGGTGCTGTGGAGCGACGTGCTGCCGAACAGCGCGCAGGCCACGCCGATGAGTTACGTGTCGCCGCGCAGCCAGCAACAGTTCGTCGTGATCGCGGTGCCGTCCAGCGATGCGGTCGCATTGAGTCACTCGGCTCAACCGGAGGCCCAGGGCGGCAAGGAGGTTGCGGCTCGCAGCGATGCGGGCGGCTATCTCATTGCCTACGCTCTACCGGCCAGCCAGTGACGCTGCGGCGCCGGCGCCCGGCCCTCAGAATCTGCCGCGCAATCCGACGATGATGGTCCGGCCCGCTTCGTACTGAGTGAACGTGGCGTTGCTGAACTGAAAATACGACCGCTGCTCTTCGTTGGTCAGGTTGATCACGTCGATGGTCAACTGCGGCACCAGGTCAGACCAGCCGAACATTTCCGCGAAGTCGAAGCTCGAAGAGAAATCCCATTGCTGATAGTTGTCGCCATAGAGCGCGGCCAGCGGGATGCCGTTCTGGTTCAGACCCGATACCTGCGAGCCCTCGGCGTAGGTGGTGGAGATGCGCGCACTGACGCCGTAGTTCTCATAGTAGAACGTGGCGTTATAAGTCTCGGGCGCGACGCCGATGGCCACTGCAGGGGCGGCACCGTCGCCCTTCTGATCGATGAGGGTGTAGTTGGCGGTGAAGCCGAAGCCGCTGAGTCCGATTCCCTCGAGCAGGAAGTCGAGCGGCTGCACCCAGTTGAACTCCAGGCCGTTCACGGTCAGGCGTCCGCTGGCGTTGATCTGCTGGTTCAGAACCACGGTGGCGACACCGGGACCACCACGCGCATCGATGGCCGCCTGTTGAGTCGGTGTCAGCGATGCATACGTGACACCGTAGGTCGCGAGATCGCTGAACGGAACGGTGGTCGAACCCTGGACCGTGAATCCCTCGATCCCCTTGCGGAACGCAGCGACGCCGAAATATCCGGCGCCGCCGGTGTAGTACTCGAAACCGAGGTCGATGTTGTCCGACAGGAATGGATCGAGATCCGAATTGCCCACCGTGCCGACATCGGCGGACGGCGTGCTGAAATTCAGTCCCGGCAACATGTCGTTCGGATTCGGTCGAGTCATGGTGCGCGACAGAGCGGCGCGAATCACCGCGTTCTCGGCGATGTTCATTGCCACGCTCGCCGACGGCAGCCAGTTCTCGTACTCGGTCTCCGTTTCCACGAAGCTGACGACATTGGGATAGAGGCCGCCGTCCGCGGGATTCGGACCGGAAGCCGGCGGCGGCGGATTGCGCGGATCCGTGAGCGACACTCGTCCGCCGACGGTCTGCTCCGTCTTAACCCAGCGCACGCCGACGTTGTATCTGAGGCGGTTGGCACCAATCGCACTGTCGCCATTGATCTCGGTGTACAGACCCGTGGTCGTTTCGCTGATCAGGCCGCCGCTGGCACCGGTGTTGGACGCACCCGTTTCCGGCGTGACGCTGTGGAAGTCGTTGTATCCCGAATCGCGGACCACAGCCGCCCAGTCGGCAGTGATGAAGCCGGGACCGGGGCGCAGATAGTTCTGCAACGCGCCCTGCGGAATCAGCGAACCCCCATATGTGAGCGGCGGGAAGCCGGCGGAATAGCCGGTTCCGTAGCCCGGATAAGCAGGAAATCCCGGGGGACTTGCGCCCGGCACATTCAGGCCGTTGCAGCCGGGCTGACTGTTGGGCGCCGGTAGTTCGACGTTCGGGTTGTTGCCGCACGCCGCGTTCTGCCACGCCTGGCTGTTGTCGTACGCCTTGATCTCCCGTGACACCTCGTCGTAGGCGCCGCCGAACTTCACGTTCAGTGTCTCATCGCCCCACGTCAGATTGGCGCGGCCACCTTTGGTTTCCGTTTCCCGCTTCTCGTCCTGCATGTTGACGCGACCACCGGCCCAGCCGAAGTTCGCCGGATCGTTCAGATCGGTGCTGCTGGCGATGACCGGAATGCCGCCGTCATTCGTGTAGGTCACCGTCATTCCCGAACTCGCCGGCGTGATCACCAGGAAGGTCGGCGACTCCCGGTGGAACTCGCTCTTGGTGTAGTTGCCCTGGACGTCGAGACTCAACCTGTCCGTGAACTGCCATGACATTCCCGGGTTCACGCCCCAGTACTCGGTGTCCTCGATGAACGGCCGATATTCGAGAAACGCCTGTGCATTGGCGAATGTCCCGCTGGTCACCACGCAGCCGTTGGCGCAGTTCTCGCGGTCGACCTGCAGGTTCAGCGGAATCATGGCCCCGTTGCGCCCGACCCAGTTCATGTCGATGCGCTCCAGGTCGTTTTCCTTCTTGCCATACATGGAGTCGAGGAAGAAGTGCAGATCATCGCTGGGCCGGAACTCGAGACTGACGATGCCGTTGTAGCGATCCTTCGTGCCGAACTCTTCGGCCGGTCGGCCCAGGCGCGGAATGAGGGCGTTGTCGATCTGCTGGATGCTCAGTCCGGGATTGTTCGCCAGCAGGAAAGCGCGATCGACGACGGTGTCGGGTGTGAGTCCATTGCCCGCATTCGCGGGCACCGCCGCCGGAATCGTCCAGTTGCCGCCGCCGGTCGTGTTGCGTGCGACGCCGGCGCCGGCTTGCGCCTCGCTCAGATTGGCATTGGTCCAGCCGATGGTTTCGAACCCGGTCGTCCTGACCTTGTTGTGCACGCCGACCACGCCGGCCAATGCGCCGAAGGCGCCCCAGGTGCCGCTGGCGACGATGGACCCGCGGGCGCCGGTACCGTCGGCATTGCTGTTGTCGGATCCCTGGATTGAATAGGTCAGCTGAGTTCCCTCGTTGTCGAACGGCCGCGCGCTGCGCATGTTGACCGTGCCCGCGGCGCCGCCTTCGAGCGTCCGCGCATTCGATGTCTTGTTTACCGTGAGTTGCGAAAACAGTTCCGTCGGAAACAGATCGAGATCGACCTCGCGGTTGGTGCTCTGCGCATCGGTACGCCCCGTCGAGGCAATCGCGACCGGTGCGTCGTTCAGCAGGATGCGGGTGAAGTTGGTGCCGAGGCCCCGAATGGCGATATTCAGGCCCTCGCCGGTGACTTCACGCGTGATGGTGATGCCGGGAATGCGGTTGAATGACTCCGCGATGTTGGTGTCCGGGAACTTGCCGATGTCCTCGGCGAAAATCGCGTCCACGAAGCCGACCGCCTCGCGCTTGGCATCGGTCGAATCCTCGAGGCTCTTGCGGAAGCCGGTCACGATGACTTCTTCGAGCGGCTGGCTGCTGGCAGTCTCGGCGGCCTGGACGGTCGGCGCCGAGCCGACGATGGCCGCAATGCATGCGCCGAGAATGGACGCGTGACCCGATCGACGATCGTTGATGCTGTTGTTCATGGCTCCCCCTGCATTGTCGTATTCGTAATGCGCCACCTGCGTCAGCGATCTGCGCCTTTGCATGACGACTGATACCGCTACCATTCGGCGACAAATAAAACAGCGGCCACCGTTCGCAACCAAACTCGCCCAGTGCCGCTGGGTTTTTCAGGTCAGACCACCTATGCACATCGGCCATAGTGGTCAGTCCAGTCGACTCTAGTTTGGCCTGAGCTGACTTGTCAACACAGGATTTCCGCGGGAAATTGTCGCATCGCATCCGGATCTGGCCAGATGAGTCTTGTATGCCGCGCGATTGCACGGCAATAATTGGCCAGACCAATCAATCTCCTGCGTCGCCTCCCCTCGCGCCAAGAACGCTGTGCCACACAACAAAAGATTCGCGGACATCGGCCCCCACAATGCCCCCAAGCTCTACGTCAAGGTGGCGAATGCCATCGTCGCCTCGATCCGCGGCGGCACCTATCGACCGGGAGATCGCCTGCCGCCGGAACGCGAGCTGGCCGAGGAATTCGACGTCAGTCGCGCCACGATTCGCGAGGCGATGATTGCGCTGGAGATTCGCGGCATTGCCGAAGCGCGCCGCGGCTCCGGGATCTACATCACCGAGGCACCGCCGCAGGACAGTGCGCCGCAGGAACCGGACATCGGTCCGTTCGAAGTGACTGAAGCGCGACGACTGGTGGAAGGCGAATCGGCTGCGCTCGCCGCGGCCATCATCACCGACGAAGAAATCGCCCGGCTCGCCGCGCTGCTGCGCGAACTCGCCGCCAACACCGACAACGACGCCGGCGAACAGGCCGACCGCAATTTCCACATCACGATCGCCGAAGCCACGGGCAATGCAGCGCTGGCCTCGGTGGTCGAGACGCTCTGGGACATGCGCTACAAGTCGCCCATGTGCCGCGAAATGTTCGATCGCGCGCGCGATGCCGGCGTGCAGCCGCGGCACGACGATCACCTCGCCATCTTCAGCGCGCTGCAGGCGCGCGACCCGAAGGCCGCGCGCAAGGCGATGCACAACCATCTCGATCGCGTGATCGCCTCCATCCTGGAAGCGACCGAAACCGACGCCGTCGAACGCGCGCGCTCCGAAGCCGCCTCCAAGCGCAAGGAAGTGGCACGCCGCTCCGCCATCTGAGCAGGCGCGCCGGACAAGTGTTGCACCAGAAATGATACCGTTACCATCCAATCGCACGATCCAGGGACTCAGTCCGGGGGAACCACGATGAAAACGACTGGCACCCGCCTGCTGGCGAGCTTCGCCGTCCTGCTGTGTCTTGCCGCTGCGGCGTCGGCGCGCGAAGCCGCGCCGGTCTACAAGGATCCTCAGGCACTGATCGACGCGCGCGTGGAAGACCTGCTCGGACGCATGACGCTCGAGGAAAAGATCGCGCAGATCACCACGGTGTGGACCGAGAAGAACGCGATCCTGACGGCGCGCGGCCAGTTCGATTCTGCGAAGGCGCGCCAGCTCTATCCGGCCGGCATCGGTCAGTTCGGACGGCCGAGCGACCTGCAGGAAGCGGGCAGCGCATTGCAGACGCCTTTTCGCGACGAGCGCGATACGGTCGAGCTGATCAATGCCATCCAGCGTCACGCCCTGACCCAGACGCGCCTGGGCATTCCGGTGCTGTTCCACGAAGAAGGCCTGCACGGCTACGCGGCGCGCAATGCCACGAGCTTCCCGCAATCGATCGCGCTCGCGAGTTCCTGGGATCCGCAACTGCTGGAGCGCATATTCACGGTCGTGGCGCGCGAGATCCGCGCGCGCGGCGTACAGCAGGTGCTGGCGCCGGTGGTCGACGTCGCTCGCGATCCGCGCTGGGGCCGCATCGAGGAAACCTACGGCGAAGATCCCTACCTGGTCAGCGAACTCGGCGTCGCCGTGGTGCGCGGCTTCCAGGGCGAGTCGCTGCCGCTCGCACCGGATCGCGTGCTGGTGACGCTCAAGCACATGACCGGTCACGGCCAGCCCGAAAGCGGCACCAATGTCGGCCCGGCCAGCATTTCCGAACGCGTGCTGCGCACGACGTTCTTTCCGCCGTTCGCCGCAGCGATCAAACGCGGCAATGCGCAGGCCGTGATGGCTTCGTACAACGAGATCGACGGCATTCCCTCGCATGCCAACCGCTGGCTGCTGCAGGACATCCTGCGCGGCGAAATGGGTTTTCAGGGCGCCGTGGTCAGCGACTACTTCGCCATCGAAGAGCTGATCAAGGTGCATCAACTCGAAAGCGATGGCGTGCACGCGGCGGCGCGTGCGCTCAACGCCGGGGTCGACATCGATCTGCCGGACGGCAAGTCGTTCTCGCTGCTGCCGCAGGCGCTGCAACAGGGCCTGGTGACGCAGCAGCGCATCGACGAAGCGGTGCGTCGCATGCTGCGACTGAAGTTTCTTGCCGGCATGTTCGAGAGTCCCTACGCCGATGCGAAGCGCGCGGTGGCCATCACCGGCAATGCCGAAGCGCGCGCGCTGGCGCTGGAGGCGGCGCGCAAATCCGTGGTGCTGCTCAAGAACGACGGCACGCTGCCGTTGCGCGCGCAGTCGTTGCAGACGCTCGCGGTCATCGGTCCCAACGCGGCGCGCGTCGATCTCGGCGGCTATTCCAACGTGCCGCGCCAGGCGGTGAGCGTGCTCGACGGCATCCGCGCCAAGGTCGGTAATCGCGTGAAAGTGACGTACGCCGAAGGTGTACGCCTTACCGACAGCGGCGACTGGTACACCGACGAAGTGACACTCGCCGACCCGGCGGCCAATCGCCGTCTCATCGCCGAAGCGGTGGCAGTCGCGAAGGGCGCAGACAGCGTCGTGCTCGTCATCGGCGGCACCAGCGCCGTGTTCCGCGAGGCCTGGGCGACGAATCATCTCGGCGATCGCGACGAACTGGGACTCATTGGCGAACAGCAGGAACTCGCCGATGCGATCTTCGCGCTCGGCAAGCCCGTGACGGTCGTGCTGATCAACGGCCAGCCGCTGTCGATTCCCGAAGTCGTCGAGAAGGCTAATGCCCTCGTCGAAGGCTGGTATGCGGGCCAGGAAGGCGGCACCGCGCTGGCCGACATCCTGTTCGGCGATGCCAATCCCGGCGGCAAGCTGCCCGTCACGATCGCGCGTTCGGTGGGCCAGCTGCCGATGTACTACGCGCAGAAGCCGAGCGCGCATCGCGGTTATCACTTCGACTCGAAGGAACCGCTGTTTCCCTTCGGCTTCGGCCTGTCGTACACGACGTTCGAGATCGGCACGCCGCGCCTGTCGGCGGCGCAGATCGGCACGAACGGTACGGTCGACGTGTCCGTCGACGTGCGCAACACCGGCGCGCTCGCGGGCGATGAGGTCGTGCAACTCTACGTGCGCGATGTCGTGAGTTCGGTGACGCGTCCGCTCAAGGAACTGAAGGGCTTCCGCCGCGTGAGCCTGCAGCCGGGCGCGGCGACCACCGTGACGTTCAAACTCGGCAGCGACGAACTCGGCTTCTGGAACGAAGCCATGAAGTTCGCAGTGGAGCCAGGCGAGTTCACGATCTCCGCCGGCGCGAACAGCGTCGATCTGAAATCGGCCACGCTCGTCGTCGCTCAATGAGCGACGCGATTTCCGCCCGCGCCACCGGCGGCCGCTACCGCTGGTGGATCTGCGGCCTGCTGTTCTTCGCGACGACGATCAACTACGTCGATCGCAATGCACTGTCGGTTCTGAAAACCACGCTTCAGGCGCACCTGGGCTGGACCGACATCGACTACGGCTGGGTCACGTTCGCGTTCACCGTGGCCTATGCCGCGGCGCCGTCGCTCGCCGGGCGGCTGATCGATCGCTACGGCGTGAAACGCAGTCTCGCGTGGGCACTGATCCTGTGGTCGGCGATGGCCGCTGCGCATGGGCTGGTCGGCACCGTGCTCGGCTTCGTGCTGGTGCGCTTCTTCCTCGGCGTCGCCGAGGCCGCGAATTTTCCTGCCTCGATCAAGGCCGTGGCGATGTGGTTTCCACAGCAGGAACGCGCGCTCGCCACCGGCGTGTTCAACTCGGGCGCGAACATCGGCGTGATGGTGTCGTTCGTGACCGTGTGGCTGGCCATCACGTTCGGCTGGCAGTCCGCGTTCGTCGCCATCGGCGCCATCGGTGTCGTCTGGCTGTTCTTCTGGCAGCGCATGTTTCATCCGCCCGAAGAACATCCGCGCGTCTCGCCGGCCGAACTGGACTACATCCGCGCCGGCCAGCCGCCCGCGCGCGAAGCGATCGTCGTGCCTTGGACGCAGTTGCTGCGCTACCGGCAGATCTGGCCGTTCCTGATCGGCAAGCTCATCACCGATCCGGTGTGGTGGTTCTTCCTGTTCTGGCTGCCGTCGTATCTCGAACGCGAACGCGGCCAGAATCCGCTGCGCAGCGCCTCGCTGCTGGCGCTCATCTATACCGGCGCGACCGTCGGCTCGATCGCGGGCGGCTGGCTGTCCGGCCACCTGATCCAGCGCGGCTGGGCCGTGGGCCGCGCGCGCCTCACGACCATGTTCATCGCCGCCGCCTGCATGCCCGGCGCGATCGTCGCGTATTACACCGACAGCTTCGCCGTCAGCGTCGGCCTGATCGCGCTCGCCACGGCCGCACACCAGGCGTGGTCGGCCAACCTGTTCACGTCGGCCATCGATCTGTTTCCCGCGCGCGTCTCGGGCTCGGTCGTCGGCCTGGGATCGACCACCGGCGGCATCGGCGGCATGTTCATGACGCTGCTCGCAGCCCTCGCGGTGCAATGGACCGGCAATCAGCAGATCGTGTTCGTGAGCGCAGGGCTGCTGCATCCGCTCGCGCTGCTGCTGTTCTTCCTGTGGCTGCGCGGACGCTTCGACCCGGTCGACATGGCGCGCGGCGTCGACACGACGCGCGCCTGCGTACCGCTCGCCATCGCCGGGATCGTCGTCATGCTGATCGGCATCGCACTGACGGCGCTGATCGCACTGAACTGGGAAACGTGCGTGCAGGCGGCGACGCTGTCGGGCGCGGCCACGGCCGTCACGGCCGCGGCGGGAGTGATCCTCATCGGCGTCGCGCTGATCCATGCGGGAGTGAAGAAGGCCGGATAGGAGAATGGCCGCAAGAAGGTACAAAGGACGCAGAAAAAGATTCTCTCTTGCGAGCTTTGCGCCTTTTTGCGGCCATTCTCCCCGCGACTGTCACAAACCACGCTGACAGGCGTTCCTGCGACGACTATCGTGCGCACTCTCTGGCTCATCGCGAGGACATCCCATGACCACCCGTCGCCGCTTTCTCGGCACTGCTTCTTTCACGGTAGCCGGCTCGATGCTGCTGCAGGCGCTGCCGACGAGTCTGTCGCTGGCCGCAGCAACCGGATCGATGCTCAAACGGCCGATCCCCTCCTCGAGCGAACGGGTCCCCGTCATCGGCATGGGAACGTCCGGAAGTTTCGAGGTCTCGCAAGGCGGCGCCGAATACGAGGCACTGAAGGACGTGCTGAAGCGCTTCTTCGCCGGCGGCGCGAGCCTGATCGACACCGCGCCGACCTACAGCAATGCCGAGGACAATCTCGGCCCGCTGCTCGCCGGCGGCGGCTATCGCAAGCAATGCTTCCTTGCTACCAAGCTCTCCGGCGTTTCCGGCCGCGAAGCAGGCTTCGCGCAGTTCGCGAGTACGTTGAAGCGGCTGCAGACGGACAAGGTCGAACTGCTGCAGGTCCACAACCTGCGCGACTGGAAGACGCAGATCGAGGTGGCGCGCGAACTGAAGAAGCAGGGCAAGGTCCGCTACGTCGGCGTCACGCACTATCTCGATTCGGCGCACGACGAACTCGCCGAAGTCGTGCGGGCAACGAAGCCCGATTTCCTGCAGATCAATCACTCGGTCACGAATCGCGGCATCGAGAAGCGCGTGCTGCCGCTGGCGCAGGAACTCGGCGTCGCGGTGCTGACCAATCGCAACTTCAACGACGGCGCGCTGTTCCGGCAGGTGCAGGGCAAATCACTGCCGGCCTGGGCGGCAGAGGCCGGCGTGACTTCATGGGCGCAGATGTTCCTGAAGTATTCGCTGAGCTTCGAGGCGGTGACGGCGGTGATTCCCGCGACGGGCAAGCCGGAGCGACAGAGCGACAATCTGCAGGCGGGGTTCGGGCCGTTGCTGACGGTGAAGCAGCGTGAGGAGGTGGTGGCGTTAGTGGGTTAGATGTAGCGGTCATCCCCGCGAAGGCGGGGACCCATGTCTTGAATGGCGTGCCACGCTCACCGCGCGCGCCCTTCGGGCCGGCGACTGGCGAGGCCAGGGGGAGTGTCTTGGCGTGAGCTTCGGTGAGTGCATCGTAGACGTTCGGAAAGTCGCCGCAGCATTTGGCCTGTCGTAACTTCACCTGCCGATTCGCTTCGCGTACCGCGCCGCTGAGTGCCGCCTGAGTTAAGAGTGCCGATCTGCGTTGGGTTTCCCGGCCGCCACCGGGTTCGCCAAGCCCCTCCCCCTGTCCTTCCAGTCGCAAGAGCGCGCTGCAGTGTGCGAACCGGTCATGCGATCGGCTTCTTTCTGTAGGTCAGGCTTTAGCCTGACTGCTTTCAGGCCGGCTAAAGCCGGCCCCACAGACGGAGCGGCGCCTTTCTTTTTCTTATCCCCTCCCCCCCGCTTGCGGGGGAGGGTTAGGGTGGGGGCGCGCTGCCCATCGAAGCCACCCAACGACGCGATGCACCCAACCGAGCGCATCGAACCTTCTCACGTTCCCGGAATCGCAAACACCGCACGCGCCCGCACATCCGCACTCGACGCCCCGACCTGCACCTCATAGCGCCCCGGATCAACCGCGTACTGCTTGCGCTCCGTGTCGTAGTAAATGAGATCGCGATCAGCACGCACGACGAAGGACACTTCGCGACTCTCGCCCGGCTGCAGCATCACGCGCTGCACACCGCGCAGATCCTTGGACGCGCGCTCGCGCCGCGGATCGAGCGCCCTCAGATAGAGCTGCGCGACTTCCTCACCCGCGCGCTTGCCCGTGTTCTTCACCTTGAACGAGACACGTACATCCTCGCCGGGTTTCGCGTTCTCGCGATCGACGCGCAGATCCGAATATTCGAAGCGCGTGTAAGAAAGGCCGTGACCGAACGGATACAGCGGCTCGCCCCGGAAGTATCGGTACGTGCGGCCCTTCATGGCGTAGTCGTCGAACGCGGGCAGCTTCTCGCTTGCTTTGTAGAACGTCACCGGCAGGCGGCCGGCGGGATTGAAATCGCCGAACAGCGCATCGGCCACAGCCGTGCCGCCGCGCTGTCCCGGATACCAGGCCAGCAGGATCGCCGGGAGATTCGCCTGCGCCCAGTCGACTGCAAGTGCTGAGCCGGTAGTGAGCACCAGCACGACGGGCTTGCCGGTCGCATGCAGCGCTTCGAGCAGTTTCTGCTGCGTGGCCGGCAGGCGCAGGTCGGTGCGATCGCCGCCGGCAAAGCCGGGGTAATCGACTTTCATTTCCTCGCCTTCGACATCGCCGGTCAGGCCGCCGACGAACACGATGACATCCGAGGCGCGCGCCGCGTCGAGCGCTTCTTCGAACGGTGGCTTCGCGCCCGGACGACGCCATGCGAGCCGTACCTCGGCGTCACGGATGTCCTCGAAATATTCGAGCTTGATGTCGTAGGTCTTGCCGGACTGCAACTCGATCGAGGCCGAATGGCTCTGCAGTCGCGGCACCGGTTCCCAGACGTCGATCAGCAGCTTGCCGTCGACGAACAGGCGGAAGCCGTCGTTGGCACCGACGCTGAGTTCGTAGGTACCCGAGGTCGGCGGCAGCAGTTGTCCCGTCCAGCGCACGCTGAAATCGTCGCCGCCGAGTCCCTGCGCTTCGCTGAGTTCGCCGCGCGCCACCAGATCGTCGGTCGGGCCGCCGCGATCCCAGCGGAAGGCGATGCGCGGATCGATGCGTGTCAGTGCCGGCGCACCGGCGAATTCGCGGCCGCGGAAATATTCGCCCTTGAGTCCCTGCTCTTTCGCGCCCGGCCCCGGCCGCAGGTACGCCGCATCGATCAGTGGCGCAGCGCGCGGTTCCTCTCGGCCTTCGACCAGATCGGCGCCGCGTGCGTACGTCACCTTCGTGTTTGGCCCGGCGGCATCGCGGATCCCTTGCAGCACCGTGACGGGCGCCGCCGGCGTGCCGTAGTAGTTGCCCAGCAGCGACATGACTTCATCCGCCGTCGGACCGATCACTGCGATGCTGCGCACGTTGCGCGACAGCGGCAGCACGCCGCTGTTCTTCAGCAGCACCAGCGACGACTGCGCGGCGCGGCGCGCCAGCACATCGTGCGCCGGCGCCTGGTTCACCGAGTACGGAATCTGCGCCCAGCGCACGCGCTGCGGCGGATCGAACATACCGAGCGCAAAGCGCGAGCGCATCAGGCGCTTGAGCGCAATGTCGATGTCCGCCTCGCGGATCAGGCCCTGTTTCACCGCCGGCAGCAGCGCGTTGTAAGTCTTGCCGCAGTCGAGGTCACAGCCCGTCTTCACGCCCAGCGCGGCTGCTTCTTCCGCCGTGCCGACGATCTTGTGATGCAGGAAGATGTCTTCGATCGAATCGCAATCGGAAACCACATAGCCTTCGAAACCCCAGTCCTCGCGCAGGATCTGTTGCAACAGCAACCGGCTGGCCGAGGCCGACTCGCCATAGACGCGGTTGTAGGCGCCCATTACGGCGGCGACCTTGCCTTCCTGCACCAGCGCCTGGAACGCAGGCAGATACGTTTCGTACAGATCGCGCTCGCTTGGATGCACGTCGAACTGATGCCGGTCGGCCTCCGGCCCGCTGTGCACGGCGAAGTGCTTGGCCGTGGCATCGACCTTGCGGTATTTCGGATCGTCGCCCTGCAGTCCCTTCACGAACTCGACGCCCATGCGCGCGGTGAGCCAGGGATCCTCGCCGTAAGTTTCCTGGCCGCGACCCCAGCGCGGATCGCGGAAGATGTTGATGTTGGGCGACCAGAACGTCAGGCCCTGGTAGCGGCCGCGTTGATCGCGGCGCGCGAATTCGTGATGCTTGGCGCGGCCTTCGTCGCTGATGACGGTGGCGACTGCGCGCATGAGTTGCGGATCGAACGTGGCGGCGAGTCCGATGGCCTGCGGGAAGACGGTGGCAGCGCCGGCACGCGCCACGCCGTGCAGGGCCTCGTTCCACCACACATAGCGCGACACGCCGAGGCGCTCGATGGCGGGCGCGTCGTCGCCGAGCTGCGAGATCTTTTCTTCCAGCGTCATGTGCGAAACGAGATCGGCAGCGCGTTCCTCGAAGCTGCGCGCGGGATCGAGATAGAGCGGTTCGTCCGCCCGCGCGGCGAGCGTCGCGAATGTTGCAATGACAGTCGCGATGGCGACGGCCGGCCGGCAGTCCTTCATCGGATACCTCCCCTTACCAGTCCCACATCGTGCCGTCTTCCAGCCGCGCGATCGGCAGCTGGCGCGGCGAATACGGAAATTTCGCGGCGAGCTTTTCGTCGATGCTCACGCCATGTCCCGGCGATTCTCCGCAATGCAGGCGACCGTCGCGGAACGTGTAGTCGTGCGGGAAGACGGCGAGCGTCTCGTCCGAGTGCAACATGTATTCCTGGATGCCGAAGTTCGGCACCCAGGTATCGAAATGCAGTGCCGTGCCCATGCACACCGGCGACAGGTCGGTGGCGCCGTGGAAGCCGGTGCGGACGCCGTACAGCGCGGCGAGACTGGCGATGCGGCGCACATGCGTGATGCCGCCCGCATGAACGAGCGTGGTGCGGACGTAGTCGATGAGCTGTTTCTCGATCAGCTCCTTGCAATCCCAGAGCGAATTGAAGACTTCGCCGGTGGCGATCGGCGTGACCGAATGACGCCGGATCAGTTCGAACGCCGACTGGTTTTCCGCAGGCGTCGGATCTTCGAGCCAGAACAGGCGGTACGGTTCGAGATCACGCGCCAGCCGCGCCGCTTCGATCGGCGTGAGCCGATGATGCACGTCGTGCAGCAGTTCGATATCGGGGCCGTGATCGCGGCGCAGGCGCTCGAACAGTGGCGGCGTGCTGGTGAGATAGCGCGGCGTCGACCAGACGGTTTCGAGCGGCAGCTCGCTCTCGGCGGGTTCGTAGGCACCCTTGATGCGCGTCACGCCATAGTTCTTCTTCAGACCCGGCACGCCGCTCTGCGCGCGGATCGCCAGGTAGCCCTTCTCGATGAAGCGGCCGACTTCCTCGCTGGTCGCATCGACGTCGGCGCCGCTCGCGTGCCCGTACACCAGCACGCCTTCGCGCGAGCGACCGCCCAGCAACTGGTACAGCGGCAGGCCGGCGAGTCGCGCGACGATGTCCCACAGCGCGATGTCGACCGCCGCGATGGCCGTCATGGTCACCGGACCGCGACGCCAGTACGCGCCGCGATACAGGAACTGCCAGGTGTCTTCGATGCGCCCCGCATCGCGGCCGATCAGCGTCGGGATGACATGGTCGGTGAGATACGCGGCCACGGCCAGTTCGCGGCCGTTGAGCGTGGCATCGCCGAGCCCGACGATGCCGGCGTGCGTTTCGATGCGCAGCGTGACGAAGTTGCGACCGGGACAGGTAACGATCACGCGCGCATCGACGATCTCGCGATCGCGCGACGAGCCCGCAGGCTGAACCGGCTGTGATGTTGTGTCACTCATTGGAACCTCTTGTCGCGGGCTTCGATCGACAGCTCGAAGGGTCCGGCGGGCAGCGACGATTCATCGAAGAGCGTGCAGACGGGACTGTCGGCCCAGCAGTAGCGAACGCGAGTCGCCTGCGGTGTCGCGGCGAGCACGATGCGATCGCCGTCGATGCGTGCGGGCGCGAAGCGACATGAATCGCGTGCGGCGGCGCACAGCTCGAAGCCGATCGGTGCCTCGGCGCCATAGGCGACGAGATGGCCGGCGACATCGGCGAAGTCGATCACCACATCTGCGCCTTCGCGCCGCGCCGCCGTGGCCCTCGGACCGGAGGGCGCGACTGGTTCGCCGTAAACCTCATGCTGCGCGGCACGGGCGAGACGCCGGCCGAGCTCCTGCTTGTTGGCGGGATGGATGTCGTAGCGATCGCCGATATCGATGGTTACGACGAGCGCGGCGTGGGGATCGGCCGCCACCGCCTGGCGCTGCGCCTCGCGCAATTCGGCCCAGCCGCTTTCGACGGGCCGTGTCGGCGGTGCGCCATAGTTGGCGAGCTGCACGATCAGGAACGGCAACTGCGGCGAATCGAACTCGCGGCGCCAGTTGCTCATGAAGCGGGTCAGCAGATCGCGATAGCGCGAGGCATCCTCGGTATTCGATTCACCCTGATACCAGGCGACGCCGCGCAGCGTGTAGTTCGCGAGCGGCGCGATCATGGCATTGCGGATCGTGCCGAGCCCGGCGGTGCTGCCCCAAGGCTCGCGCGGCGGCGTGCCGACAGCCGGCGGAATCTGATAGCGCCATGCACCATCGAGCGGAATCGCACTGCCATCGTCGAACTGCAGCACGCGCGACTGCGCGGGTCCGTACAGGCCGCCGAGTGCGTAGGTGTCGAGCACATTCACGACCAGCGCATTGTCGCCAGCGCGCAGCGTGCCGGGCGACAGGTAGTAGACGCGGTTCGATCCCGACGGCAGCGGCGCGAAGCCCTGCGTATCACCGTCGGTCGCGCCCTGCAATTGCGCATTCACCCAGGTGAGATCGGCCTCGTCGACATTGCCGAGCGACAGACGCGCACGCCGCTGCGACTGTTGCTTCGACACCTGCACGGTCGTGCGATACCACAGCATGCCGTTGTAGTTGCGCAGCGCCGGCACCTGCCATTGCTCCCACGGCACGAGATCGGCGGGCGCCGCCTGCCACTGCGAAGTCGTTGCCGTCGTCGCCCAGGGATCGCGCTGACCGCGCGTCGCCGGCTGGTTGTGCCACCACGATTCCCAGATCGAGGCCCAGCGACGCGTCGCGGCCGCCGGATCGCTGCGGCGCAGTTCGACGGCATCCAGCATCGCGTCATAACCGCCGGCCGCACGCAATGCCGGCGCACTCATCCACGCCTCGATGCGCGAACCGCCCCAGGCCGAGGCGATCAGCCCGAACGGCACGTCCACGGATTTCTGCAGTTCGCGCGCGAAGTAGAGACAGGCGGCCGAAAATTCCGGCACGGTGGCGGGACCGGCGACCTGCCATTCGCCGCCGCGAATGAACTCGTCCTGCGGCGTCACGTCGCTCGCCAGTGGAATCGTCAACAGACGGATGCGGTCATTGGCTGAATTGGCGATCTCGGAGCGCGAATCCAGCGCGCGATGCACCGGCAGCACCATGTTCGACTGACCGGAACACAACCAGACATCGCCCACCAACACATCGCGCAGGGTCTGGCGATCGCCGCCGGCGGTGACTGCTTCGAGTATGTGTGGTCCACCGGCCGGCAGCGGATCGAGCTGCAACTGCCAGCGACCGTCCGTGCCGGCGCTCGCATGCCGTGACTGTCCGGCGAACGACACCGTGATCTCCTGCCCCGCCGCCGCCGTGCCCCACACACGCACGGGCCGGTCGCGTTGCAATACCGCGTGATCCTGGAACATCGAATGCAGCAGCGGCGCAGCCGACACCGTTGCGCCGAACACGGTCGACGCAACCACGAAGGCACGCCGCAATTCAGTGATGGCCCGGCGCATACGGAAATTCCAGCGACTTGTAGTAGTCGAGCGAATGCGCTGGCGCCGCTTCGCCGGCGGGCAGCGGTCGGCCGGAGAACGTCTGGAAGTAGGCGATCGAAGCATCGCGCCACCAACGCGCTTCCTTTTCCTGGATGGCGAGGAAGGCGGCCACCTGTGCATGCCGCTCGGCGTCGACATAGGGCGCAGTCGCGGCCCACGTGTCGCGCATCGCACTCACGGCCTGCACGCCACGCGTGTAAGTCACGACGAGCTCATCCCACAGCGTGCGACCGGAGTGCATCCGGTAATCCCACGGCAGATGATGGAACCACAGCAGGAACTGTTCGGGGCAGCGTCGCGCATCGCCGAACTGCACCGCCACTTGCGGCGCGTACTGCGCGACAGCATTGCTGCCGCGCGCGGTGCGATCGAAGCCGATGCCGTTGCGATCGGCGCGGTGGTAGTAGACAGAAGTCCAGTCGGCCCGCGGCCCACCCTCGACCCACGGTCCCGGTCCGTAGTGATGGCCGCGCCCCATCAGATGATGCAGGCCCAGCGGCGTCATGTAGTCCACCACCGCTTCGCGCGATCCCATCATCATGGACACGACCGGCTGCACCAGCGCCGGCTCGTTGCCGAAGGTCATGCGCGTCCACTCTTCGGCGATGGCCTGCGCCGGCAGTCCCGGATCCCAGGCGAGCCGGCCGAAGGCGTACCAGTTGGCCTGGTCGAACTGCGAGCCGGTCCAGTTGCGGTCGGCGCCGATGTTGGCGACGCCTGCCATGCCGGTGTGGCGGTAGCCGTGCAGCGAGCCATCGATTACTTTTTCCACAGTCGAGCCGCGACCCTTGCGCCAGGTGTCGGCATCGAGCGTCTCGCGATACATCGTGGCGAGATAGGCCAGATGAGTGGCGAAGCCGAGATATTCCTTGGTGATCTGGAACTCCATCATCAGCGGCGTGCGCGGCATCGCGCCGAACAGCGGATGGAACGGCTCGCGCGGCTGGAAATCGATGGCGCCGTTTTTCACCTGCAGCAGCACGTTGTCGCGGAACTTGCCGTCGAGCGGCACGAACTCGCTGTAGGCCTGCTTGGCGCGATCGTCGGGTTCCTCGTGCGAGTAGACGAAGGCACGCCACATGAGCAGGCCACGGTGCGGCGCGAGTGCGTCGGCAAGCATGTTGGCGCCGTCGGCGTGCGAGCGGCCGTAGTCCTGCGGGCCCGGCTGGCCTTCGGAATTCGCCTTCACCAGCAGGCCGCCGAAGTCCGGGATGTGGCGATAGATTTCCGCCATCTTGTCGCGCCACCACTTCGCCACTGCGGGGTCGAGCGGATCGGCGGTCGCAAGTCCGCCGATCTCGATCGGTGCGCTGAAGCGCGCGGTGAGGTACACGCGGATACCGTAGGGCCGCAGCACGCCGGCGAGCGCCGCTGCTTTCTCCAGATACGCCGGCGTCAGCACCAACGCATTCGCGTTGACGTTGGTCAGCACCGTGGCGTTGATGCCGATCGATGCATTGGCGCGCGCATAGTCGGTGTAGCGCGGATCGAGGTAGTCGGGCAGCTTGTGCCAGTCCCACAGCGATTCGCCCGCGTAGCCGCGCTCGACGGTGCGGTCGAGGTTGTCCCAGTGGTTGAGGATGCGGGTCTGCACGCGCGGCGATGCGCTCAGCTCCAGGCGGGACACATCGGCGCGAGTCTGCAGCAGGCGCAGGTAGTGGAAGGCGCCGTAGAGAACGCCGACATCCGTGGCTGCAGCGATCACGGTGACACGCCGGCCGGCGACGCTGGCCGAGCGCAGCACGTAGCCTTCGGCGCCGAGCGCACGCAGGTCGAGGTTCAACGACTTGACGATGTCCGATGACGACGGCGTGCCGAACACCAGCGCGCCAGCACGCGAGACCCGCTCGCTGAGCGGCGGCTGCACACCCAGCAGACCGGCAAGTCCGCGCTGCAATTCCGCCGCGGCGGCGCGCAAGGTCGGCGAGTTCGCGGTACCGGCCAGTTCGGCGGCCAGCGGCCGGTAGCGTTCGAGGGCCGGGCTTTCCAGCGGCCGATAGCGCAGCCACAGGTCGTAACCGTCTTCCGCCATCGCATGCGATGCCATGACGACACTACCGAGCAGCAGTGCCAGCCAGAGCAACCGGCGCCCCACGGATTTCACCCCTGATCTCATCCCGGCCTCGGACAATTCTGGTTTCGTGTCCGCGCCGCGCCGGCGGATTTCCGGCCTCGGCACCGATTCATGGTAACGGTACCACGATCGTCCGGCTGCAACCACCGTCCTTGCCCGGTGCTACGATTGCCGGCCTCATCAGCCAGTCGAAGAACGAGTGAAAACCAGCGGCGGCGGAAAAAAAATCGCAGAACGTGCCGTGCGTCGCAAAGGCCATGCGGTCACCATCCATGAGGTCGCCCGCAGCGCGGGCGTCTCGCCGATGACCGTGTCGCGGGTCATGAACGGCAACAGCAATGTGCGCGAAGCGACGCGCGAACAGGTCATGCGCGCGGTACGCGAGCTGAACTATTCGCCCAATCCGGCGGCGCGATCGCTGGCCGCAGCGCAGGGCACGCGCATCGGCCTCGTCTATACCAATCCCAGCGCCGCGTACCTGAGCGAACTGCTGGTCGGCGCGCTCGACGGCGCGAGCCGCACCGCCGCGCATCTGGTGCTCGACACCTGGGCCAACATTGGACCCTCGACCGAGCGTGCGGCCGCGCGCCGGCTCGCCAGCAACGTCGTCGGCGTGATCCTGCCGCCGCCCTTGTGCGAATCGAAGGTCGTGGCCGCCGAGTTCCTCGCCGCTGGCGTCCCCGTGGTGGCGGTGGCACCGGGGCGTTCGCAGGCCGAAGTATCGTGCGTACGCATCGACGATTTCCGCGCCGCTTATGAAATGACTTCCCATCTGCTGGAGTACGGCCACACGCGCATCGGCTTCATCAAGGGCAACCCCAACCAGACGGCCAGCACCCGGCGCTTCGAGGGATTCCAGTCGGCGATGCAGGATGCCGGCATCAGTATCGATGCGAGCTTGGTGCAGCAGGGACTGTTCACCTACCGCTCCGGGCTGGAAACCACGGAAAAACTGCTGGGCCGCAAGCGGCCGCCGACGGCGATCTTCGCCAGCAATGACGACATGGCCGCCGCCGCGATCCCGGTCGCCCATCGTCACGGACTCGACGTGCCGCCCGATCTGTCGGTGG
>CALMII010000034.1 GCA_937864115.1 uncultured Steroidobacter sp. | reverse complement strand
GTTCGACTGGAGATTGCTGAGCGCACCGACGCGGACGGCCTGCCGCCCTCGGCTTCCTTCATCTCCTGCAGGCTGAATCAATGCATCCAACTCGGCCGAGACATCTCCCTCAGGGTCGCACGCGTCTGTCCTCGCGAAGCGCGCCTCGGCATCTCTGCGCCCACGGCAGTGACGATATTGCGCTCTGAACTCTGCCGCTGACCTCGCCCTATCTGCCGCGCCCATTCCAGCATTTCCGGCAGCTCCTGGCGGAGTCATCGAGGTACTCTAGCAATTCAAGGACTTCATTGACGCGGCTGGTCGCCCAATGTCGAAGAAGGCGAGCCCTTCCCCGCATGTGAGGATTGCGGCTGAATCACATTCGACGCTTCCCGAAGCTCTGGCTTGACTCTACGATCTGTGTGGACGCAATCCATCCAGCCGCTCCAAACCGCCTTCCCGCACTGGGACAAACGCATAGTCCGCTCAGATCACATCAAGGTACCGCACGTAGCAGTGCCCGTATCCATCGACGACGGAATCGTCCAGCGTTACCTGGACCGCCGTACCGCTCATCTTGGCAGCCAAGAGCATCGAGAACTGACGCTGTCCTCTTGCATCGTCACGTAGTCTCATTACGACGGCACCTCCATAGGTGCCACAAGCGCCCGCAGAACTGGCTCCCGCAAGCGAGAACCAATCCAGACCCAGCGCCGCATCGTGTGAACGCAGTAGCGCAACCTGCCCCGAGATCGTATAGGTCGCGGCATTTGCCTCCGTGCCCAGCAAGAGAAGAAGCAACCAAGAGATCAATATATGTCTCATCTCTGAACTCCACGGAAATCAGATGCGAGGCTATTCTGAGATCCTCATATGCGTCACCAGCGCACCGCCATTGTCACAAGCGGGAGACGACGCGTCATAAACAACGGCGATTGGCTTACCTGTTGCAACTGCGAGCAACACCATTGCGTACATGTCCTTCGCGTCCGAATCTGACGTCGGCCACCAGAACCGACCTGGCGTACCGCACGGACTCACCGCAAGAGCAGTGTCGATGAAATATAGTCCGTCGTGGGAGTACACGTGACGAATCGTACTGCTATCAGTCCACTCCGCTTGTGCCGAAACGCAAACCAATGCGCAGGCCGCAAGGTATGCCAGCTGCGATATTTTCCTTCTCATGCGATTTAAAGGCTTCGCCCCTCCAATGTTAGTCTGTGGATCTAGAACAAAATTGCCGCCACACCCGCATGTCCGCATGCAATGTCACCGGTGGTTACTACCGTAATAGGCCGGCCGTCCAAACGCGCAACCATCAGGATTGCCAGCATCTCTTTGTAGCCGACGTGTGTCTGCGGCACGGCGAACCACTGACCATTGGGCACCACCGGATCCGCTTGCCGAATTCCTGTAAGCATGAAGAAAGCACAGTTTCCTCCGTCCGGGCTGTGCAAAACCTCAACTGTCTTTCCTGTGTGGGTCAAAGCCCAACCGGGCAGCGGCACGGATCAAACTTACCGCCAGTAGCATCCTGGCAATCATGTCTTACTACCCTTACTTGGAAATACGGCCCTCATCGAACGGATATGTAGCCGATCTTGCAGCCACCGCCCTCCCGCGTCAGGTACAAGGTGACCGGGCTTCCCGTCGCTTTCGCCATCATCAGTGCCGCTACGTAAGTCTTGTAGTTGCTGTCCGCTTCGTTGAGGTAGGGCCAGTTGTAAGGTGTAGCGCCGCAGTAATCGCTGACACCAGCGAGGTACACGCGAAACCCATAGTTCTGTCCACCTGTCACATCAAACGCAGTGATCATGCCTGAAGGCGCCCCGTCCCATGCCGCAGCCGGTAACGAGGCGAATGCACTTACAAGAATGATCAGTGATCGAAACGCATTCATGGATTCTCCTTCGCAAATCTCGGTTTCTTATGAGTTCGGTCTTCTAGGTTCCCTTCAGTAATCGCCATGCCACCAGGTGCAGATGGTGTCTTCGCAGCCCGTAGATGGTCGCGGGCCCTTGGATTACGCGGCGCGTAGTTTCCAAGTGCCGGCTAAGTTGTGGGCATCTACGGGAACGCCCTTCCGGTTCGCCGAGATGCTGCAGACTTGCAGCCAATCATTGCGATACGTCGCCAACAGAAAGACGCTTCCGGCCTTATCAACAACAACGCACGGACTTTCCCAGCACCCTGCTGTGTCGAGTAAACGGAAGCATTTGTCAGAACGGAGACTGCTATGCCGACAACTAGCGCGCCAGAATCGTGTCGAGTTAAAGGAAATTCAAGAATAAAGGCGCGGCGCATTCCCTCTCCTCACGTCGATATCCGTCA
The DNA here is from genome assembly GCA_937864115.1 of uncultured Steroidobacter sp. GTDB lineage: Bacteria > Pseudomonadota > Gammaproteobacteria > Steroidobacterales > Steroidobacteraceae > Steroidobacter. Next base: position 15,479 of record CALMII010000034.1, on the reverse strand, counting down.
ACGCATCCCTGAACTCACGTAAGCGTCCGACGAAGGCCGTTCCGGCGCTCAGCGTTAGGCCGCGGATTTGATCGCATCAGCCGCAGGCGAGAGAAGATTCCACGGCAGGAGATCTTCAATCCGATTGATCGGATGCTCGGCGATGCGAGTGAAGACTTCGCGCAGGTAGGCTTCCGGATCGAGGCCATTGAGCTTGGCGGTACCGATCAGGCTGTAGAAGGCGGCGGCGCGTTCACCGCCGGCATCGGAGCCGGCGAACAGATAATTCTTCCTTCCTAAAGCGACGGCGCGCAGTGCGCGCTCGGCAGCGTTGTTGTCGATTTCGAGGCAACCGTCCTCACAGTAGCGAGTCAGCGCAGTCCAACGCGAGAGCGTGTAGCCGATCGCACGCGCCAAGTCGGACTTCTTGGAGAGTTTGCGTACCGTGGCGTGCAGCCAAGCGTGCAGTTCGTTCAATAGCGGCAGTGCGCGTGCTTGGCGCTCGGCGTTGCGTACCTCAGGAGGCTTGCCACGGATCTCGCTCTCGATCTTGTAGAGAGCACCGATGCGCTCGAGGGCTTCCAACGCGATCGGCGAATCGGTGGCGGCATGGATATCGAAAAACTTGCGCCGCGCGTGCGCCCAACACGCCGCCTCGATCAGCGGTTCATCGGCCCGCTCGTATAGCTCCTGAAATCCCGCATAGCCGTCGGCCTGCAAGATGCCGCGGAAGTCCTTGAGATGCTGTCGCGCTCGCTCGCCCTTGCGATCCGGTGAATATCGAAATAGCACCGCGGGTGGATCGGTACTGCCGGCGGGCTGATCATCGCGCACATAGGTCCACAGTCGTCCCGTCTTGGTCTTACCCGTGCCCGGCGCCAATACCGGAAGCGGTGTGTCATCGGCATGGAGCTTGTGCGCGCTCATCACGTAATCGGCGAGCGCAGCGAGCAACGGATCGACCAGGTTGCTGAGCGTCCCGACCCACTCAGCGAGCGTGGTGCGCTCAAACTCAACGCCCGCGCGGGCATAGATCTGGCTCTGCCGGTACAGCGGCAGATGGTCGCAATACTTCGAGATGATCACGTGCGCGAGGAGCCCGGGACCTGCGTAACCGCGTTCGATCGGTCGCGCGGGCGCGTTCGCTTGAACGATGTGCTGGCACCCGGCGCAGGCGTACTTGGGCCGCACATGCCGATGCACCTTCCAGTGCTCGGGCACGTACTCGAGCACTTCGCAGACGTCCTCACCCATCGCACGCAGCGCACCGCCGCACTTCGGGCAGTTGCACGTGCCACTGGAGGGCTCATGCCGATACGCCTCGCGCGGCAGATGTGCAGGTAAGGCTTGGCGAGCGGGCTTAACCGCCGCTTCGGCGACAGGAGAATCTTCCGCGATGGGCGCCTGCGCTACGTTCGCTTCGAGTTCCTCGAGGCTCAGTTCCAGCTGCGCGATCTGCGCATCAAGTTGCTCGGAGGAGCGGCCGAACTTCATCCGCCGCAAGCGCGCCAGCTGCAGCTTCAACTGCTCGATCAGCACTTCGCGCGAACGCAGTTGCGCAGAGAGGTTCTGCACTCGGTGGTTCGCTGCCTCAAGGAGCTTCTTTAAGCTCTCCACATCGTTCGGCAGCGAGGGTGCGCTAGGCATGCGCCTATATATCAATAGGCACAGCACCACACCACAGAAAAACCCTAGAAAATAAGGCACTTCACACCGACAGCATCGTTTCAGCGGTGCGCACCGGACGTCGCCAGTCGATCCCTTCCAGTAGCATCGATAACTGAGCGCCGCTGAGACACACGCTACCGTGCGTGGCCTGCGGCCACACGAAGCGCCCGCGCTCCAGGCGTTTGGCGAACAGGCACAGCCCATCGCCACTCCACCACAAAATCTTCACTCGATCGCCGGCGCGACCGCGAAACACGAACAGTTGACCGGAGAAGGGATCCTCGGCCAGCTGCATCTGCACCAGCGCCGCCAGTCCATCGAATCCCTTGCGCATATCCGTGGCGCCCGCCGCCAGCCACACCTTCACACCGCTGGGCAACGCGATCATCGTCGTGGCAACCACTCGAGCACGCGTTCCAACACTGTGCGCTGTGCCTCACCGTGCAAGCACACACGCACTCCATCCGGCAGCACGATCTCCAACACCGCTTCGGTGGGTGATGCCGGTGGCGCCGCACTGCCGGCGCGATGCTTTACGACATGACCGCTGTTCGGCTCAGTCGGCGTCAATGTCGGCGTCGTGATCTTCACCGGCAGGAGCGGTGCGGCCTTGCCACGTCGTTGGCTCTGCAGCAGGCCGCGTCGATGCAGCCGTAACCAGCCAAAGACCAGGTTGGCGTTTACGCCATGCTCGCGCGCCACCGCGGCGACCGACGCACCAGGCCGAGTGGCTTGCTCCACGATCGCAAGCTTCTCCTCGAGCGTACGCATCCGTCGCGTGGCTCGCTCGACGCCCGCATCCACAACAACATCACTCTTGGCTGAAGTGTCCATCTGAGCTCCAAGCGGACACGTACACTGTTGCCGCTTCGAGCTCGATCATCCGTGCCAATCAGCACTCAGGCGAGATGGGATGGTCGGACGCTTACGAACTCACCGTTGTCCAACCGGTATTTGTTGTTGAGCCGATTCTTTGCATGGCGCCGGCGCCCTGTCAACAGTCACCCTATCCGTTGTTGATTTGCTCAGTATCGCTGGGCGAAGGACAATGGCGCTGTTAGCCCGCGGATTGACAAGACGCCACGGTCGTGCAAAAAATTAATTCAACAACAGCACCGGTTGGATAACGGTGAGCTAGGGACACGTTGACGGAAGAACGATAGGAGGGGAAGGCATGCGGTCTGTACCGTATTCATCTCTGTGCGCATTCTCGAAAGACTCACTAGGTCGAATGGCGCCATCTGTTTTCACTCTGCCTCTGGTTGCATCGGCGTTATTTGCACCACCCGCGTCCGCTGCAGATACCGAAGTCATTGATGGCACAACGATACTCGCCATCATTGTCAAAGGCGGTGCCGACACAGAAAACAGCAGTACGAGTTGCGTCACCACCTCGACTTCCTGCCGACATGTGCGTCCAGATTAGTGACCATCTCAAACAACAACAGGCAGCTATTGGCCGCAGCAACGCAAGCCAAGGCGACCGACAGCCCTATCTGGTTTTACTACGACGATTCTTCTCGTGGATCATTCACTACCCAAGTCAGACCGTACACACCGTGTAGCGTAATTAGCATTGGGATTAGTAGCACGAAACAAAGACACCAGGGAGTAGGCGGAAATGCGAAAGTCAACTTCTCGAATGGCGCTTGGTGTCGTGACATTCAGCGGTATTCAGGCGACAAGTGCAGCTACGCAGGTTAGCCTCAGCGACAGAACGATCACCCACATCGGCGGCGCGCACTTGAATGGGGGATATATATCCAGTTCACCCCTGCCCCTTTCGAATGTAGAAGGGGTCCAATCCAGAATCATTTGTGGATTGACTGGGCTGCGCAACCAGACGCCAAGGCCATGTATGCGACGGTTCTGTCCGCTCACCTCGCTGGACGCGCGCTGGCTTTCGGTGTGTCAGGTTGCTCAAGCAGTGGAAGACCAATCGTTTACCGTGTCGATGTTGTGGGGTAACGATCGACCGAAGAATCGCAAGAACGGCAACTACGTGCGATCAAGGTCAAGGTCATACAGAGAAATCCGCGGGGAGAAAGCATGAAGCAAATCTTCAGGACATGGATCTCAATTGCGCTTCTATTGTCGAGCTTTCAAGCTTGGTCGGCTGAGTGGTGCACTATTTCCAGCTTCTTGGTGACCGAGAACAGCGGAAGTGTTTCCTTAACGGGATCACTCAGTGGAGCTTCGGGTACAGCCTACAAGGAATGGTTGCTAATAGATCGTAACGAGAGTGCGGATATCGGCAAGCAAAGACTAGCCATGGCCCTTGCGGCATCCTTAACAGGACGAAGTCTCCTCGTCTATGTGGGCGACCCATATACGTGCCTCACCGTTCCGCATTGGACGAAGGATGTGATTGTTCATCTACGAGTCCTGTAAGCATTGAAGCAACTAGGCGTCGAAGGGCGCTTCATAGAAACGATTCCATCAGAAGGGAGCGGCCGTGACTCGAGTGCTTTTCGCATTCTCCTTGATGTCGAACCTTGTACTTGCGTTCCTCCTCATCCGTGGACAGCAGTCCGATGTCTCTCAGGCGCCATTCACCAATGAACCGTATCCTTGGCAGGATGAGACTCTCAAATTCAATTGGGCAATGAACTCGGGTTGGCTATCAGCCCTGATGGCCAAGCGGGCCTTGTTTTACGACATCCAACTGCACGCACCGAGGCGAAAGAGAGGTATCTTCTATCCCTGCGAACGAACAGTCCTGCAAAGCTACCCGTTCCGAGAAGAACGCCCGTGGCAAGCGTGGGCTCCCTTCGCTGGTGGAAGCTGCAAGTGGATCCTGTGATGCCGCCGAAGAATCACGAGCAGCAGGCAACGCATGCTGACGCGCTCCACAGTATGGCGGGTTCCTTTCTTACTACCCAAGGATTTGTACTCGCAGGAGACCCTGGAATTGTCGGTCGGTATGGCGGAAGTACAGCCTTCTATCGTTCCGAGCGGGGACTCTCGCTCTCGAACACGTTCGACCCGCATGATGGCAATGCTGCATGGATGTCTTACGGTCGCGAGTGGACCTCGAACGGGCGGCTCTTGTCTCTGTCGAATAACTACTCAAACCTGGCGCGGCGCTTCGGGTTGGATATACCACCGTACTACGCGATGGGTGACCGCGAGCCACAAGACGTGGTAGTGAGGAAAATTGTGACTGACTTGAAGCACAGTCTGCCGATTGTCGTGTCCAGACTATCGTTGAACGATTTGCTAGCCGTCGAGAATGAAGAGCCATCCGGTGCCGCAGCGATTGCACTAAGGACCTTCGGCGAGAGCTATTCCGCACATGTTGAAATCCGCGGCTTCCATGGGCCGGATCATGTTCGCTCGTGATGGTTCTTCAGAGAACAATGGTTTTCAATACCGTTCACCTAGTCTGGCTCAATGCTAGTTCCGCGTGCAGTTCAAATCCGATAGAAGCAAGTTACCCCGCGCAGAACAAGAGGCGTTTGACCAATAAGAGCAGCAACTCAGGTGGCATGTGGAGCCACCTACTTGTGCAGCAGCATCACGCAAGCGGAATATCAGCTCTGGCAACTGCCCAAGTTCAGCCAGATCGACAAGGAGATCATATGAGAACAAAGTCGAATCTGACACGGTGGATCCCGCGACTGTTCTCGGTATGTTACTTGACACTTCTCAGCATCAGCTCCGCTTCTGCGCAGACTCTCGGTGCAGGGCAGCAAGCATTCGATATCAGAGTGGTTCGGATATTCTCCGGACAGAGCACCACGTACGTTACCTTCACCTCGTTACCTGGCTGTAACGGCAATGGCGGCTATTTGACCGTCTCGTGGCCCGCTGTAAACGGCGGTGTGTTCGACCAGCACCGCACAAGTCAAATCGTCGCAACCCTCCTGTTTGCGAAGGCGACTGAAACGTCCATGGAGGTCCGATACCGGCACAATCCGGCGAACGCAGGCTGGGACAGCTGCGCCATAGATGCAGTGTTCCTCAACTAGTCACGGAGCTTTGAAATGTGCACCAAGCCGCTCATTGCAGGCACTCTGCTTTTGCTCGCTGCGGGCTTACAGGCAGCATCGTTGTACTGCGCAGGCACAAGTTAGCAACGTCCTCTCTGGCAGTAACGGCGACTTGGTGTTCAAGGCCGGCTATCGCGACGACGACGCAATGACCTGCAACCTAGTGTCTGTCATCAATAAGAGCTGACGTTCTGGCCGCCTTTGGCGACCAAGCCAGTGGCGACCACGATGCTGACTCATCTTTCGGCGCATAGAATGCAGACGAATCGATGGCGATCATCCAGTCCAGGCCCTACTCTCATCCTAAAGGCAGTTGATTAAAGGAGGTTCCTTCAATGGATTTCTCGAAATAGTTAGTCACAGCGCCCCCCATACGGGGGCGGTCTCGAGCGGACTTACAATTACCGCGTCGAGCGTTCCTTGGTAGGGATGTTTGCCAAAGAAGGCTTAGGGAAGCCGATTGAAGCAAGCACCGCCGCAAGAATCCGCCCCGCAGTTCGCATGAGAAGTCCCTACTCAATTACCCAGATTCGATCGGCCCTGAGATAACCGCCCGACGTGGACGTCATCTGGATACGGACTGCGGCACTTCGTGCTTGAGCACTGAGTACCGTCGAATAGAACATCTTCGCAAAGTCCGGATTTGCGCTAATAGGCACAACCGCCACCGATGCACTCGAGACATTGAAGCCAACCTGCGCGGGCACACTGATGTCAAATGACTGGTCGAAATAAACATGTATCAAGTCGTAAGCGTTCACGTACGCCTCTGCTACCTTGCCGTCATACTGACAATAGGCACCGCCTCCATAGGGCGCACAGGTCAACGATCCGGCAACCGACTCGCCTGCGGCAATGGCGCCGAGGACCGCAATTAGAAAGCACAATTTCATGTGATACCTTCCGTAGCCTTCTGAGGGAGTGTCTGAACGAAGTATGGCGTGTAGTCGTTCCATTCCTGAGTCTGTGCGCACCAACTCTGATCGCCAGCGCTTGTAGTACACCGTGACTTGCCTTTGCTGCGTCTGCGCAGCCAGGAACAAGGCATACCATCCATCCTTTCTGGTTGACCGCTTCGACTTCACCATTGACCACCCTGCGTCACATAACCCGCCACAAAACCAGGTGGCACACCGAATATGAACGGCTTTCCCTGAGCTGCAGCCGCAAGGAAGGCTGTCCAAATGTTCTTGCCGACCAACGTGCCCGTTTCTATGTGATAGTTGTAGCAACATCCGAGGGCACTCGGATGGAACTCGTTTAAGTTTCTCAAGGAAACAAAGTTTCCATTGATCTGATATTTGACCAAGCTCGCATCGGGTACGACCACGTACTCTTCTGTTCGCGCGACAAGGGAGAACAGCAGCAGGAGACAAGCCGAAATCCTACAGATCACAGAACATATCGTCATGACACACACCTCAGATGACTGGAATCTGCCATACCGTACGTAACAGCCCATGGATCTTGCGGAACGGAGGGTGCCAACTAGGTTCTAGATCATCGACTGCCGCGCTATCGTTCGCACCCCGGCTAACATCAAGTTCACACTTATTCCCGCCACGTCGCGGAACTTTGCTCAACCACCCTTTCGCAACGACCATGCGAATTAGACCGTGGCGAGACTCGGAGGTGACCAGAGCGCATGTGCGCGCCAGACGGAATACTCAGACTCTGAACGAGTGTTCTGCCCTGACATTGCGCAGCCAACAGTGCTGCGTAAACGCTCTTGCAAGCAGTGATCCGATTGGCATCGCCATTCATGGAGCACAGAACAATTCACGACGACCCGGCGAACGAATCCAGCACGATGGCGCCCGCCGCGTTGGGTCGATATCCCACGCACCTGATCCACACAGTCACAATTGGCATATGACGGCGTGTTCGCCAGGACAGCCAGCGCGGCAATCCCTGCACCATAAGAGTATCGCTTGCGCTTACGCAGATGCAGCATGTTCTTCATAGGTACTCGCTCAACCAATCTCCAACTTGGCCAATTTCTGCCGGACTGGCATCAGCGGGATTCATGAGAATTCCAGAGCAGCGCAGCGGACGTGGAGCACCATCTGCGGCAATCGATTCAATCCACCACATCGATGATCAGGTACTGATTTGCATCCATGGCCGTAGAAGAGATTGTGATTGGCGTCTGCGTCAGATATGCCGACATAAGCATCGCTGCGATTTCTGCATAGAGCGCGTTCGTCTTGTATAGACAGGCCCAACCCGGCGCTGGAATTGCCGGAGACAGCTGAATGCATACCCCACGACCGTTGCCTATCGAGCCATTGAGATGATGTCTAACGACGATACCCGAGGCGATATCCGCCTGTGCCGTCGATGTCATCAGGGACGTCGCAATGACGGCAACCATCGAAAAGGAACACTTGAATTGCGCTGAGATCATGATCACTCCCTTCCTAGGTCACACGGATGCGTCAAAGCGCTCGGCGATAGGCACGATCTGCCCAGCTCACTTCGCCGGAGAACCTCGTAGCGTCGAAACTAGACATCACCGACGGATGCAATCTGTACTGCGCAGTAGCGAAGACCAAGGTCATTGGACGGATTCACAAAGAGACGAACTCTATCTCCGGTGAGACGCGCGGCCAGCAGCAACGCTAGAAACACCTTCTGGGACTCAGCAGTGACGTTTTCCTCACCTACTACGACTCTGAATCGCTCGGTGCAGCTTGATGGACTCGTATCTCCGTAGTATGTCTTGTTAACAAGCGTAATCAGGATTCCCTGCTGCGGGTCGTAGGCCCGGTAGTCCTCTACGATCGAAACGTTTCCAACTACCCAAGCATTGGCAGACACCAACTGGGGAATCAAAGCCATCGCCGCCGTAAGAACCAGACATAGGTGGCGCATCACCTGACGTCGTAAGCCGCGCGATGACGGAATTTGCAGATAGTTCATGAATATTCGACCTGCCCGTGATTTCTTGATTGATGATTCAAGTCACTGCTCAACTAGAACACAATCAGCCTGCTCACTGACTAAAGATCTACATGGCGCAGAAAGCAGAAACCGCATTCATCCTTCCAGCTGTCATGTGTACGAACACTCAGCTGCCGTGTCTTCGCGGCCATCATCCTTGCGAAATGACGCATGCCACGGCCCGTCGTCTCGAATCCTCAAGACAACGAGCCCGCTGGTCACTCCGCAACTACCCAGCGTCGAGACACCTGTCAGCGCGAACCAATCCAGAGAACTTACAGCCGTGTCGTGCGAACGTATCAACGCTATTTGCCCTGATGCACCCAGATCCGCCGCCATTGCGGCGGACTGAACAGGCCGCCTAGCTGCGAGATCATGGAATTCCGCACGACCATTCGCGATCCCGCTACATCGAGTGCAGCCACATTCCCACTACGTCGCCGCGAATTCCTCCGACGCAGGATGCTCCGTCAGCGCTAAAGCGCACGGTAATGCTTCGATCCGAGATCAACGCCGCAGTCACGGTCGCAAGAATGTTCTTCGTATCCGGGTCTGACGGCCCCACATACCAGTTCGCACCCGTATCCATAACCACCCACACCGTGCCCTCGTCACCGGTCCACACTCGGATCGCCCGCCCTGTACACTCGGTCACCGCCAAACCGAGGGTCGGAAGAGCACAAAGCGCCACTGCGCAAATGCTTCGGAAGATCATTGGACACTACCTCTCGATTCAGAAGAATGCTTCCCGAGTTCAGGCATCACCCAGAACTCCGCCGCTATCGCTTGAAGGTTCTGTGATCTACCGCGTATGCCAGCTTCATCCTCGAACCCGGCGCGAATGACGACCTGGATACCGAAGCTCACCCCAAGGATTCTCGCGTCCTCGGCTCAGACCGCTTCATCGAGAACCTGCCAGTCATTCCGTACCAGCCGCGCAGCTTCCTCACGCTCGATCAACTCGCCCAACAGCTCAGCGAGAAGCACCGCATCTCTCCCACCGAACTGCGCTCGCTCTCACGCATGCGTCGACTCACGCCCATCCGCACCGAGTTTGCCATTCAAGCAGTCCGACTTCGCATCGCCACCCTCGCCGAAGTCGCTCGCTTCCTGAACCGCGATCCTTCGGCACTCACCCGGCTTCTCGCGCGGTATCAGCGGCGATCCGGAACCGAGTCATAAGTCTGATATGTCAATCCCGGCACCGAAGTCTCGCGACACCGAAGTCTCGAAGCTAAGGAAGAGAGTCCATGTAGCTGATCCTCTCCAGCCCACTAGAGTCGCAAGTTCCAGTGCCCGCGATAGTTACTTGCCTGCCACTTGCCTGTGCCGACAGTAAGATCGAGACCCAGGTTTTCGCAGTCAGTGAGTCCGGCAAGTCAAACGAGTACCAACCAGAGAAGGGGCAGCTTGTTGCGCCGGTCATTTGCACTGACACGCGGAGATTGCCTGGAACCTCCGTAGAAGCATGCGAACGCAGCGTCAAGATCTGACTCGTTGACGTGGACGCGGAGCTGGCCGCAACCCAGAGCACTGCAAATGCGACGGCCGGCCCCTTCAGCGCGACTGCGCAGATGCTTCGCAAAAGCACTCGACCATCCTCTTCGTTCCGTCTCAACACGATCAGAATCCCTCCGCTTTCGTCACCAAGATTCGATTCCCCTCAAGCGCCTCCCGAGACTCCCGGCTGGCGCCAAAAGCAGCTAGATGCGCATACTCGCTGACGTTGTAGCCACCATCGATGCTGTCAACCTGTCCACAGGCATCTTCTTTGCTTTCTCACTAGACTGACCGCACGAACGTCGACCAAGGACCGATGGATCACGGATCAATACAAGCCTCCGTAGACGAACGTCGGAAAGCCCTGCGCATGACACGTGCTTTGACTCACTTCCAGCCAAACAGGCGAACCGCTCAGCTTGGCCGCAAGCAAAGTTGCGTAGAAGCGGCGTCCCCAGTCTGAAGAGGTATCCCATCGCAGCTGGTTTGTGTGATTGCAGTAGGCAGAGCTGCTGTAGCCATCCAAGTTCACAAAGCAGGTTGGGTCGGTGTTGTGACAACCTAGCCCAGTAACCAACCCCGTCGCGGTCTCAGCAGCGGATGAAGTAGTTGCGGCTACTAGAATCGTGAAGAGAACAAGGTGCCTCATGAGTGCCCTCCAATTTCTTTAGTCTGTGCCTCTGCGCAACGAGGCACTCGTTGACCCGTCGATTTCGATGCGATCAGCATCGCCACAGCAATCTTGTAGTTGTCCAGTCCTATGGTGACTGAGTCTGATATGTCAATCCCGGCACCGAAGTCCCGCGAGAACGACGGACAGAGAACAATCGGCTAGTTCGTTCCGATGTCGTGCTCATCTCCGCGCCTTCTCTATCGCTTCTAGGGGGTCCTCCCGTGCCGTGCCGGGCCGAAGGTTCGAAGGTTTCTGGTCGAATTCCCGAGATATTCGCGATCGATGCGCTGCTTGTGGGCGATAGGGTTGCGGCATCCATGACCGACGCAGGGAACCCGCATGCCGCGACCGCTTCGTATCCACGTACCCGGCGCGTTCTATCACGTCACCCTGCGCGGCAATCATCGGCAGAACATCTTCTTCACACCCTCCGATCGCCAGTTGTTCAGTGAGGTCACCGCCGAAGTCGTCGACCGCTTCTCGGCAAGAGTTCATGCCTACTGCTGGATGACCAACCACGTCCATCTGCTCGTCCAGGTCAGCGACGCACCGCTCGGAAAATTGATGATGCGCATCGCCGGTCGATACGCGCGAACGGTGCAGAAGAGGCTGCATACGACCGGACACCTGTTCGAGAAGCGATACCACTCTGTTCTGGTCGATGCGGACGCCTACCTGCTGGAACTGCTGCGCTACATTCACCTCAATCCGGTTCGTGCGCGCATGGTTGAGCGACCTTCCGCACATCCATGGTCGAGCCATCACAACTATCTCGGCGAGCGAACGGACTCGTGGATCACGACGGACTTCGGCCTCAGCATGTTTCACGCTGAACGGTCTGTCGCCATCGCGGCCTACGTGCGCTTTGTCAATGAAGCGCTTGCTCATCCGTCGATTCCTTCTCCGTTCGTAGAGCGCAATCCCAACGACACGCGCATCCTCGGCAGCAACGACTTCGCCGCCAAAGTGCTCGGCGATAGTTGGCGCCCGCGCTCGCGCAAGACGCTGGAGCAACTCATCGACGAAGCGTGTCTGCAATTCGCCATCACCGAATCCGCCCTGCTCTCCCCGAGCGTTCAACGTCACCTCACCCGAGCCCGCGCCTGGATCGCGCATCAGGCCATCACCCTTCGCATCGCTTCACTCAGCGCCGTCGCCCGACACTTCAATCGCAGCGAAGCCGCCTTGCGCCAAAGCATCAAGCTGCACTTCAACTATCCCTGACGAAGCAAACCTTCGAACCTTCGGCCCGGCACCGGCGGAGCCCAGCCCCGCTAGCCCAGCCCCGCTGGCGGAGCCCCGCTGACCGCAGCAAACCTTCGAACCTTCGGCCCGGCACTAGCGCCTGTTCTTCGACCGAAACCCCTCCTCCACACTGCGCTGGAAAGCTTCGTCACTCTCGCGCCGATCCTTCCATGCGCCACTGCTATGGCACAACCCTCTTTGCCTCCGCAAGCGAAACCTGCCCCAAGTCCACCAGAGCCTTTATCGAATGCACCTTCGAGAATCCGTTGTCTCGAAGCACGCAGAGAACAGATTCGATATCCGCACCATTCGCGAGCATCGCTCGGCACTGCTCCAACACGGAACTATCGCTGTTCATTGTGCACTCACCGTTTGGGCGCTCGATCAGTTCAACAACGCCCAGCACGCGCGTCTTCGCGGGCGCTGACTGACTCATTCCACTGACCTCACCGAAGCTGCCGAGACGTCAAGGCTCCACTGTCTTAGCCCGGCGCGCCGCTTGCGTTGCGGGCGGCAGCCGCAGGGCTGAGCGAAGCTGCGCGAGAAACGGAGCGGCGCGCAGCTCAAGCGATGCGCAACAATGCAAAACAGCGTGACGTGCGACCCAGGTCGTGCTACTCGCCGCTACTCTCACTCGCTTGCATGATTCGATGCACGTCGCGCTGAAATGCTGTCTTCGCACTCGGATCACCGTCGAAATACGCTTCCCAAAACCCCGGATTGCTCCAGTCCTGAGTTGTAAGCTCGAAGACGCCGTTGGCGTTCCACGTGACGATCCAACAGCTAGGAACTCTCGCGTCTACAACCTTGAACTGCTCTATTGGAAAGAGTCCAACTCCAGGGTAAGAGTCACTCGGCAATCGTAACAGCCATCGCCCATGAGCATCGAAGACCACAGACAGCACGTCATAGATCTTTCCAACAGTTAGCCAAGAGGACTGCCTCTGTGGCGCATCCAGCAGTCGTGTGCATTGGACTTTCATGGATCAAAGACCGCTATTGAAGATGACCTTGTAGTCAAGCCCATAGACGACTTCTCGCGTGGCCGGATTCATGTAGAAGTGAACTTGAAAGGGCCCAGCGGGGCTCTTGAACGTTTCGGTCGTAAACTTCGCAAAGCCCGCAGGAATCGCGGGATTTCCGAGCGCACCGGCCGGGATGATTTCGGTGGCACCATTTATAGCTCCTTGGCTAAGTCGTCCGCCGGTAGTGAATACGGAAGTTGCTTCCGACACCGTGAGCTGTCCTGAAAGCCGAACGCCATTCACGATATTCTGCGCGCTTGCTGCGCTGGTTGCCCGACCTATCGCGCCAGGCAGCGGAGGCATCCCGGTAACGAACGGAATTTCCCTGCCATCTTCGGTGACATATCGAGACGGGCTAGCCCACTCGTTTAGTTGTCTAAGAAGATCGGCAAATCCGCCGCGCAGTGGCTCCTCCATCGGTGGTTCCAACTGCGCACCATTGACCCCACCGACTGAACTCAACCTCCGACTCCAGGACCCTGAAACCGCACCTCGCCCGGCTCCAACCGCCTGCCCATTCCTGAACTCCAACGCCTCAGTCTCCCCACCCGGCGTCCAGATCCACGACTCCTGCTCATATCCAACCAGCGGCCCCGGCAGCGTCTGCCCCGGGTACAACGGCGTCCCCGGCGACGCCACAAACGTCATCCCACGAATTCTTTCCAGAATTCCCGCCGGAGGAAGCAAGAGCGGCGGCCGCCAATCGGAGAACCGGGGTCCGCAGTCATTGTCGTTCGGACTGACCTCGCAATTCGACCCGCCGCCTGCCTGATACCCCGACGGATCCGTCATCGCCAGTGGGTTGTTCCACACGTAGCTGTATCGATTGAGACTCTGCGAGTAATGCGGTGCCTGAATGATCGGATCGGCAGAGACGAATCGGCCCAGCGACGGATCCTGCACTCGTCCGTTCATGTGAATGAGCCCGACGTTGTCCAGGTGTTCGTGCCCGGTGTAGCCCATCCGCGTCGTATTGCCGATGGTCGTCAGATCCGAAGCCGAAGGCGCACCCGCTGTCCAGTCGGTCGCACGTCGCTTGCCAAACGCGTCGAAGCTCTCGCGCACGACGACGTTACCCGACTGATCGATGATAGAGCTGCTGCTTCCGAGATGATCGGTGGTCGCGTAGACGGTCTGAGCAGTCCCCGTGCTCCACCGGGTATGAATCGCCACGCTGCTGCCGGCGCTGATGTAGTGACGATACGCCGTGGCTCCGCTCGGTAGCGTCGCCTTCTCGACCAAACCACCAATGTAGACCGTTGTCTCGTTACCCGTTGGATACACCGCGCTCTGCTTGAACCTAGCGCCCGTGGGTGAGTACCAGAACTCACTCGACATCGAGCCTTGCGTGATCTTCTTGACAGAGTTGTCGCTGTACCAGGTGATCGTCGTACCTCCTGCACGAGACGTCATGTTGCCGTTGGCGTCGTAGCAATACGACCCTCCGCCGGCATTGCGCACGGCATGCGGCTGTGCGTGCGCGTAGTAGGAGCAGCCCGCTTGACTGCTGGTGTAATTATACGAGCCAATGCCGGTCTTGGACGTGATGTTGCCGATCCCGTCGTAGCCCAGATCCAGATTGGTCGTGCCATTACGCGTGCTGTAGTCGAGACGGTTGAGCGCGTCGTAATAGAAATGCTCGTACAACCCTGACTGGTTGCTGTCAGTACGACGCTCCAGATTGCCGTTGACGTCCCATTGGTACGAAAGATTCTGCCGGTTGGTAGCGGCGGCGTCGGTACCTGATTGACGCGAAGTCATCAGACCTGTCGTCTGATCGAATGCAGTGCGTACGCGCATCACGCCGTTACCCAGCGACTCATCGGTCGTCCGCCCGCTCGCATCAAGAGCCGTCATCTGCCAATACGTCGTACCCAATGTGTTGTTGGTGTAGTCGCGGGCCGAGGTGACCACGCCCTGCGCGTAGCCGTACTTGATTTTCAAGGGATGCGGGCCGGTCGTGGCCGGGTACGTGATGTTGTCGACCAATCCCGTCGTGGGTTGATAATCATACGCGATCGTGTAGGTGACAGGCTCACCTGGGATAGTGATCTGCGTATTCGACGGCCGGCCCAGGCCATCGTAGAGGTATGTTTCGGTGTAGCCACCTCGGCTGATCGACTTCAACTGCCCGTAGGCATTGTCCGCCGGCGTTGCGTATGTGAATGTCGTCATGCCCTCCGCTTCGGTGCGTGTCGTCGGGCGCCCTAGCGCGTCGTAGTCAGCAAACAACAATATCTGCCCTTTGGCATCCGTCCGTTGCGTCAACTCTCCGAGCGATGTGTACGCAAACGCCCAGCTACCCATGTCGGGGTCTTGTGTGCTGATCCTGTTGCCGTTGATATCAAGCGTCGTAACGAGCTGGTTGAGATTGTTGTCGGTGACCGTGCTCACCAGATTGCTGCCGCTGTATGTGTAGTCGTAGGCAGTCAAAGACGAGCCTGCCGGGTCCTT
>CALMII010000033.1 GCA_937864115.1 uncultured Steroidobacter sp. | reverse complement strand
TGTCGTGACACGCTTTACCCGAAGGCTTCAACGATTTCGTCACCTCCATCGTTGCTCCGGTTGCTTCCGGCTGGAGCGGTTGCCGGGTGGGATTTGCACCCACTGGAAAAGCGCCGCCTTTCACGGCGCACGCCAGGAGCGGACATGCGAGCATGGCGCGGCTCGGTGAGCTGCCAGCGTCGCGGAATAGACCAGTCCCCTTTGCCGGTCGCTCGCGGTTGATCCTTACGAAGGCTCTTCGTAGCCTCAATCGTGGGGCCGCGCTGCGGGGCTTCCACCGCGCGCAGTTCATGTAGCGATTGAACGCCGCGTAGGACCCGTGAGAGAGCGGCACCTTCGCTGCGAAATCGCAGCCCTCGCACGGACCCGCTGAAGACACCTGGCAGCCTATCGCCACAGGAATTCGATCGACAGACGAAAAAGGCCGGATCCGAAGACCTGGCTTTCCCCGATTGTTGACAGCAGGCCCGCAGCACTAGCGACCTATGACAGCGCTCCTTCATATGGGCCTTGAGGCGGAAAAGGTTGCGCGGGGCGCGACTACTCAGACACCATCGGACCACAACAAGAAGCTGCGGGTGAAGTCATGGACGCTATTCGGGAGCAGGTCGCTGGTGTTGTCGAAAGCTGGGGTCGGACATTGGAGACGGCAGCCGCGAATCCTAGCGGCTGGCAACCTTACTTGCCGAACTCATCGTTAGCGCAAGTGGACGAAGCGGTTCAGACCGTTTCACATTGGCTGAACAGAGTTCGCGCGCCAAATGGATTCGCGCCTGGCTTTCATGTCGCTCGGTCAGTTGCAGCCACCACCCTTCCTGGTCTGACTGGAGCGGCTCAGCAGCTCGAAGCCGGTCAATACAACCACTTTCCCTCGTTCCTGGGCAGTCTTCTCAGTCTGCTGAACGCGATCCATACGATGGTCGTCTTCTCTCAGAAGGATGAGGCAATGGCGACGGTCGGCGACCTATCGGCAGAGCTTTCGCAAGCACTGGCGCTCATCAATACTGCTCAAGGCGAGCTAGCGCAGAAAGCTCAGCGGCTTGATGAAGCGACCAACGTTGCAGACACTATCGATGCGATTCACACGGACATCGAGAAGAAGCAGGAGGCCTCTGCTACCGCGCTGGAAGACATCGATACCAGCAAAGCAGCAGCAGCGGCTGCATTGGTAGAGGCGAAGGAGTCGACGAACGAAGTTGCAGAATACGCTGAGGGCCTGAAGGTACTCGCAACTGACGGAGTAAAGCTGAAAGACCGGCTCGACGCCTTGGTAACAAGAGCAGAGGGCCTAGAGAAGAAATGCGCGGATCAACAACAATTGATTGACTCGCTACTGCCGAAGGGTGCCAGCGCAGGACTAGCTGCCGCGTTCGCGGCTAGGGGCGGCAATCTCGAGACGACGAAATGGGTTTGGATGGGCGCCTTCGTCGTGTCACTTCTTTTACTCGCGGGTTTCGCTGTCTACCTGTCGACACTGAAGCCGCCACCAGGGGAATATTGGTCGTTCGTCCTGTACCGCATCACGCTCGCCGCCCCGTTGGTCTGGTTGACTTGGTTCGCTGCGATTCAGTACGGCAATACAGTGCGTGTGCAAGAGGACTACGCATTCAAGGAGGCGACATCCAAGGCGTTTCAGGGATATCGGGATCACATGCAACACTTGGCCAGCATTGACGACGAGCAGGCGGGTTCAGCGATGAGCCTCATGGCTCAGCGCACCATCGAGATCCTAGCGCGTGAACCCCTGAGAATATTTGGACGCACCCACCACGATGCTTCGCCGGCCGCTGTGGCGGCATCAATGATCGACCGGGTTCGCGGCAAGGGCTCCCAGAACGCAGAGGAATAGGCCCACCGCCTACTATGGTGCCCGCGTACGAATCGCGGTACGTCATCAGCGACCGCATCGTAATCATCGAGAAAAAAGTAAAAATTCTCGTTTCCTTCGATTCCCTCCACCGATTTTCGGTGCCGGGCCGGAACCGCGAAAGCGTCGTCACGGATCACGTCGAAGAACACAGTAGAGATTACGATCGGCGCGCTCAGTGAGACTGCCCTGGTGAAGGTCGCGGTTAGGAGCAGATCCCCTCTCGAAATACGTAAAGCCGATCTGCAACCTTGAGGTTCAAATCAGATTGTCTTGTGCACTATCAGCTGGCGAAAGCGCGAGCACCGCAACAAGCACCGCGAACTAGCAGGACATTAATAGTCTCAGCACCCAGCATGCCGGAGATCAAGCAATGAAAATAAGAAAACTCCGAATTGAGAATGTAACGTCCTACAAGGAGTCGACCGAGTTCATCTTCGACAAGGGGGTGAATATCCTGATCGGAACGAACGGTGGCGGCAAAACGAATCTTCAGAAGATTCTCGCCCTCACGCTCACGAAGTACTTTATCCATCAGTACGACTTCCATCACGACGACAACCGAACGGGAATCGATCTCGTCGATATCTACAACGATCGATTGACGAGAAGAATGTTCCCGAAGCACTCCGGAGAAGACGGACCTCAACGCATTTACATCGAGCTGATTCCAGAACAACAAGACATCGACAACATTCGCGCGATCGGCACAAACCTCGCGGCCTTGAACGATCAACTCGACTACTGGGAGCGACGTTATGAAAGTTACGCGCCGCTCACGCGAGTCGACCAGATTGCAGCGTCGGAATTCTTTAGCTACCGAATCGACGATCTCGTTCTGCAACAGCCGGTCGAGACCGAGCCGGCATGGGCGTTTCTTGAATATTTGAGAACCTTCTTCATTTTTCACCGAGTCGCAACCGCCGTTCCTGGCATGAAACTTACGTCTCCAGTGTTTTTCTTTTCATCAGAAAGGGCTGCTGAGCGAAATTTCACTGTTCAGGCAGGTCAACTTAACGAACAGAGTTACTTCCAAGGGATGCGGACGACTTATAACGCGGCGACGGGACAGTCGGTCAACCTCATGCAGTGGGGGGCGCAGCACTTCGTGAGGCTGTTTCGAAAAGCATCCCGGGAGGCATCAAGGTCGCGCGGTAAGATAGTTACAGAAGTTTTTGAAGCGATGACGGACGTGCAAGTCCTCTCTCGCTATCTGCGGCAAATGGGCTACCGATGGGATTTCGGCTCTGATGTTGACGAACTTCAATATCAGTTCACGTTGCTGAAAAACGGGAGGCAGATCACTCCCGACATGTTTAGCTCCGGCGAGAGAGAAATCGTGCATTTCCTCTTGGCCCTGTTCGCGCTCAACGTTCGCGGCGGTCTGGTCCTTGTCGACGAGCCGGAGCTCCTTCTTCACCCTAGATGGCAGCGGATCTTCCTGGGCCTTTTCCGGGACCTCGCACCCGAGAGGCAGAGTCAATTCATCGTGTCGACTCACTCGCCAACATTTGTAACGCCGGAAACAATTGACAGCATCACGAGAGTCTTCCGTGGATCGTCCGGCGGTACGCGAAGAGTTGCCTTGCGTGATGTCAACCTGCCAAACAAGGCGAGCCTGGTGCGAATGATCAATAGTCACAACAACGAGCGCCTTTTCTTTGCCGACAAGGTAGTGCTCGTAGAAGGAATCAGTGACAGATTGGTGATCGGTTCATTGTTAGATTACTTAGCGCGCCTTGTGGGTGATAGCTCCGCTGTGGAAGTGATCGAGGTCGGGGGAAAGGGTAATTTCTCCGACTACCGCACCGTGCTTGCAGGACTTGAGACACCGACATATACGATCGCGGATCGGGATTACCTCAATGAGATCGGCGCCAACGGCGTGGGTGCTCTGTTCGAAGAAAGCTACGACAAGCAGTGGGATGTATTGACTGGTGGTAAGAGCATGGATCGATCCACTCTGGTTGGAAATCTGCGCAACGCTGTCACATCCGGCAATTTGGAGGAGCTGCGGAAATTCTACGATTATCTCAGCGCCCGCCTTGTCCGGCTGAAAGCGACCCTCACTGATGCTGATCGCGCACTTCTTGTAAACGAGCGGAATCGACTCGCAATAGAGAATGTATTCACGCTTAGGGCTGGCGACATCGAGGATTACCTGCCAGACGGTGTCAGGACCGTGAACGCAATCGTCGAAATGACCCGAAATCGGCACTGGGTCAACAGTGTCCCGGATGCGGCTCGACGAGAGGAGCTCGGGGAGATCGGTTGTGCGGTGCTTGGCGTCAGCGACGAAGTTCGAGGCGAGATACTCGGCAAATTCCGAGCAGCGACGATCCAGTTCCCCGAAGCGCTGGTTTCCGTCGCAACGCAACCTTCCGCGGCCGGCGGAGTGGAGACTGTCAGGCCAGCCTGACTAAGGCGCATACGATTGCGAAGGAGTCGTGCGGCGCCGCGAGCGACACTCGGACGAGTGTCCGGATCGGTTTAGCACCGAGCCATGTCTGCTTTGGGTCGGAAGCAGACATGACCCAATTACGCGCTACACAACTCGGCTGCATCGCCTGACGACCCATCTGCGATCAACCCGCAACTACGCCGCCGGTTGGCTTCTTCAGTCGGACCGCTCGACAACCGCGACTGCCCTCTGACGAAACAACTCCGCCAGCGCATCGTTGCCTGCAAGGTCGGCAGCCGCGCGATAGGCGACGGCGGCACTCTCATGGTCGCCCAGAGCGGCATGCAACTCGCCGAGTGTGGCGCGATACACCAGCGAGTCCTGCACGTCTTGCAGCGAGCTGCTTGAGATGAATTCGTCCAGGGCGGCTCGCGCTCCCTGCGCGTAACGCAGGGCAATGATGCGGTTCAGGCTGACGACAGCGCTCGGATACAACTCATCGAGCGCATCGTAGTGAGTGAGGATTTCGTTCCAGTCGGTCGCGTCGAAGGTCGCGGCTCGTGCATGCGCCGCGGCGATGGCGGCTTCGATGTGATATCGCGAGATGGCATCACCGCCGATCGCTGCATCGAAATGGCGAAAGCCCTCGGCGATCAGCGCGCGGTCCCATTTCGATCGATCCTGGCGAGCCAGCGGAATCGGCTGACCGTCTCTGTCGATGCGTGCGGGCAATCGGGCAGCCGCAAAGCACAGCAACGCAGCCAGCGCGTGTGTCGGCGGCTCATTGGTCGTCGGATGCGCGGCGAGAATTCTGGCGAGACGCAGTGCTTCCATGCACAACATCGGTCGCGACCACTGCTCGTGACGCGTACTGAGATACCCGGCGTCGAACAACAGATAGATGGCCTGCAGGATGGTCGGCAGGCGCTCTTCGACGACTTCGCGCACCGGCGGCAATTCGAACGACACGGCGAGATCGCGCAGCTCGCGCTTGGCGCGCACGATGCGTTGGGCAACGGATAGCGGCGTCGCCAGCAGCGCGCCCGCGATTTCGTCCACGCCGAGGCCGCAGGCAAGCCGCAGAGTCAGTGACAGGCGTGCCGGCGCCGACAACGCCGGGTGACAGCAGTAGGCGATGAGATTCAGCAATTCGTCCTGCAGTGCCTCCTCGCCCGGGAAACTCGTGTCCGACGCCTTCTCGGCACTGGACTCGACTTCTGTCGGCACCTCGAAGCGCGCGCGGCGCAACCGATCCGTCAGCGCATTGCGAGCAGCCGTATGAAGCCAGGCGGGCGGGTTGCGCGGAATTCCCTGCAATGGCCAGGTGCGCATCGCTGCAATCAACGCGTCCTGCACCGCATCTTCGACCAGGTCGATCCGGGCCGTACCCACGCGTCGCGTCAGCATCGCCACCAGCCGACCTGCCTCGCGACGAAACAGGTCGGCCAGCAGGGTGTGAGCATCACTCACGTCGGCATCTCATTTGACGAATTCGATTTCGCGCAGCTCCATCCAGCCGAAATCGAAATGAGGACAATCTGCCAGCGTCGCTCTGGCAGATTCGTAACTGTCGGACTCGAGGATGAACAGGCCGCTGACGACATCCTTGGCTTCCGCGAACGGTCCGTCGCTGGCGACGACCTGTTCGCGCTGGCGCTGCAGGTGTTTGCCGCCATCGTCCTTCAGCTTCGCGCTGATCTGGACCCGGCCAGTCGCTCGCAGTGTGTTGAACCAGGTCGAGTAGCGGGCGACGACCTCCTGCATCTGGCCCGGACTCATCTGAGTCAGTACGGAAGGATCTTCGTGAAACAGGATGGCGAACGACTTCATGGCATCTCTCCAGGAAATTTGCGGTTCCGGCCGGGCGGCAATCACCCGGTTCGGGAGCCATGACGAACGAGCCCGACGCAAATCGACACGCCGAGGCGTTATCCCGCGCGCTGCCCTGTCCGCCCGTCCGCACGCATCGCGGCAATGCGCGCGTCCTTCTGGGACCACAGCTCATTGATCCACTGCTGCGCCTGCTCGCGCACCGCCGGATCGTTCTCGTAGCTGCCCACTGCGAGTGCAGCCGGAATCGGCAGCTCGCGTATGTGAACACGCACTTCGGGAATGCGGTCGGCGAACAGATCCTTCAGGGTGCTGCGACCTTCCGGATAGACGATCGTCACATCCAGGACGGACTGCAATGCATCGCCGAGCGCATTGATCACGAATGCGACGCCGCCCGCCTTCGGACGCAGCAGATACAGGAACGGCGACTCCTGCTGGCGATGCTTTGCCGGCGTCAGGCGCGTGCCTTCGACGAAGTTCATCACCGACACGGGGATATGCCGGAATTTTTCGCAGGCGCGTCGCGTCGCTTCGATGTCACGGCCCGCGAGTTCAGGATGCTTCGCGAGCGTTTCCTTCGAATAGCGCTTCATGAACGGGAAATCGAGCGCCCACCATGCGAGCCCGAGCAGCGGCACCCAGAACAGCTGGCTCTTCAGGAAGAACCGCAGCAGCGGAATACGGCGATTGAAGATCGCCTGCAATACCGGGATGTCGACCCAGCTTTGATGATTGGCGAGCACGAGGTAGTGCCCGTCGTAGCGCAAGGTCGCGTCGATCTCGACGCTGAAGCGCAGGCGCGTCAGCGTGCGGATCATCGCGGAGTTGAAGCCGATCCAGCTTTCGGCAATCGCCATGAGGGCGCGATCGCAGACGCCGCGAATCGCATGAACCGGCACGCAGGCCTTGATGAGGGCGATGACGAACAGCGGAGTGACGTGCAGCACCGTGCTCGCGATCAACAGCACCGTGGCGACGGGCACGCGTAGCCAGGTCGGCAGAGGAATACGCATCCGCCGGACTATGCGGGTCAGGTAGCGTTGTCGGCAACCGCGGGAACTGCGGCGGCGCCGTGGCTCAATGTCACAGGCTCGGCATTGCCGCCGGGGCCGATGCGTCCGATCAGCGGCAGTTTGAGCGACAGGCTGCGCGGATCGACGCCGAAGGTGAGACCGAGCAGGTTCACTTCAACGCCTTCTTCCACGCCGACCAGCACGCCGGCCACGCCGAAGAGATTCACCTGTCCGCCCGTGCCGCTGGGCGTTGCGCCCACCGACTTCAGGCCGAGGTAATCCTTGCCAATCGCGGTCGGTGGCAGATCGACGCGCAGTTCCGGCACTTCGCGCGCGACGAAAGCCGTGAAGGTGTTCGAGTTCGGTCCCGGCCAGACACGATAGGCGTCGCGATAGGGATAGCGTTGCACCGCGTCCTCGATGCGATCGATGAGCGCATCGACGCCTGCGCCGCGCACGTCGCTCAGCAGTTCGGGACGATTGCCGTACCAGTAGCCGTCGGCGGGACGGTCGTCGCGCACGACGACCACGTTGCCGGTGCGGCGCAGGCGATAGCCGATGACTTCATAGATCAGGAATTTGTCGGCATCGCTGCGCTTGGCAGCGATCCAGGTATGGACGCCGAAGTAGCCCTTCCAGCTCACGGTGCGCGCGGAGTACACCTGCACCACGGCTTCCGGCGTTGCGAGCGGATCGGGCGCGAGGCCGGACGGCCCGCGATTCGCGGAACGCCAGTCGCGCGATCCCGTGACGGTCAGGCAGCCGACAGCGAACAGACAGACGAGGGCCAGCAACAGGAAACGGACTTTCCGGGTGAACAGCATGTGCAACGACAACCTTGGAATCGCGGGCGCTACTGTGCCCGAAGCTGCGACCGCGCGTACAGGAACTCGCTCCGCCGTGGCGGATCGAGCGAGTCTCCACAATTCCCGACGCGCCGGCGTTGCGAGCCCGTACATCCTTTGCGGAGAATCCGCGCCATCCTCTGGTCATCACAAGAACGATCATGCGCATCCTGCTGCCGGCCGCCCTGACCCTGCTGTTACTGGGCTGTGACTCGCCGGCACCCCCCGCGCCGCCTGCGTCGCAGACATCGTTCGATACGACCACGAGCGTCAAGGAACTGATGGGCTGGATGATCGATCCGAGTGCCCGCGCGCTCTGGGCCTCCACCGGTTCCGAAGAAACGGCGGAAGGCACGCGCGATTTCGCGCCCACGACGGATGAGGAGTGGACGCGCCTGCGCAGTCACGCCGTCACGGTGCTGGAATCCGGGAACCTGCTCATGCTCCCCGGACGCGCGCGCGATCAGAACGACTGGACGAAACTGTCGCGGGCCATGACCGACACGGCACGCACCGTGCTCGAAGCCATCGAAGCGAAGGACACCGAGGCGCTGTTCGCGACCGGCGGCGATCTGTACCAGACCTGCACGGATTGCCATGCGCTGTACCTGATTCCCGCCGGACCGTCGCAGTGAAACCGCTCGCGCGTACGCTGCTCGCCGCGACATTCCTTCTGTTCGCGACGCTGGCGGGCGCGCACAACGTCGGCGAAAGCGATCAGCAGTTCCTCGCCGGCAATGCCGGGCCGCAGATCGGCCCCTTCATCTATCTCGGCGCCAAGCACATGGTGACGGGCTACGACCATCTGCTGTTCCTGGTCGGCGTGGTGTTCTTCCTTTATCGACTGCGCCACGTCGCGCTCTACGTATCGCTGTTCGCGCTCGGTCACAGCGCCACGTTGCTGGCGGGCGTGCTGTGGAACTGGCAGGTGAATGCGTATCTCATCGACGCCATCATCGGCCTGTCGGTCGCGTACAAGGCCTTCGACAATCTCGATGGCTTCCGCACGCTGTTCGGCTTCGAACCGGCGCCGCGCCTGGCGGTGCTGGTGTTCGGTCTGTTTCACGGCATGGGGCTCGCGACCAAGCTGCAGGAACTGAACCTGTCGGCGAACGGACTGGTGACCAACCTGATCTCGTTCAACGTCGGCGTCGAGATCGGCCAGTTCCTGGCGCTGGGCGCCGTGCTGATCGCGATGAACTACTGGCGTCGCACCACGAGCTTCCTGCGTCACGCCTACGCCACCAATGCGCTGCTGATGACCGCGGGCTTCGTGCTCGCGGGATTCCAGATCAGCAGTTACGTCCTCGCCGGCTGAGTCTCCCATGCAAGCACCATCCGCGATTCCTGCCGTATCGAAACGCAAACTGCTGGCGACGACGGCGCTGTCGCTGCTCGCGGCGGTCGTCATCGTGCTGGTCGCGGTGCTGCCTGCCGAGTTCGGCAAGGATCCGACGGGCCTCGGCCAACTGCTCGGACTCAAGACCATGGGTCAGCTCAAGGTCAACAGCGCCGGCGGCGAGGAGATCGTCGCGCACTCGCACGAACGCAAGCCGCGCAACGCGCGCATCGAGATCGCCGTGAACGGGCGCGAGGAACTCGAATACAAGGCGCAGTTGGAAAAGGGCGAACCGCTGCTCTATCACTGGAGCGTGCAGGGCGGACCGGTGCATTTCGAATTCCACGGCGAGCCCACCGCAGGCAGCTGGCCGGAAGGTTACTTCCGCAGCTACGAAACGGGCGATACCGATCAGGGCCGCTCGGGTTCATTCGTCGCGCCGTTCACGGGGCGTCACGGCTGGTACTGGCGCAACGACAGCGACGATCCCGCCGTCATCGTGCTCGAGGCCAGCGGCTATTACTCGAAGCTGGCGCGCATCGACGCGACGCGCGCGCGAACCGAATAGCCCTCTGCTACGACGCTCGATCCGTCGCCGGTTCGCCGGAAGCCAGCAGCCCGCAGACAATCAGCAACTGCGCCGCGGCGTAGGTGATCCAGATCGTCGGACCGACCCACGGCGCACTCCACAGGAATTTCGACAGGGCGATCAGGCTGTCTGACGCCATGAACAGCAGCGCGCCGAGCGGCAGCAGCGCGGCGTCGATACCGAGCAGCGCGTCGCCGCTCGCCGAGAACAGCAATGCCAGCACCAGCAACGGCCGCTGCGCACGCCATGCGGCCGCGGCCAGGAACAGACACAGGGCAGTCTTCAAGATCACGTGAACCGGCTGCGGCTGCTGCACCGACAGCATCAGGTACGCGGTCGCCGCGACCAGCGCAAAGATCACCAGCAGTCGTAGCGTCTTGTCGTCGTTGATGGCCAGCATTGTTTTTTTCTCATTTGATTGGCGGACTGCGGACGCGCCGTACCTGTTCGAGCAATGCCTGCGGCATAGGCCGATTCGGCAACATCGAGCGGACCCGCACCCGCGCTGACGACGTGACCGATCGGGCATGGCGTCGCGGTCGCGTGAATTGCTCTCGATCGATTCGTTCGTCTGCGGCGCAGTGCCGTCATGATGAAAGCGTCGTAATGATTCTGCCTATCTGGACGCAACCCGCGGGCCCGGCGGTAGAATGCCGGCATCATGAATGGATTCTTGACCGCCCGGAACATCCTCATCGCGATCTTCCTGTCGACCGCCGCCTACGTACAGCTCCGCGGTCGGGTGCATCACAAGTTCTCGCGCCTGTTCGCCGATCACGCCAACCTGATGGCGCCGTACAACACGCTGATGTACCTGTTCTCGGCGGTACGCGCGAAGCCGTATGCCGACATCAGGCAGTTCCCGGAACTCGCGCCCGTCACGGCGCAGTGGCAGATGATCCGCGAGGAGGCGCTGAAGCTCTTCGACGAGGGCTACATCCGCGCTGCCGCGAAGCACAACGACATCGGCTTCAATTCATTCTTTCGCACCGGCTGGAAACGTTTCTACCTGAAGTGGTACGGCGACTTCCTGCCCTCGGCTGCGGCGCTGTGTCCGAAGACGGCCGAACTGCTCGCCGGCATTCCGTCGATCAATGCCGCGATGTTCACCGTGCTGCCGCCGGGCTCGCGGCTCGGCGAACATCGCGATCCGTTCGCCGGCTCTCTGCGTTACCACCTGGGACTCGTCACGCCGAATTCGCCCGAGTGTTTCATCGTCGTCGATGGCGAGAAGTACTACTGGAAGGACGGCGAGGCGGTGATGTTCGATGAGACGTACATCCACACCGCCGAGAACCGCACCGACGTCACGCGCGTCATTCTCTTCTGCGACATCGAGCGGCCGCTGTCGAATCCCTTGCTGCGCTGGGTCAATCGCGTGATCGGCCGCGGCATGGTGAAGGCCGCCGCCACCGAGAACGTGCCGGGCGAACACGTCGGCGTGCTCAATCACGTCTTCGAATACCTCTACAGGATCCGGCTCGTCGGCGTGCGGCTGAAGAAATGGAACAAGCCGGCGTACTACCTGGTGAAGTGGGCGCTGATCCTCGGGCTGGTGTACCTGATTTTCTTCTGAGCTCTTCCTGTGGGGCCGGCTTCAGCCGGCCGGAGAATGTCAGGCTGAAGCCTGACCTACAGAAGAAGGGATCGGCGTCTAACGCAGCTCGACCGTCTTGCCGCCGACAGTGATGCGCTCCGCGCGCATTTCGCTCTTGTCCTCGAGATGCACGTAGCCTTCGACCTGCGCCGACGCGCCCGCGACTAGCATCTCCTTCGACAGACCGCGACTCTCCATCCGCCCGGGCGGCGCGAGAATCACCTTCCATGTGGCGTCGTCCGTCTTCAATGTCGCCGTACCGTGCGGATTGGCGTAGCTCGACGCCTCGATCGTCCCGCTCAGCTTGACCAGGGTGGTGTCATAGCCGCTCCAGCCGTGATGCGCGAGCGCAGCGACCGCGAACGACACAGCCAGGACTCCAGTCCACAGATGCATGGATTTCATCGCGCACTCCCCGCAGGTGAGATGGCCCGAGTCTGAACCCGGACCGCGGTCCGTGACCATCCCATGAAACGCGTACTCGATACGACCGCATCGATCCCGAGACCGGCCGGCCGTGGCCGACAAGGATTCGTCGCGACAGGCGGCGCAGGACCTGCGACAGTCCGCGCATGTCTGCGCGTTCGATTGCACATCTTCTCCTGCACGCTGCGGTGCCCGGCCTGATCGCCTGGCTGTTCTTTCGCCAGCAATGGCGCCGCGCCTGTCTGATCATGCTGGCGACCATGATCGTCGATCTGGATCATCTGCTCGCCGAGCCTCTTTACGATCCGAACCGCTGCAGCATCGGCTTTCATCCACTGCACCGGTGGCCGGCGATCGTCGTCTACGGACTGCTGACCGTGTCGCGCCGGACGCGATTGATCGGGCTCGGCCTCGTCATTCACATGGCGCTCGACGGGGTCGATTGCATCGTGATGAAGGCTGGCTGAAGCAGAAGAGGAGAATGCCCATCGGGTTGAACGACCTCTACAAGAAACGACAAGAGCGGGGACACCTGCATCCGGAAGCGCTATACCTCGACGTTACAAAGACAACGCGTTTCCGGGGGATTTCACATGCATTGCCGCCACCCGATCGCATTCGCGATCGTCGCCCTGATGCTCCACGGCTGTTCGAAACAACCCGCGCCCGAACCGGTTGCGGCCGATCCGCTGGTCAGAAAAATCGATGCAGGCGAACTGCGCGGCGTCGAACAGCCGAACGGCAGTCGCGCCTGGCTCGGCATCCCGTATGCGAAGCCGCCGGTGGGCGAACGCCGCTGGCAGGCGCCGCAGCCGATCGATCCCTGGCAAGGCGTGTTCGCCGCGGATCGCGACGAGCACGTCTGTCCGCAATTCGTCTCGCCGCTCACGCAAGGCGTGGCTGACAGCGACGGCGACGGCATCGTCGGCGATGAGGATTGCCTGTATCTGAGCGTGTACGCGCCGGCGAATGCGACGAAGCCGCTGCCCGTGATGTTCTGGATCTTCGGCGGCGGCAACAACAGCGGCTACGCCGCCGACTACAACGGCTCGACGCTCGCACAGACGCACGATGTCGTCGTCGTGACCGTCAACTACCGGCTCGGTTCGCTCGGCTGGTTCCGTCATCCCGCCCTGCTGGCCAATGTGGCCGAAGGCCCGGCGCGCTCCGGCAACTGGGCGGATCTCGATCAGCAGCTCGCGCTGCAATGGGTGCAGAAGAACATCGCGACGTTCGGCGGCGACCCGAACAATGTCACGATCTTTGGCGAGTCGGCGGGCGGCTTCAATGTGCTGAGCCTCATGATCTCGCCGCAGGCGAAAGGCCTCTTCCACAAGGCCATCGTCGAAAGCGGCGGCCTGCGCACGATGAGCGTCGCGAGCGCGGTCAACTACAGCGACGACGCCGAACCCGGCACGGCTTTCAGCAGCCGCGAGATCGTCAACAAGATTCTGGTGCGCGACGGCAAGGCGACCGATCGTGCGGCAGCGAAGAAACTGCAGACGACCATGACCGACGCGCAGATCGCGGAACTGCTGCATGCGCAGTCCGTCGCCGGCTTCCTCAAGCTCTACAACCCCGAAGGCGCGCGCAACTATCCCTCGACCCAGAAGATCGCCGACGGCACGGTGTATCCGACGCGTCCGGTGATCGAGCTGTTCGCCTCGGGCGACTACAACCGCGTGCCGGTCATCCTCGGCACCAATCGCGACGAGCGCCGCATCTACATGTATCGCCTGCCGCGCTGGCAGGAGGTGCTGAAGAAATCGCCCGACGACTACGTGAAGTTCGCGAACTATCCGAGCCTGCAGTGGAAGTACACCGGCGTCGATTCGCTGGCGCGCGCCATGAGTCCGATCGAGCCGGCGGTGTTCGCCTATCGTTTCGACTGGGATGAAGGCGGCAAGCTCGGCGACATCGACCTGTCGGTTGCGGTGGGCGCGGCGCACTCGACCGAGATCGCCTTCGTGTTCGGCGACTGGAACATCGGTTTCCTGCCGCCCGACGCGATGTATCCGCCGGAACGCCACGCGGCACGCGATGCCCTGTCGAAAAGCATGATGTCGTACTGGGCACAGTTCGCGTACGCGGGCTCGCCCGGCAAGGGCCGCGATGGCAACGAAGTCGAATGGAGTGCCTGGAAAAATGCTGCCGGCGAACCGAAGACGCTGATCCTCGACACGCAGGAAGGCGGCGGCATCCGCATGATGAACGAGGAAGTCACGGCCACCAGCGTCAAGGAACGCATGCTGGCCGACCGGTTCGCGGACCAGCGGTTGCACTGCGAAGCCTATGCGCTCGCCTTCAGCACAAACGCGCAATTCGACCCGAAGGAATACGCTACGCTCGGCGCCAAAGGCTGCAGGCAGTACCCGCCCGCGAGCTTCAAACCCAGCTTCTGACCGGAGGACCTGCGCATGAGATTCACCGCACTGATCGCACTTTCGCTGTTCGGCCTGAGCGCGCATGCCATCGACTGCCCCAAGTCCGACATCGACGCCAGCCAGCGCCGACTGCTCGGACCGGCCGAGAACATCTGCCAGACCTACGGCGGCAAGGTGCTGCTGGTAACGAACGTCGCCAGTCATTGCGGCTTCACACCGCAGTACGAAGGGCTCGAAAAGCTCTACAAGACTTACGAAGGCAAGGGCCTGGTCGTGCTCGGCTTCCCGTCGGGCGACTTCAACAACCAGGAATTCGAGGACGAAGGCGAGATCGCGAAATTCTGCAAACAGAATTTCGGCGTGACCTTCCCGATGTTCAGCCGTTCTTCCGTCAAGGGGCCGGACGCGAATCCGCTGTTCAAGGGACTGGCCGCGAAGACCGGTGCGGAGCCGGGCTGGAACTTCAACAAATACCTGGTCGGCCGCGACGGCAAGGTGATTGCGCACTTCGGCAGCAAGGTGACACCGGACAGCCCGGAACTCACGAAGGCGATCGAGGCGGCGCTGGCGAAGGGATCCTAGACCTCTCAGTGGGGCCCATTCTGCCTGTGGGGCCGGCTTCAGCCGGCCTTTCTTTAGGGAGTCAGGCTAAAGCCTGACCTACAAGCCTGACCTACAGAAGAGCCCGGCATTCCCGCACTAGCCGACCCTGTCCGCACCGCACAGAATCGGCGAGCCCCACTTCTTCGAGACTCGCCTCATGACCACGATCATCGGCCTTTCCGGCAGCCTGCGCCGTCAGTCCTTCAATACTTCCCTGTTGCGCGCCGCGACTGAACTGATACCAGCCGGGACGACGATCGAGATCGGCAGCATCCGGGACATCCCGCTCTACGACGGCGACCTCGAAGCGAGCGACGGCATTCCTGCAGCTGTCGCCGCGCTGAAGGATCGCATCGCCGCCGCCGACGGCCTGCTGTTGTGCACGCCCGAGTACAACAACTCCATTCCCGGCGTGATGAAGAACGCCATCGACTGGCTCAGTCGGCCGGCGGACGACATCGCCCGCGTCTTCGGCGGCAAACCGGTCGCCGTCATGGGCGCTTCGCCCGGTCCCTTCGGCACGCAGCTGTCGCAGAACGCGTGGCTGCCGGTGTTGCGCACGCTGCGGACACAACCCTGGTTCGCCGGCCGGCTGATGGTGTCGCGCGCCGGCAGCGTGTTCGACGAACACGGCAACCTCATCGACGAGAAAGTCCGCGGCCAGCTGCGGCAGTTCGTCACAGGCTTCGCGGAATTCGTGCGCAGCTCGAATGGCTGACGTGGCAGCCCGACGCCCGCAGCGCAGCGCCGGCCCATGCGGTCTTCAGACCGCCGCGATGCTGGCAGAATGACATCCTCGCCAGCGAACGCCGCCACCGACATGTCGACCTATTCTCCCGACCATCCGCAACAATTCGTCCAGCAGCTCGCTCACGACATCAGCGTGATCGACACGGGCTTCGTGCACGAGCTGTTCGATGCCAGTCATCTCATCGTCGGCAACGGTCGCGCCGCCTATGTCGATACGGGAACGAACAACTCCGTACCGCGCCTGCTCGCCGCACTGGAATATCTCGGCCTCGATCGATCGGCGGTGGATTACGTCATCCTCACGCACGTGCATCTCGATCACGCGGGCGGTGCGGGCTTGCTGATGCAGCAGCTGCCGAATGCGAAGCTCGTCGTCCATCCGCGCGGTGCGCGGCACATGATCGATCCGACGAAGCTGATGGAAGGCGTGCGCGGGGTTTACGGTGCCGAAATCGCGGCGCGCGACTATGGCGAACTGGTACCGGTCGCGGCCGATCGCGTGCTCGAAACCCACGACGATCTCGTTCTGGAACTCGGCGATCGTCCGCTGCGCTTCGCAGAGACGCCGGGACATGCGCTGCATCACGACTGCATCTGGGATGAAGCGAGCCGCGGGTGGTTCACCGGCGATACATTGGGGCTGGCCTATCCGGCACTGACCACGCCGCGCGGCCGGCACGTCATTCCCGCCACGGCGCCAGTGCAGTTCGATCCGCCGGCATTGCGCGCCTCGATCGAGCGGATGTTACGGGCGCAGCCGCAAGTGCTGTATCTGACGCACTACGGCGCAGTCGGCAATCCCGAGAACATCGCGCAGCAGTTGCTGTCCCAGGTCGATGCGATGGTCGAAGCGGCGCTCGAACTCGCGGCCGCACCGGATCGCCATGCGCGCCTCAAGGCCGCATTCCAGGACATCTACATGACCGAACTGCGGCGCTGCGGATCGACCGACAGCGACGAGAAGCTGCACGCGCTGCTGGCGACGGATGTGGAGCTGAACGCCCAGGGCGTGGGCGTATGGCTGGACAAAGCGAAGCGGTGAACCGGGTTCAGCCGGCGCAGCCGATGAACAACGAGTATCGCTCGCCGTACGCAATGCCCGCATCGGGATTGATCAGGAAGGCGTAGTTCTGCTTGTTCAGCGAGGACAGCACGCCGGTAGCGATCACTTCGCTGCGCGGACCGGCGGTGACGCGATAGGAAATCAACGCCGACTTGCAGCCGCACTCGCCCGTGCTCTTGCGCACCGTCCAGGTCGTCGGCAGGAACAGGGCGCTTTCGATCTTCGCAAGCTTCGCCGGCTGTAACGCAATGCATGCATCGAGCGAGTTCTCGATGGCGACGTCGCCCTGCGCGCTGCTGCACGCGCTTACGAGACCGATTGCCATCACTGCGAACGCGCGCCGGTTCATTTCTTCGTACCGCCATTGGTCGAACCGGGCTTGTACTTGATCTGCAGCGTCAACACCTTCGTCCCCTGCTTCATCGCCGACCGCAACACGCCGAAGAAAGTCGTGTCGACTTCGATGCAGCCGTGGCTGTAGCCCTTGGTCGAATCGTGCAGATAGAAACCGCTGCGTGCGGGACTGCAGGTCGTCCGCGTCGCTGCGTTGGCCGGCTCGATGCGGACGCGGTTGTGGCCCCAGTTCGCCCAGTACGGTTCGCATGCACCTGCCTCGGCGCCGCGCGGAATGGATTCGACGCGCCACGACGGTTCCAGGCGGCAGATGCCGGCGCCGTCGTCGCGCGCCGAAGTCCCCTTGATCAATGGCACTCGATACAGCCCTTCGGGTACCGGCCCCGCTTCCGGCAGGCACTGATCCGCCGGCGTCTGATGCCCGGGCATGCCCGAAGTCGCCTTGAACTTTCCCTTGCCCGTCCAGGTGAGGACGGTGCCGTCGTACAGCATGTCTGCCATGGAATTCTCCCGCCTGGCGAGGCGACGGCGGACAGCTTAGCGAGACGGCATTTTCGCCGTCAAAGCGCGACGGGACACTTGCGCTCCGGCTCAGGGGCCGTCGAGCTCCGGATAGTGTCTGAAAATGCCTTCCTGGTTGAAGGCGATGCGGCGCGGCGACGCCAGATACGCCGCGATGCGCGGCTCGGACGCGATGCGGTCGTGCAACGCGACGACACCAGGGACTCTGCGCTCGGCGGCGTGCATGCACTTCGGCATCGCGTAGCGCAGTCCCGCGACGATCTGGAACAGGGAAAGATCGGCGTACGTGCATCGGCTGCCGACGAGAAAGCCGGCGCCATTGCGCGTCAGAACCGTCTCGAAGTAGCCGAGGAACTTCGGCACCCGATGCTTGCGGAAATCCTGCGCACGGCGTTTCGCCTCTTCGATCTGCTCTTCGTAGTAGAGACCCACGCCGATCGGGTGATGCACGTCGTGGATCTCGACGAGGAAGTCGGCGAGCGTGAGCTGTAATTGATGCGCCCACAGCTCGCCGGCCTCCTCCTGTGGCGCGAGATCATGCCGGCGGCCCAGGAACAACAGGATGTTGGCGGTCTGACCGATGAGCAGTTCGCCCGCCTTGAGCCACGGCGGCGCGAACGGCGGATGCCGCAGCTCCGGCCTACGCATGGCGCGCATCAGCGCTTCCTCGCCGCCGCCGTGAGCCTCATCGGTTCTTGCCACATCCACATACGCTGCGCCGGCGTATTCGAGCGCGAGACGCACGAATTCACCGCGGCCCTGGATGCCGGGCCAGTAATGAAGTTCATACTGCATGGCGACGATCCGTCTGCTCAGCCGGCCTTGCGCTGCTCACGTCGTGCATGTTTGCCCTCGGCGATCTCCTCGATGATCCTGGCGCAGAACGCGTCGAGATCGTCGGGATTGCGGCTGGTGATGATGCCGTCGTCCACGACCACTTCCTTGTCCACCCACTTGCCGCCGGCATTCTTCACGTCGGTCTTGATGGACTTGTACGAAGTCACGTTGCGACCGCGTACGGCGTCGAGTTCGACCAGCAGCCACGGGCCGTGGCACACCGCAGCAACCACTTTTCCTGACTCGAGGAAGGCGCGCACGAACTTCAGCGCCTTCTCATCGACGCGCAGCAGGTCAGGATTGATCTGACCGCCCGGCAGCACCAGCGCGTCGAATTCGTCCGGCTTCGCTTCGTCGAGCGTGCGATCGACCTTGACGCTTTGGCCCCAGTCCTTGTGCTTCCAGCCGCGAATTTCGCCGGCCTGCGGCGCAACGACCGTCACCGCCGCTCCGGCATCGCGCAGTCTCTGCTGGGGAACCTGCAGTTCGGATTGTTCGAATCCGTGTGTAGCGAGAATCGCTACTTTCGCCTTGCTGATCTGGGCCATGGCACTTCTCCTCTGCTGTGAGGAACCAAGACATGACGATGCAGAAGGTTCCGGGCCGGGCACGGATTTACAGGGCTACCGGAGAGCTTTGTTCAATCGACCATCGTGCGCAGCCGCTCATCCGCATCGCGCGCGATCAGTCCCAGCACGCGAATCACGCCTTTGAAGCGTGCGGCAAACAGCACGGCCGGATCTTCGATATGCGTCCGGGCGGGAATCCATCTGTAACTGGCCGCGGCGAAGTCGAGCTGGCGGATGGCCTTCTCCATGCGCTTGCGCACGTCGCGCGGCAGCACGCGACTGAAGACGACGATGAGGCGATCGAAACGCAGGCGCAGGTCGCGCAGCGCGTTGTCGAACAGCGGCGCATAGCGACGATAGTTCTCGGGCGAGTACTCGGGAATCCATTTCGCGAGCATGAGATCCCAGACGTCGCGATAGTCGGCCGACGTGCCTTCCGGCAGCGAATGGCCGGACAGGTGGATGAAGTGGGCTTTCCACAAGTGGCATTCGAGCCGGACCTGCAGCATCGCTTCGAGGAAAATCTCGAAAGGATCGGACGACAGCCGCGTTGACGAGGAAACGGTGTCCTCGCCACGAACCCGCAACACCGCCTGATTACCGAGATCGACCGTCATTTCCCTGTCCTCCCTGCGCGTAAAGTACCGCGCGGCCTGCGGCACGGCCAGCGGAATCCGGCTGCGATTTTTACTGAATTCGTCCGGATGCGTGCCGCGGGGCTGAACGCAGACTGACCGGAATCGTTCAGCGATGCATCAGCCGGCTCGCGCGATAGTGTGCCCGCGCCGGATGATCCGGCTCGAGGAGATCACGATGAAACGCCTGCTGGTTGCTGCTCTGGCTGCATCGACGCTGATGGGAACGGTCGCAATGGCGGATTCGCATGCACGCGACCGCACGCGCGACGAACGCGTCTGGAACGATCGTCGCGACAACCGCGACCATCGCCACCGGGACGATCGCAAGGATCACCGCCATGACCGCCACTACGATCATCGCCACGAGGGCCGCTACAAGGTCGTGCGCTACGCGCCGCCGCACGGGTATCGTCCGCACGCGTGGTATCGCGGCGCGCGTCTGCCGGCTGCGTACTACGCGCCGCGCTACGTCGTCTACGACTACGGCACCTATCGCCTGCGTCCGCCGCCGCGCGGCTATCACTGGGTGCGCGTCGACAACGACGTGGTGCTCGCGGCCATCACGACGGGTGTCGTGATGCAGGTGATCAACGGCATCTTCTACTGATGCTCAAACGATCGCTGAACGGGCGCGATGCTTTCATTTGGTTACAAAAGTCCTGCAGTCTTCCCGGAGCATGACGCTCCGGGAGCTGTCGAACTCTGCGTCATCACGAAGCCGATTCGTCCATCGATCCAGGAGAAATTCATGACCCCGAACAGATTGCGCACGTCGATTCTCGCCGCCTGCGCGGCACTCACGATTGCCGGCGGCATCGCCTATGCCGGTGTCGGCGCCGACGGCAAGGACGCGGGCCAACGCCACGGCCATCACATGCATCGTCACGGCGGCGCGCCGCTGATGGGAACGCTGCGGCAGCTCGATCTCACGGACGAACAGAAGCAGAGCGTCCGCTCGGTCTTCGCGAACACCCAGCAGCAGCGCGAGGCATTGCGCGATCAACAGCGCAGCAACCGCACCGCGCTCGCCAGCACGATGCCCGACGATCCGAAGTATCCGGCGCTGATTGCCGACCGGAAAAAGCTCGCCGCCGACGCGATCCAGCAGTCGAGCGATACGCAGACGCAGATCTACGCGCTGCTCACCCCCGAGCAGAAGGCGCAGATCCCGCAGCTGCTGGCCGAACGCAAGGCCCGCTGGGAGGAGCGTCGCGAGCGGTTCAAGGAGCGCCGCAACCGGGACGCCACCGATCAGGCGACCTCGTAAGCCCCGTCCGGCCCTCCCCGGCAACGCGGAGGGCCTTACGGGCCCAAGTCGTTGTCACAGCAACGATCAGGGGCCGGATTCAGGGAAATCCCGCCCCTCTTTGTGACCAATCCCCCATAAATGGTGATTTCCGCGCCCCGACAAACGGGTATAGTCGCGACCGGCTCGAGACCCTGCCTTTTGCCTTCCTTGATCGGTAACAAAGTCCGCCCAAGGTATCCAAAACCGGTTGTTCCCGATCCAGGAGACCGATCCGCGCCCACCCGGGGCAGGAAGGTCGTTGTCAGTTTCCGCCTGCTTCCGACTTCAAGCACGAAGCGCTGCAGGCTTTCTCAAAGGTCTTTTTTGAATGAGCAAGATTTACGTGGGCAACCTGCCCTTTTCCGCCGATGAAGCTGCCGTACGCGAGCTGTTTGCGCAGCACGGCACCGTGGACTCGGTCAGCCTGATCAACGACCGCGAAACCGGCCGTCCTCGTGGCTTCGGCTTCGTCGAAATGCCCCGCGGCGACGCGGAACGCGCGATCCAGGCGCTCAATGGCCACAACATGGGCGGACGCCCGCTGAAGGTCAATGAAGCCCAGGACAAGCCCCGCGGCGGTGGCGGCGGTGGTCGTGGCGGCTTCGGCGGCGGCGGCGGTGGTGGCCGTGGCGGCTACGGCGGTGGTGGTGGCGGCGGCTACGGCGGCGGCGGCGGCGGTCGCTGGTAATCGCTGCTTCCAGCAGTTGATCCCTTTCTGTGGGCCGGGCCTCAAAACCCGGCCCACAGTCGTTTCAGGGGCCGTCAGAACCCTGGATGGTGCTTCATGAACTCCATTTCCTCGCGCGTCGACTCGCGGCCGAGCGCCGCGTTGCGATGCGGGAAGCGCCCGAATCGCTCGATGACTTCCTGATGGCGATGCGCATAGTCGAGCGACTGCTCGACGCCCAGCGCCGCAAACAGCGCCACGGAACGCGACTGAATCTCGCGATCCTCCGCATGCTGAAACGGCATGTACAGAAACATGCGCTGCGGCGCGCTCAACTCCCGATCCCAGCCTGAAGCGACGGCCTGCTCTGCAATGGCCAGCGCCCGGGCATCCGTCGCAAACGCCCGAGCCGAACCGCGAAACAGATTGCGCGGCAGCTGATCGAGCACGAGCACTGTCGCGAGCGCCTGCCGTGCGGTGGTCGGCACGACCTCCGCAGGATGCGCACTCACGCTTTCATACAACGGCAGAAATCGCTCGCGAATGCTGCGATCGACGGCATCGTCGCGCACGAACCATTGCTGCGGCGTCAACTCGTCGAACCAGAAGCGGATGACTTCCTCGATCCGGTTTTCTGCGATAGTCACGACGCTGCTCCCGGGAATCGACGCACCGATGAAAAGAATCCTGATCGCCCTGCTGATCGTCGGCGGCGGCTGGCTGATCGCTACACGCAATGCACCGGTCGGCACGCCCGCGCCGTCGACCACGCTTTCATCGGCACCCGCGGGCGCCAGTGAAAGCAACGCCGAGACCGTGCTCGCACGCGCCTTCGAGAATCAGCAGAGCAATCTGCAGATACGGGCGCAGGGCGTGGTTCGCAAACTGCTGTCCGACGATCGGCAAGGCTCGCGTCATCAACGGTTCCTGCTCGAACTCGGTTCCGGCCAGACGCTGCTGATCGCGCACAACATCGATCTCGCACCGCGCATCGAATCGCTGCGCGAAGGCGACACCGTTGCATTCTTCGGCGAATACGAATGGAACGACAAGGGCGGCGTCATCCACTGGACGCATCGCGATCCGCAGGGCCGCCATCCCGACGGCTGGCTGGAACACAACGGCCGACGGTATCAGTAAGGAGTCCGGAACCGGAGTTTCTTCTCTGTGGGGCCGGCTTCAGCCGGCCTCTTCAAGTGCAAAGGCCGGCTGAAGCCGGCCCCACAGAAGAAGCTCTTCCCCATCTTTAACTCCGTGGTCTCCGTGATCTCCGTGTGAAACCTTCCTCTTCCGTGATCCCCGCTCGAAACCCTCCGTCTTCGCCCAAATTGACAACTGCCAGCCTGCCGGGGCACTCTCCGCCGAAACTCATCAACTGATGAATTAATTCGATCGGCGTTCCGGGGGATCCTGATGAGCTTCGTCATCGCGATTGGCGCATTGGCGCTGCTGATGATCGCGGCCTATCGCGGCTACAGCGTGATCCTGTTCGCGCCGCTCGCTGCGTTGCTGGCCGTGCTGCTGACGGATCCATCGGCCGTCGCTCCGGTTTTCACCGGACTGTTCATGGAGCGCATGGTTGGATTCCTGAAGCTCTACTTCCCCGTGTTCCTGCTCGGCGCGGTGTTCGGCAAGCTGATCGAGATGTCGGGCTTCGCGCAGTCGATCTCCGCCGCCGTCATCCGCGCGCTCGGCCAACAGCGCGCCATGCTGTCCATCGTGCTGATCTGCGCGGTACTGACTTATGGCGGCGTCTCGCTGTTCGTGGTGGTCTTCGCGGCCTATCCCTTCGCCGCGGAAATGTTCCGGCGCGGCAACATTCCGAAGCGCCTGATTCCCGGCACCATCGCGCTCGGCGCGTTCACGTTCACCATGGATGCGCTGCCGGGCACGCCGCAGATCCAGAACATCATTCCGACGACGTTCTTCGGCACCACTGCCTGGGCCGCGCCGATGCTGGGACTGTGCGGCGCCGCTCTCGTGCTGGCGGCGGGCATGGCGTATCTCGACTGGCGCCGTCGCGTCGCGCAGCGCAATGGCGAAGGATATGGCGCAGGACACAGCAACGAACCCGAACCGCTGCCGGCGACGCAGGTCGTCAATCCCGCGATCGCGATCCTGCCGCTCGTGGTCGTGGGCGTCGCGAATCTGCTCCTGACGCGCTGGATTCCGCGCGTGCACGAGCCGGTCCTCGAAACGCAGCTCGCAGGACTTGCGCAGCCGCTGGTGACGCAGGTGTCGTCGGTGACGGCGATCTGGGCCGTGATGGGCGCGCTGGTCGCAGGCATCCTCACGGTGCTGGCGTTCGCGTTCCGTCCGCTGCTGCAGAAACTTGCCGACGGCACGAAGACGGCGGTGAGCGGCGCGCTGCTGGCGTCGATGAATACGGCATCCGAATATGGCTTCGGCGCGGTCATCGCCGCCTTGCCCGGCTTTCTCGTCATCAAGAATGCATTGATGGCGATTCCCGATCCGCTGGTGAACGAGGCGATCACCGTGACCACGCTCGCCGGCGTCACGGGCTCGGCCTCGGGCGGACTGAGCATCGCGCTCGCGGCAATGTCGGAACAGTTCATGTCCGCTGCGCAGGCCGCAGGCATTCCTCCCGACGTACTGCATCGCGTGGCCGCGATGGCCAGCGGCGGCATGGACACGCTGCCGCACAACGGCGCCGTCATCACGCTGCTGGCAGTCACCGGCCTGACGCACCGGCAGTCCTACAAGGACATCTTCGCGATCACCTGCATCAAGACGCTCGCCGTCTTCGCGGTGATCGCGCTCTACTACCTCACGGGTCTGGTATGACCGGAGATGAACGATGAAATCGATCGTGCCCTTGCTTGCCACGGTGTTGATCATGAATGCCACGACCGCCTCGTCCGCCACACCGGCCGCTGCCGGTTTTTCGCCGGAACGTCTCGACCGTCTCACGGAAAAATTTGAAGGCGACGTTCGCGACGGCGTCATCCCTGGCGCCGTGGTGCTGATCGTGCGCAAGGACCAGGTCGCCTATGCGAAGCACTTCGGCGCGCGCGACAAGGAAAAGAACGCGGCGATGCCCGCGAACGGCATCTTCCGCATCGCTTCGATGACCAAGCCGGTGACGTCGGTCGCCGCGCTCATGCTCATGGAAGAAGGCCGGCTGCAGCTCGGCGATCCCGTGTCGAAATATCTGCCGCAACTGAAACAGCTGCAGGTCGGCGTGGAAAAGAACGACGGCGGCGAACGCACGCTCGTGCTCGAACCCTCAAAGCGCGAAATGACGGTGCAGGACCTGATGCGCCACACCTCCGGCTTCACCTACGGCATCTTCGGCGACTCGCTCGTGCAGCGCGCCAACCGCGCGGCGAACACGATGGACGACCAGCAGACCAATGCCGAACTGATCGACAAACTGGCGAAGCTGCCGCTCGCCTATCAACCCGGCACGACCTTCGAATACGGCATGTCCACCGACGTGCTCGGCCGCATCGTCGAAGTGATCTCCGGCATGGACCTGAACCAGTTCGTCACGCAGCGCATCGCGAAGCCGTTGCGGATGCCGGACACGGCGTTTCTGTTGAACGACGAACAGGTATCGCGACTCGCCGAGCCGCAGCGCGCGCCGGGCAGTCCGGCGGTCGTCGTCGGCTACAACCCCGCGAAGCCGCCGAAATGGTTCTCGGGCGGCGGCGGACTGCTGTCGACCGCGAACGACTACGCACGCTTCTGTCGCATGCTGCTCAACGGCGGCGAACTCGATGGCGTGCGTCTGCTGTCGCGAAAGTCCGTCGAACTCATGACCCACAACCATCTGCCGCCCGGCGTCGGCTATGGCGGTTTCGTGCAGGAACTGGGATTGACGGCGCCGTTGCCGCAGCTCGGCCAGGGCTACGGCCTCGGCGTGGGTGTGCGCATCGAAAGCGGTCGCGCCTCGGTACCGGGTTCGATCGGCGACTACTTCTGGGGCGGCGCCACCGGCCCCTACTTCTGGATCGATCCGCAGGAGCAGCTCATCGCCATCATGATGCTGCAGGAACTCAACATCGAGCGCCGCACCTACTATCGCTCGATCATGCGCAATCTGGTGTATCAGGCGCTGCAATAGCCGTCGCCGTCTTCCGATACGTCGCGGCTGCGGTTACTTTATCTGCCGAAAACTCAGCCTGAGCTGAGACGACACGGGCAACGCCGCCGCCAGATTCCGCCCCGGTCTGATTGCCCCTGCAATCGAGCCCGGGAGAATGGTTCATCGCGCAAGGCAGCGACCGCGAATCGACAGGAGCCAGAGCGATGGAACCCGACGTTCCCTTTTTCAGTACCCGCCATTTCATGCCGCACGGGCACTGCTACCTGTGGACGCCGGAAGTCCTGTGGCTGAATGTCGTGCCCGACCTGCTGATCGCGGCCGCCTATCTCGCGATTCCCTTCGTCCTGCTGCGCATCGCGCGACGCCGGCGCGATCTGCCGTTCAATGCCCTGTTCCTGTGGTTCAGCATCTTCATCGCGCTGTGCGGCCTGACGCATGCGATGGATGTGTGGAACGTCTGGCATGCGCAGTACTGGCTCGAAGGACTGCTGAAACTCGCCACGGCCGCCGCATCGCTGCCGACCGCCGCGATGCTCTGGCGCGCCTGGCCGGGCATCGTCCAGTCGCCGGGCCAGAAGCAGCTGCGCGAAGCGAACGAAATGCTGGCACGCGCCAACCGCGAACTGGAAGCCTTCACGGCGTCCGTCTCGCATGATCTGCGTTCGCCGCTGTCGACCATCGCCGGACAGGCCGGCATGCTGGAAATATCGCTCGGCAGTTCGGTGAACGATCAGCAGCGCGAGCGCCTGACACGCATCCAGGCCAGCGTGAAAAAGATGTCGGAACTGATCGAGGCGCTGCTGGCGCTGTCGCGCATCTCGCGGCACACCCTGCATCGCGAGATTCTCGATGTCAGCGCGCTGGCCGCCGATGTCGTGGCCGATCTGCATCACGCCGATCCGCAGCGCAACGTCCACATCGCCATCCAGCCGGGCATGACTGCCCATGGCGATCGCCGGCTGATCGGCGACCTGCTCGCGAATCTGATCGGCAATGCCTGGAAGTTCACCGCGAAAACGGCCGACGCGCGCATCGAAATCGGCCAGCAGACTGCCGGCCACATGGCGACGTTTTTCGTACGCGACAACGGCGCCGGTTTCGACATGGCGTATGAACAGAAACTGTTCAAGCCGTTTCAGCGGCTGCATGGCACCAACGAGTTCGAAGGCTCCGGCATCGGACTGGCGACGGTCCAGCGCATCATCGAGCGTCATGGCGGACGGGTCTGGGCCGATGCGAAACCTGATCAGGGCGCGCTGATCTGTTTCACGCTGCCGACATTGCCGCTGAGCGACGCACTGCTGTCGGCGACCGCGCCAACCTGACCGTCGATTCACCAGCGTCCGGGCAGTCGTGGCTCTTCGCCATGGCTCCTCAGATCGATGGTTCGTGGCGGGTTTCCGCAGAGACTTGCACCGACGTCCTTCGCTGGTGCTTCCATGAAACGATTCCTCAAGTGGCTCGGTGTCACCGTGGCCTCGGCCGCCGCATTGCTGCTGTGTGCTGCGGCGTGGCTGTTCGTTGCATCGCAACGCGTCGTCGCGCGCACCTACGACATTCCGCCCGGTTCATTCAACGCCCCGAGTGACCGCGATTCGGTGCGCCGCGGCGAGCGGCTCGCCACCGTGTATGGCTGCACGGAATGTCACGGGCACGATCTCACCGGCACCGATCTCTTCGACAAGCCCGGCATCGTGCACATCACGGCGCCCAATCTGACCAGCGCGGTCAAGGACTACACCGATGCCGAACTCGAACGTCTGATCCGCCACGGCATCAAGCACGACGGCACCAGCGCCTGGATCATGCCCTCCACGATGTTCAGGCACCTGACCGACGACGATCTCGCCGCCATCGTGGCCTACGTTCGCAGCTTCCCCGAAACCGACGGCATCGAGCGCCTCACGGACGTTCGTCCGCTCGGTCGCGTCGGCATCGTCACCGGCCAGTTCACGCCGCAGGCGCAGCGGAT
This sequence comes from uncultured Steroidobacter sp., assembly GCA_937864115.1. Taxonomy (GTDB): domain Bacteria; phylum Pseudomonadota; class Gammaproteobacteria; order Steroidobacterales; family Steroidobacteraceae; genus Steroidobacter. The sequence continues at coordinate 20,502 of CALMII010000033.1, read as the reverse complement.
CGCCGATCTGCCGTACGTGCCGGCGCCGAACGCGGCCGATCCGCTCTCGCAGGGCCGCTATCTCGTGATGACGTCCTGCACCGAATGCCATGGCGCGCGACTGGAAGGCTGGGACTACCTGAAAACACCGAACCTCGCGATCGTCGCAGCCTATTCGGACAATGATTTCACCCGGCTGATGCGTCACGGCAAGGGCCTGGGCGATCGCGACCTGGGACTGATGTCGGAAGTCGCCCGGGCCCGCTTCGCACATTTCACCGACGAGGAAATCGGCGCGATCCGCGGGTATCTCGATGCCTTTGCGAAGCAGGGAGCGGTGCAACTGCCGTAGCTGTGGGGCCGGCTTCAGCCGGCCTTTCTGAGGAGTCAGGCTGAAGCCTGACCTACAGGCCAGACTTACAGACCTGACCTGCAGACCTCGACCGGCGATCTGGCGCATTTCGCCGGTGCCGCCTTAACGCCGCCGGAGTTTAGCCTTTAGAATCCCGCCGCATCGTTCTCCCGATGCGCCCTCCGGCTTCTTCGAAAAAAGTACAACGCACATGTCACTCGACCAGAACGCGCTGGACAGTCTGCGCATCGAACGCGGCCCCGAACCCTCGTCGGACTCGGGCAAGCCCTACAAGGGGTTCCTCATCATCGTGCTGGCCATCGCCATTGCTGCCGCGGCCTGGGCGCTGCTGCGCAATCCGGCAGTCGAAGTTGAAACGGCAACGGCCGTTGCGGCAGCGGGCGCGAGCGGCGGCGGTTCCGCGGTGCTGAATGCATCGGGCTATGTCGTCGCGCGCCGGCAGGCCACCGTGTCGTCGAAAGTCACCGGCAAGGTCGCCGAAGTGATGATCGAGGAAGGCATGAACGTCAAGGAAGGTCAGCTCATTGCGCGCCTCGACGACAGCACTGCCAAGCAGACTTATGCGCTGTCGCAACGCCAGCTCGAGTCCGCGCGCATCAAGCTCGAAGAGGTCAAGGTACGACTCGCGGAAGCCGAACGGACCCTGCGCCGCAACGAACAGTTGCGCGCCGACAAGCTGGTCAGCGAATCGCAGCTCGACGCCTCGCAGTCGGAAGTGGCCGCGACGCGCGCGCGCCTCGAATCGCTGCGCAGCGACGTCGAAGTCGCCGAAGGCACGCTGCGCGTGCGGGCGCAGGATCTGGAGGATCTGCTGGTCCGCGCGCCCTTCGACGGCGTGGTCGTCTCCAAGGACGCGCAGCCCGGCGAAATGGTGTCGCCCATTTCCGCCGGCGGCGGCTTCACGCGTACGGGCATCGCCACCATCGTCGACATGTCCTCGCGCGAGATCGAAGTCGACGTGAACGAGGCCTTCATCAATCGCGTGCAGGACGAGCAGAAGACCGAAGCGGTGCTCGATGCCTATCCCGACTGGACCATCCCGAGTCACGTCATCAACATCGTGCCGACGGCGGATCGCCAGAAGGCCACCGTGCGCGTGCGCATCGGCTTCGATGCGCTCGATCCGCGCATCCTGCCCGACATGGGCGTGAAGGTGAGCTTCCTGGAGAACCGCGGCGTCGAGCAGAGCGTCGCGACACGTCCTTCCGTGCGCCTGCCCGCCACGGCGGTGATTCGCGAAGGCGATACCAGCTACGTCTGGCGAGTCCAGGGCGATGAAGTCGAACGGGTGGCCGTACGCACCGGCGGCGAACGCGACGGCCAGATCGAAGTGCTGTCGGGCATCAATGCCGGCGACACCGTCGTGGCGACGCCCGTCGAGGGTCTGAAGGACGGCGGCAGCATCAAGCAGAAATCCGGCTGATGTGCCGCATCGATGACAGGAGCTGTCATCGATGACCGCAACAATGGCACGCACTGGCAACGTTGACCGAGGGAGCCGACGTGACTGACGAGACACTCGTGAAGATCCGCAGCCTGGCCAAGGACTACAGGCGCGGCAGCGAAACCGTGCATGTGCTGCACGCCCTCGACCTCGACATTCCCAGGGGCGATTTCCTCGCCCTCATGGGGCCATCCGGCTCCGGCAAATCCACGCTGCTCAATCTGATCGGCGGGCTCGACCGCCCGAGTGGCGGCACCATCGACATCGCCGGACAGCGCACCGACACGATGAGCGACGCGGCGCTCGGCCGCTGGCGCGCCGATCACGTCGGCTTCGTCTTCCAGATGTACAACCTGCTGCCGGTGCTGACGGCGGAACGCAATGTCGAACTGCCGCTGCTGCTCACCAAGCTGTCCGCGACGGAACGGCGCAAGCGCGCCAATGCCGCGCTGGGTCTGGTGGGCCTGAGCGAACGCGCCCGGCACAAGCCGCGCGAACTGTCCGGCGGTCAGGAACAGCGCGTCGGCATCGCCCGCGCCATCGTCTCCGATCCGACGCTGCTGCTGTGCGACGAGCCGACCGGCGATCTCGATCGCAAGTCCGGCGACGAAATCCTCGACCTGCTCAGGGCGCTGAACGAACGGCACGGCAAGACCATCATCATGGTCACGCACGATCCACATGCCGCGGCGTGCGCGAAGCGGACGCTGCATCTGGAGAAGGGGCAGTTGATTCGCGCGGCGGCCTAAGAGAATGGCCGCAAAAGGCGCAAAAAGCGCAAAAAAGAGAGGCCGGAATGAAGAGTCAGCGCGCACGTCCATTCTCTGATCCGGGTTTCTCTTTTGCGCCTTTTGCGCCTTTTGCGGCCATTCCGCGTCTTCTCCGCACTGGCAGCAGGTGAATCAGGAATGTTCAAGTATCTCCCCCTGCTCTGGTCCAACCTGCAACGCAAGCGCCTGCGCACGTGGCTCACGCTCGCGTCCATCGTCGTGGCGTTCCTGCTGTTCGGCATCCTGCAGACCATGCGCGCGGCACTGACGGGCGGCGCGGATCTCGCCGGGGTCGACCGGCTCGTCACCATCCACAAGGTGTCGCTGATCCAGTCGCTGCCGCAGAGCTATCTGAATCGCGTGCGCAGCATCGACGGCGTGCGGGTCGCGATGTCGCACGACTGGTTCGGCGGCGTCTATCAGGACGACCGCAACCAGATCGTCGCCATGACCGCCGACCCGAAGCTGTTTTTCGAGGTATATCCCGAATACAAGGTCACCGACGCGGAGCGCGCCGCGTGGGAGGCGGATCGCACCGGCGCGATCGTCGGCAGTGCAGTCGCCGAGCGGTTCGGCTGGAAAGTCGGCGACACGATTCCGCTGCGCTCCAGCATCTGGACCAAGACGGATGGCAGCGGCACCTGGGATCTGAAAGTCGTCGCCATCTACCACGCTGCCAATGGCGACAACTCCTCTGTCTATTTCCAGTACGACTATCTGAACGAAGCGCGCGCCTTCGGTCGCGACCAGATCGGCTGGATCGTCGAGCGCATCGCCGATCCCGACCGCTCCGCCGAGATCGCCGCCAGGATCGACGCGCTGTTCACCAACTCCTCGACCGAGACCAAGACCACGACGGAAAAAGCCTTCGTGCAGGGCTTCGCCAACCAGATGGGCAACATCGGCGCGATCGTCACCGCCGTCGCCTCTGCTGTCTTCTTCACGATGTTGCTGGTGATCGCCAACACCATGGGACAGTCCGTGCGCGAGCGCACCAATGAACTGGCGGTGATGAAGACGCTCGGCTTCTCGAGTTTCCAGGTCACGGCCATGGTGCTGGCGGAAACGTTGCTGCTGACCCTGCTCGGTGCCGCGATCGGTATCGCCCTTGCATTTGCGGTCGCTGCCGGACTAGGGGAGCTCATACAACAGTTCTTCCCCGCGCTGGGCATGCCGCCGAGCACCTACGTCATCGGCGCGCTGCTGGCCGTGGGCCTGGGCGCACTTGCCGGCGCGCTGCCCTGTGCACAGGCGTGGCAACTGAAGATCGTCGATGCACTGAGGAAAGCGTAATGGCCGGCACTGCATCCCAGATCGCCGCCGTCACGGCGCTGAACCTCGGCAACATCCGCGAGCGGCTCGGCTCGTCGATCGTGGCGCTGGTTGGCATCACCGGCGTCGTCACCGTGCTCATCGGCGTGCTGTCGATTGCCGAAGGATTCCGCGCCGTGCTCGATCAGTCTGGCGCTGCGGACGTCGCCATCGTCCTGCGCGGCGGCGCGACGGACGAAATGGGCAGCAATCTCTCGCTCGAACAGACGCGGCTGATCGGCGATGCGCCTGGCGTCAGGCGCGATGCCGATGGCGCCATCGCTTCACCGGAGCTGTACGTGGTCGTCGACGTGCCCTTGCGCACCACCGGCACGGCGGCCAACGTTCCCTTGCGCGGCGCGTCGACCAACGCCAGCAAGCTGCGCGAGAAATTCCGCATCGTCGAAGGGCGGCATTACACGCCGGGCACGTTCGAAGTCATCGTCGGCCGCGGCGCCGTGAAGCAGTTCCGGGGACTGACGGTCGGCAGCCGCCTGCGCTGGGGCACGACGGAGTGGCTCGTCACCGGCATCTTCGCCGACCGTGGCAGCGTCGCCGAATCGGAAATCTGGACCGACGTATCGGTGCTGCAGAGCGCGTACAACCGCGGTTCGTCGTATCAGTCGATGCGCGTGCGACTGGACAGCGCCGGCGAGATGCAGAAATTCAAGGACGCGCTCACCGCCGATCCGCGCCTGAACGTGAAAGTGTTTTCGGAAAAGCAGTTCTACGAAGAACAGTCGCGCACGCTCACGATGCTGGTGCGCAGCCTCGGCACTGCGATCGCCGTGCTGATGGGCCTCGGCGCCGTCTTCGCCGCGCTGAATACGATGTACTCGGCCGTCGCGGCACGGACGCGGGAAATCGCGACCTTGCGCGCACTGGGTTTCGGTTCGCTCCCCGTCGTCGTGTCGGTGCTGGTGGAAGCGCTGCTGCTTGGCCTGATCGGCGGCGTCGCCGGCATGCTGATCGCGTATTTCGCGTTCAACGGCATGCAGGCGTCGACCATGAACTTCGCCACCTTCAGCCAGATCACCTTCGCCTTCACCGTCACCCCGGCGCTGCTCGTGCAGGCTCTCATCTATGCGCTGCTGCTCGGCCTCGTCGGCGGACTGCTGCCCAGCCTGCGCGCGGCGAAACTGCCGATCACGACGGGGCTGCGGGAGCTCTGAGTCGGGAGGAATGGCCGCAAAAAGGCGCAAAGAACTCAAATGAGGAATTCAGATCTGCTGTTTTCTTTCTTGTGATCCTTATGTGCCTTCTTGCGGCCATTGCTCTTTTCCGCTCCCAATGCCCGAACTGCCCGACATCACCGTCTACATCGAAGCGCTGCAGGCCCGTATCGTCGGTCAGCCGCTGCAGCGGGTGGTGGTGAAGAATCCGTTTCTGCTGCGGACGGTCGAGCCGACGCCGCAGAGTTGCGAGGGGCGCAAGGTCGTGGCGTTGCGGCGGCTCGGCAAGCGCATCGCCATCGGTTTCGAAGGCGATGTCTGGTTCGTGATTCATCTGATGATCGCGGGCCGGCTGCACTGGTATGCGGCCGGCCATCGAGGCAAGGGTCGGCTGGCGTTGTTGGAATTCGAGTTCCCCGACGGCAGACTGACGCTGACCGAGGCGGGCACGAAGCGGCGTGCGTCATTGCACATCGTGCAGGGTGCGGCGAACCTCGCCGACTACCAGCGCGGCGGACTGGAAGTGCTCGCCGACCGCTCGCTGTCGCGCCTGCTGAAGGACGACTGGCCGAAGACCATCGAGGCGCTGGAGAATCGCAGGGAATAGCCCTCTTCCTGTGGGGCCGGCTTCAGCCGGCCTCGGATGTCAGGCTGAAGCCTGACCTACAGTCAGAGGCCGGCTGAAGCCGGCCCCACAGGAAGAGCAGATATTCATCATCCGATCAATTCTGCGCATCGATGGCGCGGCACTGCACCGACCTGCACACCGCGAGTGCATGTATCCGCACGGATGGCGGCGTAAAACGCAGCAATCAGGCCGATCCCGGCCTGCGGCGAGACTGGCACACCTCGTGCATTACTCATGCTCGACACCTTCGGGTGGTTGTGAGTGGGTTCGCAGAGGTCGGCAGGCCCGATGTCTGCGGACCAGTTTCTCCGGTAACGTTTTAAACATGCTTACGACGGTGGTTGACTATCCCCCTGAGCCATCTCGGATGCAGGGCGTGCGTAACACCACGAATGTTACGCACGCTTCTTTTTAAACCCGGCCCCTCGCACTCCTTCACCGATTCTTCGTACACGCGGCACACTCTCTCGCAGGAGGACGGTTCGCGGCTCGCGGTCACGAAGTGATCGCGAGCCTCCTTCCTGTGGTTGCACGGACAGGCAACAGGCGGACGAATCCACGGCGCCGCGATCGCCTATGATCCCGCCCGTCATCCAGGCCCGTGCAGGCACGCGCATGAACGTTTCCGCCGCCATCGACACCCGCATGAGCTGTCGCGCCTTCCTCGATACGCCGGTACCGAAACAGACGGTCGTGGAAATTCTGGAAGCAGCGAAGCGCGCGCCGTCGGGCGGCAACCTGCAACCCTGGCTGGTCCACGTACTGGCGGGCGAACCGCTGGCGCAGTTCAAGGCGCTGATCCGCAGCAAGCTGCCCGCGCAGCCGGCTGGCGAAGGCAGCGAGTACCCCATCTATCCTCCGGACCTGCACGAGCCGTATCGCTCGCGGCGCTTCAAGTGCGGCGAGGATCTGTACGCGACCATCGGCATCGCGCGCGACAACAAGGCCGGCCGGCTGCAGCAGTTCGCCCGCAACTATGAATTCTTCGGCGCGCCGGTGGCGTTGTTCTTCACCCTCGACCGACGCATGGGACAGGATCAGTGGGCCGACGTCGGCATGTTCATGCAGAACCTCATGCTGCTCGCGCGCGAACGCGGCCTGCACACCTGCCCGCAGGAGGCGTGGGCCGTCTGGTACAAAACGCTCGGCGAGTTCCTGCCCATTCCGTCGGAACACATGCTCTTCTGCGGCATGGCGCTCGGCCATCGCGACGAAGCGGCGCCCATCAACACGCTGCGGACGGATCGGGCGCCGCTGGAGGAGTTCGCGATCCTGCGGGGGTTCTGACCTTCCGCTGTGGGGCCGGCTTTCCCGCGGGATTCCCTTCGGTCACAGCCGGCCTCGGAGGTCAGGCTGAAGCCTGACCTACAACAAGAGCCGGCTGTGACCGAAGGGAATCCCGCGGGAAAGCCGGCCCCACAGGAAGAAAGATCCTCCGCCTCTCAGAACCGGAAGCCCAGCGCCACGCCGTACGTCTGCGGCTCCAGCGCAAACACGTTGGTGAACAGGCCCGACGACGCATCGGTCACGTACATGCCCGTGATGTTGTCGTCATCCATGATGTTGTTGATGAAGGCACGCACGTACCAGGTGTCATTCGCCGACGTGAGATCGATCTGGGCATTCAGCAGATCCCACGACTCGATCCGGTCGATCGGCTTGTTGTAGATGCGGCCGTAGAAGTCGTCGCGCCAGTAGTAGTCGACCCGCGGCGTCAGGCGCATGCCGTTGCCGAAGTGGAACGTGTACTGCATGCCGATCTTGAACGACAGCTCCGGCGACAGCGCCAGTTCGTTGCCGTCGAGGTTGGCGGCGATGCCATCCACTGCACCGAAGAACTCGCTCAAGGGACCGCACAGGCCGAACGGTCCGCCAAGCGCCGTGGGCAGCATGACGCCGGCACCGATGGCTGTCGGAATCACCGCCGTCGGCACGGCGCAGTTCGAACCGTCCTGGATGTTCTTGACCGTCGTCCAGTTGGGATCGCCATTGCTGACGTCGCGCGGATCGATGCTGCTGAAGTCCTGGATCTCGGTCTTGAGATAGGCCACGTTGGCGTCGATCACGAAATTGTCGACCGGCGTGAACACGAACTCGCCTTCGACACCGTAGATCTGCGCGTCGACGTTCTCGTTCACCGACGTGCGCGCCACGATCTTCGACACCTGCAGATCGGTGTAGTCGTAGAAGAACGCGGTGAGATTCGCCTGCACGCGGCCGCCGGCCATCACGTTCTTGGAACCGATCTCGAACGCATTCACGAACTCGGGATCGTAGACGGGCGGCACGCTCGCGAGCGCCACGTTGTCCTGCGCCGGCGGATTGAAGCCGCCCGCCTTGTAGCCGCGCGAATAGAACGCGTACAGCGTCGAATCGTCGAACCAGCCCGGCTTCCAGTCGAAGCCGAAGCGCCCGGTGAACTCGTTGAAGGTCGTCTCGTCGACGCGGAAATCGTCGAACTGCGTCGCGGTCGGCGGCGTGAGCACCGGCACGGCGAACAGCATCTGGCGATCCTCGATGCTCTTTTCGTCGCGCGTGTAGCGCAGGCCGAGCGTCCATTTGAACGAGTCCGTCATGTCCCAGTACAGCTCGCCGAACGCCGCGGTGGATTTCAGTGCCGCCGACGGCGTGGCGTTGATGTAGTACGGCGGCGCCGAATCGACGTACGGCGAATAGGCGCTCGATACCAGCGCCCAGTAGTCGAGTTCGCTGGTGACGACCGTGTAGTTCTCGTCCACATCGGTGTCGAAATAGAACAGCCCGACCTGGAAGTTCAGCGGCCCGTCGAAACTCGACGACAGCCGGAATTCCTGCGACCACTGATGGCCGTCCTGATCCGACTGGTCATAGTTCCGCGAACGATCGCCGACATTGAGAATGTTGCCGCTGAGCGAGCCCAGCAGCGACGGATCGATCTGGCTGATCGGCACGCCGCCCATGAGCGCAGTGAGATAGTCGAGCGCCGGCCCGTTGTAGGGCATGCCCGCCATGCTCCAGTTGTAGTCGGTGCGGCCGACGAACGTCGTTTCCTGGTAGCCCGTCAGCGAGGTGAACGTCACCGAACCAAAGTCATGCACGAACTCGAGAGTGGCGATGGTTTCGTCCGCCCGGTAAGTCGGATCGAACTCGGCATAACCCTCGCGCAGGCTGGTGGATGACGGCGCACCCAGGTTCACGTCCGTGCCGAGCTGTACCAGCGCGGGCGGAATCGGCGCGATGCCGAGGAAGAGACCATCGAGCACCGGGGCTTCGCCGGGCAGCGAGGCGAGATCCAGCAGCAGCGGGCCGAACTCGGCGAGATTGCCGGCCAGCGTGCCGCGCATGTTGCCGGTGTCGAAGCCGAGGCGGTCGGGCAGACAGCCGTAAGCGCCGGCGGGATCGCGATGACACAGACCCTTCGTCACGCGCGAACGCGAGGAGTCTTCGTCGTAGTGATTGACCGTCAGCGTGATGTCGGTGGCATCGCTGGGCGTAAGGCGCAGCGCCGCACGCGCCGCCCACTGGTCGCGCCCGTCGATGTCGTTGCCGGTGTACAGATTCTTCGCATAGCCGTCGCGTTGATACGCGATGCCCGCGACACGCAGCGCGGCCTTGTCGCCGAGCGGCAGGTTGATCGCGCCCTTGCCTTTCAGCTCGCTGTAGTTGCCGGCCTCGATTTCCACATTGCCGCCGAACTCGCCCACTTGCGGTTTCTTCGGCAGCACGTTCACCGCACCGCCGGTGGCGTTGCGCCCGTACAGGGTGCCCTGCGGGCCGCGCAGGACTTCGACACGCTCGATGTCGAAGTACTCGGTTTCGAAAATGCGCGGACTCTTCAGCGGCACCGAATTGAAATGCGTTTCCACGCCGGAATCGGAACTCGACCCGACAGACGTCACGCCGATGCCGCGGATCTGGAAATTGGAACTGGTGAAGTTGGTCTTGCTGTAGGAAATGTTGGGAATGTTGAGCTGCAGGTCGGTGGCCTGATCGATCTGCCGGCGCGTCATCGCCGCCTCGTTGAAGGCCGACACGGCGATCGGCACGTCGATCAGGTTCTCTTCCTTTTTCTGCGCCGTCACGATGACGGTATCGATGAGTTCGCTTTTTCTGGCTTCTTGCGCAGCGGCGGTCTGAGCCAGGGCGAGCGTGGATGCGACTGCCAGTGCCAGCGTGCGCGTACGCCGCGGCGACGAAATGACCCCCAGATGCATTCGCGTACTCCTTCTTGTCTTTGCTTGAATGGAGACGATCGACGCTGGTCTGCTCGTTGCGCTCCCTGCGCCGACACGCGGGCGCCAGGCCACCGCGATGGCCGGAGTATGTCACTGTGGACGATCAGTCCAAATATTGGATCGTGCGTATACAGGAAGTCGCGCTCATTGAGGTCTCAACGAGGCGTCTCGCCGCCGGGCCGCACGGCGGAACGATGCGATCAGAAGTCGGCGAAGTTCGCTTCGAGAATTTCTGCGTCGGCGGCGCAGCCGATCTCACGAATGGAATTGGGCCCCGGAAAAAAATCCTCGACGAGGTCCTTGCCCCCGGCGGCGCGCCAGCGAACCTTGACGCTGATGGTCTTGAAGGTGTGAGTGTTCGACAGCCATAGACGATTGTTGGATGCGTCGCATGCGCCTTCGAACTTGAGCGTGGCGAAGGATGAGGCCGGAGGATCGTTCGCCTGCGGCAGTGCGGACGGCGCGATCGATGCCGCCGACATCGCCACGACTATCGCGATCCAGGTTGTTCTGGCCAAAGTCATCGTCTTCCCTCGAGCGCCCCCGACACGATGCAAGCCGTTGCCTGTCTTTCAACGGACAGGTCAACGACGGCCCGAATATAGACGCTCTTGCGCCTGCTCGCACCGATTGAGCGGGATTTGCGGGGGAAATTTTCGACGCAACGCACGGTTTGAGGCGACGCGCGCGGTTCGTCGGCGCGGTGATCGAGAATCTCGCCAACTGGCAGTTCGTGAGCAAGCGGCTCGTGGAGAGCGACCGCCAGTCGCGGCTTACCGATGAGCGACTCTCGATCAACGTAGTCCGCTAGGTATTTCTGTGGCTGCCCACGGCACGCCGGGCCGCCGCACCATGAGCGCCGTCATGGCGACGCAGGTGTCCCCGGCATGGAAAGACACACTCGGGTGGAGGCGGCGATCTACTGGTCCGCGGTGAGCCTCATCGTCTGCGAGGGATTGCCGATCGACAAGGCAGCCGAACAACTCGGCGTCGCCGGTTCGGACCTGCGCGAGATCCTGCATCGTCGCCAGACGCTGCGCCTGGTCGACGACGCCGCAGACGCTCCTTCCAGCCGCTCCGCGACGGTCGTGCCCTTCGCGCGCCATTGAGCCATTCCCGCAAGCACTGCCGCTGTAATTGCGACTGATTCTCGATTAAGAATAGAATCGTCCCGCCGCGGCACCGGGACGCCGCGGCCTCGTCCCACCGCCGCTGCCTCCTGACAGGGCGGGATACAACAGACTCAATCCGTCCGGAGTGACATGTTTCCATCCACGCGAGTCGCGGCGGCAGCGATGCTGGCGCTCATTTATATGTGTTTCGCCGGCTGCAGCCGTACGCCTCCGGACGATCCGCGCCGGCCCGTCGTTGCCGCCTATGGCGCCCTCGTCCACGCAACATACGAAGACACCCTGCTCGCGACCCGCGCACTCGATCAGGCGGTCGATCAGCTGCTGGCACAGCCGAGCGCCGAGACGCTCGAAGCAGCACGTCAGCGCTGGCGCGAAGCGCGTGTGCCCTACAGCTATTCCGAGGCGTTCCGCTTCTATGGTGGACCGGTCGATGCCGAAGGCGGACCCGAGCCGCAGATGAACGGCTGGCCGCTGGATGAAAATCACATCGACGCCGTGCAGATCGATTCCTACAACGCCGCCCCCGGTCTCGACATCATCGGCGATGCGAAAGCATTTCCGGACATCACGCCGGAACTCATCGCGGCCCAGAACGAGGCCGGTGGCGAAAAGAACATCGCGAGCGGCTGGCATGCGATCGAATTCCTGCTGTGGGGCCAGGACCGCAACGAGCCCGCGGATTCGGCCGGACAGCGCCCGCACACGGATTTCGTATCGAGCGCCGCTGACGACGTGCCGGCCCGGCGCGGCCGCTACCTGAAAGCCGCCACCACCCTGCTGGTCAGCGATCTGGAAAAACTCGTCGCGGCCTGGAGCCCGGATGCGCCGGCGAATGCGCCCAACTACCGCGCCACCCTCACCAGCGGCGACGTGTACACGGGACTCAAGCGCATGCTCACGGGCATGGCGGCGCTCGCGGAAGTGGAAATGGCGGGCGAGCGCATGAACGTGCCGCTGCTGTCCGGCGATCAGGAAGAAGAGCAATCCTGCTTCAGCGATACGACGGGCAGCGATCTGCGTGCCAATGGCGCGGGCATCGAACACGTCTACCTCGGCCGCTATCAGCGCCTCAACGGCGACGTCGTCAGCGGCCCGAGCCTGGCCGATCTGGTGAAGCAGGCCGATCCGCGCGTCGCCGAGGAAATGGACGAACGCCTGGCGCGCACGCGCGAATCGCTGGCCGCCCTCCGCGATCCCTTCGATCGCGAGATCCAGCCGGACAACGCCGAAGGCCGTGCCCGCACGCAGGCCGCGATCGACGCGTTGCGCGCGGAAGCGCTGTCCATCGGCCGGGCGGCCCAGTCGCTGCAGATCTTCATGTCCGATCTCGAAGGGCTGGGCGATTGATGCGATCGAATGCGGGCACGCCCGCGCTATATCTGCTGATGCTCGCACTCGCCGCGTGCACGCGCGGCGGTCCGGACACGCAGGCGCTGCTGGATCCGAACTCCGGCGGCGCGACGACGGTGAGCAATGCCACGCATCGTGCATTCGCGCAGCCCGCCGCGAATCTGGATGTGCAGCGTCGCGGCCAGTTCTTCATCGGCAACGCTTTCTTCAACAGTCCCTGGGTGGTCGCACCGGCGACCGCAGGCGCGCGCGACGGCCTCGGCCCGCTGTTCAATGCGCGCAGCTGCGATGCGTGCCACAACAACGATGGCCGCGGACGCCCGCCGGAACGCCCCGACGAACGGCCGATCTCGCTGGTCATCCAGTTCGCCACGCCGGTGCCGGGCGACAACAACGAGCCCGGCGCCGATCCGCGTTATGGCGGCAATCTCAATCCGTTCGCCATCGGCGGTGTGCCCGCGGAAGGCACGGTGCGCATCAGGCACAAGGAAATCCACGGCACTTTTTCCGATGGCGAGCCCTACACGCTGCTCGCGCCGGAATACGAATTCGCCGATCTCGCCTATGGCGAACTGGCGCACGACAACCAGTTCTCGCCGCGCGTCGCTCCGCCGGTGTTCGGCATGGGCCTGCTAGAAGCCATTCCCGACAGCCAGATCCTCGAACGCGCCGATCCCGACGATGCGGATGGCGACGGCATTTCGGGTCGGCCGAATCACGTCTGGAATCACCTGCTGTCACGCGCCGTGATCGGACGACTCGGCTGGAAATCGAATCAGCCCGACGTCGCCCACCAGACCGCCGGCGCCTTCTCGTCCGAGATCGGCATGAGCTCCTCGCTGCGTCCCGAGCAGAACTGCACGCCGGTGCAGAAGGAATGCCTTGCAGCGCCGACCGGCGGCGAGCCGGAAATCAGCGACGAGATCTTTGCTCACATCGTCGACTATCAGCAGATGCTGGGCGTGCCGGCGCGCCGCAGTCTCGATTCGCCGCAAGTAAAGCGCGGTGCGCGGCTGTTCCTCGAAGCCGGCTGCGAATCCTGTCATCGCGCCACGTTCACCACGCCGGAATCGAACGACAAACCCTGGCTGAGCAGGCAGACGATCCATCCATTCACCGACCTGCTGCTGCACGACATGGGCCCGGGCCTCGCCGACGGCCGCGCCGATTTCGAAGCGAGCGGCAGCGAATGGCGCACGGCGCCGCTGTGGGGCATCGGCCTGCAGCAGATCGTCAACGGCCACACCCTGCTGCTGCACGACGGCCGCGCCCGCAACGTCAGCGAAGCGATCCTGTGGCATGACGGCGAGGGCGCAAAATCGAAGCAGGCGTTCCTCGGCATGTCGAAGGCCGACCGCGAGGCGCTGCTGGCTTTCGTTAATTCTCTGTGAGGAGACGAGGAGTAACCGCAAAGAACGCAAAGAACACATAGAAAGAAAATAGCCGCAAAAAGCGCAAAAGGCGCAGATCGGAAAGAAGAGCCTCGAGATCTGTCTCTGAACTTTGCGCTTTTTGCGCCTTTTTGCGGCCATTCTTCTCTCTATTTTTTTATGCGTTCTTTGTCCCGCGGGATTCCCTTCCGGTCACGGTTACTCCGATCAACACATGACCACGAGCAGACGAAATTTCCTGATTGGCTCCGCCGTGGCACTCGGCACGGCGGCCGTGGGCCTCGGCTATCGGTTCCGCTCGCAGTTGCAGGGAACGCTGCTGTCGGCGTTCGAGGATGCGCGCGGCGATCAGTACGTCGGCGGCGTGACGCTGGAATCGGGCGAAGTGTTCGGCGCCCGCATTCCGATGCGCGCGCATGGCTGCGCCATCGATCCGCGCGATCCGCAGCGCGTGCTGTTCTTCGCACGGCGACCGGGCACGGCGGCGTTCGAACTGCGTCGCGACACGATGCAGGTGCGCCAGCTGTTCGAGACGCCGGCGGGACGGCATCTCGCGGGACACGGCGTGTTCTCGCGCGACGGCGCGCTCGTCTATACGCCCGAACACGACTATGAGAATGCACGCGGCGTGGTGGCGGTGCGCCGATCCTCCGACTTCAGCATCGTCGCGGAGATCGATACGCAGGGCATCGATCCGCACGAAGTCGCGTGGCTGCCCGACGGTTCGCTGCTGGTCGCCAACGGCGGCATCATGACTCACCCGCGCACGTTCCGTCGCAAGCTCAACATCGCGACGATGGATCCGTCGCTGTGCGTGATCGATGCGGACAGCGGTGCCTGTCGCGAGCAGCTGCGGCTGCCGGATCATCTGCTCAGCATTCGTCATCTGGCGATGACGGCGAACGGCACGACGGCGATCGGTCTGCAGTACGAAGGCGAACCGGCGGATGCGCCCGGCATCGTCGCGGTCTACCGTCCCGGTGCCGGCCTGCGCCTGCTGCCCTCGCCGCAGGAGCAACGCGCGCATTTTCGCGGCTACGTGGCGAGCATCTCCATCAGCGAACCGCAGCAGCTGATCGCGGCTGCCTGTCCGTACGGCAACGGCGTGGCGTGCTGGTCGACGGCGAACGATGAATTCCTGGGCTTCATCGCGGCCGCGGAGAACTACGGTCTGTCGCGACTTGCCGACGGTACGATCGTCGCTTCGCAGCGCGACGGCACCGCGTACGAGATCGACAAAACCCCACTGCGTTCACACTTTCTGCAACTCGACAGCGAATTTCCGCTGCGCTGGGACGACCACTGGGTCGCCGCGACCTGAGGCTCTATGCATAATCCGGACAGCTCACAGAAGGAGAGCTGTTCGTGAAGTTCGCAAACCGGATGCAGGCGTGCGTGCTCGGCACCGCGGCGCTCGTTGCCTGCAGCAGCGCGCTGGCCCAGACCCCGTCGTACTCTCCCGATCCGCCGCCGCGCGTCGTCGAAGACCGCTTCCGCGTCGAAGTGACGCTGCTCGGCGCGAGCATCGATACCCGCCTGCGGGTGGATGAGTCGCTCACGCTGCCGGGCACGGAGATCAGCGCCGAAGACGATCTCGGGCTCGACGATTTCGCACTGATGCCGCAGGCCGAGATCACGCTGCTGCCCGGCAATCACCATCTGCTGCGGTTGAGCGGCTTCAGTTCGCGCCGTTCAGCGTCGACCGTCATCGACGAGGAAATCTTCTTCGACGACGAGGTGTACGAACCCGGCGAGCGCGTCGACAGCGAGCTGAACCTGACCATGTTCGGCCTGACGTATGGCTATCGATTCCTGGTGCGCGACAACGCCGAGCTGACGGCGACCTTCGGCATCCAGATCACGAGCGTCGACGTCAATGCGCTGGTGCGCAGTCGCGTGGTGCGCGATGCCGAGTCCGGCGTGGCGCCGCTGCCGATGATCGGCGTGGAGGGACGCTACGACTTCACGAAGCGCTGGTCGGCGGAAGCGCGGCTGCAATATCTCACCGCCGACATCGACGAGGTCGACGGCGAGATCCTCGACGCGCGCCTCGCCGTCACCTGGCGCATGAATCCCTATCTCGTGTTCGGCCTGGGCTATCGCACGTTCACCATCGACATCGACTCGCGCGACGCGAACGATCCCGGCATGGTGGACATGAACTTCGACGGGCCACTGCTGTTCGCCCGCGCCAGTCTGTAGGAAGGTCGCGGCTCAGCTGCGCGGGTCGGCGCCAGCGGACTCGCCAGCTTCGAGCGCCGGCATCGGCAGCCCGAAGGAGAAACGGCGCGAGGCGTAGCCGATCCAGGTCGGCGACACCGCACCGTCATCGCGCCGCTCGCTCGTGACGCCGCGCGGTCGCCGCAACGTCTGCGATGGCGCTTCGCCGTACAGCGCACGATAGTTGCGCGCAAACAGGCTGAAGTCCCACACCCCGAAGCGCGCCGCGATCTTCGTCACCGTGTCGAGCACCGGATCGCCCTTCAGCAGCGCGCTGCGGATTTCGCGCAGCTGCCGCACCTTGAGCAGGCGCATCGGGCCGACGCTGAAATACTCCTGGAAGATGTTCCGCAACGTCCGTTCGCTCACCTGCGTGGCCGTGCACAGGTCGTCGATGAACAGCGGCTGGCCCTCGGTGGCATCGATCAGTTCAAGGCAGCGCGCGATGACGCGCGTACGCGAGACCTGCGGCCTGCCGATGTGCCGATCGATCGCGCGCGCGCCCACCGCCAGCGCACCGGTCACCGTGTGCAGCAGTTCTTCCTCTGCCGCCGCGACCGCCGCGGGCTCCACGATGCTCACCGGCTGCTGATCGCCGCAGATGCGCAGCGCCAATGCACGAACTTCGTCGAGTTCCTGCTGGCGCGCCTGACTGCGCGTCCCGCCCGCGACCGGCGAGAGCAGTTCGGGTGCGCTGCCGTTCAAACGCTCGAGCGGCACGGTGATCGAAATCCAGCGCGTGAGCTGGCGGCTCGAGAACGTGAAAGGCTGGTTGTTGACGGCAAGCACGAACGCGTTGGCCGCGAGCGGCTGCCCATCGATGCGGATCGCCGCGGGATCGGTGAGCGGAAGACCGAGGCTCAGATGATCCGACGCGCCATCGCCGGCGAATGTCGTTGCACCGCCGACCTGCACCTGTTGCAGCCTGATGCGTCCGGCCCTGGCGTTCTCGATCCACCAGTCGCTCGATGAACGCGCGGTAGGTACAAACCGACCTGCGACCCCACTCAGAGAATCCGCAAACTCATCGAAGTCCGCGTAGGCTCGCCGCTGCATGATTGTTCTGTCCCTGTGGCAAGGTCCGCGAACACTAGCGCCAACTTCTACTTATGACGATACGCATTTGTTGCCGAATCATCACAGCTCTTACTGATACGGCGCTGCCAGTCTGAATCTTTAGAACACGCCGGTCTGTCGTACACGGGAACGTCACAGAACGCCAGCATGATTGTCCGCGTCGATCCATTGCAGATCGGTATTGCGCTGCTGCTCCTGGTGCAGACCGCATTGATCGTGATCCTCATGATCCAGAATCATCGTCGCCGCAAAGCGCAGGACGAAGCGCAGCGACAGCGCTCGGAAGTCACGCATGCCGCGCGCCTGGTACTGGTGGGGGAAATGACGGCGTCCATCGCACACGAAGTGAGCCAGCCGCTCGGCGCGATCCTGAGCAATGCGGACGCCGCCGACCTGCTGCTGCAGGCAGACCCCGTTCCGCTCGACGAGATCCGCCGGATTCTCGAAGACATCCGTCGCGACGACCTGCGCGCGCACGACATCATCCGCAATCTGCGCAAGCTGCTGGCGAAGCGCGAACTGCGCATGGAGCGCATCGACATCAACGAGATCGTGCAGACCGCGCTGGCGTTGTCGCGCTCCGATGCCATGCGCCGCGGCATCGTCATCCGTTCGGCGCTGGAAGACGCGCTGCCGCGCGCGTCCGGCGATCCCGTGCATCTGCAGCAGGTGATGCTCAACCTCATCATCAATGCGATGGACGCGTTGCAGGAAGTCGCCGCCGACCGGCGGCGCATCGAAGTACAGACGCGCCGTCACGGCGCGAAGTCGGTCGAAGTGTGCATCGTCGACACCGGCCCGGGAATTCCCGACGGTCGCGCGGCACGCGTGTTCGAATCGTTCTACACCACCAAGCACGACGGCATGGGCCTGGGCCTGTCGATCGCACGCGCCATCGTGCAGACCCATGGCGGCGCCATCTGGGCCGAGAACAACGACGCCGGTCACGGCGCAAGTTTCAGATTCACGATTCCACTGGCCGCCTGAAGCCAGCAGCGGGAGCACTGTCGATGGACACCGGAACGAACGAAGGAAACCATGTTCACGTCGTCGACGACGACGACAGTTTCCGCACCGGACTCACGCGCGTACTGAACGCCGCCGGCCTGCGGGCCGTCGGCTATCGCTGCGCCGGCGAATTCCTGCTGTCGGACGCCGCGACGCGGCCGGGCTGCATCGTGCTGGACATCTGCATGCCCGGTCCGAGCGGCGTCGAACTGCTGGATGCGCTGGCGACGCGCGAGATCTCGCCGCCGGTGATTTTCGTCACCGGATGCAGCGACATCTCGACGAGCGTGCACGCCATGAAGTCCGGCGCCTTCGGCTTCCTGACGAAGCCGGTGCGGACCGAGGCCCTGCTCGAGTCGGTCCGTCGCGCGCTCGCCATCGATTCGCAGCGCCGCCGCGCGAAGCAGGAGATCAGGCTTATGCAGCAGCGCTATGCGCTGCTCTCGGAGCGGGAACGCGCCGTCTTTCTGGGCGTGGTTCACGGCTCGTTGAACAAGCAACTGGCGGTCGAACTCAACACCTGCGAACGGACGGTGAAAACGCATCGCGCGCGCATGCTGGAGAAGATGCAGCTGAACTCCCTGGCCGATCTGGTGCGCGCCGCGCGACTGCTCGGCATCCAGGACGAGCCGCCGGAAAACGAACTGCCGCCGGTCGCCGCGATGCTTGGTGCACCGCAGGCAGCAGGACTGGGCGCGCCCTGCTAGGTCGCTTGGGCAATCCGGATCGCCCCAACTACTGATACAGCCGCCGGCGCGTGCCTGTCAGGCTTGCCCGCACGGTGACATCGTCGCCGTCCTGCAGGGCGCGATTGTGGCTACATCCCGCGGCAACATTGTCATCGTGGAGGACGATACCGGCCTGAATCAGGCGGTCTCCCGGCTGCTGCAGGCCGCGGGCTTTCACGTCACGAGCTTCGAATCGGCCATCGCCGCGCTGTCCAGCGAGATTTCACAGCAGGCCGACTGTCTCGTGCTGGATGTGCACCTGCCGGACATGACGGGCTATGAACTGAAGAAGCGCCTCGCCGCGCAGGGACGATCGCCGCCGGCGATCGTGATCACGGCGCACGACGACACCCACAGCCGTCGCGAGGCCGACGCGATCGGTGCCGTCGCGTTCCTCGCCAAGCCCTTCGCCGGTCGCGTACTCGTCGATGAAGTGGCGCGCGTCATCGACGGCGCCGGCAGGTAGTCGTCACGTCTCGGGCGGATCGGCATTGACGACGTCGAGCGTTTCACCGGTGGTCGACGGCGTGATGGCCTCGTCCGTGATCAGCACCGTCGATCCGATCGTCAGCACGCCAAAGACCGCCCGTACGAATTCGGGCGGCATCTCCAGTCGCGACTCGATGGCGGGATCCGGCTCCGTGCCGCCGGCAGTCGCGTCGCCCGCGATTCCGACATGCAGCCAGTGCTGGCTTTGCGGATCGGGAACGTATCGCGGCATCTGCGCCGGGCCTGCCGCGAGAATCAGCGCATGCGTGCCGACGGGACCGGCGCCGGTGAAGATCGCTCGCGCCCGTCCGATTTCCACGCCGTTGCGATACACGACCACCCGGCCGCTGCCGCGGCTGATGACGATGCTGACCGGACCGCTCAGCGACGCCTCCGGTGTCCAGCGCAATTGTTCGCTCTGGCTCAACGGCTCGTAGCTCATCGCGGCGCCTGCCGTCGTCACCGGCGCGAGAAAACCGGGCGTCGGCACCTGCTGCGGCTGTCCGGCCCGGTCTTCGACCACGACCGTCATGCCGGTGGAGGTGATATCGAACAGCAGACGCGCGAACTCGCTCGGCAGATGCACGCAGCCGTGCGATTCCGGATAGCCCGGCAATCCGCCCGCATGCAGCGCGACGCCGCCCCACGTGAGCCGCTGCATGTAGGGCATCGGCGCGCTGTCGTAGATGGTGGAACGGTGATCCTTGTCCTTCTGCAGGATCGTGAACACGCCGGTCGGCGTTTCATGGCCGGGACGACCCGTGCTCACCGTCGTGACGCCGATCAGCACGCCGTTGCGATACACGTAGGCGCGCTGTTCGCTGAGGTTCACGACCATCACCATCGGCCCGGTGTCGATCGCATCGCCCAGCCAGATCCACTCGCCGTGCTTCAACTGCGATGGCGGCGTGTCGGCGGGCTGCGATTGCCTGGCACCCCAGATAGGAACGGCACCGACGGACTGCGACAGCAGGACGGCTGCCAGCAGCAATGCCTGCCAGAGATTGCGGGTTTGTTTCATGGGGCGCGCTTACCTCGGTAACGCGCCCGATCTTAGCCGCCGCCTTCTGCAGCGGGCATCGCGAATTCACCGCATTCGGCGAATGCTTACTGTGGAGGCCGGCTTCAGCCCAATGGCACTGCATTAAGGGTTTTCTGCGTTGCGCGCCTCTGGTCTGATCCCCTCCTCCGCGAAGCGGGGGAGGGTTAGGGTGG
>CALMII010000032.1 GCA_937864115.1 uncultured Steroidobacter sp. | reverse complement strand
GCAGCCTGCGACCGCTGCGAATGCCAGGCACATCAGAAGCAGTCGGCGGTTCATGCGCCGACGATAGCACGCGAGATGCGGCGAAGACTTACGTCCCGCAGAACGTGTTCAGCACCCGCTCGTCGGGCCGTGGTGGCTGCAGGTAGGCGGCATTGTCGGGCTGATCCTCGTAGGGACTCTGCAGCACCGACAGCAGCCGGAAGAATGGCGCCATGTCGCCGTCGTCGGACGCCGCATTCAATGCGGCGTCGACGCGGTGATTGCGGGGAATGAAGGCCGGACTCGCCTGGCGCATCTGCGCCGCGCGGCCGGCGGGCGATTGCGGATCGCGCGCGAGGCGCTGGCGCCAGTCGGCCAGCCAGGCCGCGAAGTCGGCATGGTCTGCGAAGGATTCGTGCAATGCGGATTCATCGCCCGCCTCGTCTGCGGCGACGGCGAGCCGGCGGAACGTCAGCGTGAAATCCGCATGTGATGCATGCATGACTGTCAGCAGGCGGCGCACGAGTTCGAGGTCGCTCTCCTCGCTCGACGCCAGGCCGATCTTGCGATACAGCGCCGCCAGGAAGTTGTCGTTGACCTGGGCGATGAAGGACTGCAGCACGTCGACTGCGAGTTCGACGGCCTTTTCGGAATCGGCATGAATGAGCGGCAGCAGCGTCTCCGCGAAGCGCGACAGATTCCATTGCGCGATGGCAGGCTGGTTCACGTAGGCGTAGCGTCCGCCGCGGTCGATCGAACTGAAGACCGTGCCCGGATCGTATTCATCCATGAACGCGCAGGGACCGTAGTCGATCGTCTCGCCGGAGATCGCCATGTTGTCGGTGTTCATGACGCCGTGGATGAAACCGACGCGCATCCATTCGGCGATGAGCACGGCCTGTCGCGTCGCGACTTCCCTCAACACGGCCAGTGCAGGCACGTCGGCCTCGCGCGCGTGCGGATAGTGGCGCGCGATCACGTAATCGAGCAGCGTGCGAATCGCTTCTTCATCGCCTTGCGCCGCGAAGTACTGGAACGTCCCCACGCGGACATGGCTCGCCGCCACGCGCGTGAGCACCGCACCGGGCAGTTCGCGTTCGCGAAACACCGGTTCGCCGGTTGCGACGACCGCCAGTGAGCGCGTCGTGGGAATGCGCAGCGCATGCATCGCCTCGCTGATCAGGTACTCGCGCAGCATGGGACCGAGCGCAGCACGACCGTCGCCGTTGCGCGAAAACGGCGTCTGGCCGGCGCCCTTGAGCTGGATGTCGCGCAGCACGCCGTCGCGATCACGGATCTCGCCGAGCAGGATGGCGCGCCCGTCGCCGAGCCGCGGCACGAAGCCGCCGAACTGATGGCCGGCGTAGGCCATGGCGAGGGGCGTCGCGTCGTCGGGGAGCTGGTTGCCGGAGAACACGGCTGCGGCAGTCTGTTCGAGCGCCCGGTCGACCCCCAGCTCGACCGCGAGCGTGCGATTGAAGATGAGCACGCGCGGATCCGGCGCCGCCGCCGGAGCGACTCTTGCGTAGAAACGCGCTGGCAGCGCGAAGTAGCTGTGTTCGAAGCCGAGTCGCATGATCGGTCGCCCGTCTTCGTGTGGGTCAGGCTTCAGCCTGACATCCGGGGGTCTTCCTGTAGGTCAGGCTTCAGCCTGACATCCGGGAATCTTCCTGTAGGTCAGGCTTCAGCCTGACATCCGGGAGGCCGGCTGAAGCCGGCCCCACAGGAAGAAACAAGAACCCTACTTTCCCTGAAACCGCCCCGGACGCCGTTCGGTCATCGCGCGCACGCCTTCGGCGAAGTCCTCGGTGACCTTCAGCTTGAGCTGTTCCCGATGCTCGTGCGCGAGCGCGGCGCGAATGTCATCGACCAGACCGAGCCGCAGCGTTTCGCGCGTGGAGAGCAGCGAGAGCGGCGCGTTCTCCGCGATCCGGTTGGCGAAGGCGAGCGCGGCGTCGATCAGGCCATCGGCCGGCGCCATCGCGTCGATCAGTCCCCAGTCGGCAACGTCTTCGGCCTTGTAACGATCGCCGGTAAGAAACATCTGCGCCGCACGCTGTTGCCCGATCACGCGCGGCAGCGAATGCGTCAAGCCGAATCCCGGGTGAAACCCGAGCTTCACGAAGTTGGCGGCGAAGCGCGCCTCCGGCGTCGCCACGCGAAAGTCCGCGGCGAGCGCAAGACCGAGGCCCGCGCCGACGGCCGCACCCTGTACCGCGGCGATGATCGGCTTGCGGCTGGCGAAAATGCGGATGGCCTGCGCATAGAACTCGGCCAGCGGATCGTCGCCGGCCGCGCCGAACCCATTCGGCGATACGAGGTCCGCACCGGCGCAGAACGCCTTGCCCTCGGAAGCGAGTACGACAGCGCGCACGTGCGCATCGGCATCGAGCGCATCGAGCCTGTCGGCGATCTGCTGCAGCAGACCCACGGTGGCGAAATTCTGCGGAGGATTGCGGAACGTCAGCAGCCGCACGTGACCGTGCGACTGCACATCGATCTGTTCATTCATGGGTTCAGCGCCTGGGAAAAGGCGCTCACCCTAGCAGGCTGGCCTGCCGGCGGCCAGCCAGGCCGCCCGTTTGCGCAACCGCACCGGCAGGCTCTTCAGGCCGCGCAGGATGACCATGCTGCTGCTGAGATCGAGTTCGTCCAGCGATACGGCAAGTTCCAGCGATTCCACGGAGTTCACGATCTCGCGGATCGCGCACTTCATTTCCTGGCGCGCGAGCATGGCGCCCAGGCAGTAGTGCACGCCGATGCCGAAGGCCAGGTGCTGGTTGGTGTTGCCGCGGTCCATGTCGAATTTGTCGGCGTCGGCAAAGCGCTGCGCGTCGCGATTGCCGGACGCCCAGCACAGCAGGACCAGCGAACCGGCTGGAATCGTCTTGCCGCCGAGCTGCGCTTCCTGCTTCACGATGCGCGGCAGGGTCGGCACGGGCGAGTAGAAGCGCAGCACTTCCTCGACGAACTTGCCGATCTCCTTGTCCTGTTCCTTGTCCTTCGTCGACTGCAGGCGCTTGAGCAGGTCGGGGTGCGTGGCGAGCGCGTGCATCGAGAAGGCGATGCCGTTGCGCGTCGTGTCCACGCCGCCGGCAATGGCCGTGGTCGTGATCGCCATGAGTTCGCGGTCCGTGAGCTGCGGCGCGTCGGAATCCTCGATGCGCGCGTGCACGAGTCCGGAGATGAGATCCGGGCGCGGGTTGACGCGCCGGTCATCGATCGCCTCGCGGGCGAAGCGCTGCAGCTGCATGACGTTCTCGGCGTGCTGCAGGAGTTCTTCCTTCGTGCCGCCCGCGCCGACGTGCGCCACCATCGAGTCGGCGCCGCGACTGACTTCGTCGATGCGATCCAGCGGCAGGCCCAGCGTGTCGCAGATGACGCGGATGGGAATCGGCATGGCGAATTCGCGGACCAGATCCGCGCTGCCCGCATCGAGGAACTTCGCCACCTGGTCGCGGCAGATGCCGACCACGCCGGCTTCCATGCGCGACACCACCGGTCCGGTGAAGGCATGCGAAATCAGCTTGCGGCGACGCGTGTGCAGTTCGCCGTCGACTTTGAAGCTGTCGGCCGGGTCCAGCACCATGAGGCCCTGCGACCGGATGTATTCGTCCACCTCGGGCTGGAACGGCGAACGCACGGCAGCCGATACGCGCATCTCATCCGAGAACACTTCGGTGTTGCGCGCGGCCTCGACGATGTCCTCGTGCCGCGTCACCAGCCACGTGCGCATCTTCTCGTCCAGGTGCACGGGATCTTCCGCACGCAGGCGCTCGAAGTACGGATAGGGGTTCTGCATCACCCGCGGATCGGCGAGGGTGAGACTACTGAGCGGCGGCTGCGTCATCGGATCGACCCGTCGTGTAGGAAAAGACAGGCGCCGAACATACCAGAGCCGCGCCCCCGCCCCGCCGGGTCGCCGGGAGCACTACCGGCCGAGTCAACAGGCGCTGCGGCGGCAGCCAAGAGTACCGGCTGCGCCTGGCGTCTTCTTTCTTCCTGTGGGGACGGCTTCAGCCGGCCTGCGTCCAGCGCCTGAGGCCGGCTGAAGCCGGCCCCACAGGAAGAGCAAGACGGGAACTAGAAGCCTGCAACCGCCGGAATGATCTCGCGGCCGAACGTTTCGATGGGCGCGATCTCGTGCACGTTCGGCATGTTGAAGATAACGTGCTGCACGCCGACGTCCGCGAAACCGCGACACTTTTCGATCACGTCTTTCGCGCTCATCTTTCCGGGCGCCAGATGCACGGTATTGAGTATCGTCGTCTCGATGGTGCCGAAGTCGCGGCCCAGCCGGTCGCAATGCTGCTTCAGTACGTCCAGCTTGGCCTTCACTGCCGGCGGATCGCCGAACAGGTTGCATGCATCCGCGTACTGCGCCACCAGTCGCAAGGTTTTCTTCTCGCCGCCGCCGCCGATCATGATGGGCAGGTGCGGGCGCGACAGCGGCTGCGGACTGCACAGCGTCTGTTCGAGCTGGAAATGCCTGCCGCGATAGGGGCCGTTGTCGCTGGACCACATCTGTTTCGCGATCTGCAGCGTCTCCTCCAGCCATTCGAATCGCTCCGCGATCGGCGGAAACGGCGTGCCGAGGCCGCGCGACTCCTGTTCGTTCCAGGCGGCACCGACGCCGAACCAGGCACGACCGCCGGAGAGCACGTCGAGCGTCGTGACCGTCTTGATGAGAATGCCGGGATGACGATAGGTCACGCCCGTCACCAGCGTTCCCAGCTGGATCTGCTTCGTCACGGCCGCCATGAAGGTCAGCGCCGAATAGCCTTCGAGCATCTCCATCTCGGGCGGCCCGACGTAACTGATCTGGAAGAAATGATCCATGACCCACAGGCTGCGAAAGCCGGCCGTGTCGGCGGTGCGCGCGATGTTCGCGAGCGTCGGGCCGATGGCCGCGGCGCCGCCGGGCCAGGTGAAATTGGGAATCTGCAATCCGACTTTCATGGGCGTTCTCCGCAACCGGTCGCGCAGTAGCCTGCGTCAGCGCGGCGGCCCAAGTCCAGTCGTGAACGTCGCATGCAGCCACGCGCCGACGGAGTCCACTGGCGTGTACTGCGCCCGCAGGGTCGTCGGTGCATTCCGCACGACGACGGCGCGACAGGCCCACTGCAGCAGATCCTGATCGTTGTAATCGTTGCCGATGGCCCAGGTGTCCTCGCGCGAAATGGCGTGCGTGCGCGCTATCCACGCCGCAGCCTGGGATTTGGATGCGCCCGGCGCGAAGGCTTCGATCCACAGGCTGCGGCCATCGAGCGGCGACGTGGCGCGGATCACGCTCAGTCCGGGCAGTTCGCGGCGCAGCTTGTCGAACGGCTCCGCCGCATCGGCGTCCGATGACACGGCAAGCAACTGACTCGCGGGACTGTCCGCCGCGCCGTGCTCGAAGGCGCGGCCTTCGGCGACATAGCGCGCCAGTCGCCGCTCGAAATCGGCATTGGGCTTGCCGGTACGATGAAAACGGAAAATGTGCTGGTCGGGAATGGGCGCGTGAATCATGAAGTCGAGTTCATGACCGAGAAACGTGCGGACGGCGAGTTCGGTCTGCTGCGGCTGCAGGGTGTGCGCGACCAGCAACTGCTGAGTGCGCCAGTCGAGAATGCCGGCGCCGGAAGAGAAGACCAGATAGTCGATCGGGAACTCCGCGGGGATGACGTGCCGCGCCGTCGCCAGCGCACGGCCGGTGGCGATCGCGCGTACGACGCCGTTCGCGCCGAGCGTGTGCAGCGCCTGCACGTCGCGCGGGTCGAAGGGCTGGCCGCGCATGAGCAGGGTGCCGTCGAGATCGCATACGAGAAGACGCAGCATCGAATCGTCCGTCCGCTTTTCGATGACGCGGAGCATATACATCAGCGGGCCGTATCATCAGCCCGACTTCGCTGCGCCCGCCATGTCGTCATATTCATATCCATCTGGATATGTAAAAATTATAAAAATCCCTGTGTTTTTCACATGTATTTACATTAAATATCCAATCAGTTATTAATCAGGCATGCCGAATCCTCGCGATGTACTTTTCCGCACACTCGCCGACCCGACCCGGCGGGCCATCTTCGAGCAGCTGTGTCGCGAGGGCGAACAGACGGTCGGCGCGCTGACGGCCGGCGCCGGCATCTCGCAGCCCGCCGTCTCGAAGCATCTGGGCGTGCTGAAGCAGGCCGGCCTGGTGCGCGATCGTCATGAAGGCCGCCAGACCCATTACAGCGCGCAGGTCGCGGCGCTCTCCCCTCTCATCGACTGGACCCGCCAGATGGCCAGCTTCTGGCAGAGCCGGTTCGACCGCCTCGAAGATCTACTGCGAAGGATGGACCAATGAACTCACGATCGATGAACGCGAACGAGACGCTCGCCGTCGTCGCCGAACGGGAATTTCCTTTTCCGGCGGAAAAGCTGTGGCGCGCGCTGACGCAGCCGCACCTGATCGAGGAATGGCTCATGAAGAACGACTTCAAGGCGGCGGTGGGCCATCGCTTCAATCTTCGCGGCGACTGGGGCGGCGTGCTCGACTGCGAAGTGCTCGCCATCGAGCCGCACCGCACGCTCTCCTACACCTGGAATTTTGCGCACGATGACCCGGCCTTCGCGCTGCAGAGCGTGGTCACGTTCACGCTGACGCCGACGGGCAGAGGCACGCATCTGCGCATGGAACAGTCGGGCTTCCGGCCGGAGCAGAAACAGGCCTACGGCGGCGCACGGCATGGATGGCAGCAGTTCCTGGCGAAGCTGGAACAGGTCGTCGCGCGGACGGAGTGAACGATGAAAGCGAAGAAGACGGCCGCAAAGCGCAGGACCATAGCGAAAGCGCCGCGCGACGCGAATGCAAAGCCCATCCTGCTGTCGGGCGGCAATCCGCAGATCGCGAAGGGCTACGGCGACGCACCCGTGCAGGCCTACATCGCCGCGATGCCGGGCTGGAAGAGCGCGCTCGGCCGCCGGCTCGACACGCTCATCGAGCGCACCGTTCCCGGCGTGAGCAAGGCAGTCAAATGGAACTCGCCGTTCTATGGCGTCGAGGGCCAGGGCTGGTTTCTCAGCCTGCACGTGTTCACGAAGTACGTGAAAGTGGCTTTCTTCCGCGGCTCGTCGCTGCGGCCCATGCCGCCCGGCGAATCGAAGCAGAAGGAAGTCCGCTATCTCGACATCCGCGAGGACCCGCCGCTCGACGAGGATCAGTTCGTCGCGTGGGTGAAGCAGGCCAGCCGGTTGCCCGGCGAAAAGATGTGAAGGAGCGACGGCCATGAAAAAAAAAATCCGCGACCTCCGCGACGAAGCGCAAGCGCAGTCCGACGGCAGCCAAGGAGGCAGACGCTTCCGCCAGGATCGATGCGCGCATCGAGGAACTGGCCGACTGGCGCGGCGAGACGCTCGCGCGCATCCGCAGGATCATCCGGCAGGCCGATCCCGACGTCGTCGAGGAATGGAAATGGCGCGGCGTGCCGGTGTGGTCGCATGCCGGCATCCTCTGCACCGGCGAGAGCTACAAGAGCGTCGTGAAAATGACGTTCGCCAGGGGCGCTTCGCTGCCGGACCCGTCGCGCCTCTTCAACTCGAGCCTCGAAGGCAACACCCGTCGCGCCATCGATGTTCGCGAAAAAGAGAAGATCGATGAGAAGGCGCTGCAGGCGCTGGTGCGCGCGGCGGTGGCGTTGAATCTGTCGAAGAAGAAGGCCGGATTGAGATGAGGGTTTCTGTGGGTCAGGCTTTAGCCCACTAGTGTCCGGTTAAGCCACTACCGCGCGCGCGGAACTGACTGATCCATCTGCGGTATTC
>CALMII010000031.1 GCA_937864115.1 uncultured Steroidobacter sp. | reverse complement strand
TGACATCGATCGTGATAACCAACTGACTTTGTTCGATTCTTAACCGGACACTAGTGGGCTTTAGCCTGACTCTGAAAGAGGCCGGCTAAAGCCGGCCCCACAGTGAGAGGTCCCCGCTGCGCGGAGGAGGGGATCAGACTCAACGCAGTGCCATGGGTCTGGCGTCGACGAAACGGAACACGTACTTCATGACGTCACCGATCGTGCTTTCCCACACCGCCCAGGTGTGGCCGCCATCGACGATGCGCAGCTCGGCGGGCTGCTCGTTCCGGCGCAGCAGCGTGTAGAACTCCGCAGCGGTTCCTTCGATGTAGAAGGCATCGTCGTCGCCGGAGTTGACGTACATGGGCACCGGCAGCTTCTTCTGCAGATACGCATCCCAGAGCGCGGTGTAGTTGAGCTCGTGCCAGACCTGCGGATCGAACTGCTGCGCGCCGAAGACGCCCACGCGTCGCGCCGATGAGTTCTCGGGTGGCTCATCGCGATAGATGGCCGGTGACAGCAAGCCGGCAGCGGCAAACGTCTCGGGATACTTGAGCGCGAACCGCGCGGCACCGAATCCGCCCATCGACAGGCCGGCGATCACGCGCCCTTCGCGCTTCTCGATCGTGCGAAAGCGCTGCTGGATTTCCGGCAGCAGATCCTGCATCACCGCGGTCTCCATGCGTTCCTTGCGATCGACATACCAGGTGGTGCCCGCTTCGGGAATGACGATGATGGCCGCCGGCATCTCGCCGCTGGCGATGAGCCGGTCGGCCGTCTGCTGGATGTGCCCCGAGGAAACCCAGTCGTAGGCCTTCTGGCCATTGCCGTGCAGGAGGTACAGCACGGGATAGCGGGCATCGGAGCGGTCGTAGTCGGTCGGCAGATAGGCGACGTACGACCATTGGCGCTGCAGGGCGGGTGAATCGAATTCGCGGGTGGTGATGGTGCTGGCGAGTGTCGTCGCGCAAAAAGCAAACAGGAGCGTCGCGAAAAGTGCTGCTGATTTCATGTGCGTACCAGTTGCCACGGTGTAGCGCCGCCTGCCTTGCCCCCTCCCTTGCCCTCCCCCGCTTCGCGAAGGAGGGAATGAGAACTCAGCGCTTCGCGGCGGCCGTCGCCGCTTCGGCCTTTTCCTTTTCTCGTTCCGCCGCGAGGATTCCCGGCAGCGCGTAGTTTCCTTCGTGACAGGCGTATTCGTAAATGTTCACGTCCGTCTTCAGGAACGGCAGCTCGCCCGTGAATTCGGAGGCAAAGGCATTCGCATCGCGGATGGTGAAGTTGTAGAGAATCTTGTCGTCTGCGACCCGCGTGAACCGTTCGGTCACGACCATGTCCTGCGACGAGCCGCGAAAATTCTGGTCGGAACGGAAATTGGCTGTCTCGACCACCAGCGTGTCGCCTTCCCAGTGGCCGATCGAATCGCCCATCCATTTGCGCACGTGCGCCGGCGGATGCTTGCCGCCGATGCGGACCATGCGCACGTCATGGACCATCTCCACCAGGATCATGACCACGTCCTTCGACTGCACGATCTGGTAGTAGCTGTTGTACATGGTCGGCAGCATCGGCGGACCCGCCGATGAGCCGAACGACAGCAGACATCGTTCGCCCAATGGTCGCTGCTCCGGACCGTCGGCCATCGATTCGCCGCGCATGCGGGCGGCAGCCCGACGCTGATCGGCGCTGTTGGCGAGCACCGGAATCCGGCCGTTCGGCGGATCGACGATGATGGAGCTGCGATACTCGCCGCCGATCTCGGCGGCCGTCATGCCGCGGTCCGTCCAGAACAGGTTGTAGTTGCCGACGGGCGGCAGCGCACCGGCCTCGATCTTTGCATTCGGATCGCTCGGCAGCGCATCCGCCGCCACTGCACCGCGGGCCTTCTTTTCGATGGACTCCGCCTCTTCCCTCGTCAGCGCGCGGCGCGTGCCCAGTTCTGCAGGGCGCTCCAGCGGTGTCTGGGTCGCGTTGGTCCATACGCCCTGAAGATCGGGCGTGCCGTCGCTCAGTCGCGGCGCCTTGTAGTCGGCGGCCGTCGCGCTCGATACGGCAAGGGTTGCGAGCGTTGCCAGCAAGAATCTCATCGTTGTTCCCCCTGTCTTCTGCGGCGCGAGTGTACGACGCAACCGGTTCGACGATGACGGCAGAAAAGACCTGCATTACAAACCTTTGCATTGCGCCCCTCCTCTCCGCGACGACGTTGAGGCAGGCTTGCCGCATTGCCAATGCAACAGGTCATCGGGGGTTTCTGCATGTCGTATTCGCGCACGCGAATTGCGTTTTCGCTGGCGGCGCTGTCGCTTTCATCCGCTGCATCCGCCCTGCAGCCCGGCGATGTCGTCGACAACTTTCGCCTTACCGATCACAAGGGCGTGTCGCACGAGTTCTACTATCTCTCCGACGCGAAAGCGGTCGTGCTCATGACCCAGGGCAACGGCTGCGATGCCTCGCGCACTTCCGCGGCGATGCTCGAGTCCCTGCGCAGCAAGTATCCGAACGTGGAATTCCTGCTGCTGAACGCCAACCTCGGCGACACACGCGAAGCGATCGTGAAGGAGACTGCGGCAAACAACATTTCGCTGCCGGTGCTGATCGACGAAACCCAGATCATTACCGAGTCGCTGGGCGCTACCCGCAACGGCGAAGTGTTCGTCGTCGATCCGCGCGGCTGGAAGGTCGCCTATCGCGGCGCCGTGTCGGGCGCAGCCGCCGCCATCGACGCCGTGAGCTCGGGCAGTGCCGTATCGCGGCCGACCACCGCGGTCACCGGCTGCGCCATCAAGATGCCGGAGCGCGATCGTTCGCACGCGAACATCTCGTACGAGAAGACCATCGCGCCGATGCTGCAGGAGAAATGCGTCACCTGTCATCGCGACGGCGGCATCGGTCCGTGGCAGATGAGCAGCTATGAAATGGTGCGCGGCTTCTCGCCGATGATCCGCGAAGTCGTGCGGACCCAGCGCATGCCGCCGTGGCATGCCGATCCGCACTACGGTCATTTCAGCAACGATCGGGCCTTAAGCGACGAGCAGGTCAAGACGCTGGTGCACTGGATCGAAGCCGGCGCGCCGCGCGGTGCGGGCGAGGATCCGCTCAAGACGCAGAAGAAGGACTGGCCGAAGTGGCCGCTCGGCGAACCGGACCTGGTGATCGAAACGCCGGCCTTCACGACGCCCGCCACCGGCGTGATTCCCTACCAGATGGTGCAGGTAAAGAATCCGCTCGACCACGACGTGTGGATCCGCGCGATCGACTACCTGCCCGGCCAGCGCGCCGTGCTGCATCACGTGATCGCCTCGGCCGGCGGCGAACGCCGCGGTGCGACGAGTCTGTACAACTATGTCCCGGGCGCGGAGCCGCTGGAGATTCCGCCGGACAACGGCATCCTGCTGAAAGCCGGTACCACGATCCACTTCCAGATGCACTTCACGCCCAACGGCCAGGAACTGACGGACGTGACCAAGCTCGGCCTGTATTTCATGAAGGATCCGCCGAAGTTCAGCTATCGCAGCATGATCTTCGCGCAGCCGCGCCTGAAGATTCCCGCCAACACCAAGGTCCACACGGAAATGGCCGAGCAGACGTTCAAGGAAGACGCGGTGATCTACAGCCTGCATCCGCACGCGCACTTCCGCGGCAAGTCGTCGAGCTTCGTCGCGCGATATCCGGACGGCCGCGAAGAAACGCTGCTGAACGTGCCGAACTACGACTTCAACTGGCAGTCGACCTACGATCTGGTCGAGCCGCTGCCCGTGCCTGCCGGCACGAAGGTCGTGTACACGCAGGTGTTCGACAACTCCAGCCAGAACAAGGCGAACCCGGACCCGAACCGCACGGTCACGTGGGGCGAGCAAACCTGGGACGAAATGGTCTTCGGTGTGATCCGCTATCGGAACGTGAAGGAAGACAAGGGCCCGGAGAAGCCGACGGGACCGTCGCAGGAGGAGTTGTTCGGCGCGACAGCGAACTGAGACCGTCGACGAGCGGTCAGCGACGAGCCGTGAGTCAGAACGTGCTTTCTGGCTCGCCGCTCATCGCCCGCTGCTCATCCGCTCAGTACCGCGCCTCGATTCCGAATCCCATGAAGTTGATCCCGCCCTTCGTCTCGGCGAACAGCCCGAACACGCTGGAGCGGTGGAAGATGAAAAAGCCGACGTAGACGTCGTCGATGTCCTTGCTGATGAGGCGGTCCATCGAACCGAACTGGCGCAGCGGCACGTCGATGGTCCACTCCACGTAGTTCATCAGTTTCTCGGACGTGATGTCCGGCCCCTTCTTGGCGAAGTCGCGCTGCTCGGCCAGCGGGATCTCGGTGAGATAGCTCAGCCCTTCGCCGAGGCCGAAGCGTACGTGCTTCTGGGTCCACGGCAGCCGCAAGGAATAGTGCGCCTTGATGTAGGCGTTGATGCCATAACCATCGTCCTGCAGACCGCGCGAGTTCACCCACTGCAGGCCGAGGTTGCCGGTCAGCTCGATCGGCAGGCCGAACATCGTCGGGCTCAGGCGGCGGCCCCAGCTTCCGGCAATGATGTACTCGGATTCGGGTGAGGCGTCATAGTCGCCGTAAAAGGCCGTCGTCAGATCGGTTTCCGACGCCTTGGCCCAGTTCAGGCGCACGTTGTCGCGACCGGACTCATCCGACGCAAATGCGGGTGAGGCCAGGCCGACGGCGGCCAGCATCGGGCAGAGGAATCTGACGTATCGGGAAGTGCCACCAGCGATTGTTGTTTCCAAGACCTTCGACTCGACCGCGCATGCTCTGAGGCGCGTGAGCATAGCGGACTTGGCCGACGGACTCTGTACGGTGATCGCTGAAGCCTGCGATGTCCTCGCCGCTGTAGGCGGATGGGAAGAACCCGTCAGCTGCCCCTAGTTCAGCCTCGCCAGCATCGCATCCTTCTGCGCGCGCACCGCCGGGTGGTAACAGTCCGCCGGCTGCGCACCCAGATGCCCGATGCAGGCATTGCAGTCCACGCAGCGCGGGCCCGGTTCGTTGAGACGCAGGTGCCGATACAGCAGCGGATCGGCAATGAAGGCCCGTCCCGCGGAGACGATGTCGCAACTGCCTCTCAGGATCGCCGCCTCCATCGCGGCGCGCGTCAGGAACCCGCCCACACAGATCACGGGAATCGACAGCCGGCGTTTGAACGCCTGGGCGTAGCGCAGATTGAAACCCTCGTGACGCGGCCAGAGAAGATCGAACAGCAGCGCCAGCAGCGGCCAGGACAGGCGAAAACCCCAGCGACGAATGAACGGCAGGTAACGCATCGCGCCATTGACCATGTTGCGCAGGCAGCGACCGAAGGTCCCATGCACCATCGGCATGCCCGATTCGTAGTGACCGACGGAGATTTCCACGGCGTCGACGCCCTCCTCCTGCAGGACCTGCGCGACCTGCACGAGTTCGTCGGTGGACAACCCGTGACGCAACGGCAGTTTGTCCGAGCCATTCATCTTGACGATGAGCGGAAAGTCGCGACCCACCCGGCTGCGGATGTCCCGTACGACATCGCGCAGCATGTTGGGGCGGTTGTCGCAGGTACCGCCGTAGCGATCGGTGCGGCGATTGGTGTGAGGCGTGAGGAACTGACTCATCAGATAGCCGTTGGCGGCGTGAATCTGCACACCGTCGAAGCCGGCCTGCTTGCAGCGCATGGCCGCCGCGCCGTAGTCGGCAATCACCCGCTGGATCTCGAGCAGCGACAGTTCGCGAGGCAAGGTGCCCGTGACGAGTTCCTTCACCGCCGACGCGGAAACCGCCTCCTGCAATCCGGCGAACGGCGGCACGACCTGCCTGCCGCAGTGATTGAGCTGGGCAAAGATGCGCGAGCCGTGTGCGTGCACAGCATCGGTCAGTTGCCGCAGTCCCGGAATCTTGTCGTCATCGTCGGCGCCAACCTGGCGCGGCGCCGACTTGCCGGCGCGACTGACATAGATATTGCCGGTAATGATGAGCGGCGTGCCGCCCTTCGCCATCGGGATGTAGAACTGCAGCAGCTCCGGCGTGACGAAGCCGTCATGGCTCGCACGCGTTTCTGCCGTCGCAGTCTTGATCAGTCGTCCGGCAATCGTGAGCGTGCCGATGTCGATCGGCTCGAACAGCGGGCTCTCGGCGACAGCCATGACGCACGTCCGCAACGGGGATGTGCATCATCGTCGAGCAGGCCCACCACGGCTGGAATGGTACGAAAGGACGGTCTTCTCGCGGTTATGTCGAAGAGAAGAGGAAAGTTTCACACGGAGATCACGGAGGACACGGAGGTCGGAGGAAGATTTCACACACAGTCCTGTGGGGCCGGCTTCAGCCGGCCTCTTCAAGTGCAAAGGCCGGCTGAAGCCGGCCCCACAGGAAGAAGACCGCGTTCTTTCTTCTCCGAACTCCGTGTCCTCCGTGAACTCCGTGTGAAACCTCTCGATTCTTACGCGTTGTAAGAGCGGGAAGTCGTCGCACCGCCGTGTCCCGTCCAGTCGGTGTGGAAGAATTCGCCGCGCGGGCGGTCGATGCGTTCGTAGGTGTGGGCGCCGAAGTAGTCGCGTTGCGCCTGCAGCAGGTTGGCCGGCAGACGACCGGAGCGGTAGCCGTCGAAGTACGCGAGTGCCGAACTCAGGCAGGGAATCGGAATACCGCTTTGCACCGCAGCGACCGCGACCCGACGCCACGCGGCCTGGCGGCTTGCGACCGCGTCGTTGAAGAACGGATCGAGCAGCAGGTTGACGAGTTCGTGATCGCGGTCGAAGGCTTTCTTGATGTCGCCGAGGAACGCCGAGCGGATGATGCAGCCGCCGCGCCAGACCAGCGCGATGCCGCCGTAGTTCAGGTTCCACTGGTACGTCTTTGCGGCGTTGCGCAGGAGCTGATAGCCCTGCGCATAGCTGATGATCTTCGCGGCGTACAGCGCCTGGCGCAGATCGTCGACCAGCTGCGCCTTGTCGCCGTTGAACGCGATGACATCGGGCCGGATCTTTTTCTCCGCGATCACGCGCTCACCGTGCGCTGCCGAGAGCGCACGTGCGAACACGGCTTCGACGATCAGCGTCAGCGGAATGCCCTGGTCGAGCGCTTCGACGGCAGTCCACTTGCCGGTTCCCTTCTGGCCGGCCGCATCGAGGATCACGTCGAGCGTGGCGGCACCGGATTCGTCCCTGTACGCGAGGATGTCGCGGGTGATTTCGATCAGGTAGCTGTCGAGTTCGCGGCGATTCCAGTCGGCGAACACATCATGCATTTCGGCATTGCTCATGCCGAGCACACGCTTCATGACATCGTAAGTCTCGCCGATGAGCTGCATGTCGCCGTACTCGATGCCGTTGTGAACCATCTTCACGAAATGGCCGGCGCCGTTTTCGCCCATCCAGTCGCAGCAGGGTTCGCCCTCCGGTGTGCGCGCGCAGATCGCCTGGAAAATCGGCTTGATGTGCGGCCAGGCCGCGGGGCTGCCGCCCGGCATGAGCGACGGGCCGTTCAATGCGCCTTCCTCGCCGCCGGACACGCCCGAACCGACATACAGCATGCCGGCCTGCTCGACCCGTGCGGTGCGGCGGATCGTGTCGGTGAAAAGACTGTTGCCGCCGTCGATGAGGATGTCGCCGGGCGACAGCAGCGGCAGGAGCTGTTCGATCAGTTCGTCGACCGGCTTGCCGGCTTTCACCAGCATGACGATCTTGCGCGGCGTCTTGAGCGCGGCGACGAGTTCGGCAGGACTGTGAGTGCCGGTGAATTGCCTGCCCTTGGCGCGACCGGCGAGAAATGCATCGACGCGCGCGGTCGTGCGGTTGTAGACGGCCACGTGAAAGCCGCGGCTTTCCATGTTGAGCGCCAGGTTTTCGCCCATTACGGCCAGTCCGATCAGGCCGACATCTGCCACTGCGTTCATCGTCTCAACCTCGCCTCTGCAGTCCGGCTATTTTGCAGGCCGCGAAGTATGCCACTTCCGATCCCTTCTTCTGTGGGGCCGGCTTGAGCCGGCCTCTTTTCGGAAGTCAGGCTGAAGCCTGACCCACAATCGTTCACCTTCCGCCGCCGCCACCCCCACCTCCGCCACCGCCCGACGAACCGCCGCCGCCTGAACCGGACGAACTGCCGGGCGGCGTGGCCGAGGAAGCGATCTGCGAACTCAGGCTGCTGCCGATGGCATTCGCGAAACCGCCCAGGTCGTTCACGCCGCCGCCGCGATACCAGCTGATGTTGTTGGCCGCCGCCGCCGCAGCTGCGGCACCGACGGCGAGCGTGAACTTCTTCGTCCACGCCTCCTCGACTTCGAGCGCGACCGCGTAGGGCAGCAACGTCTCGTAGCGCTTCGCATCCAGTGGCGGCGGGGCATCGGGTCCGCCCATGCGCGCCAGTTCGTCGCGTTCGGCCACACTGAGGTACAGCTTGAAGCCCTCGACCTCATCCATGAGCTTGCGGCCTTCGATCGTCGGCGCGCGCACCAGGAAGGCGAACACGATCAATGTCACGACGCACAGCACACCGATGACGACGATGCCGATCGCTCCCGCGCCGCCGGAGACCATCAATGCGATCAGGAATGCCGCCACGGCGATGAGCACGGCCTTGCCGATGCTCCAGCCGTTCAACCTGAAATAGCGCGGCTGCATCACGCGACGCAGCGCTGCACTGTGCGCGGCGATCACCCGCTGCAGCAGGCTGGCACTCTTGTTGTTCAGGTCGACCGCCCCGAGCGCGTTGCCGGCGAACAGCGCATCGAGCAGCCCCGCCTCGCTCGGCGCTGGCGGCTTCGTGCCTGCCGCGCCGCGCTCCAGCCGCCACTCGTCCTTCTTGATCAGCCTCGGCTCGCGCGAAATGCGCATGAATCCCGCGACGGCGAGGTTCAGCACGGCAGCCGAAAAACAGCGTGTGTCATAGCCCATGCGCTGCAGGTAACGCAGATTGGCCGGGCCGTGGCCCTCCGGCGGTTCATAGCGCGCGATCACGATGCCCTTGCGCGGATCGCGTCCGACACGCCGCCATTCGTAGACGCAGAACGCGAGCAGCAGCAGCCAGCCGATCGCGGCCATGAGTACGCCGCGGTTGTCGCGCAGAAACCAGAAGAGACGCTGCTGCGTCGTCGGCGCCGCGACGATGCCCTTGGGGAAGGTCAGGACGACGGTCAGCCCTTCGCCAGGTGCGAGAGGCTGGGTGAGATGCCAGCGCGCCGTTCCGGCATCCGGCAGCTCGGCCGCATACGCCTGACCTTTCGCTCCCTGCGGCCCCGTGTAGCCTTCGGCACTCATCTGTGCGACCGGCACCGGTACGGGCAGGCGGGCGGTCACGGTGCCGCTCAGGATCGGAAATATCCAGCCGGTACCGATCGCATTCCAGTACAGCTCGTCGTGATCGCCGAAGAAACCGAGCTGGCGCGTCGTGCGATAGCGCAACGTGAAAGTGTGTTCTGCCGGCGCAGGCAGAAAGCTGTCGTCGCCGGTGTTGATGCGCACGCCGTTGCCGAGGTTCTCGGTGAACCAGGGTTCGTTCGCGCCGTCGCGCTCGACACCGAGCACTTGCAGTCCGACCACGACGCGGTTGCCGTAGCGGTCGCGATAGCGCGTCGGGAAATCGCGGTAGATGCCGCGGCGGATGCGATTGCCTTCGACATTCACCGTGATGCGCTCGGTGACGTCGAGCGCGCCGTCCGCGCGGACTTCGACGTCGATGTCGTAGGCAAGAACCCGTTCTTCGGCGCGAACGGTGCAGACACAGGCCAGCAGCAGCGCCAGCACCAGCAGCTGGCTCATGGCGCCACCTCGACACGTACCGCTGCCCGTTCCTCGTCGCGTGCCTGATAGAACTCGGACAGCGTGAAGTTGCCGATACGCGCAATCGCGACGTCCGGCACCCGCTGCACGGTGTTGTTGTAGTCGCGCACGGCGCCGTTGTAGAAGCGTCGTGCGTACTGCAGATGTTCCTCGACGTCGACCAGATCGCGCTGGAGCTGCGCGAAGTTGTCGCTGGCCTTGAGATCGGGGTACGCCTCCTTGAGCGCGAACACGCGGCTCAAGGCCTGCTCCAGTTCGGATTCGACCTGCGCCAGCTGCGCCGGACTGTTCAGGCCGACGGCCCGCGAGCGCAGGGTCGCCACGGCTTCGAGCACCGACCGTTCGTGCGAGGCGTACGCCTTCACCGCCTCGACGAGCTGCGGCACGAGATCGTGACGTCGCGTGAGCTGCACGTCGATGTCGGCCCAGGCTGTACGCACCTGGTTACGCAACCGCACCAGCCGGTTGTACGCAATGACAGCCCACGCCAGCAGCAGGATCGCAACGATCGTCCAGAACAAAGTCATGCGCCCCCTCCTCCCTCGCCTTGAGCACTATGCTGAGGCGGACGACGACCTGCGCTGAACAGGAATCAGGTCGCTACGCCCTGCGAGCGCAGATACTCGTCGTACGTTCCCTTGAAGTCCACGATTTTGCCGTCGCTGCGCAGTTCGATGATGCGCGTGGCGAGGCCGCCGACGAATTCGCGATCGTGCGAGACGAAGATCAGGGTGCCGGGGTATTTCTCGACGCCGATCTGCAGCGACTCGATCGTTTCCATGTCCATGTGGTTGGTGGGTTCGTCCATCAGCATCACGTTCGGCTTGGTCAGCATCAGCTTGCCGTAGATCATGCGGCCCTTCTCGCCGCCCGACAGCACGTGCACTGATTTGCGGGTCTCGTCACCCGAAAACAGCAGTCGTCCCAACGTGGCGCGGACGATCTGATCGTCGTCGCTTTTGGTGCGCCATTCACTCATCCAGGTGAACAGATCCACTTTCCTGGCGAAGTCGGCCTGGGGATCCTGCGGCATGTAGCCCAGTTGTGCGTTCTCGACCCAGGTGATGGTCCCGCTCGTCGGCTGCAACTGACCGGCCAGCAGGCGCATCAGCGTGGTCTTGCCGACGCCGTTGGCGCCGACGATGGCAATGCGCTCGCCCGCCTCCACCGTCATGTTGAAGTCGGTGAGGATCGGCGTGCCGGAGTCCGGATACGTGAAGCCGAGATGCTCGACCGTCACCGCATTGCGATACAGCTTCTTGTTCTGGTCGAAGCGGATGTACGGATTCTGGCGCGACGACGGCTTGATCTCTTCGATCTTGATCTTCTCGATCTGACGCGCGCGCGAAGTTGCCTGGCGTGCCTTCGACGCATTGGCAGAGAAGCGCCGCACGAACTCCTGCAGGTCGGAGATGCGATCCTTCGCCTTGGCATTCGCCGCTTCGACGCGCGCGCGCGCCTGCGTCGAGGCCAGCATGAAATCGTCGTAGTTGCCCGGCCAGATCTTGATCTGGCCGAAATCCAGATCGGCCATGTGCGTGCACACCTGGTTCAGGAAGTGCCGGTCGTGGCTGATGATGATCATGGTCGTGTCGTACTCATTGAGCACGCCTTCGAGCCAGCGGATCGAATTGATGTCGAGGTTGTTGGTCGGTTCGTCGAGCAGCAGCACGTCGGGCTTCGAGAACAGCGCCTGCGCCAGCAGCACACGCAGCTTCCAGCCCGGCGCGACTTCGCGCATCGGGCCATTGTGATACTGCTCTTCGATGCCGGCCGCGACGAGGATCGCGGCGGCGCGCGCCTCGGCATCGTAGCCGCCGTACTCGGCGAACTTCGATTCGAGTTCCGCGGCCTTCATGTAGTCGTCGTCGGTTGCATGCGCATCCGCATAGATGAGGTCGCGTTCCTTCATCGCGTGCCACATTTCCTGATGGCCCTGCAGCACGACATCCAGCACGCGCTCGTCCTCGTAGGCGAACTGGTTCTGGTTGAGCTTGCCCAGGCGCAGGCCCGACATCAGCATCACTTCGCCGCTCGACTGCTCCAGTTCGCCGCTCAGGATTTTCATGAACGTCGACTTGCCGCTGCCGTTCGCGCCGATCAGGCCATAGCGGTTGCCATCGCCGAACTTGACGGTGACGCCTTCGAACAACGGCTTGGCGCCGAACTGGATCGATACATTGGACGTGGAGAGCATTTACCTTCAGCCAACAGCGAGGCCGCGACTTCGCCATCGCGGCAGAGAACACGGACAACCTGGGAGGCGCACGGGCGGCGCCGGGCGCGTATGGTACCCGACTTGGGCGGAAAGCAGGATTTTCCGGCCGATTTTGCCTATTCGCGGCTGGATGCGGCCCAGATATTGAGTCCGCCATCCTGCGCAAACCGGTCGATTTCCACCAGTTCCGCCGAGTCGAAGTGCGTGTTTTCCAGCGCGCCGAGGCATTCCTCGATCTGCGACCAGCGGCTCGCGCCGATCAGCGCGCTGGTCACGGTGGGACGTCGCAGCACCCAGGAAATCGCCATCTGCGCCAGGCTCTGGCCGCGGCGGCGCGCGATCTCGCTCAAGGCGCGTACGTTCGCGAGATTGCTCTCGTTGAGCAACTGCATATTGAACGAGCCGCCCTGCGCCGCGCGCGATGCCGTCGGCACGTCGGCCAGATAGCGCTCGCTCAACAGTCCCTGCGCGAGCGGCGAGAACACGATGCAGCCGAGGCCTTCCTGATCGAGGACGTCGAGCAGTCCCTTCTCCACCCAGCGATTGAGCAACGAGTACGAAGGCTGGTGGATCACGAACGGCGTTTTCATCTCGCGCAGCAATGCCGCCGCCTCGCGGGTCTTTTCCGGCCCGTACGACGAGATGCCGACGTACAGCGCCTTGCCGCTGCGTACGGCGCTGTCGAGCGCGACCATCGTTTCCTCCAGCGGTGTGTCGGGGTCGACCCGATGCGAGTAAAAGATGTCGACGTAGTCGAGCCCCATGCGACGCAGACTCTGATCGAGGCTCGCGAGCAGATACTTGCGCGAGCCCCATTCGCCGTAAGGCCCGTCCCACATGAAGTAGCCGGCCTTGGTCGAGATGATGAGTTCGTCGCGATGGCTGGCGAGATCGCTGGCGAGGATGCGTCCGAAATTTTCCTCGGCCGATCCGGGCGGCGGGCCGTAATTGTTGGCGAGATCGAAGTGCGTGATGCCGCGATCGAACGACCGCAGCACCATTTCTCGCGCGTTGTCGCGTAATACGGAGCCGCCGAAGTTCTGCCACAGCCCGAGTGAGATTCTCGGCAATCGCAGACCGCTGCGACCGCAGCGCGCGTAGGTCATTCGCTGGTAACGCTGCGGATCGGCCTGATACATCTCTCTCACCCCGGCGTGAAACGACCCGTCGACTCTGGTCGCAAACGCCGGGGCGGGTCAAGCCGGCATTCAGTCGTCCGCGCTGCTGACGCCGATGCGTTTGATGCCGCTTCGCTGCGCGAGTGCCAGCACGCGGGCGACCGTGTCGTAGGCGGCGCGCCCGTCGGGACGCACCTGCAGGTCGGCCTGATCCTTCCTTGCCGCCTCCTGGCGCAGCAGCCGTTCGAGCTGCGCGAAATCCTGGATCAACACACCGTTCCACAACACGGCGCCGTCAAAGTCGATATCGACATACACCACCTCCGGAATGACGGCGCTCGGTGTGCCGCCCGCGAGTTGCAGGTTCGTCGAATGCGTCATCAACGGCAGCGTGATGATGAACATGATCAGCAGCACCAGCAGGACATCGATCAAGGGAGTCGTATTCATATCGGCGATCGGCTCGCCCTCGCCGACCGTACGCGCACTGATTGCCATGGTTGTTCCTCCGCATTGTTGTTGATGGGATCGGACGGAAACATCGACGTGACAGCCATGTGACAGCTGCAGCGACCGCGGCGTTCGCCCGTTAGGTACATCTCACCGCAATTCCGGGCGGTGCACTTCCGGGCGTGTGAAATCCGCCGGAAAGATGGTGTAGGCTCGCGCTTTCCCAGGCGGCCGACTGGCCTCGCCAAGAACGAACAATGAAGGCACTGCTGGCGACGCCACTGCATACCGGGACAGCAGAGAGGGAGTTCATCACTGGCTTGCTGGAGGCACATGGCCTCTACGCCGGCTGGACGTGCCTGGAGGGTCAGGCCAACATCTCCCGCGCACGCGATCTGCTGACCGCGCAGTTCCTCGCGTCCGACTGCACCACGATGATCTTCATCGACGGCGACGTCGGTTTCACCCGCGATGACCTGAGCCGGTTGCTGGCCTCGCCGTTTTCCATAACGGGCGGGCTCTATCCCCGCAAGAGCGCCTCGTTGCGCTGGGTGTGCGTGCCGCAGCCGGAGGACCTGCAGCCCGTGCCCGGCCATGCGGACTACCGCCGCGTGCGGCGCGTCGGCACGGGTTTTCTGCGCATCGATCGCACCGCGCTGGAAAAAATGCTGGCTCATGGCGGGATCGGCGAATACCCGCTCAACGAAAACCGGATCCGGCACTTTTTTCCTACTGGACTTCTGGACGGCGAATTCCTGTCCGAGGATTACTACTTTTGCGAGCTTGCCGCACGGGCCGGCCTGGGCGTGTACGTCGACACGCGGATCAGGCTGAAACACGTGGGGCGCTCGGTTTATCGACGCAACGAAGAACCGTCTTAGTAAAGACGCCGCCGTTGCGACTGCCAAGAATCAACGACAAAACGGGAGAGCAGTGACAGTGGAGAAGCCCAAGCAGGGCGCGGAGATCAGCCGCGCCGTCCGTCGTGCCCTGATGACATCCGCCGCCCTCGCGCCGATGTATTTCGTATCCGCGAACGTGCAGGCCCAGGTCGCCGATGCCGGTCCGGACCAGACCGTCGTCGACACCGACGCGCTTCCCGGCGAATCCGTCGCACTGGACGGCTCGGGCTCGCAGTCATCGGTGCCGGGACAGACGCAGATCAGCTCCTACGTGTGGACGAATGCCCAGGGCGTACAGATCGCGTCAGGCGCCACGCCCACGGTGCGGCTGCCGGATGGCGTCAACCAGATCCGCCTCATCATCACCGAGGACGACGGCAGCTCCTCCTCGTCGTCGAGCACGCTGACGGCGACCGACCTCGTCACGATCACGATCCAGCCCTCGCAGGCACCGACGGCCGTCATCGCGCCCATCGGCACGGACGGCGGAGTCGCCGACACCGACGGTCAGCCCGGCGAGGTGGTCACACTGAACGGCGCGCAATCGAGCGATCCGGACGGCACCATCACCACGTATCAATGGTTCCGCGACGGCAATACGCCGCTCGGCACCGGCGCCACACTGCAGGCTCCCCTGCCGGATGGCACCAGCCAGATCACGCTGGTCGTCACCGACAACGTCGGCAATACGAGCAATGCCAGCGCCACTGTCACGGTCGGCGCCGCCGAACCGCCACCGGCGGTGACGCCCACACTGGCCGAACTCGACCTCAAGCCCAATCAGCGCGAAGTCGCGAAGAACCTCGACGATCTCTGTCCGCGCCTCGAAGAACTCAGCATGAACCAGGGCGAAGGCAGCGAAGGCCAGACGCTCACCGACGACCAGCAGGATCTGCTCAATCGCTGCTACGGCATCATCAACGACGAAAACACGGCCCAGCAGCAGACCGCTCTCGATGAACTCGGCGCCCAGGATCTCAATGCCATGCGCACGCAGGCACTGATCTTCTCGCGCACCCAGAACCAGGGCGTGATGGATCGGCTGCTGGCACTGCGCGCCGGCGAGCGCGGCACGTCGGTCGCCGGACTGAACCTGCGCATCGGCGACAAGTTCGTCTCGGCCGAACAGGTCGCCGACAGCCTGCTTCACGCCTTCGGCGGCGGCGCCAGCGCCGACGAGCCGGGCGGCCTGCTCGACAACCGCCTCGGCTTCTGGCTGCGCGGCAACTACGGCCTCGGCGAGAAGGATGCCACCGTCACCGACGACGGCTTCGAATCAGACCAGTGGGGATTCACCGGCGGCGTCGACTATCGCTTCGGCGAATCCACCGTCGCGGGCATCTCGCTCGGCTACGGCAAGGCCGACCTCGATTTCAAACCATCCGGCCAAGGCAATCTCGCCACCAAGTCGTTGTCCGGTTCGATCTACGGTTCTGCCTATCTCGGCAATTTCTATTTCGACGGCGTCTTCAACTACGCGGATGCGGACTACGACTCGCAGCGTCACATCATCTACGCGGAAGCCGGCGGCGACGTCGATCGCGTGGCGCGCGGCGCCACGGGCGGCGAATCGCTCAGCGGCGGCATTTCGGTCGGCTACG
This sequence comes from uncultured Steroidobacter sp., assembly GCA_937864115.1. GTDB lineage: Bacteria > Pseudomonadota > Gammaproteobacteria > Steroidobacterales > Steroidobacteraceae > Steroidobacter. The sequence goes on along the minus strand of CALMII010000031.1, from coordinate 44,433 downwards.
ACTTCATTGCCGGCGGCTTCACCATTTCGCCGACCCTCGGCTACTTCGTCGTCGACACGGCGATCGATCCGTTCACCGAAACCGGCGCCAACGGACTCAATCTCGCCTACGACGAACAGAACTACGAATCGGCGACCGGCAATGCCGGCCTGCGTATTTCATACGCGTGGCGAACGAACTGGGGCGTGGTGATTCCGCACTTACGCGGCACGTACGTGCGCGAGTTCGAAGACGCGACGGAGGTATTCAGCGTGCGGTTCGCCAGCGATCCGTTCGCCTCGTCCGCAGATCCGACGCCGCCCATCATCGTCGTCACCGACGAACCCGACGACTCGTACTTCCGTCTGGCGGCCGGCGTCTCGGCGCAGTTCCCATACGACATCTCGGGCTATTTCGAATACCAGCGGCTGGAAGCCTTCGACTCCGTCGACTTCCAGGACTTCACCATCGGCCTGCGTATCCAGCACACGTTCCGCTGAACCGCCGCTCCGGGAAAAACAACATGAAACACACGACGATTCAGACTCTGGGCGCGCTCACGCTGTGCGCCCTCCTCGCCGGTTGCGGCAGCGACGGCGAAACGACCGAAAGCACCGGTGTCGATACCAGCGTCGGGACCGGCGGCGGCGGTGGCGGCACTTTGCGAAACGCAGGGCGGCTGCAGTTCAGTATTCCGTCGCTGACCGTGGCCGAAAACGCCGGCAATGCCACTCTCACGATCACGCGTACGGACGGTACCGACGGCGCAGTGAGCGTCACGGTCGCCACCAGCAATGGCACGGCAGCCCAGCCGCAGGACTACACCGCCGTAAACACCACGGTAACCTTCGCTGCCGGCGATGCGACCGCGAAAACCGTGAACATCCCGATCGCCAACGACACCGAAGTCGAGACCGGCGAAACGCTCACCGTGACGCTGTCATCGGCGACGGGCGGCGCATCCCTCGGCTCGACGGCGCAGGTGCTGATCACGATCGCCGATGACGATGTCGCAGCGCCGACGGCGGCGCGCGCCGTAGTGTCGGCGGCCGCGCGCGCATTGCGCCTGGATTGGACCACGGCGACCGGCGCCACCAGCTATCGCGTCATGAAGGATGCCGCCGGTACAGGAGCCTTCGTACAGGTTGGAACCGACCTGGGCGCCACGGCGAAGTCGACCGATGTTGCCGTCACGCTGCTCGACGAAAACTGGGCCACAGCCACCTACGCCATCGATGCCTGCAATGCCGGTGGTTGCACACGCTCGAACGTCATGCCCATCGCCGGGCTCAGTACGTCCCTGATCACCTACGTCAAAGCATCCAACAGCAGCGATTACAGCTATTTCGGCCGGGAGGTCGCCCTCAGCGCCGACGGCAACACGCTGGCCATTGGCGCTCCGGGCGACAACAGCGCGGCCACGGGTATCGGTGGCAACGAGGTCGACGACTGCAATGATGACGCCACCAACTGCGCCTACAGCTCCGGCGCCGTGTACGTGTACACGCGCACCGGATCCTCGTGGTCGGCCGCAACCTATATCAAGGCATCGAATGCCGCGTCGGGGAACCAGTTCGGTTCCAGCATCAGCCTCAGCGCCGACGGCAACACACTCGCGGTCGGTGCGGAAGGCCACGATTCCTGGCGTGGAGCGGCCTATCTGTTCACGCGAAACGGCGGCACCTGGCAAGAGGCAGCCTTGATCCAGGCCGCCGACGGTGTGACAAACGATTCGTTCGGGATCAGCCTCTCCCTCAATCCGGAAGGCTCCATGCTGGCCGTGGGTGCTTCGTGGCACGCCGTCGGCGCGACGTCTTATGCCGGCGCCGTCTACGTGTATTCGCGCAACGGCGCGAGTTGGGATCAAGCGACCAAGCTGACTCACCCGAATCCTGTCCAATCGGCCGAGTTCGGCGAGCACCTCGCGCTGGCGGGTACCGCGGGCGCGCCCGTCCTGGCCGTTGGCTCTCCCTACGACAGTCTCGATGCGGGCTCACCGCCGGTCACGCTGCAGTCGGCCGGATCGGTGTTCGTCTTCCGGCCAAGCGGGTCGACCTGGACATCGACACGCATCGTCAATCCGTCGCCGAACGCCTGGGCGTATTTCGGCATGGAAGTCACGCTGAGCGCCGATGGCTCTACGCTGGCGTTGCTTGATGGCGGTAATCTGACACCCGCCAATCCAGCGGACCCCACCCTCTATTCCCCGGGCATCGTTCACGTGTACGCCAGCGACGGCACGTCCTGGACGAGTCAGGCGCAGATCATTGCACCCAACGCGACCGACTATATGGCCTTCGGCAGGTCGCTGGCACTGAACTCCGATGGCACCTTGCTCGCCGTGGGCGCCCCCTCGGAGGATGGCAGTGCATCCGGTCTCGACGGCGTTCCGGACGATGCCCTTCAGAATTCGGGGGCGGTATTTGTCTTTGATCGCTCAGGAACCGAGTGGTCCGCCAAGCGCTACGTCAAGGCGCCGAGCGCGCGGTTCAATCACTATTTCGGCGCCCCGATTGCACTGAGCGACGACGGCAAGACATTGGCCATCGGCTCGCCCCAGGATTCCACCGACGCCGACAACATCAACGGCGATCCCTTCGACGACTGCGCAAGCGCCGCCACGAACTGCGCCTACAACTCCGGTGCGGTGTACGTCTACTGATCAGAACGAGGCCCTTCGATCCGGGAAGGATTGAAGGGCCTCGTCATGAGATCGAGTGCGTTGTCCGGGCAATCCGGCGCGAGTACGTATTCGTGCTCGAACTCATTGAGCCCGATCGTCGTCTCGTACAACGCCCGAAGTACGCTGCCCTGCGGCGGCAGCACATGCTTGTCGATCCCGATCCGTCGCAACATCTCGTTCCAGAGATGCAGGCACACCGCTGCCTGCATTCGCTGCAGTACATCCGCTGAGCGGCGCGGATCGAGCACGGCCCAGTAGTGCTGCCAGTCGATCGGATAGAACATCTGGGGAGGCATCACGACGGATTGCAGCTCCATCTCGCGCACCAGGCGCGTCAGCAGATCGGGCCCCAGCTCTCCCCAGTTACATCCCGACGCCTTTGTCTCGCACGCAGCCCGCGCTGCGGCCATCAGCGGATGCCCCTGCGGGAAGCGCAGCACCGCTCCGTTCACGACGGTCGGTCCCTGACGCGCAATCACGATTTCCTGTTCGGGAAGCGAGGCGGACAGACAGAACACATCGAGATCCACCCACCATCCGCCCTGGCGCAACAGCAGTTCGTAGCGGAACAGATCGGAGAACGCAGCAATGCCGCCGCCCTGCCCTCCCGCCGATGCCTGCACACAGATGCGCTCGCGCGGCACGATCGATGCGGCGCTGACGATGCGACAGCCATCGGGCACGCCTTCGACGGAATCGTAGGTGTACAGATCGAAATGGTGGCCGTGCTGCAGAAATGACGCGATGCACGCCCGCTCCAGCGGCGAGAATCGCGAACCGACCCACAATCCGCTGACGAGCGCCATCTCAGCGACGCGGCACGATCCGCAGATCGAGTCCGTCCGGGCCACAGCCCTCGGCCAGCACATACTCGCTGTCGAAGCCTTCGTAGCCGATCGTCTGCTCGTACATCGACGCCAGCAGGCTGCCGCGCGGAGGAAGGACGGTGAGATCCAGGTTCGAGCGACTGATCATGTTGTTCCACAGATGCACGCCGGCGGCATTGCGGATCGCCTCTGCCGCCGCAGCGGCGCGACGCGGGTCGAACACGATCCAGAACTGGCGATAGTGGATCGGATAGAAAACGCCCGACGGAAATATGCAGTTCGCCAACTCGTACTTCTGCGCCAGTTGCGTCAGCAGTCGCGGACCGGTGTCTCCCCATTCGACGTCGTCGCCGCGGCGCACGCACTCCTCGCAACCTTCGAGCAGCGCCGCATGTCCCTGCGGAAATCTCATGATGGCGCAGTTCAGTCCCTGTCGATCCTCCTGCGCGAGGACGATGCCGGTGTCGGGCAGCGTGGATGTCAGGCAGAACATGTCCGTGTCCACCCACCAGCCGCCGACTTGGTGCAGCAGCTTGTAGCGGAACATGTTCGAGAACAGCGAGACGCTGCCTTTGCCTGGGCCTCGCGAGTAACGGACGATCTGGCTCTCGGGCAGGATGCTGGCTGCATCGGCCAACTCGCAGCCCGCCGGCACGTTGTCCGGCGGCTGATAGCAGTACAGACGAAATGCGTGATCCCTGGCCAGAAAGGAACAGATGCAGGCGCGCGCCAGCGGCGACAGGGTGCTGCCGATCCAGAGACTGCTGACGATCGCCATCGCCGAAGGCGCGCTCCCGGCGAGGAACCGGGAGCGCGTGACGATTAGTCGAACTGATAAGTGAAATCGCCGTTCGCCGCGTCGATGGCGACCTTCTGCGGCGCCTTGCCTTCGATGAGGCGCGTCAGGATTTCCTGGCTGATTCGCGGCAGCACCGTGTTGGTCAGGATCGCATCGATCATGCGACCGCCGCTTTCCAGTTCCGTGCAACGGCTCGCCACCAGCTTCAGCACGTCGTCCGTGTACGTGAACGGCAGTTTGTGATTCTGGGCGATGCGCTTCTGGATGCGACCGAGCTGCAGCCGGATGATCTCGTGCAGCATCTTGTCGGACAGCGGGAAGAACGGAATGGTCACGATGCGTCCGAGCAGCGCCGCCGGGAAGACCTTGAGCAGGTCCGGACGCAGCGCCTTGGCGATGGCATCGGGTTCCGGAATCAGCTCCGGATCCTTGCACATGTTCATGATCAGATCGGAACCGGCGTTGGTCGTGAGCAGGATCAGCGTGTTCTTGAAATCGATCAGCCGGCCCTCGCCGTCTTCCATGATGCCCTTGTCGAACACCTGGAAGAAAATCTCGTGCACGTCGGGATGCGCCTTCTCGACTTCGTCCAGCAGCACGACGCTGTAAGGCTTGCGACGCACGGCCTCGGTCAGCACGCCGCCTTCGCCGTAACCGATGTAGCCCGGAGGCGCGCCCTTCAACGTCGATACGGTGTGCGCTTCCTGGAACTCGCTCATGTTGATCGTGACGATGTTCTGTTCGCCGCCGTAGAGCGCTTCCGCCAATGCCAGCGCGGTCTCGGTTTTACCGACGCCCGAGGTGCCGGCAAGCATGAACACGCCGATCGGCTTGTTCGGATTGTCGAGGCCGGCACGCGAGGTCTGGATGCGCTTGGCAATCATGTCGTGCGCATGACGCTGGCCGATGACGCGCTGGCTGAGGATTTCGCCGAGGCGCATGACCGTGTCGATTTCGTTGCGCGCCATGCGTCCGACCGGAATGCCGGTCCAGTCGGCGACGACGGACGCCACGGCCTGGTAGTCGACGCTCGGCAGGATCAGCGGACGTTCGCCCTGAATTTCCGCCAGCTGCTGCTGCAGTTCGTTGAGTTTCGTGAGTGCGGCGGTTCGCTCCGCCTCGGGTAGCGCAGCGGCGGTCGCAGCCTCTGCGGCGGCTTCCAGCTTGCTGCCGGTGCCTTCGACCTTCGACACGTCACCGCGCAGCTTGCTGCGGATTTCCAGAATCTGGTCGACCAGGTCTTTTTCTTTCTTCCAGGCCGCTTCGAGCTTTTCGAGATTGGCCTTTTCTGCGGCCAGTTTCTCGCTCGCATCCTTCTCGCGATTGCCGACATTCACGCCGACGTTCTTTTCGCGGCCGATGATGCCGAGTTCGGTTTCGAGCGCCACGATGCGCTTGCGGCTGTCATCGACTTCCGCCGGCACGGCGTGCTGACTCACGGCGACGCGCGCGCAGGCCGTATCCAGCAGGCTGACCGACTTGTCCGGCAGCTGACGCGCCGGGATGTAGCGATGCGACAACTTCACCGCGGCTTCGAGCGCTTCATCCAGCACCTGCACGCGATGATGCTTTTCCATCGTCGAGGCGACGCCGCGCATCATGAGGATGGCCTTCTCTTCGCTCGGCTCATCGACCTGCACGACCTGGAAGCGCCGGGTCAGCGCCGGGTCCTTCTCGATGTGCTTCTTGTATTCGGCCCAGGTCGTCGCGCCGATGGTGCGCAGGTTGCCGCGCGCGAGCGCCGGCTTGAGCAGGTTGGCCGCATCGCCCGTTCCCGCAGCGCCGCCGGCACCGACCAGCGTGTGCGCTTCATCGATGAACAGGATGATGGACTTGGGCGAGGACTGCACTTCCTCGATCACCTGACGCAGGCGATTCTCGAACTCGCCCTTCATGCTCGCGCCGGCCTGCAGCAGACCAACGTCCAGCGTACGCAGCGTGACGTCCTTGAGCGTCGGCGGCACATCACCCTGCACGATGCGCTGCGCGAAACCTTCGACGACCGCCGTCTTGCCGACGCCCGCCTCGCCGGTGAGGATCGGATTGTTCTGGCGCCGGCGCATGAGGATATCGACGACCTGGCGGATCTCGTTGTCGCGACCGACGATCGGATCGAGCTTGCCGCTGCGCGCCTGTTCGGTGAGATCGACCGTGAACTGCTTGAGCGCTTCCTGTTTGCCGAGCTGCGCCGACGGCACCGCACCGCTGGCTTCACCCGGCGCGGCGCCCCCGCCGACCGAGAAGCCATCGCTCGCGCTCTGGGCATCTTCGGGAGAGCCGCCGACGATCTGCGCAAAATTGTCGCTCAGCGATTCGAGCTTGATCTTCTCGAACTCGGGAGAGATCTGCAGCAGCGCGTTCTTGAGGTGACGCGTGTTGAGGATGCCGACGATCAGGTAGCCGGTGCGCACCTGCGCCTCGCCGAACATCAGCGTCGCGTAGACCCAGCCGCGCTCCACCGCCTCTTCGACGTTGGACGACAGATCGACCGCACTCGCGCCGCGCGGCAGGCGTTCCAGCGCATCGGTGATGCCTTCGGCGATGCGCGCCGGATTGCAGGCGAACTGCTTGAGGATGCGATGCAGATCCGAGTCCTGCAGTTGCAGGATCTGGTGGATCCAGTGCGTCAGTTCCACGCTGGGATTGCCTCGCAGCTTGCAGAACACGGTTGCGCTGTCGATGGCCTTGTAGGCGACCTTGTTCAGTTTGCCGAACAATGCGCCGCGACTGATTTCCGCCATGATCTTTACTCCTGGTCGATTCGATTTCTTGTCCTGCGAGGACGGCACTGCGTGCCGTCGCTTCACATGTTCTGTTACGCCGCGATCGGCTGCTCCGAGACGTCGATGATGACATCGTCCACATCGCCGGCCGACATCGGCGACGCCATCCAGCTCGACCATCCCAGATGGCCGAACTCGCCGAGCCGGGCGCCGGGTACGCGCGAGCGGTGCACGATGAACTGGATATCCCAGGCGTATTCGAAGCCGAGATAGTTCATCACCGCCGCACGCAGGCGGTCCAGGCTGGGGCTGCCGGGCAGGTACTGCATCAGGTCGCCGATATCCACCGGTCCGATCACCAGCCTGATCTTGTGTTGCGCGCTCCACACCTGGCTGCCGAGCACGTTGTGTCCCAGCAGGCCGGTGTCGGGATCGCCGAGCCGCATCCGCTCCGACGGCACCACCGCGAGCCATTCGCCCACGCATTCTTCGACGCGCACCGGCAGGTTCAGGTACGCCGCGACCATGGATTCCAGCCCTTCGCGCGTCCGGGTGCTCGCTGCCAGCGTGCCGGCGAAATAGAGCTTGGCGCGATCCGGCCAGGCATCGGCATTGCGCAACGCGGGGCTGGCGAAGCCGGCCAGGGCCGCTACGTATCCTGCAAATTGATCCTGCTCGGGACGATCGAAATGCACGGTCGGGCGCGCGTTGGCCCAGGCGCGATAGAACAGCTCCAGCATGCGGTGATGGAACAGATCGGCGAACGCCGCGAGCGTACTGTCGCGGGCATTCGTGATGCGATCGTGGACGTATTCGGTGAGATGCAGCGGCAACGGGCCGTGCGGACCGAACAGGCCGAAGAAGTAGCCGAGGATCTTGAGACGATTGCCTTCGATCGGTTCGACGCTGGCCAGCATCGATGCCGGAAATTCCAGCGACGCGCGCTGCCCGAGCCGGAGCGGTTCGTCCGCCGGTCGCGCCGCCGTGCCGAGACGAGGCAGCTCGTTCCAGGCGCATTCGACGCGCCGCATCGCTTCGAAGAAATCGAATTCATGCGGCCGCGCCAGCAGGTCGGCGAGCTGCGTCAGAGGATCTGTCGCTGGCCCTGTCTCGCTGGCCATCGCATTACCTCGCCGCGGTTGATTGTCTTCAGCGTCAGGCGCGTGAAGCTGTTCAGCGCCACGTGGCGCCGGAAGAATTCTTCGAGCACGGCGCCGAGCACGAACGGCCCCTGCCCCTGGAACGCCGCATCCTCGCAGGTGAGCTGGATGTCGAGCCCGCGCACGTACGACACCTGTCCCGTCGCCGGCAGCCGGCCGGTCGTCGGCCGCGCGAGGATGTCGCGCACGCCGTCGATCTGTCGCTGCACGGCCGTGTCATGCGGATCGCTGTAGAGCAGCAGCAGTTCGCGCAGCGCCGAGGCGCCTTCCTTCGCCGACGATTCGAGCAGCGACAGGTAGTTCAGCGACAGGTGGCTGAGCATGCGCCACGCGTATTCGCCCTGAACGCTCGATTCGCGCGGCTTGGTCGGCCCGGCGACGCAGCGGATCGACGTCAGCGGTGCGCCGATGTCGACGGTGAAGTCGGTCTGTCCCTTGCCGATCGGCATGTGCAGCGGCAGATCGCGATTCGTGCACAGCACGTACAGCCCGAGCTGTCGCAGGTCGCTCGCATACGGCGCCTGGTCCGCGTCGACCAGCGACACGAACACTTCGCTGCCGATGTAACTGGAGCGCGGCCCCTGCGAACGCTGCTTGGTCGACAGCGCGCGCGGTTCGCGACGGAGGGTGAAGAATGCTTTCTGCCGGCCGTGCCAGGTTGCTTCGGTGCTCGCATAGAACGGCTCGAAGAACACTTCGGGCTCGGTGCCCGAACCGTAACCTTCCGCGCGCAGGATCTCGTAGATCTCGAAATCCTGCGGTCGGGTGCGGTCGGCGATCACCTGGTATTCGTGCTGCACGCCATCGAGATGGATGCGATCGGCGCGCTTCTCCGACAGGTTGATGATGGGCGTGCAGAAGAGCCGGAAATTCTCGCCGGCGACCGCGCCCTCCATCCACGGCACGCCGCGGTTGAGCAGGATGATCACTTCGAATTCATTGCCGTTCAGCGCGCGGACGGCCGAGCCCAGTTCCTGCAGCCGAACGAACAGGAAGCGTTCCGGAAACGCGAAGTATTCGTGCAGCAGCCGGTAGCCCTGGAACGAGCGCCGCGAATACGGAATCAGCGCTTCGGAGTCATCGAAGCCGCAGCGGGCGATGGCGCTGCGTCCGCGCGTATGCGCCACGCCGCGCGCGCCCGGCGAACGCACCAGGTAGCCCGTGTTGTTGGCGAAGATGGCTTCGTAGAGCGCGCCGGGCAAGGCATCGGCGCCGTTCACGTACAGCGTGAGATCGTCGAGCTGCAGTTCGTTCAGCGGCACGCCCGCCGTCGTGCGGAAAGTGATGCGCAGTCCGGCGCGCACGCCCTCGCCCGGCGTCACGCCGATCGCGGCGAGGCCGGCGGTCGAGCTGAAATACTTGGCCTCCTTCACTTCGAGCGGCCAGAGCTGCAGATCGTGCGCGGTCCGATAATCGCAGGGCGTGCGATCGTCCTTGCCGATCACCGAGCGCATCGCGGTGCCGGCCGGCACCTTGTAGCCGAGCGCCAGTCCCGCTTCTTTCAGGTCCGGCTGGAACTGCGCGATCGCCATCGAGGGCGTCGGCGCGAGATAGTGCGGATAGATCATCTGCAGCAGGTGCTGCGTGAAGGTCGGAAACTCCGCGTCGATCTTGAGCTGGACGCGCGCCGCCATGTACGCGAAGCCTTCGAGCAGGCGTTCGACGTAGGGATCGGCGCATTCGAATCCTTCCAGCCCGAGCCGGCCGGCGATCTTCGGATGCTCGCGCGCGAACTCCGCGCCCATCTCGCGCACATGGAGCAGTTCGCGGTTGTAGTAACGAAGAATCCTGGGATCCATGAGTTGGCGTGATCAGCGCGATGATTCGGCGACGGTGACCGAACCGGTTTCCAGATCCAGTTCGGTCTTGAGATACAGGCTCAGCGGCACCGGCTGCGCCCACAATTGTCCTTCGATGATGAACGACATGGCGTGCCGGGTCATTTGCTCCGGCTCGATACGCACCGTGACCTTGAGCGTGTCCGGCAGGATGCGCGGTTCGAAGTTGAGCACGGCCTGTCGCACCGCGCGTTCGAGCGCGAGCGTGTTACGGCCTGCGACCGACGAACCGGCGAGATCGGGAATGCCGTAGTTGACGGTGGAACTGGCTACCTGCGGCCATTCGGAGAGATCCTGGCTCGCCTGCAGATGAACCGTATTGAGCAGCCAGCCGACATCGCGCAGGACGCTCTGTCGCAACTGGGTCAGGCCGAGCACACGCTTGTCGCGGCTCTCTTCGCGCGCTTCCGGCGCGTCGTCGGTGAGACGGTCGAGCAGCGAGGGCTGCAGTCGTTCCTGTTGAAGTAGTTCGGCCATCGCCTGGGCCGTCTTCAGGCCGTCGGCGTGTCGAAGGCGATCTCCCTGACTTCCAGCAAGGGATACTCGCCGGCATCGGTCGTCAGCATCCGCTGTCCGACACCGAAATACGTATCGGCCGGATGCGCCACCCAGTCAGTCCGGCGCGATAGCTTGATGAGGTCGTCATCGCTGCCTTCCGACGCGGCGTAGCGCGATGGGATCAGCGCCGGCACCTGCCCCTGGTTGGTCCAGGTCACGACCGTCTGCAACCACACGGTGTCCTGGAGATCCGTCGGGGGTTCCATTCGCAGCGATTTAATGCGATCGAACGGCACCCAGAAATACTTGCCGTCGACGATCAGTTCGAGACAGGGACCGATGCGCGAATCGGCATCCGCGATCCATTCGAACCTTTCGCCATTGATCGTGCCCGACACGGTCGGTGCACCTTCGAGCGCCTGGCCGCGCAGCTCGGCGGCCTTTTCATAGTGGCCTTCGGCGGACAGGCGCAGCGCTTCGAGCAGCGAGGCGACCCAGCCTTCCGGCTCGCCCATCAGCAGCGGCGTCGTGCCGCCGGCAAACACGCGGGCGCGAAGCTGTTCGGCCTGCAATGCCTGACGACCGACCTGCGCGAGGATGAGGTTGCTGGACTCGAGGTCCGAGGCGACTTTCAGCTGGGTGGCGGCGCGTTCCCATTGACCGAGAACCGCCAGCAGCTGGTAGAGAAAGATGCGGGCCTTGGCGTCGCCCGGATTGCCGCGGACCCGCTGCTGCAGATCCTGCAGCGCCTGCGAAAGGTTACCGGCGCGCACGCTTTCTTCAGGCGACATGGCGGGATCCATTCAGTACGGCGCCCCTCAGTGCAAGCACTGAAGGGCGCCAGGTTGGAAGAAAAATCGAAACGGGACGATCAGGCGTTCTTCGCGATGTCGTACTTGATTTCGATCGCGCCGCCCTTCTTGGCGCCCTTGTTGTCCTGGGGCTGGTAGCTGACTTCGAACGACGCGAAATTGAGCGTGACGTTCTCGGTCTGCTGATCTTCACCACCGCTGCCGCCGCCGGAGACGGACGTGACGATGATGTCCTTCAGCTTGATGACCAGGTACGGCAGCGGATCGCCACCGGCCTTGCGCATCGTCAGCGTGCCATCCGGATAGTGCGAGCCCTTGCAGCAGGCCAGCATCAGCGAAGGCGACGACGAATCGAGGTAGTGGGTGAAGCTCAGATCCTGAACGTTCACCTTGCCTGCGCCGCCGCCGCTGCCCGTATGGGTGGTGCCGCTCTGCGACATGCCCCAGCTCCAGGCCAGCACCTGGATCTGATCTTCGAAACCCTTGACCTGCGACTCGCCCTTCAGCGCGCCCAGCTTCAAAAATGAATCAATTGCCATTGTTGTGCTCCGTTCGTCGGCTTGAATCGTTGAAAACCTTCGACCACCTGACCGCTTCCTTCAAAGCGTGGAGGCAGGTTAGTCGAGCAATGCAATCATCGTTGTGAAGTGAATCCCTCTTTCCCGGTGTCGGATTACTTGCCACCCGACAGCCTGGAAACGAGACGCAACGACACCGTCAGACCTTCGAGCTGGTAGTGCGGACGCAGGCGGAAGACCGCGCCGTAGTAGCCCGGCTTGCCCTCGATCTCCTTCACTTCGACTTCGGCGCCGGCCAGCGGCTTGCGCGCCTTGATTTCTTCGGATGAGTTCTGCGGATCGCCGTCGACATAGTTGAGGATCCAGTCGGAGAGCCACTTTTCCATGTCGGCGCGTTCCTTGAACGAACCGATCTTGTCGCGCACGATGCACTTCAGATAGTGAGCGAAGCGCGAGCACGCGAACATGTACGGCAGACGCGCCGCGAGCGCGGCATTCGCCGTCGCTTCGGCGGACTCGAATTCCGCCGGCTTCTGCAGCGACTGCGCGCCGATGAACACGGCCTCATCGGAGTTCTTCCGGTGCAGCAGCGGCATCATGCCGTTCTTCGCCAGTTCCGCTTCGCGACGGTCGGTGATGGAGATTTCCGTCGGACACTTCATGTCCACGCCGCCATCGTCCGACGGGAACGTGTGCGTCGGCAGGCCCGCCACCGTACCGCCCGATTCGACGCCGCGGATGCGCGTGCACCAGCCGTACATCGAGAACGACTTGTTGATGTTGGTCGCCATCGCGTAGGCGGCATTCGACCAGGTGTACTTGGAAGAATCGGCCGCGGCGGTGTCTTCCTCGAATGCAAACTCTTCCACCGGCTCGGTCTTCGCGCCGTAAGGCAGGCGCGACAGGAAGCGCGGCATCGTGAGGCCGATGTAGCGGGCATCGTCCGAGTCGCGCAGCGAACGCCAGGCGGCGTATTCGCCCGTGGAAAAGATCTTGGTCAGGTCGCGCGGATTCGACAGCTCCTGCCACGAATCGAAACCCATCAGCGTCGGTGAAGCCGCCGTGATGAACGGCGCGTGAGCGGCGCCGGCGATCTGGCCCATGCCGCGCAGCAGTTCGACGTCCTGCGGCGAGTGATCGAAATAGTAGTCGCCGACCAGGCAGCCGAACGGATCGCCGCCGATGGTGCCGTACTCTTCTTCGTAGATCTTCTTGAAGATCGGACTCTGGTCCCACGACGTGCCGGGATAGCGCTTGAGCGTCTTGCCCAGTTCCTTCTTGCCGACGTTGAAGATCTTGATCTTCATCGTCTCGCTGGACTCGGTGTTGAACACCAGGTGCCGCAGGCCGCGCCAGGTGCCTTCCATCTGCTGGAAGTCGGCGTGGTGCAGGATCTCGTTGATCTGATCGGAGAGCTTCTTGTCGATCTCCGCGATGATCGCGTTGATCGAGTTGACCGCGTCATCGGCGATCAGGTCCTTGTCCTGCAGGACGTGCTCGGCGAGCGTCTTGACCGCCGACTCGACCTGCTCCTTCGCGCGGTCGCTCTTCGGTCGAAACTCTTTGGTCAGCAGCGACTGAAAGTCGCCCAGTTCGACTGTGCCGGTTTGCTGCTGTCCGGCGCTCTTGGCTTCGGCCATCGTAAAACTCCTCGGGAATGGGGTCTGGATCTGCGGCCGTTATTCAGCGGGCTTCGGTGCCGAAGCCAGCGACTGCAGCAGCGCCGGATCCTGCAGTGCCTTGGTGATCAGCTTTTCCGCGCCGGCCTTGCCGTCCATGTAGGTGACGAGGTTGGACAGCTGCGTGCGCGCTTCGAGGAGCTTCGCCAGCGGTTCGACCTTCTTGGCGATGGCGGCCGGAGAGAAGTCGTCCATGCTCTCGAACGTCACGTCGACGGCGAGCTGGCCTTCGCCCGTGAGTTTGTTCGGCACGGCGAAGGTGACGCGCGGCTTCATGGCCTTGAGACGGCTGTCGAAGTTGTCCATGTCGATCTCGAGCGCCTTGCGCTGCTCGATCTCGGGAAGTTCATCCGCCGACTTGCCCGACAGATCCGCGAGCACGCCCATGACGAAGGGGATCTGCTTCTTCTGCATTGCCCCGTTGGTTTCGAGGTCGTACTCGATCTGCACACGCGGCGCACGGTTGCGCGCGATGAATTTCTGACCGCTTTCTTTAGCCACGCGAATCTCCCGGATAGCTGCCCCAGGTGGGGTGCAAAAAAATTGTTGCAGGAAGTTGCGTCAGAACCAGCGCGTGACGCCAACGTCCGAAACCGCCGATGGAACCGGCGGGTACTCTACGCCGCACTATTCCCTTTTCTCAAGACCGACAATGACTTCCGCCTCTGACGCGCCGCTCGAGGTGAGGTCGCGGAGGATTTCCATGAAGTCCTTGTCCACCAGCCGCTTCGCCCGCTGCAGCAACAGGGGGACCGGGCTGGAGGGTTCGGCCTTGGCATAGTAGTCGCAGATCTTGTCGATGGTCGTTATGACATCCGACCGATTGCGGATGGTGCCGCTGATCGGTTGACTGCCGCCCTGTGCGCCTTCTGCACTGCCGCCGCTTTCTGCCGATCCGGCATTATCGGCTGACACTTCGCCGCCGCCGCGCTTGGCGAGCTGCGCATCGAGCAGGCCCTTCATTTCCCGCAGGTCGGTCGCCAGGGGTTTCAGGTCGTCGGGGATGCCGTCTGCCTTGTCCAGCAGCACGTGCTGGATGGCGTTGAGATGGTCGGCGGCCGCCGTGATCGCGGCGGCGGTTGCCGTCAAGGCTTCGATGCCGACGTCGCCGAAAGCGCCTTCGATCTTCGCCAGTTCCTGCGCGAGATCGGTGCCTTCGGGCAGTTCGACGTTGAGCGTGCCCGTGGCGATCCGGTGCGAGCGCAACGAGTGCCTGCCGAACTGCCGCGACTCCACCAGCGGGGCGAGACGCAATGCCGCCAGCGCATCGTCGCTGACGAGCGCGGACACGAGCGAATTCACGCGGAACGTCGGATCGTTGTCGTCGTCCGCATCGAGCATCGGGAACACGTTGTCCCAATAACGTTCCAGCAGGCCGCGCATGACGCCGAGCCCGCCTTCGAATCCTTCGAGGCCGGCGGTCTTGAGCAGCGACAGGTACAGCAGGCCCGCGACCCGCAGATCCTTGGTCGAACCGAAGAGCTCTTCGGCAGCTTCGCGGACCTTGGGCCAGGGAGGATCCTGCGCCGGCCGGACCTTGTCCCCGATGACCTGCTCCGGTTTGCCGCGCGCCAGTTCCTGCAGCGACAGGAACGGCTCTTCGTATTCCAGATCGCGACCGCATGGCGCGTCATCCGAAATGGGATTCAGCAGGGATTCGATATCGAGGACTGCCATGCTTCTTGATGCTCTTCTAGGCGCCTGCGCTCTGTCGTAAACAGAACGAGCTTTGTAACCGACACCACCCGCCCGTACCGTTATGCGTGTCACACGAATACAGCACGCCGATCCGCATCACACGATGGGCGCAGCATATGACAAGCCGCCGTACCTGCCTATTGCACAAATGCGGTGCCCTGGATGACGAAACTGAAATCAACGTACGTTACGGTCCGGCACACGGCGTCACTGCAGCGCAGGTCAGGTCCGCGGCATCGTTGTCGTCGGCGCCTTCCCTGATCCAGCGCAGGATGCGGCTGAAGACGTCGTTGTCATTACTCGCATCGTCCTCGAAGGCCGGGATCGACGGATGTGCGCAATCATCCCCGGCGTTGCCCGGACACTGCAGCAGCCGACTCGACAGCGGATCGGACGGCTTTACCCGATCGTTTGCCTGCAATCGGGTCCATACCTGCGACGGCGTCCCCGTGAGGTCGAGTCCGCCGAGCTGCGTCGTGGTGTTGTGGCAGCTCTGCGTGCAGGTCAGATTGGCCACGAGCAGATTGCTGATGCCCTGCCCGTTCGCGCTGTCGATCCAGGGTTCGCGCGGCCGCACCAGCAGCGTCAGCCTCGCCTGCGCCTGCTGGGCTGCTGGCGTGGTGCTGTCCGTCACTGCGTAGGACTTGCAGACACGGCCCGTGAATATTCTCGGACTGCCCTGCGATGCCTCCGCCGGCGCAGTGAAACGCCAGTCGAGCGGCCCGGCGCCTGCAGTCAGTCCCGTCGGATCGGCGAATGTGGTCGTATACGGCACCGCTCCGCCGCTGACGGCAAGCGAGATCGCGCCCGATTGCCCGAGGGACACGGTGCTCTGATCGCACTGGCTGGTCGCGATCAGTTCGGGAATGACGCGGACTGACGCTTCGTAGGTCGTGGATGATCCATCGCCGTCCACATCGACGATCCGGTAGCGGAAGGTGTCGATGCCCGGAGCCGCGGGCACGTAGCGGATGACACTGCGGCCCAGCATCGGGTCCGCGACCACGGCGGCCTGTCCGCCCTGTGGCGTCTGCAATGAAGTCAGGGTACAGGCAGCCGCGGCGGCATCGCTCGCGCACACCGTCAGCACATGTGGCCCATCGCCGTTCTCGCCGGCGGCCCCTGCCAGCGGCAACGGGGCTGTCGTATCGCCATCCGGGATGACGCTCGCATTTGCCATGACATCGAGCGTCACGCTCGGCGTGCCGGGCGCGACGGTGCGGGATTGCGCCACGCCTGTCGGAGCCCAGTTGGGTACGACGATTTCGCGGCTCGCCGTCGAGCCACCGGCGCTCAGAGTGACTGCGTAACGGCCCGCCGCATCGAGGCTCAGCGCCGGCAGCAGGCTCGTCGGGGCGGACAGGCTGGCTGCTGCGCCCGAGGGCGTCTGCACTGCCCAGAGGAAGTCGCCCTGTCCGCCGGAAATCTCGCCGCGCAGACGTGCGAGCGAATGACGGCGCGCCACACGCAGCTGCCCCGCCGAATCGAACGATTGCCGCGCTCCCGTCGCATCGCCCGCGAGCTGGATCTCCGCGTCGACGATCGACGGACGGATTGCCGGTCGCAGGCTGCTACTCGGCACGTCGAGATGGTCGGCGAGCGCCTGGGCCGCGGACTTGCCGGTGCTGACCCAGAAGCGATCCATGGTCAGGCGCGCGTCCGGCATTTGTCCCGCAGCAACACGGGTCGCGAGGTTGGCGGCGTTCGCAAACTGCTGGTAACAGCCGAAGGCGATCTGGTGATCGCGACCGGCGTAGGCCGTCGCGGCGCTCTCCGGCCCGCATTTGTCGAAGGGATCGAAGCCGGTCATGCCTGCGCCCGCCGGATTCGGCACGTGGGCGATGTGGCACATGCGGCAGTTCTGCGCGAACACGTCGCGATACAACGCCGCGTGGCGCGAATCGACGCTCCATTGCGGCGGCACGAAGTCCGGATTGAAGGCGCCGTCTGGCCCCGAGTACCAGCCCTCGACCAGTTGTCGAGACAACGCGAAGCGATGGTCGCCCCCTTCCGGATCGACAAAGGTCAGGTACGCGAGCTGATTGAGCGCCCTGATGGGAGCGGCCTGACTGGCGCGGCGCGTATCGAGCCAGCGCTGGTGGTGCACGGCATTGGTGGTGTCGTCGACGAAGCCGGCCTCGGTATCGTCGGAAAACAGCAGCGACTTCGCGTCCCAGGGCAGGAAAGCCGCGTTGACGTTGCCGCCTGAGGCGTAGTGCGCGGGGTTCTGCGGATCCAGTCCCAGCGGCGTGCCGCCGTGGCAGACCGTGCATGCGCCCGGCAGGTATTTCTCGCCGCGTCCATCGAGGTTGGCGCTCAGCACGCGTTTGAATTGCGTACAGCCGCCTGCGGGCGGACGCGCGGGATCGCAGCGGACATCCGGCGCGAACGTGTAGAACTTCACGAAGCGTTCGCCGCCATCGCCGGTGCGGCTGTATTCCATCGCCACGGCCAGCTGCGGTCCGAGCTTCTTGGCCGCCGCTTCGAGACTGCCGTAGTTCACGACCACCGAGGCGACATCGCAATCGCCCGGCTGCGGATTCGTTGCGGCGCCACAGAGCCTGCGCGCGTACATGTCGCGCCCGAAGCCGAGATCGAAGTTGTTGACGTAGATCGCATGCGCATCGGAACCGCTGGCGACGGCGGCCCAGTCGATGGTCGTCGCCGAGGCTGCAAGGAATCCGTTCGCCTTGAGCCAGCCGATAAACGTCGTCTTCGCGCCGTCCGGATCGATCGTCGCGTAATACGCCGTGGCGGTATCGAAGGTGTCATGCGTGCGTGCTGCCGTTGCCGGGCTGGCAGCGGACATCGCGGCCGCCAGTTCGCGCGTCGTGAAGTCGAGCGCGACCGCCGGGGCCGCCGGGGCCTGAATTCTTCCCCGAATCTTCTTCAACACCTGCGAGGCGCCTGCAAAGGCAACGGGTGTGGCACCGAACTCGCGCACGCATGTCTGTGCCGCGCCGGCGGGCATCGAACTGTTGGCGGCCTGGTGGATGCGCACGGATACGGCGACGACGGCCTCATCGATGCGCGCCGCGTCGACGACGCGATTGGCATCCGCCTTCTGTACCAGCGCCGCGATCTGGTCGGCATCGAATGCAGGCACCGGCACCGCGAAGGCGGGATTGGCGATGGCGTTGCAGTCGTGACGGCTGCCCAGGCTGCTCAGCCAGGCCCCGGCAAACGATCGCGAATACACGAGCACGCCGGAGACTCCCTCGTTGCGCCGGCCGGCGATGTCCCAGTAGCTGGCGCGCGCTTCCACATCGATCGTGAATGGCTCGTCCGCGCGCAGGCAGCCGGTCTGGGTTGGCGTCGTGCAGGACGGATAGTCCGTCGCGGTCGCCGCAACGACGGTGAAGGTCGTCGGCGCGTCGAAGTAGCTGAGGAACTGATCCGGATCGGGTACCGGATCGACCTGGATCGTGACGTCCTGCTGATCGCTGCGACCGTCCGAATCCCTGACCACCAGCCGCAGCTCGATCGCCGTGGAATCGGGCGGAATCTGGAAGGCGATGGTGCTGTTGTTGCGCTTGACGATGGGCAGGCCCTCCGCCGCCGCATTGCGCGGCTGCCAGTCGAAGGAAACGATGGGCAGGATCGTCTCGCGACTGTCCTTGCCGCTCAGCAGCAGCTCGCTGCCGGCGCGCGCCTTCACGGTCACGGTTTCGCCGCTGCGTGTCGAAGGCTGGCCGATGACGGTGACGATGGCATCGGGCGGCGTGTCCGAACTCTCCTGGTTGCCTACGTCGCTCAGGCCGCTGCAGGCGGCGAGGCAGATCGAAGCGAATGCGGCGCCGATGATTCTGGTTTTCATGAGGCGCGCCTTCAGAATTCGAAACGGAAACCGGCGGTGATGACCGAGTCGGTGTAGGCGTCGAAATCGAACACTTCGAGGTATTGCACGAAGCCGTTCAGCCCGTGCGGCAACACGACCGTGAAGCCGCCGGCCAGCGTGTAGTACTCGTCGTCGGGAACGTCGGTGCTCACGGCGAAATCCGTATCGCCGCTGCCGAACAGCTGCCCGAGCGCATCGGCATAGCGTGTCGAGATCACATGGGCATCGTCCGACAGCTCGAAGTGATAGCGGCCGACGACATAGGGAATGATCACGCCGAACGACGGCGTGAACACGTACTGGAGCTTGAGCGAGGGCGATACGTCCAGCGATTCGATGGACTGCTTTCCCACTTGCAGATTGAACGGATCGTTGCCGCCGCTGCCCAGGTTGTCGATCGACGTTTCGGTAAAGGCATCGATGGTCGTGTCGGAATAGACGACGTCGAGTGCGGGGTCGATCGAGAACGCGCGCAGGCGCCAGGAATAACCGGCATTCGCCGTCGCCATGAGCGTGCCGCTGTCGGTCTTGCTGCGGGCGGTGCTGTCGACCGACAGGACGGTCGGATTCTGCGAGGGATACGTGATACGCCGCGTCGTGTCGTGCGTCAGTATCTGGTAGCCGACGGAGGCCGACGCATAGGCGCTCGTCCCTTCCCACAGGCCATACACCAGGCCGCTGAAACCGTCGGATTCGATGCCGCCGTCGACGATGCTCAGCGACGAATCGAAATCGATTTCCTTGGCGGAGTAGCCGACGATCGCGCCCGCGACGAGCGATGGTCTGAAGCGATAGTCGACGCCGACGGTGATTTCCTCACCGTCGAAATCGAAGGCGTCTTCGAGATCGGTGGGATCTTTCGAGCCGTAGCCGTAGCTGGCATCGACGAACGAACCCCAGCGGTTGAAGTCTCCCGGCACGTCCGCGCTGGCGCCCGCACCGAGCGAACGGGCGGCGCCGGCGAGCAGGATGTCGCGATCGTCGCTGGCATTGCGGACCGTGCGCAGTCCGGAAACTCCCCAGCGCAGCACCGACAGGCGCGTGGCGAGCGCCGAGAGCTGGCTCGCTGCGAATCGTGTCGTCGCCGAACCCTGCCCGGCCATTTCTTCCGCGGCAGTCCAGCGCAACGCGAAACCGAGTCCTTCCGCATCGAGTCCCAGACTGTAGCGGGTCGAGCCGCTGCCCAGCAGTTCGTTCGCCGTCTCGACGAGCTCGCGCGTTTCCTGGAACACGCTCAGATCGCCGTCGCTGCACTGGGCACCGGCGCCATTGGCACACGGTCCGACGAGCTGGTTGTAGGTGGCCTGGTTGGCGCGCGCGGCCGCCCGTTCCAGGGCATTGAAGCCGGCCAGTTCAGCCAGTTCGACCAGGCTGCCGTCCGTGGCGGACTGACCCCACGCAGCTATCGGAACGCCGACCGTGGCGGCCATCACAGCGACACGCACGCAAGCCTTCATTCTTGTGCCTCCCCGGCAACCGGCTTTTGGTACATCTTCGCGACGACCGCCGGACTTCATACCTGCGCGTCGGGGCGATCAACCGTACGAAAGGGCGCAACAGGAGAGTTCTGTCGCGATGCGGGAAGTTGTCGCAGAAGGCTTCTTCTTTCTTCCTTACTGTGGGGCCGGCTTCAGCCGGCCGAAGAACTGTCAGGCTAAAGCCTGACCTACAGAAGAAGCTCAGGCCGGCTGAAGCCGGCCCCACAGGAGAGAAAATCAGGCGGCGACGATATCGACGACGACCGCCGTGATGTTGTCGCGCGAGCCCGCATCGATCGCGGCCTTCAGCAGGCGCGCGGCGGTCGTCTGCGGATCGTCCGGAACCGAGAGGAGCTCGTGCAGCCGCTGATGATTCAGCGGGCCGTGCAAGCCATCGCTGCACAACAGGAAACGATCGCCGGGATGCACATGACCAGTGCGGTGATCCAGCAGCAGGGTTTCATGGCCGCCGAGTGCGCGCGTCAGCTCGCCGCCGCTGGGGGCAGGATTCAGTTCATCGAATTCGCCGACATTGGCGCCGACGGCGTGATCGCGCGTGAGCCCGCGCAGCGCGCCGTCGCGCAGCAGATAGGCGCGGCTGTCGCCGGCCCAGAGCACGCCCCACTCCTGCTGACGTATGCACAGCACGACGACGGTGCTGCCGCTGCGATCCGCTGCCGAGGTGCTCAGCGCAGCGCGGACCAGATCGTCGTTCGCGCGGCCCAATGCAACACGCGCGGACTGCAGCGCCGCACTCACGGTCGCCGCCGGCTCGATCGATGCAAGCGAATCCACCGCGAGCTGACTCGCGTACTCGCCGCGACTGTGGCCGCCCATGCCATCCGCCACGGCCCAGACGCCGTCTTCGGCGCGTTCGAAGAAGCGGTCCTGATTCATCTTGCGGACCGGACCGGTGTCCGTGATGCCGCCGGAGGCGATCTCGTAACTGAACTCGGCCTTGGGCTGCAGGACCAGATCGCCGGCGTCGCCCGCCCAGCCGCCCTCTTCCCATTTGCCGTCGAGCATCGACGAAAACCGTTGCGGTTCCGGCAGCGATTTCACCAGCAGGCAGCTCGCGCCGACATCCTCGGAGCCTTCGGTCCACCACAGCGACATGGGCTGCAGATGACGGCCCGCCAGTTCCATCAGCGGATCGATCAGCGAGGCCGCCACGCGATCGACGGAGATCATCGGCACGCGCCAGTGCGTGGATGCCGCAGGAAATCCATCGCCCAGGCTGATGCCGTAATACTGCTCGACGTTCGACAGCGGTTCCGCGCTCGCCTGCACGGCCTCGTCGAACTGATCGATGTCGAAGTCTTCGGACTGCAGCGCATGCAGCGCCAGCGCTTCGATGGTCTTGAGCCATTCGCGGCCATGGATCACCACCGCCATCGGCGGCAGATCGGCCGGCAGTTCGCAGAAGACCGTCAGCGGAAAATAACGTCCGACCCGATCGACGCTCGGCAGCACGATGCCCGCATAGCTCGACGCGCTGATCACCCCGCCCGTCAGGAAGAATCGCCACACCGGGCTCGTCAGGTACACATCCAGCCAGCCATGGCCGAGCTGCTGCCGGCTCTGCGCGATGCATTCCTGCAGCCACGGATCCCAGGTGTTGACGAACTCTTCGGGCGCGCGCCGCTGCAGGAAATCCCCGTGGCTGGGCAGCTTGCCGAACCAGCCGATGCGCGAACCCGACATGCGCGTCAGCCCTGGCAGTTGAAGCCGTGCAGCACGTCGCGCGCGAATGGATTGCGCGATGAGTTCGCCTGCACGATCAGCCGGAGGGTCTTGCCGTTGAGCGTGTAGGTGGCGAGGAAGCGCGTTTCGGTCTGTGCCTGGAACTCGGCCTTGCCCAGCAATCGATACAGCGCCCACGGTCCCTGTTCGACGATGTTCTGCCGGCCGCCGCCCTTCTCTTCCATCGTGATCGCGGCCTGGCCCGGCGACGGGCCCGGCCACACCATGGCGATGGCGCGTTGCGGACCGTGGCGGTACTCGAGCATCTGGCCGTCGACTTCGAAGGTCATGCGCGTCGCACCGGCATCGAGCGCATCCGGCGTCACCGTGAAGCGCACCTCCGGCATCGCGGCGCCCGCGGGGAAGTAGGTCAGCCCGATGCGCTGGGCGCGCTGGAACTGTGCGGGAACCATGGCGCCGCCGCCGATGGATGCGGCTTCCGGCTTCCAGCGCCACTGCGGACGATTGGTATCGACGAACGGCAGCATCGTGCCCTTGAAGAACGTATCGAAGGTGCCGTTGGGCGCGAAGATGCGGCCGAAGTCGGCGAGCGGCAGATCGGTCGCGCTGGCGCTGACCAGCGGATACTTGCCGGCCGCAAGCTCCTGGCACTCGGCGACGACCTGCTGGCGATAGCGCGCGGAGAAATCGCTGCCGATGCTGCTGGTGGCGACCGAAGCGCCTCTGCCCGTGGCGCGCGCCACGACACCGGCGACCGGTCCCGGCAGCGTCTTGGCATGCGTTTCCAGATCCCGCACGGCCGTCGATAGCTGCGTGGCCATTTCCAGCGGCGGCGGACCGCCGAGCGAATTGATCTGGCCGAGAATGCCCTGCAGGTTGGCGAACTTCTGCAGCGTCATGTCGATCGGAGCGGGCGAGCCGGTGACGAGCTTGTGGATCGATTCGAAGTGCCGGGTCGTGAGCGTTCCGGGCGGCGCCGCCGCACCTGCCGGCTGCGTGCTGCCGAACACCTTGCCCAGCGTGCCGAGCGTGCCGCTCAGTGCGGCCTTCGCCTTGTCGGCCGCGCCGGGCTGCTGCTGCGGCTCGATCAGCATCGTGTTGGCGGTCACGACTTCCAGCAGCCGTTTCAGCGGCGAGGTCGGCGCGCCCAGCAGGCCCCACAACTGCGCCGCATCCTGCGTGCTAGTCGTCGGCCGCAGCGTGATGTCGGCCACCAGTGCATCCCAGGTGCGGATGTAGTCATCCTCGTAGAGCTTCATGAACTGCGACATGAGCTGCGGCGAGCGCGCCGCATCGGCGATGTTGCCGCCGAACACCCAACCGTCGGTGACGAAGCCCTTCACCAATTCCAGTTGTCCTGTGGTGCTGATCTGCTTGAACACCGGCTTGGTGTACAGGCCGGGCACCGGCTCCGACAGGTCGCGACCGCTCTTGCGAACGAACACGTTGTCGCCGCCCAGGCCGACTTCGCGCGACAGGTCGATGGCGTCGCTGGTGTCGTCCGCGTAGCTGAGCTTGAGGCGGCTGTACATGAGCACCGGCAGCGAGGCCTGCTTCAGCGAATTGCGGGCGCGCTCGACGATGCCGTCGTCGAGCTTGATCGGCTGCAGGCGATCCTCATCGGCGATCAGCGCATTGAAGTGCTTGGTCACGCGCTCCAGCGACACCGGATCGTTGGCGAATTCGCGCTGCCATTCGTAGCGACCGATGAAGCCGAGCTGCGTCGAGTCCAGATGCTCCGGCATGCCGAGCATCAGGTACGCCTTCAGATACTCGTAGAGCTTGTCGGGTTCGCCGGCGAAGCTCGCCAGCCGGTTGCGGAAGTGATCGGCCACGCCGGGCAGCAGGCTCGCATTCAGTTCGCGAACGTACGCATCGTGCGCGGCATTCGATACCGAGCGGCCCTGATACAGGCCCCAGCGCATGGAGAGCGGCACGTCCTGCTGATGCTGGTCGGCGACGCCGATGATGCGGTCGAGCACGTCGAGGCGGTCGAGGCTGGCCGTGAACGGACTCATCGGCGGTGGCGCCGGCACGGATTTCAGTTCCTCCGTCGCCTTCTCCACCTCGGCGAGATACGAGCGGTTGCGCTGGTAGCTGATGGAAAAGACGACGATGCCGATGACGATGGCGAGCACGACGGCGATGTAGATCGCGCCGTTCACCAGCGCCTGGCGCACTTCCATCGCCTTGTTGACGCCGGCGAGGCCGGATTCCTTGAACAGGATTTCCTTCAGCAATCGCTGGATGAAATACGCACGCCCCTGCCCGGACTGCACGGCCGCGCCGCGCACGTTGAGACCGAACTGGCGCGCCAGTGCGCCGAGCATGCGGTCGATGGGCGTGCCTTCCTGCGTGCCGCTGGTGAAATACACGCCGCGCAACTGCGCCTTCTGCGCGCCGCTGGAGCCGAAGGCTTCCGTCGCGAAGTCGTTCAATGCACGGCGCAGGGCCGCGAACTGGCGCGGAAACGTGAAGATGAGCGAGCGGCGTCGCACGTCGCGCTCGCTTTCGAGACGCAGCATGAGACGCGAGTTGAGACGGTCGGTGAGCAGGTCGAATTCGCTCAGGATCTGCGCGGCCGCCTCGCCCGAGCGCGACGCTTCGATGGGGAACGTCATGCCCCACACCTGCGCACGGCCTTCCTGGTTCAGGTCGTCGAAGAACTCGGTGAAGCCGGCGATCAGGTCGAGCTTGGTGAGGAAGAAATACAGCGGCAGGCTGATCTTGAGTTCGCGATTCAGCTCCTCGACGCGCCGACGCACCGCCTCGACATGGCGACGGCGATCGCCGTCGTTCAGCGCCAGCAGATCCGGCGCGCTGATGGCGACGATGACGCCGTTGATGGGACGACGGCCGCGGTGCTTGCGCAGCTGGGTGAGGAATTCGATCCAGCCCGCCTGATCGGCTTCGCTGTCCGAATCCTGCGTGGTGTAGCGACCGGCGGTGTCGAGCAGGATGGCTTCGTCCGTGAACCACCAGTCGCAGTTGCGCGTACCGCCGACGCCGCGCAGCGCTTCCTTGCCGAACTTCTTCGACAGCGGGAAGTTGAGGCCGGAGTTGGCGATGACCGTGGTCTTGCCGGCGCCCGGCGGGCCGATGATGATGTACCACGGCAGTTCGTACAGATTGACCGACTTGCCCTTCGATTCGCGCAACGCTGCCAGTGCTTCATCGAAGCGCGCGCGCAATTGCGCCGCATCCTGCGCGCCGCGCGGCTGCTTGTCGGCGCCCGCGCTCATGTCCTTCGCGATCTTGTCGGCGGCGAGCTTGGCCTTCAGCTTGCCGAGCACGGACCAGAGCACGCAGATCAGGATCAGGACGCCGATGGCGACGAGCCGCTCGGTCACTGAATCGAGCGGATGCAGGCTGCCGAATGCGAGATACGGCCCGCCGAACCAGATCACCAGCGACAGGAACAGGATCGCCAGCGACATCAGGAACCAGCGCTTGGTGAACAGACCGAAGATCGCCTTCATTGCGCGGCACCCTCATCGACACTGACGATCTCGACGCGCCGGTTGCGCGCACGATTTTCCGCCATGTTCACCGGCTCGTAGCGCGGCTGGGTCGAGCCGACGCCCACCCATTCCACGCGGCCGAAATTGTTGATCGACGGCTTGAGCAGGTTGGCGACCGTCACCGCCCGCTCGCGCGACAGTTCGAAGTTGTCGGCGAACTGCAGCGAACGCACCGGCACGTCGTCCGTGTGACCGACGATCACCACCTTGCCCGGCACCTGGTTCAGGCCGTTGGCGATGGCGGCGATCATGTCGTTGTATTGCGGATTGAACGTGGCGCTGCCCGAGCGGAACAGGTTGCTGGAGATCAGCGTCACGACCGTCTTGTCGCCGAAGTCCTCCACCGTCAACTGCCCTGCCGCCTCCTGCGGCGCCAGCAACTGCTTCAGCCGGTTGGCGCGACTCACCGGTGCCGTGTACTCGACCTGCACGCTCGGCTGCGACAGCGCCGCCATCACCGGTTCCGCCGCGCGATTGAGGCGCGCTACATAGATCACGAAGGCGATGACGAGAATCGCCAGGCCGACGCAGGCGACGATCCACCACGGGATGTAGCGGAAGATCGGATTGCGCTTGTCCTCGACGCCGCGCCAGTGGACCGACAGTTCCTGATCCTTGATCTGGCGCGCATCGCGAACGATGACCGCGAGCTTGTGCTGCAGGTCCGCCAGCCGCGTGGCGCCGCGCTCGTCGATGCGGTACATGCCTTCGTAGCCGAGCGCGAGGCAGACGTACTGAAGTTCGATGAGATCGATGTAGCGCTGCGGCTGCGAGCACAGCCGATCGAGAATCTGGAAGAATTTCTCGCCGCCCGACTTCTCCTTGTGAAACAGGATGAGCAACGACTGACCCGACCAGTCGCTCTGCGCGCCCCACGGCGTATTGAGGACGGCCGAATCGAAGAACGTGCAGATGACGTAGCGCGCCACCAGCGCATCTTCGGGCGCGACTCCGGCGGCGCGCAGGCGTTCGTCGAACTGACGCACGTCCTGCATGGCCTGCGTGCGCAGCGCATTGATGTCCGCATTGGCGACCGTCGACTGCAGGCGCGATGCGACGGCGATCAGCGGCCCGGCCGCCTGCAGGATCGGATTGCGGCCGCCCGAAATGAAATCCTGCACCGCCAGATTTCCCGGCGTCGGCGCGGGACCGTACTCCTGTCCGCCCCGGGGCGGCGGCGCAGCGGGACGCACCTGGCTTTGTCCATCCGATGCAGGGCGGCGTGCCCCGCCCGGTCGCGGCCGCATGACCGTGCCATCGGCGGGGGCGAATGGATCGTCGAAATCGTTAGCCACAGGTTCTGCTCAGTCTCAGTTGAGATGTACGAGACGGAAGATTTCACACAGAGAACACAGAGAAGGATTCTTCTGTGGGGCCGGCTTCAGCCGGCCTCTTCAAGTGCAGCAGGCCGGCTGAAGCCGGCCCCACAGGAAGAGGGAAGAAATCCTCTTTTTCCGACCTCTGTGATCTCTGTGTGAAACCTCCGGCTTCTTCCGCTCACGATCCGCGGATGGCCCACATTTCCATTCCCAGTCCCGGGAAGGAATCCGGCACGTGCAGCGCGATGCCGCCGCCGGCCTTGAGTTCGCGGAACAACGCACTGCCGCGATCGAGTTCGAAATAGGTGAAGCCCGCATGGAACGGAATCTGGCGCGGCGCCACCGACAGCGGCTGCAGCGGAATGCCGGGGATGTGTTCGTTCACCAGCTTCGCGATCTTCTCCACCGACGCCAGCGTCACCTGGGCAGGGAAATCGCGGCGGATCGATTCGGCGGCCACATCGGCGCGGGCGGCGAGGATGAAGGCCGCATCGTCGAACAGGCTGCGGTCGGCCACCACGCCCACCGAAATGTTGAAGCGCTTCTTCTCCAGCGGAATCTGTACGGCGTTCTGCTTCAGCACCACGGCAAAGCACGCACGCAGCGCAGTCATCACGGGCTCGTAGCAGGTGCGCAGGTTCGTGTGCTCGTACTGCGGCAGCTTCGGCGGACGGCGCGACTCGCTGGTCAGCGTCGACAGATCGCCGATGATTTCCAGGCACAGGCGGAACAGATCCTCAGGATGCACCAGGCCGCTCTGCGCATAGTGCGTGACCAGCGGCTCGTAGCGATTGATCGCCTGCAGCATGAGGAAGTCGGCGATTTCTGCCGAACCGCTGCGGCCGCTCGCGACCGCTCGCGCGGCCAGCGCTTCGCCGCGCTGGTGCAGCAGTCCCTGCGCCTCCGTCATGAAGGTGGCGAGGATCGACGCATGTTTCGCATTCAGTACTGTCGGGATGAATCGTTCTTCGAGCACGACCATGCGATCGGCACGACATTCGACGATGTGCGCGATCGGGATCGTGGCGTAGTCCTCGTGCGGCTCGTCGGCCAGCAGCAGCTTGGAACGCAACACCGCGACTTCCAGCGAATGCTGCGCCGTCGAATCGCCGGCCGCATCCTTCACTTCGACGTCGCGGGCGCGATAGCGCATGACGCCGTCGACGGCTTCGCGGCGGTCGGATTCGCGCGTTCCCTCGCGGCGCAACGGAATCGCCAGCGACACCTGCTTGTCGCGAACCTGTGCGGTGAGTTCGATGGGCGACGGCAGCGGCTCGTCGTCCGGCATCGAAAACGGCGTGCCGTCGGGAAAGACGCCGGCCGCGCGCTTGAGACCCAGCTTGCCGATGGCGAGCAGGTCACGCTCGATCTGGACTTCGGTCAGGCCCCAGGAATTGGCGCGCAGCGAGGCGGTCCGTCCCTCGACCAGCTTCTCGACGTAGCGATCCTGCTGCTGGAAGTGCTGCGGCCTGAGAAACAGGCCTTCTGACCAGACGACTTTGTTGTTGGACATGTCGGATGTGCGTCGCGGTAATGGGAAAGTGGCGGAGCTGGCGGATCAGTCGCCGACCGTGATGCTCACCTTGTTCTTGTCCACGCCGAAGGACACGCGATCCTTCTTGACGAGGTCGAGCAGCGACTTGTTCGGCGCCTGCACCACCACACGCCACTGCGCGTTGCGATAGTCGGCGTATTCGGCCATCGCGCCGAGCACGCGCGCCTCCGGAGAAATCTTCAGTTCGAATTCCTTCGATTCGCCCGGGGACAGGTCGAACTCCAGCCGCTGCACCACGCTGGCGGCGAGCGTCTCCTGTTCCTTGTCGACCAGCGCCCAGAAATCCGCGCCCATGAAGGCGCCGTCTTCCTTGAGCTGGAAAATGCGTACGTGCACCGGCGAGGCGCGGCCATCCTGGTTCGGATTCACGTCGGCCGAAGCGGTGATCTGCGCCTTGGCCACGGCCGGCTTGGGCGGCGCGGAGCCGCAGCCTGCACCGACGAGTGCGCCAATGGCGATCAGGCTCCAGGGAATCCAACGCAATCTCATGGCGCTCTCCGCGTTCTTGGCTGTGTTGCGAATCGACTATTGACCGTCGCCGACGGTGCGGCCGGTCATCTTCAGGCGATCCATCTGTTCTTCGTAGGCCTGGGCGAAGAATTCGCCGAACAGGCGCTTGAAAGTTTCATCCGGATCGCGGGTCATGCTCTCGTACTGCTCCACGTACTGTTCGCGAAACTTGCCGCCCTTGCCGCCGATGTTGAGCAGGCCGCCGCGCTTCGAGGGTTTCTCGAGTTCGGCATCGATCTTTTCCGGATCGAACTGTTCGAGCATGGAATTGAAGGCAGTGCGAATGCCCTGCAATACCGCGATCTGGTGATTGCGCACGTCGGTCAGCGCTTCCTGGAAAGCGCGGACCGTCGGCAGGTAACCGCGATTGCGTTCGACCAGCAGCGTATGCAGCGCCGCCTCGACGTTGGGGGAGAACTTGAGCGGATTGTTTTCGGTCGGCTGCATGCGCGTCATCGACATGCGCAGCTGCGACTTGATCTCGGCGCGCGATTGCAGCACTTCCATCAGGCCCTGCACGACGATGCGCAGCACCTGGCCGAGTTCGCGCGCCATTTCCGGCGACATCTGCGAGGCCGGAACGCCGGCGGCGCGCAGGATTTCTTCCAGTTCGAGACTGCCCGAACCTGCGGCGACGGGATCGGCCGGCGGTCGCGCCGGAAGCACTGGAGTGCGCTGTGTCTGGGCAATCGTTGCGGCGGGCGGCGGAACCGCAGGCGCTTCGGCGGGCCGACGGATCGTGCGCGGCGGCTGTGGTGCGGTTTCGACCGGCGAGCGTTCGGGTGCCGCGGCATCCTGAACCAGATCGCCGAGACCGCCCGTCTTCGCAGGCGGCGGAGCCGCCGGCGTTTCGATCCGGGTGCGTGATTTTTCCCAGGTATCCGGAATGGAATCGTCGCGCAGCGCCTTCGTGCGTGACGACTCCGCCGGTGACGGTGCAACCGCCGGCCGCGCCGGCGTCGGCGGAACGGGCCGACGCACCGGCGGTGCCGCCGCGGCCGGCGGCTGTTGTCCCATCTGCGTGAACCCGGACGAATGCTCCCAGCTCTCGGGAATTCTGCCGCCGCCCGGGCGCGGCGCGGGTATGGGCGCCGACTGCACGATCGGCGTCGGCGCCGTGAAGTTGTCTTCGAGGATCGACCGCTGATTCAGATTGACGGGAATCGGCGGTGCCTGCGGTTTCGCTGCCGGGCCACCCAAGGCAGCCAGCGGATCGAGGTTCGATGCGTCTTCGTGGGTGCCGTCGGCAATGCCCAGGTCGAGACCATCGTTGCCCCAGCTGTTCGGTACGGCCGACTTCGCGGACGACGCAGCGGAGACCGGGGCAAAGGGATCGTCGGGAATCGTCGGCGTCGCGGCCGCCGCACCGCTCGACACCGTGGCCCTGATCTCGTACTGATCGAGGAAGAAACGATCGCCGTTGCGCAGCAGGTGCGGCTCGTTGTTGGCGATGGTCGATTCGGGATCGTTGATCGCAAGCGGGTTGCGACCGAGTCCTTCGAGATAGAACGCGCCGTTCACGCAGCGAACCCGGGCGTGAATGCGCGAGATGTACTGGTCGTTGATGACCCAGTCGCTCTCCTTGGAACGCCCGATCTGCGCACCCTCCGGTCCCACGGTCTTGCGGCGATTGCTTCCCAGCAGATCGCCGTTCGGACTGATGACTTCGAGTGTCAGGAGCATCGGTTGGATTATCTTCGGAAAACAATCACCTGCAGACCAATCCGAGGACTGTACCGTCCTGCTTGCATTGATCGCAACGGTCGATGGGACAAGGGGTCGGATGATAGACCAGACTTCCGCTCGAATGGGCCGTGAGGCGCGCGCCAGATCACACTTCGGGGACTTCGCGCGCGAAGGCAGTCGCGTCGCGTCGAACCGGCAGATCCGTCGACACCGCGGAATGGCCAAACGGTGCCTTGACCGTTCACGCAACCGTAGTATTGAATCGAGCGAGACATTGAGCGGGGATATTCATGCGTAAGAAAGGGACGAAGGTGGCGGCTCTGTTTCCCGAGCGTCGCCGCGAGAACAACAGCGCGCCGCAAGCTGTCCCTGCGCCGGTCCCCGTCGCTTCGATGCCGACGACGCTCGGCTGGATCGTCGCGGCCAGCAGCGAGAGTGAGAAAGACGCCACTGTGATGGTCGATTTTCCCGGCTCGCCGCACGGCACGCATCCGGCCCGTCTGGGTATCGCACTCGAAGCCTGCGCCATCGAATCTGCCATCACGCGCCGGCAACCCGCGGTCCTGGTGTTCGAGAACGGCGATCCGCTGCTGCCGATCATCGTCGGACTCATCCAGGCGCCGTCGCCGGATTCGGCACAGGCGACGGTCGTCGAAGCCGATGTCGACGGCAAACGCGTGCGTGTGGTCGGCCAGGACGAGATCGTGCTCCAGTGCGGACAGGCCTCCGTCACCCTGCGTCGCAACGGCCGCATCGTCATCCGCGGCACCTACGTCGAAACGCATTCCGAAGGAACGAACCGCATCAAGGGCGGCCAGGTTCAGATCAACTGAACCACGCATCGTCGCCCGCATGTCATCGGCGTCCTCCGCCCGCTCGCCTCTGCCCGATCTCATCGAAGAAAGTTTCGATGAGGCCACGTTCCTGTGGCAGCGCTGGGAAGCCGAACTCACCAGCCTCACCCGCAATCTCGATGA
The DNA here is from genome assembly GCA_937864115.1 of uncultured Steroidobacter sp. Lineage (GTDB taxonomy): Bacteria > Pseudomonadota > Gammaproteobacteria > Steroidobacterales > Steroidobacteraceae > Steroidobacter. Next base: position 12,631 of record CALMII010000031.1, on the reverse strand, counting down.
AGTCTGGAGCTGGACGGAGGATCGACTGCACGGCGCACTCGCGGGCGTTCACGTTCTCGGCGACGGTCTCATCGATTTCTGTCGGCCGCATCTCGCGTCCGACGATCCACGGCGCATCACGGTCGCCACGGCGTTGCTTGCATCGCGCGGTTCCGCGGATGTGGTCAATGTCCTGAGCGAAGCCCTGACAGATGCCGACGCTCCGAAGCTCGCGGCCATGGCGCGCGGACTGGAGACGACCGGATCCAGCCAGGTACTCAGTTCGACCGCGGGCCTGCTTGCGGGCCTGTCGCCCGCGCATCAAGCAACGCTCTGCCGCATCAAGACGGCACGCAGCGCACGGCCCGGTCCGGAGCTGGCCGCCGCCTTCGCCGCCGGCGAAGCTGGAATGCAGATCGCCGCATTGCGTGCCGTTCGCTTCGCGGCGAGCGAACATCTCGACGAGTGGGTCGGCGCGGGACTGAGAACGAAACATCCGCAGGCGCGGCTGACGGCGATCGAAGCCGGCATCGCCCGCAATGTGCCGGCGGCCTGGACGGCGGCGATCGATGCGGTCGGCAATGCGAACGCGGAGCTGGCTCCCGTATTGCGCCTGATCGCGATGCTGGGCGGCGCGGAACATCACGCGCTGATTCACTCCTCGCTGCGCGTGCCGCAATTGCAGGCGCAGGCGCTCTGGGCGCTCGGGCACGTCGGTACGCGTCACGCCGTCGAGTTGTGCCTGCAGGGAATGAAGCACGAGAAGCTCGCGCGCAGCGCCGCCGAGGCGTATTGCCACATCACCGGCGCCGATCTCGCTCGCGATCATCTCGCCGCCGCCGAAACGCCTGCCGAGACGCCGGCGTTCGAAGCCGACGATCTGGAAGCCGATCTGGTGCCCGCACAGGAATCGCTCTGGCCGCTGCCCGATGCGGATGCCGTGCGCCGTCACTGGGAACAGCATCAGGCGTCCTTCCAGCCCGACGTGCGCTACATCCGCGGCCAGCCTGCGTCAGTCGAAGCCCTGCTGGGTGCCATCGAAACGGGACCGATGCTGCGGCGTCCCGACCTGGTATTGAATCTCGCCGCGAAAACACAGGGCGCCTACGACGTCGAGACCCGCTCCTTCGCTGCGCGCCAGCGGATCATGATGGCGCGCGGACGCAGCGCGCTGGCGGGAGCGCGCTGAGTCATGCTGCAGCTCGACAACCGCACGCCCTTCAAAGCCAGCATCGCGGTCCTGCCCGACAGGGCCGGCATCGACACGCTCCATGTCGTCATCAAGGCCACGCTCATGCTGCGCCCGAGCTTGTCGCTCGCGCCTGAACAAGTGCCGGTGACGATGGCGGATGAGTACTACGGCGATCCTGCACTCTCCAGCCTGCGTGCGGTGTCGGAATTGCACATCGGCAAGCCCGGCACGGACGTGCTGCTCGTCGGTCACGCACATGCGCCCGAAGGACGTCGCCTGCAGCGCATGCACATTTCCATGACGGTGGCCGAGCGGCGCAAACAGATCCTCGTCAGCGGCGATCGCACATGGCAGTCCGATGGCACGCCAACCGCGCCCGTGCCTTTCGAATCGATGCCGCTGGTGTGGGAACGCGCCTTCGGCGGCTTTCACCGGCTATCCGATCGCACGCTCGCCGAAGAGCGCAATCCGGTCGGCTGCGGATTCGCGGGCGAGCGCACGGGCAGCGAAATGAAACAGCAGCCGGTGCCGAATCTCGACGATCCCGCGGCGCCGCTGCAGAAGCTCGGCCAGGCTGCGAATCCAGCCTGCTTCGCGCCCACGTCGGCATCCTGGCTGCCGCGCCGCGCTTTCGCGGGCACCTATGACGCGAACTGGCAGCGCACGCGCGCGCCTTATCTGCCCGCGGATTTCGATCCCCGCTTTCTGCAGTGCGCCGCGCCGGAGTTCGCGTTCGACCGATTCCTGCAGGGCGGCGAACGCATCGACGTAGATGGCTGCACGCCCGATGGCCCGATCTCATTCAACGTGCCGGCTTCGCCGCTGGATGTGACGATCGACGTGGCTGGCGCGCCGCAACGCCCGCCCGCCAATCTCGAAACGCTGCTCATCGAGCCCGATGCCAATCGTCTGTGCATGACCTGGCGCAGCGCCCTGTCCTGCGATCGCAACGTGCTGAAAGTCGAGAAGATCACGCTCGCCCTGGCGAGCCGGTCACGCGCATGAGCTCCATCGTCATCCAGTCGAGCAATGTCCTGTGCGCGATCGGTCGCGGCAGCCAGCAGGCGTGGGCATCGGCACGGGCGGGCATTGCGCGCATCGTCAACTCGGGCGTAATGGACGGGCGCTTCGATCCCATTCAGATGGGTTTGGTGCCGGAAGATGCGCTCGGTCAACTCACTCCGGATATCAGCCGTCTGCCCCTGCCCACGCGCGCGCGGCGCATGCTGCGGCTGGCAACACCTGCCTTGCAAGGACTCTCCGTCGACACATCGGCACCGATGAGACTGTTCCTCGGCGCTCCCCGACTCACTCCTGCCGAGGCGCCCTGGCTGCGGCACTTCCCGCAGTATCTGCAGACGCTCAGCGGGTTACCGATCGATGTCGCGCGTAGCATCGTAATCCCCCAAGGACGTGCTGCGGCGCTGCTGGCGCTCGAAGCGGCGGTGAATGCCCTGCAGGAAGATGCGTCATCGCCCGTGATCGTCGGAGGCGTCGATTCGTTTCTGGATCTGCGATTGCTGAGCGCGTTGAGCGATGAAGGCCGCGTGCTCGGCCCGCGGATCATGGATGGTTTCATTCCAGGCGAAGGTGCGGCCTTCCTGGTCGTCGCAAGCTCTGATACCGGCATCCGCATCGACGCAGTCGCAAATTTCGACGATCCGGGGCACCGCTACGGATCCGCGCCAGCGCGCGGCGAAGGACTGGCGGAAGCGCTCAACGTGCTGCGCGGTCGCCTGCCTGCATCGATACCGCCCGTCGGCGTGACCTTCGCCGGATTCAACGGCGAAGGATTCGAGGCCAAGCTATGGGGCGTAGCGCAACTGCGTCATCGCGACTTTTTTGCGCCGGACATGGCACTGGAACATCCCGCCGACAAGTACGGCGATGCCGGCGCTGCCACGGGCGCAATACTGTCAGCCATTGCGACAGTGGCATTGCGTGACACAAGTCGCGCCGGACCCGCGCTGGTGTGGGCCGCGTCGGATTACGATCCACGCGCCTGTGCGTTACTCTCTGTTTCACCCTGACCGACTGGAGACGCAGACATGCCGGGAACGGTGTTCGCCAATCTTCGCGGCGTCGCTCACAAGGGCAGCGGCGGCCAGAGCCCCATCTTCCCCGATGTCTGCAAGACACCGACGCCCGGCGGTCCGGTGCCGATTCCCTATCCGAACATCGGCATGTCGTCGAACACATCTTCCGGCCCGACATCGGTGAAGACCGATGGCCAGATGCCCATGACCAAAGGCGCCAAGTACATGATGTCGACCGGCGACGAAGCGGGTTCGGCGATGGGCGTGATGAGCAACAAGATCAAGGGCGCTTGCGAATACATGATGTATTCGTTCGACGTGAAGTTCGAAGGCAAGAACGTCTGCCGGCTGGCAGATCCGCTGTTTCACAACGAAAAGAACGGCATGGGCTGAACGGAGAGTCCGGCGCAAGGAAGCGAGCGATGCCGCACTTCGTGATGGCCTGCCACGGCGTGAGCGTCGATGCCATCATCGTCGACGAAGCAGTCAAGGCCGCCGTCGAACAGCGGCAGATCGAGGGAATGGTTTTTTACGATCCTGCCGACTGGGCCGGGTGTATCCGCGAAGCGGATCGAAATCAATCTCGATGGGAGCCGGGAAGTCCCTTTCCTCTGCCAGGCCATCTTGCCAGTCCCAACCCACGTCGAAGCAGTTGTGGCAGGGACGGTGTCCGCCGGCTCAAATCGCCATGAAGTCTTCCGGCTTCACGAATTTCATCGTGTCGATCCCCGCATTCTCGATCGCCTCCTTGACCGTACGGTGAATCATCACGACGGAAAATTTTTCCGCGAGTCTGAACATGAGTACGTCCTTCGCCAGCGAGTCTTTGATGGCCAGCCCATGTATCTGAGTGTCGCCGAGAAAGTCGCCGTCGTGACTCGCCATCGTAGACTTCGCCCGATCAGCCGCTGACACCAGCCCGATCAGGTTGAATGCAAAGTACTCGTAAGCCTCGCCGCTCGATGTATTGCGTAGCGTGACCGGAAGGAAATCGACGTTGTCGACGCCCGCCGACTCGATGGCCTGCTTGAGGCGCTTCGACATCAACGGAACGCTCGCGTCCTGAAAATCGTCGGGCTTCCCTGCATATCCCTTGTACGGCACGGCCTTGATCTCGACCAGGCCTGACGGTCGCATCTGCGCTCGCGTCCCGCGCCCCCAGTCGTCAAAACCCTCTACATCGTCCCAGTCCTCGATTTCCATGTATCCCTGCACCGATTTCTGTTCAATCGAGGGAATCGCGCGCAAAACAAAATAGTCGGACATCCGTGGACTCCAGCTTGCTCAACCATAGACGCCAAGTACGCGACTGGACGTGTAGTAGCCATTGTTGATGGCCTTGCGATTATGAGCCGTGAAAATGAGGGCCTTCTTGTGTTCGGCGGACAGCGCATTAAGCCGCCCCACCAGGCCATACGGCGGCGTGAGCTGATCCTTGAGATCCTTGTCGCACACCGGGCACTTCGAACGGTCCGTCCACAATGCATCGAGCTTCTTGGCAATATCGAGAAGCGTGCTGCGTACGTTTGCGTTGTAGGCCGGATGCGCGTCATGCAACTGCAGATTGCCGGCACTTCTCATCGCAGCCAACGCATAGGCCTCCTTGAAGGGATCATTGAACTGCCCCCAGTTCTGACCGAAATCCGTCCCCACCCTGACAGCGTAGTTGCCCGGAAGCCATACGCCATTGCTGGCGTTGTTGATGTCGTAACCGATCGGTCCCTTGAACCCCTTGGGATTCTTGCCTTCCCAAACCATGTACTTGTGCAGCAGGGTAGCCTTCTTCACCGAAGCGTTGCCTGGAAGGAGATGGTGCGCCGCCGGAACGATTTCAGTCTGCACGCCCGCCTCTATCGGATCCTCCGCTTCCACCTTATGGCTGATGTTCCAGGTAGGTCTCGAGCCCAAGTTCCCCCCGAGCACAGATGCGTCATTGTGCTCGCCATTCTCGGGCCCCTCATCCTCACCCTCCGGGCTGGCTGGATCCTCCGTCTCGCTGTTCCTGATTGCGGAGTCGTTCTTTTCCTCGCAAAACCAGCATGGGCTCGTCTTGTCCAGCACGATCGCTGGCAGCGCCACAGATTCAAGCATTTCCATAGGATCAGTCCGTCCGCTTTCGCACCGTGCTAGTTCTGCGTCACCTTGCTTCCCTTGATGGCGATATCACTGGATGCCTTGACGTTTATCTTGCCACTGCCGTCGAGCGTGATGTCCTTGCCTTTGATGGTGATCGTTCCGTCCTTCTTCATCGTAATGCTCGCTGACCCCGTTTTGATCGTAATCTGATCGCCGACATCGATCACCATGCCTTTGGCGACGGTCAGACTCTCATTCTCGCCGACCGACGTACTGCGCGTCTTGCCGACCGTCACATCTACATTCTTGCCGACTTGGTCCGTGCGGTTCGCAGAGATCGTGATGTTCTCATCCTTGCCAACGCTCAGCGATCTGTTCGCACCGATGCTGACCGACTGATCCTTACCGATGCTTACGCTTTCGCTACCGCCCACCGACTCAGACCGATCCTGACCGATGCTGATCGTTTCGTTCTTGGCGACATTCTCCGTGCGGCCCGCACCGATGGTAATCGACTCATCCTTGTCGACCGTTTCGGTGCGGGTACCATGAATCGTGATGGTTTCATTGTTATCAACCGTCTCCGTCCGATCATGCTTGACGTGCGTTGTCTCGTCATTGTCGATCGTCTTGGTCCGATCGTGCCCGACCCAGTGGGTCTCGTCGTTCTCGACCTCGATGTCCTGGTTCTTTTCCGCGTGCATGAAGAGCTGTTCCGAGCCCTTCTTGTCTTCGAAGCGGATCTCGTTGCAGTTGTCCGCGGTGCCGTTCAACGTGCTGCGCGTGCGCAGGCCCGACTGGGTCTTGTTGCCCGGCAGTTCGAACGGCGGCATGTTGTCGGCGTTGTAGACGCGGCCGGTGATGATCGGCTGGTCCGGATCGCCTTCGAGAAAGTCGACGACGACTTCCTGGCCGATGCGCGGAATGCTCATCCAGCCCCAGTTCTTGCCGGCCCAGATCTGCGAAACACGCACCCAGCACGAGCTCTTTTCGTCGCGCTGACCTTCGCGGTCCCAGTGGAACTGCACTTTCACGCGGCCGTACTTGTCGGTGTGGATTTCTTCGCCGCTCGGCCCGGTGACCGTTGCCGTCTGCGGACCGCCGACCGCCGGCTTGCGGGTCGTTATCGGCGTGCGGAACGGCTCCTTGGCGTCGATGGCGTCGAAGGAGCAGGTGTAGTCGTCGGGCGTGCCAGCCGTGCCTGACTCGTAATCGCCGGCGTGAACGCGGTGTACCGCGCCGACGATCAGGTATTCCTTGTTCTGGTCCTTGCGCGGATAGCCATCCAGCTTGAACAGATAGCCGGTGGCGAGGCCGCGGGCGTTGCCGACGCCGGTCTGCAGTTCGTACTGCGCCTGCAGCGATTCGAGCCTCGCGCGCGCGTAATGATCGCCATCGCCTGACACGGTGAAGCCACCGGGATAGTCGAACATTTCCGCGTCCGACTTGGGGAAATCGCGCTTCTGCACATACTGCGTCTTCAGCTGCGCACGCGGCTTGGTGAAGTCATAGTCCATGACGACGTACTTGCCCGGCTGCACATTGCGCTGCCGCTGCCAGTCATGGATGTGGTCCTTCTCGCGCTGTGCGTTCTCCGAAGGCGGAAAGTACTCGATGGTCTCGTACGACGCGAAGCTTTCGTGCCCGCTGTACGAATCGGCGAGCACCAGGGTGTGCGTACTGGCCGTATGTTTGAAGTAGTAGTAGATGCCCTCTTCTTCCATGAGCCGCTGCACGAAGTTGAAATCGGTCTCGCGGTACTGCACGCAGTACTCGCGCTTGCGATAGCTCTTCGTCAGCGTGTCCTTGACGTTCGTGTAGCCCTGTTCCTTGAACACCTGCTTCACGATCTCGGGCACGCTCAGATTCTGGAAGATGCGGCAATCCGCGGTGCGCGTCAGGAACCAGAGCCACGGCACGGCACGCGCGCGATAGCTGGCGTAGTCGCCCAGACGGCCGGTCTGGCCGAACTCGGCGATGTAGGCATGAAAGTGCCGCTGGCTGCCGTCGTCGAGCAGCACCGACAGGGTGATCTCCTTGCCCAGCAGCTTGTCGAAGTCGAGACTTTCGTCGGGACTCAGCAGATCGAGATCGATTTCGAAAAGGCGCCCGAGCTGTTCGGTGACGCTGGCAGCACGGATCAACAGTTGATCTGCGGCCAATGGACTTTTGAGGGTTATCTTTCTGCTCACTGGCGCTGCCTGCGGATTCCCACCCGACGTGGCGAATTTCTAACACAAAGCCCGCGCGGGGAGCCAATCGACCAAAGGCCGAATCGGCGGGCGGGCGTCACACTTCTACGGTGTCGGATCCGTTGACGGCCGCTGCCAGCGCAGCACGACTTCTTCGGCGGCGGACCAGAGGTAGTAACCGCCCCAGGGCGGCCCGGCATCGATGATCACGGCTTCGAGATTGTCGAACTTGCCGCGTGCATAGGCCTGAAAATTCAGCTCGCGTACCTGGTTCGCAGCCACGTACGCCTCCCACCGTTCCTTCTCTCTCGGGATGATGCGGGTGCCCTGCGCGACCGCATTCTCCAGCGCGCGTTTGAAGTCGGGAAAGTTCAGTTCCACTACGGTCGGACGGCTCATGCGCAGATTCCTGATGATTGCTTCGAAGTCGCAGCTTCATCTGATGCGGATTGCGGAACGTGCTGCCGCAATTTCTCGACATTGCATTCTGGTTCAATCGGCCACCGGCCTGTGTGACCGATCTCCTGTTTTCTCGAGCACTTTAACGCCCCTTGAAGACGGGCGGGCGCTTCTCGTGGAAGGCGCTGACGGCTTCGCGATGGTCTTCGGTCATCCGCGTGAGGGTCAGGTGATGAGCTTCCAGATCGAGCGAATCCGCCAGATCACCGGCCTCGGCAACATTCAGGTTGCGCTTGATGTAGCGGTTGGTGACGCGAGGACCGTCGCCGATCTTTCGCGCGATCTCGAGAGTGACCGCCTCGAGTTGCTCAACCGGGACGACGCGGTTGACGAGTCCAATGCGCAATGCCTCGGCTGCATCCAGCTTCTCGCTCAGATACATGAGTTCGCGCGCCTTCGCCGTGCCGACCAGCCGCGTCAGGAACCAGGTGATGCCGAAGTCGCCGGACAGTCCCACCCGGGCGAAGGCCGTCGTCAGCGTGGCGTCTTCCGCTGCGATGCGCAGGTCGCAGGCCGTCGCCAGCGCGAGACCGGCGCCTGCCGCCGGGCCGCGCATCATCGCGATGGTCGGCTTGGGCATCTGGTGCAGGATGTGCGAACACTCCATCGCAGCGCGCAGATTGTCGGCCCAGGGTTCGAATTCACGCCCGCCTGCGCTCGTCGGTTTCGCAGCAGCCCCTTCGCGCAAATCCCCGCCCGAACAGAATCCACGCCCTGCGCCGGTCAGGACGACCGCACCGACGGACGCATCCATCGCGACCTGCTCCAGTGCGCGCCGCAGTTCTGCCACCAGAGGGACATTCAGCGCGTTCAGCGCCTCGGGTCGATTCAGGATCAGCGTGACGACGGCGCCGTCGCGGCGTATCTGGACCAGGGATGACTCGTTCATTGCGGCGCCTCTGACGCGAATGCCACGGGAGTATAGACACCGAGCGGCGATCGGCGTGAACTGCTCGACGTTTCGGTACGCGATGGCACGACTACACTGCGTCGGGAAACCCCGCTGTCACGACAGGCATCGCACATGCGGTCCGAACTCAAATTCGCAGCGACGCTGCTATTGCTGGCAGGCGCGCTCACTGCGCTGGGCGCCGAATACAACGGCGAGTTCGCAAAGCCGGGTGACTCCGACTCGGCCGACAGCATCATCGTCCGCTGGCGTGCCTCGGAGACCGGCGGAATCCGGCTGCAGAAGGCAGCCCGCCTGAGCGGACTGCAGATTCACCGCAAGCAGTCATTGGACACGGACACCGACGTGCTGGAACTGCCGCACAGGCTGTCGGGAAACGATCTCTCGACGGTGCTGCGTCAGATCGAGGCGGATCCCGAGGTCGTCTATGCATCCCCGGATCTGCGGCGACACGCACACGCACTCACCAACGACCCGCTGCTCGCGAGCCAGTGGTATCTGCTGGCGGAGCAGCCTTCGGCGACGCGTACCGACGCCGCCTGGGGCATCACGTCCGGCGATCCGTCGCTGGTCGTGGCGGTGCTCGATACCGGAGTGCGATTCGACCATCCCGATCTGGGTCGAACGCAGGAAGGCGGCAAGCTGCTGCCCGGATACGATTTCGTCTCTCGCCTCAACGTGGCGAACGATGGCAATGCGCGCGACGCAGATCCGTCGGACCCGGGCGACTGGGTGGATTCGACGGATCGCACGCAGGCCGACTTTTCGGACTGCGACATCGTCAACAGTTCATGGCATGGAACGCGAGTGGCCGGACTCGTCGGCGCGCTCACGAACAATGCAGCGGGCGTGGCAGGGGCAGCATTCAACACCAGGATCCTGCCGGTGCGCGTCCTCGGCAAATGCGGCGGATTCGACTCCGACATCATCGCCGCCATGCGCTGGGCCGCGGGTCTGAGCGTGGCCGGCGTGCCGGCGAATCCGACGCCGGCCGCGGTAATCAATCTCAGTCTCGGCAGCGATGGCCTTTGCACTGCGGCCTATCAGGCGGCGGTCGATGAAATCACGGCGCGAGGCGTGCTGGTGGTTGCGTCCGCCGGCAACGAGGGCGGGCCAGTGGGCACGCCGGCCAATTGCAGCGGCGTTCTCGGCGTCGCAGGCATTCGGCACGCCGGCACCAAGGTCGGCTTCAGCAATCTCGGACCCGCGCTGTCGATCGGCGCGCCGGGAGGCAACTGCGTGAACACCGGCATCGGTCAGCCGTGCCTGTTCTCGATCGTGGTCGCCAGCAACAGCGGCACGACGATTCCCGCGATGTCCACGTACACAGATCAGATTCGCTACAACGTCGGCACGAGTTTCTCGGCACCGCAGGCCGCGGCCGCAGTCGCGCTGATGCGCGCCGTCAACAGCCGGCTGTCGCCGGGACAACTCGTCACGCTGGTCAGGCAGTCAGCCTCGCCCTTTCCCGTCAGCGCCGATACGACGATTCCGACCTGTCACGCACCCGTCGGCGACACCGATCTGCAGGCAACGGAATGCAATTGCACGACTCAGACCTGCGGCGCGGGAATGCTGAATACCGGCGCGGCCGTTGCGGCGGCGCGGCGTCCGTTTGCGATCCTGCAAACCGCAGGAACGGCCGCTCCAGGCGCCACGATCGCACTCGACGCCGGCACCAGCTTCGCCTCGAACGGTCGCACACTGGTTTCGTATCGATGGAGTGCGGAAAGCGTGAATGGCAGCGTGCTGCCCGTCATCGCAGCACCGGCGCAGGCGAGCACGTCGTTGCAGATGCCGAACAGCGGTCGATTCACGCTGCGTCTGACGATTGCTGACGATCAGGGAGAACAGGACACGGAAGCCGTCATGCTTGCGGTGCCCGACCCACCCGCAACACCAACGCCAACGCCACCGGCGACGTCGGGCGGTGGCGGAGGTGGCGGCGAGACCGGGTGGGAACTGATCGCGTTCCTGGCGTTGCTGCTATTTCGCACCCGGCAGTCGATTGACGAGACCGACCAGGTACTCGTTGAATTTCGGGCCGAGCGTCTCGTGCTTCAGTCCGTACTCGACCGTCGCCTGTAAGTAGCCGATCTTGCTGCCGCAGTCGTAGCGTTTGCCTTCGAACTCGTAGGCATAGACGCTCTCATCGGCCAGCAGGTCCGCGATCGCGTCGGTGAGCTGGATTTCGCCGCCCGCACCGCGACCCGTACGTTCGAGTTTGTCGAAGATGGTCGGCGACAGCAGATAACGACCCACCACGGCGAGGGTCGAAGGCGCATTCGCCGGCCGCGGCTTCTCGACGATCTGCTTGACCTTGGACACACGCCCGTCGGTCTCCTCGGTGGACACGATGCCGTACTTGTCCGTGTCGGCGCGCGGCACGGTTTCGACGCCCAGCACGCTGCCGCCGCGCTCGGCGAAAACATCCGCCATCTGGCGCAGACACGGCGTCGGCGCGTCGATCAGATCGTCGGCGAGATGAACGAAGAAAGGCTCGTCACCGACCACGGGCTTGGCGCACCACACGGCGTGACCGAGGCCCAGCGGCGACGGTTGACGGATGTAGATGCAGCTGGCCCACGAGGGAACGATGTCGCGCAATGCCTTGAGCAGATCCACCTTGCCCTGCGCCTCGAGCGCTTCTTCGAGTTCGTGGTCGGAGTCGAAGTGGTCTTCGATGGCGCGCTTGGAACTGCCCGTGATGAACACCAGTTTGCGCGCGCCCGCGGCCAGCGCTTCCTCGGCGGCATACTGGATCAGCGGCTTGTCGACGATCGGCAGCATTTCCTTTGGACTGGCCTTGGTCGCCGGCAGGAACCGCGTGCCGCGTCCCGCTACCGGGAAAACTGCCGTCCGGATGTCTTTCGCTTGAGTCACAGCCGCGTCTCCGTGAATGGACGCGGCATCATATCGCAGGCCTCGCCCCATCAAGATGACGCCCGTCACGAGACGGGCGCCATCGATACTTGAAGAAGAGCTGCAACGCTCTCTGTGGCGGAAGGTTCCGCTCAGCCCGTCTTCTTCTCCGCCTCGACCCGGATATTGGTGCGATTGCGCTCCACCGTCTTGGCACCGATTCCCTTCACCTTGGACAGATCATCGGCGCTCTTGAACGCGCCGTTCTTCTCGCGATACGCAACGATCGCCTGCGCCTTGCTGAGGCCGACACCCTGCAGTTCCTTGGCGATGGTGGCGGCATCGGCCTTGTTGATATCGACCGGGCCGGCCCATGCCAGCAGCGGCGCCAGACTGGCGATCAGGATCTGGACGGAACGACGGGTTGCAATCGACAGCTTCGAATTCGACATTGGCTTCTCCCTTGCCTTGGAAATGGTGGTGACACTCGGATCACGAACGGTGATCGCGATGCATCCTGCACCGTGCCGATGGCACGGTGTCGACGAATAACTGGGAAGACAACGCAGAAATGCGTTGTGACGTGACGATTCAGTCTTTCTTGTCGCCGGCCAGGGCACTGGATCGCGCGCTGGCTTCCGCCAGCCGCAGCGCCCGCCGGCTGATGGAAGGCTGGGTGCGCGTGCCGTCGCCGGAGATCGCGCCCGCGGGCGTGCTGCGCGTGGGCGTGAATTTCGGCAACCCCGTCATCGCGCAGCGCGCCGCCGACCGGACGCCACAGGGCGTGGGCCCCGCGCTCGCGCGCGAGCTGGCGCGGCGCCTTGGCCTGCCGGTGGCCTTCGTGGCGTACGACACGGCGGGCAAGATGGCCGACGCGGCGAAGGCCGGCGCGTGGGACGTGGCCTTTCTCGCCGCCGACCCGGCG
>CALMII010000030.1 GCA_937864115.1 uncultured Steroidobacter sp. | reverse complement strand
CGATCTGGCATGGGACGGTGCCGTCGGCGTCATAGAACCCATCCAGCACGTCCTTGATGGCGCCCCCTTCCGGCGAGATGTGCAGATCCTCCATCGTGACCAGTTCGGTGACCGAGAAGCAGTCGTGAGCCTCGATCAGGCCGATCTGGTCGCGCGGTTTCGTGATCCCGGCTTCCTCGTACGCGCGTCTCGCGGCGACCCGGGTGGTGACGAAATGGCTCCCGTCCCACGAGTTGTGCTGCGACTCCTCCCCGTTCGACGCGGCAAGCTGCAGCGCCTTGACGCTGATGACGTCCGTCTTTCCCAGCGAACGCGCCAGCGCCGGTGTCGTCACGATCGCGCATGCGGCACCGTCGGACACGCCGCAACAATCGAACAGTCCGAGGGGTGCAGCCACCATCGGAGCACTCATCACGGTGTCGATCGTGATCCTGTTTCGCAGGTGCGCCTTCGGATTGCGTGCACCGTTGTCGTGGCTCTTGACGGAAACGTGCGCCATCGCGCGCTTCAGGTCGTTGGCGTCGCACCCGTGCTTGGCGACGTAGGCCGCTGCGAGCAGTGCAAAGCTGCCGGGTGCCGAAAGATTCGGCAGGATCATCGAATTCAGGGTGCCGCGGGAGCGCTGCGGCAGCCCGCCGTAGCCGGTGTCCTTGAGCTTCTCGACGCCCATGGCAAGCGCGATGTCGCACGCCCCGGAGGCGACGGCATAGACGGCGCCCCGAAAGGCTTCGGTGCCACTGGCACAGTAGTTCTCCACCCGCGTCACCGGGATGAAGGGAAGCCGCAGCGCCATGGCGAGCGGAATACCCGATTTGCCTACGTGCTGCTCCTCGATCCCCGTCGCGAGCCACGCAGCCTGTATCTGGTTCTTCTCGATGCCGGCGTCTTTTGCAGCTTCCTCGAACGCCTCGATCATCAGATCGTCGGCTTCCTTGTCCCATCGCTCGCCGAACGTCGAGCATCCCATGCCGAGGATCGCAACCTTGTCACGAATTCCGCTGGCCATGTCAGTCTCCCCTGCCAGCGAAGCTGGGTGTCGCCTTCCAGAAGTAGCGCGTGAACCCACGCTGTGTGTCGTAGTCCTTGACCCGGAACACCATGCGCATCGGCAGCCCGACTGCGACCTCGGTCATGTCCACGTCGGTGAAATCCATCATGATGCGTCCGCCGCCATCGAACTGCACCATGCCACAAATCGCAGGCGGGTCGGGTGAGTACGTCAGGAGGTCCGCAGTGTGCGACATGACCTTGCCGGTCCGCTCGGCGAACGGGTAGTCGTCCTGGCTGTGAAAGGCGTTGCAGGCCGGATCCACGCAGACGTTCGACTTCGGAAACTGCAGCGTGCCGCACTTCGTGCAACGCCCCCCATTCAGGGCCAGCACCATGTCGCGCTTGCGGTACAGCGTGGACAAGGGCGTCTGCTTGTCCAGCTCGGCGCGCATCCCCCGATCGAGCTGGACCAGGTCGTTGAATGCGAGAAAGCGACTGTAGTTGGCTTCGTCGCAGCGCCTCGCCAGGTGGCCCCGGACGCCCATGCGGGGCGTGAGCCGCCCGAGCTCGTCGGTCGCCTCGAACAGCAAGGCGTCGCAGCCCTGACCGAAGCCAACCACCAGGAGCCGCTCTCCAGGCCTGGCCGCGGCGAGCGCGTCGGCGAGCATCAACAGGGAATGGGCAGCGCCGGCTTCACCGCAGACAGAGTGCAGGTTGTCGTGCACCGCGGCCTCGCGGATGCCGACCATTCTCGCGACCGAGGCAGCCACCTTTCCGATCGAACACGGCATGCAGAAATGCGCGATCGTGGCGGGGTCGATCGAAAGCTTCTCGAAAAGACCCGCGAGGGTTGCGGGGACGAGCTTTGCGTAGCCTTCGTCGCGAACCCAGCGCTCCTCCCAGACATAGTCGAACGCGGAGCCCCTGCCGCGGTAGTGATCGACGAAATCCACTGTGAGGCTGTGGCTGCCCAGAAACCGGGCGATCGGCTTGTTCGAACCGACCAGGATCGCGGCCGCACCGTCGCCACAGATCATTTCGAGCGTGCTGCCCGCCTTCGCGCGGCGCCTCTCCGCGGCCACGAAGAGTGTCTCTCCGTCGCGGCAGCCATTCCTCAGAGCGGTGACCAGTCCCGCGGTCGCGGCCCGTTGGGTGGCGCCCACGTCGAGGGACTCGAGGTCGGCCCCGAGGTTCAGCGCCTGTGCAACCACACCCGAATTCAGCCTGTCTTCGAACGGAAACGACGTCGAAGCGAGATGCACCGCGCGTACGCCTTCCCGCGTGTGCCCGACCAGGCAGTCGCGAGCGGCCTCGACGGCCATCGTGATCGGATCCTCGTCCCAGTTGCACATGGAGCGTTCGCCCCTGGACTGGCCGTGCAGGGCGGGATTGAACCAGGCGTTCGCATCCGCGATGCACTTGCGCGAAAGCCGGCGACGCGGAATGTACGCGCCATAGGCGACGATGCCTGCCTCCATTCAGTCATGCCCCCTTGTTCGCCGGTCTCGATCGACCGCGGTCAGTGCCGAGCGACGTTCGCGTCTCATGCGGGCCCGGCCGGCCACGGCCGGGTGCCGAGCCCGGGTTCGTTCAAGTCTTGGTGGTCGGATAGCTCGCACCCATCCCGGCGCGGACATCGGCCTGGATTCCGTACTGCGGGATCGGGTACCGCAATCCGTTCTTCGCGAGTGCCTGCATCCCCGAGATCGCCTTTCGCAGATCGCGCGGCGTCAGTGCCATCAGCATCTCGTCATCCAGCACTCCGCCATAACGCCGTTCGGCGAAGCACGGCAGCGAGAGGCTTGGCTCGCCCGTCGCGAGCGCGCGCCCCCAGGAATCGGCGCATGACGATTCGCCGACGACGCTCCAGTCGAACTTCCTGTATTCGGTCCACTGGAGACCATTGATGAAGATGATCATCTGTCCGGGCGTGCCATAGATCAGGCAGATGTCCGGCGGATCGAGTCGGCCGCTGGCCAAGGGGGAAACGGCCAACGCCTCGTACTTGCCGTGCGGAACGACGTTCATCGCATGCTGGTGCGCGGACGCGTCGGGAACGGTCGCGTACCAGACGCCGGCCATCTTCTTGCCCGAGAGCCACTCGTCATCGCGTGGATGCAGGCCGATGACCGTCGCGCACTGTGGGCCCACGAGGTCGTCGCGCGTGATGCCGATCGTAAAACCGAGACGCGCTGCCTGCGCAACGATCTGGTCGGTGGTGTGAATGGCGCCGGGCCGGCGGATCTTCGGAATGGCCTGCATGTCCTCCACACGCTCGAACAACTTCATTCCGATCGGGGTGGTCTTCAGGCGCAGGAGCCGGTTGAGTTCGTCGACGAGTCCCGGCCAGTCGCAGGACTCTCCGGTCTGGGCCGCACTGCTGGCGTCTGGCATTGCTGATGTTCTCCTCGCATTGGGGGTTCGGGTCATCTCGACTCCGATGCGTCAGACGCATGCACCGGAGGATTTCATCTCGGCGATCTCGGATTCCGTCAAGCCCGCCTCTCTCAGAATCTCCTCGCTGTGCTCGCCGAGTCTGGGTGCCGGACGCCGGATGCTCGAAGGCGTGGCCGAAAATGTCACGGGCGGCTTGATCTGGGTCACCTTGCCGATGGTGGGCTGCTCGACCTGCGTGAACGTCTTCGTAGCCGACAGGTGCGGATCAGCGAAGACATCGGCCATGCGGACTGCAGGCGCCGCAGGGATGCTGAGACGCTCCATGTCCGCGAGCCACTCCGCACTGGGGCGTTCCCGCAACGCTTCGGCCATCAGGGAATACTGCAACTCGAAATTCTCGCCTCTCGCCTTGACGGTCGAGAGGCGTGCGTCGGTCGCCCAGTCGGGACGGCCCACCAGGGCAGCGAAGTCGCGCCAGTGTCGATCCGTAAATGGCAGCACGCACAGGTGGCCGTCCTTCGTCGCGAACGGCTTGCGCTTCGGGCTCAGAAGTCGCGGGTAACCGAAGTCTCCGTGGTCGAAGTCGTAGGTCTTGTCGCCCAGGTGCTCGACCATCAGGAACGACACCATCGACTCGAACATCGGGACTTCGACGCACTGGCCCTGGCCCGTTCGCTGGGCGTGGTAGAGCGCGCCCAGAAGCGCATAGGCGACGGTCAAGCCCACCGCCTTGTCGGCGATCGCCGTGGGTGTGTAGCGTGGCTCGCCGGCGAGAACCGTGTTCAGCGCGCACATTCCCGAGAGGCCCTGCATCAGGTCGTCGTATCCGGGTCGCTCTGCATAGGGGCCGTCGGCGCCAAAGCCGACCGCGCGACAATAGACGATCCGCGCATTGATCTCGCGCAGTTGCTCGTAGCCCAGGCCGAGGCGCGCGATGGCCCCCGGGCGCATCGAGTGCACGAACACATCGGAGGTTCGTGCGAGCCTGAGCAATGCGCGTCGCGCGCTTTCCTGCTGCAGATCGAGGACCAGGCTTCGCTTGTTGCGGTTCAACGCAAGGTGCACGGGTCCCATGCCGGGCGCGCGGGCGCTGCCCTGCCCGCGCATGACGTCGCCTTCCGGGGCTTCGACCTTGATCACGTCTGCGCCCATATCGCCCAGTATCTGGGTCGAATACGGCCCCATGATCGTCGAGGTCAGGTCGAGCACACGGACACCGGACAGCGGTCCAGTCATGGTCACGATCACCCGATCTGCAGCGACTTCTGGACTCGATCGGACGTGACCGGCGGATGGCCGTCCGCCAATGACCAGAGCCTGGACGCACTGGTCCGGGCCTCGGCGACCATCCGCTCGATGAGTTCCCTGGCCGTCGGTATGTCTTCGATCAATGCGGCGCCCTGTCCGGCCCACAGCAGACTGCCGTCCACGTCGCCGTGGTAGACGCCACGCTCGTTTGCTTCCGCCTTCACCATGTCGAGCAATTCGTCGCGGGGAGTACCTCTGGCCTCGGCTTCCAGGTAGTCACGCGTCCATTGATTCGCGAGCGCCCGCCCCGGTTGATCCAGCAGGCGCTTCACGATGACGGTGTTCGTCGCGCGCAGCAGCGCAGCCTTGTACTTGTCGTGCGCAAACGCCTCGCGCACCGCAATGAATCGGGTGCCGATCTCCACGCCGTCGGCACCAAGCGCGAGGGCCGCTGCCAATCCGCGTCCGTCCGCCACCCCACCGCCGGCGACGAACGGGATGCTGAGCGCATCGGCCACCAGCGGAACGCCAACGAACGTCGTGAGGTCGCCGCGCCCGAGATGGCCGCCACCTTCATAGCCTACGGTGGCAACCGCGTCGGCACCCGCCTGTTCGGCCTTCCTGGCCTGCTCCGGTCCCGACACCAGGACGAGCACGCGGATTCCGGTTCCAGCCAGCCTCCGGATTGCCGGCCGGGGATCGCCCCTGGTCAGCGACACCGCCGCGACCCCCTCTTCGACCACGACGTCCAGATGCGGATCGATGTTCAGATGTCCGATCGGGAAGTTGACGGCGAAAGGCGCATCGGTCAGGGCCTTCGCCTTGCGAATCTCCGCACGCATCAGCTCAGGCGTCGTTCCCACGCCTGCCATCGCGATCTGGCCGAGGCCTCCTGCATTGGATACCGCCGCCGCCAATTCGGCCCGGGCGACCCGCGCAAGGCCACCTTGAATGATCGGATAACGGATTCCGAACACGCGCGTCACGCGCGTCTCGAGCCGATCAGTGGAATTCGGCATGGTGTCTTGTCCGCTGCCACGTCCTGCGTGTTCCGTCATCGCGATGTTCCTGAAACTGGGCCTTGCATCCGTCGATCGCAGCGTGCGTCCGGAGACGCCGGCCCGCCCGCTGCAAAGTGATCGCCGATCATCGCTAGGCGGCCGCGCGAGTGTCAATGGTTCCGCTCTAGCATTCGCATGTCAAAACACAGTGACGCGACGTGCACGCGAATTCTCCGGCTCGACAGCGGTCGCGCGATGAAGCTCCGCCCGGGCACTACCGCGAAGACTGCCGAATGGCTCCTTGCGAGAGCAACCGCTCGATGTCTTCCGCGGTGTAGCCGGCCTCGCTGAGCACTTCGACCGTGTCGTCACCCAGGCCGGGGGCATGACGAATGGGGGCCGGAGGAGAATCCGACCACTCCGTCGGGACGGCGACCATGGTGATCGGTCCCTCCGTCGGATGGCTTCGGCACTGGAAGAAGTCGATGGCCGAGAGGTGTTCGTCCGCGAGAATGTCTTCCATCGAATACATCCGCGCCGCCGGTATGTCGGCGAGATCGAACAATTCCAGCCACTCGTCCGTGCTGCGGGTCGCGATCACTTCCGCGAGGAAGCCATAGACTTCGTCGACGCACCGCGTCCGTTCGCCGTGCGTCGAAAAGCGCGAATCGGACTCGAACATCTCGGACTTTCCGATTGCCTCGAAGAACCGCCTCCAGTGCTTGTCCGTGTAGATCATGACGCACACATGACCGTCGAGCGTGCGATACGGGCGACGGTTGCGCGACAGACTTCTCTGGTAGCCGGCCGGCCCTTCGGGTGGATGAAACATCCGGCCCCCGAGATGCTCGCCAAGCACCACCGACACGAGACCCTCATACATGGGGACGTCGACTCGCTGGCCCCGGCCCGTGCGAGCACGGTGCAAGAGGGCACTGGTGATCGCGACCGCGAGTTGCAGCCCCACCATCCGGTCGGCCAGAATGACCGGTGCATATCGTGGCTGGTCTGCGCCGGCGGCCTCGACGAGCCATGGTATGCCGGACATGCCCTGGATCAGGTGGTCGTAGGCTGGTCGCGCCGCGTACGGTCCTCGCTGGCTGAATCCGAAAGCTCCGACGTAGATGATCCCCGGATTGACCGCGCAGACATCCTCGTACGACAGACCCAGGCGCGCCATGGCCTGGGGCCGGATGTTGTAGACCAACGCGTCGGCGTTGCGCGCCAACTCGAGCAGGACCGCGCGCCCCTCTTCATGCTTCAGGTCGATGACGACCGAGCGCTTGTTGCGGTTCGTGTTCAGAAAGAGATGCCCCATGCGTGGATGACGCATGGGGCCCGCGAGGCGCATGACATCGCCATCGGGCGACTCGACCTTGACTACGTCGGCACCATAGTCGGCGAGTATCTGGGTGGCGTATGGCCCCATTACCACACTGGTGAGATCGACCACCCGGGTGCCCGAGAGCGGCCCACTCATTCCGGCTTCAGCCCCGCCAGGGCGGTCACCTTGCGCCATTTCTCGAAGTCGGTGCGCAAGTACGCCGCGAATTCGTCGGGCGCAAGCGTCCACGTGTCGTAGTACAGCCCGCGGACACGTTCGGCGACTTCGGGCGTCTTCATCGCCTTGTCCAGTTCCCGATAGAGGCGATCGACGATCGGCTTCGGCGTTCCCGGCGGCGCGAACACGCCGATCCAGAGATCCGCACCGGCCTCGTCGTACCCTGCGACGCCCGACTCCGCGAGGGTGGGAATCTCCGGCGCATACGGGCTTCGCTTCATGCCCGAAACCGCGATGGCCCGGACCTTGCCGAGCTTTGCATGGGCCAGCCCTGTCGCCAGGATGTCGAACATGCAGGTGACGTTGCCCGAACCGACATCGACGATTCCCTGCGCGTTGCCCTTGTAGGGCACGTGCAGCATCGAGGTCTTGGTCAGGGAGCTCAGCAATTCGCCCTGCAGGTGATTGCTCGTTCCCCTCCCCCCTGAAGCGAAGGTGCCCTTGTTCGGGTTGGCCTTCAGATACGCGACCAGGTCGGACACCGTCTTGACCGGCAGGTCAGCCGTCACCAGCAGGACGTTGGTGTACGACACCAGCGGCGTGACCGGGCTGAAGTCCTTCAGCGGATCATAGGGCAGCTTCGCGTAGAGAAACGGATTGATCATGTGGGTGCCGGTCAGACCGAGGCCGATGGTGTAGCCATCCGGCGCCGACTTCGCGACTGCTTCCATTGCGATGCTGCCTCCAGCGCCAGTCCGGTTCTCGACGATGACCGGCACGCCGAGCTGTTCGGACAGCTTGGGCGCGACGGCCCGCGCCAGCAGATCGGCAGGACCTCCGGCCGAGTACGGAATCAGCCATCGAACCGGGCGGTTCGGATAGCTCTGCGCATAAGCCTGCGCCGCGGACAAGGCCAGGACGCACGCCGCGACGAGCGTAGTAAGCTGCCTCTTCATTGTCATCTCCTCATTGGTGCGAACGCATCTAGGCGCCCGCTTCTTTCAGCATTTCCCGTGCGATGATCAGCTGCTGGATCTGACTCGTTCCCTCGTAGATTCGCAGCAACCGGCAATCGCGGTAAAGCCGTTCGATTGCATATTCCTTCAGATACCCATACCCCCCATGGATCTGTACGACCCTGTCGGCGATCCGTCCGAGTGCTTCGGTGGCGAAGTACTTGCAGCAAGCGGACTCCTTGGTGATCCTGATTCCGGCGTCCTTGTCACGCGCGGCCTTCTCGACCATCGCTCGCGCGGCGAAAGCCTCCGTCGCGCAGTCGGCAAGCATGCCTTGCATCAGCTGGAAGTCAGCGATCGGCTTGCCGAACTGTCGACGCTCCATCGCATACCGTACCCCCTCGTCGATGATCCGCTGGGAAAGGCCGACGGCGACCGCGCCCATGTGGATCCTGGCATGGTCCAGCGACTTCATGGCGTTCTTGAAGCCGATCCCCTCCCTCCCGCCAAGAAGAGCAGAAGCCGGAACGCGGCAGTTCTCGAACACGACGTCCGCAGTGTGGGCGCCACGGAATCCCATTTTTCGATGCCTGGGCCCGACCGTGATTCCGGGCGTTTCACGCTCGACGAGGAACGCCGAAATGCCGCCGGGTCCGTCCTCCCTGCGCCCGGTTCGCGCGTAGACCGTGAATATTCCTGCCTGGGGCGAATTCGTCGTGAACCGCTTCGTGCCCGTGATGACGTAGTGATCGCCGTCCCGCACCGCGCGCGTCGTCAGTGACGCCGCGTCGGATCCGGCGTCGGGTTCGGTCAGGCAGAAGGACGTCACGAGGTCGCCCGTGGCAATCCGTGGCAGATATCGGCGCCGCTGCTCGGCCGTGCCGTCGATGATGATGCCGAGCGTTCCGACGCCGTTGCTGGTGCCGAAGTACGACCTGAAGACGGGAGAGGCATAGCCGATCTCGAACACGACGTTGGCCTCTTCGTACATGGACAATCCGAGCCCACCGTACTCCTCGGGGATGGTCATTCCGAACAGCCCGAGCGCCTTGAGCTGGTCGATGATGCGCTCGGGAATCTCGTCCTCTTCCTCGACCTGCTGTTCGGCAGGCAGCAATTCCTCGCGTACGAAACGCCTCACGGCCGACGTGAGTTGCTCGAGGGTTTCGCTGCCGTGAGCTTCATGATCTTGCGACACTCTGGGTTCCTTGCACTTGAAAAGAAATCGTCGAGCCCGCGACGCGACGTGGTTCGGCCTGCCCGAGAACGGACACCCGGCTCCCGAAGCGGTGTCTCAATCGAACTTGAGGCCGGATTCCTTCACGACGCGCTGCCACATCGCCACCTCGTCGCGGAGCCGCCGGCCGAAATCGGCGGGCCCGAGCAGTTCGACTTCGGCGCCCATCGCGTCGACCTGGGCCTTGAAGTCGGCACGCTCGAAGATCCCCGTGATGTCCTTCTGTAGCCTGCCGACGACTGCGTCGGACACGCCGGACGAGACGATGATGCCGTTCCAGTTCTTCATCTCGTAGCCGGGCACGCCTGCCTCCGCGGCGGTAGGCACGTCCGGCAGCAGCGGCGAGCGCTTGCTGCCGGTCACCGCGAGCGCCCGGAGCTTGCCTTGGCGGATGTGCGGCAGCAGGGTGGAGACCGAAGTGGCCATCATGGGAACCGTTCCTCCGAGAACGTCGGTGACGGCCTGTCCGTTGGACTTGTACGGAATGTGCGTGAGCTTGATCTTGGCGAGATAGGCCAGCAGCTCGACCGCAAGATGAGGCGAGCCGCCCGTGCCGCTCGACGCGAAATCGATCGTCCCCGGCTTCGCTCTCGCGAGTGCGACGAATTCCTCGAGCGTCCGGGCAGGAAAGGACGGATGGACGACGAAGGCAAAGTGGTTGAACGTGAGGTGAACGACCGGCTTGAAGTCGTTGAACGTGTCGTAGGAGAGCCTCGGGTAGACCGCCGGGTTCATCGCGAAATTGCTGGCGATCATCGCGATCGCGTGGCCGTCCGGAGGACTCTTGGCCAGCGCCTGGATGCCGATCACGCCTCCGGCGCCCGTGACGTTTTCGACGACTACAGGCTGCCCCCACCCGGCGTTGAGCTGTTGGCCGAGGGCACGACTGAGCCGGTCGCTGACCGTCCCTGGCCCATAGGGACAAATCAGCCGGACCGGACGATCGGGGAAGCTCTGGGCTCTTGCCTGGAGAGCCCCGAGCAGCGCCGCAGACGCCAAGGCGGCATTGAATGCTCGACGTTCAGAGTTCATTTCCTGCTCCCTGTCTAGTGAACGCGCGCCGGCGCTAGGCCACGATCGCTCTCTCGCGCAACTGGTTGATCTGGGTCTGCGTCAGGCCAAGCTGCCGCAAGACCTCGTCCGTGTGCTCTCCCGGAGCCGGTGCAGCCGTGCGCGGCTCCGCTCGATTTTCCGAGAACTTGATCGGGCTTCCGAACTGCCGCACCGGCCCCCACTCCGGATGGGGCAGATCCACGACCATCCGACGGTGCAGCACCTGCTGGTCCAGGACCATCTCGTCGATGCTGTAGACCTTGCCCACGCAGGCGTCGGCAAGGATCAGCATCTCGCTCCAGTCGTCCCGGTCTCGCTCTCGCATGATCTCGGCGACCTGCAGGCGGACAGCCGCTTCCTCTTCGTTGGGCGCACGGCCGTAGTGTTCGGTTTGCCTGCCGTACCGCACGAAGTCGGGCCGTCCGATTGCCCGGCAGAACTTCTCCCAGAGCCACGGCTCCGAGCAGGCCACCGTCAGCTGCTTCTCATCCCGCGTGTCATAGATCGAGTAGTACGGATACGCTCCGGAGAACACACCGGCGCCGCGCCTGGGTGCAGCGCCCGACGAGAAGTAGCGTCGAAGATTGGGCGTGGCCGCGAGCAGGGCGATGGTCGCGTCGAGGTACGAAACGTCCACATACTGACCATGCCCGGACCTCTCCCGGGCAAACAGCGCGAGCATGATTCCGAGTGTCGCGTGCAGCGCGGCGCCCCCGTTGTCGGCGACGAGATTGAGCGGGATGCTCGGCGCATCGCCCTCCTGTCCGATGATCCCGAGCGCGCCGGAGAGCGCCAGGAAGTTCAGGTCGTGCGCCGGCTGCGTGCGGTACGGCCCATCCTGTCCAAAACCCGAGATCGAACAGTAGACGATCCTGGGGTTGAACTCCCGAACCGCTTCGTATCCGGCACCGAGTCGCGCCATCACGCCTGGCCGGAAGCCCTCGATGATCACGTCCGCGCCTGCCGCGAGTTGCCGGAACAGCTCGGCACCCCGCTCGGACTTCATGTCCAGCACGATCGAGCGCTTGTTGCGATTCGTGTACGCGAACGCGGCATCCCGGCGCTGATCGGGCGCGAGATGCTGCTCGCGCGCAGGTGTCTCGATCTTGACGACATCGGCCCCCATGTCCGAAAGCATCATCCCGGGGATCTCTGCCGGGGGCACCCGCCCCAGTTCGAGAATCCGGATGCCGCCTAGCGCATCAGGCCGCACGACATGTCTCCTGACAGGCCTGGCAGTCGGGCCAGTCTCGAGCGAGTCGGGGAGGTGGGCGCTGCGCCCGTCTGCCGGACACGAGCAGCGCCCACGGTGCTTCCTTTCCGAGAAACTTCATCGGCTGCCATGCCCCGGAATCCGGGAAAGCGCCCCGGGTGCGAGCGCGTCACCCGGCTGGGATCCCCCGCTCACTTCGAGCACCGGCGAACCATGAGCGCCCGGGTCCCGGGCGCACTGAAGGGCGTCGAGCACACGATCTATTCCGGGGCCATCGACGTTACAGTTTTCCTTCGGTCTTGAGCTTCTTGTAGAGCTCTTTCTTCTCGTTCCAGCGCTGCTCGACCTCGGGCGTCTGGAAGGGCTGCTCCTCGGTGAACACGAGGTCCTTCCAGGCGTCTCCCTTGCTCCACTTGAAGGGGGCCTGAACCGTCGTTCTCGGGACGAACGCGGTTTCCAGCAACTTCATCGCAACCTCGAGAATGGCTCGCTGCTGCTCCGGGTTGTGGGGTTCGCCGCAGGGACTGCCTAGCGGGAAGTCCACATGAACGAGTCGGGGCACTCCGCAGTGCTCGACGATGTCGCGTGCTGTCGCAAGAATCACTGTCGAAATACCGTGCTCTTCCAAAGCGCGTGCGACCAGACTCACGGTCTGGTGACACACCGGTCACACCGGGACGAGAACGGCGACGTCTGCCCCGTCCTCGCGGCAGCGCCGCACGACCTCGATCGCGTCGCGTTCGCGGGTGATTCGCTGGCTGTACGCGTTATAGACGCCGTGGAACCGCCGGGTGACTTCTCCGATTCGCCCCGACTCGCGGGCGGCCCGCATTGCCGAGATCGGGAAGTACGCGTCGACGTCGTCGAGAGTCGTCGCGGCGCGGTCGTAGCTGTGTGAAGTACTGTAGAGACGCTCGAGGGGCACGTCGGACGGAATCGAGTAGACCCCGCCCAGGTTGGACATCATCTCCGCGCCGCCCTCTCTGTCGACATCTCGCACCGCGATCTCGCTGGTCGAAATCAGCGCGACGCGACACTCGCTCAGGGGCTTCTTCAAGGGCGTGAACGGAACGTCTTCGAAGTGCGCCCACTTGTATGCCTGGTCGTATCCTCGCCTGGTGTAGTACTCGCGCGTTCGATCCATGTAGCGAACGTAACTGGCCACGCTTCTATCTCCTCTGTGAAGTGAAGTGGCGACAGTGCCGCCATGACGCACCGAACATGACGGCGGGTCACTCGACCCGCCTGCAGCTCCGGCTTGTTCCGATGGTTGCCGTGGGATCCGACGCCGTCAACAGAAAGGCGACTAGCGTTTGCATGGCGAAAGCCACCAATGCGCAAGACATGCCCGGCGGGCACCCGCCGACTCGCGAGGCCGCGTCTTGGACGCATCGAAGCCGGCACGTCGTGCACGCCTGGCACGTACCGACTCGCTAGCCCGACTGCGACGTCGAACCCTGCGGATCCGCCGCTGCCTTCGGTTCGATGCGCACGGTAGGGCCGCCGGCGTCCTTCCAGGCGCGGTATCCACCGCGAATGTGGCAGACGGGGCCGAGACCCATGTCCTGCACGGTCTTGGTCGCGAGCGCCGAGCGCCGCCCTCCCGCGCAGAAGAAGACGAAGCGCCTGCCCGACTGGAAGATCGGTTTCGCGTACTTGCTTTCCGGGTCGATCCAGAATTCCAGCATGCAGCGCGGTGCGTGCAGCGCACCCGGAATGCCACCGTCACGCCAGAGCTCGCGGACATCGCGAATGTCCACGAGCAGCACGTCGGGGCGTCCATGATGCGCGATCGCCGTCACCACGTCCCATGTTTCGATCTGTGCGTCGGCTTCCTCGCACAAATCCTTGACGCTCTTCCGAAGCTTCATGCCCACCTCCGACGCTCGATTCGCCACCGCGACCTGACGGATGGATTGGTCCGGCCGTCGCAACCGGCTCCGGCCGAGAACGACATGCCGTGGAGGTTGCGACCAGACCGTGACGTTCATCGTTATCGCCTACCCGCGCAGTGTCAAGAATCGGCAAGAAGCGTTCACATAGCGAAATCCAATGACAGGCCGCCCGCCTTCGCGGGAACCTCGTGGGCAGTCGCGTCGCGGTGCACCCGACCTTCGACCGCGCAGGCGGGTGCGCACGCGGGACGAAGGCCCCTGCCCTCGTTGCACCGAGCTGCCGAACCCGTCGTTGAAGGCGCGACGTGGGTGCACATCCGGATTCTCCTGCGAGCGACTTGTCGGCATCACGCGACGTCGGTGCGCCGTGAACGGCCAGCCAGTTGGGCCGCGCGAGGGATCGATCCCCCGCGTACGGACGACGCACAATGAGTACGAACCATTCGCATTTGCGCGCCAATGCGATCCGTCGCACGCCCGCGCAACGTGACCAACACCCCGATCTCGCTGGCCGAACTCCTGCCGGGCGCACAGGCGTCGGTCTCGGGTCTGTGCCGTGACCGCATCGACGGGCCGTCGTCGATCGATTGGCGGAGTTCGGCTTTCTGCCCAGCGGACCCGTGGAAGTCGTTTAGAAGGGTCCGCGCCGGCGCGAACCGCTGGCAGTGCGCGTCGGCGAAGCGATGTTCGCGCTGCGTCTGGTCAAGCCCGTTGTGTCCTGATCGAACCCGGTGCCGAGCCGAACCGGGGGCCGGCGTGAGCCCCGCGTTGCACGCCCTGCCCCGCATCACGCTGGTCGGAAACCCCAACTGCGGCAAGACGGCGCTGTTCAACCTGCTGACCGGCGCGCGCGAGAGCGTGGCGAAATACGCGGGTGCAACCGTCGAGCGTAAGGAGGGCGTGGCGCGCCTTCGCGACGTAGAGGCGCTGCAGGTCATTGAACTGCCGGGCACCTACAGCCTGACGCCGGCCACGGCCGACGAGCAGATGACGCTCGAGGTGATCCACGGTCGTCGCGAAGACGAATCGGCGCCGGAACTGATCGTCGCCGTGGTCGACGCCATCTACCTGCGGATAAACCTGCGCCTGGTCCTCGAGCTCGTGCGACGCGGCCAGCCGATCGTGTTGGCGCTGAATCGGGCCGACGAGGTGCGCGTGGGCTCGGCATCGACTGGACAGCCTGTCGAAGCGACCGGGCTGCCCGGTGATGCCGACCGTGGCCGTCACGCACGACAGCCACGCCGAGTTGCCGGCCCAGTTGCAGCGCATGCTTCCGGCGCTGCTCGCCGGCGCCGCAACGCCGCCCGTCACCCCGCTCCCCCGACGGCCTCCCTGGGCGCCGTGTCGCCGGGCCCCGGCGATGCGGACCCGGGCGACCGCTCGCCGAGGTGCGCGATATCGTCGCTGAGGCGCCGCCGCATGCCGTGCGGGCACGCCCCTTCCAGCCGGGCCTCGACCGCTGGGCGATGCACCCGGTCTGGGAGCTGGTGATCCTGACGGCCATCCCGTTCGCCGACTTCCAGGCGGTCTTGGCGTGGGCGCACTGACCGATGAACGGGATCAAGGCCGGCATGGGGCGCGCTCGGCGAGCGGCTGTCGCAGCAGATGGCCGAGGGACCGCTGCGCAGCCTGCTGGTCGATGGGGTGATCGCCAGTGCGGGCAGGGTGCTGGTGTTCCTGTCGCAGATCGTGATCATCTTCCTGTTCATCCTCCTGCTCGAGGGTTCTGGCTACGTGCCGCGTGTGGCGTTCCTGCTCAATCACCTGATGGGCCACGTGGACCTGGTCCGGACGCGCGTTCATGCAGCTGGTGTCCGGCTTTGCCTGGGCGGTGCCGGGATCATGGCGGCGCGAGACCGACTCGTGGCGGTACCCGCTCGCGATGCTGGTCTAGCCGCTCGGCTGCGCGCGTCAGGTGCGCCTCCTTGGCCACGGCCCAGAATGCGTGGAGGTGGTGGTAGTTCAGGCG
>CALMII010000029.1 GCA_937864115.1 uncultured Steroidobacter sp. | reverse complement strand
GTTGAACCGCCGGATGCGGAACCGCACGTCCGGTGGTGTGGGAGGGCGGTGAGCGCAAGCTCACCCCCTACCCGATCAGGGAAGGATTTTTTCGAGAACCCGGGCGGGCTCTTCGCTCTCGTGCGCCGTGCGGATCGCCGCGCGCACTTTCGTCACCAGCCAGTCGATTGCCGGATCGGAACCCGCCTGGGCGCGACGCAGTGCAATCACCGAGTGCGAGCCGTATTCGAAGGGCAGGGTGAGGATCTGCAGCCGCAGGCTGTCCGCGTAGCGGCGTGCCAGCCGCAGCGGAACGGTGGCGATGGAATCGGTCTGCGAGACCACGGTGAAGGCAATCAGGAAGCGCGGCACGCTTGCCACGACCCGGCGCGTAACGCCCAGTTGCTGCAACGGACGTTCGCCGACATCCGTCATGGTGCCGCTGGCCGTCACGATGACGTGACCCGCCGAGGTGTAGGCGTCGAGATCAATCTCGCCCCGGATGCGCGGGTGACGCTGCCGGGCAATCACGCAGTAGCGCTCTTCGTACAGCGCATCCGCATACAGCGCCTCCGGAAGCGGGCAGTCGAAACGGCCGATGGCCAGATCGATCTCGTCCAGCGAGAGCGCCCCGAGCGCTTCTTCGCCCATCAGCATTCGAAACGAGATGCGCGCATGCGGCGCCTCGCATTCGAAGGATCGCAGGATGCGCGCGGCTGTCAGCGTGCAGTCGAAGTCCGCACCGGCAAGGCGGAACTGCCGGTAGGTCGTGGCCGGATCGAATCCGCGACCGATGTCCATCGTCTCCTGCGCGCGCAGGATCAGATCATCGATCATCGGCGCGATTTCGAGGGCGCGCCGCGTCGGTTCGAGGCCATTGGGACGACGGATGAAGAGCGGGTCCTCGAACAGCTGGCGCAATCGGCCGAGTACGTGACTCACTGCCGACTGACTCAGTCCCAGGCGTTCGGCCGCAGCAGTCGTGCGGCGGCAGCGCACCAGTTCGCGAAACACCAGAAGCAGCGTTCCATCGAGACGCTTGATCCTGTTGCGATCGATGTGAGTCACGATGTCCCTGACCCCCTGCAAGTCTCTGCGCATGTGCGACGGCGACGATGCCGGCGCGCTGCGCGAGGTTGTTTAATCAATGCCGTCGCTTCGTGCGACCAGATACTGCAGCGACGTCGCCAGTTCAGTGACGCGCGTGCATACCTTAAATGCAAATTTTGACTTTATGCGAAGATTATCCTTAGGGGTTATCCGTATTGCAACGATAATTAGTCGACAATTGCCGTATTGAGCCGACTAAGTAAGATATTTCAGTCGGTTGACTGATTTATTGATGCACATACCATAGAATCAGAATATAGGGCATGCCCGGAAGATGCGGCACTGCAGTGCTGCGAAGCAACGCAGAAAAACTGCGTGTTTTCGAGATCTCTTCGCGGCGCGAAATACGGGGGAGGCATCGATGATGCGTGACTCGGGGAGGTTCGAGCCGCCATTCGGATCGGAGCGGCGCGGGCAGGCACGATTACCCGTACGCGGGTTCGCCGTCGTCCAGGGCAGGCGCGGGCAAGCGCAGGCGGTGGATATTTCGGCGTCAGGAGTGTGTCTTTCGCTGTCGTATCCGCTCAAAGTGGGCGAGACGTATCGCCTCGATCTGGAGATTCACGGCGAGCCGCCGCGTGTGAGGTCGGTGCTCGCCCGTGTGTGCTTTTGCCTGGCGTCGAACGGCACGTACCGGATCGGATTCAACTGCGCCCTGGCGGATTTCGTCGATTGAGACATAAGCCTGTGCGGGCGGGCTGTCAGGACAACAACTACCGCGGACGGCAAACAGATCGCCGTGGTTCGTCAGAAGGAAGCTCCTTGAATCTCAACGTCCTGCTGGATCTGGATGGCACGCTGACTGACCCTCGCGTCGGATTCGTGGCCAGCGTCAATCACGCTCTGGTGAAGTTGCGGATGCCCTCCCTCCCGGAGCGGGCGCTCACGCGCCACATCGGTCCGCCGCTGCGCGAAACGCTTTCATGCCTGCTCGGCCCGTCGCGTCAGCACCGGCTCGCGCTTGCCCTCCGGCACTACCGCGAACGCTATGCGGGCGGCGGCGTACTCGAATGCACCGTCTATCCCGATGTCGCCGAAGCGCTGGCGATGCTGCGCGAAGGCGGCGTTCGCCTGTTCCTGGCGACGTCGAAGCCGACGCTGTTCGCCGAACGCGTGCTCATCCATTTCTCGCTGCAACAGTACTTCGACCGGATCTACGGGAGCGAACTCGACGGCATGCATGCCGACAAGCACGCATTGATCGCGCATATCCTGGAGCGGGAGCGGCTCGATCCCAGGGCGACGGTGGTCGTCGGAGACCGATGTCATGATGTGCGCGCTGCGCGGGCGCACGGTCTGTCATCGGTCGGCGTGCTATGGGGCTATGGTTCGAGGTTGGAGCTGGCGGAGGCGGGTGCGACTTTTCTCGTTCGTCATCCGCAGGCGCTCGTCGACTCGCTGTTGCCTGATCCACGTCGCATCGCGCGTGCGCGCCTGGCAGCCTCGCCGCTGCGCGTGGTCAGGTCGGGATCGGCTCGATAGCGTCGCGCGCCTGGATCGGCGCGCGACGCGGGCATCGACGTCTGCCCTTACAGATGCTGGTTGAACCAGTCGGCAGCGGCGTTCGAACTGATTTCGAACGCTTTGTCGATATACATCTGGAAGTGCGTGGTGTCCGGCACTTCGATCCACTTCTTCGGTCCCTGGATGTCGGCGAATGCGGCACGGCTGGCGACATTGCCGCCCAGTTCCTCCTTCTCCGCAACGACCATCAGGATCGGCCGTTCACCCAGGAATCGGGCGTGGTAGAACGGGTAGTACTCCCGCACGGCCTGCTGGGTTTCGACGTCGACCATGCGCGGGATGGAGAATCCCGTTTCGTACTCGTCGCCCTGACCGGTGCGTGCGCGTTTGATTGCATCGGCGAGCAGCGCACCCTCGAGCTTGAGCGGGGCGGGCTGCGCGTTGCTGCCTCCGGGGATCTGCGCCACGACCGCCTTCACGCGCGCGTCCTGGCCGGCGACGGTGATGACGTGACCTCCCGCGAAGCTCGAACCCCACACGCCGATGCGCGCCGGATCGACGCCGGCTTCTCCCTGCAGATAGGAGATCGCATTGCGGAAATCCTCCACCTGGCGTGCAGGTAGAAGGCGTGTGCGTTTGATGACGACGTTCGCCTGCGTGCGCGTGAAGCGCACGGCATCGTCGTTCTTCAGACGATCGGTGACGGTCGGGAAGCCGTCGCTGCCGCCCCAGCCGCGGTAGTCGATCACCATCGCGACCAGTCCGCGCTCGGCGAAACGGGCGCCGTATTTCTCGATCGAGTTGTGATAGCCGGCCCAGCCCTGCCCGAGCACGACCCCTGCGAGTTTCTTGTCGGCAGAGAAGTTCTTCGGGAAGAACAGCTTCGCGTAGCAGGCAATGCCGTCGCTGTAGTAGATCACCTCGCGCGTCGTCACGCCGTCGGCGAGCTTGTAGGCCCAGTCCTGCGACGTGAGCCCGCGTTTGATGGGCGCGTCCGCCGCCATGGCGGTGGCGCCGAGCGCCAGGGCGGCTGCCAGCATCGGCGCCGTGATCAGCTTCAATCGCATCATGTCAGGTCCTCTTGGTGGGTGCTGCGGTCGAAAGGATGAGTTGCGTAGTCATTGAAGGGTCAACCCTCGGGCGGCGGCATCGCCGGCCCGGGAGACGGCGCGCGTGAGGGGCTCGCGCGCAGCGATCTCACGACGTACTTCGCGACGGCGTCGATCTCCTTGGGAGCGAGTGCGGCGCTCAGCGGCGGCATCTGGCCCTGGCCTTCGGCGATGATGAGTGCAACGTTCGCCAGATCGGTGCGTCCCGTGAGCGAAGGCCCGACGCCGCCCTGGCCCGTAGCGCCATGACAAGCTGCGCAGAGACGACCGAACACCTGTCCGCCGAGCGCGAGTTCCTCGGCACTGACGGGAACGGAGGCTGCAGCTGCTGTCTTGGTGACGGGCGCCGCCTGGACGGCGACGCCCGCGGCCGGCGGTGCTCCGCTTTCGCTGGTGCCGTCGAGGCTGAGCGCAATCATCTCGGCGGGGCGTCCGTTCTGTGAGACCGTGAGGACGACATACTGACGACCGCGATGCATGTACGTCATCGGCGCGCCGGTCACGAGTGCAGGCATGGCTTCCTGCCACAACACCGCGCCGTCGCGTTTGTCGTAGGCGCGCAGCATCGGGCCGCCGGTCTGGCCGGGCAGGCTCCCCGATTCGCCCATGAAGATGAGTTCCTTCGTGAGGACGAGACCCGGGCGGATGTCGTACTGCCCCATGCGGTCGAAGTCGAGCTTCAGGCCTTTCAGCGCCGGATGATTGCGGATGAAATCCGACGCGCCGCCGACCGGAATGCGCCACAGATGCTC
This sequence comes from uncultured Steroidobacter sp., assembly GCA_937864115.1. Taxonomy (GTDB): domain Bacteria; phylum Pseudomonadota; class Gammaproteobacteria; order Steroidobacterales; family Steroidobacteraceae; genus Steroidobacter. The sequence goes on along the minus strand of CALMII010000029.1, from coordinate 88,788 downwards.
GCCGCGATTCATGTCCAGTGCGACGAGTTCGCTGTACGGCGGTTTCAGGATCGGCAGTCCCTGCGGGCCGGTCACCACATGATTGCCGGAAGGCAGGTACGCGTAATTCGTGCGCGCAGGATCGGCCTTCGCCACCGCAGCGGCATAGGGTTTGTGGCGGATCGGGACGTAGAGCACGCCGGTATCGGGATCGAACGCGCCGCCGATCCATTCCGCGCCGCCGCCGTAGCCGGGATTGATCCAGGTGCCGCGCAGCCCGTTCTCGCCGGCAACGATCGGCGGCAGGAACAGCGGTCCCTTGGCGTAGCGCTTCATGATCTCCACCGCCTCGGCGCGAAGCTGCGGCGTGAAGTCGATGAGCTGATTCTCGTCGTAGCCGAGGAAGGACAGCGGCGCGGGTTTGCTCGGGAACGGCTGCGTCGCCGAGGTCTTCTCGCCAGGCACGGTGCTTTGCGGCACCGGGCGTTCGTGGATCGGCCAGATGGGTTCGCCGGTGATCCGGTTGAACGTGAACACCAGGTTCTGTTTCGTCAGCAGGGTCGCGACCGGAATGCGCTGCCCATCGCGCACGATGTCGTGCAGGATCGGCGCGGCCGGGTTGTCGTAGTCCCACAGACCGTGATGCACGGTCTGGAAGTGCCACACGCGCTTGCCGGTGCGGGCATCGAGCACGAGGATGCTTTCGGCGAAGAGATTGTCGCCGGGCCGGTCGACACCCGCGAAATCGTTGGCCGGCGTATCGGTCGGAATGTAGACGTAGCCGAGCTTCGGGTCCGCGCTCATCATCGTCCAGGTGCCGGCGTTGCCGCCCCAGCGCCAGCTGCCCGCTTCCCAGGTCTCGTTGCCGACCTCGCCGGGACGCGGCACGACGTGGAACGTCCACAGCTGCTTTCCGGTGCGCACGTCGAAACCGCGGAAGTTGCCTGGCGTCGCTTCCTTCTTGAAGGTTTCGCGCGGCAGCGACTGCGCGACGATCACATCGCCGACGACGATGGCCGGCGAGACCGAGCGCACGTCGACGCGCGGACGCATGTCGTCGAGGTTGTCGCGCAGATCGAGCCAGCCGTTGCGGCCGAAGTGCGGATCGGCGCGTCCGGTGCGTGCGTCGATCGATATCAGGCGACCATCGAGCGTGTTGTGGATCAGGCGCTTCTCGCGTCCGTCGCTCCAGAAGGCGAGCGCCCGCGAGTTGAGCGAACCCGTGCCATTGCCGATATCGGCGGGTTGCGGCTCGAACGTCCACAGGGTCTTGCCCGTGCCGGCATCGATCGCAGCCACGCCGTGATTGAGCCACGGCACGTAGAGCACGCCGTCATCCAGCAGCGGTGTCGACTTGAAGTTGTTGGAGGCACCCGTTCCATTCGTGTCGGCGCTCCAGCGCCAGGCGATCTTCAGCCGCGCGACATTGGCGGCATTGATCTGGTTCAGCGGTGCGTAGCGCGTCTGGCCGGCGTCGCCGCCCCAGTAGGACCATCGCGAGGCGTCGTAGGCGGGCGGTGCTGCTCCTGCATCATCGGCCAGCGACGCGGTGCCATGTACGGCGCAGCAGGCGAGAGCCATCGATAGCGTGCGGAGGCGGAAAGAGGATCGGGCGGTTTTCTTCATGCTGGAGACAGAGGTAGTGAAAATGGAGCAGGCCGCTCATCAGGGAACGCGATAGTACTCGCGCATGAAGTCCATGTCGGCCTGCGCGCCGGTGAACATGCTGACGATGTCGGCGTAGGGGAAAGTGCCGCCCCAGCTCGGCGCCGTGAAGGCGGGCGGTGCATCCAGCACCGCGGCGCGCCAGGCATCGAAGTCATCGAACCACAGCTCGCTCATGCGCACCCAGGCGTCGGCGCGCGTGAGCGGATCGGCGGACTTGTAACTGACGAATCGTCGCAGTCCCGTGAGTTTGGCCAGCTGCGGCGCATGAACCTGCAGGAACCAGCGCTCGCCGTCGTCGACCGAGACGCCGGCCGGATAGCGCACGAAGTAGACCCAGCGGACATAGGTCGCGCGGTCGCGCGGCATCGCGTCGAGAAATTTCTCGGTCGGAATGGCCGGGACGACGATCTGCGCGATGCGGTTCTTCCCGGGAAAGCGCTGCGGGTCCATCGGCGGGGGCGAGAGTGGATAAAACGCACCGCGCGATTCGTCGCGGGCCTGGAGGCTCGGATACCACATTTCCGTGAGCCGGTAGTTCACGACGTTGAAGCGCTTGGCCACGGATTCCGGAACGTCCTGAGCCCGATACGTCCAGTATCGCGTGAGCCAGGGCCCGACCGATTGCAGCGTCTCCTGCGAATGCGTACGTCGATACCACTGATCGAGCAGGGTGTTGTCGCCGGGTACTTCCCAGATGGAGGCGAACTTCACCATCTGCGCCTCGGCCGGAGCAGCCAGTGCAGTGAGTAGCGACCAGCAGGCGAGCCAGTGTGTCTTCTTCATTCGTGAATTCCTCGCGCGAGGGTTTGCGGCAACGCGAAAACCCAGAGGGTCGCGCCGCCGTTGGGTGTGCCGGCGATGCCTGCGCTCTGAAGCATGGCCGTGGCGTGGACGAAGCCTTCGTTGGTCGCGACCGCGACGTACTGCTGGCCGTTCACGCTGTAGGTGATCGGATAGGAAACAGGCATGTTGTCGAGACGCGCCTGCCACAGCAGTCGGCCGTCGCGATCGTCGTAGGCGCTGAAGCGGCGATCGGCGGAGCCGGTGAAGAGAAGTCCGCCGGCCGTGGCAAGCATGGCGCTCGTGAAGGGGGCGGACTGGCGATGGGTCCAGGCAACCTCGTGCGTATCGAGATTGATGGCCTTGATGAGCCCGAAGCCATCGCCTTCGCCGGGCTCCTTCTGCCAGCGCGGTCCGTTGGGGAAGGGATGGCGGCACGTGTCCGTGAGCGGCACGTACAGCGTTCGACGCCCGGCGTCGTAGGCGCTCGCCATCAGGTTGCGCGCGCCGAGCAGATCCGGGCAGATGCCCGGCAGGGTGATGCGCTTGAGCACGGCATCGGTCGCGGGAATCGCGGCGGGATTGAGCGTCTTTGCGCCGCTGACCGGATCGATCGAAGCGATGACGTTCTGCATGCCGAGGTCGATCGAGAAAAGATATTTGCCGGTTGCGGCATCGAGCGCTTCGAAGATGGCCAGCTTGCCGCCGGTGATGACGGCCTTGCGCGGTTTGCCGTTGACGTTGATCTCCACGACCTGGCGTTCGAACGCCCAGTCATGATCGAGCTGATCGTTGGCCTGGTGCTGGAAGTACCAGACGAGCTTGCCGGTGTCGGCATTGAGCGCAATCGTGCTGTTGGTGTAGAGCGCCTCGTTCGTGACGCCGGGCCGCTGCACCGGTGCACGCAGCGGCTGCGTGTCATACGTCGGCGCGGCGCCGAAGTAGACCAGGTTGAGATCCGGGTCGTAGGGGGCGCGGACCCAGATCGAACCGCCGCTGCGCGCTTCGAGCGGCAGGCCGTTCCAGCTCTCGCCGCCCGGTTCGCCCGGGCGCGCGATCGTGTAGAAGCGCCACAGTTCCCTGCCGCTGTCGATGTCGAGCGCGACGATGAAACTGCCGCCCTTCACCGTGTGAAATCCGTTCAGACCGACGATGACCTTGTTGCCGACGACGAGCGGGGCGCTCTTGATCTGGAAGTCCTTCTGGCCGCGCGTGTCGATCGCGTGTTCCCAGCGTACGGCGCCGGTGCGGGTGTCGAGTGCCAGAACGCGCACGTCGGAGGTCGGTACCAGCAGCGTGTTTCCCTGGATCGCAACGCCCTTCTTGCCCTGATGAACGGCGGTGCCTTCGAGCTTGCGTTCATGCCGCCACAGCAGATCGCCCGTCGTCGCATCCAGCGCCTCGACGATGTCTCCATAGCTGTACGCAAAGAGCACGCCGTCGTGAACGATGGGCGTCATCATGTTGCCGCCTTGCGGCAGCGACCAGCTCCAGGCGAGCCGCAGATCCCCGGCGTTGTGCCGATCGATCTGCTCGAGCGGACTGAAGCCGAAGCCATCGTACGTGCGGCGCCACATGAGCCAGTCGGACGACGGTGGCGATCGCAACGAAGCATTCGTAACGGCGGTGAGATGATCGAGACGGCTCGGACGGCCCGATGCAGTGCCCGATGGCTGGCTGGCCGGCGCTGTGCCGTGCGCGGCGTCGGCAAAGACGGGCGCCTGCAGCGATGCAGGATCGGCGGGCAGCGGCTGCTCGCTGCTCGCAGCGCCGTTGGTCTGAAGCACATACGCAAGCAGATCCCCATACGTCGCTGTCGGCAGTGGCTTCGCGCCCGGCGGCATGCGAACGAACTGCGCGTAGAGCGCCGCGCCGCTTTGTCCTGCCCACTTGCGCTGAAAAGTCGCGCCGCTCAATGCCGGACTCATTCCGGATCCTTCGAGGGAGGCGCCATGACAACTGGCGCAGAGCTGCGAGTACGCGACCTTGCCGCGATTCGCCTGTTCGATGCTGAAGGAAAGCGCTGCGGGCGCAGGAGCCTGTGCGGCCATTGCCGACACGACGTTCAGCGAGAGGACTAGGCTGGTCAGCGCAATCGCGCAGGATCGATTCTTCATGGAGCTCGGGCATGGCGCTTGTGGAGATAGGTATAGTTAACTACACTGATCTACGAAACTACAACGTCGTCGACGAGATCTGTCATGACCGACAGCGACAACGCCTATCCGCTTCGCACTGCACGAAAGCACAGCACGCGCACCGCACTGGTCGATGCCGCGGCGGAATTGTTCGCGCGCAAAGGCGTCGAGGATGCGACGCTCGACGAAGTGGCCGCTCACGCGGGCATGCACGTGCAGACGCTCTACCGGCATTTCCCCAGCAAGGCGGCCCTGGCGCAGGCCATCGAACTCAAATACCTCGAGCGTTTCCGCGAGCGGATCGAAGATCCGGCGCGGACCGAAGACACACTCACGTTCTGGCGCGACTGGGTGGAGACGGCCGCTCGCGAAGTCACCGAACGCGACGGCGGCCGCGGTTATCGAGCCGCCATTCAGCAGCGCTTTGCAGCAACCGCGGTGCCGGGAAACCTGCTTGCGAGCTGGTTCGAATATGAAGAGCTGCTTGCCAGATCGCTCGCGCGCGATCTCGGCGTGCATCCCGATAAAGATCCGCAACCACGCTTGATCGCCTGCGCCCTGTGGGCCGGCAACGTGAATGCGGCGCGGCGCTGGGTTATGAGCGAGAAGCCTGGCCAGACCCTGAGTGCTGCGTGTGTCGCCGTCGTGGACGGCGTCGTCGCGCTCCTGGGCGGAGAAGCGCTGCGGAAATCGAAAAAGACCGGATCCTCGCGCGCGGCCGTCAACCGTCGCCGTCGATAGTTTTCATCAGTTCAAACTCATCAAGGAGTCATCACATGCGTATACCGTTGCTTCGATTCGGACTGGGGAGTCTGTTGGCGATGATGGCCATCCCCGTGGTTGTCGCCAACGGTGGCGGAGCCGGTGTCATCGACCCTGTCGCCGATGCGGACAAGCTCGCCGCGCGTCCGAACATCAATCAGACGCCGGTCGGCACGTCGGGAAAATGGACCATGGAGAAGCTGAACGCGCTGACCCAGGAAGAGGGCATCGCGCTGTGGCGCACGCTGCCGGCGCCGACGCTCGAGGAAATGAACGGTCACTACACGGGACTCGGCCCCGGCGCGGACGATCCGGCCTATCAGAAGGGCTATGCGGACTACATGTTCAACGAGAAGTCGGTGCGCGGTTACTGGCTCGGCAAGGCCTTCCATCCGCTGACGGCGAGCACCGGCGAGGGCTACAACCGCTGGCGTTTCCCGGGCGGACGCATCGAGCGCAACTTGCGGATGGCGACGAGCGTTCGTCCGTCCATCATCGACGGCAAGCCGGCGTACGTTCTCGACTACGGCGCTTTCAACAAGACGACGTTGTTCGATGAGCTGCGCAAGCTCGAAGACGGCATCTATATCGGCACGGCCACGGTCGCCCGCCCGGATGGGACGCGATCGAAGCTGGACATGTTCATCCTGGTCGGTCCGACGGATGAATGGGTCGGTGCGCCCTACACACTGGGACCGACGCCGCTGAAGGAAGGAACCAAGCTGCCGACGAAATGAGTCGGAGCGACGGCCGCCTGCGCGAACCCGCAGGCGGCCCTTGAGACATATCTATATGACCGGGGCCGGAGAACGGACCCCGGCTCCTTCGGCAGAGACATCACCCACACCCTTCGATGTACTTCTCGCAGCAAATTGTTGCGTGGACGGCACGCTTTTGCGTTCGCAACAAGCCGCCGCCCGGCGTTGTGTGCGGGTGCAGCACGCTGCGTGCATTTGCGGATGCGAGAGGGAAGTCGAGGATGGATCATCTGCCTGGTCTCATCGGCATCCGGGAAAATCAATCAGTTGACGGAATCAGTCTTCGATCGTAGACCGTCGGTGCAAAAAAACAGTTTGTCTCTGCAAGGGATATTGCAAACGTCCTGAAAGTAGCTCAATAATCAACATACCGAGTATTAAAAAATATCCAGCGGCCTATACATCCGTGACTGGCTATTCGGTTCACAACTCTCACATGGGGGAACATGCAATGCATCGAAAACTGGCTAAACGCGCATCCCGCTACTGGCTCACCACAACGCCTGTCCTGCTGGCGGGCCTGACGGTCGGACCGCTTGCTTCGGCGGCAGATGATGGAAAGCTGCAACTGGAAGAGGTCATCGTTACGGCGAACAGCTACCAGGAAGACATCGCCCAGAAGCCGTTGTCCGTAACCGAGTTCAACGCCGAGCAGCGCAACATGACGGGCACGGCCACCGCCACCGATATGTATCGATTGACGCCGGGCGTCGAGATCTCAGACCGCGGTGTCACGATTCGCGGCGTGGGCCGCACGACGGCGACGTCGGCTCTCGGCACCACGGAGCCGGTCGCCTACTACGTGAACGGCTTCTATCTGCCGGATTCAAGCGTCGTCGGCGAAAACACGCTGATCGGCGGCAGCGTGCAGATCCTTCGCGGCCCGCAGGGCACGCGCTACGGAACGAACGCCATCGGCGGCGCCGCCAACCTGATCAGTCGCGCACCGACGGACACCTTCATGGGCGAGGCCCTCGTAGGCTACGGCCGCTACGACTGGAATACCCTGGGCTTCACCGTCTCCGGACCGTTGAGCGAAAACTACGGCGCACGTGCCAGCGTGCAGCGCTTCGAGCAGCCCGAGCGTTCGCAGAAGAACGTCGGACCGATCGAGGCGGGGTACAAGGGCGAGAATCTGTATGCGGAACTCCAGTTCGAAGGCCAGGTGACCGACGATCTGCACTTCCACCTGCGCTCCAGCACGTTCTCCTATGACAACGCCCGCGGCTACACGGCGCCGGCGGTCTACAACAATGCAGCGCCCTTCATGGGAGGCAACATCCCGAACGTAACCTACAACTACGACAAGAATCCGCCGCAGCAGCCGCGCGTGATCGACGTCGACGTCGAAGGGTACGACAAGCTCTCGGACAACCAGGTGCACATCCTGAATGCGGACTGGAATCTGGGGGCGGCGACGTTGTACTACGTCGGCGGCTATCAGGCCTATGTCTCGGAAGGCAGTGGCGACTACGACGCCACGTCGCGCATCGGTTACGTCACAGGGCCGGGGAATCCGGGGACGGTCCCCGATGGTATCTTCATCAGTACGTCGATCGTGGATCACTACTACAACGACGACGAGCGTTATTCTCATGAGTTGCGTCTCGAAGGTAACGCTCACGATGGCCTCGAGTGGAATCTCGGTCTGTACTACTCGAAGGGCAAGTACGATCGCTTCTACCAGATTGGCAATCCCAATCAGCCTGAGCTGGCTAACCCGACCTATCGTTGGTACAACAATGCCGTGCAGTCGCCGGCGGCGCCCATTGCTCCGAATCCTGACCGCGATACCTACCGCCAGCACAACCTCCTCGACGTGGAGTCCCGCGCCGTGTTCGGTCAGCTGACTTACGCGCTTACGGACAAACTCGAGCTGACCGCCGGTCTTCGCTATACCGAGGATGAGAGCGACGGCACCAACGAGTATCACAGTTTCTACTGGGATACGGCGGCCGCTGGCGATGTCACGCCGCTGGTCAATGGCGCCAACACGGTCGTCAAGGATGAGGAGATCACCGGGCGAATTGCCGCCGACTACCAGGCAACTGATGACGCCAACTTTTATCTCAGCATTGCACGCGGTTCGAAGCCGAGCAGCTTGTCGCTCGACAGCATCGTCCCGGATCCGGCTCAGGGCGGCAAGAACAACGTGTCCGATCCGGAAGAGCTGATTGCTTATGAGCTGGGATGGAAGCAGTTGGTGAGCAGCCAGTTCTTCAGCACGGTGGCGCTGTTCTTCAACGACTACACGGACATGCAGATTCCGCTGACGGTCTGGCTGCCGAATCCGATCGACGGCCGACCGACCGTTGCTGCAACGCGCTATGACAACGTAGATACGGAAATCTACGGCATCGAAATCGAAGGCACCTGGACGCCGACGCCGGATGTGTGGGTGCGAGGCAACTACACCTATACCAACGGCGAATATACGGCGATGGACGGCTTGGTCGTCGATCCGGCTGATGTCACAGGAACGCCGCAAAGCATCGTGGGCAACCAGCTTTCGCGCATCCCGCGCCACAAGGCGAGCCTTGCCGGGTACTACACGCTCAACTTCACGCCGGGCTCGCTCATCCTGGGCGGCTACGTGTACTACGCGGGTGAACGTTACTGGTCGTACTTCAATACCGATACCTGGAAGATGAGCGATTACTCGGTCGTCAACGCCAGTGCAACGTGGCGTGCGCCGACCAATCGGTATGAGGTGAATCTCAGCTGCAGCAACCTGCTGGATGACGACTATGTGACCGGCATCGGCGTCGCCAGTCCGGATCTGGGGCTGGCTCGCACGAACTACCTCGGACCCGAAAGCTTCTACAGCCTTCAGGTTCGCGTTCGCTTCTGATGTAGCTGTTTGATGATGACAAGGCCGGCCCCGTTCTGGGGCCGGCCTCCTTCCGGTCCCAAGGGTCGGCAACAATTCCTTTACTGCGCGCCGTCCGCTGTTGATTGCGCCACTCACGCTCGCAGACTCCTCCCGCTCTGTCGCTTCCTCCGCAAGAAGCAATGTCTGCAATCCTGCAGGCGATCCTTGGTGTGATCGGCGTCCTCGTCCGCGAATGGACTTGCTGGCGTGTCAGGTTCGTCGCAGTTCGAACTCGACGGGCACCAGCACCCACGCTTCCACGGCTTCGTCGCCGCGACGTGCCGGCACGAATCGCCAGTGCTGTACGGCGTCGACAGCGGCGGTATCCAGGCGCGGGAAGCCGCTGGTTCGGTCAACCTGGACAACGGCTGCCGCGCCCGCGGGCGTGACGCGCACGCGCAAAATTACCAAGCCTTGTTCGCGCAGGCGCCGTGATACTGACGGGTAGGTAGGGGCGGGGTTGCTCAGGTAGTCGGCATCGAAGCGCGGCAGCGTGATTGCAGGCGTCGGCGTACTCGGCTGAGCCGGTGGTGCAGACGGTGGCGCTGCGGTCAACGTGATCGCGTTCTCCGCGGGCGGCGCATCGAACTCCAGCAGGTCCGGCATGACCGCATCGATGCGCGGACGTTCGATTTCCACCGGGGGCGCCGGAGGCGGCGGTCGCGCCTCCGAGGCATCGGCGATCATTTGCACCTGAATCGGCATGGGAGGCGTGACGTCGTCGTCGCGCTGCATGCTCGCGATGAGCAGAAACGCGAATAGCCCATGCAGGAGTCCCACCGAAGCGAGCGGCACCGTGCGTTGCCGGGCGTACTCCATCGTGGCGTGAATCAACGGGCTGTCTTTCAAAGTGAATGTCGACATGGGTGCCTGCTGCCGGTCCCGGCAGGTTCTACTGGTATGACGAATGAGATGAGAAAACAGGCATGCCCGGCGCCAGAAAACAGCGCGTAGCGTTCCAGCACGGATGGCTGGGTCCGGCGCTTGGCCCGCGCAGGACGGCGGCGCTAGACTGCCGCCCCGCCTCAGCCAGTCCGCGCAGCCAGGGCGCCCCATGTTCCTGGCTGCTGCGATGACCGAAACCACGCTCCGAACCGACGCTGTCCAGTCGCTCTGCCGCGAACACCATTCCTGGCTGCAAGGATGGCTGCGGCGCCGGCTCGGCTGCCCGGAACAAGCCGCCGATCTGACGCAGGACACCCTGCTGCGCATCCTCGCCAGTCCTGCGGCTGGCCGGCCCGCCGGCGGCATCCGCGAGCCGCGCAGTTATCTCGCGACGATTGCGCGCCGTGTGCTGGTCGATCACTTCCGCCGCAAGTCGCTGGAGCGCGCCTATCTGGAAGCGCTTGCATCGACGCCGGAACCGGTCGAGACATCGCCGGAGTCGCGTGCGCTGATCGTCGAGACATTGTGCGAGATCGACGCGATGCTCGATGGACTTGGTCTCAAGGCGCGACAGGCGTTCCTGCTGTCGCAGCTCGAGGGCCTCACGTATGCCGAGATTGCACAGCGGCTCGGAGTGTCGACCAGCTCGGTGAAGAAGTATGTGGCGCGTGCGGTCGAGCAGTGTCTGTGCCTCGCACTGGATGCGGAATAGTCCATGGACCGCGCAATCCTCAAAGCAGCGGCGCACTGGCATGCACAGCTGTGTTCCGGCGAAGCCAGCGACGCCGACCGCAAAGAATGGAGCGACTGGCTTCACGCCCATCCGGATCATCGGCTCGCGTGGCAGCGCGTCGAATCGCTGCAGAAGTTGCTGCAACAGCTGCCGGTGGAACCGTCGACGAAAGCATTGATCGCGGGCTCGCAGCAGGACACGGACCGACGGCGTCGCACACTGCTGAAGGGCATGACCGGGTTCGCGATAGGTGGCGGCGCCGTATGGCTCGCGCATCGACAGATGCCGTGGCCGCAGCGTTTCGCCGACTACCGGACGCAGATCGGCGAGCGCCGCGAGTGGCAACTCGCCGACGGCAGCCGACTGCTGCTGAACACGGCGACCGCTGTGGACGTGAATTTCGATGAAGCGCAGCGACTGGTGCGCCTGCATGCCGGAGAACTGCTGATCGAAACCGGCAAGGATTCGCGGCCGTTCTTCGTGCGGACGGCGCAAGGGACGATGCAGGCATGGGGGACGCGCTTCGTCGTTCGCGCGCAAGACGATGCGACCCTCCTGACCGTGCTCGAACATCGCGTCGAAGCGATTCCGATGCAAGCCCACGATGCGCGGGTGCTGCAAGCCGGCGAACAGGTAAGCTTCAACGCGCACCGCTTCGACGAGACCGTCGCAGTACCGACCGCTACCGCGGACGCCTGGACACGCGGCCTGCTCATCGTTGCCGGCTGGCGGCTGGACCGGTTCGTGGCCGAAATTTCCCGCTACCGCCGCGACTCCCTGGACTGCGACCCTGCGGTGGCGGGCCTGCATATCTCGGGAGCCTTTCCGATCGACGACACCGATCGCGCGCTCGACGCGCTCGTCATGGCCCTGCCGGTCAGGCTGACGCGGCGCGAAGGCGGGTTGTGGAGACTGTCTCCCGGAATGCGGGTCGAGCCGCGCTGAACGGCCGCGCCTGCATCTGCGCCGGCCGATTGTCCCTTTTCGATTCTCATCCGACCTCCCTGGATAGCGAGGCTGGCCGTGGCCAGCACTAGAACAGCAATCACAAGGGAGCAGGGCATGTCACACACGATCTTCCGCAGCAGGCAGCATGGATCGGCGCGGACGCGCGCGTTGCTGCTCGCCGCATTCGCCATGGCGGCAATGGGCACGGCGTCGACACAAGCACGTGCGGCGAACGCCTCGGCCGAAGTGCAGCCGGTGGAAGTCGACATTCCCGCCGGACCGCTCGGCAGCGTGCTCGGCCAGTTCGCAGGCGCTGCGGGCGTGGTGCTTTCCTTCGATTCGACGCTGACCGAAAACCGCACCAGCGAGGGACTGCGCGGCCGCTATACGGTCACCGAAGGCTTCTCGCGCCTGCTCTCAGGACATCGTCTGCTGGCGGTGCGCAGCGATGACGGCATCTACCTGCTGCAGAAACTGCCGACCAGCACCGACAGTCCCGCCGTGTTGCCGCCGGTCAAGGTACGTGCGGAGGTTGATGCTGCCCCGACGGATTTACCGGACGTGTATGCCGGCGGCCAGGTGGCAAATGGCGGCAGGCTGGGTCTGCTCGGTGCGGTCGACGTGATGGAGACGCCTTTCAGCGTCGTCAACTTCACGGAGGAATTCACGCGCGACCTGCAGGCGAAGGATGTCCGCGAGGTGCTGCGTTTCGACTCCTCGGTACAGGACATCAACAGCTTCGGTCTCTCGCCCGTCTTCTCGATCCGCGGCTTCCAGCTGGGCAAGGGAGAACTCGGCGTGAACGGCCTGTACGGCATGGGCAACGCCGATGGCTACCTCGAAGTGCAGCCTTACGAGCGCATCGAGATGATGAAAGGCCCGAGCGCGTTATTGCAGGGCGCGCTCGAAGGCGGCATCGGCGGTTCCGTCAGCATGGTCACCAAGCGGGCGGCTGATGAACCGCTGACCCGCGTCAGCGCTCTCTACGAAACCGAAGACGTGCTGGGCACGACCGTGGATTTCGGCCGGCGCTTCGGCGCCGACGGTCAATGGGGCGTGCGCACCAACCTGCTTTATCGCAAGGGCACGTTCGGCGATACGCGCTTCGAACAGGAGATGAAGCTCGCCAGCGTTGCACTCGACTACCGCGGCGAACGCTTCCGTGCGTCGCTGGATTACGTCGGCCAACGTCAGCATACGCAAGGCGACGGGACCGACAGCTGCGATGGCTGGGATCTCGACGCCAACCCCGATCGAGACACCTGCCCGAACCCGACGAACTGGTGGAATGCCGAGCAGAACTTCGACCTGTTCATCGCCGCGCTCGAATATGATCTGAGCGAGCACTGGAGCGTCTCGTTCAAATACGGCCAGAACGAAGCCGAGGATTTCTGGCCGGCCACCTATCCGGACTGGAGCAGTGAAGATCCCGACGGCACCGTCGCACTCATGAACCAGATGTGGGCCATGGTGCTGCAGCCCAAGTCGAGTGAGCTGAATCTGTACGGCGAGTTCGCGACCGGTCCGGTCCGGCACGAACTGGTCGTGGGCGCCAGCCTCTACGAGCGCAAGGGCTGGAGTCTCTGGATGGAAGAAGCCACCGGCGTGCGCGTGCCCATCGCGACAACGCCGCCCGATATCACGCTGCCTACGCCGGATCGGTCCGATCTTCCTTATGACGGCAAGAATTCCTTCCGCAGCTACGCCGTGGTGGATCGCCTCAGCCTCGCCGATGAGCGTTATCAGTTGCTGCTCGGCCTGCGACACCAGAATGTGGAGCAGGAGGGGTACTACGATGAAAGCGCCGTGACGCCTTCGGTCGGACTGGTCTACCGGCCGTCATCGCAGTGGATGGTCTACGGCAGTTACATCGAAGATCTCGAGCAGGGGCCGCAGGCGCCGGAGAACGAACCGAGTGCGCTGCCGCCACGCTACTACGTGAATGCGGGCGCGTTCTTCCCGCCAACCGAGAGCGAGCAGTACGAGATCGGCGCCAAGTGGGAGAACGGCAGTCTCGGCGCGACGGCCGCACTGTTCCAGATTTCCCAGATGAACGGTATCGCCGAGCCCACCGACACGCCCAATACATTCCACTACAGCATCGACGGCGAACGACGCCATCGCGGGCTGGAGTTGTCCGTGTTCGGCGAGCCGTTCGCAGGCGTGCGTCTGCTGGGCAGCTACACCTACATGGATGCGGAGTTCGTGAAGACCGAAGGCGGCGCCGCCGACGGCGAGAAAGTCATGGGCATTCCGGATCACCGGTTCGTACTCAACGCCGAGTACGACTTGCCAGCCGTGCAGGGTCTGACCTTCACGGGCGCGATCACCGCCTCCACGGATGCGAGTCGCTGTTCGGTGTATCTGGGAGACCCGACGCTGTGCGGCACGTTGCCCGGCTATACCACCCTCGATGCCGGCGCCCGCTACCGGTTCGCGCTGGGCGGCAAGGCGACGACGCTGCGGTTGAACGTCACGAATCTCACGGACAAGAAGTACTTCGCCACCGCAGCGCCTGCCGAGGGCTGGCTGACCTACGGTCAGGAACGGCGGCTGTCGTTCTCGGCGGAGGTGGATTTCTGAAGACGGGTTTCCATTCTTTCCCTCCTCCGCTTGCTGGGGAGGGCACACTCGTGCCGGCGGTTCAGGCCTTTTCGAGCGTGAACACTTCACGCACCCGCAGCCTGAGTGCATCGGCCACCTGCTGCAAGCGCTCGGCCGCGACGCCGCGGTACTGAGTGGCCTCGTAGCGCTGTACCTGTTGCTCCGCCAGCGACAGCCGTTCGGCGAGTTCCTTCTGCGTCAAGTTGCGCACGATGCGCGCCTTGATCAGTGCTTCGCCAATGCCAACGATGGATTCGGCCTCCAGCGTGACGACGCGCCCCCCGCGCAAGGCGTCGTATTCGGCCAGTTCGGCTTCCAGGTCTTCGAGTTGGCTGCGCAGCCCGTCTCGCATGGCCTTCGCCGCTTTCGGATGCACACCTTTCGCGTCGGGCGCGGCCAGCGCTTGCCGGAATCGCTCGGCCTGGGCCTGCGTGTTGAGGTACTGGCGCTGGTTGGTGATCATGGCAAGCCCTTCAGGTCGATGACGATGATGCCCTTGCGACCGCCGTCGCGATCGGTCTGGAAGAAATCGCGAAACAATGTGCCCTGCGGATCGGCGCGTGAGTCGGCGATGAACAACTCGCCGAGAAACGCTGCCTTCTGTGTGGCACGCCCGCTGTCGAACGTCAGCAGCCGATCATCCACCAGGTCAAAGTCGACTCCTTCAGCATCCCAGCAGGCATCGAAGTCGCCGGGTTGCTCCTTCGCTGTGATGAAACTGCCGTCGATGTAGGCCCGCGCGCAGCCAGCAGTGCGCAGCCGCCGTAAGGCATCAAGCAAGCCGTCCAGCAGACGGCGGCGCCACGGTGTGTAGCCATAGCGATCCAGCATTTCCTGCCACGTTGCTGAGTGCTCGCCGGCGGGCAAGTTGCCGGTAGCGGCGTCAAAGTCAGGAATCACAACACAACTTTATCATTGTGTTTGTCAGGTGACAAAACGCGTTTTCGCTTCTGTTTCTTCGTCCTGGTTCCGGCACACCAGCGTCACGCGTACACTGCCGCCGTCCGCCTCAGCCAGCAATGTGCAGCCAGGTCGTGGATCTCACGAAACATCTGTCCGTCTACGCCAGCTACACCGACATCTTCAAGCCCGCGACCGTACGCGATGCCAACAGCAATCTGCTGGATCCGGCGGTGGGCTCCAACCTGGAAGGCGGGGTGAAGCTCGCGTTCTTCGAAGACCGGCTCAATATCTCGGGTGCGTATTACGAGACGAAGAAGGACAACGTGCCCGAGTACGTGCCGGGGCCCGGCGGGACGGTCAACTACGGGCCGACCGGCGACTATGTCTATGAAGGCGTCGATGGCACGAAGACCACGGGCTTCGAACTCGACGTCTCCGGACAGCTCACGGCGAACTGGGAAATCAGCGGCGGGTACAGCCATACCCGACCGGTCGATGCGAACGGCGAAAAGCGCCTCACGCAGATTCCCACCGTGACCTTCAAGTTGTTCAGCGCCTATACGTTCCTGACGGCGCGGGTGGATTTCTGACCATGCGCAATTGCGGGATCAGCGGATGAAGAGTCCGCTGCTCCCGCATCACCTGGCGATGCCAATCTCCTTCAGCGCTGTCAGCAGTTCCGTCTCATCGGCAGCGCCCGGTCCCCAGCCCATGATGCGTCGGCGGACCTTGCCGTTTTCGAGGAACACGAACGTGGGTGTGGGAATCGCGGTGGTCCCGCCGGTGATCGAGTCGGGCCATTCCCTGGCGTCGTACATGACCAGCGGCGGGAACCACGGATAGTTCTGGTTCCACTTCGTGAAAGTCTCGCCATAACCGAGGTCATAGGCCGGTGCGATCCAGGCGCCGCGCGCCATGAAAATTTCCTTGAGCCTGGGATCGTTCGAGATATCCCTGGCTGCTTCCAGGCAGTGCGGACAACCGGGACTGGAAAGCACGATGACCTGAGCATCCCGCGTCACATCGAAGGGCTTGCGGGTGAGCTTCGGACCGTCGACGGAAAGAACGGTAGGCGAGTTCGCTCGTGGCGCCAGATTCTCGATCGTGAACTCGAAGCCCTGGAGTCCGCTGGCTTGCGCGAGCCTGCGTGCGGCGGCGAACTGGCGCTGGTTCAGCAGCTCGCGACAGACCAGCTCGATCTCGTTGGCTGAGCCTTCGCGGTGGCGAATGCGGCTGTCGATGATCAGCTCCAGTTGGCGCGTGTACTTCGGCCATCGGGCGCCGAAGTTCGCACTCTCTGCCATGAACAGCAGTTCCTTGCGCTCGTGCGGCTGCAGTCCATCGATCATCCGAACATCGAGGTGATCGCCGAGCAGGCGATCGTATGCGTGCACGTAGGAGTCGAAGGATCCAGTGCAGGCCGAACATCCACTTCGGCAAACCTCGATGCCCCTTTTTCGATCTCGTTCGTCATACATCCATGAGTCCTTGAAGCTGGGCGGTGGAGAACGAGCGGTGAGCGAGCACGAAACCCGGCGCGATCACAGCACGAACACGGCGCCGGCAAGCGGACTTCAGCCCCTGGTAGCGTGGATCGTCGGGGCGCTGTGGCGCATCGGCGCCATTGTCATCGACGTATTCGAGTCATGCGTGCTGCTGTACGACGTGATCTGGAAGGCGCGCGACGATTCGAGCGCGCTGTATCGCCGGCTGCGTCGCGTCGGCTTCTTCATGCTCGCCGTGGCGCTCGCCCTATGCATGGGCGACTGGGGCCTGGATGTGGGGGTTGCCGTCTGGCTGGCGTGCGTGAGCGCATCGACGTTGTTTGTCGCGCTGATGCTGATGCCATTGTCGCGCTGGTCTCTCAGCGTCATTCCACATGCGACGGTTCTGGTCCTGACGGCAGTCTGCGTATGGCTCTTCTGAGGTCCCATGACCACGATCGTCAGACCTGACCGCCACACCTTGTCGACAGAACCGGTGCCGCCAGGGCCGTGCTTCTACATCCTGGCCAGAGGTCGCTTCGGCGCGCTCAGCCTGCGAACGAGCGAAGATCTCGCCGCCGAACTGCGACGGGACCGTCTGGCAAAGCAGCACAACCCACGCGTATACGTGCGGCGCCTCGTGCACCTCGAACTGCATGATGATCCACGGTCCGCCAAGGAACGGTGGCGCCAGGTGATGCGCTGGAGCGCGGGCCACAAACTGCTGCTGATCCGCAGCACTAATCCGGACTGGATCGACTACGCGCAGCACTGGTTGATCTGAGATCGTGAAAGCGCGCCCAGCGCGTACGCATGAGGCCACGCCGCCTCTGCGGCCACTCTGCTTGAAACGCCAGGATCACCTCCCTAAGATGCGAACCGTTCTCATTTAAGGGCCAGCCCCCAGCGACGGCCCTACATATATAAGAGGGGAGCGCCGTGGCGGGCTCTGAGTCGGTTCTTCAACGTGAAGTCGGTGCGCTGTACAGCGACCACCATGGATGGTTGCGCAGCTGGTTGCGTCGGAAGTTGCAGTGTCCCGAGCAGGCGGCGGATGTCGCGCACGACACGTTCTGCCGATTGCTGGGTCTGCCGCGTACGGAGTTCAGGGAACCGCGCGCCTTCCTCGTCACGACGGCGACCCGCCTGCTGATCGACCGGTCGCGTCGCGCGCAGATCGAGCGCGCCTATCTCGACACCTGGGCGGCGATTCACGCCGATGCAAACGCTGCCTCGCCGGAACAGCAGCAGGAGGCGATCGACACGCTGCTCGCGATTGCCGCGCTGCTCGAAGGACTGCCGCGCAAGGCGCGCGAAGCGTTCCTCATGAGCCGGCTCGAGGAGTTGTCGCAGAGCGAGATCGCTGCGCAGCTCGACGTTTCCGTCAGCATGATCAAGCAGTACATGGCGCAGGCCATGCGGCATTGCTATGCCGTGCTGCACGGAATGCCGGAACAGTGAACGCAACGAGCGCAGAGCCGACGATGGAGCCGACGCGTGCGATGGTGGAGCAGGCGCTCGCGTGGCACATGCGATTGAGCGAGTCTGCAGTCGCAGAGTCGGAGCTCGAATCCTGCGCCCGGTGGCGCAGCGAACATCCCGCGCATGCGCTGGCATTCGCGCGCATGGAGGCGATCTCGCAACGCTTCGAAAGCGTGCGCGGCAAATCATCGGCAGCGGCGCTGGAAGCGGGGTTTTCCGTCAGGTCGAGAAAGCGCCGCGCGGCACGATTCGCGGCCGGCGCGGGTGCGCTGGCACTGTATGCCGGTGCAATGCTCACGCTCGCGGACAGCTACGTGGGCGGGTTGTCGATCACCGCGTTGCGCGCCGATTACCGGACGGGTGCGGGCGAGCAGGCGACCGTGGATCTGGAGGACGGCAGTCGCGTCGTACTGAACAGCCGCTCCTCCGTGGACGTGTCGTATTCCGGGACACAGCGCCGGGTGGTGTTGCGCGAAGGCGAAGTGCTCGTGGAAGTGGCCAGGGATGCCGCGCGTCCCTTCGTCGTCGAAACCTCGCAGGGAACCGCTCGCGCGCTGGGTACGCGCTATCTGGTGCGCAAGGCGGATGAGCAGACCACTGTCGTCACTGTGCTGGAGTCAGTCGTACGTACGTGCGTCACACCAGAACACGACGTCGCGTGCGTGGATCTGCATCCCGGAGAGCAGGTGAAGCTTTCCGGAGATGCGTTGCATTTCCCGGTCAAGGTGGATGGGGCAGCGGCGGCAGGATGGCGCGAGGGTTCGCTGCTCGTCGACGATCGTCCGTTGTCGGAAGTGCTCGATGAACTGGCGCGTCATCGCAAGGGGAGGTTGCGCTACGACGCGGCTGCCCTGGCGGGCCTGCGCGTCTCCGGCGTGTTTCCTCTGCATGACACCGACAGGGCGCTTGCGGTGATCGCAGAGACGCAGACGCAGCCCGTCGTCTTGAGGTCGCAGTGGCCATGGACCGTCCGTGTCGAGCTGCGCGAGGACGGTCATCGCTAGCGACGCGGCAGGGAATCTTCGCCTGCCGCTATACCTGCGCCCGACTCGTCCGTCATGACTCCTGAGAACCGCTCAGGAGCCTGATTCATGTACGCCTCACTCGCCCGACGCCGTCTTGCCGTCGCCGTTGTCGCGGTCCTTTGCGGCAGCGTCACTGCCTTCTCCACTGTGATCGCGCAGACGCCCGCTGTGAGCAGCGAAGTACGTTCGTACGACATTCCTGCCGGCTCCCTCACCCAGGTCCTGAATCAGTTCGCCCAGCGCGCGGGCGTGGCGCTGTCGTTCGATCCCCAACTCACCAGCGGCAAGCAGAGCGGCGGACTGAGCGGCAGCTACGCCGTCGCACAGGGCTTCGCACAATTGCTCGGCCCGCATGGTCTGCAGGCCGTGCCGGGCGCCAACGGCTATTCGCTGCAGCCCGCGCCGATCGGCACAGGATCGTCATCCGCTTCCGAACAGACCCTGCGGGCGATCAAGGTGCAGGCCACGCTGGATGCAACCACCGAGGGCACCGGTTCCTATACCACCGGCGCCGTCGCGGTCGGCAGCCGCGTTCCTCGCGACCTGCGGCAGATTCAGCAGTCGGTCGGCGTCGTGACGTCGCAGCGGATCCTGGACCAGAACCTGACGACTACCGATGAAGCGCTGAAGCAGGTGACCGGCATCACCGTGATCCCCGATTCCGGCGGCGCGCATTCGGCCATCCTGTCGCGCGGTTTCGACGTGACCAGCGTGCAGTTCGATGGCGGTCCGCCGTCCATGATCGGCTACGGCGCCATCGATGGATTCGACGAGCAGGGACTGCCGGACCTCGCGCCCTACGATCACGTCGAAGTGCTGCGCGGTTCCGACGGGTTGTACTCGGGATCGGGCGAACCCGGCGGCAGCATCAATCTCGTCCGCAAACGGCCGCTGGGCGAATTCCAGTTCGTGGCCGATCTGCTGGCCGCCAGCTGGGACCGCTTTCGTGCCCAGGTCGACGTGACCGGCGCCATCGCATCGAGCGAGCGGGTGCGCGGCCGTTTCGTCGCGGCCTTCGAAGATCGCGAGTACTACTACGACGTCGCGGAGCAGGACAAGGTGGTTCTCTACGGCGTGCTCGAAGCCGACGTCACCGATCGTACATTGCTCACGGTGGGCGCGACCTACGAGGACGACGACCAGCGGCCCAACTTCATCGGCCTGCCGCGCTATGCAACGGGCGACGATCCGCGGCTGCCGCGCGACACCTGCCTGTGTTCGCTCGACGGCTACTGGAACCGGCAGGCGACCGATGTGTTCCTGGGTCTCGAACAGATCCTGTCGGCGCAATGGAATCTGAAGCTCAATCTCACGCGTCGCGACACCGAGACGCGCGCGAAGCATCTGTATCCCGTCGGTGCGGTAAACCCGGTGACATTGCTGGGCCCGCAGATCTACACGTATCACTACGCGCCCGACGTTCGCCAGGTCCTCGCCGATCTGTCGGTGAACGGCAGCTTCGATGTCGCGGGACACCGGCAGGAACTGACGCTCGGCGTCAACCTGCAGGATATCGATCACGTCGGCGACGGCGGCTACTACTACCTCGACGACACGACACCGGTCATCGACGTTTTCGATTTCGATCCTGCGGCATTTCCGATGCCGGTCGATCGGGCGCAGGGCAATCCGTTCGGTACGGGCCAGCGTCAGGAAGGCGTGTTCGCAAGCCTTCGCTCCGAATGGACCCGCAGGCTGCACAGTGTCCTGGGACTGCGGGTGAGCGACTACCGCTATGAAAGCTTCGACAGCACCAGCAGTGACCAGTACGAGGATTCCGGCATCGTCACGCCCTTCGGCGGCGTGACGTTCGACCTGACGCCACAGGTCTCGCTCTACGCCAGCTACGCCGACACGTTCGTCGTCCAGAATGTTTTCACCGCGCAGGGCGAGCGACTGGATCCGAAGACGGGCGAGACCTACGAAATCGGCGCGAAGGGCGCGTGGTACGAGGGCCGGCTCACCGGCTCGGTGGCGGTCTATCGGGCGCAGCAGAAGAACGAGGGCATTCTGGATTTCGAAGATTTCAGCAGGCCGTATCAGTGCTGCTACATCGAAGGTCCGAACGTGCGTCGCAGCCGCGGCTTCGATGCGGAGGTATCGGGCGAACTCGTGCCCGGATGGGAGTTTTCCGCGGGCTACACCTACAACGACAATGAACTGCGCACCGCCGAAGGCGCGAGCCGGCGATTCAGTTCGCAGACACCCGAGCATCTGTTGAAGCTGTGGACCATGTACCAGCTGCCCGGAACCCTGTCGGCTTGGCGCCTGGGAGCAGGACTCAACGCGCAGTCGAAGAGCTACTTCACCGGTGAAGTCTGCGACGGACTGCGCGACGACGAAGGCGAGTGCATCTCGGAAACCTACGTCCCGTACGACATCACCCAGGACGCCTATGCGATCGTCGGCGTGCGCGTCGAGCGCCGCTTCGGCGACCGGTGGAGCGCCGCATTGAACGTCGACAACCTGTTCGACGAGACGTACTACGCCAGCGTGGGCTATCTCGAAGGGTTCAACTACTACGGCCAGCCGCGCAATTTCACGCTGTCCCTGCGGGGACGGTTCTAGCGGGCAACGGTGACACCGCGGCGAAACCCGGGCTAGACTCGCGCGCATCCGCCTCAGCCAGCATGCGCAGCCAGGGCGCTTCAACGCACTGGCTGGTCGCATGTCCAATTCCTCCGTCTCCGGGGCCGATTCCCTTCATTCCCTGTACGCCAGCCATCACGGCTGGTTGCGCGACTGGCTGCGCCGCAAGCTGAGCTGTTCCGAGCAGGCGGCGGATCTGGCGCAGGACACATTCCTCAAGTTGCTGGGCAAGCCTCTGGATATTCGCGAGCCGCGCAGTTACCTGACTGCCGTTGCACGCGGGCTGATGGTCGACCGCTTTCGACGTCAGGCGATCGAGACTGCGTATCTCGCGGCGCTGGCAGCGCGACCCGAACCGGCATCGATCGAACTCGAGACGCAGGCGATCATCATCGAGACGCTCGTCGCCGTGGATCGCCTGCTGGATCAGCTCGGATCGCGCACGCGCGCAGTGTTCCTGCTGGCGCAACTCGAGGGGCTGACGCAGGTCGAGATCGCGGAGCGCCTGAAGCTGTCGTTGCCCACCGTGCGCCGGCATCTCGTGCGTGCGTACACCGAATGCCTGTCGCTCACGGCGGGTTGAACGATGAGTGCGGCACTTCCTGTCCTGGACACGACGCTGCCGCGGGCGGTGCTGGAAGCGGCTGCCGATTGGCATGTGAAACTCCGGTTCGACGAGGTTTCGCAACGCGCCCAGGTGGAGTCCGCGCTGGCGACGTGGCTGGCGGAAAACGAGCAGCATCGACTGGCGTGGTCGCTCGTGCAGCGCATGGAACAGCGGCTCGGACTGTTGCCGCAAGGCACGTCGCAATCGGTGCTCACCGAATCGCACGAGCGGCGGCTGCATCGACGCACGGTGCTCAAGAGTCTGTTGTTGCTGGCTGGCGGCGCCGGGGTCGGCTGGAGTGCGTACGAACAGATGCCGTGGCGAAGCTGGGTTGCGGGCCATCGTTCCGCGGTGGGGGAGCGTCGGCATCTCGCATTGGCCGACGGCAGCGGCATCGATCTCAACACTGCCACTGCGCTCGACGTGCACTACGATGCCCGTCAGCGTCTGCTGCGTCTGCACGAAGGTGAAATCCTCGTACAGACTGCCGTTGACGAGATTTCCGATCCGCCGCGTCCTTTCATCGTCGACACGCCCCAGGGCCGCGTCCGCGCGCTGGGCACGCGCTTCAGCGTGCGCGTCGACAAGGGTGTCAGCCGCGTCGCCGTCTTCGAACATGCGGTGGTGGTGAGCACGCGAACCAGCGGCGGTACCGTGCGTCTCGATGCAGGCGAGGCAGTGACGTTCACCAGGACCTCGATTGCATCGAAGCAGGCGGCCGACAGCGTTGAGGTCGCCTGGACGCGCGGCATGCTGGTCGCGGTCGATCAGCGGCTCGATGATTTTCTGAATGAGCTGTCGCGCTACCGTCGCGACCGCATCGGCTGCGATCCGGCCGTCGCGGGGTTGCACGTCACCGGTACCTACCGCATCGACGACACCGACCACGTGCTGCAAAGCCTCACGCTTTCGCACCCGGTGCGCATACACCCGTCCCTGTTCTCGACCCGCGTCATCGCGCGCCGCTAGCCGGGGCTGCCCGGCTCTGTCCGGGAGCGGTTTCGGGAAATCTCACCGCAGAACTTTCCATTTCGGCGGGCTCGTTCGTCCTCCATGAAACCGGGCATGCAATGCCCGATCCGGCCTGTCCATTTGTCTACGGAACTCATCATGTCCAACCGTCCGTCGCGCAGCCTCAGTATCCGCGCCAGTTCTTCCGCAGCTGCCGCACCCCGCCACGCCGTGTTGCGGCTGGCCCTTGCCTGCATTCTCGGCACGGGCGTCAATGTCGCCGCGTTGCTGCCCGGCGTCGCCGTCGCGCAGGAACAGCAGCACTTCGACGTAGCCGCAGGTCCGCTCGGTGAAGCACTCACCCGATTCGCCGCGCAGGCCGGCGTATCGCTGTCGACGGACGCCGAAACCACGCGCGGCCTGCAGTCGCCGGGCCTGAAAGGCAGCTTCACGGTAGGCGAAGGGTTCGCACAACTGCTGCGCGACTCCGGGCTGGAGGCGGTTCAGCAGGCGAACGGGACGTACACCCTGCGCAAGGCGCCGCTTGCCGCGACGTTGCCGCGCGTGACGGTAACGGATGACGCAGAGCCGTCGGCGGCGCTGGCACTGCCGGGGGAATACGCAGGAGGGCAGGTCGCCCGCGGCGGAAGTCTGGGACTTCTGGGTGAGGGCGATTTCATGGAATCTCCCTTCAGCCAGACCACCTACACCGCGGCGCTCATCGAGAACAGTCAGGCCACCACGTTGAATGAAGTGCTGGAGAACAGCCCTTCGATCACGCGCATTTCAGGCCGCTTCTACTCCAACGACGGCTACAAGATCCGCGGCTTCGAAGTGTTCAGCACCGACAGCGCCTTCGATGGCTTGTTCGCGCTCGGCTCGGTGCGGCGCGTGGGCATCGAGTCGCTGGAACGGGTGGAGCTTCTCAAGGGCCCCAACGCACTGCTCTACGGCGTGCCGCCCGGCGGCGCGGTCGGTGGCATGGTGAATCTCGTGCCCAAGCGGGCCGGCAGCGAACCCGTCGCGCGGATGACGCTCGGCTACCTGGCGGACAGCAATTTCGGCGCACATGCGGACGTCGGGAGCCGCTTCGGTGCCGACAAGGCGTTCGGCATCCGCGTGAACGTCGCGGGCCGCACCGGAGACACCAACCTGGATTTCAATCGTGACGATTCGAGTCTGGGCAGCGTGTCGCTGGACTATCAGGGCGAGAAGCTGCGTCTGTTCGGCAACTTCAACTATCAGAAGCAGGATCTGGATGCGCCCACCTTTACCGGCTTCGCCCCGGCGGCCGGCATCGGCATACCGAAGGCGCCGGATTCGAGCACCAACCCGGCCAGTCCGTTCACCTACGTCGATACGGAACGCGGTTTCCATGTCCTGCGGGCAGAGTACGACCTCGCCGACGACTGGACTGCCAGCGCCGCGTATGGCTGGCAGAACTACGACGAACAGAATCTGTTCGGCTACTACCGAAGCATCATGAACGAGCAGGGAGATTCGCAGGAGCCCGGGACGTATCGGGAATGGGTCGCCAGTCAGGACAATACGTCGATCGATGTGAAGCTGAAGGGGCGTTTCGTGACGGGCCCCGTCAGCCATGGACTCGCCCTCGGGTACTACTCGGCGACTCGCGATTACGACTACAGCCGCAGGACCGTTGCAGGCAGCGGCGCGATCTCGAACCTCTACGACCTGCAGCACGACTATCCGGCCCCCGATTTCACCGGGATTCCATTCGTTCGCAGTCACGCGGAAGTCACCGCCGACGGCGTGGCGCTGGCCGACACCCTGAGCTTCCACGATGAACGCGCGCGCCTGACGCTGGGCGTGCGTCACCAGAACATCCGCAACGAGAACCGCCTGACGAACGTGGTGACCTACGATGAATCGGCCGTGACGCCGGTGATCGCCGCGCTGTACCGGGCGGGCGATCGTGTCGCTGTCTACGGCAGCTACATCGAGGGCCTTTCCGAAGCGCCGCAGCCACCCGCGACGGCTGCCAACTACGGCGAGGTGTTCGATCCGGCAAGAACCAAACAGTATGAGATCGGGGTGAAGTACGACGCCGATACGCTGGCGGGCACGATCGGCATTTTCGAGATCACTGCGCCGTCCGGCATCCTCGATCCGCAGACCAATGTCTTCAGTCTCTCCGGTCGCCAGCGCCATCGCGGGATCGAAGTCGAGAGTTTCGGCGAAGTCACCCGGACCGTGCGTCTCGTCGGTGGCGTGACATGGCTCGATGCCGAACTCGTCCGGACCCAGGGAGGCGTCAACGAAGGGAATCGTCCGGTCGATGTGCCGGAATGGGTGGCCACCCTTCGCACCGAATTCGACGTCAGCCGGCTGTCCGGACTGACCCTGACCGCCGGGCTGGTCTACAACAGCAGCCGGTTCTATGACGTGGCCAACACCCAGAGCATTCCGGACTGGACGCGGTTAGATCTCGGCGCGCGTTACGCTGCAAGACTGGGCGGCCGCAATGTGACCGTGCGTGCAAGTCTGGTGAACGCGCTGGACGACGACTACTGGGAAAGCACCAGCTACAGCCTGATCAGCGGCGCTCCGCGAACGCTTGCCATTTCGGCCTCGGTGGACTTCTAGCCCGGCGCCGGGCCGGAGGGGCGCAAGCAGTCGGTTTCCGGGCGGTGGTCGGTGACATCGTAGCGATGCGCCAGCTAGACTCCTGCCCGTCCGCCTCAGCCAGCATGCATAGCCAGGGCGCTTCAACGCACTGGCCATTCGCATGTCCCATCCTTCCGCCACCGGGGCCGATCCGCTTCATTCGCTGTACGCCAATCATCATGGTTGGCTGCAGAACTGGCTGCGCCGCAAGCTGAGCTGCTCCGAGCAGGCGGCGGATCTGGCGCAGGACACCTTCGTGCGCGTACTGCGCACGGCGGGCGATGAGCCGATCAGGGAGCCGCGCAGCTATCTCATCAGGATTGCGGGCGGACTCGTCGTCGATTACTTCCGGCGTCGCCGGGTCGAAAGGGCGTTTCTCGAATACCTCGCGCGCGTGCCCGAGTCCTGCGCACCGTCGCCCGAAACCCGGGAGATCCTGATTGAATCGCTGGTGCGGATCGATGCGATGCTGGATGGACTCAAGCCCAGGGTGCGCGAAGTATTTCTGCTGTCGCAGATCGACGGGTTGACCTATCCGCAGATCGCGCAGCGCGTGGGGATCAGTCTGCGCAGCGTCAGCAACCACATGACGGTCGCGTTCGATCATTGCTTCGGGGCGACGGAATCATGAGTGCGACCATCCATGTCGACGCCGCCGTGCGGCGCGTGGCCGTCGCCTGGTTCGTGCGTCTGAACTCAGGGACGGCGACCGAACAGGATCATCGCGCCTGCGCGGAGTGGCGCCATCAGGATTCGCAGCACGAACAAGCCTGGCTGCGCCTGCAGAACGTGCAGAAAACGCTCGGCAGCGTTCCCGGCGACATTGCAACGCCGACGCTCAAGGGTATTGCACATGGCCGGCGCACCGTGTTGAAAGGGCTGGTCTGCGTTGCGGTGAGCGGAACGGGTGCCTGGCTCGCGTATCGCGAACGACTCTGGCAGCCCTATCTCGCGGACGAGCGGACCGCCATCGGCGAACGGCGGCGCGTCGTGCTCGACGACGGTTCGACTTTGCACATCAACACGAATAGCGCGGTTGATGTCGAATTCGATTCGCGGGCGCGGCGCGTGCATCTGCATCGCGGCGAGATCCTGCTGGTCTCCGCACATCCCGCTGGCGAGCAACGCCCGTTGCTGGTCGAATCCCGGCATGGCGTGATGCGCGCACTCGGCACGCGCTTCAGCGTGCGACTGCACGAAACCCACACGCGCATCGCGGTGCTCGAACATGCCGTCGAGATTCGTCCGCGCGATGCCGCCGGCATGCGACTCGATGCAGATCATGCAACGAGTTTCGATGAACGCGGTGTGCAATCGATTCACGAAGCGGCCGCGGGTTCCGATGCATGGACGCGCGGCCATCTCATGGTCAGCGATCGTTCGCTTGAGGAAGTGATTGCAGAACTGGCGCGCTATCGCTCTGACAAGCTGCACTGTGCACCTGCCGTTGCTGGTATCCGCGTCTCCGGCGTGCTGCCCGTCGATGACACCGATCGCGCGCTCGCGATTCTTGCGGGACGGTTTCCGATCGTGATCGGCGCACGGGCAGATGGGGTGGTGGTGGTGGACGCAAGGCGATAGGGTCCTGGCCGCCCGCAGCCTTCCGCTCGATTTTTTGCATGTTTCGTCATCTCGTCCGGCTTCCCCCGTAACAGCCACCCATTCGAGCTGAACCAGGGAGTCGTCTGACCATGCCCACCCATCGCGGCCACTCGCGTGTGCTCAAACTTGTTGTCGCTCTGTCGCTCGCGGGACTGGGTGTCCCGCAACTTGCCGTGGCCCAGACGCAGGCGGCTGCGTCTCGCAGCTACAGCATTCCCGCCGGCGCGCTGGGTGAATCGCTCAATCGATTCGCGTCTGAAGCGGGCGTGTCATTGGTGTTCGAGCCGTCCGAAGTGGCGTCGCTGCAGGCGCCCGCGCTGAGCGGCAGCTTTACTGTCAAAGAAGGTTTCGCTCGCTTGTTGAGCGGCACCGGCTATGAAGCTGCCGCGGAATCCAACGGCAGCTATTCGCTGCGGAAAATGTCCGCCTCGTCTGCAGACGAGGCCACGATGCGGACGATCAAGGTACAGGAGACGCTCGATGCGACGACGGAAGGCACCGGCTCCTACGCCACCTCGGCGATGAGCACGGCGACCCTGTTGCCGCTGACTGCGCGCGAGACGCCGCAGTCGGTGACCGTGATTACGCGTGCCCGGATCGAAGATCAGAACATGATCAAGGCCAGCGATGCGCTGAAGTACATCCCCGGCATCACGCCGCACACCAACAGCGGGCCGAACCGCGAAACCTACTGGTCGCGCGGCTTCGAAATCACGAACTTCACCTACGACGGGTTGCCCGCCGCCTACACCGACAGCGGCGGCCATGGCCTGCTCAACGACATGGCCATCTACGACCGGGTGGAGATCGTGCGCGGCGCGACTGGCCTGTCCCAGGGAACGGGAACACCGTCGGCGACGATCAACTTCGTGCGCAAGCGACCGACTGCGACCTTTCAGGCCAGTGTCGAGGGCATCGTCGGGGAGTGGGACTACTTCGGCGCGACGGCCGATGTCTCCGGGCCGCTCAATCAGGCGGGCAGCGTGCGTGGCCGCGCGGTGGCCAGTGCGAGCACGGCGGACAGCTTCCAGGCTGTGGTCGGCGAAGACCGCAGCGTGTTTTACGCCATCGGCGAATTCGACTTGGGCGAGCACACCCTGTTGACCGCCGCGGTCTCATACCAGAGCAACAGTGACATCTCGACCTGGGCCGGTCTGCCTACCGCCCAGGACGGCGGCGACCTGAACCTGTCGCGGTCGAGCTTCCTGGGCAACGACTGGAACTACTGGGACACGGTAAACACGTCTGCTTACGCCAGCATCAATCATCAGTTCGCAAATGACTGGCAGGTAGTGTTTGCGGCCAACTACATCGACGTCGAACAGGAACACTTCGTCAACGGTCTGTACCTGAACGAGGCGGGCGGATACAACCTGAGCGGTCACTACGCCGACGAGGGCAACGAGCGCACCAGCTTCGACCTGCGCGCGCAGGGTCCGTTCGAACTCTTCGGCCGCCAGCACGATGTAGTAGTCGGCGCCGCCGTGCGCGAAGCAGAGGACGACGGCACTGTCGCGGGCTACGGCGGTTTCATCGTGGCCAGCGACATCGACATCTACAACTGGACTCACGACGCCGTGAAGCCAGACCCGCGCGACCTCATCGATTTCTACTACGCTGGGAAAACGCGCGAGCGCGGCATCTACACATCGGCTCGCTTCAACATTTCGGACCCGCTGAAGCTGATCGTGGGCGCCCGGGTCGACTGGTTCGAGTACGAGTTCCAGGGCGACTACTACAACATCTGGGTCACGCCGCCGGAGCAGCCGTTCTGGGATGGCTGGACCGAGGCCTACGACTACGACAAGCACGTCACCAAGTACGCCGGCGTGACTTACGACCTGGCCGGGCAGGCGACGGTGTATGCGAGCTACACCGACATCTTCCAGCCGCAGTCGGCGATGGACAGGAACGGCGAGTTCATCGACCCGATCGTCGGCAAGAATTACGAAGTCGGCGTCAAGAGCGCATGGGCGGACGGCTTGCTGGAACTCGATGCTGCGGTGTTCCGCATCGATCAGGACAACATCGCTGTCAGCGACCTCGCGGCGTGCCCGCCCCCGGGCCAGGGCTGTTCCCGTCCGGGCGGCCTGATACGCAGCGAAGGTTTCGACATCGAACTGCTGGGCCGCCTCACGCCATCCTGGGAGATTGCGGCCGGCTATACCTACGCCAATCCGAAAACCATCGAGAACGCTGACGACCCCAGTGCGGAGGGACAGGACATCGATCCCAACCTCCCGCGGCGTCTGCTCAAGGCCACAACGACCTACCGACTGCCCGGTGGCAAGTGGCGTGTGGGCGGTGGTTTTCGCTGGCAGAGCGACGTCGACCACTTCAACGACTGGATGGGCTACGACTACCGGACGGAGCAGAAGGCCTACACCCTCGTCGATGCAATGGTCAGCTACGAGCACAACGCGAACTTCAGCGTTCAGCTCAACGTGACCAATCTGTTCGACGAGACCTACTGGCGTGTCATCAACACGCAGCCGGTCGAATGGGGCGGCAACGCGCTGTACGGCGAACCGCGACGCGTCATGGTCACGGCGCGCTCCAGGTTCTGAATCGAGCCGGGCTGACGTGGATCCGCGCCTGAGTGTGACCCTTCGCGTCGCGCTGGCATTGCTGGGAGGCTATGCATTTGCGTGGGGTTTCATCGCCTCGGGCATGACGGCGCTCCATGCTGCGGGTATGGAATTCCACGATGCGCAGGGCCTGGCTTCGCTGCTGGGCTTCCTGCTCTTCCTGTGCGTTTTCCTGTGGACCTTCGCAGCGCGCAGCCTGCTGCGAGTCGGCGTGGTGCTGGTCGGGGGCGGCGCGCTGCTGATCGTGGCCGCATCATCGCTGCAATCCGCACTGGTGCGCTGACGGTACGAGCGAGGCCCTGATGTTCCAGAGCTTCCGCCTGGCAATGAGCTGGGTCCACACCTGGTTCGGCCTGGTGCTGGGGTTCGTGCTGATGGCCGCATTCTTCTTCGGCACCCTGTCGGTCTTCGATCGCGAGATCGACCGCTGGGCCGTGCCGGCGACGCGTGTGGCCGCTCAACCGATGCCGTCCTTCGACACCGTGTTGCGACCCGTGCTCGAGGGCATGCAACCCGAAGCGGAAGATGTCGCCGCGCTGCGGGACGAGCTGAGCGGGCCGGTGCCGACGCGCTTCGACATCAACTACTGGGACATCCGCAGTACCCGCGACCCGGTCACCTATCTGTATGCCGGGTACGAAGTGCCGGGGGCGAAGTCGCCGGACGAACTGGCGTACGACATGCGCCTGCTGGTTGCGGCCACAGGAGAGTTGCTGGAAGAGGAGCCCGCGTTCATCGGTACCGGTCTCTTCTATCCGCTGCACTTCAATCTGACGCTGGCGTGGGCCGACCTGGGCGCGTGGATCATCGGGCTGGCGGCATTCTCAATGATGGCGGCGCTGGTCAGTGGCGTGGTGATACACCGCAAGATCTTCCGCGAGTTCTTCACCTTCCGCCCGCGCAAGGCGCTGTTGCGCAGCACGCTGGACCTGCACAACCTGAGCGGCGTGGTGGCACTGCCGTTCCACTTCTTCTTCGCACTGACCGGCCTGCTTATCTTCGCCGGCATTTACTTTCCGATCGCGGAGACTCAGCTACAGCCGCTGCACGAGCTGCACGAACGCCACGAAGAGGCGCAGTCGGCAGTACCGAAGCGGCGCGCAGGCGTGCCTGTGCCGTTGGCATCGGTGGACGCGATGGTGGTGCAGGCGCAGCAGCGCTGGGCAGCGCGTGGCCAGTCGGACAAGGTCGAAGCGCTGATCCTGCTGCACGTGGGCGACGCGAACGGCCGGGTGGTTCTCAGTAATGCCGGTGAGGATCGCGTCACTTCTGCGCCCGGCAGCGACATCCATTTCCGTGCCAGTACTGGCGAGGTGATGCACGAGAGCCCGAGGCCCTCGGCGACCGGCCAGGTTCTCGAGTACCTCGCGGGGCTGCACCTCGTGCACTTCCGTCACTGGCTGCTGCGCTGGTTGTACGTGTTGGGCGGCCTGCTGGGCTGCGTGTGCATCGCCACCGGCTTCATCTTCTTCGTCGAGAAACGCAAGGCGCAGCACGCCAGGGCGGGCAGCCAGGGCAGCCGCATCGTCGATGCCGTGGCGGTCTTCGCAGTCACCGGGATGCTGATCGCGACGGTGATGCTGCTGGCGGTCAATCGCCTGGTGCCCGAGGGTCTGCCCGGCAGGAACGGCATCCAGGGGTTTGCCTTCTGGGGCGCGTGGGTGATGGCCTTCATCCACGCCGCGCTGCGCAGTGGTCCGGTGGCGCGCGCGCAGATCAATCCGGCGTGGCGCGAGCAGTGCTGGGTGCTGTCGATGCTGGCCGCAGCTGCGGTTGCGCTGAACTGGCTGACGACGGGCGACCATCTGATCAAGACCGTATTCACGGACACCTACTGGCCGGTGGCCGGCATGGACCTGAGTCTGATCGCGACGGGGCTGCTGGCCGCGATTGCGGCGCGTCACCTGACTCGGCGCGAGCGGGAACGGCCTGCGGTCCGGGCGCACGCCGTCCCCACTTGACCTGGCGATCACCGTCCACGCATGGCTTGGCGAATCGGTGAAGCCGTGACACCGAAGCAGATCGGGCGCTAGACTCCCGCCCGTCCGCCTCAGCCAGCATGCACAGCCAGGGCGCCATCAAGCACTGGCTATGCGCATGTCCAATCCTTCAGTCACTGGCGCCGATTCCCTTCATTCCCTGTATGCCAGCCATCACGGCTGGCTGCTCGACCGGTTGCGTCGCAAGCTCGGCAATACGAGCGATGCGGCGGATCTGACGCAGGACACTTTCATTCGCGCGTTCGTTGCCGGCGGCATCGAGAACATCCGCGAGCCGCGCGCGTGGCTGACCACCATCGCGCGCAATCTGCTGCTGGCGCGCTACCGTCGTCGTTCGCTGGAACAGGCGTACCTCGATGCGCTCGCGACATTGCCGGAACCGGTCGCGCCGTCGCCGGAACATCAAGCGCTGGTGATCGAGGCGATCAATGAAATCGACGCGATGCTGGACGGCCTGCCGACGCGCGTGCGCGATGCGTTCCTGCTGGCGCAGCTCGAAGGTCTGACCTATGTGCAGATTTCCGAACAGCTGGGTGTCTGCGAACGCAGCGTCAAGCGCTACGTCGCGCAGGCCTTCGCGCACTGCATTCTCCTGGCGCCATGAGCGAAGCCGCCCTCGATCCGCGCATCGCGCAACAGGCCGCCGAATGGTTCCTGTTGCTGCAGTCCGGCGAAGCCAGTGCGGACGATCGTGCGGCATTCGAGCACTGGCGACGCGGCGATCCGCAGTGTGAACGCGCCTGGCAGCGTGCGGAGCACGTCGGCGCGACGCTGGGGAACATTCCGGCGAGCGTCGGCATGCCGGCGCTGCGTCGTCGTCGAAGAAGCGACCGGCGCGATGCATTGAAGACGCTTGCGCTGCTCGTTGCGGCGCCATCGGCGGCATGGCTCGGCTACCGGCAACTGCCGTGGCAGAGCTGGCGCGCCGACTACCGCACGGACATCGGCGAACGACGCGACTTCGCGCTTCCCGATGCGAGTCATGTCTGGCTCAACACCGACTCTGCAATCGACGTCGATTACGGCGAGCGTGAGCGACTGCTGCATCTGCGAAGCGGGGAGATTCTCGTGCAGACGGCGCCGGACCGCGCGGCCGTGTCGCGACCGTTCGTCGTGGCCACCCGCGATGGGCGCATTCGTGCGCTCGGTACGCGTTTCATCGTTCGTCGTCATGATGATGCGACGACGGTTACGGTGCTGGAACGTGCCGTGGAGATCAGGCCGGGCGGGGCAGGTATGTCGAGGATCATCGAAGCAGGCACGAGCACGCGCTTCGATGCGCTGGCGATCGGGCCTGCCGTACCGGCCGCTGTCCAGGCGGATGCGTGGACGCAAGGAGTGATCTACGCGGATGGCATGCGGCTCGATGACTTCATTGCGGAGTTGGGTCGCTATCGTCCCGGCGTCGTGCGCTGCCATCCCGATGTCGCCGCGCTGAAAGTCTCGGGCGCGTTCCAGGTCCGCGACACGGAGCCGGTGCTGCGCAGTCTCACGCGCGCCTTGCCCGTCAGCCTGGTCTATCGCACGCGCTGGTGGGTCAGCGTCGAGCCGGGCTGAGTCCAGTGCGCCGCAGGGGGCGCTGGACGATTGAGGGTGATGTCGAACGATGCGTCCCTTCCTCCGCGTAGCAGGGAAAGATGGGGTTTCTGTAGGTCAGGCTTTAGCCTGACTTCTGAAAATACGCCGGCTGAAGCCGGCCCCACAGAGGAGGGGATCAGGCCGCTGTCCCCTTTGGTTCTTTCGCGCATCAAGCACGGAAATACCCTCGCGTGTGCGAGCGGAACCATGGGGCAGTCGATGTATTTTCAGAATCAGCGTCGCGCGACAGTGTTGCAATCCACCATCAGGGCGCTGCTGTTCGCAGCAGGGACGGTCGCCGTGTCGGCCGCAGCCATTCAGTCCGCTGCGGCCCAGGCGCAGACATCTCCGGAAAGCCGGCGCTACCAGATTCCCGCGGGACCGCTGACGCAGACGCTCGGGCAGTTCGTCACCCAGTCAGGCGTCAGCGTCACTGCTTCCTCGTCGCTCACGGACGGCAAGACCAGCCCGGGTCTCACCGGGACTTACTCGATCACCGGCGCGCTGTCCGCATTGCTGCAGGGCACGGGACTCGAGGCGTTCGATCAGGGCGATGGCGCCTACGTACTGCGGGTGGCCAGTCCAGCCGCTGCCGCAACCGAGCAGACGATGCAGAAGGTGAGGGTGGTGAGCGCGGAGGAGACGGGCACCACTGAAGGCACGAGGTCGCTGACCACCCCGGGCCCGGTGGCAGCCGCCACCGGCCTCAACCTGTCGCTGCGCGAGACGCCGCAGTCGGTCACGGTGATCACGCGCGAACGCATCGATCAGCAGAGCCTCAATTCACTGGCCGACATCGCCGAGCAGGTGACGGGCGTGTACTACAACTCCCGGGGCACGCCGATCGGTGGACGAACCCTGATGTATGCGCGCGGCTACGAGGTGGACAGCTACCAGATCGACGGCGTCAACGTACCCTGGGAAACGCTGGCGGAATCCGAGCGCTACGGCCACGGTTCGCTGGACACCGCCATCTACGACTCCGTCACGGTCGTGCGCGGTTCGACGGGCCTGATGACGGGCGCGGGCGATCCCAGTGCGCTCATGGCGCTGACCCGCAAGAAACCCACGCACGAACTGCAGACATCGTTCGAAGCCACGCTGGGCAGCTGGGATCACTATCGCCTCATGGCCGACGTCGGCGGCCCGCTCAATGCATCGGGCAGCCTGCGCGGACGCGTCGTGGCTGCCTATGATCAAGGCGATTCCTGGGTCGACGACTACAGCAATGACCGCAGCGTCTTCTACGGCGCATTCGAGGCGGACCTCGGCGAGCGCACGTTGCTGCGACTGACGCTGGAGCATGGCACCGCCGACAGCAAGGGAGCGCCCTGGGCGGAGGACTACGGCTCGTATTTCTATTTCGACGACGGCGTCACGCCGATGCCGAAGAGCACGTCCACCAACATTTCGCCGCACTGGTCCTATCTGAACAGCGACCGTACCTACGCGTCAGCGACGCTCGAACATCGGTTCAATGACGACTGGAGCGCGACGTTCACCTACGGGTTCGGCAAGTTCAATACGGACATGCGCCGCGGCATGGTCAACTCCATTCCAGAGGATGGTTCGCCCGTCATCGCGCGCCTGCTCAGCCTCGATTTCAACTACGACACGCATATCGTCGACGTCAGGGTGGACGGCAAATACCGGCTGTTCGGTCGCGAGCATGATCTGGTCGTCGGTCTCAACATGTATCGCAACGATCAGGCGGCGCCGCTCAGCGTCTACGATGATTTCAGAGGTTTCGGTTACTCGTCCGCGTCATGGAGCAATGGCCGGTTGCGCTACACCGATCCTGACTGGAATGCGATGCCCGGTTCGGAGGCAGACTATCCGTACGACATCGATACCCGGCAGGAGGGCGCGTACGTCGCCACGCGGCTGCGTCCCATGGATCGTCTGTCGGTGATCCTGGGCGGACGCATCACCAACTGGGAATACTTCTATGCCGAGCGTGCGACGGCCAACCATGATTCTTACGTCTACAGCGATCTCGACTACAACAACGAATTCACGCCCTACGCCGGGGTGGTCGTCGATCTCACGGACGCGCTCTCCGCTTACGCCAGCTACACGCAGATTTTCAAGCCGCAGGAGAAGCGGGATGTCAGCGGCAACCTGCTGGAGCCGGAAGAAGGCGACACCTACGAACTCGGGCTCAAGGGCGCGTGGTTCGAAGGCCGCCTGAACGCGAGCGCCGCCGTGTTCGAATCGAAGCGCAACAATCTCGGCGTCGCGCTGCGGGATGCCGAGGGTCCCATCCTGACCCCGAATGGTGATCAGGCCTACAGCGCCGAAGATCACACCGAGGGCCGTGGCTGGGAAATCGAAGTCGCAGGCGAACTGACGCCGAACTGGCAGATCCAGGCCGGCTACACGCGCTTCAAGAATGAAGATAGCGCGGGCGACGTGCTGAACCCGGAGCAGCCCGAACAGCAGTTCAAGCTCTTCACCCAGTATCGGCCCGAGGCGCTGTCGAAACTGAGCGTCGGCGGCAGCCTGCGCTGGCAGGACGACACCGCGGCGGTTGCGGGCTGGGGTACCGGCAATCCCGACTTCGACAACCTCGACAGCTACGTCGTCGTGGGCGTGAATCTGGGCTACGAGCTGAACGAGCAGGTGTCGCTGTCCCTGCTCGTCAACAACGTGCTGGACGAGGAATACCGCGTCAGCAGCTACAGCCATTCCTACGGCGCGCCGCGGAGCGCGACCTTCAGTGTGCGAGCGCGGTTCTGAAGACTCGCTTCCGGCGATGCGGCGGGACGTGCTGACCTAAATCGAGCTCAACTCGTGATTGACCACGAAGTCTGCTGGCACCGCCGGGCCCCAGACATACAGCGAGTCTTCCGGCGGATGGTCAGCCGCAGGCCAGTCGTGGCCTGCTTCGACGAAATCGATGTCGTAGGAGTATTCGGCGTAGCTGCCCCAGGGATCGCGCACGTAGCGGAAGTAGTTTGAGCCCAACACGTGGCGTCCAACTCCCCAGCCAGCTCCGTAGCCTGCCTGCTCCATCTGCTGACTGCCCAGCCCGACTGCATCGATGGAGGGGACGCACCAGCTGCTGTGGTGCAGACCGAGTCCGCCGCCCAGAGCGAACGCGAGCAGGTGGTGGTCGCTGCCGTGCGGGGTGTGCAGGAAGGCGATCACGGAGCCGGACTTGTCGGAGAGGCGCAGTCCGCACACGTCTTCGTAGAATTTGACGGCCGCATCCACATTGCCGCTGAAGAGCAGGATGTGCGACAGGTATAGCGGGTGCACTCGGTCGATCTCGCTGCGGCTGGGCGCACGTCCCCGGTTGTTGGAGAGCGGCGGGAAGTCGCGGGGCGCGGGTTGCGACGGCGACGACTTCGCGGCGACACGCAGTTGCAGGGCCAGTCCATCGGGACCCTCGATCCACAGACCTTTCGGGTCCGCCCCCTCCGGCGCCGCGATGCGCGCGACTCCGAGCGTTGCCAGCCGCTGTTCGAAGCGCGCCACGTCACTTTCATAGATGCCCATGGTCAGCCAAAGCAAACGCTTGTGATTTCCGGGGACGATGCGCGCCCAGCGGTGCGCATGCCCGTAGCTGTAGAGGGCGAGGCCGTTGTCTTCCGCGCGCACGTCGAGGCCGAAGCTCGCGTAGAAGTGACGCGCCTGAAGCAGGTCAGGCACGCTGAAGACAAATTCGTCGACCGAGTGGATGGCCAGGGGGTCGCTGCTGCTGTTGACGGTTGCCATGCTTTATTTCCTGGCGCAGGCGCAGACAGGACTGCGCCGCGTTGTGGGATCCGGTTTTTCTGTCCGCGCTTCAGACGACCTTTTGCCGCTGGGTGCCGAGAGGCCCGGCGTTCAAGGTCATCACATCGCCGCGCTTCAGGAACTGCGGAGTCGGTTTCATGCCATGGCCCACTCCGTGGGGCGTGCCGGTGATCACCACGTCGCCGGGCAGCAGCGTCATGAACTGGCTGAGATAGGACACTACGTCGGCCACCGGGAAGATCATGTCCGCGGTGCTGCTCTGCTGCTTCACTTCGCCGTTGACTGCCAGTTCCAGCGCGATGGTCTGCGGATCGGGGAGTTCGTCGGTGGTCACGAGCCACGGACCGAGCGGGCCGAAGCCATCGAAGCTCTTGCCCTTGCTCCACTGACCATTGCGCCTGGTCTGCCAGTCGCGTTCCGAGACATCGTTGGCAAGGCAATAGCCCGCCACGTGCGAGAGCGCTTGCGCGACCGGCACCTTCCTTGCCTGCGTGCCGATGACGAAGCCGAGCTCGATCTCCCAGTCGCCGGCTTCCGATCCTTCCGGCAACTCCACGTCGTCATTCGGTCCGGCGATCGACGTCACCGCCTTGGTGAACACCACCGGTTCCTTCGGGATGTCAAAGCCTGCCTCTTGCGCGTGCTTGCGGTAGTTCAGGCCGATGGCCACGAACTGCCGCACGCCGGCGACGGGCGTGCCGAGGCGGGTGCCCGGCGGCACGACCGGCATTCGCGTCAGGTCGATGGCGGCGAGCGCGGCGATCTTCTGAGGCGCCATCCAGTCGGGCGTGAAATCGGGGACCAGCAGCGACAGGTCCCGAATCCGGCCCTGGCCGTCGAGGGCTCCGGGCTTTTCGTTTCCTCTGGATCCATGACGAAGCAGTTTCATGCAGTGCGATTCCTTGGTCTGGGTGCGTGATGGCGCACTCTAGTGAACTCGACGTGAGTGTCAATATGCTGTCAATATGACAGCTTGTGAAGTCAACTGATACTTTACGTGCGGGTGTATGAGTTCTCGGCGGACTGCGCGGTGGTGTGGCAGTTCGACAGTGGAAATTAAAAACAACGAATGGCAGACTAGTGTCATCTAGGCAGTATGCTGTCAAGATGACAAGATAATAAACAGGGTGGAGCCGGCTGATCGCCGACAGCGATCGGCCGGTGACAAGAAACAACAGGAGAACCAAATGCACGCAGTCCGGATTCTCACGGCGGTATCGCGGGCAGTAGCCCCATCCCGCGTCCTTGCACTGACGGCCCTCTTTCCCTTGGGAGCTTTCGCGGCTGGCGACGAACTCGAGGAAATCACTTTGCCCGACGTTCAGGCGGTGTCGCAGTTCAACTGGACCACGTCTGTGAAGCAGACCTTCATGGGACGTACGGGAAATCGCGACGATGCCCTGGTCTCGGGCGGCTCATCTGCAGCCCAGGATGACGGCGATCGCAACTTCTCCCGCGGACTGGTGAGTGTGCGCACGGATCTCTACACCGAGTTCGACGCAATCTTCGATGGATTCGGCATTCGCTTCAGCGGTGCGG
Organism: uncultured Steroidobacter sp.; assembly: GCA_937864115.1. Lineage (GTDB taxonomy): Bacteria > Pseudomonadota > Gammaproteobacteria > Steroidobacterales > Steroidobacteraceae > Steroidobacter. The sequence continues at coordinate 49,944 of CALMII010000029.1, read as the reverse complement.
GTTGGTACGACGAGATCTACCAGCGGACGAACGACAACGATTCTCCGGGTACGAGCCAGGGCGCGGGGCCGACCGGCAACGAGTTTCAGGACGCGACGCAACGGCTGCATGGAAACAAGGCCGAACTTCTCGATGCGTTCGTCTTCGCTACGGGTGAGGTCGGAGGCTTTGAGGCCAACGCGAAGCTCGGTCAATACGCGCTCGTGTACGGAGAAAGTCTGTTCTTCGGCAACAACGGCATTGCCTACGGCATGGTGCCGCTCGACATCATCAAGGCGACGTCGTTGCCTGGCGTGCAGTTTCGCGACATCGCCCTGCCTGTGCGGCAGATCTCCGGACAGATCACATTGACGCCGTCGGTGAGCCTCGGCGCCTACTACCAGGTCAAGTGGAAGAAGACACGCTTGCCCGCCGTGGGCAGCTACTTTTCGACTTCCGACATGCTGGACGTCGGCGGATCTCAGCTGCAATTCATTCCGGCGATCCCGTTCCTTACGCCCGGCGTGTCTGCAGATCGCACCGCCGATCGTGATCCCGGCGACTCCGGGCAAGGCGGCGCCCAGCTGCGGTTCAGCCTTGCAAGCATCGGCACGGATTTCGGCCTGTACGCGATCCGCTATCACGAGCGCGTGCCGACACTCATTCTCGATGCTCCGGCGCCCACCGGTCTGCCCCCCGGCTTCCCGCCCTACTTGCCGACGCAGTACTACCTCTACTACGGCAAGGACGTGAACGCCTATGGGTTTTCCTTCGCCAAGGCTTTCGGCAATTCCAGCTGGGCCGGCGAGGTGTCCGTGCGTGATGGCGCCTATCTGGCCGCTGATCCCGTTCCGGCCTATGCGGGCGTGGGTGTGCCGCGTGGTACGACGCTGCATCTGAATCTGTCGACACTCACGGCCTTCGAGCCGAACTTCCTGGTCAAGGAGTCCACCGCACTCGCCGAGCTCGCGTGCAATCGCACTCAGAAGGTGACCAACGATCAGCCCGTCGCGGCCAACAGCACGAGGTCCGCCTGTGCTGCGCGCGTGCAGTACGAGCCGAAGTTTCGCCAGGTCATGTCCGGTGTCGATCTGTCGATCCCGATATCCGGCAGCTACACCTATGGGCGTTCCTCGGCCATTCCGTACTTCGGCGCCGACGATTCCGGGGACATCAATGTGTCTTTCAACTTCAGCTACCTCGACAAGTGGCGCATGGGTCTCGGCTACACCTATTTCTACGGCGAGCCGGGAACCATGCTGGATAGCAGCGGACAGGCCTTCTCCTACAAGCAATCGCTCGCCGATCGGGATTTCGTCTCGCTGTCGCTGGCGGTGACCTTCTGATCGCTCAAACCAAAACCACTAGGGAACCCCACATGAAGAAGCAATTCGTTCTGCTGGCCATGACGGTGATGCCGTTCATCGTTCAAGCCGCGGTAACCAGCGAAGAGGCCGCCAAGCTCGGCAAGGAACTCACTGCGCTCGGCGCCGAAGCAGCCGGCAACCAGGCCGGCACCATCCCCGCCTGGACCGGCGGCTTCACCAGCACCGCCGCCGCCCGGATCGTCGGACGCCGGCCCGACCCGTTCGCGGCCGACAAGCCGCTGTACACGGTGACCGCAGCCAATGCCGGCGAGCACGACCAGCAGTTGACCGACGGCCTGAGGGCGATGTTCAAGAGGTACCCCGACTTCAAGATCAACGTCTATCAGACGCGTCGCACTGCTGCCGCGCCGGCCTTCGTCTACGAGAACACCAGGCTCAACGCGACCCGTGCCGCCTTGAACAACGACGTGCTGACGGGCGCGTATGGGGGCATTCCGTTCCCGATCCCGAAGAGCGGTGCCGAGGCGATGTGGAACGCGGTGCTCAACTGGAACGGCACCGCCTATCGCTGGGACGTTACCGGCTATCTCGTCACCGCCGACGGCAAGCCGGTGCTGACGGTGGATGCCAAGGCCGACGTCAACCGGCCCTACTACCAGGAAGGCGGCGACCGGGCGGCCTTCGAGAAGCAGGGCGGGGTGCACTTCGAAGCCAAGATCGTCAATACCGGTCCGCCGATACGCGCCGGCGAAGCCTTCATGAACAAGATCAACACCGATTCCAGCCGGGACGAAGCCTGGGTCTATCTGACGGGACAGCGCCGCGTGCGCAAGCTGCCGAATGCCTGCTGCGACACACCGACACCGCAGACCGCCGGGGTCATGACCTTCGATGAGCAGCTGGTGTTTTCCGGGCGACTCGACCGCTTCGACTGGAAGCTCGTGGGCAAGGAAGAGAAGCTGATCCCGTACAACACCAACCGGCTCAACGTGCCCAAGCGCGATGCCGACGTGATCGGCAAGAACTTCATCAACCCTGATCACGTGCGCTGGGAACTGCACCGGGTATGGGTGGTGGAAGCCACGTTGCGCCCCGGCCAGCGCCACCAGATGCCGCGCAGCCGCTACTACCTCGACGAGGACACCTGGGTTGCCGTGCTCGCCGATCGCTGGGATGCGCGCGGCAATCTCTGGCGCACCCTGACGCAATACCCGCTGGTGATGCCCGATGTACCGGCCACCGCGCCTGTGACCTTCGACATGCACGACCTGGTGTCAGGTTCCTGGTTCGTCAACGGACTGATGAACGGTAAAGCCGCGCAAACGGTGTTCGTGCCGAAGTTCAGCGACAGCAATTTCCAGCCTGACACCCTGGCTGCCGAGGCGGTGCGATGAGCGGTTCGCCATCCATGAAGACGCCTGCTGCGACAGAGGGCGCAGCAGGACATCCTCAACCCCAACGTGGGACTCGTTCCATGCCTTATCTTCTCAACACCTGGTATGTCGCCGGCTGGTCCGAAGACGTCCAGCCCGGCGCTTTGCTGCCTCGTACCTTCCTCGACCAGGCGGTGGTGATGTTTCGTGATGAGGCCGGCGTGCCTCACGCGCTGCAGGACCGCTGCCCGCATCGATTCGCCCCGTTGTCCATGGGCAAGCTCTGCGACGGCGGCAAGGCAGTGCAGTGCGCCTATCACGGCCTGCGCTTCGACGGCCAGGGCGCGTGCGTGCACAACCCGCATGGCGAAGGTCGTATCCCGCCCGCGGCCAAGGTGCGTACCTATCCGCTGGTCGAACGCTACGGCATCCTGTGGATCTGGATGGGCAAGGCCGAGAAAGCCGATGCGGCGCTGATTCCGGACTTTTCCCTGATCGATCCCGAGCACTGGTACGTCGGCAAGCGCTACCTGCATGCCAGGGCCAACTATGTGCTCGAGACCGACAACATCATGGATCTGTCGCACGTGGAGTTTCTCCACCCGAGCACGCTGGGCACCGAAGCGGTCAGGCACGCTTTGACCAACATCGAGCAGAAGGGCAACACCGTGTACTCGATGCGGCAGACGGTCAGCGAGATCATGACTCCCTTTCTTTATGACGCGCTCGGTTATCCGCAGGGCACGCCGGTGGATCGCTGGTTCGACGTGCGCTGGGACGCGCCTGCCAACATGCTGTTGATGGCGGGCGCGACACTCGCCGGCCGGCCGCGCAGCGAAGGGCGCGAGAATCCGCTGCCGCACCTGTTCACGCCCGAGACGGCGACGACGACCCACTACTGGTTCGGCATCTCCTTCCCCAAGGCAATGGGCCCGCAAGGCGACGAGATGGCCCAGAAGATCGTCGACGGAATCAACGTGCCGTTCACTCACGAAGATCTGCCGATGCTGGAAGCGCAGCAGCGCGCGATGGGGGATGCCGAGTTCTGGTCCTTGAAGCCCGTGTTGTTGTCGGGCGATGCACCCGCCGTGCGGGCGCGTCGCGTACTCGACAAGCTGATCGCCGAGGAACAGGCGCAGAACTAGCAACGCTCTGGCAGCGCCGTTGACGGCGCAACCGGAGACCGTCAGGTCGCCTGGTCGGCGGCAGCTTTTGTGGAAGGCAAGTGATGACGAAGACGTTGGCGGCCGCGCTGCTGTGCGGCTGCGCGATGATCGGGGGCGTGGCGATCGCCACTGCGCAGGGCGTGCCGGCGGACTCGCGACACGATCCTCTGCAACGTGCGGCGCTGCAGGCTCCGCGAGCGGCGCACGGCGTGATGCTGGCCGTAGCCGTGGCCGGCCAGCGCATGGTGGCTGCGGGCGAACGCGGCATCGTGCTGTGGTCGGATGACGGCGCCAGGCAATGGCACCAGGCCCAGGTGCCCGTGTCCGTCACGTTGACTGCCTTGAGCTTTCCCAGTCCGCAGCAGGGCTGGGCGGTCGGTCACGGCGGCGCCGTACTTCACTCCACCGACGGCGGCAAGCGCTGGAAGCTGCAACTCGATGGGCGGGCCGCTGCACAGATCGAGCTGAACGCGGCTCGGGCGTCGGACGACGCGAGGCGCATCGCGCTCGCCCGGCAACTGGTGAGCGATGGTCCCGACAAGCCGCTTCTGGGCGTGCATTTCTGGAACGAACGGCGCGGCTTCGTGATCGGCGCGTATGGACTGATCTTCGGCACCGAGGATGGAGGAGCGACCTGGTCCTCATGGGCCGGGCGGGTCGACAATCCCAGAGGGTTGCACCTCAACGCGCTGTATGCAGGACCATCGGCGGTCTTTCTGGTTGGCGAGCAGGGCCTGGTCCTGCGCTCGACAGACGACGCGCGCAGCTTCCATCGCCTCACCACGCCCTACAACGGCAGCTGGTTCGCCGTCACGGGCCGCGACGACGTCGTGCTGATCGGCGGCCTTCGCGGCCATGTATCCCGGTCCACCGACGGCGGCGACTCATGGACTGCGGCGCGAGTCCCCATGCCGGTCACCATCGGTGCCGCTTCGGCGACCCGCAGCAGCTTCATCATCATCAACCAGGCCGGTGCCTTGATGACCAGCGATGATGGCAGCGAGTGGCGTCCGATGCTGCGGCCAACCGGTCCGCCGCTGACAGCTCTGGCGGTCGCGCCCGAGGGTGACCTGCTGGTCGCCAGCTTTGCAGGCGCCATGCGCTTGTCGAATTCAGGTTCCTGAGCCCTTTCAATGCACGCTCCCACAACCCTCTCCCCGCCGTCCGGCGACCTGGCCAGTTTCGACCGCAGCTCCGGCTCGGTGGTCGAGCGCGCGCTGTTCAATCATCGGCTGATCGTGCTCGTGCTGTGCTTGCTGGTCACGGCATTGCTGGGCTCCCAGGCCACGCGGCTGCAACTGAACGCCAGCTTCGAAAAGATGATCCCGGGCGATCATCCGTACATCGTCAACTATCTGAAGTACCGCGACGAATTGAGCGGCCTGGGCAACGCATTGCGCATCGCGGTGGTGGCCAGGGGGCAGAGCATCTACGACGCGCAGTACATGCAGATCCTGCAGCAGATCAACGACGAGGTGTTCCTGCTGCCCGGCGTGGATCGCGCCTTCATGAAAAGTCTGTGGACACCGTCCACGCGCTGGGTGGGCGTGACGGAGGAGGGCCTGGAAGGCGGCCCGGTGATTCCGGAGCACTACACCGGTTCGCCGGAATCGATGCAGCAGCTGCGCCGGAACGTCGAGCGCTCGGGGCAGATCGGCCAGCTCGTCGCGAGCGACATGCACTCCAGCATCCTCTTCGTACCGCTGCTGGCGCATACGCCCGACGGCCAGCCGCTGGACTACGCCACGTTGTCGAAGCAACTGGAAGAGATCCGCGACAGGTACCACGAGACGGGCGCCGTCGACATCCACATCACCGGCTTCGCCAAGGTCGTTGGCGACCTGATCGACGGGCTGCGCCAGATCCTGCTGTTCTTCGGCGCTGCGCTCGCGATCACCACTGCGATGTTGTACGCGTACACCCGCTGCGTGCGCTCGACCGTGCTGGTGGTCGCCTGTTCGCTGATTGCGGTGGTGTGGCAGCTCGGGTTGCTGCCGTTGCTCGGGTACGAGCTCGACCCGTACTCGGTGCTGGTGCCCTTTCTCGTGTTCGCCATCGGCATGAGCCATGGTGCGCAGAAGATGAACGGCATCATGCAGGACGTGGGCCGCGGCATGCACAAGGTAGTGGCCGCGCGCTTCACCTTCCGCCGCCTGTTCCTGGCAGGGCTGATGGCATTGCTCTGCGACGCGGTGGGCTTTGCAGTGCTGAGGATCATCAACATCGAGGTCATCCAGGACCTGGCGCTGGTCGCCAGCCTGGGCGTCGCCGTGCTGATCTTCACCAACCTGATTCTGCTGCCGGTGCTGCTGAGCTACATCGGCGTCAGCAGGAAGGCCGCCAAGCGAAGCCTGCGCGAGGAGCAGGCCGAAGAGGCGGGCCTCGAACAGCCCGGACTGTGGCGCTTTCTCGATCTGTTCACCCAGCGTCGCTGGGCCACGTGGACCATCGCCGCCAGCGCGCTGCTGGCGACACTCGGTTTCATCGCCAGCCTGAATCTGAAGATCGGTGACCTGGATCCCGGCGCCCCGGAGCTGCGAGCCGACAGTCGCTACAACCGCGATGCGGCGTACATGACCGCCCACTACGGCGCCAGTTCCGACGTCCTGGCGGTGATGGTCAAAACGCCCGACCAGGCCTGCTCCAACGTCGGCACGCTGCTCAGCGTGGACCAGCTCGAATGGGAACTGAACCAGCTGCCCGGGGTGGACAGTACCCACTCGCTGGCGCGGTTGAACCGTGGCGCCAGCATCGGACTGAACGAAGGCAATCCGAAGTGGTACGACGTGGTGAACAGCCAGAGCGTGGCCAACATGATCACCGCCGGCGCGCCGCGCGGGCTGTACAACGAGTACTGCAATCTCCTCACCGTCTACGCCTTCCTGACCGACCACAAGGCCGACACGCTGACTCGCGTGGTCGACAAGGTGGAACAGTTCGCGAAAGCCAATGACACCGCCGACGTGCAGTTCCTGCTGGCCGCGGGCAACGCCGGCATCGAGGCGGCGACCAACATCGTGGTCAGGCAGGCCAATCGCGAAATGCTGTTCTACGTCTACGGCGCGGTGACTCTGCTGTGCCTGTTGACCTTCCGCAGCTGGCGGGCCGTGGTGTGCGCGGTGGTGCCGTTGGTCGTGACCTCCATCCTGTGCGAGGCGCTGATGGTCGGTCTGGGCATCGGCGTCAAAGTGGCGACGCTGCCAGTGATCGCGCTGGGGGTGGGCATCGGCGTGGACTACGCGCTGTATGTCATGAGCATCCTGCTGAACCGCATGCGCGCGGGCGACACGTTGTCGCAGGCCTACCGGCAGGCGCTGCGCTTCACGGGCAAGGTGGTGCTGCTGACCGGCGTTACGCTGGCGGTGGGCGTGGCCACCTGGGCGCTGTCGCCCATCAAGTTCCAGGCCGACATGGGCATCCTGCTGGCCTTCATGTTCATCTGGAACATGGTCGGTGCGCTGGTGCTGCTGCCTGCGCTGGCGCACTTCCTGTTGCCGCGTTCTCACTTCGCCGCGGCAACAGTGGCGCCTTCTCTCGATCGAATCAGGCAGCCGGCCGAAGCGTCGAATGCGGGTCGATGACGAATTTCTTCGGTGCACCCGCATCGAATTCTCCGTAGCCCTTGGGCGCGTCATCGAGCGAAATGACTTCCACGCCGACCACGCCTGCCACATCGATACGATCCCACAGGATGGCTTGCATGAGCGCGCGGTTGTACTTCATCACCGGCGTCTGGCCGGTGAAGAAGCTGTGCGACTTGGCCCAGCCGAGGCCGAAGCGGATGCTCAGCGCGCCTTTCTTCGCAGCCTGATCCACGGCTCCCGGATCGTCGGTGACGTACAGACCCGGAATGCCGATCCTGCCGGCCGCGCGCGTGACATCCATCAGCGAGTTCAGCACGGTGGCCGGTGCTTCGTGTTGCGCGCCGTGATGACCGTGCCCGCGCGCCTCGAAGCCCACTGCATCGACCGCGCAGTCGACTTCAGGCTCACGGAGGATTTGCGCAATCTGTTCGCCGAGCGTGGCGTCTTTCGACAGATCGACCACTTCGAAGCCCACCGACTTCGCATGCACGAGCCGCTTCGGATTCACATCGCCCACGATCACCACCGCGGCGCCGAGCAATCTCGCGGATGCCGCCGCTGCAAGGCCCACCGGACCAGCGCCTGCAATGTAGACGGTGCTGCCAGGTCCGACGCCCGCGGTCACGGCGCCGTGATAACCCGTCGGCAGAATGTCCGACAGACACGTCAGATCGCGGATCCTGGCTCTGGCGCGGTCGCGGTCGGGGAACTTCAGCAGATTGAAATCGGCATACGGAATCATCACGTACTCGGCTTGCCCGCCGACCCATCCGCCCATGTCCACGTAGCCGTACGCACCGCCGGCGCGCGACGGGTTCACGGTGAGGCACACCCCGGTGTGCTGTTCCTTGCAGGAACGGCAGCGGCCGCACGCCACGTTGAAGGGCACCGACACCCAGTCACCCACCGCGAGCGATTGCACGTCGCGTCCGGCTTCGATGACTTCGCCGGTGATCTCATGCCCCAGTACCAGGCCTGCAGGCGCCGTCGTGCGGCCGCGGACCATGTGCTGGTCGGAGCCGCAGATGTTCGTGGTGATCACCTTCAGGATCACGCCGTGATCGGCCTTGCGGCCGCGCGGGTCGACCAGTTGCGGTGTGGGAATGTTGCGTACTTCCACCTTGCCTCGCGCGACGTAAACCACGCCTCTGTTGCCTGTCATGTCGTCTCTCCGCGTTGGGTTTCGTTCGGATGTCCCATCGGGGAATGTAGGCACGGCTCGCATGCCTCGTAAGTGGCGAAGATTTGCCGAGCGTTATCCGTTTGGAAACCCGTCATGAAGCTGAACCAACTGCAGAACATGGTGGCCATCGTCGACCATGGCAGCCTGCGCGCGGCCGCGCGCGAACTGGATACGCCGCAAGCGGCGTTGTCCAAGAGCGTGCGTGCGCTGGAGCGTGAACTGGGCGTGGTGTTGTTCGATCGCGAATCGCGCGGGATGAGCCTGACTGCCTTGGGACGGCTGTTCCATCAGCGCGCCAGTTCGATCGTCAACGAACTGCGGCGCGCGGGCGACGAGCTTGCTCAGGCGCAAGGTGCCGATGAGGGACACCTCACCGCGGGGCTGTCGATCGTGCCGCACGTCAGCATGCTGCCGCAGGCGCTGCCGCAGTTCCGCCGGCGTTACCCTCGCGTGAAGCTCCAGCTGGTGGAAGGACTGTTCCCGGAGCTGGAGGCCCGGCTGCGCGACGGCACCCTGGACTTCTATCTGGGCGCCGCTCCGCACGCATCCGCGGTTCCGGGACTGCTCACCACCGTGCTCTTCGAGAACACCCGCACAGTGATCGCACGCAAAGGGCATCCGCTGGCGGCGACACGGTCGCTCGAGGATCTGCAGGACGCCGACTGGGCCACCACCGCCGTCGACTACAAGGCCGAAGAAGATCTGCAGGCGGTGTTCAAGTCGCATGGCTTGAAGTCGCCCTCGGTGGTTCTGCAGGCGCAGTCGGCGCTGTCGATGATCGTGGCGCTGACTTCGAGCGACCTGCTGGCACTGTTGCCGCTGCAGTGGGCCGAGTTCCCTTTGACCCGTGACGGGCTGACAAGCTTCCGGCTGCAGGAACACCTGCCCGCGCCACCCATCGTCATGGTCCGTCGCCCGGACCTGCCGCTGACACCGGCTGCCGCGTACTTCTGCGATGTCATGGAAAGGTACGCGCCGCGGCCCGTCTGTGAATGTACGAGCGTGGAGCGGGGGAGATGACGGTCCTACAGTTCGAGCTGCCGCACGGGTATCTCCAGCAGATAACGCAGCCGGTCGAGTCCCAGCGTGTGATCGGCCAGGTCGGCACTGAGCCACTCGTGCAGCGAATGGATATAGAGAGAGAAGAACAACTCAGCGGCCTGTTCGGAATCGAAGTCGCTCTTCATGCGCCGCAACTCCTTGGCGCGATCCAGCCATTGGATCAGGCACTGCCGCAGGTGCGCGCGGCGTTCCATGATGGTCTGGACATGGGGATTGCCCGAGGTGTTGAGCATCGGCAGAACGATCTGGCTGAGTTCGGGTTTGCTCGCCCAGAACTGGAAGCTGACGGAGAAATCGTCCATCAACTGGTCCAGCACCGGCCGGTCAGGCTTGATGGGTGCCACGAACAGCGGTGGCAGATGAGTGAGATCGTCGACGAACAACATGGCGGCCAGGCCGGCCTTGTCGGATGCGTAGGCTGCCACCGTGCCAAAGCCGACATCGGCCACCCGCGCGATCTCTCGCATGGGGGTCATGTGAAAACCATGTGTTGCAAACAGCTGTCGCGCCGCTCGTTTGATGGCATCCAGCTTTTCATTCTTGCGCCGTTCGCGAAGCCCCGTGCCGCGCGTTGGGCCTTCGGCTGCCGCCGAAGTCTGCGTTGCCATGCGTTTGCCGGCTTTCATTCGAAACCCTCTGCCCGTGTCGCCCGCGAGAATTGCCATTCTCGCAAAAATCCGATCGAGATCAATTGTGATTCTTGAGAAAATCTGAGCAACGCAAGTATTCAGCCTTGGCTTGCGTGTTTTGCTTGACTCCAAATCGATATGCAATCAAAAATGATTGCAATCGAATTGGAGGGGATATGATCCGAGACGACCTGATCACATTGGGCGAGGCGCGCAGTGTGGTGATGAGAGCCGTCGCCAAGACAGAGGCGTTGCGGCAGGCGGGTACTTTCGTCGTGGCCGATCTGTCGGGCGAGCCCGTCGTGGCTCGCCGCATGGATGGCACCGGCGGAGCTGCGCTGGACATCGTGCGGGGCAAGACCCTGGCTTGCGCGGTGCTCGGCGAGCCGGGTTCGACCTTTGCCGGCCGCATGATGAAGTTCCCGCCGCAGATTTTCGCCGCGTATCAGCAGTTGATGCGCGTCCAGCCGTTTCCTGGCGCCGGCGCAGTCCCGCTGCTGCGTGGCCAGGTGGCCATTGGCGCCGTCGCATCGGGTGTCGGCATCGGTCCTTTCGTGAAGCTTCCCGGCGTGAACCCCGAGGAGTTTCTGATCGACGGCCAACCCGCCAACCTCGAGGACTTGATCATCAGCTACGCCGTGGGCGGTGGTTACCGTCCCGAGCATGGCGACGACAAAGTCCGTTGGCAGGAAGCGTACGGCGCACCCCCCGATGCCTCCCTGAAGGGAGATGCCCTGCGCGAGGTGCCGCCGGCAACCCGCCAGCCCGTGCTCGATGGCGCGGTGCAGCTGGCCAACCGTGTCATCGAACTCGTGAGCGAACGCGGCGAGCCCGTGGCCGTCGTGGTGGCCGATCGATATGGCCATGTCATCACGATCGATCGAATGGATGGCGCGCCGCCGGCCGCCGTGCGACTGGCGGAAGGCGTGGCGCTCACCGCGGCCGCGCTGCAAATCAGGACCGAGGCACTGACGGGAAGTGCACCGCCCATTCCTGCAGAAGTCCTGCGGAGCATCGGCAAACACATGATCCCGATGGCTGGCGGCTGCCCGATTTTTTCGAACGGGCAATGTCTGGGCGCCGTGGGAGTTGCGGGGCGAGATGCCGCGCGGGCGCAGCGATTGGCCGATGAAGTGGCCGCCCAGCAGTGAAACAACTCAATCGAACGAGGGGGAACAGAGATGGTGTTGAACAATGAAATCGTGACGGGTCTTCCCGATGGCACGCCCGTCGACTACATCAGAACCGGCCCCGGTACCCTGGCGGGGCAGTACCTGCGCAAGTTCTGGCAGCCAGTGTATGTCGCACGCAAGCTCGAACCCGGGCGCTCCGTGCCGCTGGTGATCATGAGCCAGAAGCTGGCGCTGTATCGAAGCCAGGAGGGCAAGGTCCATTGCGTCGACAACCGGTGCGCCCATCGCGGCGTGATGCTGAGCGCGGGGTGGGTCGAGGGCGACAACATCCGCTGCCCGTATCACGGGTGGATGTATGACGGCACCGGACAGTGCGTTCAGCAGCCGTTGGAGGGCCGCGGTTTCTGCAAGAACGTTCGCATCGGCGGCTATCCCACCCAGGAATATCTCGGACTCATCTTCATCTATCTGGGAGAGGGCGAGCCGCCGGAGTTCCCGCGATTCCCGGAATGGGAAAAGGCCAAGTTCAACGTCGCGGCCATCGACACGCGAGGCTGCAACTACTTCAACAACGTCGAGAACTTCCAGGACGAAGGCCACGTCTGGTTCACGCATCGCTCCTCGGCGTTCGAGGCCTTGAATCTGGAGATGCTGCCGAAGTTGTCCGTCGAGCGCACCGACTGGGGACTGCGCAATGTGGCCACCACGCCGGACGGCCGGCGTCGCGAGACCTTGTTCGGCATGCCCAATGCGGGAGCGTTCATGGTGGAGCCCAACAACATCAAGCGGGCAGGCGAGAAGAACTACAAGGCAGAAGACACGGCCTGGCAATTGTTCGCGGGCTGGCGCGTCCCCGTGGATGACTACAGTCACCTGCAGGTTCACACCATTGCCGTCTTTCTCGATGGTGAGCCGAGTCCCGAGTACGTGAAGCGGTGGCATGACTTCAGCGACTCCGACGAAGAAGGGCACGAGGTCGCCCGCAAAGTGATGGAGGGCAAGGTCCCGTACGACGACATCCCGAAGCTGTGCCACCACGTGCCGCTGGCGCAGGACGAGGTGTGCCAGGTGGGCCAGGGCGTGATTCCGGATCGCCGCAAGGGCGTGGAGTTCCTGGGTGCATCCGACGTCGCCATCGTCGCCTTGCGGAAGCTGTGGGTCGAAGAGCTCACCGCCCTGCAGGAAGGGCGTCCGCTTCGCAACTGGCAGCGACCGGCCGGTCTGCTTCCCAAGGGCGGGAATGAAGAACGAAAGATCGAGTGACATGTCGCTCGCTCCGAGGTGGGCCTGATCCTGGCGGCGAACGCGCGGCCAGGATCTCTCCGAACGACTTCAACAATCTCATCGATCTCATCATCCGCGATGGCTGTCTCTTCATCCGCATCGGCAATTCCGCTGCTCCAGGTCTGCGTCCGCCGCAAACGGCACGAGGCAGACGACATCTGCAGCCTCGAACTGGTCGACCCGCAAGGCCGCGCTCTTCCGCCATTCTCTGCCGGCTCCCACATCGATCTGCACCTGCCCAATGGCCTGGTGCGCCAGTACTCGCTGTGCAACCCGCCCACCGAGCGCCACAGCTACCTCGTGGCCGTGCTCAAAGATCCAGCCTCCCGCGGCGGCTCACAGGCCGTGCATACCCTCGTGCACGAAGGCGATACGATCCAGATCAGCGAGCCCCGCAACCATTTCGAACTGGTGCCCAGCGAGCACGCCATACTGCTGGGCGGTGGAATCGGCATCACCCCGGTGCTGTGCATGGCCGAGCGCCTGAGCCAGACGGGCGCCAGCTTCGAGCTGCACTACTGCAGCCGTTCGCCGTCGCGCACCGCCTTCAAGTCCCGCATCGAAGCCTCGGCCTTTGCCGATCGCGCCGCCTTCCACTTCGACGATGGCGAGGCGTCGCAGAAGCTCGACATCGACCGGGCGCTGGGCGCGCCTGCCGCCGGCAAACACCTGTTCGTCTGCGGGCCCAACGGCTTCATGGACTGGGTGATCAACTGCGCCCGCAAGCTCGCCTGGGCCGAGGACCACATCCACCGCGAGTACTTCGCCGCCGCGGCGGTGGATACCAGCGCAGATGGATCGTTCGACGTCACCATCGCTTCCACCGGCACCACGCTGCGGGTGCAGAAGGACGAGGCTGTCACGACGGTGCTGGCCAGGAACGGCTTCGAGGTGCCCACCTCGTGCGAGCAGGGAGTCTGCGGCACCTGCCTGGTTCGCGTGCTGGAGGGCGACATCGAACACCGGGACGTGTTCCTCACTGACGACGAGCACCGGGCCAACGATCAGTTCACCCCGTGCGTCTCGCGCGCCAAAGCGGGCTGCAAGCGGCTGGTGCTGGATCTCTGACCGCCGATGACCGACCCGTCGATCGGCGGTTTTCGTTGGGTTCAGCGCAGCCGGGCTTTCCTCGTTCGGGGGCGGGCCGTGCGGCGGGCGGGATCGTGGGGCCTGCGTCGCCAATCTTCGCGCGAAGGTGGCGCATGAATTTCAGTATCGCCTCCAGGTCGTGTTCTTTCAGCGAGATCGCAATCGAGTTGGCCCACTTGATCTCGCGGCGCATCACTTCCTTGTATAGCTGTGCGCCCGCCGGCGTGAGCTTGACCACCTTCGCCTTCTTGTGGTGCGGATTCTCCTCGAGTTCCACATATTTATCGGCCGCCAGCAGATCGACCACCCGTTGCACGCTCTGGCGCTGCAGGCCCATCAGGCGGGCAATGATCGAGACCGTGACGTCGTGGGGCATTGCGGCGATGGCGGCCATCACCTGCCATCGCGCGCTGGTGAGCCCGATGTCCTTGGTTATCGCATCGCCCCACGCAATCAATCGACCATTGGTTCGGAAGTACTCCAGGACGATCTCCGTGATTAACAGACCTCGCTCCGAATGACGTGGTTCCTTCATATGCTGTTTGCTGTTGCTTGCTGGTGATTCATCAAAAAAATGCTGACCGCGCCAATGAACGAGGCGGTTGGAGTCAGTGATCCCGGTTGGAGATATTAGCTGTCGAATTAGCTCTATGCTGCCAATTTGACACCTTACCACGGTGTCGACGCATGGAGCGGGTCCGGCCTGTCCCGGGCCGCTCTTCTGCCCGGCTGGCGGGTTGGCGGCTTCGAGGTGGACTGGCGCGGCAGAATCGAATGGGATGGCTGCAGGCTACGGCCTCGCCGGAACTTCAGAACTTCATTTCCGGTACCAGGGCCGGAACGACCAGGCGACCGGCGGTCTTCGCGCGGATCTCGTCGACGCTCACCCCGGGTGCGCGCTCCCTGAGATGGAAGGCGCCGTCGGCAATCTCGACGTAGGCGAGGTCGGTGAGCACGCGCTTGATGCAGGCGCAGCCCGTGAGCGGCAGGCTGCAACGATCGAGCAGCTTCGACTCGCCATCCTTCGAGGCGTGCATCATCGTCACGATGATGTTTTCGGCGCCGGCGACCAGGTCCATGGCGCCGCCCATGCCCTTGACCAGCTTGCCGGGCACCATCCATGAGGCGATGTTTCCCTGGACGTCCACTTCGAAGGCGCCGAGCACGGTCAGGTCGACGTGACCGCCGCGAATCATCGCGAACGATTCGACGCTGGAGAAGACCGACGCACCGACGCGCGCGGTCACCGTCTGCTTGCCGGCGTTGATCATGTCGGCATCGACTTCGCTGTCAGCGGGGAAGGGGCCCATGCCGAGCAGCCCATTCTCCGACTGCAGCATCACCTCCATCCCCTTCGGGACGTAGTTTGCGACCAGCGTCGGAATGCCGATGCCGAGATTCACGTAGAAACCATCGCGCAGTTCACGAGCGACGCGTTCCGCCATCTGTTCTCTGGTCAGTGCCATAGGGGAACCTCAGGCAGCACGCGTGGTGCGCTTCTCGATACGCTTTTCGAAACGGCCCTGGATCAGCCGGTCGACATAGATGCCCGGCGTGTGGATCTGGCTGGGCTCGAGCTGACCCGGCGGGACGATCTCTTCGACTTCGACGACGGTGATGCGGCCGGCGGTCGCTGCCGCAGGATTGAAGTTCTGTGCGGTGTGGCGGTAGACGACGTTGCCGTACCAGTCTGCCTTCCATCCCTTCACGATCGCGAAGTCGGCAGTGATCGACTGTTCCAGAATGTATCTGCGGCCGTTGAACTCGCGCACTTCCTTGTTCTCGCCGACTGGCGTGCCGTAGCCGGTGGCGGTGAAGAAGGCGGGGATGCCTGCACCGCCAGCGCGGATCTTCTCGGCGAGTGTGCCCTGCGGAGTCAGTTCGACTTCCAGTTCTCCAGACAGCAGCTGTCGCTCGAACTCGGCGTTCTCTCCCACGTAGGAGGCAATCATCTTTCGAATCTGGCGATCCTTGAGCAGGACGCCCAGGCCGAAGTCATCGACGCCGCAGTTGTTGGAGACGACCGTCAGTCCCTTCACTCCGAGGCGGCGGATCTGGGCGATGAGATTCTCCGGAATGCCGCACAGACCGAAGCCACCGGCAATCACTGTCATGTTGTCCGTGAGGCCGGCCAGGGCCGCCTCGTAACTGTCGACCCGCTTGTCGAAGCCTGCCACCGCGTGTCTCCGTTGTTCCGACGACGAAGCTTGGCCGGCGGCGTTTCGCTTGTTAAGTTTGAAAAATCTGTTGATTGTTTTACCCGGCAAATGAATCCATGACGCCCCGTCAACTCTCGGCCTTCGTCGCCGTCGCACAAACGCTGAGTTTCGCGCGGGCTTGCGAACGGCTGCACATGTCGCAGCCAGCGCTGAGTCTGGCGATCAGGAGTCTGGAGGATTCCCTGGGCGGACGGTTGTTGTCGCGCACGACACGGCAGGTCAGGTTGACGCCGGAGGGTGCAGCGCTGTTACCCCAGGCAGTTCAGCTGCTGGCCGATTGGGACAACGTTCGCCAGCGCTCGCGTCAACACTTCACGTTGCAGCGCGGGCACGTGACCATCGCGGCCATGCCGTCCTTTGCCGGCAACGTGCTGCCACGGATCCTGGAAGAATTTCGCCGGCGCTTTCCGAATATCGAGGTGACGGTGCATGACGTGATTCACGAAGACGTCGTGCGCATGGTGGCCACCGGGCGGGTGGAACTTGGCTTCGGCTTCGAGCCGGAAGGATCGAATCAGCTCGATTTCCAGCAGCTGTTCATGGATCGGTTCGTGGCGATCGTGCCTGCCCGATCGCCACTGGCCGATTTGCGTTCGGTGTCGTGGACGCAATTGCTGGGCAACAACTTCATCGCCTTGCAGAGACCGTCCACCGTCAGGCAGTTGCTGGAGAGATCGCTCGCAGCCAGCAACATGAAGCTACGGGTCGGACTCGAGTGCCACCAGCTCGTTACGGCCGGGCAGTTCGTCGCCTCGGGTCTCGGCGTCAGCGCCGTGCCCAGTTTGTGCAAGGAACAGATGACGGCGTTGGGGGCGAAGAGCGTGCAGTTGATCCGGCCTGCGATCCGCAAGGCTGTAGGCTTGATGAAGCGCAACGACCAGCAACTGTCCACCGCCGCCGAGGCCATCCGGCAGGCTTTGGTTGCGAGCAACCTGACCGCCCGTCCGCGCAGGTGACAACCGCGCAAGTGCCTCGCCGGTGGACGCTCAACGGCCCAGCAGGGCCTCGATTTCCTTGCGTGTCCGGCGCAGTTCGGTGACGAGTTTCGTTTCGATCCTGCCGAAGCGAGTCGTCGGGACGGGAATCGAGATCGCGAGCGGACGCCCGATCGGATCGAGAAACGCGGTGCCCACCGCCGCAATGCCTTCTGTGTGCTCCTCCCGATCGTACGTGATGTGAGTGCGTCGGCATTCCTGGATCTGTTGGTGGAGCGTATCGATATCGGTGATGGTGTGTGCGGTGTGCGCTCGTAGCGATCTGCCGATCAGCTTCGTCCACTTCTCATCCGGCAACAGGCTCAGAAGTGCCTTGCCGTTCGCCGTGCAATGAAGCGGAAAACTTTCGCCTATGGCGGACACGGCCCGGAGTCGATGCTCCCCCGGGATCTGATCGATGAAAATGGCGCCGCTACCTTTCAACTGCGAAAGATCCACCGTTTCCTTGAGTGCCTTCGAGAGCCTGGACAGCGCGGGCCGGACGAGTTGATCGATGTCGACGTTCGCGGATGAAGCCAGACGTACCAGTGCCGGTCCGAGCTTGACTCCCGCAGAGGGTGCGGCAGCGATCAACAAGTGCTCGTCCGCAAGCGCTGCGACGATGCGTTGTACGGTGGAGCGGGCGAGATTCACGCGTTGAGCCAGCTGTCCGAGACTCAATCCTTCCGGCTCATCCTCCAAGGCGCGGAGCACTGCCGCGGCGCGTGCGATGACCTGGATTCCCTGGCGGTTGCTGTGCGGGGTTCTGCTTTTTTCGCGGGGCACGGGTGTTCTGGACTCCAGGTGAGAACGCGGCAGCTTGAACGCCGATGAGTATATCCGAGCGGCCCGTGGGGCTGGATCGTCGTCGCCAGCAGCAATCCGACGCTTGACTTTGATTCGTGTCTATAGCCCACTATATGAGACAGATGTACCGTATCGTGGTTATAAGAACAGAGGTGGAATCATGTCAGGGTGGGAGCAGGGCGATTGGCGCGATGAGACGTTGTGCAAG
Source organism: uncultured Steroidobacter sp. (assembly GCA_937864115.1). Classification (GTDB taxonomy): domain Bacteria; phylum Pseudomonadota; class Gammaproteobacteria; order Steroidobacterales; family Steroidobacteraceae; genus Steroidobacter. Next base: position 31,926 of record CALMII010000029.1, on the reverse strand, counting down.
TTCGGGGAGTCCAATCTCAGGAACAGCATGGGACTGGAGTTCTACGATCTGAGCCATCCCTGGGGGCTCGGCCAGCCGTGCTGGCCGTACTTCGAAGACGTGAAGATCGAGCGCCTGCACGGCATGTCGAAGTCGGGCGTACTCACTCAGCGCATCACCACGGTGATGCATTCAGGCACGCATATCGACGCGCCCGCGCACGTCGTGCAGGGCACGCCGTTCATGGATGAAGTGCCGCTGCCTTATTTCTTCGGCACGGGCGTCGTGGTGTCGATTCCCAAGAAGAAATGGGAAGTCATCACCGCGAAGGATCTGGAGAACGCGCGGCCGCAGATTCGTCGCGGCGACATCGTCATCGTCAACACTGGCTGGCACAAATACTACGGCGACAACTCCTTGTACTACGGCTACTCGCCGGGCTTCTACAAGGAGGCCGGCGAATGGTTCGTCGAGCGCGGCGTCAAGATGTGCGGCTCGGATACGCAGGCGCTGGATCATCCGCTCGGCACTGCCATCGGTCCGCACGGCCCCGGTGCGCCGAACGGCCTGTTGCCTCAGGTCAACAAGGAATATGAGCAGGAGACTGGCCGCAAGGTCATCGAGGACTTTCCGGAATGGGAGCCGTGCCATCGCGCCATCCTGTCGGCGGGAATCTGCGGCTTCGAGAATGTCGGCGGCGATATCGACAAGGTCACTGGCAAGCGCGTCACCTTCGCGGCCTTTCCATGGCGCTGGAAGAAGGGCGACGGTTGCATCGTGAGATTGGTTGCCATCGTCGATCCGTCCGGATCGTTCCGGCTCGAAACCGGCCGGGCGGAGTAGTCCCATGCAGATTACCCGGCTTGCCGATGCCAGGCGCTACGACGCGCCCAGGCACTTCGATATGCGCTCGTTGCGGCTGCAGGGATTCGACGCAAGCGCCGCCGACTTTGCGTGGACCGGCCTGAGCTATTTTCTCCCGGGTGGAGGCGCGGACATGGATGTCGGCGCGCTCGGGAAGATCTACGTGGTTCTCGAAGGCGAGATCACCGTCGAGCTTGGTACGGGTGAGACACACGTGCTGCGCGCTCTCGACAGTTGCTTCATTCCTGCCGGCGAAGGGCGCGCGATCCGGAACGAAGGAAATGTCGTCGCGTCGATGATCGTCGTGATGCCGTATCCGAAGGGGGCGACATGACGCTGCCTCGTCTGGAGATCGACAAGCTTTTCGATGTCAGCGGCAAGTCGGCGATCGTCGTCGGCGCGACTGGCGCCTTCGGGAAAGTCGCCTGCAGCACGCTGGGCGCTGCCGGGGCGCGTCTCACGATCACTGCTGGTGATTCAGCGAACCTCAACGTGCTGGCCGATGAATTGAGTGCGGCGGGCATCGCCGCGCACAGCGTGGCGCGACGGCCGAACAGCGAGGCCGATTGCGAGGCGATCGTCGCTGCGGCGGTGGCTGAGCATGGTGGCGTCGACGTGCTGGTGGTTGCGTCGGGCATGAATGACGTGGCGCCCATCGTCGAGATGGCGCCCGAGCGTTTTCAGCGCGTCATGCTCGCCAATGTCGAGGGTGCGTGGTTGATGGCGCAGGCTGCGGGTCGACAGATGATCAAGCAGGGTCGCGGCGGCAAGGTGGTGTTCACCTCATCGGCACGCGGCAAGCTCGGGCATCCTGCGGGCTACTCCGCCTACTGCACCTCGAAGTCGGCAGTCGATGGACTGACCAAGGCATTGGGATGCGAGTGGGGCAAGCACGGCATTACCGTGAATGCGTTGGCGCCCACCGTGTTTCGCAGTCCGCTCACCGCGTGGATGTTCGAAGAGACCGAGAAAGCGCAGAGCGTGCGAACCGGCTTTCTTGCGCGCGTCCCGATCGGACGACTGGGAGAGCCTGAGGATCTGGCAGGCCCATTGCTGTTTCTCTGCTCGCGGGCGTCGGATTTTCACACGGGCCATATCGTCTATGCAGACGGTGGCTACACAGCAGGCTGATCATGCCTGGCGAACGGATTGCAGTCATCGGCGGCGGGCTCATGGGCGCGGGGATCGCGCAAACATTCGCCGCCGCCGGCCATTCCGTGATCGTGCATGAGCCGGTTGCAGCCGTGCGCGAAACGGTCTTGTCGAGGATCGCCGACGGCCTTCGGGCACTCGGTGCGGATGCTGGCGGCGCCCGGCATGTATCGGTCGTCGATGATCTTGCCGGTGCGGTTCGACAAGCCGACTACGTGACCGAGGCGGTTCCGGAGCGCTTGCATCTCAAGCGCCAGGTCTTCTCCGAACTCGTGACGCATGCGCCGGCACACGCGATGCTTGCGTCCAATACATCGGTCATTCCCATTGGTCAGATCGTTGCAGGCCTGGCAACCGCCGAGCGCATCGTCGGCACGCATTGGTGGAACCCGGCGCCGCTGATTCCGCTCGTCGAGGTGGTTCAGGCAAAGGCTTCCGACGACACCGTGGCCCGCTGCATGGCGCTCTTGCGAAGCATCGGCAAGGTGCCGGCCCATGTTCGCAAGGACGTGCCGGGCTTCGTCGCCAATCGTCTGCAGCATGCGTTATGGCGTGAAGCCATCGCCATGGTTGCCGACGGCATCTGCGATGCGCAGACGGTGGATGATTGCGTGAAGAACAGCTTTGGCATGCGCCTGGCCGTGCTGGGGCCGCTCGAGAACGCGGATCTCGTCGGCCTGGATCTGACGCTCGACATTCATCGCACCATCATCCCGGCGCTGGACCGACATGATGGACCCCACGAGTTCCTGAAAGCGCAGGTCGACGCAGGCCGGCTGGGTTTCAAGTCCGGTACCGGCTTTCGATCGTGGACTGAGGCGCAGATGAGTGCGCTGCGCGAACAGTTGACGCAACACCTGGTCGCCGCGCGAACGGCGCGTCAGTGAAGAAACATCCATGAGCAACAAAGCCATCATCACCTGTGCAATCACGGGCGCGATGCATACCCCGACCATGTCGGACGCGCTACCGATCACGCCGGAGCAGATAGCGGCGGAATCGGTTGCCGCTGCGGCCGCCGGTGCGGCGATCATTCACCTGCATGCCCGGGTGCCGGAGACCGGACAACCGACGGGAGACCCGGAGGTATTTGCGCAGTTTCTGCCGGCGATCAGGCAGAAGACGGATGCTGTCATCAACCTGACGACTGGCGGCAGCCCGACCATGACCGTACAGGATCGTCTGGCGGCAGCGGCGAGGTTTCAGCCGGAGATGTGCTCGTTGAACATGGGAAGCATGAACTTCGCGATCTTTCCGGCGGCGAAGCGCGTCAAGGAATGGAAGTATCCGTGGGAGCAGCCCTACGTCGTCAACAGCGACGATTTCATCTTCCGCAATACGTTTCGAGACATTACGTACATTCTGGAGACGCTCGGTGGAGCGGGGACGAAGTTCGAGCACGAGTGCTATGACATCGGCCATCTCTACAGCCTGGCGCACTTTCTGGATCGCGGCCTGGTCAGGCCGCCGTTCTTCGTGCAGATGATTTTCGGCATCCTCGGCGGCATCGGCACGGATCTGGACAATCTCATGTTCATGAAGCGCACGGCGGACCGGCTGTTCGGCGCGGAGAACTACCAGTGGTCTGTGCTGGCCGCCGGACGGCATCAAATGCCGTTTCTCACCCAGGCTGCGCTGCTCGGTGGCAACGTACGCGTCGGTCTGGAAGACAGCTTGTTCCTGGAGCGCGGCAAGCCCGCGCGCAGCAATGCTGAGCAAGTGGCAAAAATCCGGCGAATCCTTGCAGAGATGGGCGTGGAGCCCGCGACGCCGGCAGAGGCGCGCGCAATGCTGAATCTCAAGGGGCCCGGCAGTGTGCGCTTCTGATCGTGTTTGACGCTATCGTTGAAGGACTACCAATGCTGAAGAAAATCGCCCTCGAAGAACACTGCATGGCCCCCGAACTCGTCTCCTACTGGGAGCCGAGCGTCGCGGCATTGCCGAGTTCGCTCAAAGAGACCATCACTCGTCGACTCCACGACTACGATTCCGAACGACTCGGCATCATGGATCAGTCGGGCGTCGCGCTCAGCATCCTCTCGATGGCTGGTCCGGGCGTGCAGATCGAGAAGGACGCAGGCGTTGCGATTCGAACCTCGCAGCGAGCCAACGATTTTCTGGCGAAGCAGGTCGAGCGTCATCCGGCCCGTTTCCGCGCGTTCGCCCATCTGCCGATGCAGGATCCGGCGGCTGCGGCGAATGAGCTGGAACGTTGCGTGCGCGACCTGCGATTCTGCGGCGCCCTGATCAATGGACAGACGCACGGAGTGTTCCTCGACGATCGACGCTATGACGTGTTCTGGGAGCGGGCATCGGCATTGAATGCCCCCGTCTATCTGCATCCGGCCGATCCGGTGGCGACCTTCACGACGCTGCTGGACTATCCGGAGCTGACTCGCGCGACCTGGGGATGGACGATTGAGACAGCGAGTCATGCGCTGCGCATCGTGTTTGGTGGCGTATTCGATCGATACCCGCAGGCGTCGTTGATCCTCGGGCACATGGGAGAGACGCTGCCGTTCATGCTGTGGAGATTGGACAGTCGCTATCAGCTGTATCGTCAGGAACGCCCGTTGACGCATCTGCCGTCTCACTACATCCGGAACAATCTCTACATCACCACGTCCGGTCAGTGTTCGAACGATGCGCTGCTGTGCTCGATCGGTGCGCTCGGTGCGGGACGAGTGATGTTCTCGATCGACTATCCGTTCGAGACGACTGAGCTTGCCGGAAGGTTCATGGAAGAGGTTCCGCTGGACTCCGATGCTCGCGCCCGGATCGCCAGTGGCAACGCGGAGCAGTTGTTCAAGCTCAGCTAGGTCGGTGCAAGACGTTCGTTGTTTCGACATCGAAGTCGGTGAGATGGGAACCTCCACCGGCTTCGCTTTGTCGGGCATGCGCGATCTAGCCAGCAAGCTTCTCCGCCTCGCCCAGGAACTCCTTTGCTTTCCTCGCAAAACCCTGTGTGATGCTCGTCCAGACGGACTCCTTGAAATCCCCGGGCAAGCGCTTCTCCACCGAGGCGATCGCATCCGGCACCGCCTGTGCCGTTCCCTTCATGCCTTCCCATACGTACCGAGCGGGCAGCTGGTCGGCAAGCGCCTTGAAATGGCGCGGCTGGATTTCGTCCCACCTGTAGTGCGGACGTGCGCCTGTGCGCATCGTCATCGCCATACGCACCTTCTGCGGCGGTAGCTGACGTGCCTTGTTGCCAATCACTGGCCAGGCGGAGAGCACATCGTAGAAGGGCGTGAGACGGTTGCCGTCGCGCCGCTGGAAGACGGAGAAGTTCTTGGCATGTCCATCGGTGGCGGCGAGCATCCAGAAGAGCAACTGGGAGAGGGCAAAGAAGTAGCTGTCCTGCTCGGGCTGGCTTCCTGCCGTGAGAATCCTGAGGATTTCGGTCATGCCGGGCCCCCCATCCTTCTCATACTTGAGGTCCGGGGGACGCCCGGTGGCCTGGCAGAAATCTTCCTGTGGCAGTCGCGCGATCCATGCCTTGGTCGGCGGCTTGAACTTCGCTGCGTTCGGATTCTGCGTCTTCGGAATCTCCTGCCATGCGCGATCGAAACGCTCGACGATGAGCACGCGCTGATCGCCGAAACGACCGATCTGTGTACTGACGACGGGCAGGTTCAGGGCTTCGAAGAGCGCGGAACACAGCCACTCATTGTCGACGGAGTCCGAGAGATCGAGCTGCAGGCCGCCGCCGACGACGCCGAGCGGCAGTTTGAAAATATGGGTTGTGGGTGTCGCGCCAGTGGGCAGGTGCCACGTATTGCCGATCTTCAGCAGCGCGGTCTTCTCCTGTACGCCAGCGATCGAAATGCGAAACTCCTCTTCCTTCTCGACGCCGGGGAGGAGGGGGACTTCCGTGCCCGGGACGGACCGCAATAGTGTTTCCACTTCTCTCGGCTTGAGCGGCGCAGACGTGATCCGGTCCCAGCCCACGGGCGTCTGGCCTTCCGGCGTCAGCTGTACGGCGCCGACGCAATCGCGGCCGATCGTCTCGAGCAGATCGAAAGCCTGGGTCGAGCGCGCGTTGTGCCTGATGCGAAGCCGTTCGCGAATCCGCTGGCTGTCCGGAAGCAGGTTGTCGAAGTAGTTGCGGACTTCGGGTGCGCGGATTTCGCGCGTCGACGTCACCGGCAGCGACAGCGACAATGGCCGGAATTGCGCATCTTCGAGCCAGCTCGCGGCGTAGATGAACTGATCCTGCTCGCCCCGGGTCTGCCGCCAGAGGCCGACGTGACGGCCATTCATCCAGACCTCGAGCGCGCTCACCAGTCACCCTTGGGCGCCGGGCGTTCCGGTGATGTGGACTTCTGGCGCAGCAGGACTTCGACGCCGAGGGCGGCGAGCACCTGGATGAACTGCGCCGTGGAGATGAGTTCGGGGTGCTTCTCGATATCCGCCATTCGCGCCTGCTTGATGCCAAGGCGCCTGGCGAGCTCAGTCTGGGTCAAGCCGCTGGCCTTGCGCAGGGCTTTCAGATGCGCGCGCAGCTGCGCTGGTGCGTGTAAGGGAAGGTCCATGGCGGTACCATATCGTCTATGTACGATAATTTCAAATTATCGTCTTAAGGCATTGTATTTGATATATCGTTTTGGGGCGATAGTCTGGGTGGCCAATACGGCGCCGCGCCTGGAGATCGCGAAGGCAAGTCCGGACGCACGGCATTTCGATGCCTCCACATGGATATTCCTCATGAGGGGCGCGAGCCGGAGAGCGAAACCGTTGAGACTTCGGTACTGTTCAGCTATTCAGACCGCGTCGTGCAGGAACAGCTCGGCCTGTGGCGCGAATCGCGCGGCTGAGCGTTTCTTCTTTCGCTACTTCGTTCCATCCAGAGCCATCGCATGTCATACGTGTTTCCGCCTCCCGCTGCCGTGTCGGTCGAAGTGAAGGGCCGCAGCGAACGTTTTCCGGTCAATCGCGTCTACTGCGTCGGCCGCAACTACGCCTCGCACGCGCGCGAGATGGGCAAGGATCCGGACCGCGAACCGCCGTTCTTTTTCACCAAACCGGCGAATGCGCTGGTGCCGAACGACGCGACGATTCCCTATCCGCCGCGCACCGCGAATCTCCACCACGAGATCGAACTGGTCATCGCCATCGGCAAGGGCGGCAGGGACATCGCGGTGGGTTCGGCGCTGTCGCACGTGTTCGGCTACGCCGTGGGCAATGACCTCACGCGCCGCGATCTGCAGTTCGCCGCGCGCGACGCGGGCCGGCCCTGGGATACGGGCAAGGCGTTCGACCGTTCCGCGCCGATCACCGCCATTCAGCCAGCCGAAGGCAAGGGCTTCGAGAAGGGTCGGATCTGGCTCAAGGTGAACGGCGAAGTGAAACAGCAGGCCGACGTCGCCGACCTGATCTGGGGCGTGCCGGAAATCATTGCCGAACTGTCGACGCTGTTCGAACTGGCGCCCGGCGATCTGATCTTCACCGGCACGCCGGCCGGCGTCGGTGCGATCAGGTCGGGCGATCGCGTCGAAGGCGGCATCGACGGACTCGATACGCTGGTGACGACGATCGGCTGATTTCCGTACTTGCCGGGCCGAGCCGCAATCCCGGCATCCGCATCCGCCTGCTCGGCTTCGGTCAGGCGCGCCGCGATCTGGCGCACATGCCGGAAGCACCGGTGCTCGCGACCAGACGCGCGCTCGAGCACGCGGGCGTGTCGATCAAGGACATCAAGGACATCAAGGCCGTGAAGTCGCACAATCCGTTCGCCGTGAACGACATCGTATTCGCGCGTGAAACAGCTTCCCGCTGGAGAAGATGAACAACTACGCATGCCGCGACGGGACTGCGTGCCATCATCGAACTGATCGAGGAACTGACGCTGCTCGGCGGCGGGCTCGGTCTGTTCCAGGGCTGCGCGGCGGGGGATTCAGCGATGGCCGTGGTGGTGTCGGTGGAGGATGCGGCGCGACGCTGACGTGTCTGGGCGCGACGGATCTGTGCCGGCCGACCCACATACGGTAAGGTCTGCTTACTATGGACGCAGCCATGAAGCTCTACACGTTCTTTCGCAGCTCCGCCGCCTTTCGCGTCCGCATCGCGCTCAACCTGAAGGGCCTGACCTACGAATCCATCCCGAAGGCGTTCGCGAAGAACGAGCATCGCGCGCCGGACTATCTGTCGCTGAATCCGCAGGGCCTGATCCCGGCGCTGGAGGACGACGGCGTGGTGCTGTCGCAGTCGCTGGCGATCATCGAATACCTGGAAGAGAAGTATCCATCGCCCGCATTCCTGCCGACTGCTGCGGTCGCCCGCGCCCAGGTGCGCTCCATGGCCCAGGCGATCGCCTGCGACATCCACCCCATCAACAACCTGCGCATCCTGAACTACCTGCGCAAGCAGCTCGGTCAGAACGACGATGGCGTCAATGCCTGGTATCGCCACTGGATCACGGAAGGCTTCAAAGGTCTGGAACAGCAGGCACGCGCGCATTCGGCGTCGCAGCGCTTCTGTTTCGGCGACGCGGTCTCGATCGCCGACATCTGCCTCGTGCCGCAGGTGTTCAATGCGCGCCGCTTCGATACCGATCTCAGCGCGTTCCCGACGCTCGTCGCGATCAGCAGGCATCTCGAATCCCTGCCCGCGTTCGCCGCCGCGCGTCCCGAGGTCCAGCCGGACGCGGTCTGAGCGCTGACGTCCAGGCGCTGTGCTGCGGCAAGGAACGTATCTTCAGTCCATGCGAATCACCTTCAGCGTTCTGGGGATGGTGCTGATCACCGCCTGCTCAGGCGACAACGCAGGAACGTCTGCAGTGACGGCCGCAGCGCCGCCACCTGCGGTGATCGCGTCGGAACGCGATGACGCCTTGCTGGCCGCGGCGGCGGCGGAAGCACCCGCCACGCTCGCCACTCTCGAGCGTCTCGTCAACATCGAGACCGGCACCGAGGATGAGACCGGCATGGCCGCAATGAGCAGCTTGCTGGAACAGGAACTGCAGTTGCGCGGATTCTCCGTCATCCGCTATCCGACGACGGGTGCGCGGGCGGGACGAGCCAGTGTGGGCGAGAACATCGTGGGTCGCCTGCAGGGCAGGGGCGGCAGGCATCTGCTGCTGATGGCCCACATGGACACCGTATATGCGAGGGGCAGTCTCGCCAGTGCTCCGTTTCGTGTCGATGGCAATCGCGCCTACGGACCGGGCATCGCCGATGCTAAGTCCGGAATCGCGGTGATCCTGCATTCCATCACGCTGCTCCGGCAGCGCAACTTCACTGACTTCGGCACGCTCACCGTGCTGTTCAACACAGATGAAGAACAGGGTTCGTCGGGTTCCAGCGCGTTGATCGAGCGCCTGGCCGGCGAGAGCGATGCCATCTTCTCCTTCGAGCCCACGGGCACGAGTCCGGAGGGTCTGACCTACGGCACTTCCGGCATCGGTTCGGTGATAGCCACCGTCACGGGAAGATCGGCGCATGCTGGCGTTGCGCCGGAACTCGGCGCGAATGCGCTCGTTGCCGCGGCGGATTTCGTGCGTCGTACGGTGGATCTCGATCAGGGTCCGGGCAAGCTGCGCTTCAACTGGACCATCGCGCGTGCGGGCGCCGTCCGCAACATCGTGCCGGACAGCGCCACGCTGGAAGCGGACGTGCGCTATCCGACGAACGAGTCGTTCAATGCACTGGTGGCCGAGATCGCGCGTGCGGCATCGCAACCGGCCGTCGAAGGAACGAAGATCGACGTGGTGACCGATCCGGGTCGGCCTGCATTCGCGGCTGATGAGGCGAGTCAGGTACTCATCGCCGGGGCGATCGGCATCTACAACAGTCTCGGCCACGAACTGCCGGTCGCTCCCATCATCGGCGGCGGAACGGATGCAGCCTTCGCCGCGCGTTCCGGAAAGCCGGTGATCGAAGCGCTGGGCCTGCCGGGATACGGCTATCACACCAACGACGACGAGTACGTGCTCGTCGATGCCATACCGCGGCGACTCTACCTGGCCGCGCGGATGATCATGGACGTTGCGCAGCGTCGGTGAGGCTGCGTTCGCGGAGGCGACAAGCTATTCTCGTCGCCGCTATGGCACCTCCACAATCCGGGAATCACGCCAGATTCGCGGAAATGTCACACGAACGCCGATGATGGAAAACACGGGAAAAACAGACGTTTTCAGCGAGGAACAGGCAGTTTCGCTGGATCGGCGCATCTCGGTAGCCCCAATGATGGACTGGACCGACGCAGTCGATCAGGCGTGATGATACAAGTACTTACAAAGACGATCGGGCGCGTGTCGCCTCTATGTCCCCTCCCTGTGGAAATTTCACGTTGATGCGACCATGGAGCAGGGCGGAAGCACCCACTTGAAGGTGTCCGAAGGGGAGCCTTGTGAGAGCTTGAAGCCGTCGCAGATCTTTACAGTCACGTGATCCGGGCTATCTCGGTTCGATCCCTTGGCTATACTCGGGCTGCATCGACTCGGCTCCGTACCTGAGAACAGCGTAGTGCCATGGATCAGTCGGTAGGGTCTGCAGATGCAGGCGAAGAAGCACTAATCGGGCAATTGGGTATTCCCGCGATTCTCGCGGGGTCCCATGGCAAGGTACGTGCTGTCAATCGCGCCGCGGTTGAGCTGCTGGGCGAAGGACTGCGCCCCGGTAGTGCCATCGTCACCTTCCTCGGCATTCAACCCGATACGATCGATGATCAGGCGCTGTGGCACCGCTTGCTGCTCGCGCCCGGTGGGCATTTGAGCGGCGTAACGGTGCGCTTTCACTTCGCCGATGGAGCGAAGCGCGACTGCGTGGCATCGCTCGCGCGAGACCTGCAGCAAGAACTGATCCAATGTGTTCTGATCCCCGGCGCGTATGAGTTGCATCATGCGATAGCCGAAGTCGCGCTCACGCTGACCAGCGGACGGGAACTGGATGCCACGCTCAAGCAGATCGGTGCTCATGCCTGCCGGCTGTGCCGTGCCGACCGCGTCTACTTCGAGATTCACGATGAAGCGCGCAACAGCAGCAAGTTTCGTGCGATCTCGGCCCGTAGCAGTAGTGACGTCTTGCCACATGTGGAGGCAAGTCCGGTCGGCGGCCTTACGGCGTTTGTCATGAATTCCCACACCACCTACCGTTCGGGCGATATTCGGACCGATGGCCGGGTCAAGTTCTCGCCGCTGTTTGCGAATACGGTTTCCAAGGTGGCGGTTCCGCTGTTCTTCACTGAGGAGAAAAGCCAGCCCGATTCGGAGCGCTTCCTCGGTGTGCTCATGGTCGATGGCAATTCCTGCGATCAGTTCGGTAGTGACACGGAGATCATCCTCGACACCTTCGCCCGGTACGCGACGCTCGCGATCGCGCACGCGCGGCTGCTGCGGCAGATGCGCGAGGATTCCGCCGCCATCGTGACCCAGTTGCGTACGCTGCAGGACAGCCTCGGCGGTTCGAAGATATTGCACGAAGGCAAGAACGTGATCCGCCAGGCACTGTACGAGCTTGAGCAGATCGAACAGGAAGTTGCAGCCCACGCCAGCCGCCGCCGGCGAACCCCCTTGCGTCAGGCGATGGAAAAGCTTCAGGAGATGGGTCTGATCTTGACCGACCTGCTGCAGTCGCTGCGGAGTCCATCTGATGACGGCGCGGAGACGGAGCTGGCTGACCTGAACAAAGTCGTGCGCCGTGTGCTGAATATCGTGGCAGTGCCGGAGGACAAGGTCGAGATCAATGTGGCCTCGCAGCCCGGCGCCGGGATCGTGATCGCCAGTGCGCGCGAGACCACGTTCATGGTCTTCAACCTGATTCAGAATGCCATTGCGGCGGTAGTTGCCTCAGCCAAGAAGGGCAGGATCGACATCGAGATCGGACCGTCGCCGGAGCGTGCCACGTATTGCCGACTCGTCGTCGAGGATACGGGCATCGGGATGGATCGACGCTTTCTGGAACTGATCCGTGCCGATCAGGGCGTGTCGAAGTTCCGCGGCGGATCGGGTGTAGGGCTGGTGTCGATCAAGGAAACCGTCCTGAAGACGGGTGGGTTTATCGCGGTCGACTCAAATTTTGGTAAGGGCACGCGGATCACGATTGATTTGCCGGCAGATGTCTAGGGAGGCAGGGGATGCAGGGGATGCAAACAATATTGGTCGATGACCAGGTGGCCGCCAACCAGGCCATGATGCGCGAGCTGGGCAAGCTGGGCGACAACGATGCGCTCGCCTTTACGACGCGACAGGATTGCCTGCAGTTCCATCAAGCCCAGCAGGATGGCAGCGAACTCCACTACGTCGTGGATCTGGACCTGGGGAAGGGCCTGGAAGTTGATGGGATCAAACTCGTCAAGGAACTGCGGGCCGCGGAACTGAGCGGGCAGACAATCCTGATTTCTGCGCTGAGTTCGCACATCGACCTGCGGGACAAAGCCATCAAGGCCGGCGCCAATTCCTTCATTGCCAAGACCAAGCCGCAGAGCGATGCGCGGGAAGTGCGCCTGAAGGAACTCCACTTCGGCATGGATGCACGCGCTACGGAAGCAAGGGTCATCGAACAGGGTCTCGCGCAGCAGCAGTACCAGGAGGTTGAGGATCTGATGAAGCTAGCTCGGGAGCAACGCATCAGTTCGGGCGCCGTGCGCGACCGGCTGCGCAAGTTGCTCGCCTTTCGACATCTGGAGAACGGCGCGCTCGATGTGTTGTCGGCCTTGGATCAGTGGCTGATCGAGTGCCCGCCCGCACAGTTGTCCAAGAACGACTACAGCTTCTTCGTGCGTGGCCTGCGATTGTTGAAGAAGGACGATGCGGACGGTCTCACCCGGTGGATTGGCGATGCGCACAAGCGCAGCACTGACGTGATCCTGCCGTGGCTTGCGGAGGGTGATGTACCCGAGGAGGAGGAATCGTGGCCGATCGAGGATGAGGGCACCACAGACGACGATTCCAGGGAGCAGACGGGGAGATAGACCGATGCGGTGTGCGGGAGACGGACTATTTCTGGAAACGAGCGCGCAGATCGCGCGTCTGCTGGAGGGTAAGAGCAGTCGCGAAGGCGTGGCGAGTCTGTGCGAGCGATTCAACCAGGTGGGCACTTCCGCCTTTGTCGAGGCGGAGTTCAATGCGCTGATTTTCGGCTTCATGAAGGCCGTGGTCACGGCCTTGGCACGACTGCCGAATCGCGACCGCGAGCAGGCGTTCAGCGAGATCTGGAATGAAGTCCTGGACCTGCTGCCCGCCTACTACCCGGGAAAGTCTCTGACGCAACGATTCTCGCATGCCCTCGCGGACAGATTTCGCGAGACACCAGTGTCACCGCGTTACATCGAGAACACGTTGCAAGCGCAAATGCGGCTGCTGAAGGGACGCTTCGGTGTTATCGGGCGGCGCAACATGCGATCACTGGGCACCGTCTTCGACCGCACGTCCTGTTGTCTATGGCAGTCGTCCACGAGCTCGCGGTGCGAGCGCGAGGATGTGGAAGGCGAATGCCGGCTGCACGGCAATTGCTGGCGCGAGCGAAGTGCCTGCGAAGCGGCGGTGCAGTGCCTGGCGCAAGCGCCGGTGGAGGAGAAGGAAATCCTGAGCAAGCGCCTGCCGCAGCTCATGTCCGCGACCGATCCTTTCGAATTTCTCAAGATCATTACGCACCATCCGAATGCCTTTGGCGATGTGCTGATCTTCTCGGAAGTGCCGGAGCGTTGGTCGCTTCTGACCAAGGACTACTCGTTCTTTCGGTTGCACAAGGAACTGGACCGCCCCGTCGAAGTGTTGAAAGTACGGTTGCCCCGGACGCGCGTACAACAGCACTGTCAGGTGCGTATCGGCAAAGAGTCGTCACCCATGATCGTAGAGGGCATGATCGAGAACGCATCGCCGCGCGATCTTGGTGTTCGCACGACTCAGCCTCTGGGTCGCAAGAATGCACCTGTGGCAGTGCACCATGACGGACGCTGGTGCATTGGTCGGATAGCGCGCATCGAGGATCCGGCTGCGGATGGCAGTCGCATGTACGGCATCCGCGTTACCCGATACGAATAGCACGCCTGCAACTGTCGTAAGCGTGCAAAGCACGCCTGCGATGGATCGATGCCTTGCGACAGAGGCAGACAACGAATCGCTGAATCACGGCGTCTGACCCGCGACCTGGCGAGTTGGGACATGTGACGGGGAACACGATGGCGAAGCAACTCAAGGATGTGAAAGTGCGTGGCAGGTTCCTGCCGAAGGATCCGCTGGTTGCGCGTCGCGATGGCTTGTGGGCTGTTGACTGCAAGTTGAAAGCCGGCGGCGTCGATAGCGGGCCGACCGGCCCGCGTGCCGTCGTCGTCGACTACAACGCGGATCTCGATGTGCGCTTTGCGCCAGTACGCCTGCAGAAGAATCTGGAGTTTGAGGGACTCGCCAGACTTTCCGGCGAGAAGCTTCTGAACGATGTTCGCTTCCACCAGGTCAACGTGTGGACCATTGTCGAGCGCACGTTGGCCATGATCGAAGACGAAAGTGTGCTCGCGCGCACCATTCCTTGGGCGTCGCAGCTCGGGCGGCTGATCCTGATCCCGCATGCGGGTTACATGGACAATGCGTTCTACAGCCGTGACACAGGCGCATTGCACTTTTTCTACTTCGAAGGACACGACGGTCGCCCCGTCTACACCTGCCTGCACCACGACATCGTTGCGCACGAACTTGGACATGCCGTGCTCGACGGACTGAAGCCGTACTACAACGAAGTCTGTTCGGCGCAAACCGCGGGCTTCCACGAATACTTCGGCGATGCGCTGGCGATGATGGCGAGCCTCAACACGCGGGAGGTTGCGCTGCAGGCGCTCAGGAACAGCAAGAGCAAACTGGCCCCGAAGAACATCGTATCGGCCATCGCCAGTGAATTTGGAGCGGCTATCCGCGGGATGGAGGAGGAGGACTATCTGCGCGGCGCCTGGAACAACCGCACCATGAGCGATCTGGCAGGGACATATGAAGAGCATGACTGGTCGGAGGTGCTGACCGGCATCTACTACGACCTGCTCGAATACCTGCATCCCAAGATACGCCGGGATCTGGAGAAGGCGCATGTCGGGGCCATGAGCGCCGGGCAAAGCCGCTACTACTCCGTGCGCGCGTTATATCGGGCAGCCTCGATGACGGCAGCGGTGATGTTCCGGGCCCTCGACTACTGTCCGCCGGCCGACCTTCGCTATGACGAGTACGCTCGCGCCCTATTGAAAGCCGACGCCACGGCGTACCCCATCGATGCCATGGGAATCCGCGCCAAGCTGCGGACGATCTTCAAGGACCGCAAGATCAAGGTGCCGGAAGAAGACGCCAAGCGCAGCGTCCAGATCCAGTTGGAGTTACGCGGCGTCGATGTGCAGGTGATTGCCTCCACCCATGCCGACGCCTATCGATTCCTCGATGCCCGGCGCGCGCTCTTCTGCATTCCTTACGATGCCAATTTCCAGGTGATCAATGTGTATCGTACCAACAAGGTCTCGAAGGACGGCTACCGGCCGCCACGCGAACACATCATCGAGTTCCTGTGGGAGGAGGATGTGTTGCTGGAGGGCAAGCGCTTTCGTGGGTTGAGTGGGTCGAGCATGCCGCTGTACTGCGGTGGCACGCTGGTGTTCGATACCAACGGCAACTTCCTTCATGAAGTGGCTGTGCCAGCGACCGATCAGCGTCGCAAGGAGCTGAAAAACTACATTGCCTACCTCGTCAGGGAAGGGCAGTTGGGCGTACTCGATGGCGTACGCGGTATCGGTGCACCGCGTGGCAGCGAATCGCGTATTCATGCCACGATCGAAGGCGGGCGAGTACGCCTCAGGCGCAACGCCGCCATGCGCCATCGCTGCGCTCACGGTGACCTATGAGCGGCATCACGATTCGAGCCTACGTCGTGGGGTTCGGTGACTGCGTCCTGCTTAGCCTGCCGGACGGTGCAGCGACCCGGCATGTGCTGGTGGATTTCGGTCGTGCGCCCAATGATGCTGAGAGCCTGCAACGATTTCCCGCCATTGCACGCGACATCGAGCAGGTCTGTCACGGTCACCTGGATCTGGTGATCGCGACCCACGAACATCTGGATCATATCGAAGGATTCTATCGCGAGCGCGCCATCTTCGATCGCATGCGGGTGGACCAGGTATGGCTCGGGCTGCCCAGCCATCCGGACTACTACGCCAACTATCCGAAGGCCCAGTTGAAGAAGCGGCTGCATGACAGCGTGCGCGCGTTCTCTCAATCCGTACACCAACGAGGATTGGTGCTGCATCCGGGCTTCCGCTCCTTGCTCGAGAACAACCTCTCGAACAAGGACCGCATGAACTATCTGCGTACATTGGGCAAGAAGCCGGTGGTCTATCTCGCGCGCGGTAGCAAGGGTATTGCGGCGACGCGCTGGTCGAAGAAGATCAGTATCCATGTGCTGGCGCCCGAGGAGGACACCAGCGTCTACTACGCTAGCGGTCGCGCTCGGGCGCGTCTGCGTGCGCTCGCGGCGGCGGAAGGAATCGCGTTGCCCGATGATGAAGGGCAGTCGTGGACGTTTGCCGACGTGCCGCGGGCCAAACCCAATGATCATCGCGGCTTTTCTCGCAGCGACTTCGAACGCCTGCGCCGCGCCATTCGCGAGGACGGGGTGGCAGCCGCACGTCTCATTGATCGGGCGGAGAACAATACTTCGCTGTGTCTGATCTTCGAAGTGGCGGGCAAGCGCTTGATGCTGGCGGGTGATGCGGAGTTGGAAAGCTGGGCTCACATCCAGCGGCACTGCACACAGCACCTGAAGCCCGTGGATTTCCTCAAGGTTTCACATCATGGCAGCCACAACGGCACACCACCCGAATTGCTCGATACGTTGTTGCCGGTGCGCCGAGCAGCACGAGCGAGCGTGCTGGTATCGACCAAGCGCAACGTGTATGGCACCCAGAATCCCGTGCCCGATGAGGCATTGCTCAACAATCTGCGGCGTCGCTGTCATCAGCTGAAGACCACTGACGGGGTGACCGGTAACTGCGTAACGCTGACCCTTTAGGAGCAGTCAGCATCGCCTGGTGCTGGATCGGACTCCCGCATTCGGACCGCGCCCTGGGGTCCTCAACACCGTATCAGACACCGACTGGAGAACTTCGCGATGGCAACGAAGAAACGCAAGAGCAGTCCACGAAAGCCTGCTGTCCGGCGCCCGCGCACGGCTGCGCTGCCGCGGAGCGTGGGGCCTGTCACGTTGGGGGAAGCGCAGCGTCTGGCTGCCGCCAAAGTCCCGTCCATGCGGCGCGCACTCGTGGGCCGACGTGGCGCGGCCGCGCCGACACCAGTGGAGGCGGCCGAAGCAGTCACGGTCGGTCAGGCGCGCGCGACGCTCGTACGAACGCAGGACGAGGAGCGGCGACGCCGGGAAAAGGAATATGCCCAGATCATTCGCATCATGAAGCAGCGGGGAGCGACCGACATCGCCTTCGCACCGGGAGGCCGCCGCTCGGCGCGCGCAGCCAAGACCATCATCCAGCCGCTGAAAGTATTCGCAGAAGGCGATTCGTGGTTCGACTATCCGCCGTTCCTGTTGTCTGGTGGTGTGATTCCGCGTCTGCAGCGATTGATCAAGGTTCCGATCCTGAACATGGCACGAGCTGGCGATGAGGTGCGTTTCATGCTCGGCGTCAAACAAAGAAAATCGCTGATCGAAAAATTCACTGCGGGATGCCCCGCGGGCGGGCCGTGGGATGCACTGCTTTTCTCTGGTGGAGGTAACGATATCACCGACAATCCGATGGTGCTGTGGGTCAAGGACTTCATCGCGGGTGGCAACGCCAAGGCTCATCTGGATCCTGCGCGCTTTGCTACGGCATTGTCGCTCGTGCGGATCGGGTACGAAGATCTCATCACGTTGCGGGATCAGCTCAGTCCGAAGACTGCACTTTTCTTTCATGGTTACGACTTTGCCATTCCTGACGGGCGCGGCGTGTGCGGACTCGGTCCGTGGCTCAAGCCGACGTTCGACATCCGGCGGATTGTTGATCCAACGCTGGCGTTCGAGATTGTGAAAGAGATGCTGTTCCAGTTCGAGGCCATGTTAACGACCCTCGCGGCCAAGCACGCAAATGTGCATGTAGTCGGAACTCAGGGTACGTTGAAGCCGGTGTCGGGCTCCTGGCACAACGAATTGCATCCATCGAAGAAGGGCTTCGATCAGATCGCTGCCAGGTTTCACGCAAGCATCAAGGGTGTGTTTCCGGATCGTGTCTTTTGATTCGCCCGACAAAGGGGCAAGGCCACGTTCGTCACCTAGCTTGAAGTTGTTTCGGGCTCCGCGATCCGGCCGCCGCCCTTCATGTGATTCTTGACGATGTAGGCAACGGTCGGGGCTGTGTTTGAAGCCCGTGGCCTGTTCACCGTATGACCGTAGTTACTGCAAGGAGTATGAGTTGAACAAACCGAATCTGTTTCGGGCACCGAAGGAATGGTCGCTCGCCGATATCTCGAAGGGGTTGGCAGTGGTTGCCGTTGGTTTTGGCTTTCACTTCCTGCGCGCATATTGCGCTCAGAATAGTGTTCCCTTTCCCATGTCGTTGAGCGAATTGCCCGTGTTGCTGAGCACGGTAGCAGCGATTGCGTTGTTTTTTGTGGTCATTGCGGCTGGATTCATCATGTTGCCTGCGCTCAATTCGCTGGGACGATACGAATCCTACCAGCAGGCCCTGGACAGGCTGCTGGATGGCGGCAAATGGCCGAAGTTTTGGCTACGTTGTGCGCTCCCGCTGGCGGCGCTCAGTTATGTCCCCTTGGGCGTAGTGCTTTCAGCCCGCGTGGAAGAGCCCCAATGGCATGTGCTTGCAATAATCGCCGCTTTTTTCTACGGCATACTTGCGTGGATATGGATATTGAAACATCGATCCGATGGCGATTTTGTGCCGATGATCCTTCTATTCGGATTCCTATGGATGACGATCACTTCAAGTGTGGCGGTGTTGGCTGGGGCGACGCGGTTATCGACATGGGCAGCCGGCCTGGCAGGTGCTATTGGTGGCTTTCTGCCTGCTCGTCCTGTCGTTCGTGTATGCGGTTCTTTCATTCGCGAAAGCCACCAAGCGTGCACGAAATCAAGTGCTGTTCGGGGCAGCGTGTATCTTGATGTTGCCCTTGTTGTTCGCACGTCCGGTGGCTGCATACTTTGGCGGCCTTGCGCTCAACGTGCTCAATATGGGTGGTGGCCTGAATCTGTCGTACTTGAGTGTCAGCGCGGATCCGCTTGAAGATGGAGCGCTGTATCAATTGGTGTTTCAGACTGCTGACCGCACCTATCTGAGGAACGTGAATGGGAATGGAGCGATCGAGTTCATTCCCACGAGTTCGATCCGGTGTCTCAAGATCGATGACACAGCCAAAGTGACCTATACGCGTCGTTGTGGGTCAACGACAACGGCAGGAGATGCTGACGCGATTGGATGACGCTTGGCGCCGGGACTACTCAAGATGACGGCGAACGACGTTTTCGTGCGTAGCACGAGCAGGGGCCGGGTGGGACTGTCGGGGCCTTCGGCAGGCATCACAACCCTCGCGTACTAGCTGAAACGGATCGCGCAGAACGCCGCCGCCGCATCGGCTGCAATGACTCAGTTGAATACTCTTGCCGGTCTGCAGTCCGCGGGCGAGCAGCAGCAATTGATCGAAGCTGATAGAAGGTGCCTGATAGCTTTGTCGATGAAACTCCAGCAGGTCGCAGAGTCGCTCACCCGTGGCGAGGCGATAGAACGAATTTGCAGATCCTGCATGGTCGTCCCCAAGAACGCCGAATGTTCTGCAGAGGATCGCGAGATAGGCACCTTCGGCGCGCAAGGCCGGAAAGCGGAAGAAGGGGGTGAAGGAATTCGGGGCCGGCCCGCGACTGCGGTCGGTGTCGGAAAATCCCCAGCGCTTGCGCCACTTGGCCAGCCGATGCGGCGACAGCGAGGTAAAGCGGCAGATGGTCTGGGTGCGTGCCTCGGCGCACAACAACCGGTACGCCAGGCGAGTCTGCCGGAACTCCCACTGTGCGCGATCGGCATGCGTCGGCGCGGCCATCGTCTTCAGTGCCTGTAGGTTCGCGCAGTTGCACCGAAACTCAGACAGCGCGCATTCGGCGCAGCCGATAGGCTCCCATGGAGAGGTAATCTGACGGAGGTGATCGCATGTCCGCAGCAGAAACAATGGTGACGGCAGAGGCGGAGGAAGCGCTGCGGGTCATGGCGCACATTCGCGACTCGAACCGGGAAGTGGCCGAGGTGATGCTGCAGATGCGGGAGGGACATGGCGCGGCTTCCGCATCGACTGCGAAGGCACTGCAACGGCTGGAAGAGCTGCCGTGTCTTCTCGGCGATTTTCGATTTTCGGATGAGGCGTTCTGGAACGACCGCGTGCGGGGTCTGACGGCGGATTCGCCGAATGCGGTTGCGTCGAACGTCGACCTGCCAATGGCGCAGCACCTGCTCAGCATCGCATGGCACTGTGGACGGGCGGGCGTCGGGCCGCGATTGTTGCTCGGGATCCGCCGAGAGGTCGGACTGCTGATCACCACGCTGCGATTCCGGCAGCTCGATGCGATTGCGTTGACCTACGCGGGCGAGGTTCGGCGACGCTGGGACGATGTGCCGCAATTCTGGGAACAGCTGCTGGCGACGGCGCAGCACGGCAGCGACGAACAGTGGTCGCGATTCCAGGTGCATGCTCTGCGACTCCTTGGGCGCGAATCTCTGTGACGTCCCGAGGGTGCCTGAAGACGGCTATTCCCGCTCCGATCTGATCAGATCGGTTCTGGTGGGATTGGCTGGTGCGGGTCTTGCCGGGGCCGTGGCCAGAGGCTGTCGCGTGTCCTCTCGTCGAGGTTTCCTGACAATCTGAATCGAAACTCGAACCGAGTTCAGTCGAGTGGCGTGATTCGCTCTGTCGCAGTCGGCGATGAGGTCACGGCCCATGAACACACGGATCAGCGGTTCTCATCTGGGATCGGTGGCGACAGTGGCGGTAGCGCTGTCGCTATACGTTTCATCGGTTCTCTCCCAGTCGGTGTTCGATACCGGTGCCAGCTCGATGGTGGATTGGGTGCTCACCATTGCCACACCCATCGCGATCATCGTGGTCATAGGTGCAGGTGTTGCCGCCATGATCGGCAAGATCACCTGGAGCTGGGTGGTCGGTGGTCTGGTCGGCATCGGGGTCATCTTCGGCGCTCCACAGATTGTGCCGTGGGTGCGGGACATGTTCGGGGTTTAGGACGCCATGGACGAGCGCAATCAGGGCCTGCGGGCAGACCCGTTGTTCGTCGGTGTGACACGGCCGGCGATGCGCTGGGGCGTGGCGTATCCGGCATTGCTCCTGAACCTGGTCGTCGTCATGGAAGTCTTCCTGGTCACCAAGAACCTGCTGACACTGCTCATCGCGGTGCCCATCCATGGCCTGTGCCTGTTGCTGTGCGCGCGTGATGCGCGGTTCTTCGACTTGTTGTTTCTCTGGGGTGTCACGCGGTTGCCGGGATACTTCGGCAATGTGCGTTTCTGGAAGGCAGCCTCCTACAGTGCGCTCGCATTGACCTTGCCGGATCGTTCAGGGCGTCGGCGCAGCACGGTGAGGGTGGGGCTGGAGAGGCAGCAGTGAGCGGGTTGAACGCCGTACGCGATGCGCGCTCGCGGCGGGAGCTGTGCGCATCGCTGCGTATTCCGTACACCTCGCAGGCAACGGCGAGTCTGGTACGGACCAAGGCCGGGGACTTCGTGCAGGTCTTCCGGTTGCAGGGTGGCAGCTTCCAAAGCGCCGATGATGAAACGCTCAACCAGTGGCATGAACGATTGAATCTGACCTGGCGCAACCTGGCGTCGCCGCAGGTAGCGATGTGGGTGCACGTAGTGCGTCGGCGCGAGCGGCTGGAGGGCGCCGGTACGGGCGGCGATACCTTCGCCGAACGATTGGCGCATCGCTATCGGCAGCGGCTCGCTGGTGAGACGTTGATGGTCAATGAGCTGTACCTGTCGATCGTGTACCGGCCGGCGGTCGGCGTGACGGCAGGGCTCGCGGCGCGGCTCATGCAGCGGCGGAACGACGTAGGGATGGCGAACGCCACGACCGAAGCCATCGAAACCAGCGAGAAGCTCGCCGGTGCGGTGCTTTCATCGTTGGATCGGTATGAGCCGGAGCGGCTGACGGCCTATTGCAACGGCGGGCGTTGGTACTCGCCGGTGCTGGAACTCCTGGGTGGCCTGATCAATGGCGAAATGCAGCCGATGCCGATGCCGCGTGCGCCGCTGGATGAGGTGCTGGCGACCAGCCGGCTGGTGTTCGGCACCGAAGTGATCGAGTACCGGTTGCCAACGAAGACGCGACTGGGTGCGATGCTGGGCATCAAGGAGTATCCGACACCGAGTGTGGTCGGCATGTTCAATCCGCTGCTGTCGGCGCCGTTCGAATTCGTGCTGACGCAGTCGTTCACCTGTCTCACCAAGGCCACGGCGCAGGGGTTGCTGCAGCGACAGTACAACCGCATGGCCAATGCCGGAGATTTTTCTGTCTCGCAGGCGGAGGAACTGACCGAGGCACTGGATGAGTTGACGTCGAACGGATTTGTGATGGGCGACCATCACTTCTCGCTGCAGGTGATGACGGAGGCGGATACGGGACGCGATGGACGCTCGGCTGAGGAACGCATGGCGCGACTGAATGATGCCGTGGCGCTGGCGCGCGCGCTGCTGTCGGATAGCGGCATGACGGTGGCGCGCGAGGACCTGGGGCTCGAAGCGGCGTTCTGGGCGCAGCTGCCGGGGTGCTTTGCCCTGCGGCCGCGCAAGTCGCCGATCACTTCGCGCAATTTCTCGGCCATGGCGCCGTTCCACAACTTTCCGGCCGGTCGCGCCCAGGGCAATCACTGGGGCGAGGCACTGGCGGTGCTGATGACGCAGGCGCGCTCCCCATATCACTTCAGCCTGCATGCCAGCGATCCGCGCGATCCGGATGGGGGCAGTCGCAAGGATACGGGGCATACCTTCATTTGCGGTCCCACGGGATCGGGCAAGACGGTATTCATCGGCTTTCTGGTGTCACTACTGGCGACGCGCGGCGTGTCGCAGGTGGTGTTCGACAAGGACCAGGGGCTGGAGATCCTGGTACGTGCGCTCGGTGGCGAATACTTCTCGCTGCAGAACGGCGCGCCGACGGGACTCAATCCGCTGCAGCTGGAGGCGAATGCCACGAATGTCGAGTTCATGAAGGCATGGCTGGGCATGCTGGCGCGCGGTTCGCGGGTGCTCAAGGCCAGTGAACATACGGAGCTTGAGCAAGCACTGCGTGGCACGCTGGCGCTGCCGGTGGCCTCGCGACGACTGTCGCGGCTGATTGAGTTCACCGATGCCACGGTGGTCGATGGCGTCCATGCGAATCTGTCTCGCTGGTGCGAGAGCTGCGGTGGGGAGTACGCCTGGGTCTTTGACAATCCGGTCGATACGGTCGTGCCGCGGATGGGTGCCGGGACGCTGGTCGGCTTTGATGTCACGCATTTCCTGAATCATGAAACGATCCGCGGGCCGCTGAATCGCTATCTCTTTCACCTGGTCGAGCGGTTGCTGGATGGTCGGCCGCTGGTGTGCTGGGTGGATGAATTCTCTACGGCGCTGGCAGATCGGGACTTCCAGGGCTTTGCGGACAATGCACCGAAGACCTGGCGCAAGCTGAATGGCGTGCTGTGTGCGGCCACCCAGACGGCCGGCAGTGTGCTCGACAGTCCGATCGCACGAACGATCGTCGAGCAGACGGCGACCAAGATCTTCTTCCCGAATCCGGATGCCAATGCCAAGGACTATGTGGAGGGATTCGGGCTCACGCAGCGCGAGTTCCATCTGATCCATGAGCAGCTGGAGCCGGGATCGCGCTCGTTCCTGGTGAAACAGGGGCATGCGAGCGTGGTGTGTCAGCTGGATTTGCGGGGATTCGATGCCGAGTTGCGGGTGATCTCCGGGCGACGGCGCTCGGTGGAGCAGATGAGAGTGGCGCTCGAGAGGGCGGGCGGCGATCCGCAATGCTGGCTGCCGGTGTTTCTTTCCATGGGAAGCCAGTGAAATGGCTTGGTGCGCGGAGAGTGTCATGTGTCAGAAGGCAGTAGGGAGTGTCGTTCTCGCGTTGTGTCTGTTGCAGGTGGCGCCGACGGCATCGGCGCAGTTCGCGGTCGTTGACGCGGCGGCCATCGTGCGGCTGACACAGCAGATCCAGTCGATGCGTGAACAGCTGGAGACGACGCGGCAGCAATTGACGCAGGCGAGACAGACCTATGAGGCCATGCGCGGTGGTCGCGGCATGGAGCGTCTGTTGGAAGGGACGGTAAGAAACTATCTGCCGCCGTCGTGGGAGGAACTGGAGTCGGCAGTGGTAAATGCGAGCGTGCAGTACCAGCAGCTGGCGAATGAAGTGCGAGCGCTACAGCAACAGAACGCCGTTCTCGGTCCCCAGGCGCTAGAACTGCTGTCGCCGCGGGATCGACAGGAGCTGGAACGGGCGCGCCAGGCGGTGGCCATGCATCAGGTCACGGCACGTGCGGCATTGACTGCGAGCAGTCAGCGCTTTGAATCGCTGCAACGGCTGATCGATGCCATTCCGGCGGCGGGGGATCAGAAGGCGATCCTGGATCTTCAGGCAAGGATTGCGGCGGAGCAGGGGATGCTGGTGAATGAGCAGACAAAACTGCAAATGCTCGCGGTTGCAATCGAGGCGGAACGAAATGCACGGCGCCAACGATTGAAGGAACAAGCCATCGATGCATTTGGATCTCTGAGAGACCTGCCGCCGATCGGATTGTGATCGAGGAGCTACTCCGATGATGAGCCTGCATATGTCCCGCCTGCTAGTCAGCGTACTTGCCGTGTTGATGCTTGTGGCGTGTAGCCGGAAGCCGTCCGAGTACACAGTCGGTTACTACAAGGCTCACAAGGAGGAAAGAACGGAGAAGTTGCGGGAATGTGCAGATGATCCGGGCGCCCTACGGGATGATCCGCTGTGTATCAACGCGAAGCAGGCGGATCGTGACGAGGCGATCGGCAGCCTGCGAGATCTCCCGCCTGTGGGGTTGCTTGATGATTTGAAGGACGAGAAGAAGGACTAGGTCTTTAGATGGAGTCGAACCATGGGCTTCTCTGCGGAACTTAACGCTTGGCTCGTTCGCGTTCTCGTTGGATATGTATCTGACAGCACGGTGAGGATGGCAAACATCTTGGAGCCGGTTGTGGTGTCACTGGGCGTTCTCTACATCATCGTGTGGGGATATCTACAGCTGATGGGGAAGGTTGAAGAGCCCTTCATGACTGGTATGAAGCGAATATTTACGCTCGGCATCATCATGGGAGCATCCATTCAGCTCTGGGCGTTCCATGAACTCATGGTGGATACATTCTTTAATGTTCCAGCCGCCCTGGGCGCTCAAATGGTAGGTGCGTTCGATCAGGTGGAAGTGGTCGACGCGATATTTTTCAGAGGATTCGATGCAGCGCGCTTACTGGTGGATCGCGGAACGATCTTCGATGACAACATCATCTTTTTCTTTGTTGGTGGTGCGGTCTATCTGATCGTCTTTCTCACAGGCGTCTATACGCTCTTTCTATTGACGCTTTCAAGAATCGCTCTGTCAGTTCTCCTTGCCTTGGGTCCTCTCTTCATTGCCTTGCTGCTCTTTGAAACGACGAAGAAGTTCTTCGAGTCATGGATCGCGCAGCTGGCGAACTATGGCTTCATTGCCCTGCTGACGACCCTGGTAGCTGCGCTCATGATGACTGTGGTTCTGAAGACAGCAGAAGCGGCCGTCCGCATAGGGGGCGAGATCTCCGTCGCCGATGCAGCACGGCTGTTGATTGCCGCTGGTTTGACGTTCCTTGTGATGCGCCAAGTCATGCCCATGGCCGCAGGATTGGCCAGTGGTCTGGCGCTCAGTACGTTCGGCGTGGTGAGCGCCGGTTTGAAGTGGGGACTCGGTACATCGAGCCGCAGTCTGGGGCACTTCGCTCGTGGCCTGACCGATACACAGACGACCCGCTGGGATTCGTATAGCCGTAAGGCGGGCCATTGGATGAGAAGGGGTGTGGTGAGTGGAGCCCGATGGGCCGGTCGGCGCGACAACTATGTGCGGCGGGCATGGTAGATCCGGGGATCTCCAATGAGACTCATCTTGATCTCGATCCTTTTTCTGGCGGCGTGTACATCGGTTCCTGCGCACAAGGATTGCGAGCGGAAGTTGGTGCCAATCAATGGGCATGTGGCGGGTACAGCGGGTACCGACGCGACTGATCCGGGCGAGACGGGCACCCGGTAGGGAGCAGTGCAGTGGCCAAGGATGCAGCATTGGAGCAGTACCTGACGGAGGCGGCGTCGTGGGATGCCGATCGTGCCGCTCAGGCGCAGCGCAGTGCGCGGATCGCCTGGTCGGTGGCGGCGGGGGCGGGAACCTGCGCGACACTCACGGCATTGGCGATTGCGATCTTGATGCCGCTCAAGCGGGTGGATCCGTTCGTGATCCGCGTCGATGAAACCAGTGGCGTTGTGGATGTGGTGCCGGTGTTTGAAGGAGGTGTGGATCTGCCGCAGGCGGTCACACGGTATTTCCTGGATCACTACGTGACCGTGTGTGAGCGCTTCAATCTCGCGACGGCGGAGAGCGATTACGAGGAGTGCGGTGCGTTTCATACGGCGCAGCGCAATCAAGTCTGGTATCAGCAGTGGAATCGCGCCAATCCGGAGTCGCCGCTCAACCGCTATCGCGATGGGACGGTGCTGCAGGCGCAGGTCCAGTCGATCAGCTTCTTCACGCGAGGCAACGGGGTGGCGGACCTGGCGCAGGTGCGCTACGTGAAGCGGCGGCGCAATCCCAGTGGTGCGGAAGTGGAGCGAAGCCAGTGGATCGCGACGGTGCAGTATGCCTATGCGAAGCCTTCCAGCGACGCGCGGACGCGTCGCTGGAATCCATTGGCATTCAAGATCATTGATTTCAGGCCGGAGCCGGAGCTGGCACCGCGTCAGGAGCCTGGTGCATCGGTCGTGCGCCGTGAGATGCAGGCGCCATGAAGGCCCTTGTCGGCGCGCTGGCGTTGCTGGGCTGCACGACACCTCCGATGGCCGAGGTCATGCCGTCGCGTGGGGCGGTGGATTCACGCATTCGGACGGTCACCTACGATCCGCAGCAGGTCTATCGGCTGGAGGCGTTCGTCGGCTATCAGATCGAACTGGTGTTCGCGCCGGGTGAGTCCTTTGCCGGGCAGGCAAGCGGCGATGGCGAAGGCATTACGGTGGGGGCACATGCGAACCATGTGATCGTCAAGCCGCGGGCCGAGCAGGTGGGCACGAATCTCGTCATCTATACCAATCGGCGGGCCTATCGCTTCGACTACCGGGTGCATGCGCATGCGCCGGATCCGCAGTCGGATGAGGTGATCTATGCCCTGCTGTTCACTTACCCGTCGGAGTCGCGAGCCAAGAGCGGTGAATGGGAGCGTTCGCTCACGCAGGCGCAGGCGGTGCGCGAGCGCAACTGGGACTACTGGTTCTGTGGCAGCGAGGCGGTAAGGCCGGTGGCGGCGTTTGATGATGGAGTGCAGACGCACCTGACGTTCGGATCGCGTGCGGAGCTGCCGGCGGTGTTCGTGCTGAATGACGATGACAGCGAGTCGTTGCTCAATTTCACGGTGGTCGATGGTGTGGTCATCATCCATCGGGTGGCGCGGCGGTTGATCGTACGGCGCGGCGGGTCGACTGGATGCATCGTCAATCGCAGCTACTCAGGTGGTGGCGAGCGGCTGGAGTCGGGAACGTTGGCGCCGGACGTGATGCGCGAGCGCAGGGCGATCGAATGAATACCTCCGACCCGCAGCAGGAGCATCAGGAACCGCCGAGGCATGAAGAGACGCGCGGGACGATCGAAGAATCGATCATTGTCGGAGAGCGCGGCATTCCGTCGGTGAATCGCACCCGTTCGCTGAACTCGAAAGCGAGCCATGTGCTGGCCATGGGATTGATGGGGGCGATCGGACTGGGAATGCTCACCTGGTATTTCGCGAATGCGGCGGCAAGGCATGCGCGGCAGCAAGCGAGCGCGCGATCCTCGGGCGAAGAGAAAGCCAAAGCGGAGATGGTGCTGCCGGCGCTGGGGCGTGTTGAGCCGCCACCGGTGCTGGAACGAGTCCTCGGACCAGAGCCCGAGCTGCCGCCACCGAATGAGGCGTGGGTCGCGCCGAGGCCTGCATCGACGCAGTCCGCTGCGGTTGAGGCTGCGCCCGGGCAGGCGAAGTCGCCGGCGCAGCTTGCGCTGCAGCGGCAGTTGTCGGGGCCGGTGTTCGTGGCGCATCGCGAGGCATTGAGCGAGGCGGCGCAGCAGGGAGCGGGCGGACGTGTATCCGCAATGGAGCAGGGCAATGCGCGGGGACTCGATGAGTGGCTTGCGCCCACGGTAACGCCAGCAGCGCTGGCGGGCGTGTTGCCGAGTTCACGATTGTTGCTGCCGAAGGGAGCGTTCATCGATTGCACCCTGGAGACTGCGCTGGATTCGACGTTGCCGGGGATGGCGACATGTGTCACGGCGAGCGATACGTTCAGTGTCGATGGCGGCGTGGTGTTGCTGGAGCGGGGCACCAAGCTCGTGGGCGAGACGCGCGGTTCGGTGCGGCAGGGGCAGGCACGGATTTTCGTGTTGTGGACGCAGGCGCGCACGCCGTCCGGTGTAGTGGTGGAGTTGGCATCGCCAGGGACCGATGAGTTGGGACGAGCGGGATTGCCGGGCGAGGTGGACCGTCACTTTGGCGAGCGCTTCGGTGCGGCGATGCTGATCTCGCTGATCGATGGCGTGGTGCAGACGGCAGTGCAGTCATCGATGGAGGGCGCCGCGGTTATCTACAACCCGTCGACCTCGCAGGACATCCTGACGGAAGTACTGCGCAGTACCGTGAACATCCCGCCGACGGTGCGCAAGCAGCAGGGCGATCGTATCCAGGTGCTGGTCGCACGCGATCTGGATTTTCGGGCGGTGTATCGGCTGCGTGCGGCCGCGACGGAAGGACGGTAAGTGGCTACTTCACCTAGGTCACGTCCGAGGGGTGATCGCTTCCTCTACGGCGCGAGCCCGGACGAGTCCACACGCCGCAGAACTGAGGGTTATCCGTCCAGGTTGGGATGCACACATATATATGTGCAGGCAATCGGGAAGAGAGGGCGCAGGCGTTGACTTGCGGTACGCACCCAGATCGCTGCTGGTGTCCTATCCAATTTTATCTATGAAATCATTTAGTTGCGAATGGAGTTCTGGTGTGACAGAAGACCTCGTGGGAGCGACCTAAGGACGAACACGCGCACCCTATTGGTGCTGGAATGGGAGTGATTTCTGTCGGTGAAATCATTTCTTCGGATAGAGAGATATTTCAATAATATCAGTAACATGAGGTGTTTTTTCGGGTTGTCATCTGTCGGTTTTTTGCATATCATTGTGTCGGGTTTTTGCAAGCAGGTTTCGTATGCGCGGTCGACGCAGAAGGACATTACGCGACAAGGTGGAGGCATTGATCGCTCGCAGGGGCGACGATGTATTTCTGACGCGCGAGTTCGCTCGCCTCGGAGGCGAGGATCAGATCATTCGAGCCCTGCGGGAGTTGGTGAGAGAGGGGCGGCTGATTCGGCTTGGCTATGGCGTTTATGCGCGTGCCGAGCCCTCCAGGCTTTCGGGTCGTCCTGTCATTTCTGCTCGCGACGGCTTCGTTGGGGCTTCGCGCGAAGCTTTGACCAAGCTGGGCGTCGCTTGGGAGCCGACTGAAGCAGAACGTGCGTACAACGAAGGTCGGTCGACGCAGGTGCCGGCTAATGCGGTCGTCCGTATCAAAGGCCGCTTTGCTCGCCGTTTAGGTTACGGCAGCAACAGCCTCGTGGTTGAGCGCCGCACGTGACCTATGATCCGGCCGAAATTCGTGAGGCCCAGGAATATTTCGGTTTCGCGCGACCCGTACTGATCGAGAAAGACTGGCACATCATTCGCGCAATGAGCGCCATCGCTGCTACGAACGCTGCTCCGTTTCAGCTGATATTTTCTGGCGGAACTTGTCTGGCACGCGCCCACAAGCTGATCCGACGCATGTCGGAGGATATCGATTTCAAGATCGTGTCTATCGAAGCAGATGCGGTTAGCAAGACACAGCGCCGCAAGCAGCTTGCCGAGTTGCGCGACAAGATCACCGCGAGCCTTCAAGGAGCTGGATTTCCAGTCGATCCTGCCGACAGCGAGCAACTTCGCTCGCGCGACGACAATCGCTACACGGTCTATCAACTCCAATATGCAACGCCTGGGAAAGAAGATCTTCCCTTGCGGTCGACGATCCAAATCGAATTGAATCACGCAATCCTGCGGAAAGCTCGTGTGGAGCTTCCAGTTGCGTCGTTCGTCGCCGAGGCGTTTGGGCGTGTTCCGGAAATACTCGCAATCCCTTGCGTCACGGTCGAGGAGACTGCGGCGGAGAAACTGATATCACTTACTCGTCGAACGGCAATGGAGATCGCGGGATTGAGTCGCGCTCCCGACCCTACTCTTGTGAGGCACATCTACGATCTGCATGTCATCAGAGAGCGCTGTGACGCCCGGTCGGTCATGGCGCTGGCTCAAGAAGTCCTGCAACAGGATGCTGAAGAGTTCCGCAATCAGTTTCCGGCTTATCGTGACGATCCCGCTGAACAGACGCGCCGTGCGCTCGCGGCGCTCGAGAAGGAAGAGCTGTATGCGAGCAGGTATGCCGAGTTCGTCCAGTTGATGGTCTATGGCGAGCGACCCTCTTATGTTGATGCAATGCAGACCGTGGCGTCGCTGACAAAGGATCTGCTCGTATCGCTTTCGAGATAGATGAAACGTGGTGAGTCCTATGGAGAAGGCTCGCTGGTTTCGGTCATAGTTCTAGCGAGTGGGCTGTATGTGCTGGAACTCGTTGGGGGGGGCAATGACCTGCGATTTCGCGCAGTCGCTCGGCCAGGTGTGGCCGTATCCGGAGGCGTGCGGTGGCTGGCACACATATAGTTGGGTACCAGTCGGTTAAGTGATTGGCTTCATTTTCTATTTGGACATCTGATATACACGATGCATGTCCAAAGATACGACTTTCCGTATCGATCCGGCGATCCAGGGCGGGCTCAAGACACTGTCGCGGCTGCTCGGCAAGCCGGTGAACAAGCTGGTCAATGACGCCTTGCTCCAGTACGTGAAAGCACAGGCCGGAAAGATGGAAGTCGATCTGCTGCGCGAGTACCGAGATCTGGATCCAGATCTGAGCCGCTCCGTCGGTCAGGCGGTACAGCGTGAGATGGGGTATGTGGGTCGTGATCCGATGGAAGGAATCTTGCTGCCCGAGGGTGAGGACGCACCAGTGAGCGACCGCAGGATGAGAATGCTCGGCACACCTGCTGCGCCGAGTCCGGCCCAGCGAGAGTTGCGCGCGATCCTCAAGCGACGCTGAACTTCCCCCATGCCTCACTGGGATGCCAACAGCAAGCACCTGCTTGAGAACATCCGGCGCGTTGTCACGTCCATTCATCGGTCGGCGGTCGAGCGCGAGCCGCTCACCCTCGAGGTTGCCCGGCAGTGGCATTTTGGATTGATGGAGGGACTCACGATTCCAGAAGGCGAGCAGTGGCGCGGTGCGTTTCGTGGCGAACCGGGCTGCATACCGACAGGTACGCATCGGCCTTTGTTTGCTCAGTACCTCGAAGGATACTTCGCTGACCAGCTGTTCGATGACGATGAGCCACCGCAAGCCGACTGGATGCGTCGCCCGCTTGTTCTGCCAGTGCCGAATTCGACAGGCCGGACGACATGAGCACCTGGCAGATTTCCGCGCGCAGCCGCGTGATCAGTGGCCATCTGTTCTTCTTCTCGGTTGCGTCGTCAGCTTCCGGTAGAGTCGAGATGTGGCGCGGTGACAGTAGGCTTGGTTTGTCTGTTGCCGTCCCTTTCGTCTGACGGTGCCCAA
>CALMII010000028.1 GCA_937864115.1 uncultured Steroidobacter sp. | reverse complement strand
GCGCGCTTCACCGCCTGCGCGATGGCGTGCCCGGCCAGTTCCTGGCCCTGGGTGTTGTTGAACGCACCGCGATAGGCCTTGCCGATCGGGGTACGGGCGGTGGAGACGATGACTGCTTCACGCATGACCAATCCTCGGATGAAAGACATTTCACACGGAGATCACGGAGTTCACGGAGCAGGAAGAACGATCGGGTCCGGGGATTCCATTCCCCGAACTCCGTGATCTCCGTGAACTCCGTGTGAAATCCGTTCTCCCGATTACTTCAGGTCCTGAAAACGCTTGCCTTCGGCGGCGAGCTTTTCCAGCAGCGGCGAGATACGGAAATCGCTGCCGAGCTTCGGACCGTATTCCTTGAGCTTGGCGACGACGTTCTTCAGGCCGACGGTGTCGGCATAGAACATCGGGCCGCCGCGATACACCGGCCAGCCGTAGCCGTTGATCCAGACGATGTCGATGTCGGACGGGCGGATCGCGATGCCTTCTTCCAGGATCTTCGCGCCCTCGTTGATCTGGGCGTAGACGCAGCGTTCCAGGATCTCCTCATCGGAAATCCTGCGCTGAGGCAGTCCGGACTTCGCGGCGAAATCCTTGATGATCTGCTCGGTGACGGGCGAGGGCTTCTGGTTGCGGTTGGCGTCGTAGTCATAGAAGCCGGCACCGGTCTTCTGGCCGCGGCGATCCTTCTCGCACAGCACTTCGCGGATCGTGGAGCTGGTGGACTTCTCCTTGATCCATCCCAGGTCGAGGCCGGCGAGATCCGCCATCTGGTACGGCCCCATCGGCAGGCCGAAGTCGTAGATGACGCGATCGATGTCCCAGGGCATCGCGCCTTCCAGAAGCATGGCATTCGTCTGCAGGGTGCGGGCGTAGAGGACGCGGTTGCCGACGAAGCCCGGACACACGCCGACCAGCGCGGCGACCTTGCCGATGCGCTTGGCGAGCTGCATCGACGTCGCGATCACCGACTTCGAAGTGTGCCTGGCGCGCACGACTTCCAGCAGGCGCATCACGTTGGCCGGCGAGAAGAAGTGCAGGCCGATGACGTACTCGGGACGCTTCACCGCCGTGGCGATCTCGTTGATGTCGAGCGCGGAGGTATTGGTCGCGAGGATCGCGCCCTGCTTGACGATCCGGTCGAGCTTGCCGAACACCTCCTGCTTGACGTCCATGTTCTCGAAGATGGCCTCGATGACCAGATCGCAGTCGGCGAGATCTTCGAGATTCAGCGAGCCAGTCAGCAGCGACATGCGCTGGTCGACGTCGGCCAGCGTGAGCTTGCCGCTCCTGGTGCTGCGCTCGTAGTTGCCGCGAATGACTTTCAGGCCGCGGTCCAGCGCTTCCTGTTTCGTCTCGACGATCGTCACGGGAATGCCGACGTTGAGGAAGTTCATGGAAATGCCGCCGCCCATCGTGCCGGCGCCGATGATGCCAACCTTCTTGATCGGAATGATCGGCGTGTCTTCCGGCACGTCCGGAATCTTCCAGGCCTGGCGTTCGGCGAAGAACACGTAACGCTGCGCGGCGGACTGCACGCCGGTCACCAGTTCGATGAACAGCTGGCGTTCGGTTTCCATGCCTTCGTCGAACGGCTGGTTCACCGCGGCTTCGATGCAGCGGATGTTGTATTCGGGCGCGAGGAAGCCGCGGAACTTGCGGGCATTGGCCTTGCGGAAGTCGGCGAAGATCTCCGGCTTGCCGCGCGCGGCCTCGACCTTGTCGTTGAGGTCGCGCACTTTCTTCAGCGGGCGCTTCTCGGCGATCACTTTCTTCGCGAAGGCGACGGCGCCGCTCTTCAGTTCGCCTTCGGCCACGATCTCATCGACCAGGCCGACGCTCTGCGCCCAGGCCGCCGGCATGTGCTGGCCGGAGGTCACCAGGTCGAGCGCGGCTTCCGGTCCGACGATGCGCGGCAGGCGCTGCGTGCCGCCGGCGCCCGGCAGCAGCCCGAGTTTCACTTCGGGCAGTCCGCATTTTGCCGACGGCACGGCGACGCGGTAGTGACAGCACAGCGCGACTTCGAGACCGCCGCCGAGCGCGGTGCCGTGGATCGCGGCGACGACGGGCTTGGGTGAATTCTCGATGGTGTCTTCGACGTCGAGGAGGCTCGGCGGCACGGGCGGCTTGCCGAACTCGGTGATGTCGGCGCCGGCGATGAAGGTCCGGCCTTCGCAGATGAGCACGATGGCCTTCACGGCCGGATCCGCGATCGCCTGCTTCACGCCGTCATTGATGCCGGCGCGCACTGGCTGCGACAGCGCATTCACGGGCGGGGAATTGAGCGAAAGGATGGCAACGTCGCCTTCGACGGCGAGATTGACCACGGCGTTGATAGCCCCCATCAGTGCGTCTCCCATGTATTCCGAAGTTGAAAAATCACCGCTGCGAGATCGGCTGCTCCGGCCTGACGGGATGTAGAACGATCGGTATGCGCGGCGGGGGCGGCATTATAGGCGCGAATTCGGAACTGAATACTGCAGCGCAAAGATTCCGCACCGCGGGAAACCCGTGTGGGCTCAAGCTGCAGCGGGGGGCCTCTTGCTGTGGGGCCGGCTTCAGCCGGCCTCTTTATTCAGAGTCAGGCTAAAGCCTGACCCACAGAAACGCACGATGCAGCGGGCTTCAGAACCCCGCGAAGATGACGGACGCAATCACCAGCGCCACGGCCAGATTGAAGATCGTCGCCGAACCGAACACCACGACCGGCCGCCAGCCTTCGGCGAGCAGCTGGGTGACGCGGAACTCCAGGCCGATGCTGACGAACGCCAGGATCAGGAAGTACGCGCGCAAGGTGTTCGCCGCACCGATCGCCTCGTTCGAGCCGCCCGACTGCAGATACAGCGTCGCGATGACCGAGGCGAGGATGAAGCCGATGACGAACTTCGGAAAGCGGTGCCACAGCGCGCGGCTGACGCCGCGGGTCGCGTCGCTGCCCTTCTTTTCGACGTGCAGCGAGAAGTAGAGCGTCAATGCCACGGCCACGACGCCCATGAGCACGTTCTGCGCGGCCTTGACGATGGCTGCGATCTGCAGCGCTTCCTCGCCGACGATGGCGCCGGCTGCGGCGACGGCGGCGGTCGTATCGATGTTGCCGCCGATCCAGGTGCCGGCCACCGGTGCGCTCAGGTCCAGCACCGAGGCCAGCCACGGCAGCACGAAGATGGAAGGCAATGCGAACAGGATCACCAGCGTCGCGGTGTAGGCGATCTGCTCCTTGGTGGCGCGCACGGCGCCGGCCGCGGCGATGGCGGCGCTGACGCCGCAGATCGACACTGCCGCTGCGAGCAGCGCACGCAGCCGATCGCCCACCCTGAATCTGCCGCCCAGCCACCACGTGAACAGGAACACGGCCGCCACCAGCAACAGTGCCTGCAGCACGCCGCGCGCGCCGGCCTTGGCAATGACGTGCAGATGCACCGATGCGCCGAGCAGCACCAGGCCGGTCTTGATGAAGAACTCCGTCTGGAAGGCGGCGGCAATGCGCTCGCGAATGCCGAGCAGGCCGATGACGCCGCTGCCGATCAGGCCCAGTGCAATCGCGTACACCGGATACTCGACGGACTTGATCCAGTTCCAGTCGACCCAGGTCGGCACGCTCTTTTCGAGAAAGCGCGTGGCCCAGGCCAGCGACAGCACGAGCGTCAGTCCGACGGCGAACCACAGCGGTGAAGTCTTTGCGGCGGACGATTGCGCATCGGCGGCAATCGCTGCGGATTCAGTGGCCATTACCACAGCACCGCTTCGGGAATCAGGCCGAACAGCGCGAGCGCGAGCAGGCCCAGCCCGACGATCGTCGCTGCCCAGTCCTCATTGATGCCGCCGCCGGATGGTCTGTCGGTTGCAGCCAGATCGGGATCGCTGCTGGCAGGATGTTTCTCGCTCATGATTCCCCCGTCTGTCGTGCGGGGCATTTGTAGCGCCGCAGGCGCCGGCTGTCCTCTTCCATGAGGCTTTGTAGTCATGACGCGCGGCTATGAAGATCTCTCTAGTCCTGTGGGGCCGGCTTCAGCCGGCCTTGTCGGAGTCAGGCTGAAGCCTGACCTACAGAAGCCGGCCCCACAGGAAGAAGGACTGCCTACGGCGATGCCGCGTACTCGCGCAGCCGCGCCGGATCGAACGGGCGGCCATCGAAGAAGCCGTCGGGCGACGCTTCGGCACGAAAATCATCGTGCGGCAGATTCACATCCAGCGGCGCCAGCGCCGCGCGATACAGGTCGGGACGATACGTCGCACGCACGGCTTCGACATCCCTGTCGGAAAACTCCGCCTGACCCCAGCGCACCATCTGCGAGTAGAACCACAGCGCGTGACTGACCCACGGAAACGTCGCCGCATGACGTGACGGCACGTAGAAATTCTCGATGTGCCGGGCTTCGCTCCCCGGCGCAAGCGTGAGGCTGCCCGAAAGCCCGCGCAGCAGGATGTGAGCGGGCGCGCCGACGTACTTCGGCTCCGACAGCAGGTGCGCGAGTTCCTCATGATGCGACGGCTGCTCGCACCACTCGGCAGCGCGATGGATCGCGCGCACCAGTGCGGCCGTGCGTTCCGGAAAGCGCCCGGCCCATTCGCGACGGCAGCCCAGGACCTTCTCCGGACTCAGATGCCAGATGGCTGTCGTCGGCGTCACGATGCTGCCGACGCCCACCGACACGGCGAGACTGCTCCAGGGTTCACCGACACAGAACCCGTCGATCTGTCCTTCGCGCAAGGCATCGACCAGCAGCGGCGGCGGCAGCACCACCAGTCGCACGTCGCGATCGGGATCGATGCCGACGGCGCTCAGCCAGTAGCGCAGTTCGTAGTTGTGACAGGAGAACGGATAGACCATCGCGAACGTGAGCGGCGGCCGGCGCGAGAGCTGGCGATCCGCCACGACATGGCGCAGCGCATTGCCCTGCACGAGCGGATCGGCGCCGCCGGCGGCTCCGGCGCGTTCCATCTGCTGCCACAGCGGCAGCGATACCGTGATCGCGTTGCCGCCGAGGCCGAGCGACAGCGGCGCCACCATCGGCACCTGCAGATGGCCGATGCCGAGCGTCGAGGCGAGGGTCATCGGGCCGAGCATGTGCGCGGCATCGAAATGACCGACGACCACGCGGTCGCGGATGTTGGCCCACGACGTCTCGCGCACCAGCGTCAGGTCGATGCCTTCGTCGTTCGCGAATCCCTTTTCGACCGCGGCGACCAGCGGCGCGCAGTCGAGCAGCGGAATGAAGCCAACCACCACCACGCCCGATGAGATCATTTCAATAACCTTGCTGCGGTCACGACGCTCTGGGCCACTTCGCTGATGCGCCGGTTCTCGTTCATCGCCGCCTTGCGCAGCAGCGCATAGGCGGCTTCCTCGCTCATGCCCTTGCTGGTCATGAGGATGCCCTTGGCGCGTTCGACCAGCTTGCGTTCGTCCAGCGCCGCGCGTGCCCGCTCCAGTTCGTCGCGCAGTTTGCTGAACGCATTGAAGCGGCTCACCGCCATGTCGAGCACGGCCTTGATGCGTTCCTTCTTCAGTCCGTCGACGACATAGGCGCCGACGCCCGCATCGACGGCGGCGGCGATCATGTCGGTGTCGGAGCGGTCGACGAACATCGCGATGGGCCGGCGGACGCTGCGCGATACCTGGAACATCTGTTCCAGCACGTCGCGGTTCGGATTCTCCAGGTCGATGAAGATCACGTCGGGATCGTTGTCGACGATGCGACGCATCAGGTTCTGCATGTCGCGCACGACGGTGACGCGCCGATAGCCCGCCTCGCGCAGTCCGTCTTCGAGAATGGCGGCGCGCATCACGTTCTGATCGACGATCAGGATGTGCAGGCCCGCATCGTTGGAGGTCTTTTCTTCAAGCATCAGCACCGGATGAGTGCAATTGATATGCCAGTGCAGGTCGCCGCGATCTGACGCGCTCCGGACGCACCGGCTTGCACGAACTTCGTGCGGGCGCCGCGCGCGACTGCGCTGCCGCGGATCAAACCGGCATCGAACTGCGAGGGTCGTTGCAGTGAAGCCGCAGGGATTTCCCGGCATTTGCCGTGCTGGCACACCAGTTGCAATTTCCGCGGCAACGGATGCGCATCGCTCATCGCGACGCATCCACCGAAACGCAGGCCCAGCATCGGGCCTGCCGGGCAACGCCGCCGACTTCCTGCGCGCTTCTACGCACGCGCTCGAGGTCGGTGGCGTTTTTTTTTGGCCGACAGTTCGAGGAGCGGGCATTCATGAGTACGGGTTCGGGAAAATGGCGGAGCGCGATCGGCGGTGCACTCGCCATGCTGACTCTGGCGGGTGCTGCGCATGGCGCCGGTCTGAAGCTCGAAAAGGAACAGCTCAAGCTCGGCTTCATCAAGCTGACGGACATGGCGCCGCTCGCCATCGCCTACGAGAAAGGCTTCTTCGAAGACGAAGGCCTGTACGTGACGCTCGAACCGCAGGCCAACTGGAAGGTCATTCTCGATCGCGTCATCACCGGCGAACTCGACGGCGCACACATGCTCGCGGGCCAGCCGCTCGGCGCGACCATCGGTTTCGGCACCAAGGCCGACATCGTCACGGCCTACAGCATGG
Organism: uncultured Steroidobacter sp.; assembly: GCA_937864115.1. Lineage (GTDB taxonomy): Bacteria > Pseudomonadota > Gammaproteobacteria > Steroidobacterales > Steroidobacteraceae > Steroidobacter. Next base: position 427,154 of record CALMII010000028.1, on the reverse strand, counting down.
ATCTCAACGGCAATGCGATCACGCTCTCCAACGACGTGTGGTCGCAGATCAAGGCGAGCCTGCCGGTGGATGCGCAGGGCAAGCCGGTGCATCCGATCAAGGCAGATGTGTTGAAGCCCGTGATCGAGAAGTCGCGCGCCGCGGGCAAGCCGTTTCGCATGGCCATGGTCTTTCCGGTCTCGACGCACAACTACGAGCTGCGCTACTGGCTCGCCGCCGGCGGCATCCATCCCGGCTTCTATTCGCCGAGCGATGTGAGCGGCCAGATCAAGGCCGATGTGCTGCTGTCAGTAACGCCGCCGCCGCAGATGCCGGCGACGCTCGAAGCCGGCACGATCAACGGCTACTGCGTGGGCGAACCCTGGAACCAGCAGGCGATCTTCAAGGGCGTCGGCGTGCCCGTCATCACCGACCTGGAAATCTGGAAGAACAATCCAGAGAAGGTGTTCGGCGTCACCAGGGCGTGGGCGGAAAAGAATCCCAACACCCACCTCGCCGTCGTGAAGGCGCTGCTGCGTGCCGGCATGTGGCTCGATGAAAACAACGGCGCGAATCGCAAGGAGGCGGCGCAGATCCTCGCGCGATCCGAATACGTCGGCGCCGACTACCGCGTCATCGCCAACAGCATGACCGGCACGTTCGAGTACGGTCGCGGCGACAAGCGCAGCCTGCCGGACTTCAACGTGTTCTTCCGCTACTACGCCACGTATCCGTACTACAGCGATGCCGTCTGGTATCTGACGCAGATGCGTCGCTGGGGGCAGATCCCGGAAGCGAAGTCCGATGAGTGGTACGCGGACATCGCGAAGAAGGTGTACCGGCCCGATGTGTATCTGAAGGCCGCGCAGCTGCTGGTCGATGAGAAGAAGGCGAAGAAGGAGGACTTCCCCTGGGCCAGCGACGGCTATCGCGCAGCGACGCGTGAGTTCATCGACGGCACCGAGTACGACGGCCGCAAGCCGAACGAGTATCTGGCGAAGTTCGCGATCGGCTTGAGAGGCGAGCAGAAGATTGAAGGCGGAGCAGTGGCCGGCAAGTGAGCGCCCCCTCCCTGGCCCTCCCCCGCTGCGCGGAGGAGGGAATAGAAAGAAGGCTTCCTCTCTTCCCCTCCTCCGCGCAGCGGGGGAGGGCAGGGAGGGGGCGGTTCCGAGAGCTGGAGAAACATCCGTGAATGCAGCAGTTTCCGAATCGGCCAAACCCCAAACGCAGAGCGCACCGACCGACGTCACCGCGCTGCCCGCCGCGAACGCGCCGCAAGTGCGCAAGCCCGTATCGCTCGAACGATTGCACGGCGTCATCGACAGCGTCGGCCTCGGATTCCTGAATCCGCTGATCCGCCTCGCGCGTGGCGAGAATCCGCGCGCACAGCTGCGCGAACTGTGGCAGCTGCTCGGCGTACCGCTGGTCGCCATCGCGATCTTCCTGCTCGCCTGGAGCCAGGCGTCCCGCACCATCGAAACGAGTCTCGGCCAGATTCCCGGACCGGTCGCCGTATGGCAGCAGACGCAGGCGTTGTGGGTCGATCACCAGGCGGAGCGTGAGAAGGCGGTAGCGTTCTACGAACGCCAGGCAAAGCGCAACGCGGAGAAACTGGCTGCGGATCCATCTGCGGAAATCGTCACGCGCAAGTACACCGGCAAGCCCACCTACATCGACCAGATCTTCACCAGTCTCAGGACCGTGTTCATGGGTTTCGCGCTCGCGACACTGATCGCCGTGCCCATCGGCATCCTCTGCGGCCTGAGCAAGAGCATCAACGCCGCACTCAATCCGTTGATCCAGGTTTTCAAGCCGGTCTCGCCACTCGCCTGGCTACCGATCGTCACCATCGTCGTCAGCGCGGTGTATGTGTCGGCCGATCCAATGTTCGAGAAATCATTCCTGATCTCCGCGATCACCGTGACCCTGTGTTCTCTATGGCCGACCATCATCAACACCGCGCTCGGCGTCGCCTCGATCGACAAGGATCTGCTCAACGTCGCCAAGGTGCTGCGCCTGCCGTGGCAGACCAAGCTGTTCAAGCTCGTCATGCCCTCGTCGCTGCCGCTGATCTTTACCGGCATGCGCCTGTCGCTCGGCGTCGGCTGGATGGTGCTGATCGCCTCCGAAATGCTGGCGCAGAACCCGGGCCTGGGGAAATTCGTCTGGGACGAATTCCAGAACGGCAGCTCCGATTCCCTGGCCCGCCTGATGGTCGCCGTCTTCACCATCGGCCTCATCGGCTTCGTGCTAGATCGCGCGATGCTGACACTGCAGAGCGCGTTCAGTTTCGGTCGCGGGCGATGAGCCGAGAAATAGCCGCAAAGAGGCGCAAAAAAACACAAATAGGGAAGAGCGATTCTCGACTTCGATTTGCGGGCTTTGCGCTTTTTTGCGGCCATTTGTCTTTCTCTTTGGCAGGGATTCTCGATGAAATTTCTCGAACTCAAGAACGTGACCAAGGGCTACAAGGGCTCCGGCGGCCGGCACGCGGAGGTGCTGAGCGGGGTGAACCTGCAGATCGAGGAGGGCGAGTTCGTCGCCATCGTCGGATTTTCCGGCAGCGGCAAGACGACGCTCATCTCGACGATCGCCGGACTGACGGCGCCCGACAGTGGCGAGATTCTGCTCAAGGGCAGACCGGTGACGGACGCGGGTCCGGATCGCGGCGTGGTGTTCCAGAGCTACTCGCTCATGCCGTGGCTCACGGTTTTCGGCAATGTCGCGCTTGCGGTCGATGCGGTATTTCCCCGGCTCGCCGCAACGGCGCGGCGCGCGAAGGTGCTCGAACACATCGACATGGTGGGTCTGTCGCATGCAGCGGATCGCAAGCCCGCCGAGCTGTCGGGCGGCATGCGCCAGCGGGTCGCGGTGGCGCGGGCGCTGGCGATGAGTCCCGAGATCCTGCTGCTCGACGAGCCGCTGTCGGCGCTCGATGCGCTGACGCGTTCGCGGCTGCAGGACGAGATCGAATCCATCTGGCGCCGGCAGCGCAAGACCGTGATCCTCGTGACCAACGACGTCGATGAGGCCCTGCTGCTCGCCGATCGCATCATTCCGCTGACGCCCGGTCCGCGCGCCACGCTCGGGCGGGAATTCAAGGTGAACTTCCCGCGGCCGCGCGAGCGCGCGGCGATCAATCACAGCGAGGAATACCAGCACCTGCGCGCGCAGATCACGCAGTACCTGCTCGAACTCGGCGCGACCCAGGCGTCGCAGACGCAGGAAGGCGCCGGGTTGCCTGAAGTCGTTCCCATCACCGCGTCGAAGGCGCAGCGCACCGCGACGGTGACGAAGCCGGCCGAGAATCCCGACAAGTTCGTCGAGTTCTACGAAGTCAGCAAGGTGTATCCGACACCGAAAGGCCCGCTGACCGTCGTCGATCGTTTCAGTCTGGACATCCGCAAGGGCGAGTTCATTTCGCTTATCGGCCACTCCGGCTGCGGCAAGTCGACCGTGCTGTCGATGATCGCGGGGCTCAACGAGATTTCCGGCGGCGGCATCGTGCTCGACGGACGCGAAGTCGTCGGCGCCGGGCCCGATCGCGGCGTCGTGTTCCAGGCGCCGAGCCTGCTGCCATGGCTCACGGCGCGCGAGAACGTCGCCCTCGGCGTCGAACAGGTCTACCCGCACATCGGCAGCGGCGAACGCAGCGACATCGTCGACTACTACCTGACGCGTGTCGGCCTCGCGGATGCGCTCGACAAGAAAGCCGGCGAACTTTCCAACGGCATGAAGCAGCGCGTCGGCCTGGCGCGCGCCTTCGCGCTCGCCCCCAAGCTGCTGCTGCTCGACGAACCCTTCAGTATGCTCGACGCGCTGACGCGCTGGGACCTGCAGGAAGTGCTGATGGATGTCTGGCGCCGCAATCGGGTCACCGCCATCTGCGTTACGCACGATGTCGACGAAGCCATCCTGCTCGCCGACCGCGTCGTGATGATGACCAATGGCCCGAACGCGCGTGTCGGGCGCATCATGCGGGTCGACCTGCCGCGCCCGCGCACGCGCAAGGCGCTGCTGGAGCATCCGAAGTACTACGAGTACCGCGAAGAACTGCTGCAGTTCCTCGCGGACTGCGATCGCGAACACAAGGCGGCTTGAACTTCTTCCTGTAGGTCAGGCTTTAGCCTGACTCCCAAGAAAGCCGGCTAAAGCCGGCCCCACAGGAAGAGGGCGAAGTTCGATTTTTCCGGCTTTGGAGGAGACATATGAGAAGAATCGGTTGGATGACAACGGCGTTGGCAATGAGTGCCACCACTCAGGCAGCGGACTTCGGTCCCATCGGCGGGGCGATCGGCGAGACCAAGCCGATCATCGACGCACGGCTGCGCTATGAGGGCGTCGATCAGGACCCGATGGCCGAAGACGCCGAGGCAGTGACGCTGCGGGCGCGGCTCGGATTCGAAACCGGCAAGGCGTGGGAAACCGCGCTGCTCGTCGAAGGCGAGTTCGTCTGGCCGTGGATCAGCGACTACAACAGCACCATCAACGGCAAGACGCAGTATCCGGTCGTGGCCGATCCCGAGAGCTACGAGGTCAATCGCCTGCAGCTGGTGAACACCAGCCTGCCGCAGACGACGATCACGCTCGGACGCCAGCGCATCACGCTCGACGATCAGCGCTTCGTCGGCAACGTCGGCTGGCGCCAGAACGAACAGACGTTCGATGCGCTGCGCGTGGTCAACAAGTCGATCGCCAATCTTACCTTCGACGTCACGTATCTCGACCAGGTCAATCGCGTCTTCAGCAAGGACTCGCCGCAGGGCCGCTACGAAGGCGACAGCTTTCTCGGCAACGTCTCTTACCAATTCCCGGTCGGCAAGCTGACGGCGTTCGGCTACTGGCTGGAATTCGATCCGATCCCGAACGTGGCCGCGGCCGTGCGCGATTCATCGCAGACCTACGGCTTGCGGTTCGCCGGCGAACGTCCGCTGAGCAAACTGAAGCTCGCCTATGCGGCGTCTTACGCCACGCAGGAGCAGTACAGCGACAACCCGCTGAACTTCGACAACGACTACACCCTGCTCGAGCTCACCGGCACCTACCGGCAGTACTCCGTCGGCCTGGGCTGGGAAGTCATGGCGGGCAACGGCGTGAAAGGGTTCACCACGCCGCTCGCCACGCTGCACAAGTTCCAGGGCTGGGCCGACAAGTTCCTGACGACCCCCGTCGATGGCATCGACGACAAGTACCTCAACGCCGGTTTCACGCTGAAGGGCGTCGGTCCGCTCGACACGCTCGGACTGCAGGCCAGCTGGCACGAGTACCAGGCCGAACGCACGTCGCAGGACTACGGCAGCGAGATCGACGTGCAGCTGCAGGCGAAATGGAAGCGCTTCACTGGCGCGCTCAAGTACGCGGACTATTCCGCGGACGGACTGTTCACCGACACCAGCAAGTTCTGGGTGCAGGTGGAATACATCTGGTAGGAATCGGAGTAACCGCAAAGAACGCATAGAACGCAAAAAATCGGAAAAGAAGATCGCCGCAAAAAGCGCAAAAGGCGCAAAAAATCAGACGTTCTGACTTTGCGCCTTTTGCGCTTTTTTGCGGCCATTCTTTTCTTCTATGCGTTCTTTGCGTTCTATGTCCCGCGGGATTCCCTTCGGTCACGGTTACTCCTCCTTCCTGACCTTCTGCGGCTTCAGCCTGCACCCATACACCGCAGGTTCGCTCTTGCAGATGTCTGGCAGGCCGTGGTCCTGCCAGAACGGCAGCAGGCCTGCGGCGCTGACGATGGTTTCGAAACCGTCGTGTCTGCGCAGGAACGCCGTCTTCGGCAGCCAGAGGATGCGCAGCGGTACCGCTTCGTTCTGTTTGTCGAGCCGCAGCATGCGGTTGAAGACGAAATCGGACTGACGCAGGGCGGCGCCGCACACCAGTTCCGTGACGGGATCGATCAGCCCGTCGTTGGCGGCGCGCGTGATGGCCTGCAATGCGCGCGGTGTTTCGCGGCGATTGGCGACGGCGCGCAGCAGCGGTTCGACCCAGGCTGACGAATTCCGCGAGTTCTCCGCGGTGCGCAGGATCTGTTGCGCATCGGCGATCTGGCCCGACAGCACGGCGTCGAGTGCGTGAACCACTGCGACATCGAGAGCGGTGCTGCGGACGCCGTCTGCTTCGACGGTTCCTGTCGCAAGCTGTGCATAGGCGAGACATTCATTCGCGCCGACGCTGTGCGGTTGCAGGATGACGGCACGCTGCGCGATCGGCAGCGCCGCAGTGGCGTGACCGACATCCATCAGCAGACAAGCAAGGCCCTCGACGGCTGCGGGCGCGTTAGGGTCCGACTGCAGCGCCGTCTGAAAATGATCCTGCGCCGTGGCCCATTCACCGCGCCGCAGGCTCACCAGTCCCAGCGCGCTTTGCGCATTCGTCAGCGAGGGATCGAGCGCGAGTGCGCGTTCCGCAGTGGCTTCGGCCAGATTCGTCAGCGAGCCTTCATCCTCGCCGCCCAATCCCAGATACGCGACCGACAGCAGCGAGAGCGCACGCGCGAAGCGCGGTTGATTGCGCGTCAATGCTTCCAGCCGGTCAACGCTTGCAGAACTCGTCGCGCTTGCCGGCTGCGTAAAGCCGCGCCCGTCGGCGCCGAGCAGTTCGTTGGCGCTGGCGAGGTAGGCACGGTAGGCATCGGCGTCCGTCGTTCCCAGCAGCGCGACCCAGTCGCCCTGCGCGTGGGCGGCACCGAGGAATTCGGGCAGGGCGGCGGCGAGCGATCGCAGGATCTCGAATTCGTCGCGGCCCAGTTCGATATTTCGTTCGCGTTCGACGACGCCGTCGGGAGTCGCGAGCTCGAGCGTGGCCGATGTCGCCGGCGCGGAATGCATTTCGACGCGCAGGGTGTAACTCGGCCGCGCCTCCGGACCGATGGGCGCCACCTGCATGCGTCCGCGAATCAAGAGATGTCGCAGCTCGCGTTCGAGCCAGGCGAAGTCGGCGGCGGGCCGGGCGGGATCGGACGACGGCGCCGCGATGGCGACCACCTGCAACGGCCGCGACGCATGGAACTTGTCGCGTACCTGCGGCGCCGTCGGTGGCGGCACTTGCGGGGCCGGCTCTTCCGGCTTGCATCCGCGCAGCGTCAGCCACACCGCAAATGCGGCGAGCAGCAGCAGTCCCGCGATGCGCCATCGATTCATGGCGCGAAGAGTGCCAAAGAAGTTGACGCTTGTCTGTGCGCGGTTGAGAGTCGCGGCAACTCCACTCACAGCGCATCGTCATGACCGACCGACCCAACCTGTACCTGCTGCGTGCCGCAGATATTGCCGCCCGCTCGCAAACGTTTTCGCATCCGTGGAATCCGCGCTCGGAAATGACCGGCTACCAGATGGCGAAATCGACCGGGCTGAAACGCACGGGCGTGAATCTCGCGCGCATCCCGCCCGGCAAGGAATCGTTCGTGTATCACGCGCACTGGCAGGAAGAGGAGTGGATCTACATCCTGGCCGGTCGCGCCATCGCCCGCATCGACGGCAGCGACTATGAAGTGGGGCCCGGCGATTTCATGGCGTTTCCGTCGCCCGGCGTCGCCCATCATCTGAGCAATCCGTTCGACACCGAACTCGTCTATCTGATGGGTGGCGAGAATCGCGAGGCGGATCTCATCGACTTTCCTGATCTCGGCAAGCGCATGTTCCGTCATCCGAAAGGGATCGACGTCGTCGATCTCTCCGCGGTGCAGCCGTTCGGGCCGCTGGATCAGGAATGAGTCCCTTCAGACGCCTGTCAGTTTCGTACTGAGTTCGCGCAGTCGCGCGCGGGCCTGCACGTCGTAGGCCTGCGCGTTGGCGCGCATTTCGGCCTTGCCGTTGAAGAACAGTCCGGACTTGCCATCCAGATCCGACGAAGTCGCGACATAGACGACGGCGTCGGCGCCCTGTTCGACCGTGCTGCGCGGCGTGACCCCGGCGTCGCGGACCATGGCGGTATCCATGTAAGTCGCGGGATGCAGCGAGTTGGCGGTGACGCGGGTGCCCTTGAGTTCCTCTGCGAGATCCTGCGTGAACAGGATCTGCGCCAGCTTGCTCTGGGAATAGGCGCGACCGCCGTCGTAATCGCGCTCCAGCATCACGTCGTCGAATTCGATGGGTCGCTGCGCCAGCGAGGCGATGTTGACGATGCGCGCCGGTGCGCTCGCGATCAGCGTGGGGAGCAGCAGGCGCGTCAGCAGGAAGCCCGACAGATAGTTCACGGCGAAGCGTCGTTCGAAGCCGTCGGCACTGACTTCACGGTCTTTGCCGCCGTCGGCATCCGCCGAACCGATGCCGGCGTTGTTGATCAGCAGATGCAGTTGCCGGTGGTCCTTGAGGATGGCCGCCGCGAATTCGCGGACCGCGGCGAGCGATGCGAAGTCGGCCGCGTAGAACATCGCACCGCCCTTGTTCAGCGCATCGATCTCCTTCACGACCGCGGCGCCGCGTTCGCGGTTGCGACCGTGCACGATGACGTGCGCACCGGCGCCCGCCAGCTTGAGCGCAACGGCCCTGCCGAGTCCGTCGGTGGAACCGGTGACCAGCACCGTCTTGCCCGCGAGCGAAGGCAATGCCGTCGCGTTCGTTTCGGCGGCGAGGAGGCGCTGTGCGCTCAGCCCGCCGAGCATGGCGGCGCCGCTGAGCAATACGGATCGGCGAGTCAGTCGAGTCTTCATGGCTGCACCTCGGTGAATGAGGTGTGCAGCGTACCGGCGTTGGAAGGTTTGTTGTTCCCGGCTTGAGAATTCTTTCGGTGGGCTGAGTGAAAGCTTTCGTCGCTACTTTATCTGCAAGTGCATCGCTGCGTTGAGGCCCGTGCCTTGGGTCCTTCGCGCCTTTCGGGGACGCCGTAAATCCGTCCCTGGAGGCTCTGACGAAAACATCCATGTTTTCGACAGCCCCGAAAGGCGCGAAGGACCCAAGACACGGGAGTGGCTTCGATCGACAGCCCCCTCCCTGGCCCTCCCCCGCAAGCGGGGGAGGGGATCAGATAGGAGCCCGCCGCCACCACTGCAGCGCGCTCTTGCGACTGGAAGGACAGGGGGAGGGGCTTGGCGGACCCGGCGACGGCCGGGAAACACTGCGCAGATCGGCACTCTTCAGTCAGTTGGTACGCAGCGACGCGGTGTAGCGAAGCGAATCAGCAGGTGAAGTGGGCACAGGCCAAATGCTGCGGGGACATTCTTGGAGGTCGCGATGCATTCACCGGAGGTCTCGCCAAGACACTCCCCCTGGCCTCGCCAGTCGCCGGCCCGAAGGGCGCGCGCGGCGAGCATGGAACAACCTCAGCGCCAGCGATTCCCACCCTGATCCTGCACCGTCGCGAGCTGATCGCGACGCGGCAGACCCTGGAACGTCGAACCGCGGAGGAAAACTTTCGCCTGGCTGTCGGCTTCGAAGGAACTCGCCGCCCCTTCGATGTAGCTGTTGGCGATGTGCACGATGCCGTCGTGCACCCGAACGCCGGTGCCGGAGGCGACGATGTTGCTGTTGGTGATGTACAGCTCGCAGCCGCCGCGTACGGTGATGGCGTCGCCCTCGACCTGGAGGTTGCGGTTGTCGAGATGCAGCATGCGGCGGCCTTCGCAGATGATCGGCTCCGCGGCGTGCGGGCCTTGCGTTTGCGGCGTCGTGGTCACTGCCGGACCGGCGGAGACGACGCTGATGCCGGGGCCGCTCACGCGCAGCTGGCCGTCGACGCGATCGATGACGTAGGGCTTCGTGTCGTTCGTCGTCGCGACGGATTCGGCGGCTGCCGGCGGTTCGATCGGCGTCGGCTCCACAGCGACTTGCTGTGGGGTGGGTTCGGGTGCGGGCGTTGCGGGTGCAGTGTCGGCGGGTGCCGGTTGCGATGCCGGCGTCGCCGGCGCGAGCGGCAGCGGCTTGCGCAGCAGCTGCGATACCGGCGCCGCAGCGATTTCCTGCAGCGGTACGGCGGTGACTTCGCCCGTCTGCCGATCGCGCAGCGTGAACACGCTGGCCTTCTCGTCGGCGGCGACGATCTCCACGTCGGGGTTGCGCGCCAGTGCCGAGCGCGCCCACTGCAATTCGGAGCCTTCCTGTTTCGCGCAGGCGCTCGCGAGGGCGACTGCCAGCAGCGGCAGGATCCAGCGAACGTTCCGTGTCGAGGCAGAGCTGCGCTTCATGGGACCCCCGTTTCCGAATTTTGCGGACGGGCTATCTTGCCCCTTCCCCCGCTCGCGGGGGAAGGCTGGGATGGGGGCAGCGGAGAAGGGAAATCAGGCGGATTATGTCGCTCCGCGGCCGGCATGCCAGCGCTTCAGCAACTCGGCTTCGCGTTCCGCCGTGAGGCCAGCCCGCAGCTTCTGCTGCTGTTCCGCGGGTCGTTGGCTCTGCCAGGCCAGTGTGTCGGCGACCGTCACGGAGACGTCGCGGAACTTCATCCCTCTGGCGATGGCGCGTGCCGGACTGACGAGCGTCGCGCCGGCGAATTCGCCGGTCGTCGGCGCCCAGATCGGCAGCTCGTTGCTGTCGAGCAGTTTCTGCTGCTCGATGAACGGCAGATCGACCCAGGTGAAACGCGTGTCCGACTTCGAGATGCGCTTCGCCGTCTCCAGCAGCTCGCCCATCGTCACGGAGCGCGGCGGATTGCAGGCGTTGTAGCGACCGGGAATGCGCTGCTCGACGCACAGCTTCACGAAGTCGGTGAGATCGCGCACGTCGATGAACTGCACCGGACCATCCGGCGTGCCAGGCGCGAGCATCTCGCCGCCGCGGGCCACGCGCACCGGCCAGTAGGTGAAGCGGTCCGAGGTATCTCCCGGTCCGACGATGTAGTGCGGCCGCACGATGCAGGCCGCATCGCCGTAGGTCTTCTCGACCGCCTGCTCGCACAGCACCTTCAGTGCACCGTAGTCCTTGTTGAGATCTTCGCTGCCGGGCGCCGACAGCGTCGCGAGCTTGTAGTCCTCGTCGATGTTCGGCGCCGTGAGATCGGCGTAGGCGGAGATGCTGGAAATGAACAGGTAGTACTGCGTGTGGCCCTTCAGCAGATCGGCCGAGAGCTGCACGTCCTGCGGGAAGTAGCCGGAGTTGTCGATCACCACATCCCAGTCGCGCTGCTTCAGCGCATCGACCTGTCCGCGGCGATCGCCGTGGAGTTGTTCGACGTCGGGGAACAGGCCGGGATTGCGCTTGCCGCGATTGAACAGCGTGAGCTTGTGGCCTGCGCCGCGCAGCGACTCGACGAAGTGCGGCCCGATGAAGCCGGTACCACCGAGGATCAGCACCCGCAGCGATTTCGTCGCCGCGACTGCCTCACTGCCGAACATGCCGGCGGCCAGCGTCGCCGCACCCAGTTTCATCGCATCGCGTCGATTCATGGTCGTGCCTCGAAGAAGAAGGCGAGGAGAGTAACCGCAGACGATGCAAGGATTGCGGCGCCAAAGACGGAGTGAGGCTGGATTGCGACGAGTTGTGCCAAGCGGAAGAGGAATGGCCGCAAAAAGGCGCAAAAGTCTCAAGGGTCAGAAAGACCAACCAAAACGTTCTCTTTTCTTACTTTGAGACCTTTGCGCCTTTTTGCGGCCATTCTCCCTCTCTTACTCCGTAACCGCCGGCGCCACCGCCGCGCCCGGTCCCGGCTTGTTGTACTGCTCCAGCCACTGGCGGTTGGTCTCGTACCAGAACAGCGAGTTCTGCGGTTTGAGGATCCAGTGGTTCTCGTCGGGGTAGTACACGAGCTTGCTGGGGACGCCGCGCTTCTGCAGCGTGTTGAACAGTTCGAAGCCGTGGTTGACGTTCACGCGCAGGTCGAGCTGGCCGTGGATGATGAGCGTCGGCGTGTTGAAGTTCGCGGCGAGCAGGTGCGGCGAGTTGCGGTTCAGGCGCTCGAAGTCTTCCCAGTATTCGCCGTAGCGCTGCTTGGTCGCGCCGAAGTCCGTGGCCGTGTGCGTGTACAGGTCGTACACCGCGGCGTGCGCGACCAGGGTCTTGAACGGATGCGGCTTGCCGAGCAGCAGGGTGGCGAGATAGCCGCCGTAGCTGCCGCCGCCGGCGGAGAGACGGTCCGCATCGATCCAGGGCTGTGCCGTGAACCACTCGGCGGCCTTGATCGTGTCCTGGTAGGGCAGGTCGGCCCATTCCTTCGTGATCGAGTCGGCCCATTCCTGGCCGAAGCCGCTGGAGCCGTGGAAGTTGTGCCAGGCGGTGACATAGCCCCAGTTCGCGAACACCTGCGCGTTCCAGCGCCATTGCGTGCCGTTGGTGATGCCGTTGTGCGGACCGCCGTGAAGCAGCAGGTGCAGCGGCCACTTGCGATCGGGCGTGAAGCCGGGCGGATAGATCACCCACATCTGCACGTCGGCGCCGTTGGCGCCTTTATAGGTGACGCTCTCGACCTTGCCGAGCGTGAGGTTGGCGAGTGCGGCGTCGTTGAAGTCGCTGAGCTTGGTCGCTGCGCCCGTGCGGGCGATGACGCTTACCAGCGTCGGCGGTTCAGAGAAGCTCTCGCGCAGGCCGATGATGACAGGGCCGCTGCCGGCGACTGCGAGTGAACTGAAACTGCTGGCGCCGGTGACGGCGCGCGGCGTACCGCCGCCGACATCGAAGCGGTAGACGCGCCGCGTGCCCGCATCGTCGATGGCGCCGAACAGCGCCTGCGAATCGGGCGACCAGACGATGCCATCGGCCGAGCGGTCCCAGTCCTCGGTGAGATTGCGTGCGGCGCCGCTCTTGCGCTCGAACAGCATCGGGCGCGCGCGGTCGGCGTAGAAATCCTTGATGCGCTGGCTGCGATACGCGAGCAGGCGGCCATCCGGGCTGTACAGCGGCGTGGCGTCGTCCGCGGGATTGTCGGCGGTGATGTTGCGCGGTGTGCCGCCGTCGATCGGCATGACGAAGATGTCGAAGTTCGGATCGATGCCGCTCCTGTCGACATTGGCGGAGAAAGCGATCTCGGTGCCGTCGGGAGAAATGTCGTACGAGTTCTGATCGGCGTCGCCGACGTCGAGCGAATAACCGGAATCGCGCGTGATCGCCTGCGGTTCGCCGCCGTCGATGCCGATCGAGTAGACGTGCGGCTGGCGATCGTCGAGGAAGTGATCCCAGTACGAGAACGGCGCCTTGTCCCAGACCTTCGCCGTCATTTTCGAATCGGCGCGTTCAGTGAGGCGCGCCTGCGTTTCGGGCCAGGTCTTCAGATCCGGCCACACCGAGGCGATGAAGGCGATGCGGCGCGAATCCGGAAACCACTTCGGCGAACCGGCGCCGGTGGGCACGTTGGTGACGCGGCGTGCTTCGCCGCCGTCGACGCGAATGACATAAATCTGCGCTTCCTTGTCGTCGCCGCGTTTGGAGACGAAGGCGATGAGTTCGCCGTCGGGACTCCACGTCGGCGAGGAATCGCCGGCGGTGCCGCTGGTGAGCTGTCGCGGTTTTCCTGACTTGGTGGGCACCAGCCACAGATCGGCGTCGCCCTTGTTCTTGTCGATGTCGTACGTCGTCACGGGCACGACGGCGAGTCGGCCGTCCGGCGAAATCGCCGGTGCGCCGAGCCGCTTCAGTTTCCACATCGCCTCGGCGGTGTAGGGCTCGGCGGCGAGCGCGGCCGTCGCTGCCAACGCGGCGAGCACCACGAACGGGGCGCACAGAAGCAGCGTCGGATACGGTTTTCCCTTAATTCGGCGAGTTGCCGGAACTGTGATGCTCATCAGGAACCTCGACTGCCGTTCGAATTCCAAGAGTGTATCGAAGGTGACGTAAGTTGCCTGCCGGCGCATAAATGGCGCTGCGGTTTCCGTACCTGAGACCTGCATCCATTTCCGCGCGCCGGCCCGATCGTAAGATCCGTCTTCATCGTCGAACGCTGCGCAGCTGCCACGAACATGGATCTGCGCAGTTGCTCAAACCAGCGAGGGTCTCCTCAAAGTGATTCAAGCCAAACATCGCAGCCGTCTTCCGTTGCCGCAGCCCGCCTCGGTACACATCCGCCGTTCCTATGCCGAATCACGATTCGGCCAGGTGCACGTGTGGACGGCGTACCCGTCCGGCGGTGGCTTCGACGAACGCACGCCGCTGCTGTGTCTGCATCATGCCGGCGGTTCGGGCCGCTTCTTCGCGCCGATGCTGCGCGAGCTGGGCGCGGACCGCAGCGTGTATGCCATCGACCTGCCGGGCCACGGCACGTCCGATGCGCCGACCGCGAAGTTCTCGGTGGCCGAGCTCGCCGGTGCGATCGGCGATTTTCTCGACAGCCTGCGTCTGCGTTCCGTCGATGTGTTCGGCTACCAGCTCGGCTCGCTGATCGGTGCCGAACTCGCCATTGCCCGTCCGCAGCAGGTCCGTCGCATGATGGTGTGGGGCGTCCCCGGCTATTCGCCGCAGGATCGCGTCACCGTGCTGCCGCAGGCGATGCGCGAAGACGGCAGCGACGTGATCGAGGACTGGCGTCGCGCCCTCGAGAATCGCGGCCCCGGCGTTCCCGTCAATGCAGTTGCTGAAGATCTGGCCGACCGTCTGCGTGCCGGCGCCTCGGCGGCCCGCGCCGCCGCGGCAATGGCCGAATACGCCGTCGGCGAACGCCTGCCGCTGGTACGTCAGCAGACCCTGGTCATGCGCCTCAAGGACGAGTTCTGGGAAACCGCACCGCGCGCCCGCTCGGCCCTGCCGGCGTCCACGATGCTGGATCTCTCGGACTACGGACAGGGATTCATCAGCGCGGCACCGCAGCGGTTTGCGGCGGTGGCGAAGGAATTTTTCGATCGCTGAATTCGGAATAGCCGCAAAAAGCGCAAAAGGCGCAAAGGTTTCGGATGGGATTCCGGACCTTTGCGCCTTTTGCGCTTCTTGCGGCCAATGTTTTTTCCGAATCTGTCCGGCGTCAGTAGCTTCCGCGCTGCCAGCTCCACGCACACGCCAGCCCCGCAATCACGCACGTCGTCAGCCAGCGGCTCGCAATGAGCAGCGTGGTGCCGGAGCTCATCTGTCCCGCGCGCCCCGTGCTGATCACGGCCGGCGTTGCCAGCATCACGCTGGTGATGCCGCCGAAGATCAGGCCGCGCTGCCACCAGGTCACATCGACCAGCGCCGCCAGTCCCCAGCTGATCCAGAACAGGCCGCCGAGGCCGATGCCGGCGAACAGATGCAGGAAGATGTCGGGGACGTCGAGCTGACGGTTCGATGCATTCGCAATGCGCAGGCGCGGATGCAGCATCTCGGCGATCGACCAGAGCACCGAGTGGGCGAGCAGGCTGACCAGTCCGCTCAAGGCCCCGGTCAGCAGCAGGTAGGAACGCTCCATTCTTCTTCTACAGCTTCGGCAGTTGTTGCAGACCGCCGATCAGCCGATCGATCTCGTCGTGCGAATTGAAGATGTGCAGCGACAGGCGCAGGGCATCGGCGCTCGCCGGCCAGTTCAGCGCGGCCACGTGGACGCGATTGATGCGCGCCAGTGCACCGGCCACTTCGGTCGCGATGCGGCCGGGCATCCGGAAGGTGAGGATGCCGGCCCACATGCCCGGTGCGCTGGGCGTGAGGATCTCGACGCCTGACACCTGCGGCAGTCGCATGCGGGCATAAAGCACCAGTTCGCGCATGCGCGCTTCGATGCGCGCACGGTTCACCTGCTCCTGGAAATCGAGTGCCGCTTCGCTGCCGCGCAATGCCGGCCAGAGCTGCGGCACGACATTGCCGAAGCGGTGCAGCGCCGCCGGCACGTCGTCGTTGCCCGCGGAGCGCGTCGGCGTGGAAATCGGTGGCGACGCGTCGAAACCGCGGGGTTCGGTCGGCCACACCCGGTCCTGCATCTCGCGGCGCGCGAACAGCAGGCCGCTGCCCTGCGATCCGGCCAGCCATTTGTGAAATCCGGTCGCGTAGAAATCGCAGGCCAGATCGTGCAGCTGGAACGTGATCGCGCCGAAGGCCTGTGAGCCGTTCACGACGGAAACGACATTGCGCGTCCGTGCCAGGAAACACAGCTCACGCACCGGCATCACGATGCCGTCCGCATACTGGACGTGATTCAGTACCAGCACGCGAGTGCGTTCGGTGAATCCCGCGGCCATGGCATCGAACAGCAGTTGCGACGTTGCGGGCTGAGCGGGCAGGGCGACTTGCTTGACGACGATGCCGCGGCGGCGTGCCAGCGTCAGCCACGGACTCAGCGCGGCCGGATGTTCCTGAGTCGTCATCAACACTTCGTCGCCGCTCGACAGATCGAGTCCCGCGGCGACGAGGCTCAGCCCTTCGCCCGCGCCCCGCGTGAACAGGACTTCATCCGGGTCGCAGCCGCCGAACCGCGCGAAGCGGCCCGCCAGCCGGGTGCTTTCCACGCTCCAGCGGCTGCCGTTCGCGAACGAGGGCAACTCGTTGCTCTGGATCTCGCGCGCCCGGTATTCCGAGGCCATCGCCATGCGCAGGGTGGGCGCGATGCTGGCCGTGTTCATCCAGGCCTCGCGCACGTCCGTGACCGGCTGGACCCGTACCCATTGCCACAGCTCCTTGGTGATCGCCGGCGGCTCGAACTGCGCATTCGCGACCTCGCCCGTGCCGAGGGCGGCGGTCGCCAGCGCGCCCGTGACAGTGGAAGTCAGCAGTTCGCGGCGGGTGAGACGGGCTGTGGGATCGCGGTCGGAATCGTGCATCGACGGGAGTGGGGCCGGGTGAGGGCCGGTATTATTGCCTACTTTCCTGCTACCGTACCGGGCCTGGCCACGCTCCGTTCACAATGTCCAACGATTATCTCGAACGCATCCTCAAGGCGCGGGTCTACGACGTCGCCATCGAATCGCCGCTCGAAGCTGCGCCGCGCCTGAGCCAGCGGCTCGGCAACGACGTGCTGTTCAAGCGCGAAGACCTGCAGCCGGTGTTCTCGTTCAAGATTCGCGGCGCCTACAACCGCATTTCGCATCTGTCGCAGACCGCGGCCAGCCGCGGCGTGATCTGCGCCTCCGCCGGCAATCATGCGCAGGGCGTGGCGCTGGCCGCGAAGCGTCGCGGCATTCCAGCCACGATCGTGATGCCGCTGGCGACGCCGCAGATCAAGGTGCGCGCGGTGCTCGATCGCGGCGGCGATGCGGTGCTGCACGGCGAGGACTACGACCAGGCGTACGAACACGCCATGCAGCTCATGCGCGAGCGCCAGCTCGCTTTCATTCATCCCTTCGACGATCCGGATGTCATCGCGGGCCAGGGCACGATCGGCGTGGAAATACTGCGCCAGCACGCCGGCGATGAAATCGACGCCATCTTCGTGCCGGTCGGCGGCGGCGGCCTGATTGCCGGCATCGCCGTCTACGTGAAGAGCCTGTTTCCGAAGATCCGCATCATCGGTGTCGAACCGGAAGATGCGGATGCGATGTACCAGTCGCTGCAGGCGCGCAAGCGCGTGAGCCTGGAACGCGTCGGCACGTTCGCCGACGGCGTCGCCGTGCGGCGTGTCGGCGAAGAGCCGTTGCGGCTGTGCCAGCAGTACGTCGATGAAGTGATCGTCGTCAGCAACGACGAGATCTGTGCCGCGATCCAGGACATCTTCGAAGACAACCGCGCCATCGTCGAACCGGCCGGTGCGCTCGGCGTTGCCGGCATCAAGAAGTACGTGGCGCGCGAGAACTGCCAGGGACGCACGTTCATCGCCATCAACTCCGGCGCCAACATGAACTTCGATCGCCTGCGTCACGTGGTCGAACGCGGCGACATCGGCGGCCAGCGCGAGGCGACCATCGCAGTAGAAATTCCCGAACAGAAGGGCAGCTTCCTGCGTTTCTGCGAAACGCTCGGCCGGCGCAGCGTCACGGAATTCAACTATCGCTACAACGAAAACGGTTTCGCGCACCTGTTCGTCGGCCTGGCGCTCAATGAAGGTCATCGCGAAAAGGAACAGGCGATCGCCCAGCTACGCGAATCCGGTTATCCGGTCGTCGACCTGAGCGACAACGAGATGGCAAAGCTGCATGTGCGCTACATGGTCGGCGGCCATCCCGGCAACATCGAACACGAACGCCTGTTCCGGTTCGAATTCCCGGAACGTCCGGGCGCGCTGCTGAAGTTCCTGCATTCGATCGGCACGCGCTGGAACATCACGCTGTTCCACTACCGCAATCACGGTTCGGACTACGGCCGCGTGCTCGCGGGCGTGCAGGTGCCGCCGTCGGAGAGCGTCGACTTCGACCTGCACGTGCGGGAACTCAAATATGTGTATGCCGAGGAGACGGATAACCCGGCGTACCGGATGTTTCTTGGGGGCAAGTCGCCGGAGAACTAAGAGGTTCACACGGAGATCACGGAGATCGGAGCAGAGAGAATGGCCGCAAAAAGGCGCAAGAGTCACAAGACAGGATTCCTTCCTCCCACCTTGTGTTCTTTGCGCCTTCTTGCGGCCATTTTCTTGTTCCTCTTTCAGCGCCTGCCACGGATACGATCGAGCGCCGCGCGCGTCTGGCGCGCCAGCGCGGCGTCTTCCCCCTGCGTCGTCACGATCGTCGGATAGCTGCTGCTCAGCAGCGGGTCGGCCTCGCTCATGCGGCCCTGCGCATACAGGCTCAGGCCGAGCACGTTTCTCGCCACCATCACCGGCGTGCTGTCGGCGGCCAGCGATTTCTCCGCCATGGCGATGGACTGTCGCAGCGTCTTTTCCGCCTGCGGCGCATCGCCCTGACCGAGTTGCGCGCGTCCCAGTGCCGACAGCGCCGAGGCGACGTAGGGATGCTCCGCCGGCAGCGCATTCTTGTAGATGTCGAGCGCCGCGCGCAGGTCCTGTTCGGCGCCGGCGAAATTGCCGCGGTCGAGACGCACGTTCGCGATGCTGACCAGGTCGTGGCCGACGAAGGGGTGCTGCGCGCCGCGTGCGGTGCGATCGTTGACCAGCACGTCGTTCAGCACCTGTTCTGCGCGTTCGAGATCGCCGGTACGACGCAGGTAGCGGCCGTAGTTGGCGAGCGCGTCCAGGGTCGTCGGATGTGTGGGGCCGAGGATGCGTCGCAGCATCTGGGTCGATTCGGCGTAGAGCGGTTCCGCTTCCGGCAGCTTGCCCTGCATCTGCAAGGCGACCGCGATGTCGTGCACGTGCATGGCGACCTGCGGATGATCCTGGCCTAGCGTCTGCCGGTCGATGTCGAGCGCGGCGCGATACAGCGTTTCCGCCTTGGCGAAATCGCTGCGGTACACATACAGGCCGGCCATCTCGTTCATGGTGGAGGCGGCCTCGGTCGAGCGTTCCTGGCCGTTGCGGCGATAGAGCGCGAGGCTCTGTTCGTAGTACTTCTCGGCGACGTCGAGCGCACCGCGCTGCTGCGACAGCTTGGCGTAGGCGAGCAGCGTCGGCGCGATGTCGACAGCGGTCGGACCTTTCAGCTTCTGCTGCATGGCCAGCGCGCCGCTCAGTTGCCGCTCGCATTCGTCCAGCTTGCCCTGTTCGCACAGCACGCTGCCGAGCGCGACCATGGCCTCGGCGACTTCCTCGTGTTCGGGCCCGTGGATCGCGATGCGCGATTTGAGCGCTTCTTCGAGCAGGCCGACCGAATCCGGATACAGGCCGAGGCTGCTGTAGACGCGGCCGATGGTGCCGAGCAGGGTCGCACGCGTTTCGGGCTGATCGGCGAGGCCGATGTTGACGCGGCGGGCGCCGATATCCAGCAACTCGCGCGCCGTGACCTGGTTGCCGCGGCTCTTCGACGGATCGGACAGCTGGAACAGCTCGACCAGGAACGACGACACCTGTTCGGCGCGCGAGCGCTCGGCGGCCACGACGTCGCGTTCGCGCGCCAGGTGCCGCGCCTGGATGAAGGTGATGACGGCAAAGGTCGCGAGCAGCAGCACGGCAATTGCCGAGGCCACGACCGGCAACGTATGCCGGGCGACGAATTTTCGGGTGCGATACAGCCAGCTGTCGCGGGTCGCCTCGACCGGCTCGCCGTTCAGATGGTGTTCGAGATCGGCGGACAGTTGTTCGGCCGAACGATAGCGGCGCAGCGGGTTCTTGCGCATCGCCATCAGCACGATGTTGTCGAGATCGCCGCGCAGCTCGCGCTGCAGCCGGCTGGCCGTGGTCGAGCGGCAGGCGACGATCGAGGCCAGCACGTCGGGCGATTCCTGGCGTGCCCGTTCGATCATGGCGCTCGGCAGCGGCGGTTCCTGTTCGCAGATGATGCGTTCCATGTCGGTCAGGCGGCTGCCGATGAGCTGGAACGGTTTGCGACCGCTCAGCAGTTCGAACAGCAGCACGCCGAGCACATAGATGTCGCTGGCCGTGGTGATGGTGTCGCCGCGCACCTGCTCCGGACTCGCATGGGCCGGAGTCATGACCCGGTAATCCATGTGGGTGACGGCGAGCGTATGCGCCGAATGCCGCGTATCGAGCAGCTTGGCGATGCCGAAATCGAGCAGCTTCACCTCGCCGACGGGCGTGATGAGAATGTTGCTGGGCTTGAGATCGCGATGGACGATCAGGTTCTGGTGCGCGTAATGCACGGCCGCGCAGACGGTGCGGACCAGCGCGATGCGTTCGTTCAGCGTCAGGCGGCGCTGGTCGCAATAGACATCGATGGGATCGCCCTCGATGTATTCCATGACCAGGTACGGGGTGCCGTCCGGCGCGCGGCCGCCGTCGAGCAGTCGGGCGATGTTCGGATGCTGCAGCTTGGCGAGGATCTGGCGCTCGGTGCGCAGCCGTCCCTGGATCTGGGGTGTGAACGCACCGGCGCGGACCAGTTTGATGGCGACCCGCTGCTGGTATTCCTCGTCGGCACGTTCGGCGAGGTACACATCGCCCATGCCGCCGGAGCCGAGCTTGCGCACGATCCGGTACGGACCGAGTCGCTGTCCTTCGATGGGTTCGACGGCGATTCCCGTCGGCGCTTCGCCCTCGAGGTCATCCCAGGCGGCGGGATCGTCCTCGCTCAGCACCAGCAGCACGCGCGACAGCAGGGTTTCGTCGGCGCCGCATGCCTTGCGCACGAAGTCGGCGCGTTCGCGCGGACCCAAGGCCTGCGCCTGCAACACGATGCTCTCGAAGTGGGGATCGTTGTCGGTCATGGAATGCGCGGCGCACGTGCTGTGCGCGCATCATGCACCAGCGACTGCAGTGCGTGTAATATCGAAAGCGGCGTTAAACGCCATCAATTGTGCAACATGGATCGAAACGGGGACTGACCCGGAGGTGACACATGGCGACGAAGAAGAAGGCGGGCAAGAAGAAGACCAGCAAAAAGAAGGCTAAAAAGCAGGTCAAGGCGAGCATCGTTCGCCCGCCGCAGAAGAAGGGCAAGAAGAAGGCAAAGGTAAAAGCGAAGGCAAAGACCAAGACCAAGGCCAAAGCCAAAGCCAAAGTGAAGGCGAAGGCGAAGGCCAAAGCCAAGGTGAAGGCAAGCGCCAGGCCGAAGGCCAAGCCGCGCAAAAAGACGCCGAAGGCACCGGCACCCGTCGTGGTGCAGGCGACGCCGGAGCCGACGCCGGCAGAACCGTCGAACGACGATTCGCTGGGCGTGATGGCCAGCATCGTCCGCATTCCCGAGTGATCGACGCTCAGGTTGCCGTCCGAGGTTGTTGCCGGGTTTGCTGTCGATGAAGGGGCGCCGGGCGATCTGCCGGCGCCCTTTCTCTTTCCTCTCTCACTGACCGCTGGCGTGCAGGCGGTCGCCACGAATCCGCATCGCCCGTTCATGAACTACGTCGTCCGACGCGCTCCCGTTCTGGAGACTCTTCGACTCCGGGGTCTCGATTTCCAGCTTTACCGGTGGGCGGGCACCGATCCCGATCCCATCGTCCTGCTGCACGGCTGGGGCGATACCGGCGAAACGTGGCAGTTCGTCGTGGATGCGCTGCCGCAGCACCGCACGCTCATCGCCTTCGATGCACGCGGCTTCGGTCGTACCCAATGGCCGGAAGACGGCTACTGGTTTCCCGATTACCTGGCCGACCTGGACGCGCTCCTCGCCGCGATCGCTCCCGACCGGCGCGTACGTCTGGTCGGCCACAGCATGGGCGGCAATGTGACGTTGATGTATGCCGGTGTCCGGCCCGAACGGGTCCGTCAGCTCGTCAGTCTCGAGGGCTTCGGCCTGGCGCGGACCGAACCCGACCAGGCGCCGCTGCGCTATCGCGAATGGCTCGACGAAATCGGCGGCGGCACCGCGTTCGCGCGCTACGACGATTTCGCCCAGTTCGAAAAAGTGCTGACGCGCCGCAATCCGCGCACACCCGCCAGCCACATCCGGTTCATCGCGCAGTCGTGGGCGCGGCGGCACGAGGACGGGGTCGTGGACCTTCGCGCCGATCCGCGACACAAACGAACGAACCCCGTGCTGTATCAGCGCGAGCAGGCCGAAGCCTGCTGGCAGCGCATCACCGCTCCCGTGCTGTATGTCGTCGGCGATGCATCGGACATGGCGCGTCGCATGAGTGGCGAAATGTCGCCCGACCGTTTGCAGGCGATCTTCCGCGATGTCAGAACCGTCACTGTCGCCGGCGCCGGACACATGATGCATCACGAGCAGCCCGCGGCCGTGGCGGAACTGATCGAAACGTTTTTTCGTTGATTCCAGACCCGGACGAGAGAAACGCCAGGAGTCGGAACATCGTGTCGCCCTTGCTGCGGATCACCTACAAGTGGGCGCGTCGCTGCGCCATCGCCGTCGTCGGCGGCACGGTGGTCCTGATCGGCATCCTGATGATCGTGTTTCCCGGTCCCGCCATCGTCGTCATTCCTGCCGGCCTCGCCATTCTCAGTCTCGAATTCGCCTGGGCGAAACTCTGGCTGAAAAGGCTCAGGACGGCGGGCAACTCCGTGATGACTTCGGCGTCGGCGTACTGGTCGCGCGGCCGGCGTGGGCCGCCGGAAGGATGAGTTCTTCCTGTGGGGCCGGCTTCAGCCGGCCTCTGAAGATGTCAGGCTGAAGCCTGACCTACAGCCCAGGCCGGCTGAAGCCGGCCCCACAGGAAGAGTCTCAAAGCCAGTACGACAGCAGGCTGCTCGCGGACTCCTTCACCTTGTCGCTGAAGGGTCGTTCGCGCCACGTTTCGAGATCCAGTTCGCGCGAATCCTTCAGGTCGCGTTCGAACACCGCTTCGAGCTTCTGCGCGAAGCCCGACCCCACGACCACCGCGTTGACTTCGTTGTTGTGCAGGAAGCTGCGCATGTCGAGATTGGCGGAGCCGACCATCGACAGCGCCGTATCGATCACCGCCGTCTTGGCGTGCAGCAGTGCGTAACGCTGTTCGTAGATGCGTACGCCGCCAGCGAGCAGTTCATCGAACGTGCTGCGCGAGGCGTGCAGGATCAGGCCGGAATCGGTGAAGCCGGGCACGATCAGCCGTACGTCGACGCCGCGTTTGGCGGCGGCGATCAGTTCCTGGCGCATTTCCTTGTTCGGCGCGAAGTACGCATTGGTCAGCCACAGCCGGCGGCTGGAATGTTTCATGACCTCCAGATAGGTCGCGTAGATGCGCGTTTCGGACTTGTCGTCGGCATCGGTCGCGACCGCGGCGACCAGTTCGCCGCCGGCAGGTTCGATGGCGGGAAAGTACAGCGGATTTCTCGTGTCCACCTTGCCGCCGGCGCGCGTCCAGGTAGCAAAGAACAAGGCCTGGAACTGCGCGGCGACCGGCCCGACGATTTCGACATGCGTGTCGCGCCAGGCTTCGTCGCGGCCGGCTTCCGGCCCCGGCCGCGTGGCGGACGAGCTTTCATAGGTGCTGCTGATGTTGATGCCGCCCGTGAATGCGATGCGGCCGTCGACGACGACGATCTTGCGATGGTCGCGATTGTTGATCTTCCACGGCAGCGGCGTGCGCACCGGATCGAGCGGCCGGAATTCGCGGACTTCCACGCCGGCTTCGCGCATGCGGTCGAAGAATTCGCCGGGCGTCGTGACGCTGCCGACGGCGTCGTAGATGACGCGGACTTCAAGTCCGGCGCGACGGCGGGCGATCAGCAGGTCTGCAAACTCGCTGCCGACGGGATCGCTCGCAAAGATGTACGTCTCGACGTGAATGCTGTGCTGCGCACCTTCGATCGCCTTGCGGATCGCCTGCAAGGTCTGCGGTCCGTCGATGAGCAGGTTGACGCGGTTGCCGGCGACCAGCGGCGCCTCCGCCTGGGCCCGGAAGGCATCGATCAGTTCGCGGACGTGCGGATCGTCGTATTCATCGCCGAGGCGTCGTTCGATGAGACGTTCACCGCGTGCGTCGCTCAGCGCACCGGTCGCGACGACCACGGCGGGCGCCGCCGCAGCGGGATCGACGGGCCGGGCCTTGGGCGCGGCGCACGCACAGCACAGCAGTGCGACGAAGGCGGGCGCCAGCCGGTGGAGAAATTGCGGGGATGAAAGGGAGGAGGACACGCCGGCACCTGGATCGCAGCTGTCTATGCGCGTCTCCCCCGGGGAAGGATCGTTGCAGCGGACTCTCAATCCTTCTTGAGTTCGTCCGCGGCGTCATTCACGCCTTCGCGAACGTCATCGACGGCGTCGTCGAGCTTGTTCGCAGTCGATTCCTCGCCGCCGTTCTTCACGGTGTCGATGGCTTCGTCGATTTCCTCGCCCGCCTGTTCGAGCGGACCTTTCTTTTCGCAGGCCGCGATGCCGAGGGTCATCGTGCAGGCCAGCGCGGCGAGCATCAGGGGTTTCAGGGTCATGGGCATCCTCCGCTGTCGGTTGTGTACTCAATGGATCGCGTTGGGGATCGCGTTCGTCGGCGAAACGTCCACGGTCGACCCAAGGTTCCGGACAGACTGGCTCCGATCGTTTCCGCACGCGCTGCGGCAAACACCCGGAACCTGCGAATCGCTGAGGCGTTGCGTCGCAGAGCGTGTTCCGAACAGGTGGTTGCAGGAGGTTGTTATGTTGTCGTGGGCACTTACGTTCTTCATCGTCGCGATCATCGCGGCGGTGCTGGGTTTCAGCAGCATCGCAGGTGCTGCGGCGGGTATCGCGAAGATCCTTTTCTTCATCTTCCTGGTGCTGACGCTGGTGGCGCTGGTGGCAGGCGCGATGCGGGGAAGACCGCCGGTGTGAGGAGGGAGGCTGGCTGCTGGCGACTGGCGGCTGGCCAGATCAGGACTCGGGAAAAAAAAGGGAGCCATCGGCTCCCTTTTTTTGGTTGTCGCTGATCCTGATGCTTCTGGCCAGTCGCCAGCAGCCAGTTGCCAGCCGCCCGCTTCTTCTCACGCAAACAGCAACGCCTGACTGATCGCCACCCGCACCGTCTCCGGCACGAACGGCTTGGTCACCAGGAACGTCGGTTCCGGACGTTCGCCCGTAAGCAGGCGTTCCGGGTAGGCCGTGATGAAGACGATCGGCACTTCCACTTCCGACAAGATCTGACGCACTGCATCGATCCCCGAGCTGCCGTCCGCCAGCTTGATGTCGGCCAGCACCAGGCCGGGACCGGTGCGGCGCGCTTCGCGCACTGCTTCGTCGCGGGTCGTGGCGGTCGCAATGACCTTGTGGCCCATCTCGCGCACGATGCTTTGCAGATCGAGCGAGATGATCGGCTCGTCCTCGATGATCAGCACATTGATGCTGGGCTGGCTGGAGATCTCGCGGACGGCCTGGCCGGTCATGGTCTTCACCTGCTCGGAAGGCACACCGAGAATCGTTGCGGTGTCCGCCGGGCTGAAGCCTTCCATCGCCGTCAGCAGCAGCGCCTGACGGTGGGCCGGGGTCAATTCCTTCAGCCGCTTTTCCACGCTGTCCGCCGCAACGGGGCCCGAGCCGGGAACCGGGCGGACGTCGAGATTCGTGGTGTCCCACAGGCGATGAAACAGACGATAGAGCGCCACGCGCGGGGATGCGTCATCGCCGAGCACCGACGTATCCGCAACGATGGCTTCCAGGCAGGCGCGTACATAGGCGTCGCCGCTCTGCTGCGTTCCGGCCAGCGCTCGGGCGTAGCGGCGCAAATAAGGCAGATGCTCGGCAATCGCGTGAGCCAGGGCCATAGGAGCTACTCCATCATTCTTTATCGCTGAGGGTACGGAGACTGTCGCGTGCACGCGGCCGGGCCGCGCGACGTGCCCGATACTATGTATGAAGTGGTACAAAGGTTCCCGCGCACCCGGAACTTTTCATCGCCGGCGGCGTTGCTGGGCATCCTGTCGAAGAGAACCAACATCGGTGCCGGCGATGCGCCCACCCTCAGCAGCCATGATCATGAGTGACAAAATCAAGCCAGAACAGGCCACCCCAGGCCAAGGCGATGCTCCCGGCGAACAGGTGCCGGAATGGCTGGGCAACCGGCTGCGCCGCATGTTTACCGAAGTCATGGATGAACCGGTGCCCGACGAATTCAAGGCACTCCTGAAGCAGCTGGAAGACAAGGAGCGCGGGTCCTGAGCGGGCTCGTGAAATGCTTCATGGACGCTCACGATCCCTTTCTCGACCAGGTCACGGCGTTGCTGCCGGCACTGCGCGCCTTCGGTCGTTCGCTCTGCGGCGATCCGGCGCGTGCCGACGATCTGGTGCAGGACACCGTGCTCAAGGCATGGACCAATCGCAACCAGTTCCAGTCGGGCAGCAATCTGAAGGCCTGGCTGTTCACGATTCTGCGCAACTGCTACTACTCGGAACTGCGTCATCGCAAGTTCGAAGTGGAAGATCCCGAAGGCGTCTGCGCGGCGCAGCTGTCCGTCGCGCCGGTTCACGATGCGCGGCTGCATCTGCGCGACCTCAACCGCGCGCTGCAGCAACTGCCGCACGATCAGCGCGAAGCGCTGGTGCTGGTCTGCGCAACGGGCCTCTCTTATGAAGAAGCGGCGGATGTGTGCCAGGTCGCCGTCGGCACGATCAAGAGCCGCATCGCGCGCGCCCGCGACCGGTTGATCGAACTGCTCGGCGAAGACGCGGCGCACGTGACGGACCGGCTCGGCGACCGCGGAGACGGCAACAGCGTCTCGCCCGCGGCGGCCCGCGCCAAAGCTTCCTGATTTCCCGGCGCTGCTTCGAGCCGCCGCCCCATGAAGCATTCCAAGCTCGGCCTTGCGCCACGTCGCTGGTGGGGGCGCAACGCCGGGCTGCGTCCGCGGCTCGTGCTGATCGTTGGCATTGCCATGCTCGCTCCCGGCGTGCTGGCCGTGCTGCAGGCCGTCTCCGGCTACAACAGCAGCGTGCGTTACCTGCAGCAGAACCTGGCGCAGGCGGCGCAGCTCGCGGCGAATGAAGAAGAGAACATGATCTCCGCGTCGCGCGAGATTCTGACGAGTCTCGCCGCGCATCCGGATGTGCGCGCCGGGCAGGGAGCCGCGTGCCGGCGCGCATTGCAGCGCGCCATCGGCGGACTGGATCAGTACGCCGGCGCCACGGTCGTGAATGCGCAGGGTGTCATGACCTGCAGTTCCGGGCCGATGAAGGCCGTCATCACCGTGGCGGACGAGCCGTGGTTTCGCGACGTGATGTCCGGCGACGCCTTCGTGGTCAGCGATCTGGTGGAGAGCCGCTGGCTGGAGGAGTGGGGCATGGTGACGGCCGTGCCGCTGGTCGACGACAAGGGCGTCATCGACGGTTCCGTCGCACTCATCATCGGGCTCGACTGGGTGACGCGTCGCTATCAGCGCGCCGCGTCGGGCGATACGGCGCTGGCGCTGCTCGACAGCAAGGGCGATCCGATCACGTCGAAAACCGAACCCGCGCCGCTGCTGCTCGAAGGTCTGCCCGCCGCGGATCTCATCGACCAGCATTTGCGTGCGCGTACCCAGACGTTCACGGCACGCGGTCGTGACGGCACCTGGCGCCTGTACGCCATCAGTCCGCTGCTCGAAGGCCGCATCTTCGTGATTCTCGGCACGCCCATGCTCGCCGCGATGGGGCCGCTGGCGCTGCAGGTGGCGTGGGGCGTGTTGACGCCGCTGCTCATGTGGGCGCTGGCCATCGCCGTCGTGTGGTTCGGTATCGAACACCTGGTCGTGCGCTGGATCACCTATCTGGAACGCATCACCTCGGCCTACGCAGCAGGGCGACACAGCGTGCGTCCGGAGCGCGCCGAAGCCGCGCCGGCAGAAATCCGCAGCCTCGGCGAAACCTTCAGCCGCATGGCGGACACGATCCAGTCGCGCGAGTCGGAACTGCGCGAATCGCTGGCGCAGAAGGAAATCCTGGTGCGCGAGATCCATCACCGGGTGAAGAACAATCTGCAGCTCGTCATGAGCCTGCTCAACCTGCATGCGCGACGCATTCGCGATCCGCGCGCCGAAGCGGCCTTCGCCGAGGCGCGCAGCCGCATCAACGCACTCGCGACGCTGCATCGCCGACTTTACGAATCGGAGAACCTGCAGGAAGTCGACCTGCGCTGGTTCCTCAAGGATCTGTGCGCCGAACTGCGGCGCGGCGGGCTGCCCGGCACGCAGGAAGTCGACCTGACCGTCGATGCGCCGGATGAAGTGATCGGCCCCGATATCGCCGTGCCGCTCGGATTGCTGGTGACCGAGGCGATCACGAACGCCTACAAGCACGCCTTCACCGGCGCCGAGCACGGCCTCATCGAGGTGATCGTGCAGCGCGAGTCGGACGAGATCCTGTTGCTGTGCGTGCGCGACAACGGACGCGGTTTCGATACCGGGGCGGGCGCCGAAACGGCCGGACTCGGACGCTCGCTGATCGATGCCTTCGTGCGCCAGCTCCATGGCGAACTGAAGATCAGTTCCGAGCGCGGCACGCAGGTGGAAGTGCGGTTCAAGGCGCCGCGTCGCGTGTCGTCGACGCCGCATCCGCAGGCGGTGTCCTGAGTCGTCCGTCCGCTGATTGATACTGGATTTATATCCAGTATGATCCGACCATGGCTTCCCCCAACCGACCCGTCATGCGCACCGGGCGCGGCGCCGTCTCGAATCCCGAAGGCCGGTTCGAGTCCGTGCGCGGCGAGGCGGTCGATGACGGCTGGGGCAGCCTGGACGAGCCACTGCCGCCGCTCGAAACCATCGTGCGACCGGATCCCGCCCGTTCCATCATTTCTCGCAACCAGTCGCCCGACATTCCTTTCGATCAGTCCATCAATCCGTATCGCGGCTGCGAGCACGGTTGCATCTATTGCTATGCGCGGCCGTCGCACGGCTACCTGAATCTGTCGCCGGGTTTCGATTTCGAAACGCGGCTTTTCTACAAGCAGGATGCCGCGAAGCTGCTCGAGGCCGAACTGGCCGCACCGTCCTATCGCTGCTCGCCGATCACGATCGGCGCCAATACCGATCCCTACCAGCCCATCGAACGCGAATATCGCGTGACCCGCAGCATCATCGAGGTGCTGGCGCGGCATCGACATCCATTCTCGATCATCACCAAGAGCAGCATGATCGAGCGCGATGTCGATCTGCTGGCGCCGCTCGCCCGCGACAATCTCGTTCTGGCGCTGGTCAGCGTCACGACATTGAGCGGCGAGATCAAACGCACCCTCGAACCCCGCACTGCATCACCGGCAGCACGACTGCGCGCCATTGCCACCCTGGCCCGGGCGGGTATACCGGTCGGCGTGATGGTCGCCCCGGTCATTCCCGTACTTACCGATGCGGAGATGGAAAAGATTCTTGCCGCCGCGGCGCAGGCGGGAGCACGTTCGGCCGGCTACGTCCTGCTGCGTCTGCCGTACGAGGTGAAGGATCTGTTTCGCGAATGGCTGCAGGCGCACGAACCGCTCAAGGCCGGGCATGTGATGAGCCGGATGCAGGCGATGCGCGGCGGGCGCGACTACGATTCGGCCTGGGGCGTACGGCAACGCGGCGAAGGCGAATACGCCCGCCTTCTCGACATGCGATTCAAGGCCGCTTGCAAGAAGTACGGTCTGCGTACCGGCGAGCGATTCATACATAACACTGCCTTGTTTCAGCCGCCGGTCATCGGGCCGGAGCAATTGACGCTGCTCTGAGCGTTCGCGATCTCGCAGCGCCGCGCGCTGTACAAAGACGAAACATTCGTGCGCGTTTTCCGGCGTTGCCGTCACAGGCCTTGGCGTATACTCGAACGAGATCTAGGAATGTCGACATTCGAGCGACGATGAGAAGTCGACAGCCGTAGCTTCGGGACGGATCCGTCATTCAATTCCTGGAGAGCGTTTGCGATGTCATCAGAGAAGTCCGGCTGCACCGGGGTGGGCGTGTCGATGCTTTCCGGCGTCGTCTTTTCCCCGATGCCTCGTGCGACGCTCGCCGCGTGCGCGGCGCTCGCGCTGTCGGGCTGCATGACCGCGAAGATCGAAGAAGTCCGCGACGCACCCACGCGCATCAGCTCGAATGAAGCGGTGGTATTGCTGGCGAAGCCGCATCTCGAAGGCACCGGCACCGAGAGCAAATTTCTCGACTGTCTGGAACGCGAACTGGTCGGCGAAGCTTTCTCTTCCGAGCATGCCGCAGCCAGGAAGAAGGGCAAGGACATGAGTCCGCGCAGCAACGTCGCCAACAAGCCCTTCCAGGTCTTCGCCGACGATCACTTCGTCGATGCGTTCTATCCCTGGCTCGAACCGAGCACGGCGCCGGTCAACCCGCAGGCGTTCAGCACCTTCCTGTCGCGTCCCGGCGTCGCCGAGCGGGTCAGTTCACTCGGCGTTCGCTTCATCGTCTGGGTCGACGGCGTGACGCAGAAGACCGACGGCGGCGGCAGCATCGCCTGTGCGGTCGGTCCCGGCGGGGCTGGCTGTCTCGGCCTCGGCTGGTGGGAGAAGCAGTCCGACTACGAAGCCACCGTGTGGGATCTGCGTGACGGCGTCAGTGCCGGCACGGTGACCACCGATGTGAAAGGCACGTCGGTGATGATCGGTGCGGTGGCGCCGATTCCGATCATTTCTCCGGTACAGAGCACGGCCTGCGATCGCCTTGCCGGTCAGCTCCGATCGTTCCTGGTCGGTGCCGACGACGATCCCGATGTCGCGCCGAAACAGACCAAGGCGGCACAGTGACCGGCGCGATGGAAATGCTCAGCGCGCGTTCAGCTCGGCGGTCGCACCCTAGGCCAGGCCGCGGCGACAGGCCGGCGCCAGCGTCGCTGAGTTCCTGATTCCCTTCCGGAGAATGCGATGAACAGAAGCCCTGCAATCGACCGCCTGCTCGTGATTGCAGCGCAGGCGACTGCCATCGGCACCGTCTCCGCATTCCTGATGGGCGGCTGCGCCGGCTCCTCTTCTTCTTCCAGCATGCCTTCGTCGCCGAGCATGCCCAGCTCCTCGGGTGGATCGTCCGGTTCTTCCGGCAGTTCGTCGGGTTCCTCTGGCTCTTCCGGTTCGAGCGGCGGCAGCAGTTCGAGCATGCCCGGCGGCAGCTCCGGCGGTTCCAGCGGTCAGTCGGGCGGATCGTCGGGTGGTGGCGGTGGATCGAGCGGCGGGGCATCGATGCCTTCGATGCCCTCAGGCGGCGGATCGTCCGGCGGCAGTTCCGGTTCGATGGGCGGTTCGCAAGGCGGTTCTTCCGGATCCCAGGGTGGTCTTCCCGGCGCGCAGTCCGGGGGTTCGTCGGGATCGCAAGGCGGCGCCTCCGGTGGATCGTCGGGTGGCAGCTCGGGGGGTTCCTCCGGCGGTGCGTCCGGTCAGTCGGGCGGCAGCGCGGGTGGCGATGGTTCATCGGGCGGCGCATCCGGTGGATTGCCCGGCGCATCGGGCGGTTCACAAGGCAATGGCGGACTGGGCGGTGCGCAGGGTGGACAGAGCGGCGGCCAGTCCGGCGGCAGCGGTGGCGGTGCGTCGGGCGGCAGCCGACCGACGATGGGTTTGCCGTCAGCCGGCGGCGGCGCGCCGTCCGTAGGCATTCCGACACCCAGCATGGATCTGCCGAGCGGCAGTTCGGGTGGCGCTTCGGGATCCGGTGGTCAGAGCGGCGGCACCAGCGCCGACACGGCAGGCGGCGGCGCATCGGGCGGCGCCTCGGCCAACGAAAGTATTTTCCAGAGTTCGAGCAGCAGTTCGGCCGGTGCACAAAGCACTGCTGCTGGCGGTGCCTCGGGCGGCAGTAACGGCAGTTCCGGTGGTGCGTCGGGCGGCAACAGTGGCAGCTCAGGCGGCGAGTCCGGTGCGAGCGGCGGTGCGTCCGGCAACGCCGGTGGATCGGCCGGAGCCTCGGGCGGCGCAGCCGGCGCCATGGGTGGAGCGTCAGGTGCATCCGGTGGTGCGAGCGGTGCTGCCGGCGGATCGATGGGCGCAGCGGGAAACGCCGGCGGTTCCGCGGGGGCCGCTGGTGGCGCAGGTGAAAGCGGCGGCGCAGCCGGCGGTGCTTCTGCACAAATGGGTGGCGGTGCAGCCGGGACTGGAACAGACGCTGCGGGGGGTGGATCTGCAGGCGCTGGCGGTGGAGCACAGGGCGGAGCGTCCGGTGGCGGTCAGGGTGGAACGGACGGTGCCGGTGCCCAGTCTGCGTCGGGCGGTAATGGCTCTCAGGGCGGCGCCGGTTCGACAGGCCAGGCGGGCGGTGATGGTCAGGCCGGCGGCAGCGACGGTTCGGCCAACGGCTCGGCTGGCGGTCAGAGCAACGGCGGTGCCGCGGACTCGGCCGGCGGTGCATCCGGCGGCGGTGCGGACGGCACCGGCAGCAATGGCGGTCCGAACATCACGGTCTCCGCAGGCGTGCCCGGTGCGGTGACGCCTGTTTTCACGCCGAGCGGTGGTGGCGGAGGCGGCAACTCGGGCGGCTCGATGGGCGGCGGTGCAGCCGGTGGCGGCGCGGCAGGATCGCCGGACGGCACGGGTCAGTCCGGTGGCCGCGGCGGCTCGGGCGGCAGCGGTCCGATGACCACCTCCGAACGCATGGCTCACATCGACAAGCAGTTCGACATTTCACTCGGTGTGTTCGACGGTCAGATCCGCGATGAACAGGCCGTCATCGCCGGCCAGCGCGCCGGCCGCGGCGGTTCGGGCAATGGCAGCAGTTCGGCGGCAGGTGCGGGCGATTCGGCCGGTGCCGGCGGCAACTCGGGATCCGGCGAAGAAGGCGACGGCCAGGGCGACGGCAACGGTAATGGCAATGGCAAAGGTCAGGGCCAAGGCCAGGGTCAGGGTCAAGGTCAGGGCAGCGGCCAGGGCGCGGGCGGACAAGGTTCCGCCTCCGAAGGCAGCGGCCGCGGTGGCGGTGGCGGTGTCGGCGGCGGCGGTCCGAAGGGCGGTGGTGGTCCCAACACCGTGCCTGCGGATATCCCGGACGGCAGCGACGACGACGTTGTGGCACGACAGCTGCGTGAAGCGGCAATGGCGGAAACCGATCCGGAGCTGCGCGAAAAGCTCTGGCAGGAATATCGGCTGTACAAGAAGGGAAGCTGATCCGGACGAAGTCGAGTTGAATGCAATGAACGGATCCTTGCGACAGATCTCCCGGCAGCGGCTCGCGCCGCCCCTCGCTCTCGCAGCATTGGCCCTCGCGGCACTGGCTTGCAGCGGCTGCGTGACGCACGAGACGCGACCTCAGCCGCGGGTCAACGCCATTCAGGCAGCGGCGGAAATTCCGGAAGACCAGCTGCTCGACGTCGGTGTGCGCCTGTTCGACGAGAACGTGCCGGAGGATGAGAAGAAGCGCGAGAAGGAACGCATCTTCCCCGACGTGCGCAAGGCCGAGGCGCGTTACCTCGCCATGCAGGTGCGCAACACGCTCGAAGGCTCCGGCCAGTGGGGCCAGGTGCGTGTCGTTCCGGTGGACGACGATGCGCTCGACGTGCGCGTGTCCGCGAAGATCCTCGAATCGACCGGCATGCAGTTGCGGCTCGATGTCACGGTGGACGATGCCAGCGGCCGGGTCTGGTTCCGCAAGGAATACGAACAGCTCGCCGACACGCGTTCCTACAAGGACACCTCCGGCAAGCCGCGCGATCCCTTCCAGAATCTGTACTCGCAGCTTGCCAACGACATGCTGGCGTATCGCCAGACGCTCGCGGCGACGGATCTGCAGACCGTCCGCAACGTCTCCGAATTGCGCTTCGCGCAGGATCTGGCGCCGTATGCGTTCCAGGATTTCCTGGTCGTCGACAAGAAGAAGGGCACGTACCAGGTGGTGCGGCTGCCTGCCAGCGACGATCCCATGATCGCGCGCATGGATCGCATTCGTGAACGCGACTACGCGCTGCTCGACACCGTCAACGAACACTACGCGCTGTTCGCGGACAACATGTCCGAGTCGTACACGAACTGGCGTCGTTACAGCCACGACGAAATCGAAGCGCAGGACGAAGCCCAGCGCTCGGCCACCACACGCAAACTCCTCGGCGCCGCCGCGATCATCGGCGGCCTCGTCATGGGCACGCAGTCGAATACCTACGTCGGACAGGCCGCGGCGACGGCTGCCGTCTTCGGCGGCGCCTACGCGGTCAAGAGCGGTTTCGACAAGGGTTCGGAAGTGAAGATGCACTCCGATTCCCTCAAGCAGCTCGGCGAATCCTTCCAGGCGGAGGTGCAGCCGATGGTCGTCGAGGTCGAGGGCCGGACGCTGCAGTTGCGCGGCACCGCGGAAGAGCAGTTCCAGGAGTGGCGCCGGCTGCTCAAGGAACTCTACGAGAACGAGACAGGTCTTCCTGCAGTGGCGCCCGTCGCTGCCGGGCAGCCCGCAGCCTCCGCAAGCAACGGCGGTGGCACACGATAGTTTCCGTCACCAGGTCCTCTCTAGAATCTCAGCATGCTGGAAAGCGGGCAGGAGCTCTCTGCAAGGTTCGTATTGGTCCGCGCCCTCGGGTCAGGCGGCAGTGGCCACGTATGGCTGGCGCAGGACAACGAACGCAAACGTCTCGTGGCGGTCAAGGTGCTCGCCGATGAGCTGATGCAGGACGTCGCCGCCATCGCGGCCCTGCATCGCGAAGCCTCGCGTCTCAAGACGCTCGAACACCCAAACATCCTTCAGGTTGAGGGTCTGTATCGCTCGCCACGACACGCTTGGATCGCGATGGAATACGTGTCGGGCGGCGATCTGACTTCCTGGCGCGGTCGCGGTTGTGCCGAGATCCTGCGGGTCACGATTCCGGTGGCACAGGCGCTCGCGCATGCACATCGCAGCGGATTCGTGCATCGCGACGTCAAACCGGCGAATGTGCTGCTCACTTCCGATGGCATCCCGAAGCTGACGGACTTCGGCATCGCGCTCGCGCTGGCCGAAATGCCGACAGCGAATGCCGGCCGCGGTTCGCCCTTCAGCATGAGTCCGCAGCAGATGGACGGACAGCCGGCGAGCGCCAGCGACGATGTCTACGGTTTCGGCGCGCTGCTCTACGAACTGCTGTCCGGCTATCCGCCGTTCTATCCGGAGGCGACGCCGGAGAAGGTCCGCGACGAAGCGCCGAAGTCGCTGACGTCGGTTCCTGCCGCCGTGGCCCAACTCGTCGATCGCTGCCTGGCGAAGTCGCCCGGCGATCGTCCCGCCGACATGGACAGCATCGCGAATGAACTGTCGGCCGCGCTCGCCGCGTTGCCGGCCGTGAGCATCGTCAATGCGCCGGCCGCGCGTCCTGCCGTGACGCCGCCGTCGATCCGTCCGCCGGTCGCGCAGGGCGAGCCGTTGCGCAGCGAGTGGCGACGGCCCGATGCGGCGAGTCGCAGCGAAGACGATCTACGGCGTCAGGGTTTTCGTCGCGGGCTCGGCGCTGCCGCGCTGGTGGCCGGCATCGTCGGCGTCGGCATCGTTTTCTTCGCGCTGCCGCGCTGGTTCCCCACCGCCGAGCCGGCGAAGGCCGTGACGGCTGCCAAGCCGAAGGAAGAAGAAGCGCCGCCTGCGAAGAAGGAACTCGACTTCGCCACGCTCGCACGCGCCAAGCAGCAGGCCGAGGATCTGCGCGCCGCGATCGATCCGCGACTCGAAAAACTCCGCACCCGCGCCGTCGATCAATGGGGCGGCGCCGAATTCAAACAGGCGACCGACGAACTTGCTGCGGGCGACAAGGACTTCGCCGCGCGCGAATACGTGACGGCGGGCCAGCACTTCTCCGCCATCGAACCTTTGCTCGACGTACTTGAAAAACGCGCCGGCGAAGTGTTGGCGCGCGAACTGTCGGCGGGCAGCAAGGCGCTTGCCGAAGGCCGTTCCGGCGATGCGAAGACAGCCTTCGAACTCGCGGCGAAAGTCGAACCCGGCAATGCCGCGGCGACGCGCGGACTCAAACGCGCCGGCACGCTCGATGAAGTGCTCGCGCTGGTCACCACGGGCGAACGGCTGGAGCGCGAAGGCAATGCCGCCGGCGCGTCAGAAGCCTTCAATAAGGCGCTGAAGCTCGATGCCGATGCACCGCGCGCCGCTGACGGTCTGGCGCGTGTCGGCGCCCGGGTTGCTGGCGATGCCTTCGCCGGCAACATGGCGCGCGGTTTCAGCGCCTTGTCCGCCGGCCGCCATGCCGAGGCGCGTTCGGCGTTCGAAGCGGCGAGCCGCATCCGTCCGGGCTCGCCCGAAGTGGCGCAGGCCCTGAAACAGATCGAGCAGGAAGAAAACACGCGCTCGATCGCCGCGAAGCTCGATGCCGCACGCGAGTTCGAAGCGAAAGAGCGCTGGGCCGAGGCGCTCAAGGAATATCAGTCCGTCGCGCAGCTCGATTCGACCGTCGCGTTTGGGAATGAAGGCATCGCGCGCACGCAGCCGCGTGCCGACCTCAACGAGCAACTCGAACTGTATCTGACGCAGCCGGAGCGCCTGTTCAGCGCCCCGGTGCGCAGCGCGGCGCATCAGACCCTCGAACGCGCGCAGTCGATCGCGGCGCCCGGGCCGGCGCTCAAGCAGCAGATCGCCACGTTGCGCGACTGGCTGGCGCGCTCCGAAACGCCCGTACAGATCGCGATCCAGTCCGACAATCTCACGCAGATCACGATTTACCGCGTCGGTGCACTGGGTGCGTTCGAGCAACGCTCGCTCGAACTCGCGCCGGGGAGCTACACCGTCGTCGGCACGCGTCCCGGCTATCGCGACGTGCGACGCGAGATCAACGTGACTCCCGGTGCGGCATTGCAGCCCGTCGTGGTCCGCTGCGAGGAGAAAATTTGAACGCGAGCGCCTGGCAGGAAGAATCACTGGTCGTGCGCGAGCCGCAGGGCGAGCGGCGCTTCGGCCCTGCCGATTTTCCGCTCGGTTTCGGCGGCGCCGACAGTCTGATCGTGCTGGCCGGACGCCCGGCCGGTGTCGAAGCCTGGATCGGCGTGCACG
This sequence comes from uncultured Steroidobacter sp., assembly GCA_937864115.1. Taxonomy (GTDB): domain Bacteria; phylum Pseudomonadota; class Gammaproteobacteria; order Steroidobacterales; family Steroidobacteraceae; genus Steroidobacter. The sequence continues at coordinate 390,185 of CALMII010000028.1, read as the reverse complement.
AAGACCAGCTGTTCGTGCAGCCGGCCGAAGGCGCCGAGGTGCTGCACAACGGCCTGCGTGTCACGCAGTCCACCTGGCTCAAGGCCGGTGACGTCGTGAATCTTGGCGCTGCGCGCCTGCGCATCGTCGAAGAACGCGCGCAGCGCACGATCGAAGTCGACGACGGCAGCGCCGGCAACATCACCGCGCCGCCCATCATTTCGCAGGACGCGCGACTGCGCGGCGACAGCGATGCCGAAGCCGAGCCGATCGCGGCCGTGCGCTTCCGCGCCTCCGAAAGCACCAGACAGCGTCGCGGCTTCACGATCAGGCCGGGGCGCATCGTGCTTGCGCTCATCGCGCTGCTCGCGGCCGGCGTGCTCTGGTTCCTGATGACGGCGACATCGATCGGCGTCGTGACCGATCCGCAGCAGGCGCAGGTGGCGATCAACGGCGGATTGCCCGCTGTGCCGGTCGGCGGCCGGTACATGCTGCGTCCGGGCGACTACACCGTGCGCGCCACGCAGCAGGGCTACACGCCGGCAGAACTGAAGATCAAAGTCACCGACGCCGCGAATCAGCAGTTCTCGCTGTCGCTCGCGAAACTGCCGGGCACCCTGCAGATCGACGTGCCGGTCGCCGCGCAGGTGTCGATCGATGGCAAGGAGAGCGCGGCGGCACCCGGCGAATTCGAACTCGCGCCGGGCAGTCACACGATTGCGATCAACGCGCCGCGCTATCAGCCGTTCAGCGGCACGGTCGAGGTGGAAGGGCTCGGCAAGAAACAGACCTTCACTGCGCCGCTGGTGCCGGCGTGGGCGAATGTCACGGTGACGTCCGAACCGGCGGGCGCGCAGGTTGCCATCGCCGGCGAAGTCCGCGGCACGACGCCGCTGACCACCGAAGTCCTCGCAGGCAATCAGCCGCTCGAAGTCCGTCTCGATGGCTTCAAGCCGTGGACCACGGACATCCAGGTGAAGGCAAACGAAGCGATGAACGTCGGTCCCGTGCGCCTCGGCCTGCCGGATGGCCGGCTGTCGCTGCGCTCGGAACCGTCGGGCGCGAGCGTTTCCATCAGCGGCGTGTATCGCGGCCAGACGCCGCTCGACATCGATGTGCGTCCGGACATCGCCCAGTCCATCGTCTTCACCCGTCCGGGCTATGAGTCGGCGACGCGTGCAGTGACGCTGCGTTCCGGCGAGAAACAGAGCGTGAATGTCGCGCTCACCGGCGTGTTCGGCGAAGTGTCCGTGCGCGCGCAACCGGCAGATGCGCAGATCCTCGTCGACGGCAGACCCGCGGGCGCCGTGAATCAGACCCTGCGGCTCGTGGCCACGACGCACGAACTCATCGTGCGCAAGCCGGGCTTCGTCGATTTCAAGACGACGGTGACGCCGCGGCCGGGCTTGCCGCAGGTCGTCGAAACGACCCTGCTGACCGCCGAACAGACGCGCGTTGCGGCCACGCCTGCCGTCGTATCGACGAAGGTGTCGCAGCAACTGAAGCTGATGCCGCTCGGCCGCTTCACCATGGGCAGTCCGCGTCGCGAGCCCGGCCGTCGTGCCAACGAAGCGCAGCGCGACGTCGAGTTCAAACGCGCGTTCTATCTCGGCGTGCGCGAAGTGACGAATGCGGAGTTCAAGCGTTTCAAGAGCGATCACCGCTCCGGCATCGTGCCGCCGAATACATTGGAACTCGACAATCAGCCCGTCGTGAACCTGCGTTGGGAACAGGCCGCGGCCTACTGCAACTGGCTGTCGGAGCAGGAAGGGCTCAAGCCCGCTTACGTGAAGGACGGCGACTCGCTCGTGCCCGCCAATCCGATGACCAACGGCTATCGCCTGCCGACCGATGCCGAATGGGAATGGGCAGCGCGTTACGCCGGCGGCGGAAAATTCCTGCGTTATGCTTGGGGCGATGCCTTGCCCGTCGCCGCGGCCTCGGGCAACTACGCCGACTACACCGCGCGCGTGGTGTTGCAGGACATCGTTCCGGATTACGATGACGGCTTCGCGGTCAGCGCGCCTGTCGGCAAATTCCCGCCCAACACGCTCGGCCTGTACGACATGGGCGGCAACGTGGCCGAATGGGCGCACGACTACTACACCGTCAGCGTCGACGGCACGCAGGTGCAGGTCGATCCCATGGGCCCGGCGCAGGGCCGCAATCACGTCATCCGCGGATCGAGCTGGAAACAGGCGAGCGTGACCGACCTGCGGCTCTCGGCGCGCGATTTCGGCGACGGACCGCGCAATGATGTCGGTTTCAGAGTGGCGCGGTACGTCGAATGAATGATGCGGAGCACATGACCATGAAATCCTTCCTGCGATTCCGGCCCCTTCCTCCGCTTGCGGGGAGGAGGCTTTGCGGAAACCACCCGCAGAGGTGGGAAGGTTGGGATGGGGGCGCGTGCCTGAAGGCATTCATGCTGGTGGCGATGTCGACCCTGAGTCCATGGTCGGCATTCGCCGCAGAGCCTGAGACGCCTCCCGCGACCGAGCCTGCGGCGCCGGCCTCCGAGGCAGAGAAGACAGCGGACGACGCGGCGAAACCGGCGGAAGCCTCCGAAGCGGACAAGGGCGGCGAGAAGAGCACGGCGGACAAAGGCACCGCCGCGAAAGGCTCGCCGCAGCGCTTCATTCCCTCCGAGCAGGTACGCGCCGACTTCGACGTGTCCTTCCCGATCGACATCTGAGCATCGAGACACTCATGGTCACAGCAACAGCGACTCCTCCGCGCCAGCGCCGCGGCTTCACGTACCCGAGCGAGTTCGCGTGGACGCTGTTCGCGCTGATCTTCACGCTCATGGCCGTGCACGCGACGTACGTGGCGTGGATCCGCCCGCAGGGCGAAGCCATCACCCAGCTGGAACTGCAGCACATGAAGGAAGACCGCACCTACGTGCCGAAGCGTTCCTTCTTCCTGGTGATCAAGGATTTCGAACAGGAACTCGAAATCATGCACTTCGTCTGGGCCATGCTGATCATCGGCTACAAGGCCGTGCTGGTGCGGCGCGAACGCAAGTTCCTGGAGCGCGATCTCATCCACGTGCCCGAGGGCATCAAGGTCTTGCCCGAAGATGCGAAGGACTACGCGCGACAGCTCGAATCCCTGCCCGAGGAAGACAAGTCGCGCCTGGTCGTGCGCGCCCTGCAGCGCACGCTCGATCGCTTCGCGGCAACGCGCAGCATCCGCGACTCCGCGGAAACCTCCAGCGCCGTCTGCGATTCCGAAGCCGACCGGCTCGATTCGAGTCTTGCCATGATCCGCTACATCGCCTGGGCGATTCCGGCCATCGGCTTCATCGGCACCGTGCGTCACATCGGCGATGCGCTGCTGCAGGCCAACCAGGCCGTCAGCGGCGACATCACGTCCGTGACATCGAGCCTCGGTATCGCCTTCAACGCCACCTTCGTCGCGCTGTCGCTCACCATCGTGCTCATGTTCTTCCTGCACCAGTTGCAGCAGTCGCAGGAACAGCTCGTGCACGACACGGATCACTGGATCGATCAGCGGCTGATCCGGCACATGCAGGTGAGATAAAGCAAGTGACGAAGGTGATGGAAGTGACGAGAGTCACGAGAATCCGTAAAGCCATCCCGGTGCTGGCGGCGTCGCTACTCTTCGTTCCCGACTTCCGTCACCTTCGTCACTTTTGTCACTCTCGTCACTCATGCTTTCTTTAGAACTCATCGACGCTGGCCTGACGCTCGCGCAGCAGCGCGACGAAGCCGCGACCGTACTGACCGTCGCTCCCGGCGTCGCCGTGCTCGAAGAGGGCGCGACGCTCACCGGCGATGCGGCAGCACCGAAGCTGCGGCTGCAGCCGCTGCTGGCGCAGACGAACTTCTGGCGCGGCTTGAGCACCGAGCCGCTGGTGCGGCCGTCGCGCCTGGTGCGGACCACCGCCGACACCGCGTTTGCACAGGCGAGTGCACTGCTCGATCCCTACAAGTCCGACGCCGATGGCGTATTGCTGGCCGTGCCTGCGGGCTATTCGCGCGAACAGCTCGGCCTGCTGCTCGGCGTGATCAACGAAACCGGCGTGCGTGTCGCCGGCGTCGTCGATGCCGCGCTGGCGGCGTGCAGTCTCGAAGCGGCCCCTGCGCGCATCCTGCATCTCGATCTCGAACTGCATCAGGCCTTGCTCACCGCGCTCGACTACGCCGGCAATGGCCTGAAGCGCAACCGCTACGAAATCGCGCCGCGCCGCGGCCTCTCGGCGTTGCAGCAGACCTGGATGCAGATGATCGCCGAGGCCTTCGTCCGCAATACGCGCTTCGACCCCTTGCACGATGCGGCGAGCGAACAGCGCCTGCTGAACCAGCTCCCGCAGTGGCTGGACCAGCTCATCGACAGCGAGTCGATCACGCTGGCGCTGCAGTTCGGCGACCGGCCGCTGGAAATCGAACTCACGCGCGCGCAGTTCGTCACTGCGGCGGAACCTCACTACGCCGAACTCGTGAAGCTCGTGCAGGACGCGCGCGTCGCCGGCCTGCCGATCGAACTGCGCGTGTCACATCGCGTGGCCGCACTGCCAGGACTGCTCGACCGGTTCGCGACCTTGCGTGATTGCTCGGTGCAATCACTGCCGCAGGGCGCGGCGGCGCTGGGTGCGCTGCTGCATCGACAGGCGATTCAACGCGCACCGGAATCGCTGGCGCTCGTATATCAGTTGCCGGTGGCGCGGGCGGAAGGCAATACCACGGTCGAGTACGAAAGCACGCCGCCGCAACTGCGGCCGACGCATGTGCTGTTCCAGGGCCGTGCCTGGCGCATTTCCGATGCGCCGCTCGCGATCGGCTGGTCGCCGCCGCCGGGACGCTCGCTGGTGCTGCCGAGTGCGGCGCCGGGCGTGTCGCGCGCGCATTGTCTGCTGGTGCGCCGCAACGGCTCGGTACTCGTGGAAGATCGCAGCACCTATGGCTCGTACGTCAACGAGGAACGGGTCGTCGGCCAGAGCATCCTCACGGTCGGCGACAAGTTGCGACTGGGAACCCCGGGCGTCACGCTCGACATGATTCAACTGGTCCAGGACGATGGCGCGCCGCAAGACTGAAGTCTTCAGCATGTCGTTTCTCGACTGCATCACCTGCGCGTTCGGGTCGGTGGTGCTGGTCTACGTGCTGATCAATGCCAAGGGCGGACTGCGCGCCGCGACTGAATCGCGCGCGCTGCAATCGGAAGTGACGCAGCTCGAAGAACAGGTGCTGGAGGGGTACCAGAACCTGGTCGTGCTCAAGAACTCCATGACCCAGACGGAAGCCGAGAAAGTCCGTACCGAGGGCATGGGCGAGCGTGTCCTGAGCGAAACCGAACAGCTGAAAGTCCAGCTCGCCGATGCCGACAAGGACACGCTGTCGCGCCGCGAAGCGATCGAGCGGCTGAAGGCGGATCTCAAGGCGCTGGAGGAAGGCAACCGCCGCCTGGAAGGCGCGAGCGAACGTGCCGATACGACCGGCACCCGCGTGCGCGGCTTCACCGGCGATGGCGACCGTCAGTACCTCACCGGCCTGCGCGTCGGCGGCTCGCATATCCTCATCATGGTCGACGCGTCGGCGAGCATGCTCGATGAGACTGTCGTCAACGTCCTGCGCATGCGCAACATGTCCGAATCGCGCAAGCTGCTGTCGGAAAAATGGCGGCGCACGCTGTCGACGGTCGACTGGCTCGCCGCGCAGTTGCCGCTGGAAAGCGAATTCCAGATCTATGCCTTCAACACCCAGACCTGGCCGCTCACCGAAGGCTCGGCCGGCAAGTGGCTGAAGGTCAACGATCCGAACGCATTGAACGAAGCGCTCACCGCGCTGCGCAAGACCGTGCCGAAGGACGGCACCAGTCTCGAGAACGCCTTCATCGCCATGAATACGCTGAACCCCAAGCCCGACAACGTCATCCTGATCACCGACGGTCTGCCGACGCAGGGCACGAGTGCGCCGCTGATCAAGAAGACCGTCGACGGCGACGACCGCCTCAAGTTCTTCGAGCGCGCCATTGCGAAATATCCGAAGGCCGTGCCGCTCAACGTCATCCTGATGCCGATGGAAGGCGATCCTTCCGCGCCGAGCGCCTTCTGGCTTGCTTCGCGTCGCACCGGCGGATCGTTCATCAGTCCGGCGAAGGATTGGCCATGAGGAGGTCGACGGGCTACAGGCGACAGGCTACAGCCAGAAGGGCTTCGCTCTTCTTCTTGCTGTCGCCTGTCGCCTGTCGCCTATCGCTTGGTATCTCCCATGTCCCGCCGTAACGCCCGCCGCGAAACCGAGATCTTCAGCATCTCGTTCCTGGACTGCATCACCTGCGGCCTGGGTTCGGTGGTGCTGCTGCTCGTCCTGAGCGACATGAAGTCGCCGGAGGCGGAGAAGTCGCAGGAGAACCTGGAAGAGCAGATCGTCAAGCTGCAGGACGAACTGGTCGACATCGCGGGGCAAAGCGAGATCCTGAATCGCGATCTCAAGGCGCAGCAGGAACAGCTGTCGGAAGAGAAGGCCAAGATCGCGCGATTGCGCGGCGACCTGAGCGACATCCGCGGCAAGTACCAGACCTCGAAGAAGGAAGCCGACGTCGCCAATGCACTGGAAGGCAAGCTCGCCTCCGCGCAGCAATCGCTGACCGAGGAAATGAAGCGCGTGCTGGGCAAGGGCTTCCATCGCAAGAAGGACGATGCGGTCGGCGGCATCCCGGTGGACAGCGAGTACATCATCTTCGTCGTCGATACCTCGGGCAGCATGGTCAACTACGCGTGGCCGTTGCTGATCCAGAAAGTCGAGGAGACCCTGAACCTGTATCCGAAGGTGAAGGGTTTCCAGGTGATGGACGACGAGGGCGGCTACATGTTCTCGGGCTATCGCGGCAAGTGGATTCCCGACACGCCGGCGCAGCGCAAGATCGTGATCGATCGCATCCGCAACTGGAATGCGTTCTCGAACTCCAGTCCCATCGAAGGCATCGTCGAGGCGATCCGCACCTACTATTCGAAGGACAAGAAGATCAGCATCTACGTGTTCGGCGACGAGTTCACCGGCCCGTCGATCGACGCAGTGGTCAAGAGCGTGGACGTGCTGAATCGCGCCGACGATACCGGCGAGCGCCGGGTGCGCATTCACGCCATCGGTTTTCCGGTGCGGCCCGATGCGCCGCAATACACGAGCATCCGCTTCGCGACATTGATGCGGATACTATGTGCCAAGAACGGCGGTACCTTCGTCGGTCTCGACGATCCGCAACGGCGTCCTTCGCCCTTCCGGGTCGGCGATGCGGCGGCGGGGCCGCTCGAACCGGGCGATCTGCCGGCCCTGCAGGCAGCGATGCAACAGCCATAGAGCAACGACGATGAACATTGCACGCATGATCGCCCCCACTCCAACTGTTCTTTCCCTCCTCCGCGAAGCGGGGGAGGGCAGGGAGGGGGCAGCCACGACAGGGCACAGACTCGGCCGATCACTCGCCGCTGCACTCGCCACTCTGTCACTGGTGTGCCTCGCAGCCTGCGGACCGGTGAAACTGGTCGCGACGACGAACATTCCGACGCCCCTGGTCGTAAAGATTCCGGTCGCGGTCGCGGTCCACGTACCGCAGGAATTCTCCACCTTCGCCCATGACGAAGAACGCTCGGGCACCGACTGGCACATCGATCTCGGCAAGGCGCAGACCGACGGCCTCATGCGCCTGCTCAACGCCATGTTCGAGCGCGTGATCGTCGTCGACGACGTCAACGCCGTGCCGCAGGCCGGCGCCGACGTGCGCGCCGTGCTGGAACCTGCCGTCGAGGAATACGCCTTCGTCACGCCGCGCGATGCCGGCTCGCCGTTCTACGCGGTGAGCATCAAGTACCGCATCAACGTCTACACGCCGGACGGCCGCCTCGCAGATTCCTGGGGCTTCACCGGTTACGGCACCGCGCCTTCGCAAGGCATTGCGAGCGACGAACCGCTCACGCAGGCCACCGCACTGGCGCTGCGCGATGCCGGGGCCAAGCTCGCCGTGGAATTCCGCGATCAGGCCATCGTGCGCGGTCTGTTGCCGGAGTCCGCCGTGCCGGACACGCCGGTGCTGCCGCCGATCGGCATTCCTGCAGCCACCGATGCGCCCGCGCCTCCTGCTGTTCAACAACCTGAAACCAACCCCGCGGAACCGGCGGAAGAATCGACCGAAGGCGCGGACGAAACCAGGCAAGAATCCAAGCAGCCCGATCCGGTCGTGCCCGAATCGCTGGTCTGATTGAAGCTCCCGCGGGCGCAGGACTGCTTCGCATACCCGTCATCGGAAAATACACAATGCCAATTGCAGGACTGCTCGATCCTGCTCAGCGAGGATTTTCAGGACGGAATGACCTGTGGCAGCGTCGCCGTGCAAACCCGCCTCGTCGAAGACGTGAGCCGGACCGCGGGCTTCGCGCTGCATCCGCTTCTGGGCGGCGGCACCCGACTCATGCTGTCGTTGCATCACCGGCTGAGCGATGACATCGACCTGTTCATCCGGGATCCACAGTGGATCGGCTATCTCACGCCGTACGGGGTTTCGCTCGCCGAGGCTGTGGAGTTCGGGAAGCAGCAGATCGGGTTCTATCGCAACGAGGGGTGACTCTGTGCCTTCCTCCTACTCCCCGTCCTTCGCCTCCCTGCGGGTCTTGAACACCTGTCGATAGCCCACGGCGGTCGTCGCCACCGGCTTGCCATCGACGAAGCGCGGGCGATAACGCGCGGCGCGCAGTGCGTCGACGACCTGTCCGACCTGGCGCTCGTTGGCGTCCTTGTCGGTCACGACGACATCGGTCACCGTCGAGTCGGGCTGGACGGTGAATTCCAGCTGTACGAAGTGATCGACAGTCTCCGTGGCGGGACGATTGAGATTGCGCGTTGCGATCGGCGGCGTCGGGTAGAAGATCTGCACGGGGAAGCTCAGTGCCGCGTTGATCTCGGGTGTGGCCTGCGTCGGGTCGGCCGTTGCGAGCGCCTGCGCGGCGTGTTCGTAATACGGCATCGCCTTCTCGGGCTGCAGCTTCATCACGAACCAGTCGCCGGCCTGCAGCAGCGTACCCATCACCGTCGGCAATGAAGCATCGGGATTCGCCTGCACGACCTGCAGCGCCCGCGCCAGCGCCCGTTCGCCTTCGCCGCTGAGATAGCGGGGATTCATCGGTTCGCCTTCGACGTGCGCATTCGGATCGAGATTGCCCAGCCGGTCGACCCGCGGCGACAGCCCGAAGAACGACAACGCAATCTCGCGCGTGTAGCTCGATGCGAACCCGCGCAACGGTTCGATGGCGGCGAGGCTGTTCTTGCCGAGCTTGCGCTCGGCGATGGCGACGGCGGCACGATAGTTCTGGCGCGCCAGGTCCATCTGGCCGACTTCGACGTACCAGTCGCCGACGATGCAGAGGATCGGGATCAGGCGCGGATCGTTCGCGCCGTAGGCGTGTTCGCCGAGGCGGCGCAGATACAGCATGTGACGTTCGCCTTCGGGGGCGGAGCCGACCGCCCTCTGGCTCGCGGCGAGCTGGCGCAGCAGGCCCTGCTGCGAAATGTCGAACAGGCCGGCCGAGCGCCGCGACAGCAGCAGGGCCCGGTCGAGATAGGGAATCGCCCGGTCGTGCCTGCCTTCGGCGGCCAGCGTGTATCCCAGGCCGCGCAGGGGATCGATGAGCGCGGCACTGCTGCGGCTGCCGCCGTGTTGCTCGGCGAGCTGCAATGCTTCGGTGAATGCCGCTTCCGCGGCAACGAGGTCGCCCTTGCTCAGCTGCGCGCTGCCGAGCAGCGAGAGGGCCTCGGCCAGGCGCAGACCCGTTGCGGCAGTGGCCGGACGTGCTGCGGCCACCAGCTGTTCTGCCGACTTGATGGCTGCATCCCAGTCGTGATCGTCGAAACGCGCCCAGTATTCCTGCTGCCACGAAGGCGGCACGGGCTGCGTGGTCGCAGCAGCGGCGCAACCGACGGCCGCGACGAGGAGGCACGCGGCCCACAGACGACTCGGGAGGATGGCAATCAAGGGACGCACCGATGGATCTGATGATCCGAGGCTACCGCCAATGCGTGTACGGCGATAGTCGTGTGCGACGATACGGACGGTCCTGGTCAAAGACTTCGCACAGAGGTCTTCTCTGTCTGTGGGGCCGGCTTTAGCCGGCTCTTTTTCAGGAGTCAGGCTGAAGCCTGACCTACAGGAAGATGCTCCCCTTCGACAGGCTTCCTAGCGTGCGTGCGGCCGCTTGTCCTTCGGCACGTAGATGGAATTCTTCACGTTCGTGAACACGCGATGCACCATCGGCTCGAACGTCGACAGCGGCAGGCTCTCGAATCCGGGATCGAAGGCCGGGCCGTCGTAGAGCCGGCAGAATTCTTCGGTGTAGCCGTACCAGGGATGATCGCGGAACTGGTCGCGCATGTTGCGATCGAGCCCGAGGTGATGGAAGAAGTAGTAGCCCTGGAAGATGGCGTGTTTCTCGACCATCCAGTAATTCTGTTCGGACACGAACGGCTTGAGGATGGAGGCGGCGACGTCGGCGTGATTGCGCGGGCCGAGCGTGTCGCCGATGTCGTGCAGCAGCGCGCAGACCACGTATTCCTCGTCGCGTCCGTCGAGATGCGCGCGCGTCGCGGTCTGCAGCGAGTGCTCCAGGCGATCGACCGCGAAGCCGCCGCAGTCGCCGTCGAGCAGGCGCAGATGCGCCAGCACGCGGTTCGGCAGGTCGGCGATGAAGGGCTTCATCGCATCATTGATGATCGACCAGTCTTCCCGCGTGCCGTCTTCCATCGAATGAAAGCGGGCGTTTGGGCCGTGATCTCCATCGGGCATCGCCGTCTCCAGCATTGGATCGTGACGGCAACCGTACGAGCGACGTCCGAGTGCTGTCAATCAGTCAGAAATGGAGATTTGCCGTACTGCAGACCGGCATCGAACGGTCAGGCCGCGGAACGCAGCGGATCGGCTTCCTGAACGGCCGGGCGCCGCGCCGGCGGCGGCCGCGACGCAGCAGCCGGGTCGTCGCCGATGGAAAAATTGCCGACGGCCTCCAGCAGATGGGACACCTGGTCGCGCAGCGACGCAGCCACGGCAGCGGTCTGTTCGACACGCGCCGCATTCTGCTGGGTGTCCTCGTCGATGCGCTCGATCGCCTTGTTCAGGGTGCCGATGTCGTCGGTCTGCGAGCGGCTGGCCAGCGCGATCTCCTTCATGATGCCGGACACGCGCGTGACCGAGCCGAGGATCTCGCTCATGGTCGTGCCCGCGCTGGTGACCAGCGCCGCGCCGCGCTCGACGTCCTCGATGGAGGCCGTGATCAGTTTCTTGATCTCGTCGGCGGCCGAGGCCGAGCGTTGCGCCAGGTTGCGGACCTCGCTCGCCACCACGGCGAAGCCGCGGCCCTGCTCGCCGGCCCGCGCGGCTTCCACGGCCGCATTGAGCGCCAGCAGGTTCGTCTGGAAGGCGATCTCGTCGATCACGCCGATGATGTCGCCGATCCTGCGCGACGAGCCGGTGATGGCGGTCATCGTCGTCACGACCTTGTTGACAACATCGTTGCCGCGCGAGGCGGTGCCGTGTGCGTCTTCGGCGAGCCGGTTGGCATTCAGCGCATTGTCGAGATTGCGTTGCACGACGACGGCAACCTGCTGTGCGCTGTCGGCCGTCTCGCGTACGGAGGCCGAGCGCGACGACTCGCGCTGCGCATGATCGTCGTTGGCCTGGGCGATCTGCTGGCCGGCCTCGTCGATGGTCCGGGTCGCCTCGCGGATGCGCAGGATCAGCATCTGCAGTTCGTGGCGGCTGACATCGAAGGCATTGATCAGCGCGCCGATTTCGTCGCGACCGCGCGGCGCGAAATTCCCGGTGAGATCGCCACGCGCCAGCTTGTGCATGCGCGACAGCAGCGCCCCGAAGCCGCGGCGGTTGGAGACATAGAAACTGACGGTCAGGTAAATCGCCAGCGTCAGAGTGGCGAAGATCAGGGCCAGCAGGGTGTTGCGCCGATCCTGGAAGATCATGCCGTAGGTCGCGACACCGAGCGGCACCATGAAGGCAAGGCCGATGAGCGCGAACTTCGCGGGCAGCCGCAGCTTCTGCATCAGGCGGATGCCGGGGCCGATTACCGCTTCAGACACTGACTTCATCGAGACACTCGCAATGCGCCGGACGCCTGCGCCGGACGGGCGCGGCAGATTCTTGTGGTGCGCGCACCGTCCGTTGACCCGGCGCTCCCTTTTTGTGATCGGCGCCGCACATCGTTTCTTGAGCCGCAGCCGCCCCGATCCGGATGCCGGAATGACGACTGCATCACATTCCGCCGCCGGGACCTTTTCCGCGCTTGCGTGCGTTGCACAGGGTCGCGTCGGCGGCAGGGCAAGTCCTGATGGCCGGCCGGCGCTATCCGTCACATATATGTGGAATGGTTGAACCTGCGCCCATGTCCGGATCGATCGTCGAGCGTCACGGGGATTCTGCGGATCCGCTCTGGTACAAGGACGCCATCGTCTACCAGATGCACGTCAAGGCCTTCCACGATGCCAATGGCGACGGCATCGGCGATTTTGCCGGCCTGATCCAGAAGCTGGATTACATCCAGGAACTTGGCGTCAACACCATCTGGCTGTTGCCGTTCTATCCGTCGCCGCAACGCGACGACGGTTACGACATCGCCGACTACCGCGATGTCCATCCCGACTACGGCACGCTCGACGATTTCAAACGCTTCGTCGAAGAAGCGCACCGGCGCGGCCTGCGCGTCATCACCGAACTCGTCATCAACCATACCTCGGACCAGCATCCGTGGTTCCAGGCCGCGCGCCGGGCACCGCCGGGATCGCCGGAGCACGAGTTCTACGTCTGGAGCGACACGGACAAGAAGTTCGCGGGTACCCGCATCATCTTCACCGACACCGAGAGTTCCAACTGGGCGTGGGACCCGATCGCGCGCCGCTACTACTGGCATCGCTTCTTTTCGCATCAGCCGGACCTCAACCACAACAATCCGCAGGTGGTGGATGCCGTCATCGACGTGATGCGGTTCTGGCTGGACATGGGCGTCGACGGCCTTCGGCTCGATGCGATTCCGTACCTGTGCGTCGCCGAGGGCACCAACAACGAGAACCTGCCCGAGACCCACGCGGTGCTGAAGCAGATGCGTGCGGTCGTCGATGCGAACTATCACGGCCGCCTGTTCCTCGCCGAGGCCAATCAATGGCCAGAAGACGTGAGCGAGTATTTCGGCAACGGCGACGAATGCCACATGGCATTCCACTTTCCGCTCATGCCGCGCATCTTCATGGCCGTGGCACTGGAAGACCGCTTTCCCGTCGCCGAGATCCTGCGCCAGACGCCCGACATTCCGGACAACTGCCAGTGGGCCATCTTCCTGCGTAATCACGACGAGCTGACGCTGGAAATGGTGACCGACCGCGAGCGCGACTACATGTACAAGATGTACGCGCAGGAGCCGCGCATGCGCGTGAACGTCGGCATCCGCCGCCGCCTGGCGCCGCTGCTCGGCAACGACGTCGATCGCATCAAGCTCATGTACAGCCTGCTGCTGTCGATGCCGGGCTCGCCGATCATGTACTACGGCGACGAGATCGGCATGGGCGACAACATCTATCTCGGCGACCGCAACGGCGTGCGCACGCCCATGCAATGGAGCGTCGATCGCAACGCCGGCTTCTCGCGGACCGATCCGCAGCGCCTGTACCTGCCGATCATCATGGATCCGGTCTATGGCTATCAGGCCGTCAACGTCGAAGCACAGAGTCGCGACCCGTCCTCGCTGCTCAACTGGACGCGCCGCATCCTGACCATCCGTCGCCATCATCGCTGCTTCGGGCGCGGCACGCTCGAGTTCATCCGGCCGCAGAATCGCAAGATCATTGCCTACGTCCGCAGCTACGAGAACGAGATCGTGCTGTGCGTGGCCAATCTCGCGCAGTCGGCGCAGGCCGTCGAACTGGACCTGTCGCGCTACAAGGGGCGCGTGCCGGTGGAGCTGGCCGGAAACAACGCGTTTCCGCCCATCGGCGATCTGCCTTACTTCCTGACGCTGCCGGCGCATTCATTTTTCTGGCTCGCGCTCAGCGATTCGCAGGCGGCGCCTTCGTGGCATGTCGAACGACTGCCCGCCGCCGAACTGCCGACGCTGGTGCTGACCGACGGCATCCGCTCACTCGGTGGGCTCGACCGGACGGTCGCAACGCGCACGGTCACGCGCCGCACGCTGCAACAGCTGGAACAGGAAGTGTTGCCGGAGTTCATGCGCCAGCGCGGCTGGATCCGCGGCGGCCAGACCGTGCAGCTCGGCGAACGCATGGTCTGGTCCGGCGCACCGCAGGACGTGCTGCTGAGCCTGATCTATGTCGATACGCCGAATCGGCCGCGACAGCGCTTTGCCTTGCCGCTGACGCTGGCCTGGGACGATGTCGCCGACAGTGAGGTGCTGCGCTCGGCGGAATGGACGCTCGCGCGCATCCGCGAACATGCGCGGGTCGGTGTCTTGGTCGACGCGCTCGCCGATCCGGCGTTCTGCGGCGCCATCGTCAGGTCGATGGCGGCCCATGAGCGCATCACGTTCACGGGCGGAAAACTCGTGTTCGAAACCACGCCGGCCTGGCAGGGCGTCGATGTCGAACGCCTCACACCGGTGGAGCGCTTCGGACTCGATCCGCTCGAGGTCAATGTCGTGCTGGGCGAAAGCGTCTTCCTCAAGGCGTATCGCCGCGCCGATCCGGGCATCAATCCGGATGTCGAGATGGTCGACTTCCTGACCCGCGCCGGCTTCACGCGCGTCGCGGCGCTGACGGGGACGGTCAACTGTCTGCTCGACGGCTCGCCGCCGATCGTGCTGGCGGCCATGCAGACTTATGTGCGTCACCAGGGCGATGCGCTCACGTTCACGCTGGATCACCTGGAGCGGCTGGCGACGGAGCTGCGGTCCGGTTCCGGCAATGGCAAGTCGCCGCATACGCTGTTCTACGATCGCCTGCGGACGCTGGGCCGCTGCATCGGCGAAATGCATGCGGTGCTGTGTGCGGCGGTCGATGATCCCGCCTTTGCGCCTGAGCCGCTGACCGTCACCGACATGGCGCGGATCGCGACGGACATCGGGCAGCTCGCCGATGCCACGCTGGGACGACTGGAACAGCGCCTGGCGCAGTTGCCCGAGTCGGCGCAGGCCGACGCGACACGTCTCATCGACGCCGACGAAGCCCTCGATGCGCGCGTGCGTCAGCTGGCGTCCAGGCCCGTCCAGGGCGTCAAGACGCGTCACCACGGCAACCTGCTGCTGCGCAAGGTCCTGCTGGTCGCCGACGACTTCGTGATCACCGACTTCGAGGGCATTCTCGAACTGCCGGTGGAGGAACGCCGCTGGAAGGCACCGCCGCTGCGCGATGTCGCGACCCTGCTGTGTTCGCTGGAGCAGGCGCGCGCGGCGGCGCTCGCGCGCGGACTGAGCAGTCAGCCGGAACTGCACGAACGTTATGCGGCAGCGCTCGATACGTGGCTCGACGGCGCCAGCGAAGCCTTCATGAAGGGCTATATGCGCGGTGTCGACGGTTCGCCGTGCATGCCGCGTGAAGCCGGCGAGAGCGCGGCATTGATCCGGCTGTTCCAGATCGAGCGCAGCCTGCGCGATCTCGGCCAGGCGCTGGACCGTCATCCGGCCACGGCCGGTGCGTCGGTGACGGCAGTGCTGGCTCTCCTCGTGTAGGTCAGGCTTCAGCCTGACACCTCACCCGGCCGGCTGAAGCCGGCCCCACAGGCGGAGCGGACAGGCTTCAGCCCGACATCCCCGGCGGTCTCCACGTCACGACGAAGCGTGCCCCACCCAGCGGCGACGCATCGACGCCGACATCGCCGCCGTGCCATTCGACGATGCGTCTGACGATTGCCAAGCCCAGGCCGAAGCCCGTCTTGTGGGGCGTCGTGCGATCGAGCTGCACGAACGATTCGAAGACGCGCTCGCGATCCGCTTCGGGAATGCCGGGACCATCGTCTTCCACGCAGAGCCGATAACGTGCTTCCGGCGCGATCCCGAAACGCACCACGACTTCGCGTCGGGCGTGGCGCAGCGCGTTGTACACCAGATTCCGCAGCACCGTTTCCATCAGGTGCGCATCACATCGTACGTGCGTCGCGGCTGGATCGACCTCGCAGCGCAGATGCAGTGTCGTGCGGCTGCTGCTGCGAATCGCTTCCGTGACCGCCGGCAACATGGCCGTGAAGTCATGCTCGGCCAGATTCAGCGCGACTTCGGCGCGCTCCAGGATCGCGTAATCGAGCGTCGCCGTGATGAAAGCATCGAGTTCCGAGATGTCGGTATCGAGGTTGTTCAGATGCTGCTTCATCCTCGGGTCGGCGGTCGTGCTGCGCGCGACCTCGACTTCGAAGCGCATGCGGGCCAGCGGCGTCTTGATCTCGTGGGACATCGCATTCGACATGTCCTGGTGCGAGCGGATCAGGTCGTCGATGCGCGCCGCCATGCGGCGAAAGGCCTGCGCCAGCGGATGGATCTGCGATCGCGGCCCGATGCCGGCATCGAAGATCCAGTTGCGGTCGCCGAACGTCCCGGTGGCACGCTCGAGGCGCTGCAGATCGCGTCGCAGCGGCCACAGCCACAGCATGATCACCAGCGCAATCGCCGCATAGAAAACGAAGGCCAGCGCCCAGTCGACCGGTCCGCGGCGCGCTTCCGCGGGCGGATGCCGGAAGGCGAGCACGATGGGATCGCCGTCGACCTGCTTCAGCATCCAGCGCTCGCCGTTCGTCGCGCTCATGTACGCCACGTCGCCACGCGCCAGATCTGCGAGCGTGTCCTTGCCTGCGATATCGCGCAGATCGAAGAGTTCGAGATCGACGCCGCTGTCGCGGGCGAGCTGTCGCACGAAGGATCGACGCTGGTCGGCCGGCAGCGCGCGCAGTTGTGTCTCGACGATTTCGAGCAACGCCGTCTGCGAGGGATTCTCGGCGCTGATTTCCGCGGGATTGCGCTCGGCATAGGTCTGCCACAGCCGTTCCTGGCCCCAGCTGACGGCGGCCAGCGTCGCCACGATCAGCAGGTAGAGCTGCAGGAAGTGTCGCGCCATGCGATTGGATCAGAAGCGCGCCGACGCTGCCGCTTTCAAGACGCGCCCCAGGCGTCGGAGACGAACAGGTAGCCGTGGCCCCAGACGGTTCTGATCTTCTCCGGATTGCCGGTATCGCCGAGTTTCCTGCGCAGATGGGAAATGCGCACATCGAGCGTGCGATCGAGACCATCGTAGTCGCGACGATACAGCTGCTGGTACAGCGTCTCGCGCGACTGGATCTGACCGGCGCGCGTCGCGAGGAAGAACAGCAGATCGAACTCGTTGCTCGACAGCGCGACCTGCTGATCCATGAGGACGACGGATCGTGCCGCGCTGTTGATGGACAGCGTGCCGAACTGCAACGTCTTGCCGCCCGCGGACTCCGCGGCACGCCGGCGCCGCAACAGTGCCTGGATGCGGGCGACCAGCACGCGCGGTTCCACGGGCTTGATCACGTAGTCGTCGGCGCCGAGTTCCAGGCCGACGACATGGTCGATGTCGCTGTTGCGGGCGGTGAGCATCAGGATCGGCGAGCTGTACACGGCGCGCAGTTCGCGGCAGACGGCGAATCCGTCGCGCGCCGGCAGCCCGATGTCCAGAATCACGAGGTCGGGATGTTCGCGCTCCACGCGTTCCAGCACACGATCGCCGCGATTCTCGATGCTGACGAGGAAGCCATTGTCGTGCAGATAAGTGCGGACGAGTTCGGCCAGGCGGGCGTCGTCTTCCACCAGAAGGATCAACGGTTGTGCGGCGGCGTTCATGCGGGCGGGATAATGGCCGCAAAAAGGCGCAAAAGTTCTGGTTTTCCTACCTGCGTTCTTTTGCGCTTTTTTGCGGCCATTCTCTGTCGTACTCAATAAAGAAGATTCCATGGCTGTCGCCGTTTGCGCCGCAGCTCCAGCGCCTGCCTGATCACCGCGATCGTTTCGGACACCAGCACCTTCTGCAGCTGCGGGTCGCGCAGTTCCACCGTCAGATCCCGGTTGAACGACAGCTCGACGTTGTAGACGCCGCTGGAGAAATCTTCCCAGCAGCGCTGGATGTCCGGCCGGTCGACGATCACCAGGCACAGCGACTCGTTGCGCGGCGAGCGCCACTGGGCGCGCACCGTCGTATCGCAGGTGTCGTCATCCGCCGCGAGCGTGCACACGCGCGGTTGCAGTTCGAGCGTGATGTCGTCGTGCTGAACGCTGGTCGCGGCGCTTGCGCCGGCGCAGGCCAGCAGGGCGATGGCGATTGCGCTAAAGAACCCGCAGCACGACACCGACAAACGCTGTCGTAACGCCGTCGTCGGATACGATCGGACTGTCTGCGATGGCACTGCCGAGACGCTCGTAATGGACGAACGCGTTGATGCTCCAGCGATCGGACAGCGCGCGCGTGTAACCGAGCTTGAGGAACGGACTGAAGGCCGATCCCGGCTCATAGAGGCCATCGACTCCATAGTAATAGTGGACGATCTCGGCGCTTTTCCAGGTCAGCCCGCCGCTGACCACCAGTGAATGTTCGGACTGGATGATAGGGGCAGCGACCGCGGCGCGCACCTCGTATCCGTCGTTGCGTCCGGTGACTTCGTAGAGGGCATCGACCTGGCCGACGATGTTTCCGTACTGGAACAGCCATTCAGGGCCGGCAAGATACGTCGTGCGTCGCGAGCGCACTTCGAATTCCACTGCGGGTTCGAGTTCCTTGTCCGTCGGCGCGGCCAGCGACACGGCGCCGGTGGCGCCGCTCACGAAGAAATTCTGCAGATCGTCGCGATAGAAGAACACCCGGTCGTAGCCGGGCGAGGCGATCAGGTTGAAGGTGTTGGAGCGACCCTCGTACAGGGTGACGCCGAGATCGAGATTCTCGAGGAAGAAACGCTTGCCGTAGTAGCTCACCTGGGGAATCACGACCAGCGGAATGTCGGATTCGCCCATGACGGGATTGGAGCGCGAGCCCACGCCGAGCGACACGCTGATGTCGAGCTGGCCGACTTCGACACACTCGGCGGACGGCGCCGTGCAATTGCCGGGAACAGGTGCGGCTCGCAGCGGCGCGCAGAACGCAATGGCCAGCAGACCCGCGATCGGGCCGAATGCCGCTGTGTATCCGCTGCCGCTCATCGCGCGTTCCTGCAATCCTCGATTGGACTATTAACGTGCGGGCATTGTCGCAGAGTCGGCGCACGCGCTTTGTAACGCAAATGTACGGCTTGCGGCGGCGTTTCGCGACGCGTCGGATTCGCGTGTGTCGTTGACGTTTTTACAAAGGCGATACAGACGGGCGGGCCGGCGGCGGTCATGATCGGCCCCGCTGTGAGAGCCAGGGACGGTTCTCGCCCAACCAGATGCGCGATCAACGCGCGCCGGACGCCTCCGCCACCGCTCCCTGCCGGATGTTCGTCTCCAGCCGCTCCAGGTCCGGACTCATCCATTTGCGCTTGCGGGCGTACTCGATCATGCGCAGCGCATTGCGCGTGTCGCCGTCGTTCAGCTCCGTGCGCACTGCCTGCGAGTACGAGGCGATCAGTCGCTCTCTGAGCACCGGCAGTCCAGGCGCCGTTGCCACCGCGGACGAGGCGCGATCGTACTCATCGGTCGCTGCATCGGCCGCGCGCAGGTCATAGGGCGTGCGGTCGAGATGCTTGTAGGCCTTCGCGACGTGCTTCGCGGCCTTCTCGATGTTCGCTGCCTCGCGCCGGCTCAACTCCGCCGGCGCGGCTTCGATTTCCGTCAGGCCGCTCTGCAACCGCACGAGGCTGGGATGACCCGGCTGCACCCATGCGATCTGCGGAATCAGGCTGCGCAGCGCATCGGCGTCGCGCACCGACTGCGCATGTTCCGCTTCCTTCGCCAGCACATCGGCGATGTGTCGTTGACCAGCGCGCGCCTCCGGCTGATCGGGTTGCAGCTGCAGCACGTCGTGATAGCGATCGGCGGCGCTCGCGCCGGACGGCAGCGCCAGGGCGCCGCGAGCGTACAGATCCTTCGCTTCGGCGAGCAGCTGCTGGATTCGTTCCTGTTGTGCGTGCTGCGCCGCCGCCTGTTGCTCGGCTGCGCGCTGACGCTTTTCCTCCAGCTCGCGCTGACGCGCGGCGCGGGCCTCGGCCAGTCGCGCGGCTTCCGCTGCGGCAGCGACCGGATCCGGCGGCTCGATCGCAGCCGATGACGGTTCGGGCGGCGTGTCGGACGCGATTCCCGCGCTGTCCGCGACCTGCGCAGTCGCGGGTATTTCTTGCGGAGCCGGAGTCGCCGGCGTGGGCTGTGCTGCCTCGACAACCGCCGGTTCGACTTCGCCGTCGCGCAGGCTGCGAATTCCCGTGGCTACGATCATGGCCGCGGCGATGCCAGTGCCGACGTGCAATGCGATGCGCCGATCGATCACGGGTTTGCGCGAGATCGTGATGCGCGGCAGCGCGGGTCGTTTCGCCCATTGCTCCTTCATCAGCGAAGCGAAACGCAGCGCCGCCTTCCGGGCAGTCGGCAACGCGCCCGCGTTCGCCTGCGTTCGCAGCGCTTCCGGCATCTCGCGCAACAGCGTGACATCGGAGGCGCGCCGGCGCGGATCGGCCGAGCGCAGGGCACGCAGCACATCCGCGCCGTTTGCAAAGCGGTCGGTGCGTTCCTTCGCGGTCAGACGATCGAGGAACGGCTGATAGCTCGCCAGCTTCGCCGGCAGCGTCGGCAACGGTTCGCTCAGATGCTTGAGCGCGACGGACAACGACGAGTCGGCGCGGAAGGGCAGGGTGCCGGTGAGGATTTCGTAGCAGACGATGCCGAGCGAATACAGGTCCGAGCGGCCGTCGAGTTCCTGTCCCTTCACCTGCTCGGGACTCATGTAGCTCGGCGTGCCCACGAACATGCCGGCCATGGTGAGCGACGTGCCGCTGTCGACGGCGCGCGCGATGCCGAAATCCGTCAGGACCGGCGTGCCGTCTTCGCGAAAAAGAATGTTCTCCGGCTTGATGTCGCGATGGATGAAGCCTTTGCGATGCGCCAGGTCGAGCGCTGGGCACAGCGCACGACAGATGTCTTCGAGCAGATCCGCGCCGCCGCGCCCGTGCAGGATGCGCTGCTTCAGATCGCCGCCCGGCAGATATTCCATCGACAGATAGTGATGCGGCTTGCGCTCGCCGACATCGAAGACCGGGACGATCGAAGCGTGATGCATGTGCGCGACGATGCGTGCCTCGCGCATGAACCGGGTCGCGAACGTCGGATCCGAGTTCAGCAGCGGCGACATGACCTTGAGTGCGACTTCGCGCCCGAAGCTTTCCTGGATCGCCAGGTACACGGTGGCCATGCCGCCCTGACCCAGCCTGCGTTCGATGCGATAACCCGGAATGGTGATCGTGGACATGAGCACAGCGTCCTGCATGAAAGCCGATGACGATCCGCGCGCCCGTCGCGGCGAGCTGCGCAGTCTAATTCGCTTCGACGGCTGCGGACGCGTCCGAACAGACGGAATGGACGCACAGCGTGCATCCGAATGTGTCGTGCGCCGGTGCATTGCCGACAGGCCTTCCGCCTTCGGCCCTCGTAACAGACTGTACAAATCCGGCGAATTTCCCGGCGTGCGCTAACAAAGGCGCGACAGTTTCCGCGCCGCCGGCCCACTAGCATGGTTTCACCGCAATCCGCGGGTCGTCACCGATACAGGAACCTCGCAATGATTTCCGTTGCTGCACGTACGTTCACGCGCCGCTCGCCTGTGCTCATCGTCGCTGCTGCCGGTCTGCTGACGGCCGGCTGGTGTGCCGATCTGTCCGCCGGCGATCTGCCCGCGCACGAGGCGACGTTGTACGCCGGTGCGTCGTTCGTTCACACGAAGTTCGATCATGACTGGGGCATCGGCTCGAACGCGTCGATCGTCGACGTCGACGATGAGGATCAGGGCTACAAGGTGCTGATCGGCTGGCGTCCCGTCCGCTGGTTCGCGCTCGAAGCAAGTCACGCGGATCTCGGTGGTGCGAGCAGCCATACCAGCATCGTATGCGTCGCGGCGGTCGGCTTTCCCTGCCCGACGGAGCTATCGGCCGAAGTCCGTTCGACGCAGCTGGCGGCGCTGGGATTCTGGCCGCTCGGCGACTTCGACCTGTTCGCGCGCCTCGGCGCGAACTACTGGGACGCCGACGCGAAGATCGCCGACGGCCCCGTCACCATCGCGCGCGGCAGCGATGACGACGTGGACGTCGTCTACGGTGCCGGCGCGCAATACCGATACGCGCGCCTGGCGCTGCGACTGGAATACGAGCGCATCACGCTCGGCGATTCCGATGCGAATAGTGTGTCGCTCGGCGTGACGTACAGCTTCTGACGTGGAGATCAGCGCGCGGTAGCGCGCTCGATCATGGATCGTACTTCCGCGTTCGCGTTGATGGCGTGGATCTCGATCAGCGGATGCTGTAGCGCGAAGACGCGGAATATTTCGTCGGCGAATGCCTGACCAATGGCAGGGACGTGCGCGAAGTCGAAAATCACGACCTTGAACATGTCGACACGGGCGAGTACCCGCTTCGCCTGCGACCGGGAGACGAGGTTTTCGTCGCCGTAGCGGGCAAGATCGACTGGCACGATCGTCTTGCCGAAATCGTGCTCGCCAGTCGCGCTGGCAAACTTCGCGTAGACCTTTGCGGACGATCTGGCGGTGTGGTTGCTGAGTTCCATCCAGACCGTGGTGCCCTTCTTCGGTGAATTGGGCTCGAGTATCCAGTCCTCGTTGGTGCCGTACTTGTGATCGAAATAGACGCCGCCGGAAAGAATCCGGAAGTCATCGAACATGCGCGAGGTGAAGAAGATACCCTCGCCACTGTGCCGGGCCGGGTCGGTCGTCAACTTTCCCTTCGCGAGTTCGAGGACCGCATGTCGTTCGTCCAGCAATCCGAGTGCGCCCTGGATCTTCCGGAAGATGCCTACGCCGTTGTCTGTCACCAGCATCGCCGTGCTCACTGCGGTCTTGTCGATGCGTAACGTGATGATCGTGCCTTCCGAGTGGTCGATCGCATTGTTGAACATCTCGGTGAAGCCGATGTGCCAGATGCGCGAAACATTATCGGGCAATGTGCCGATCACAGGCTCGACGTCTTTGCGCCAGATGACATCCTCGGCGGGCGAATCGCCAAGTCGATAGCGCCTGGTCCATTCGGACACAGTGGCAAGCGCGTATCTGCGGGCACGGGTTTCACCTGTCTGGGTAATCGCACCTTCTTCCAGCAACCGTCGTAGATGCTTGCCGACAGCCTGACGTGTAATGCCGAGCTGCTTCGCCGCAAAGGGTGCGATGTCGCCTGCGTGTACGTCGATGTGCTCGAGCAGAAAACGCCGTACATCTTCGCCGCGAGAGCGGACTGCCTTGACCATCCGGCCGCCTTTGATTGGAAACCTTGCTGTTTTTATTGTAAACCCTGAGTTTTTTATTGGAAACCTTGTCTCAGGTCCGTGCTCAAGCTGATCGCTGCTCGCCGAAACTCTCCGCCGTATAACGCCACGCACGAATATCGTCGGACCAGAAATCCGCCGACCAGCCTGCCTTCATCTTCAGTTGTCGCAGGAATTCTCCCGCGTCCGGCAGCTGTTCCCAGACGGCCGGCAGAAAGGTGGCCTGCGCGTTCGCCCTGCGCAGCAGCAGCCCGTCGATGCCGGGGCGGATCGTCTGCAGCAATTCGTCCTCGGTCAGGGCCGGCAGCGGTTCGAGTGGACTCAGGATCGAGATATGCACGTCGAGGTCGGGATATTCCGACGCCTGCAGCGGCGCGAAGCGCGGATCGGCGAAAGCCGACGACCACGCATTGCGCCACACGCCTTCGGCCAGCGTGCCCTGGGGTTCGAGCGTGCCGCAGCAGCCGCGCAGATTGCCGCTGGTACGCAGCGTGATGAAACTCGCGCGTGCCGTATCGAGAACGCCATCGTGATCCAGGTCCGGACAGGGGACGCGGCGTTGTTCGCGCAGGCCGGCAAGAATGGACTGACGGGCCAGTGTCAGCAGCGCGTGCCGTTGCGACGGATCAAGCATGCGCCGGTTCGTGTACGGCGAAGGCGCCATAGCCGACGACGCGTTGCCGGTCGCCGGCGGTGTCGCCGGAATTCAATCGCATGATCTGCGACAGTGCATGGTGCCGCTGGCCTGACAGATGCAGCAGACCATTGATGCATACGGCACCGCAGGCCTGTTCGCCGACGAGCGTCGGCGACTTGCGCAGGATCAGGGTGCTGGTTTCGCCATCGATGTGCTGCGCCGTCGCGTAGTCGTGGTAGTGACTGAGGTCGGAGCTGATCAGCACCAGCGTGTCGTCGCTGCCCCAGCAGCGTTCCAGCACTGCGGCAACATGATCCGGCGCGGCGTTTCCTGCAACGAGCGGCAGCAGTTCGAAATCGTCGAGCAGCATCTGCAGGAAGAGCAGTTGCACTTCGAGGCTGTGTTCCTGCGCGTGCGGCGCATCTGCCGACATCACCTCACCGCTGGCGATGAGTGCCGCGCGCTGTTCGCGATCGATGCGGATCTCGCCCAGCGGCGTCGCAAAGGCGTCGGCGCGCGGCACCGCGAGGCCGTGCAGATACACGCGATGACTCGGCCCCAGCAGCACGACGCGGCGGATCGTTTCGCGACGGGCGGCGATGAACGCGTAGGCCGCGGCTGCCACGGAGCCGGAATAGATGTAGCCCGCGTGCGGCACGATCAGGGCCTTCGGTGGCGTACGTAGGGAGTCTGCGGGCGCGTCCTGCAGATACCGGTTCACCATATCGCGCAATTCGCCGGCATCGGCGGGATAGAAGAGGCCGGCGACCGCCGCCGGTCGCGTGCTTGTCTTTTCCGATGCGGCGCGCATGATCGGCTATATACGCCCGCGCCTCCCCGATGAAAAGCGACGCTCATCCCACCCGCTACTGGCACGTGCTCGACGATGGTCGGGTGCAGTGCGATGTCTGTCCGCGCGCCTGCAGGATGCACGAAGGCCAGCGCGGCCTGTGTTTCGTGCGCGGCATCGAGCAGGGAGAAGTGCGGCTCTATACGTACGGCCGCTCGAGCGGTTTCTGCATCGATCCCATCGAAAAGAAACCACTGAATCATTTCCTGCCGGGCACCTCGGTGCTGTCGTTCGGCACGGCGGGCTGCAACCTGGCCTGCAAGTTCTGCCAGAACTGGGACATGAGCAAGTCGCGTGAGATGGACACGCTCGCCGATCGAGCGACGCCGCAGATGCTGGCCGATGCCGCCAAGGCTGCAGGCTGCGCCAGCGTCGCGTTCACCTACAACGATCCCGTCATTTTCATGGAGTACGCCGTCGACGTGGCCGATGCCTGTCGCGAGCAGGGCATTCGCAGCGTGGCCGTGACCGCCGGTTACATGTGCGATGCGCCGCGCGCCGAGTTCTATCGCCACATGGATGCGACGAACGTCGATCTGAAGGGCTTCACCGAAAGTTTCTATCGCAAGATCTGCGGCGCCGAACTGCAGGCCGTGCTGGAAACGCTCGAGTACCTGAAGCACACGAACGTCTGGTTCGAGATCACGACCTTGCTCATTCCTGAAGAGAACGACTCCGATCGCGAGATCGACGAGATGACGCAGTGGATCCGCGACCGGCTCGGTCCGGACGTGCCGCTGCATTTCACGGCATTCCATCCCGACTGGAAGATGCGCGACAAACCGCCCACGCTGCCTGCCACATTGACCCGCGCACGCGCCATAGCGATGCGCAACGGCCTGCGCTATGTCTACACCGGCAACGTGCACGATCCGGTCGGCTCGAGTACCTACTGCAGCGGCTGCGGTACGCGCCTCATCGAGCGCGACTGGTACGAACTCGGCGAATGGCATCTGGATGACCGCGGGCAATGTCTCGACTGTCATACTCCGTTGCTCGGCGTGTTCGCCGCAGCGCCGGGTACCTGGGGCGCACGTCGCATGCCGCTGCGGCTGTCGGTGCGCGTCACTGGATCGGCGATGTGAGATTCGAGACATGAGCGTCTTCGCCTATATCTGCCTCGGTACCAACGACATGGAACGTGCGTGTCGTTTCTACGATCCCGTGATGGCGACGCTGGGCTATGCCCGCTGCGATACGTCTGCGGAAGCCGGATGGGAAGACTGGGTCGGATGGGGCATCTACGACGACGAAGGCCGACGACAGGATGCGCTCTGGCTGTGTCGTCCGTTCGATCGCCATGCTGCTTCTGTCGGCAACGGCACGATGGTGGCGTTGCGTGCCACGTCGTGGCGACAGGTCGATGAGTTTTTCGCCGCTGCACTGGCGAATGGCGGTGAGGCGGAAGGCGAGCCCGGTCTGCGGGCGTACAACGCGGATTTCTATGCGGCCTACGTGCGCGATCCGGACGGCAACAAGCTGGCCGTGGTGTGTCGCGGGTTTACGCGGCGGGAGTGATCTCTTCAACTCTTCCTGTAGGTCAGGCTTTCCCGCGGGATTCCCTTCGGTCACAGCCTGACTTCCGGAGGCCGGCTGAAGCCGGCCCCACAGAAGTCCAAGTCCACCGGCGCTCAGAACCGCCACGCACCCGACAGCCAGATCGCGTCGGCGTCGTCGAGCACATCCGAGTCGATCTTTTCGTATTCGAGTCGGGCGTGCAGATGTTCGAAGAACGTCATGCCGACGCCGGCGCCGTACAGCAGATCTTCTTCGCTGCTGCTCGACCGGAACACGTCACCGCCCAGATCATCGAGATCGACGCTCAGGTCGACGTCGTAGAAGTAGTAACCGACCTTGGCGAACAGTTCGACCGGTCCGAGCGGCAAGGTGCCGATCACGTACGGCGCGAAGCCGCTCGCTTCGACTTTGTAATCGCCGCTCGATCCGGAGGCGTCGATGCTGTCGGACGGTCCGCCGAAATCGATGTAGGCGGCTTCGAGCGACAGATAGGGATTGAAGCGATAGCCGACGAAGGCTTTCCACGACGTATCGTCGTCGTCGAGGCGCTCGATGGCCTCGTCGGTATCGTCGATGTCGTCGATCTGCACGTTGAATTGACCGACACCGCCGCCGACATAGAAGCCGCTTTCATTCTCGGCATTCGCGGCCGTCCACGCGCCGGACAATGCAAGCAGCGTTGCTGCAGTTATCAATCGGTTCATGAAATCATCTCCTGCATCAATGAAGGGAATGCGGATCAGTGGCGTGCACTCCACCGAGCGTGCAGGCACAACGCGTCGACGTTGCGTCAGTTCCGGAGAAAAGCCGCGAAAAATGCAGACGTCGAAACCGCTGCGTGCATGCAACACGATGCACCGGAAAAGGAACTACAGCACCCGCGGGCCGCTCTTCTGTGGAGCGTGTCTTTCCAGTGGGACCTGTCTTCCTGTGGGGCCGGCTTCAGCCGGCCTGGATTGCGTAGATTGCTTCGGCTGGCGCGGCCGGCTGAAGCCGGCCCCACAGGAAGACCGACTCACTCACTGTGCGAACACCCAGCGGATGAGTTCGGTCTGAACGATGTCGGCGCTGCCGTTCTGGGTGCCGGGATGATTGATCAGGATGACGACGACGTACGTTTTTCCGGAGGCCGCATTGACGAAACCGGCGAGCCCGCTGACATCGTCGATGCGTCCGGTCTTCAGGCGCAGGCGTCCCTGCATGCCGGCGGCGCGGAAGCGATTGCGCAGCGTGCCGTCGACAGCCGAGAGCGGCAACGACGCGGCGAATTCCGGCATAAACGGGCTGTGCCAGGCCACGTCGAGCATCTCCGCCATGCCGCGCGCTGTGACTCTCTCTTCGCGCGACAGTCCGGAACCGTTGTCGAGCGCGAGCCCTGGTATGCGGATCTCGTGATCGGCGAGCCACTGGCTCACGGCCTCGCGTCCGTGCTGCGCCGTGGCGGGCGCGCCGAATTTTTCCGCGCCGAGCGTCAGCAGGAGGTGCCGCGCCATGACGTTGTTGGAGAACTTGTTCACGAGCCGGATGATCTCCGGCAGCGGCAGCGAATCGTGCGTGTACAGCAGCGTGGCGTCGGCAGGCAGCGGTGCAACGCGCAATCCGCCGCCGATCGTGCCGCCGGATTGCGCCCACAGCGTGCGGAACGTGCCATAGGCGTACTCCGGTGCCGTCATGATCGCGCGATTGATGGAGAAGCTGCCGCAGGCCGCGGGTAGCGTGCCGCCGACGACGACCGTCGCCGGTTTGTCCTCGGGCGTATTGAACGTGACGCCGTAGTTGTAGCCGCCGCAGCGCCCCTGGCCGATGAGCGCCTGGTTCTGCACCACCAGGTTCGAGGGCAGCGGATTGACCGCGATCTGCGGTCGCGCGCGCTGTGGATTCACCGTGAGCGTGAAGCGCGAGGTCTGGAAGTTCACCATCAGCGCATCGGGCAGCACGTTGTAGCTGTGCCAGGGTTTGGCGTCGAAGTCGCCGCGGCTGCCGGCGATCGGCGCGAAATAGGTGTTGTCGATGACGATGTCGCCGTCGATGCGGGTAAGGCCGCTCTCGCGCAGGCTCTGCACGAAGCTCCACCAGCGCTCGCTGGTCATGTACGGATCGCCGCCGCCGACCAGCACCAGATCGCCCGCCAGCACGCCATTCGCCAGCCGGCCGGTGCGATAGACGCGAGTCTTCCAGGTGTAGGACGGACCGAGCGAGTCCAGGGCGACGAATGTCGTCAGCACCTTGATCGTCGATGCCGGACTGCGCGGCTGATCGCCGTTGAGATCGATGATGGTCTGGTCGCTGCCCGCATCGCGCACATGGATGCTGATGTTGCGTTCGGGAATGCGCGCTTCCCGCATTGCCCGCGTCAGCGTCGGCGGCAACGCCGGCGACTCGCGCGCCAGGCACGGAGAGACGAGGCAGGCGGCGGCCATGGCGAGAAAGCCGGCTCGCAGCAGGGCCGGCGCGTTCGCGAAATGAGGCATGCGGCAGGAAATCGACAGCGGGGACGCGGGCATCTTAACGGATCGTCCGGGCAAGATCGTTCGTCGTGGGGGAGGAAAACGGCGAGGGGGGCGGGGGGCTTTTAACGGATCAGCCGGGGAAAATTGTTCCGCGGGGGGGTGGCGGTCGGAGGGTGAGCGAGCCGTGCCCGCCTGTCACGCCGCATTCACCGCAGCGCCGGAATTTCTTTCGGCACGCACGGCCTTCATACTCCGGGCCGTTCATCGTGGCCGGACAACACGGCGGAGACATCATGCGTCGTCTGTGGAATACGTTTCTGAAGGGCGTGGCGGCGATCCTGCCCGTCGGCCTCACCATCTATGTCGTCTACTGGCTGGCGACGACGGCCGAATCGATGCTGAGCGGGCCGCTGCGCATCGTGCTGCCGCGGGGTCATTACTGGCCCGGACTCGGTCTGCTGGTCGCCTTCCTGTTCGTGCTGCTGGTCGGCGTGCTGGTCGATGCGTACGTGGTGCGGCGCCTGTTCCGTTTCGGCGAGTCGCTGCTGGCGCGCATTCCTATCGTGAAGACCATCTTCGGCGCGCTGAAGGACTTCACGCGCTTCCTGCCGGCCGGCGGCAAGGGACGCGATCTCAAGCGCGTCGTGCTGTGGCGATTCGGCAGCGCGCGAATGGTCGGCTTCGTCACCGAGGATCACCTGAATCCGAAACTCTTCGGCGCCGCCAGCGAAGACATCGTCGCCGTGTACTTTCCGATGAGCTACCAGATCGGCGGCTACACGCTGTACCTGCACAAATCGGAACTCGAGGAGACGCAGTTGTCGGTGGAGGAGGCGATGCGGATGGTGCTGATCGGCGGCGTCACGAGTCAGCCGGGGGTGGAGGGGGCGGCGAGATGAGAGGAAGAGTGCCGCAAAAGACCGCGGTCCTTTGCGGCCTCTTCATCCCGGGCTTTTGCCGCACTTCATGTGACCCACTTCGCGACGTGCCAATTCTTGTCACCCGCGAAATGTGGCCGGTTTAACAATTCGCGAGGCGCGCGGCCCGTCGGGATTACGACTACTGCTACGATTTTGTTCCATCTCAGAGCGATCGTAGTTCATCGTGTCCGAAGGCAATCTCCGAGCGCTGCGCGTCATGCACCTGGTGAGTTCCGCGGGTCTCAGCGGCACCCTCCAGCAGGCATTGTTCATGCCGCTGCTGACGCGCATGCCGAAGAACAAAGTGAAGACGCAGGTGGTGTCGCTCGCACCGGGCTTCACTGCGGGCGCGGTGCTGCGTCAGTCGGGCATTCCGGTTCACGACATCGCGCTGTCGCGCAAGCGTTTCAACTGGGGCGCGTTCGGCGAACTGCAGGAAGCGACCGAAGCCTTCCGTCCCGATGTGATCCAGGCCTGGGGCCATACGGCGCAGCTCGCGGCGCTCACGTTGCGTTCGCGCTGCGAATGGAATCCGAAAGTCGTGTGGAGCGTCGGCGAAACCGCGCCGCTGCCCAAGAACGCGGGCCTGATCGATCGCCAGAAACTCAAGTGGCTGGCGAAGTTCTCGGCCAAGGCCGATCGCATCGTCTATACCTCCGAGGCAGCCGCCGTGCTGCACCGGCGCGCAGGCTTTCCTGAAGGCGGACATGTCGTCGTGCCGCCGGGCGTCGATCCGACGCGTTTCAAACCGGACTTCGCCGCGCGCAAGAAAGTGCGCGAACAGCTCGGTCTCGGCGGCGAAGCCTTCGTCATCGGCATGGTCGCGCCGTTCCAGACCCAGCACGATCATCCGACGCTGATCAAGGCGGTCGGCGAACTCGTCAAGACCAATCCGCACATCGCGCTGCTGCTCGCCGGTCACGGCGTGCAGAAGGGCAATGGTCCGCTGATGGCGCTGGTCGGCGGCGGCACGATGGGCACGCGCACGCACCTGCTCGGTGAATGGTCGGACCTGTCTTCGTTCTTCAACGCCTGCGATGTCGCCTGTTCCAGTTCGCTGAGCGATGCCGGTCGCATGACCCTCGTCATGGCGATGCAGTGCGGCGTTCCGTGTGTCGCGACCGGCATGGGCGCGCAGGGCGAAGTCATCGGCCAGTTCGGCGTGGCCGTCGAGCCGGGCAGTCCCGCGGCCTTCATTCGCGGCATCACCCGCATCATGCAACTGCCTGCGGACAAGCGCGTGTTCATGGCGCAGGGCGCACGCAAGCATGCGCTGACGCACTTCGTGCCGGTGCGCTCGATGCAGAAATATCTGCAGCTCTATTTCGACACCGTCGGACGTCAGGCGCTGGCCGCCGACGCCGTACCGGTGCAGGAGATCGATGCGTCGATCCCTGCGCCGCCGCCGGACATGCAGATCGTCGCGGCCGTGAAGTCGAAGTCCAAGACCGTCGATCTGGTGTCGAGCACCGAGCTCGCCGATCCGGATTCGATCGAGTCGCGCGTTGAAGCGTCGAAGGTGGCTTACAAGAAGTACAAGCCCGATCCGGAACCGGCACCGGTCGTCGAAGCGCCGCCGCCGCCGCGCGAGGGCGACGTGCTGGAAATCTTCGAAGCGGATCAGGCCAACGTGAATTCGTCCGGTAAAGCAGCGATGAACGAACGCGCGCGCGGCGTCGCGGATGAAATGGAAGATCTGCTGACGCCCGAAGAACTGCAGACCAATCCGTCGCAGGCGGCGGTCGAGAAGCCGGCCGTGGCTGTGCCGGAAAAAGTTGAAATCGTTGCGATGGTTTCCGAGCCGGCGAAGGTTGAGGAAGCTGCGAAGCCGACCGAGCCTGTCGTAGCCGCAGCTGCCGCAGCACCCACCGAAGTCGCGTCGATGCCCGAGATCGATTTCGCCATCGAGCCGCAGGAAATCTCACCCCAGGCATCGCTGCCATTCGAGGCACCGCCGGCGGAAGCACCCGCGGCATCGGACTCGTCGATTCAGCTCGAACTGCTGGCGGATCCGCCGACGAAGGAACTCAAGCGCGCAGTGGGTGGGGAGTAGGTTGTCCTCGCGCGGCTGGATGTGGGTCTGGCACAGATTCGCGAGTGAGGATCGCCGGTAGGCGAGGTTCCGCAGCTTCGCTGGTCGATGTATTGAGTTGGTAACTGACAAAAGGAGATCAAGAAGTGGCACAACACGATGTTTCTTTCACGATTCCGGAGCGCTCTCTGGGGAAGGCTGATCTGGAGTTCAAAATCAAGAGAGATAGGGAGATGGTCGGGAGGCTCAAGGTGTCGAACGGAACTATGGTTTGGGTTCCCAAGAACGCTCAATACGGTTACAGAATCAACTGGGTGCGCTTTGACGAGTTGATGCGGGAGCACGGAAAGCACGAGAAGGCATAGCGGTGTAGCTTGCATGTAGTTCGCGTCATGAACACGCGTGGCGCAGCGCCGGGCTCCCGGGATTATTCGCTGGATCACCCAAATATTCGCGAGCACCTCTCGCCGTCAAGGCTGACATGTTCCCGCCACTCACGGTTGCCCCGTACGACGGAAATAGGTACCGGGCATCGTATCCCGCACATTCCAGGTCCAAGATTTCCCTGTCCGTGTGCCCTGTACAACATGAGCTGCAGTTATACGCGGAGCAGCGTGCATGAATTTCAACGTCTATGTCGACAAAGATACGGCTGAGCGTCTCGGCAGGCTGGCGAAAGCCCGGCGCACTTCGCGCAATCGGCTCGCACGCGCAACGTGCCGGGCCGGGATTTCGGGATTGTTCGCTGACTCCCTCAGATATTGATGATCGCCTGTCCCGTCTTGGCTGACATGCTTCCGCTACTCACGATCACCCCGCGACAAACGGGCGTCGCGGGCTCATCGGAATAGCGGCGTGCCAGATGCCGACGGTTGCCGGATGGTTAAATCTTTGAAAACATTCGCGCATGCAGCTCCAGATCATCGGACCGATAACGGAGATCGAGACGATAGCGACCAGCGCCGGAATTCGTGAGCTGCCGCGCTTGCGAAAGCGGTATGGTCGAGGTCGCTGGAGAAAGAGGAAGGGAGTTGCCGAAGTGCGCCTCGGCAACCGGGAGATCGTCCGGGCTGAAATTCATTGGTACGAGGCAACCGGAATCGGTCGAAAAGAGTTCAAGATCAAACACATTCTGTAGATATCGCGCCATGGTCAAATCAGCACGTCTTGTCATCTGCGTTGATAACTCCGGTTATGAGGTTTCCCTGGAGCGCCGGAAGATCTACGTAGCAATTCCGGATGCAAAGGCACAAAAGCTCGGCCAGCTTCGGGTCGTGGACGAATCTGGTGAAGATTATCTTTATCCGGAGGGAATGTTTGTCGAAGCCGAACTTCCGCAATCCGTCAGGCGCGCTGTTCTGCAGGCGGCATAGGCCGTTGCGGCGTGCATGGCTTGCGAAGGATCGCAGAGGAGATGGGCCATGCCACGTCGTGAAAAAGAACTGTTGGCGCGGGATGCCAAGCGAAACACCGGTGAGGAATTGCTGCAGGCAATTCGAGACGTCAAGGCTGGACGTC
The DNA here is from genome assembly GCA_937864115.1 of uncultured Steroidobacter sp. Lineage (GTDB taxonomy): Bacteria > Pseudomonadota > Gammaproteobacteria > Steroidobacterales > Steroidobacteraceae > Steroidobacter. Next base: position 356,871 of record CALMII010000028.1, on the reverse strand, counting down.
ACGGCGCAAAGTACAAGGTGGGGCGTAACGTGCCGTGGGGCGTAACGCGTGGGCGTAACGTGCCGGGCCGGGATTCGGGATTATTCGCTGAAAACACCCAGATATTCGCGAACGCATCTGCCATCCGGGCTGACATGCTTGCGCGACCACGGCCACTACGGAAGCAAGGATGCCCCGCCCCCTCAGACTGCACGTTCCTGGCGCTTTCTACCATGTCACGCTGCGCGGCAATCATCGCCAGAACATCTTCTTCAAACCCGCGGATCGGGATCTCTTCAACGAAATCGCCGCCGAGGTGATCGAGCGATTCACGACGCGCCTGCATGCGTATTGCCTGATGACGAACCATGTTCACCTGCTCATTCAGGTGGGTGAGGTTCCGCTTGGTCGTCTGATGCTGCGGATCGCCGGTCGATACGCTCGTGCCATTCAGCGCCAACTCCACACGACAGGTCATCTGTTCGAGAAGCGATACCATCCGGTCATCGTCGATGCGGATGAGTATCTGCTGGAGCTGCTTCGCTACATCCATCTGAACCCGCTGCGTGCGCGAATGGTTGATGCCGCGGAGGCGTACCGGTGGTCAAGTCACCATGCCTATCTCGGCACCCGCACTGAACCGTGGGTTACGACTGATTTCGCTCTGTCCATGTTCCACTCGAACCGAGCGCAAGCCGTTGCCGCGTACGATCGCTTTGTCGGCGAATGCCCCGATGTGCATTCACCGCTCAACGAATGCAATGTAAATGATCGACGAATTCTCGGCAGTGATGAGTTCGCCGGGAAACTCTTGGGCGATGCATGGCAAGCAAAATCCCGCAAGACGCTGCACGAGCTCATGGACGATGCAGCACACAAGTTCTCGATCAGCCATGAATCGCTGCTTTCGCCCAGCAGACAGCGCCATCTGTCGAAGGCCCGTGCATGGGTCGCTTACGAAGCGATCTCTCTGCGCATTGCATCGCTCTCGCAAGTCGCCCGCCTGCTCCAGCGCGATGAATCCAGTCTGCGTGCGGCCATCCAGCGCTACTTCCCTCGATAATCCCGAAATCCCGGCCCGGCACGGTCTTCCCGGCACGGTCTTCCCCGGCACGGTCTTCCGGTCTTCGCACGGCACGGTCTTCGCAGCAAAGGTTGAGGAAGCTGCGAAGCCGACCGAGCCGGTCGTAGCCGCGGCTGCCGCAGCGCCCACCGAAGTCGCGTCGATGCCCACGATCGATTTCGCCATCGAGCCGCAGGAAATCTCACCCCAGGCATCGCTGCCATTCGAGGCGCCGCCAGCGGAAGCACCCGCGGCATCGGACTCGTCGATCCAGCTCGAACTGCTGGCGGATCCGCCGACGAAGGAACTCAAGCGCGCAGTGGGTGGGGAGTAGTCTGTCCTCGCGCGGCTGGATGTTGAGCCGGCACGGGTCCGAAAGCGCAGATTGCCGCAAGGTGTCGCGTTCCGAGATCCGCGGCTGACAATCGAAATCCGGGTGATGACCGGTGGCGGTTTGCAAAGCACCGCACTGGGCGACAGCTATCTAAGCTATGCGTCATGAAGACATCCCGTATCGACAAGCTGGAAGTTGAGCTCAACGCCGAAGAGATGAAACTGCGGCAGCATTTGCTTCGCATCCTTCCAGGCGCAGCTGAGAGTGGAACCAACGTCTTCTCGAACTCCGCGTTCAATCCATCCAATCTCCAGCCTCGTCATTCCCGGTCAGATGCGGAGACGCTGTTGGCCTCGGCGCGTGAATGTGTTCGCATCCGGCAAGAGATTGGGCTGGACGTCACCGGTTCTGTCGGAGCATTGTTCCCTCGGCAGACTGGCGAAAGCCCGGCGCACTTCGCGCAATCGGCTGGTCCGCCAAGCACTCGAGAGCTTCATAGACAAGGAAGCAGAAGCGACATGGCCGCGGGCCGTGCTTGAGCATCAGGGAGTACAATTTGAGCCCTTCGAAAATTCGCGGAGCAAGCTCAGGGCGCCGACGCGGGATTCGCTGGCTTGAAGTACCTGCTCGACACATGCGTGGTAAGTGATTTCGCCAAAGGCGACGCCAGTACGCTCAATCGCATCAAGACGACATCACCCAGACTACTGGTGATTTCGAGTGTCACGATGATGGAGATTGAGTTCGGCCTCACGCTCAACAAGGTGCGTGCCAGGAAACTGGTTCCGGTGCCGCATGCATTCCTCGGTGCGATGGCGATGCTCCCGTATCGCACGGAAGATGCACGAGCGACAGCCACTCTGCGCGCCACGCTCCAGAAGTGAGGCAGACCAATCGAGTGGGCCGGAGCGCGGCGTGCCGGGCTTCCGGGATTTTTCGCTGAAATATCCAGATACTCGCGAACGCATCTGCCATCTGGGCTGACATGCTTCCGCCACTCACGGTCACCGCGGAAGCAAGGATGCCTCGTCTGCTCAAACAGGATGTTCCCGGTGCCTGCCCTGTGCCATTCTTCAAAGCACACAAGTTCACGGACGAACCCGCTCATGCCGAGCACTCCCGCCCCAACGCGGGACTCGCTCAGAGCAAGGGGCGCAGCGGCCTGAATTGGTGGCTGCTGTCACTGTTGATGGGGCCGATCGGCACGCTTCTCATCATCGTTCTTCAACCTGTGACAGGGAAAACGGAGAGTTGAAGCACGGATGTGAGCATGCGCGCCGACGCAGATTAGATTGGTGCTCGTGCTTCGGGGGCAGCTATTTGCCTTGGCCAAACCGGCCTGACATCAGATCCCGATCAAACGAAGCTGGCCACGATGTGCCGTGACCAGCTTGATAGGTGACGGAGTGCCCGCTGCTTTTGCGTATGAGCGTTACTGTTCCGGTAATCGGGTGCACGCCAGCGTCCGGCGAATCAAGTCGGGTGGTGATCTCGAAATCCTTGGGATCAAACCCATGATCCCGCATCGAAGCGCGGGCGTCGTCGATCTCGTCCTGTCCGAGCAACCTAAGAGCCTGCTGCAAGTCCTGCCGCAACAAGTCTATTTCGAATGGTTGCAGCATCCGGGGTGTTCTGGAGGTAGCGAGCTTCCGACCGGGTAAGGCATTCGAAGCCGAAACCGAAATTCTGCTGCCACCAATTTTCGAGGGTTGACCCATGTTTCGTTCTCAGGCCCGTGATCTGATCCAAGTTCGGGGCCAGCTTTGCCGAGTACGGTTTGCCGGTCAAGACCGTTCCTCCCAATACCTGTCCGCCCTGGGAATGGAGATAACCGATCAGATTGGCGAGGGTACCGCCCTGGCCGATGAAGTCATCCACCACGAAATAGCACCTCCCCGGGTTTACCGTGCCGCTGAACAGGGCTTGATGGGCCAGGCGCCGAAAGCCGTCCGCGCCGGTGTGACCCACGGAATTGAGCTGGACGATGGAGCGGTTGACACCAAGCGCCAGCCGTACGGATAGCTCGGCCGCCAATGCAGCCGGAATCTCGTTGACGCCGTCCACTGCGAACTGCTGGCCGCCACTCCGTGAGGCACAAGAAGCAACCCGCGACCGGACTCGGCCTGGACTTCGATCAGCTTCACGGCAGCGAGTCGGCGGACGCCACTGCGACACTGGCCGAGCTTGCGGCTGCCTTCGACAAGCTGCCGCTGGAAGCGCGGACCGTACTCTCGCTCGTAGCGATCGAAGGGCTATCGCACGAGGAGACAGCGGAGGTGCTCGGAGTGCCGGTCGGGACGGTGGGGTCGCGTCTGCATAACGCGCGGCGTAGGCTCGTTGCCGCGATGAGCGGTGACTGACAGAGCGGCCGAAGCCCCGACACCGATTGCACATTCCCAGCGCAACCGACTAATGTCGATCGTCAACCTCGGGAGGCCGGATATGGGCGTTCTTGACGATCACAACCATCAACACACCTACGGCAACAGCCTGGGCCCGCCGACTTCCGTTGTCGGGGTGTCTGCCCAACAAGCGATCGACGCAAACAAACGTCTTGCAGACGGCGGAGAGCAGGGCTCCTCGGGGGCCGCTCTCAAGGCGAAGGACAGCCTGCGCCTTGCGATCGGTTTCGGCGTGGCCGCCCTCGTTGCGGTGGTGATCGCTTACATGATTGGAGGAATCGGTGCGGTCGCGGTCGGGCTCCTTGCTGTCATTGCCGGAATGATTGCGGCCATTTTCCTGGTTGTCGCACTGATTAACGGTGCCAAGTCCCTGGCGGCCCGTAGACGCTCGTCGAAAGCTTGAACATGAAAACGTAGCGCCGGAATCAGCCCGACGCTCGATGATTCACAGCGTCAACTAGAGGCAAAGATTGCGACTGTCGAGCACCGTATGAGTCGCACCAGCGGGAGGAAGTCCGCGCACCTGGATATGTGAGCTGGTATTCGAGCCAGCGAAGTTCCCGTTGAAGATCGCAAGACACAGACGTGTGCCCTGCTGCGAAGGGTACAGCAGCGCCTCGAACCCAGCTTCCTTCGCCAGGTATCCGAATATCTGATTCGGCGCGGGAATGCCGTGATTGGACGGTTCCGCACGCCACGCAGACGGTGCGGCCAGCAATCGCTTGTGCAATTCGCGCGTCGTAGTGATCAGCGAGCGCGCAGGGAATCCAGCTGCCTTGCCAAACTTGATCGTGTCCGGCGAAAGCTGAAACCTCTTGATGATGTCGACGAATTTCTTGAGCGGCTTCGGGTCTCGCAAATCAAGCACCAGGTCGACTCGACCTTCCAGCGGAAACGTCACGAACGCATCGGCCCGACGCAAAGCGAAATCATGGGCGGAAAGCATGTGATCGGAACCGATGCTCGGTTTGCCGAACTTTTCAGCCCGCGCGGTCACCTCGTCTTGAGCAATGTACAAGCATGGGAACGCTTGGCCGCGCGCGCGGTCGAGCTGTCGACCGATGTTGAAGCGTCCGCCGATACCCAGGAGGCTGCCGGCTGGAGACAGTGGCGTGAGATTCCATGTCCAGTCCGTGACGCGACACCATGGCGGATCGAGTTCAACGCTCACCGGATCGGCGTCGCGCAACGCTCTGCACAGCGCATCGTGATGCGCTGCGCGCTGGCGCTCGAGGTCGTAGTAGATCCGATCGTGAAACGTTTGCTCCGCCAGCGACAACTGGTCCCAGCGGTCAAGATCGGCAGCGGAAAACTGATCCAGTACCGCCGATGTGCGGCGAGCGGATAGTTTCGATCGTTTGCGGGATGCCTTCTTGCGTGTCAAGCGGCACCGGCAAAGCGCCCAACGATCTCGAAATTACTTCTTCTCACGCGCCGCCGTCTTCGCACCGGTCGCAGCCTCTTCGGCCGCACGGGCTTCAAGTACGAAGTTCAGAAGCCGCTTGTAGCGGCCCGCACGAATCATCGTACGCGGCGATACTCCGCCAAGCTGCGGGTTCGCGAGTTCGAACCACAGGCCAACTTTGTGTACGTCGCCCTCAAAGAACTCGCCCACGAGGTTGGCAATGTTCGCGATCTCGCGCAGACGTTCAGCAACGGCCTGCGGAATGCTCTGGTCGAAACGGACTGACGCCAGCGAGACCCCTCCCAACTTGCTCAGATCCTTCTTCGAGAGCTGCACCAGGTCGGCGATCTTTTTGTAGTCCGGCTCGCCTGCGCGCCAAAGCCCCAGCACATCACTCGCAATATGGGGCGCAAACTGCGACCGACGCTCACTTGGCATTCTGGCTGCAGTATTCATGAGACCCTCCGTTCACCGGATCCGACCATACCATGAATGGACCATGATTGGACCACGCCTGGGAAGGCAGGTTTGTTCCTGTGACGAAGGTCGCGCGAGAGCATGAACATCGAGAATCCAGTCCTGAATTGAGGCGCGCTTCCGGTAGGCGCGCCTCTTCCAACCAACTGATTTTCATGTCCTGATCGTGTATCAACCATGGACCTCGCCCCGTCCGGGACGCCACCGACCTCAACGTCCCTTCGGTCGAAACGCCAGCAACACATTCCCCGGCGGCTGCCCGAACATGCCGTAGCCCGATGAAACGAAGAGCTGGCCGTTGGCCGCGACGATCGTCGCGTTGTCGATCGCGCCGCCTTCTCCGGGAACGCCGTTGACCGTCGAGAATTTCTTCGCGGTGTCGTACTTGAACAGCGTGGCGCCGCTCTTGCCATCGAACACGCGCAGATAGCCGTCGTTCGCGCCCTGGGCGACGGCGCCGTCGATCACGGTCGGTGCGCCGGAAAAGCCGACGTTCTCGCACGTGCGCAGGCGAGTCTGGCGCTCCGCGCTGCAATCGGGTTCGGCGGCGAATGACCACAGCACCTTGCCGGTGCCCGCATCGATCCCGTAGAGGCTGCCGGGCTTTTCCTTGTGCTGCGCTTCCGGCGACGGGTAGAAGCCGTGCGCGTAGTTGATCGGCGCATAGACGCGCTCGCCGTCGAACGCGATGCCCCAGTGAATGCCGCCGAGGGACGAGCCCGGGCCGAAGGCATCCTGCCGCCAGATGAGCTTGCCGGTATCAGGATTCAGCGCCCACACCGTGCCGGATTTCTGGCCGGCGAACAGGATTTCGCGGCCGTCCTTGAGCTTGCCGAGTATCACCGATGCGCCGAAGTCGACGTCGCGATTCACCGAATAGGGCGGCGGACAATTCAAACCCAGCTTCAGAGGCGGAGCGCCCGGCGGCACCGTGGAGGTGTCGCAGCCGGACAGGTAGATATCGTTGGCGGTGGCCTGGAAGCTCCAGCGAATCGAGCCGTCCTTCAGGTCGACGGCGAGAATCGCATCCGTCGTTTCGGTCGCAGGCTCCGACGTTGCCTCGCCCGTGCCCACGTACAGCAGCCCGCGCTTTGCATCGATCGCCGGCGAATTCCAGATCGGCGCGCCGGAAGGACCCCAGATCATCTTGCCGTCGCCGCGGTCCCGAACCGGTTTGGCATCCGGCATCGGATGCATCGTCCACAGTTTCTCTCCCGTCCTGCCGTCGAGCGCGGTGACGCCGCCATGTGTCTTGCAGCACTCGAAACTGTCGACGTGGGCCAGCGAGATCTCGTACTGGGAAATGGGTACGTAGACGCGATCGTCGTGGATGATCGGCGTGCCGGTCCCGATCGAGATCGGGAACAGGCGCACCGACTGCGTCCACAGCCCGGCGCCGGTCAGCGCATCGATGGCATGAACGGTCGCACCGGCATCGTTGACGACGATCACTTTGCGTCCGGCAATCTCGCCGTACGCCGCGCCCGAGCGCAACGGCGAGGCACTGTTGTAGACCCACTTGAGGCAGGGCTCGCGCTGGCTGATGTCGATCGCGTACACCTGCAGGGTTTCGGCCACGGGCAGGAACAAGGTGTTGCCGACGACGGCCGGCTGCGCGCGCATCATCGTCGCGCGCGGGAATGCCAGCGCCCAGGCGAGTTCGAGATTCGCAAAGTCGGCGGTCTTCAATCCCGCCTGTGCCTGCGTCAGGTGACGGTGATTGTGCGGATCGAAACCGAAGCCCGAAACGTTTGCGGCCGCACTCAGATCCACGGCGCGACGATCGGCCGGGCACATCATCTTCGCGATCCAGGCGTCATTCGCCTGTTCCGCGCCGGCCAGATAGTCGGCCACCGATCTTTTCTCGGCGTCGCTCAGGCTCGCGGCCTGGAGCTTCATCTTGCCTTCCACCAGGGCATGGTTGATGTTCGAGAAACGCATCTTGCGCAGTGCGTCGAGCCCCGGCGAACGCGTGGCTTCGGGATTGTTGTGGCAGGCGGCGCACACGCGATCGTAGATGGCCTTGCCCGGATGAGCGTCGTTGCCTGCCGGCGGCGAACCCGCGCTCGCGGCCTGCGACGTTGCCGGCGCGCTCGATGCGCCAGCGGGCGCCGACTCCTGCCGGCCAGACGACGCGCAACCCAGAACCAGCAAAGCGGCGGCCGAGCACGTCAGCCCCAGCCACGAACGCAACGACATAGTCATCGAGACTCCTGCAGAATCATCAAAATAAATTTGCCATCTTCTGATTATCGATTTCCCGACCTCGGCGCAGTTGCCCTGCTTGCAATGCGAGATCGATCGAAGCCGATCGCTGGAGCGGTCACGGAATCGTGAACACCACCGGGCGATGGATTTAAGCCCAGCAGAGAGCAATGAGCAAGCAACGTTTGCGGCCGGCATTTATGGCGCGGGGCCGTGCGTCACTTCACTGAAAGCGGCTACGCAGCAGCGGATGCGAGCTTCACAAACGATACGCCACCACCGGCGGTCCCAGCTGCGTGCGCAGTATTGCCTGAGCATCCTCGACGAAGTCGGCGAGCAATGATCGCGTGTCGCGCGGGTCGATCAGATCCTGGCCCGTGGCTTCGGCAGTGAGAAAGGGCGATGACAGCGCCTTGAGCCGCGCTTCAATTTCCGCAAGCTTCGCGTGCGGATCGGCGGCCGATTCGATCTCGCGTCGATAGGCTGCCGACGCGCCGCCGACGATGTGCATCGATCCCCAGGTCGCCGAGGGCCAGCAGTAGCGGCGAAACATGCCGCTCGGGCGGTGATGACACTGCCCGCCGACGCCATACAGGCGGCCCACCACGAACGTGATCCAGGGCACGCGGCTTTCGCAAACCGTCTGCACCAGGCGCGCGCCGGCGCGTTCGATGCCGGCCAGTTCGGATTCCACGCCCACCATGAAACCGGGCTCGTCCGCAAAGCTCACGATGGGCAGGTGAAACACATCGCAGAGCTGGATGAGACGAATCACCTTGTTGCCGGCAGCCACGTCCGTCGAGCCGCCGAGATGCAGTGCGTTGTTCGCCATCACGCCCACGGGGTAGCCATTGATGCGGGCAAGCCCGGTGATGCGCGAACGCCCGTAAAGCGGCGCAATCTCGAAGAAACTGCCTCGATCGAATACGGCATCGATGATGCGGTGGCTGTCGAAACTCTGGCGCCGATCGCGCGGCACCAGGCTGAGAAGCGATTCTTCGCGCCGGTTGACGGCGTCCGGGCAGGGGGCGCGCGGCGCCATCTCCCACACGTTGGCGGGCAGAAAACCCAGAAAATCGCGAATCATCTGCAGCGCCTGATCCTCGGTCTGCGCGAGGTTGTCGACGGCGCCGCTGACGCGCGTATGGATCTGATCGCCGCCCAGTTCCTGCTTCGAGATCTTGTAGCCCAGCGCCGCCTTCACCACCGGCGGGCCGCCCGGAAAAAGCTGACTGGTGTCTTTGACCATCAGGTTGAAGTGCGCGATGCAGGCATTGATCGCCGGTAGTCCAGCCACCGATCCCATGACGGCCGAAACGACGGGACTGCTGTTGAGCAGTTTCACCTCCTGCGCAGACCAGAGATTCCCATCGGGCAGATAGGTGCGCCCGAGCGTCTCGAAGGAACGCACGCTACCGCCGACGGCGTCGAGCAAGCGCACGTACGGCAACCGCCACTCCATGGCGCGTTCGGTGGCAGAGAGTTCATTCCCGAGACCGCCCATCTCGCGGGCGGCGCCGCCGCGCACCGTGAAGTCACCGCCGTTCACGACGACTTTGCGGCCGCCGATGCGTCCGAACCCCTCCACCGAAGGCTTTGGCAAAAAGCCGGTCAGCTGCTCGCCGTCGTACGTCGCGCTGCCCACCAGCGTGCGGAATTCCTGCAGCGTTCCGGGATCGAGCAGGCGCTCCAGTCTTTCGCGTACCGTCAGCTTGCCCTGGGAATGCTGTCGAGCGATTCCTTCCTCGCCTCCCATCTGCATGGCCAGCTGCCGGCGCCGCTCCAGTTCATCCAGTTCAGATTTCCAGCTCATAGGTCGTAGTGTCGAAACAGCCAAACGGAACACCCAGCTTCGCGCAAGCGGGCAACGATACGCGATTGCTGAAGGAGCAGCTGATGATTGATCGAGCCGGCTCGGCGGATCGGGGAGATGCTGAACCGGATCGGCAAGCCGGATCGGCTTGCGGTCGGGTCAATGGCGGGACGAAGCTGCGAGCGCTACTTGCGCGCCCGCGGCAATGCCGCCGCATCGCGCGCCAGTGCCTCGATTCCTTTCCAGTCGCCCGCGCGCACCTTCTCGTTCGGCGCGACCCACGAGCCGCCGATGCAGGCCACGTTCGGCAGCCCGAGGAATTCCGGCGCCGTCGCCCGCGTGATGCCGCCGGTGGGACAGAACACGACATCGGGGAACGGGCCGCCCAGCGCCTTCAGCATGTTCACGCCGCCCGCCTGCTGTGCCGGGAACAGCTTGAACGTGTCGAAGCCCCAGCCGAGTCCGGCGATCAGTTCGCTCGGCGTCATGATGCCGGGCAGTAGCGGGAACGGCGCCTTCTTCGCGGCGGCGGCGAGTGCTTCGGTGAGTCCCGGCGTCACGCCGAACTGCGCGCCGGCATTCGCGGAAGTCGCGAAGTCTTCCGGTTTGGTCATCGTGCCGACGCCGACGACCGCTTCCGGCACGGCCCTGCGCATCGCTTCGATGGCCGGCAATCCGGCCGGCGTGCGTAGCGTGACTTCCAGCACGCGCAGCCCGCCGGCACACAGCGCCTGTGCGAGCGGCACCGCGTGTTCGATCTTCTCGATGACGATGACGGGAATGACGGGAGCGAGGGCGAGCGTGGCGCGGATGGACATGACGTGTAGTTCGACGTGATGTGAAAGTGGAGGGAGCTTACATGCTTCCCATCGCGCCCCTCTCCGCATCCCCGGCGGCGGCGCGGAAAGTGGCGAACAACTCGCGGCCGACGCCGTGCTGGTTGCGACTCAGGTCGGGGATCGCGACGCTGCGCCGCGCGAACACATCCGCATCGACGCGCGCTTCGAGAATGCCCTGGTAGCTGTCGAGCGTGATCAGATCGCCGTCCTGCACGCGGCCGAGCGGGCCGCCGGCCAGCGCTTCGGGCGTGAGATGGATCGCCGCAGGCACCGCGCCCGACGCGCCCGACATGCGGCCGTCCGTGACCAGTGCGACCTTGAAGCCCTTGCTCTGCAGCGACGTCAACGCGGGCGTGAGCTGGTGCAGCTCGGGCATGCCGTTGGCGCGCGGACCCTGGTAGCGCACGACGACGACGCAGTCGCGGTTCAATTGCCCGGCCTTGAACGCCTTCATCACATCGCCCTGATCGTCGAACACGACGGCCGGCGCTTCGACCACGCGATGGTGCGGCTGCACGGCCGATGTCTTGATGACGGCGCGGCCGAGATTGCCGTGCAGGAGCTTCAGGCCGCCGTCGCTGCCGAAGGGATCGCTCACCGGGCGCAGCACTTCCGTGTCGCCGCTGACCGCAGGCGCGTCGCGCCATGCCAGGCCATCCGGTGACAGCCACGGTTCCTGCGCGTATGCGGCGAGGCCGGTTCCCATGATCGTGAGGGTGTCGCCGTGCATGAGCCCGGCCGACAGCAGTTCGCGGATCAGGAAACCCATGCCGCCGGCGGCGTGGAAGTGATTCACGTCGGCGCTGCCGTTCGGATAGATGCGGGTCAGCAGCGGCACGACGTCCGACAGTTCGCTGAAATCATCCCAGTTGATGATGATGCCGGCGGCGCGTGCCATCGCGACCAGGTGCAGCGTGTGATTGGTCGAGCCGCCCGTCGCGAGCAATCCGACGATGGCATTGACGATGGCGCGTTCGTCGATGGTCCGCGCGAGCGGCAGATAAGACTCGCCGAGCGCTGTCATCCGCGCCGCGCGAATGGCGGCGGCGCTCGTCAATGCATCGCGCAACGGCGTATTGGGCGGCACGAAGGCCGCGCCGGGCAGGTGCAGACCCATCACTTCCATCAGCATCTGATTGCTGTTGGCGGTGCCGTAGAAAGTGCAGGTGCCGGCGGAGTGATAGCTCTGCGCTTCGGATTCGAGCAGGGCGTCGCGGCCGACCTTGCCTTCGGCGAACAACTGGCGGATGCGCGCCTTCTCCTTGTTGGGAATGCCCGTCGGCATCGGACCGGCCGGCACGAACACCGTCGGCAGATGGCCGAACGTCAGCGCGCCCATCAACAGGCCCGGCACGATCTTGTCGCACACGCCCAGGCACAGCGTGGCATCGAACATGCTGTGCGAGAGCGCGATCGCCGTGGACATCGCGATCACGTCGCGACTGAACAGCGACAGCTCCATGCCGGGCTGGCCCTGCGTCACGCCGTCGCACATCGCGGGCACGCCGCCGGCGAACTGCGCGACCGCGCCAGCTTCGCGGGCCGCGAGCTTGATGAGCTGCGGATAGCGTTCGAGCGGTTGATGCGCCGACAGCATGTCGTTGTAGGAGGACACGATGGCCAGGTTCGGCCAGCGCATCTGCTTGAGCGCTTCCTTGTCCGTCGCGTCCGATGCGGCGAACCCGTGAGCCAGGTTCGTGCAGGACAGTCCGGCGCGCGTGGCGTTGCGGCTGTGTGCCTCGTCCATGCGCGCCAGATAGTCGGCGCGCGTGCCGACACTGCGTCCGCGAATCCTGGTCGTGACGTCTCGGACTCGTTCGTGCAGCGCGCTCAAAGCGGGTTACTCCTCGTCGGATCGACGGCGATGGGATGGGAGGGGCGATTGTAGAGACTCGACTTTCCGATCGCACCCGCGCGGTCGAAACGCGTTGCAACGCACTTTTCACGCCATTTCCGGATTCCGGAATACCAATCCGCGCACTGAAACCGTTCGTCCGCGGACGGTCGCTGCACCAGCATGAGTGAATACGAATTCACGGGATTGACTCCCAGAAATCGGTTGAATCCTCCACGGCTCGTTTGCGACGCGTCGTCGCGAGCGGTAACGTCGATTCCGGGGGACTCATCGTTCATCACAGGTCATCCATGCAGAAGCTCGATACGTTCGATCTGGTTCTTTTCGGCGGCACCGGCGATCTGGCGCTGCGCAAGCTGCTGCCGGCGCTCTACCGGCGGCAGCTCGCCGGCCAGCTCACGCCGGACTCGCGCATCATCGGCGTCGCCCGCAGCGACGCTTCGCGCGAGGAATACCTGGCCCAGGTCGAGGCGAGCTGTCGATCGCATGTCGGCGACGAATTCGATGAGGCGCAGTGGACGCAATTCGCCCGGCAGGTTCACTACTTCAAGATCGATGCCAACGTCGATGCGGATTTCGAAGCGCTGACCGCCTGCCTCAAGGGCCGCGAGGCCAATGTCCGCCCCTTCTTTCTCTCGACCGCCCCGTTCCTGTTTGCGCCGATCTGCGAAGGTCTCGCGCGCCACAAGCTGGTCACGCCGGCCTCGCGCGTCGTGCTGGAAAAGCCGCTCGGCGAGGATCGCGCTTCGTCGGCGCTGATCAACGAGCGCGTCGGCGCCATCTTCAGCGAGCAGCAGATCTTTCGCATCGATCACTACCTCGGCAAGGAAACGGTGCAGAACCTCATGGCGCTGCGCTTCGGCAACCTGCTGTTCGAACCGCTGTGGAAGCGCGGCCGCATCCAGCACGTGCAGATCACGGTCGCCGAGAATCTCGGCGTCGAACGCCGCGCCCAGTTCTACGACCAGACCGGCGCGCTGCGCGACATGGTGCAGAACCACCTGCTGCAACTGCTGTGCATCATCGCGATGGAGCCGCCGCAGACCGGCGATGCCGATGCGATGCGCGACGAAAAGCTCAAGGTGCTGCGCGCGCTGCGGCCGCTGCACGGCCGCGAAGTGCTCACCAAGACGGTGCGCGGCCAGTACAAGTCGGGCGCCGTGGACGGCACGCCCGTCGTCGGCTATCTCGCCGAGAAGGACGTGCCGGCCGACAGCAACACCGAAACGTTCGTGGCATTGAAATGCGAGATCGATTCCTGGCGCTGGGCCGGCGTGCCGTTCTACCTGCGCACCGGCAAGCGGCTGCAGGAAAAGATGTCGGAAATCGCCATCACGTTCGAAGACATCCCCGTGTCGATCTACGAACGTCCCGACAAGGTCCACGCGCTCAACCGGCTGGTCATCCGACTGCAGCCCGACGAAAGCATCACGCTCAGCGTGCTGGCGAAGAGTCCCGGCGAAGGCATGCGTCTCAAGCCCGTCAGCCTCGGCCTCGATTTCAGCGAGACGTTCAAGACCCGCATGCTCGATGCGTATGAGCGCCTGCTGACCGACGTCATCAAGGGCAACCTCACCCTGTTCATGCGCCGCGACGAACTCGATGCCGCCTGGCAATGGATCGATCCGATCCGCGAAGCCTGGCAGCGGTATGACGAAACGCCGAAGTCCTACAGCGCCGGCAGCTGGGGCCCGGCGGCTGCGAGCGCGCTCATCGGTCGCGACGGCTTCGCCTGGAGCAACGAGCTGTAAGAGGAAGAATGTTTCACACGGAGTTCACGGAGAACACGGAGGTCGGAAGAAGAGAATTTCCATGGGGAACACGGGGTCTTAAGGGAAAGAAGTTTTCTTCCCTCGTGGAGAATTCTTTCCTCTTTATTTCTCCGTGATCTCCGTGAACTCCGTGTGAAACTCTGGTTCTGGGATTCCCGCGGCTGGATGGCGTAAGCTCCCGGAAATCTCGCCTGCCGCGTCATTCCTATGCCAACCCGCTGGGTTCACGAACATCGTTTTCCGGATGCCACGGCGCTGGCGCATGCGCTCGCCGGAGAAATCCGGGTCGATCTGGAAGAGGCGATCGGCGTACGCAACTCGGCGAGCCTGGTGGTGTCCGGCGGCCGCACGCCGCTCAAGTTGTTTCAGCAACTGCGGACGGAAAAGCTCGCGTGGTCGAAAGTATGGATCACGCTGGCGGATGAACGCTGGGTCGAAACGAATGCCGAATCCAGCAACGAACGCATGATGCGCGAGCAGCTGGCGGCGGATCTCGCGGCCGAGGCGCACTTCGTGGGACTGAAAAATCCCGCGCCCACGCCCGAAGCCGGTGCGGACTGGTCGTGGCGTGCACTCAGCCGCGTGCCGCGGCCGTTCGATGTCGTGCTGCTCGGCATGGGCGAGGACGGCCATACGGCGTCGCTGTTCCCCGGGTCGCTGGCGCTGGCGAAGGCGCTGGATCCGGCGGCGGCGCCCGGTTGTGTCGCGGTGAATGCACTGAAAGCGCCGCATGCGCGCGTCAGCCTGAATCTGGCGGCGCTGCTGGATGCGCGGCGGATCATTTTGCACATCGAGGGGGAATCGAAATGGCAGGTCTATCAGCGGGCACGCATGCCCGGCTCGGCGGCGGAGCTGCCGGTGCGCGCCATCCTGCATCAGAAGGAGGTGCCGGTTGATGTCTACTGGGCGCCCTGAAACCGCACCGCGACTGATCGCCGACATCGGCGGCACCAATGCCCGCTTCGCCCTGCTGGAAGGACAGGAGCATCGCGACGAGATCGTCCTGAAATGCGCCGACTATCCGGACGTCGTCGCCGCAGCCGAACACTATCTGCAACAGGTCGGCGCGACGGCGAAGGGCAAGCGTCCGCAGGAGGCCGCCGTCGCCATCGCCGGTCCGATCACCGGCGACCTCATTCGCATGACGAATCACGTGTGGCAGTTCTCCGCCGCACGCGTGCGCCAGCAGCTCGGGCTGTCGCGCATGATCTTTCTCAATGACTTCACCGCGCTCGCGATGGCCGTGCGCCATCTGCCGCAACACGAACTCGAAGCCATCGGCGGCGGACGTCCCGTCGCCAACGCGCCGATCGCGCTCATCGGCCCGGGTACCGGACTCGGCGTCTCCGGACTGATTCCCGCCGGTCCGCATTTCATTCCGCTGCAGGGCGAGGGCGGTCACGCGACGCTCTCCGTGATGAACGAGCGCGAGATGGCCGTGCTGCGGCAACTTCACCAGCGCTTCTCGCACGTCTCGGCTGAACGCGTGATCTCCGGCCCCGGCCTCGTGAATCTCTACGAAGCCATCAGCGTGATCGAACGCAAGGTGCCCGACACCCTGACGCCAAAGGAAATCACGCGGCGCGCCAACGAGAGTTCCTGCGCACGCTGCATGGAAGCGGTGAGCATGTTCTGTGCGCTGTTCGGCACGATGGCGGGCAACCTCGTCCTCACGCTCGGCGCCGTCGGCGGCCTGTACATCGGCGGCGGCGTCGTGCCGCACCTCGGCCGATTGTTCAAGGCATCGCCGTTCCGCGACCGCTTCGAAGACAAGGGGCGTTATGCGGAGTACCTGAGTGCGGTGCCGGTGTATCTGATCAGGACGGAACTGCCGGCGTTCGTCGGGCTGGCAAGGTCGTTCATCGATCCGGGGCCGAGGCTGGAGGCGGAATAGGGTTCGGACTGGCACTCTCCTTGCACCTCCCGACCATCCCAACCACTTCGGTCGCAAAGCGTGCGTGTACTGGTCATTGCCGAGTCGTCCGAACGGGCGGACATCGTGCGTCGGGGGCTGTTGCTGGCGGGTCATGAGGCGGCGGATATCGCCGGGCCGGATGATCCGTTTCCGCCGATGGACGAAGCGCGACCCGATGCCATCGTGCTCGAAACCGGGTCTCCCCCCATCGATCTGCTGGATCGCATCATCGATGCGATGGGCGAAAAGCCCCTGCCGCTGGTGATTTTCGCCAGCGATCCTTCCGAACAGAGCATCAGCCGCGCCGTGCGCGCCGGCGCTTCGGCGTATGTCGTTGATGGACTGAACGCTGCGCGCGTCCCCGCCATCCTGCAGGTGGCGCTGGCCCGCTTCGAGCTGATGACCGACCTGCGCAGCGAACTGAACGTGGCGCAGCAGAAACTCGCCGAGCGCAAGTTCGTCGAACGCGCCAAGGGTCTGCTGATGAAGGCCCGCGGTCTGAGCGAGGACGAGGCGTATCACACGTTGCGGCGCATGGCGATGGAACGCAACCGCCGCATGGGTGAGGTAGCGAAGTCGGTGCTGGAGATGGCGGAGTTGCTGAATTAGGGCTGCTGGCTGCTGGCGGCTGGCCAGAAGCAGTAACGGTGCATCCGCTCGTCAGATTGCACTGCGTCCGTGCAGCTGCTTCCTCCTCTGGCCAGCCGCCAGCAGCCAACCGCCTTTCTCCTCACATCCTCACCTGGCTGCTCACCTCCAGCAGCCGATGCGACGGCACGCCGAAGTGGATGGCGGCGAGCTGGCTGTTGCGGCCCATGTAGGCAAAGAGCCGTTTGCGCCACAGCGGCATGCCGGAGCCGGTGGCGAACACCGGATTCTCGCGACCGACGACGTACACCGTCTGTTCGGGTTCGTACGCGATGCCCTTTTCCTCCGCCGCGCGCAGCGTGACGACGACGTTCGGCGTTTCCATGAAGCCGTAGCGTGCGATCACGCGACACAGCGCGGGCGAGAGCGTCTGTACTTCGATGCGTTCTTCGGGCGGCACGTACGGCACTTCCGGCCGCACGAACGTCAGCAGGATGTTGCGCTGATGCATGACGCGGTTGAAACGCAGATTGTTCAGCAGTGCGCGCGGCATGCCGCCGGCTTCGCTGGCGAGATACACCGCCGTCCCTTCGACAGTGTGCGGTGACTCCTTCTCCAGCAGCGCGAGGAAGTCGTGCACCGGCATCTGTTCGCGCGCGATCAGCCAGTTGAGCGTGCGCCGTCCTTCCTGCCAGGTGCTCATCAGGATGTAGACGACGACGGCCGCCGCCACCGGCAGCCAGCCGCCGTCATCGAGCTTGAAGAGATTGGCGGAGAAGAAGGCGAACTCGATGGCCACGATGAACGCGAGCACGCCCACGTAGAAACGATAGTGCGGTTCCCGGCGCACGCGCAGCAGCATGATGACCAGGATGCCGTCGATGAGCATGGTGCTGGAAATCGCGATGCCGTACGCACCGGCCAGCGCGCTCGACGACTGGTACGCCAGCACCAGCGTGAACGTGCCGACGAACAGCACCCAGTTGACCATCGGCACGTACACCTGGCCGATCTCGTGTTCGGAAGAATGCTCGATGCGCAGCCGCGGCAGGTAACCGAGGTTCAGCGCCTGACGCGTCACCGAGAACACGCCGGAAATGACGGCCTGCGACGCGATGACGGTTGCCGCGGTGGCGAGAATGATCAGGAACGGCAGCAGCCAGCCGGGCGCGAGGTTGTAGAAGGGATTGGTGATCGCATCGGGATTGCCGAGCAGCAGCGCGCCCTGACCGAAGTAGTTGAGCACCAGCGCCGGCAGCACGACCCAGAACCAGCCGCGGCGAATCGGCGAGCGGCCGAAGTGACCCATGTCGGCGTACAGCGCCTCGCCGCCGGTGATGGCGAGAAACACCGAAGCGAGCACGAAGAATCCGGCCGCGCCGTTGTGCACGAAGAACATCACGGCGTGCCAGGGATTGAGCGCCAGCAGCACACCCGGCGCGGTGACGATCCAGCGCACGCCGAGCAGCGCCAGCGTGATCAGCCAGATGAGCGTGACCGGTCCGAACATGCGGCCCATCGCGCCCGTGCCGCGCTTCTGCACCAGGAACAGCAGCGTGAGGATCGCCAGCGCGCCGGGCA
Source organism: uncultured Steroidobacter sp. (assembly GCA_937864115.1). Lineage (GTDB taxonomy): Bacteria > Pseudomonadota > Gammaproteobacteria > Steroidobacterales > Steroidobacteraceae > Steroidobacter. Next base: position 338,643 of record CALMII010000028.1, on the reverse strand, counting down.
CGACGAAGTGTTCGAGACGCGGCGTCGCGACTTCGAGACCTTCCATGGCGCTCAGCACCGAGATGGCCGGCGTGATGAAGCCATCGCCGAAAAACAGCGCCGCACCGAACAGGCCGACCGCGCTCACCGGTCCCCACACGCGCCAGTCGCGGCTCGCGTTGGACAGCAAGGTGCTGAGCGCCAGCACGCCGCCTTCGCCTCGATTGTCGGCGCGCAGCACGATGGTCACGTACTTCACCGAGATGACCAGGATCAGCGACCACAGGATCAGCGACAGCAGGCCGAGCACGTTGGCGTGATTGACCGCGATGCCGTGATCGGGACTGAAGCACTCGCGCAACGCGTACAGCGGACTGGTACTGATGTCGCCGAAGACGACACCGAGCGCGGTGAGAACGAGCTTGTTATTCGCGGCCGGCCGATCGGTTGCCGGGGCGTCCGGGACGGAGCGCGAATGCATGATTGTTGTTGGTGGGCCGTTGGGAGAACGGCGCGTATTCTACTTCTACTGTAGGTCAGGCTTTAGCCTGACTCCGGGAAGGCCGGCTGAAGCCGGCCCCACAGGAAGAGACGGATCAGTCCGCCACCTTTGCCAGCCAGCCCGACATGAAGCCGCCGAGGGCTGCGCCCATCAGTCCAGTGAGGATCGTCTGCAGCGATCCCATGTTCGCGAACTGATCGCCGGCGATTTTCGCAGTGACTTCTGCGGCATCGAACGAGCCGACCAGCGCGAACGCGAGCAGCACGCCACCGATCATGCCGGGAATCACGAACGCCCAGGTACGACGCCAGCTGCGCGACAGCGCCTGCAGGTTTTCCTGCAATTCCTGTTCGACTCGCTGGCGCGCCGCGGCGCGCTGGGCTTCGTTCACCGAGCCGATCTGTGCGAACAGCCGTGCATCGAACGAATCGTTCAGGGATGGCGCCGGATTCGCTGCGAACAACGCGGTTTCGAGCGTCGAGAATTCCTCGACGCGTTCCTTGCACAGCACGCAGTCGCGCAGATGCGTTGCGAAGAGATCGCCATCGGCGGGATCGATATCGCCATCCAGCCAGTCCTGCAGCCGATCGTTCCATTCGAGATGGTGTTCGGCGGGGTTCTGAGTCGATGTGGGTGTCGTGGTCATGGCGGTCATCAGGCGGAGACGGTTCTTTCCGACTCGCGCGTCAATTCGATTAGGCGCTTGCGGGCACGGTGAAGCAAGGCTTTGACCGTGCCCAGCGGCAGCCCGAGGCTCTCGGCCGTCTGTTCGTAGGATTTGTCTTCCATATAGAACAGCGTGACGGCCTGGCGGTAGCGCTCGGGCAACTGGTCGAGCAGCTGCCCGACGCTGACCGTCGCCGAGTCGTCGGGATCAGGTGCGGCCAGCGCAGCCACTTCGGCGTCGTACTCGTCCGCATCGCCATTCATGGACACCGTCGGCCGCTTCTTGCGCAGTTCCGACAGACACGCATTGCGGGTGATCGCGTAGATCCAGGTCGACAGCGACGACTGGCCGGCGAACCCCGGCAGGGCGCGCCACACCCGCAGGAAGACGTCCTGGGTGATGTCCTCGGCCATGGCGTGGTTGCGTAACATGCTGAATGACAAACGGAAAACCTTGTCCCGGTAACGCGGCACCAACAACGCGAACACTTCGCGGTACTTCTTGACCTGGAGCAGCGCCTGAAGATCGCTGTCGGCTTGCGGAGCGGCACCCAGTGTCATTGCGGGTTGTGACGTGCGGTGGCGGCAAAAGGTTGCGGGAAGGGGCTCGGGGTAGCCCTCCATCCGCACTCTAGCAACGAGGTTCCCTTCGCGGTCCACGGTTCGCCGGCCGTTCGCGGCGATCGACCGATGCGACGCGTCGGTGATCGACGTGCAACCCTGCGAACAGGTGCCGCGTCTGAACCCCCAACATCGCACCGATCACGACCGAACGAGGCCTCGCCCCATGCTCAACGATCTGGTTCCCATCGTCGCCATCACCTTCGGCGTCGGTTTCATTCCCGCCATCGTCTGGATCATCCTCAGCTATCGCAAACGCCGCCGCTTCATGGAACTGCACCACACCGAGCGCATGGCGGCCATCGAACGCGGCATGGACATTCCGCCGCTGCCGATCGAACTGATCGACGGACGCCGTCGGAACCGCCGCACCTCGCTGCTGCCGGGACTCGTGTGGACGTTCATCGGCATCGCGCTGCTGATCTCCATGCGCATCGACGGCGATTTCCCTGCGCTGCCTGGCCTCGTCTGCCTCGGCATCGGTCTCGCCTATCTCATCTACTACGGCATCGAAGGCCGCAAAGTCGAAGCGCGCCAGCTCGATTACGAGATGCCGGAACGCAGCCGCGCGATCGAGTGAGAAGGGAGAGGAGAGCCGGAGAGCCGCGAAAGACCGCATAAAAGAAGGGTAAAGATCGGCAGAAGAATCCGTCCTTCCTGCAACTTCTTTTATGCGGTCTCTTGCGGCCTCCAGTTCCATTTCCCGTCTCCAGCGGCTCTACGCGAAGTACGGCGCGGCGGCCTGAGGAAGCCGGAGTTTCACACGGAGATCACGGAGGGCACGGAGCTGGAGATCAAGAGAGAAGAATTTCCACGGGGGAAGAAAGGGGACACGGGGAACACGGGGTCCCGGAACAGAAATTTTCTTTCCCCGTGCTCCCCGTGTTCCCTTTCTTCTCCCCCGTGGAAACTCTTAACTTCTTTTCCGACCTCCGTGGCCTCCGTGATCTCCGTGTGAAACTCCGAATCCGTTCTCTGTCTCCCTCCTGCGTCTCTTGTCCCTGCTGCCGCCGGATTGCACACTCGCGCCTTCCTCCGCAGCGGCGACGACTTCCATGACCATCGAAACCGAGTCAGATCTCGACGGACTCAGGCGCATCGGCCGCATCGTGTCGCTGGTGCTGCACGAAATGCTGGAAAAGATCGAGCCCGGCATGACGACGGCCGAACTCGATGCCCAGGGTGCCGCGCTGCTGGAAGCTCACGGTGCGCGCTCGGCGCCGAAGATCACCTACAACTTCCCCGGTGCGACCTGCATCAGCATCAACGAGGAAGCGGCGCACGGCATTCCGGGAGCGCGACGCATCGAAGCCGGCGATGTCGTGAACGTCGACGTCTCGGCGGAACTCGACGGCTACTTCGCAGACACCGGCGGCACGCGCGTCGTCCCGCCGGCCGACGACGTCGCGCTGCGCCTGTGCGACGCCACGCGGCAGGCACTCGAAGGCGCGATGCGCGAGGCACGCGCCGGCAATCGCATCAACCAGATCGGTCGCGCGATCGAGAAGGTCGCGAAGCAGCATCGCTTCCACATCATCCGCAATCTCGGCAGCCACGGCGTCGGCCGCGCGTTGCACGAGGAACCCGGCCACATTCCCGGGTTCTACGACGCGTCCGACCGGCGCGTGCTGCGACAGGGCATGGTGATCACCATCGAGCCTTTCCTGTCGACGCGCACGACCATGGTCGAACAATCCAGCGACGGCTGGACGCTGTTCGGACCGCCGGGCACGCGCTCGGCACAGTACGAACACACGATGGTCATCACCCGCGGCGCACCGATCGTCGTCACGAGGCACTGACGTGGCGTCGCTGCTGGTCAATATCGACGTCGACGATCTGAAGAAGGCCGCGCAGTTCTACTGCAGCGCGCTCGATCTCACTGTCGGCCGCCGCTTCGGCCACGACGCCGTCGAACTGCTCGGCGCCAACGCGCCCATCTATCTGCTGGCGAAACCGAACGGCACGGTGGCATCCGCATCGAGCCGCCACCTGCGTTCCTACGCGCGTCACTGGACACCGATCCATCTCGACTTCGTCGTCGACAACGTCGAAGCCGCCGTCGACAAGGCCCGCAATGCCGGCGCCCGCCTCGAAGGCAACGTGCGCTCCAACAGCTGGGGCAAGATCGCGATGCTCGCCGACCCCTTCGGCCACGGCATCTGCCTGATCGAATTCGTCGGCCGCGGGTACGACGAGATTGCGACGCCGGAGAAGCAGAGGAAATCGGAGTAACCGTGACCGAAGGGAATCCCACGGGGCAAAGACTGCATAGAACGCAAAGTTCGGAGAAGAGAATGGCCGCAAAAAGCGCAAAAGGCGCAAAAGTAAGAATTCCTCTTTTCTGACCTTTGCGCCTTTTGCGCTTTTTGCGGTTATTTCCTGGTCTTTCCTGTTTTGCGTTCTATGCGTTCTTTGCGGTTACTCTTAAGATTCCATGTCCGACCTCGTCTGCTGGAAATGCGGCAATTCCCTCGGCGACTACACGTTGCCGCTGCGTCGCCTCGAAGAATGCCGGCAGTGCCACGCGGAACTGCACGTCTGCAGGATGTGCGAGTGGTACAGCACGAGCGTCGCGAAGCATTGTCGCGAGCCGATCGCGGAAGAAGTGAAGGACAAGGAACGCGCCAACTTCTGCGACTACTTCAAGCCACGGCCCGACGCCTACTCGAGTACGCCGCAGGACGAGGCGGCGAAGGCCAGGGCGCAGCTCGATGCGCTGTTCGGTGGTGCGCCGGCCGCGCAGCCTTCGGCTGCCGACAAGGCGCGGGCGGAGCTCGACGCGTTGTTCGGCAAGAAGAGCTAGTGGACTGCAACGATCGAACCGGTGGTGACCTTCCGTCCCCCTCCTCCGCGAAGCGGGGGAGGGCCGGGGTGGGGGCATCGACTGGAATCCTCCATCTCGATTACCGCAATTGACCCTCGCGGCGAAGCGGGTGTATTCGCCCTACGGTGCATCCGCACTCATCGCCGATCTCCGGAGGACCGATTCATGACGTTCCGCACGACTCATCGCAGCACCGCCGGCAAGAAGCTCTACGCGGTCCGTGACAAGAACGGACGCTTCAAGGACATCCAGACCTACGAGCGCGCGCATCGCGCCGACCTGAAGAGGAAGAGCAAGGCGGAAAAGACCAGGCACTGATTCGCCGCGTCCCTCTCCCGTGCAATGGGGGAGGGACGGGTCCCGCCGTCAATCGTCGAAGGTTTCCTGCAGCGTTTCGAGGTCGATGCCGAGCCGCCTGAGACGGGCGCGCAGCACCGGCCATTCCTCCTTCATGAACTTGTTGCGCTCGCGGCGCAGCAGCGCTTCGCGCACTCCCTTGCGCACCATGAGCCCCTCGCCGCGCAGGCGATCGGTGAGCCCGTCGCGCGCCAGCTCCTTGTAGGCCTTCGCCACCGTCAGCGGGTTGACATCGCAATCGCTGGCGAGCTGCCGCACCGACGGCAGCATCTCCCCTTCTGCATACGTCTGGTCGAGGATGCGGCCGACGAGCAGCTCCATCAGCTGCCGGTAGATCGGCAGATCGTCGTGCCATTGCGGAAAGGAAGCAGTGCGTTTCATAGGGGAGAACCTGGGACGGCGCGGCCAACATACCCCGACGCGGCGTTGCGCGCCATCGTCTTATCGTAGTACTGTATTACGTAGATAACACAGTGTGCGAACGATATGCGGCTGGCGTCGGTCCGAAATGACCCACATGACCGGGACGATACGGCGGAGATGTCGCCGATGGACCGGCGCGTGCGCACGCCGCGATTCACCCGGGCGCGCGTGGTCGCAGGTCTGCTGGTGTTCGCGGCGATCTGCGCCGTCGCCTTCGGCTATGTGCGCTATGGATCGACGCGTACGCTGCGCATCGAGGGCGAGCGGCTGGTGCTGTCGCCGGTGCGATCCGCGGCATTCCACGACTACATTCCCGTGACGGGCATCGTCCAGCCGCGGGCGACGGTCTATCTCGATGCGGTCGACGGCGGGCAGGTCGCGCAGGTGCTGGTGGAGGAGGGAGTGATGGTGAGCACCGGTCAGCCGCTCGTCCGATTGAACAACACCCATCTGCAATTGCAGGTGATCAACAGCGAGGCGCAGTTGTCGGAACAGCTCAACCGTCTCACCAGCACCCGCTTGCTGTTCGAGCAGACGCGCCTTGCGCATGCGCGCGAGCTGATCGACGTGCGCTTCCAGATCGAGCAGGCGGCGCAACAGCTGGCGCGGCTGGAATCGCTTGGGACGGGCGGCGCCATTCGTCGCGCCGATATCGAGGATGCGCGTCTCGGGCTGCAGCGCCTGCAGCGCCACGAGCGCGAACTCGCGCATGCGGCGCAGGTCGACGAGTCGCTGCTGCGCGAGCAGATCCGGCAACTCGACCTCACGATCACCGGTCTGAACGCCAATCTGGCACTCGCGCGCCAGAATCTCGACAACCTGGTGGTCAAGGCGCCGCTCGCCGGGCATCTCACGTCGCTCGACGCTCACCAGGGTGAATCGAAGTCGCCGGGGCAGCGGCTCGGACAGATCGATCAGGTCGATGGATTCAAGGTGACTGCGCTCGTCGACGAACACTACCTGGCGCGCGTCGCTGCCGGTCAGCGCGCCAGCGCGGAGATCGGCGGCGCGCCCCAGGCGATGCAGGTCGTCAAGGTCTATCCCGAAGTAAAGGAACGGCAGTTCCGCATCGACATCGCCTTCGCGGATGCGACGCCGTCTACCGTGCGTCGCGGTCAGAGTCTGCAGCTCAAGATCGAGATCGGCGCGGCGGCCGACGGCCTGGTGGTCGGCAATGGTCCTTTCTACGACGATACCGGCGGCCAGTGGGCCTTCGTGGTGCGCGATTCGCGGATCGCCACAAAGCATCCCGTGAAGTTCGGCCGCCGCAACCCGGACAGCGTCGAAGTGCTCGAAGGACTGCGCGAAGGCGACCGCGTGATCACGTCGAGCTATGCAACGCTGCAACGTTTCGACCGGATCGAAATTCTTGAATGAGGAGTCTCCCATGCAGCAGATCGCTGCCACCGCCATGGCCGTTCAACCCGTGAGCGCGGCGGATCGTCCGCAGCTCATCCGCCTGAGCGGCATTCGCAAGACCTATCGCACGCTGGATCTCGAAACCACGGCGCTCGACGACGTCTCGCTCGAAATCCGCGAAGGCGAGTTCGTCGCGGTGATGGGGCCGTCGGGATGCGGCAAGTCGACGCTGCTCAACATCCTCGCGATGATCGATGCGCCGAGCGGCGGCGACTACTACCTGCAGGATCTGCACATCTCCAGCTTTCCCGAAAGCCGCCTGGTCGATCTGCGCAAGTACAACATCGGTTTCATTTTCCAGAGCTTCAACCTCATCGACGATCTGTCGGTGTACGAGAACGTGGAGCTGCCGCTGCTCTACCAGGGCGTGTCGCGCAGCAAGCGCCAGGCGCGCGTGCGCGAAGTGCTGGAGCTGGTGGATCTGTTGCCGCGTGCGCGGCACCGGCCGGCGCAACTCTCCGGCGGCCAGCAGCAGCGTGTCGCGGTGGCGCGCGCCGTCGTCGGCGATCCGAAACTGATCGTCGCCGACGAACCGACCGGCAACCTCGACACCCGCAACGGCGAGGACGTCATGGACATGCTCACCACGCTCAACGAGCAGGGCGCCACCATCCTGATGGTGACGCATTCGCCGGCGCACGCGGCGCGCGCGCATCGCATCGTCAACATGCTCGACGGACGGATCGTGCCGGATGTCAGCGGCGTCCTGTAACGATCGTCTCGCTCCCGGGAATAGACCATGCTCATTCACTACCTGACCGTCTCGCTGCGCCTGTTGCGCAGCCAGTGGCTGGTCAGCGCGATCAACGTGCTGTGCCTGACGCTCGGGCTGGCGTGCTTTCTCGCGGCCTGGTCGCTGGCCGCGTTTTTCCAGATGCGCGATCACTACCATGCGAATGGCGACCGCATCCGACTGATCACCAATCGCAGCGATGCTGCTGGCGACGTGTCGCCCCAGACACCGCGGGCGCTCGCCGAAGCGCTGAAGCTGCGGTTTCCGCAGCTCGAACGGGTCGGCCGGATGGCCAATCCGGAGCATCTTGCCGTGTCGAGCGGCGATCGCTCGCGCTTCGCCGAAGTCGTCTTCGCCGATCCATCCATCCTGCGCATTTTCGATCTGCCGCTGCAAAGCGGCGGCCGTGACGCACTCGAACGGCCCTACAGCGCCGTCGTCAGTGCGGCACTGGCGCAGCAACTGTTCGGCACCGACGAGGCGATCGGACGCAGCCTGCGGCTGGCGAATCGCGGCGAGGTGATCGTTACCGGCGTCCTCGGGCCGATCCGCGAGCCGTCGCATCTGACCACCAGCGGTGCGTTCGGCGCCGAGCATTTCGACATGCTGGTGACGATGGTGTCGCGCGACGCGCTGCTCGGCTATCCGCCGTCGCCTGGCGCGTCCGCGCAGATATTCGACTGGCTGCCGTTCGGGTTTCGCACCTACGTCGTTTTGCCGGCGTCCGGCTCGCTGACCGCAGAGCAGATGAATGCGCAGATGGATGCCCTCGGCCGCGAACATGCGCTGGTGCAACCGGTGCCGACCTTCAGGGTCGATCCGCTCACCGTCTACACCGAACAGCGTGAGCACGTGCGGATCGGCAGCGGCCTGGAAACCGGGAACTCGGTTCCTCTTACCTTCCTGCTGCAGATCCTCGGCGCCGTCATTCTCGGACTCGCCTGTCTCAACTATGCCAACCTGGCCACGGCGCAGGGTGCGACGCGTGCGCGCGATGTCGCCCTGCGGCGCGTCGTCGGTGCGCGGCGCGGACAGTTGGTTGCCCAGTATCTGCTGGATGCGGCGCTTTCCACCGGGGTCGCCCTGCTGCTCGCGCTCGTCGTGCTGGCGATACTCAGTACGTTCGCGACCACGCTCACGCTCGCGCAATTCGCCTCGCTGTTCGCGCTCATGCCGCGCTTCTGGCTGCTGCTCGGGCTGATTCTTCTGGGAGTGACCGTCGCGGCCGGCGCTTATCCGGCGTTCGTGCTTTCCAGCGTGCGGCCGATCCACGCGCTGCGCGACCTGTCGAGCGGCGACGGCGCACGCCGGCGCGCCGGCCTGTTCACCGGACTGCAACTGCTGCTCGCGAGCGTGCTGCTGATTACCGCGCTGGGGCTGGTGCAGCAGCGGCGCGCCATGGAGCGTTCGGTCGAGACGCGGGCCTCGCACGCCCTGCTGCTCATTGCAAACGAACTGCGGAGCAGCGGATTCGACGTGCAAGTATTACTGAATGAACTGCGGCAGGTGTCGGGCGTGTTGAGCGTCACGGCGGCGAGCGAACTGCCGTGGGGTACCCGTTCCATCGTGCCGCTGAAAGTGGCGCTGGCCGATGCGCCGGACGGTGTCGTCGTGCAGCCGAAGCAGCATGTGATCGGCGACGATTTCTTTTCCACCCTGGAGATTCCGCTACTCGCCGGGCGCACGCTGTCGAGCGCGCGTGGCGACGACGTGAGCCAGACCGGCTTCGGTCTGAATTTCCTCAATGGCCAGGTCCGACCCAACGACGAGCGCGTCACCCATGTCGTCGTCGACGCCACGCTCGCCCGGCGGCTCGGTTTCGCGCGACCCGCGGATGCCATTGGCGCATCGATTCGTCTGCTGCCGCCATTGGACAACACGTATTCGCTGCCCCCGCGCTATCGCCGCATCGTCGGCGTGGTGGCGGATTCGGTGCTGAAACCTACCGATCTCGGCCTCAAGGGTGCGGTGTATCAGCTGAATCCCGAGGAGGCCGTCTTTCCCATCGTGAGATTGAATGCTCACGCACCGCGGGAAACGCTGGAAGCCATCGACCGGCTCTGGCACCAACTCGTTCCGCACGAACCGCTGGTCCGCCGCTTCGCCGACGAGGATCTGCAGCTGGCTTTCGCCTCGCTGGACCGCACGCTGCGCATTCTCGGACTGCTGGCCCTGTGTGCACTGTGCATCGCGATGATGGGGCTGTTCGCGATGGCGCTGCACGTCGTCAGCCGACGTCATCGCGAGATCGGCATCCGCAAGGCGCTCGGCGCCCGCAAACGACAGATCGCCTGGATGCTGTTGCGCGGCTTCGGCGGCTGGGCCGTGCTCGCCAACCTCATCGCCTGGCCGCTGGTCTTCATCGGCCTGCGCCGCTACCTCGAACAGTTCGCCATCGATGCCGGCCTCGGCTGGCTGCCGTTCCTTGCCGGCCTGGGCACCACGCTGTCATGTACCTGGCTGGCAGTGCTCGTACACGTGGCACGAACGGCGTGGCTGACGCCCGCGGCCGTTCTTCGGCATGAGTGACCGGTACCGTCATCTGGGTTTCACGCTCCGCGGCGTTCGCAGACATCCCGGCATTGCGCTGATCCAGGTCATCGGTCTGTCGGTCGGTTTTCTCTGTTTCCTGGTCGGGTTCGGCACGGCTCACTACTGGTCGATGAGCGATCGTCAGTACGTCGGCAGCGAACGGACCTACGTGCTGACCCAGGACGTCACGTACCGGGGAACGCCGCGTCGCGGAGCTTCGCCCAGCGCCGCCTATCATCTTGCGAAGTATGTCCGCAGCGACATACCGGAACTCGATGCCGTCGCACGCGCAGTCAACTGGTCGGCGTTGCCGGTGACGGTCGGTGAACGAACCCGGTCGCTGGTCATCGCAGGCGCGGAGCCGGACTTCTTCCGCATATTCAGACGTTCGAACGGCGGACCTGCGGTCGATGCATTGCAGGCGCCGCGCAGTGTCGTGCTGACGACCGCGGCAGCCGAACGGCTGTACGGGTCGGTCGATGTCGTCGGCAGGACATTGCGATTGAATGACCGGGTCGATCTCAGCGTCACCGGGATCTTCGAGCCGTTGCAGCCGTCGCACATTGGCCTCACGGGTTACATCCGCTTCGATCTGCTCGTGTCGTGGGATGTCATCGAGATGCTGATCCGCGAGAGCGAAGCAGCGATCGCGGACGAGAGCAATGAAATCTGGATTGCACTGTGCTGCGTCACCTACGTGCAGCTGCCACCGGATGGAACCCTGCGCCCGCAGGAACTGGAGCGGCGCCTGCAGGAACTGGCGAGCAGGAGGATTCCGGCCGGTCAGCGTGCCTTTGCCGCGATCGACATCGGCGCCATCCCGCTCCATGCGCTCCAGTCGACCGAGACGGAGCGCCTGCTGTTCGCCAACAGCGGCATCGATGTCTCGCTGGGCTTCTCGATGCTGGCGCTCGCCAGCGTCGTGCTGATCATCGCGTGCCTGAACTACGCGAACCTTGCCAGCGCCCAGGTGCTGGATGCGGAACGACAGCTCGGCGTGCGCAGGGTTCTCGGTGCCTCGCGGTGGATGCTGGCCGTCGAGCATCTGTTTCAGTCCGCCCTGTTCGCGACGGCGGCGCTCTCGGTGGCGCTGTTGCTCCTGGCGTCATGTCTCGCGTCCGTCTCGCCCTATCTCGGCGTCGATCCTGACCTCCTGCTTGCGAACGGCAGATTCTGGGCGTGCATCGCAGCGGCATGGGTGGCGGTCACGTGCTTTGCCGGCGCCGCGCCCGCATGGATCGCATTCTCGATTCCGCCCCGGGCAGCGCTGCATTCCGCGCGCGATCGTGCAATGCGGAGCTGGCGCGGCAGCCCGCTGGTGGTCGGCCAGTTCTTCATCGCGAGCCTCATGATCAGCATCGTCATCGTGGTACGGGCCCAGCACAGGGAACTGGAGCGCATCGGTCTGGGCGATACGCGTCAGGTCGTCGCCATCACGAACGATCTGACGACTGCAGATGTGCGGTTCGAAACGCTCAGGACAGAATTGCTGCGACACCCGCAGATCGAATCGGTGTCTGCCACCAGCGTCGTGCCCTGGGAGTTCCGTACCTTTCGCAGTCCCTATCGCCGGTCATCGTCGCCAGGCGCACTCGTCGTCAACGCCTTCGCAAACACGGTCTGGCACGACTACTTCGAGACGATGCACATCGATCTGCTGGCCGGCCGGACGTTCAGCGCCGATTTCGACGACGTCTCCGCCGCGATGTTTTCCGATCCCGAGAAGCCGGTGGCTCTCGTCATCGACGCGGCGCTGTGCAGCCAGCTCGGGTTTCCGAGCCCGCAGGCCGCAATCGATCAGTTGCTGTACGTCGGCAATCCATTCGGCACGAGCGCGCAGTCGCTGCGCATCATCGGTGTCGTGGCGAGCAAGCCCATGCACTTCGTGGGAGGCGGTGCGACGGCCGGCAGCTACCAGCTGCATCCTTCCGCAGTGTTTCCGCTCATCCGGACGCGCAGCACGGACATGGACGGCGCACTGCGGGTCATCGACGATGCGTGGAAGAGACTGGCGCCTCGGACGCCCCTGAGGCGCCAGTTCGTCGATGAGCTTTTCAGTCTCAACTACGGGATCTTCGAGCGCATCAATCGCGCCTTCGACATTCTCGGAATGCTGGCGCTGGGCATCGCCTGTCTGGGACTCGTCGGCTTCGCGATGCACAGGGTGCGCGCCCGCATTCGCGAAATCGGCATTCGCCGGACGCTGGGCGCCAGTGCGCCGCGCATGCTCGCGATGCTGGTGAGCGATTTCTCCAGGCCGGTACTGCTGGCCAATCTGCTGGCGCTGCCATTCGCAGTGCTCGCTGCGGAAATCTATCTGAGCGTGTTCATTCATCGGCTGCCGCTCTCGGGCGGCCCTTTTTTCCTCAGCCTGGCTGCAACCATGATCGCGGCCTGGGTCGCTGTTGCGTTTCAAGCGGTACGGGCGGCGCGCCTGAAGCCAGCCAGTGTGCTGAGACAGGAATAAGAGCAAGGCGGCGTCGCTATCCGCCCTTCTCCGACGGACTCATTCGCTCGACAGCCACCTCGATCTCATCGCGATCCCGCGGCCGGACCACGCGCGCGATTTCCTGGCCATCGCGCAGGAAGACGAGCGTGGGCCACAGCTTCACGCGGAAGGCGCGTCCGAGCGGGCGTCCCTTGCCGTCTTCGATGCGCAGATGACGGATGTCGGGATGCTGCTGCAGCGCCGCCGCGATGAGCGGTTGCGCGGCCTGGCAGTGACCGCACCAGTCGGTGCCGAACTCGAGGATCAGCGGGCCGCGGGTGCTGCGCACTTCGGCGTCGGACGGTTCGGGAGAAAAGGGGATCGGGTTCATGAGGGCTCAACGGTATGCAGGCGCATGAGTTCCGGGTTCACGGCGTCGGCGCGTCCGCCGATCCCGCAGCCTCGCACACCAGCCAGTCCACCGCGCCCGCGATGAGCGCATCGCCGAGGCGGCGCGGCAGGCACACCGCATAGATCGAATAGTCCGAGCGCACGGCGTCGCTGAAGACCTGCACCAGCCGTCCGCGCTCGAGTTCGCCGGCCGCAAACACGGCCGAGGTGATGGCGACGCCCTGACCCGCGAGCGCCGCTTCCAGCATCGAATTGCGATCGCCGCAGATCACGCCGCGGCGTGCGCTCACGCCCTTGGCGCCGGCTTCGGCCAGCCAGTGTTCCCACGATTCGTAGTTGTCGTCGTGCAGGAGCTGGAAGTGCTTCAGGTCGGCGAAGGTTTCGAGCTTGCGTCCCTTCAGCAGCGCCGGCGCGCACACGACGATGTCGCGCGGCTCGAACATGGGAACGACGTGCAGCCCGGGATAGTTGCCGCGACCGAAGCGGATGCCGATGTCGACATCCTCGCGCGCGAAGTCGACCAGCCGCGACGACGTCGTCACCTGCAGATCCACGTCCGGAAAACGCTGCGCGAAGGATTGCACGCGCGGCATCAGCCAGCGCGCCGACATCGAAGCGAACGTGGAAATCGTCAGCTTGCGACGCACTGTCGGCGCCGACACATCCTCGATCGCACTCGCCAGCCGATCGAAGGCCTGGCGCGTTCCCTCCGCCAGCAGTGCGCCATGCGCGGTGAGCTTGAGGCCCCGCGGCAGACGTTCGAACAGCTTCACGCCGAGGCGCTGCTCCAGCTGCTTCACCTGACGGCTCACCGCGGCGTGCGTGACATTCATTTCCTCGGCCGCGGCGCTCAGGTTGAGCGTGCGTGCGGCGACATCGAAGGCGCGCAACGGACCGACGGGGATCTTTTTCATGACAGCCACTGACGCGCGTGCAGAGACTGATGACGGCATGGCAGCAGTGCCGCTGGCATGATTCGCGCGGCCGTTGATTCGCCAACGCGAGACGGCCGGAGTGCTGTGGGGGCAGCGCCGCGACAGACCGTCGGTCCAGGCTCGTCATCGTTGAAAGTATGACTTCCAGTCATGGATACCGTGGCCTAACAATCGCTTTTTCAGGAAATTTCGTCGGCCTACGCTACACCTCCATTAGAGATCTGCACAGCTCATGAGGAGGCTGCCATGGACGAGTATCTGTTTACGGTGCTGGCGAAACTGAAGGCCGACAGGTTGACGCTGGAGCGCAAGGAGCGTCAGCCACGTGTGGAGGAGGAGGCGATCGAGTTGCCAGCGCATCGTTCGCCACGAGCGCGGCGCGGCCAGGTCGCATCGTCGGAGTTGTTGTCGATTGTGCCCGCGCACGGGTTGCGCGGGTGGAGTTGACTGGATTTTGTGGGGCCGGCCTCCGACTGTAGGTCAGGCTTCAGCCTGACATTTCCCAGGCCGGCTGAAGCCGGCCCCACAGGCAGAATCAAGCGGAGAGCGCGCTTACTGCGCCGCCATCACATGCACCAGCTTGCCGAGTTTCTCGATCGCACGATCGATCGCCGGCGACCAGGGCAGGCCGCAGCTCAGTCGCATGTAGTTGCGGTAGTCCGCCTTGGCGGAAAACACGATGCCCGGTGCGATGCCGATGCGGCTGGCCAGCGCGCTGCGGAACAGCTCGACCGCATCGACGTGCGCGGGCAGTTCGACCCAGATCACGATGCCGCCAGCCGGTCGCGTGATGCGCGTGCCGGCAGGAAAGTGACGCGCGACGGCATCGATGAAACTCTGCGCGTTGATGGAAAGAAGGGTGCGCACGCGCCGCAGGTAACGATCGTAGCCGCCGCTGGCGTAGTAGCGCGCCAGCACCAGCTGCTGCAGCGTCGGGCACGCGACGGAGGAATAGAACTTGGCGCGCGCGATGTCGGTATGGAACTGCGGCGTGACTGCCCAGCCGATGCGATAGCCGAGCGCGATGGTCTTCGACACCGAGCCGCAGGAGATCACCAGGCCCGTGTCGTCGAAGGCGCGCATCGAAGCCGGACGCATGCTGCCGTAATGCAGGTCGCCGTAGATGTCGTCCTCGATGATCGGAATTTCCATGCCGGTGAGCGTCGCGACGATGTCGCGCTTCGCATCGTCCGGCGTCAGCGTGCCGGCGGGATTGTTGAAGTTCGGCATCAGCACCGCCGCCGAGAGGCGCGTGCTGCGTGCGATGGTGCGCACCGCTTCGGCATCGATGCCGACGCCGGGCCGGTTCGGCACTTCGACGACCTTGAGACGCAGATGTTCGATCGCCTGCAACAGGCCGAAGTACGTGGGCGATTCGACCAGCACGGTATCGCCGGGCTGGCACACGACGCCGAGCGTCAGCGTGATCGCATCCATCGTGCCGCTCGTGATCACGACGTGGTCGGGATCGGTGGGCGCACCGGCGAGTGCCATGCGCTTCGCAACCTGTCGACGCAATTCCGGATCGCCCGGCGGCGGAATCAGTTCGCCCGCCTGCAGCGGCCGGTCGCGCAGCACTTCGCGCGTCAGGTTGTTCAAGCGCTGCGTGGGATACATCGAAGGCGATGTGAAGGCCCCGTTCAGCGGAATGATGTCGCTGCGCCCCAGCGCTTCGCGGCAGGTATCGAGCATTTCGGCCGCGACCGACATCGGCCGGCGCGAACGCGTGGGCTTGGCGCGCGGCTCGGGCACGGCTTTCGGATCCGGCGGCCGTACATAGAAACCCGACTGCGGTCGCGCTTCGATCAGTCCGATACTTTCGAGATGAACATAGGCCTGCACGACCGTGGAGACGCTGACCTTGGCGGTGCGGCTCATGCTGCGGACCGACGGAATGCGATCGTTGGTGCGCAGCGCGCCCGTGGCGATCTGCGTTTCCACCAGTCGTGCCACGCGCTCGTAGAGAAGAGGCGGTTGCGAAGACATCGACAGCTCTCCGTGCGCTCGAAACTGTGTTGGGAACTGTATTGGCGAGAGGTCAGTCTACCTGAATCTGTACTGCTTGCCAGATCGACGGGCAGAGTACGAGCATGAACATTCGCCTGCCGACATCCGTGTCGCTGTCGCTCGGTGTGCTGATCGCCTTTGCCGGCATCTACATCATCTGGGGCACGACCTATCTGGCCATCGCGATCGCGATCCAGACGCTGCCGCCCTTCATCAGCGGGGCGATGCGTTTCCTGCTGGCCGGCGTGTTGATGGCGGTGTGGCTGCGGATGCGCAGTCCGCGGCCGTTCGCCGGCGTCAATCTGCCGGCGGCCGCGTTGTGCGGCGTGCTGCTCGCGGGCATCGGCAACGGCTTCGTGATCTGGGCACAGCAGGGCATTCCGTCGGGCATCACTGCATTGATCGTTGCGGCCATGCCGGTGACGGTGCTGGTGCTCGACTGGGCCTGGTTCAGCCGCCGCGCGCCGACGCGACAGGGATTGCTCGGCACCGCGATTGCACTCGCCGGGGTGACGACGATCGTGCTGCACACGCGCACGATCTCGGGCGAAGCGAGTCCGCTGCATCTGCTCGCGCTGATCATCGCGGTCGTGGGCTGGAGCTTCGGCACGCTGCTGCAGAAGCGTGCGGCGGGCAAGGATCAGGTCTTCAGCTTCACCGGCGCGCAGATGCTGTTCGGCGGTCTGTTCCAGCTCGCTTTGAGCGTGTTCGACGGCGAATGGGCGCGCTTCGATCCGGCGTCGGTGTCGACGGCATCCTGGCTGGCCGTCGGCTACCTCGTCGTCTTCGGCAGTCTCATCGGTCTCAACTGCTATCTGTGGCTGCTGACGCGCGTGTCGGCGGCGAAAGTCACGACCTACGCGCTGGTGAATCCGGTCGTCGCGCTGATCCTCGGTGCGCTGGTGCTGCACGAGGAGATCACGTCCGTCGCCGTCATCGCCACGTTGCTCGTGCTGTTCGGCGTTTCGCTGGTGTTGTTCCAGGATCGCCTGCTGTTCCAGCGACCGCCCAAAAATCTTCCCGCCGCGGAGTGCAAATGACCGTGCAGGCTCACAACGTCGACTCGCCGGTTCGCCCGTCGCAGCGCATCCGCAAGCTGCGCACCTACGTGGACGGATTGACGATCATCAGTTTCGATCCGGCGCTGCGCGACGAATTCCGTCGCCTCAACATCGCCTGGCTGGAGCGCTACTTCAGAGTCGAGCCGATCGACGAACGCGTGCTCGGCAATCCGGAAGCGGAGATCCTGGCTGCGGGCGGCGAGATCCTGTTCGCGCTGCTCGAAGATCAGGTCGTGGGTACCGTCGCCCTGCGCGTCGTCGACGCTGACACGTTCGAGCTGACCAAGATGGCCGTCGACGAACGCTGGCAGAGCCGCGGCTATGGCCAGAGCCTGCTGGAAACGGCCTTGCAGACGGCCCGCGATCTCGGCAGGCGCCGGGTGATCCTGTATTCGCAGAGATCACTCAAGCCGGCGATTGCGCTCTATTACAAGAATGGCTTCACGGACATCCCGGGCCCGCTCGATCAGAAATACGCGCGCTGCGACGTGCAGATGCAGCGGCTGGTCGTTTAGTGCCTGTGGGGCCGGCTTCAGCCGGCCTTCGGAATGTCAGGCTAAAGCCTGACCTACAGTCGAAGACCGGCTGAGGCCGGCCCCACAGGAAAGCCTACTTCCCTACCCGCTCGCGATAGATGACGTAAAGCCCGCTGCCGACGATGATTCCCGCGCCGATGAGCATGCGCGAGCCAGGCAGCGTCAGCCACAGCAGCCAGTCGAACGTCATGCCCCACAGCAACGCGGTGTATTCGATGGGCGCGACCACCGCCGGTGACGCCTGGCGGAATGCATAAGTAATGAAGTGCTGGCCGATGGCGCCGGACAGGCCGACACCGAGGATCAGCCAGCCGTGTTCGCGCTGCAGCGGCGTCCAGTCGAACAGGGCGAAGAAGCCGCTGAACAGCGCCATGAACAGCAGTACCCAGAAAATGATCGCCGCGCCCGTGTCGGTGCGCGACAGGATGCGGATCGTGATGGCGCTGATCGCATACAGCACCGCGGACGCCAGTGCCGCCAGGCCGCCGATCGTGATGATTCCGGTGCCCGACGGTTTCAGTACGACGATGACGCCGATCAGGCCGACGATCACCGCCGCCCAGCGCCGCCAGCCGACCCGCTCGCCGAGGAACGGCACCGCCAGCGCGGTGATCAGCAGCGGCGCCGACATGTAGATGGTGTAGGCGTCCGCCAGCGACAGGAATCGCACGGCGTAGACGAACAGCCACAGCATCGCCACGCCGATGCAGCCGCGCAGCAGGTGCAGTCCGATGCGCTGCGGCACGATGTCCCGCCAGCGGCCCCACAGGCCGGTGGCCAGCAGCAGGAAGGGCAGCGATGCGATGGCGCGCATGAACGTCACCTGCATGGGCGAATACGTCTCCACCAGACGCTTCATCGTGACGTCCATGACCGAGAACGCGGCAACGGCGACGATCATGGACAGGATGCCGCGGAGATTGGAGGACTGCATGGAGGAATGTTCGGGCAGGGTGCGTGCCGCACGATACACGCTGCGCCTTGCACTTGCTCACGCCGTGCGGCGCCGATGACGTTGTACACTGCCGCTCCCTTCGAACTGCAGCGGCTACTTCCATGCGCCATGTCTTCATCTGCGATGCGATCCGGACTCCGATTGGACGTTACGGTGGTGCGCTCGCACAGGTCCGCACCGACGATCTCGGCGCGATTCCGCTCAAGGCATTGCAGCATCGCAATCCGAACGTGGACTGGGCCGCGGTCGACGATGTGTTCTACGGCTGCGTCAATCAGGCCGGCGAGGACAACCGCAATGTTGCGCGCATGGCCCTGCTGCTGGCCGGACTGCCGGCTGCCGTGCCCGGCGCGACGATCAATCGCCTGTGCGGCTCGGGCCTCGACGCCGTGAATCTCGCCGCACGCACCATTCGCAGCGGCGAAGCAGAACTCGTCATCGCCGGCGGCGTGGAAAGCATGACGCGCGCGCCGTTCGTGATGGCCAAGGCCGACAGCGCCTTCTCGCGTACGGCGAAGATCGAAGACACGACCATCGGCTGGCGTTTCATCAATCCGCTGATGAAGGCGCAGTACGGCGTCGACTCGATGCCCGAGACCGCCGAGAACGTGGCCGCCGAGTTCGGCGTGAACCGCGCCGACCAGGATGCCTTCGCGCTGCGCAGCCAGCAGCGCTACGCGCGCGCCGCTGCGCAAGGATTCTTCGACAGCGAACTGACGCCGGTGGAGATTCCGCAGAAGAAGGGCGATCCGATCCGCTTCGTGAAGGACGAGCATCCGCGCGAGACGACGCTCGAAGCACTCGCCAGGCTCAAGGGCGTCGTGAAGCCTGACGGCACCGTGACGGCGGGCAATGCGTCAGGCGTCAACGATGGCAGTTGCGCGTTGCTGCTCGCCAGCGAAGCCGCCGCAGCGAAGTACGGACTCAAGCCGCGCGGGCGCGTGATCGCCACGGCGACGGCCGGTGTACCGCCGCGCATCATGGGCATCGGCCCCGTGCCGGCCGCGCAGAAAGTGCTGCAGCTCACGAAGCTGTCGATCGGCCAGATGGATGTGGTCGAACTCAACGAAGCCTTCGCCGCGCAGGGCCTCGCCGTCATGCGCCAGCTCGGTCTCGCCGACGATGCCGCGCACGTGAATCCCAACGGCGGCGCCATCGCCCTCGGTCATCCGCTCGGCGCCAGCGGCGCACGCCTCGTCACCACCGCGCTCAACCAGCTCGAAAAAACCGGCGGCCGCTACGCGCTGTGCACCATGTGTATCGGCGTCGGGCAGGGCATCGCGATGGTGATCGAGCGTATTTGAGAAGTTTTCACACGGAGATCACGGAGACCACGGAGTCAGGGATCAAGAAGGAAGAATTTCCACGGGGGAAGAATGGGGACACGGGGAGCACGGGGTCTCGGAACAGAAGAATCTCTTCTTATCCCCGTGTTCCCCGTGTCCCCATTCTTCCCCCGTGGAAATTTCTTCTTCTCTTCTCCGGCCTCCGTGGCCTCCGTGATCTCCGTGTGAACTCCGAGTCCTTACGGGCACGCTGCCTTGCAGTCGCGCAGTTCATCGCGGCAATACCGCTGCGCCGTCGTTTCGGTCTGGTAGCAGTCGTAGCGCATCGAGGCGATGTTCTGCTGGATCGCATCGACGCACAGGCCGTAGGTGCGGGCGAAGCGCGAGCGGCACGCGGCGCCATTGCCGCAGTAGCCGGCATTGTTGAAGTAACCGCAGAAGTACGTGTAGTCGTTGTTGCGCATCGTGAACGGATCGCGGCCGGCGTTGGCGGCGCGCTTCGAGCACTGCTGGCGGGCGCGGCGCACTTCGCTGCTGCAGCGGGTTTCGGCGGCGTCGCACTGATTCATGCACGTCGTCTTCGCATCGGCCTTGGCGCCGGCATCGACGGCGGGGTCGCCGTAACCGGCGGTCGTCACACCGAGCAGCGACAGCGAAAGCACCAGGGTTCTTGTGATGGTTCTCATCGGCGCACCTCGCGGAGTTCGCGTCGAATGTCGCAGGTCCGTTGCGGACGGTCAATCGGCCGGCGGGCTCACTCGAGCTGCATTTCCATGCGGACCGACTCGTTCTGCGACTTGCCTTCGGAACGCTCGGAGGTGATGAACACGCGTTCAGGATTCAGTTCGGTGTTGACGAGCAGGGCATCCTGAACGGCGCGGGCGCGCTGGCGTCCGAGTTCGGTGAGCGCGGCATCGTCGGGTTGCAGCCGTTCCAGCAGCGAGCGATCCAGGAACTGGATCTGTGCGTCCAGATCGACGCCCTTGTCCGTCTTCGTTTCCGGCGGGTACTCGGGCGCCGCGTTGACGATCTGCCTGTAGGCCTTCTCTAGTTCGGCCACGCGCTTGCGCCTGGCGCGGTCGTCCGTGAGTTCACCGGGGGGCGGCAGCGTCGCGGCCAGGCGTTCCTGTGCCAGTGCGGCGCCGTCGGCTTCGGCGACGACGGTCAGCGGGACGTTCAGCTTGAGCTGCGGACGTTCGACCAGCGCTCTGGACAGCGTATTCAGCTTCTCGATTTCCGTCGGCGCCAGCACCGCCGTGCCCGGCGCGAAATCGACGTAGGCGAGTTCATCGCCGCCACCGAACAGCGCGCCGAGCGCAGCGAACGGGGCCGTGACGATCTTGGTGAGCAGGCCGAGCACCGCCTTCCAGATGATCGGACCGAGCCGGAATTTCGGATCGTCGAGCGTTCCCGTCACCGGCAGGTTGACGTCGATGACGCCGTGACGATCCTTCAGCAGCGCGACGGCGAGCTTGAGGGGAATCGGCGCGGCGTCCTTGGAATCCGTCTTGGCGCCGAACTCGAGATTGTCGAGCACGATGTGATGCGCGGCATCGAGCTTGCGGTCCTGCACCTTGTAGCGTAGTTCGGTCGAGAGCTTGCCCTTGCTGATGTTGTAGCCGGCGAACTTGCCCGAGTAGGGATTGAAGGTCGTCAGCTCCATGTTGCGGAAGTTCATGGCGAGGTCGGTGTAGACGCTCGCCGACAGCAGGTTCACTTCGCCGTTGATGTCCACCGGCGCGTACTTGTCCACCTTGCCGTCGAGCTTCACCTTGGCGCGCGAAGCGGGCGCGGACGACAGGCCGACGATGCTGCCGTTGAGCGAAAGAATGCCCGTGGCGAACGAAGGTTCGATGGAGTAGTCGGCGAAGTTGGCGGAGCCGTCGATGAACTGCACGGTGCCGATGCGCACCGGGAACACCTTCTCCTTCTCCCTGACCGGCGCCGCCCGCTGGCTCTCTCCTTCGTCCGTCGTTTCGGGCGCCTGTACCGGGCCGTCCGGATTGAGTACCCGCGTGATGTTGAGCGAGGAGTCCTGCGCAATCACGACGCGTGCGTAGGGTTGTCGCGCGACGATGCGATCGATCGACAGCTTGTCGGGATGCAGCGAGAAATCGATGCCCGTGAGCGCCAGGCTGCGCCACTTGAGGAAGTCCTCGTTCACGAGCTGGTCGGTCGTGCGCAGGTCGGCGACCTGCACCTCGCCCTTGAAGGTCACCGGCTGCGCGGATTCGGGCGCGCTCGCGTAGGTGACGTCACCCTTGGCGCCGAGACGTCCGGAATGCAGCGTCATCGCCGTCGTCTTCGCGATGTAGGGCTGCAGCACCGGCAGATCGAAATCCTTCAGGTCGATCGCGAGCTGCGTGGTCAGCGGCGTCAATTGCAGATCGCCCTTCGCGAGCAGGCGGCCCCGTTTGTTGATGGTGATGTCGGAATCGATCTGAAGTTTCGCGTCGTCGTCGGTACTCCAATCGTTCAGCGTCACCTGTACCGGTGCGAGTTCGAACTTCGTCGCCGGATTGACGCTGCGATCTTCGGCGGTGAGCGCAGCGTTGGCGAGGCGGATGGAGTCGATGTGGATACGCCATTCGTTGTCGGCAGCGCCCCCTCCCTGGCCCTCCCCCGCAAGCGGAGGAGGGGAAGAGGCATGCGGAGCGTCCTTTCCTGCTCCCTCCTCCGCGGAGCGGGGGAGGGTTGGGGTGGGGGTCTTTGCCACACCGAACAGCCGCATGAGACTGATCGACCCATCGCGCTCGATCGCCGCGGCGATGCGCGCATCCTTCACTTCGACGAGCTTCAGCCCCACATCGCGCTTCGCGTACGAAAACTGCACCTCCTGCACATCGATCGCCGGCAGTACGATCGGCGCTGCCGCGTTGCCGGTGCGTTCGGCCAGCGACAGTTCGCGTATCTGCGCGCTCGGCAGCGTGACATCGAGCGAGAACGCAGGATCGAGCGCGAAGCGATAGGTACCGCCGATGTCGGCCTGTCCGGAGGCAAGCCGGAACGGAATCGATTCCTTTATATAGGACTCGATCGTCGCGATCTGCAGGCCCCGGACGCTGAAGCGGCCGTTCGAGCCGAGCGGCCGGACGGTGAACTCGCCGGTCCACGCGAGCTGCTCGCCCGCGGTGGTCGTGCCGCTGAAATCGTAGGCATTCTCGAAATTGGCGTCGGTGCGGAAATCGTCGAGCGCGAACCGGATCGGCGTGACGGCGCCCTTGAACGGTTCGGCGAGCGTGTAGTCCGCGACGCCGATGCGCCCCGAGTGGACCGAGAGATTGCCGATGCGCACGGCGGTCGGCTCGGAAGGCTCTTCGGGTTCCGGCGATGGCGGAAACAGTTTCGCGAGATTGACCGAAGCATCCTTCTCGATGACGAGTTCGATGTTCGGCGCGGAGAGCTGGACTTCGTGCAGCACGATGGCTCGCCGCCACAGCGAGGCGAGCTGCGCGTTCGCGTACAGATGACGGAACGACACCAGCGGCGAACCGTCGGCCTCGCGCAGATCGAAGTTGCTGACGCTGGCATCGAGGACGAAGGGATTGAAACGCATCTCGCCGATCGACACCTGTCGATGCAGCGTCTGCGTCACGTATTTTTCCATCTGCATCCGCGCCACGTAGGGCACGAGAAAGAAGCCGGCCAGCGTGTACAGCAGGATCGCACCGGCAGCGATGCACAGCGCGATCCAGTGAAGTTTGATCAGCGCCAGCAGCGGCGCTGTCAGCAGGCGGACCTTGTTCATGGAGCGAAAATCGACGGGGAGTGAGGGTCGGCCGGAGTATGCGGACTCCGGCCGGCCCAGTCATCCGGGCGAGGACTGTGGGGCCGGCTTTAGCCGGCCTCTTTCGGAGTCAGGCTAAAGCCTGACCCACACCACTGTCTCCGCGTCGCGACTATTCTTTCTCGAACACATTCCTGTACACGAACCCCGCCACCGCGGCGCCCACGATCGGCGCCACCCAGAACAGCCACAGCTGTGCGAGCGCCCAGCCGCCGACGATCACGGCAGGTCCCGTGCTGCGTGCAGGATTGACCGACGTGTTGGTCACCGGGATCGAGATCAGATGGATCAGCGTCAGGCACAGGCCGATGGCGATCGGTGCGAATCCAGCGGGCGCTCGCCTGTCGGTGGCGCCGAGGATGACGATCAGGAACATGAACGTCATGACGATCTCGGTCAGCAGGCCCGAGTGCAGCGAATAGCCGCCGGGCGAATGTTCCGCATAGCCATTCGAGGCGAGGCCGCCCGCGAGATCGAAGCCGGCCTTGCCCGACGCGATCATGTACAGCACCCACGCGGCCAGAATGCCGCCGAGCACCTGCGCAATGATGTACGGCAGCAGCTGCGACGCCGGAAAGCGCCCGCCTGCCCACAGTCCGACGGAGACTGCAGGATTGAGATGGCAGCCGGAGACATGCCCGATGGCGAAGGCCATCGTCAGCACCGTGAGACCGAAGGCAAGCGCGACGCCCGCGAGGCCGATGCCGACTTCCGGAAATGCCGCGGCAAGCACGGCACTGCCGCAGCCGCCGAGCACGAGCCAGAACGTACCGATGAATTCCGCGATGAGCTTCTTGCTGAGAGGCATGGTTGTTGTTCCTCTTGTTGTTGGACCGAGAGCGATCGGGTGAATCTTGTGGGGCCGGCTTTCCCGCGGGATTTCCTTCGGTCACAGCCGGCCTGAAAACAGTCAGGCCGAAGCCTCACCTGCAGTCATCACAGATTTCTTTCTTCGAACCGCGCCACCACCTTGCCGTCCGCATCGAACAGTTCCAGGTGGGCGCCGCTGATCTTCCAGCGCGTTGCGGCATTCAGCGCCTTGCCGAACGCAGCTTCGAAATCCATGTTCGGACACGCCATGCGCGTCAGCGCCAGTTGCTTGAACGTGATCCGCTCGCCTTCGGTTTCGTATGCGCCGACCACGCGGTTGCAGCTGCCGTTGCCGAACACGCGGTGCTCGTTGCCTTCCAGTGCGATGAAAGGCTCGCGCTGCAGCTTCGAGACATCGACGGGCTCGTCGTTCAGGCGCGTCAGCACCCAGCGCGTGCTGACGAGGTCATGCGTGACGCCGCGCGCGCCGCAGCTTTCGTTCGGCCAGAAGCGCACGAACCTGTCGACCACCAGCATGTCGACCGTGCGATCGCCCTCCATCGCGGGGCGCGGTGCGATGCGGCCTTCGACGCTCGCCAGCACCGCTGTGCCCGGCTCGCGCCGCACGGTTGCATAGGCGGTCTGCAGCGCGACATTGTCGCCTTCCATCGCCACCGGCAGCTTGAGGCCGGTGAGACATTCCTCGAACTGCGCCGCGTCCGCCATGTAGCGATACAGGCCGCGCATCGTGAGATGCGGTTCGAGCGCCGTGTAGTCCGGCTGGCGCACGATCGTGTAGTTGAGGTTCGACTCGATCGGCTTGCCCTCGATATCGAGCTTGCTGAGCGTATCGACATCGCGAATGGCCCAGGCGGAGGGGCGCTCGCCGCTGCCGGTGAGCGTGAGGACTTCGTCTTCCTGGATCGACCATTGACCGATGTCGTCCACGCTCGTGTCCCGCTCCAGGTACGTCATGCGCAGCACGTACACATGGTTCGCGCGCAGATCCAGGTCGAAGCGGATGCCGGGGCAGTCGGCACACGGCAGCGTTCCCGAATACAGCGCCGGCAATTGCTGGGGCACGCTTTGCGCTGCGGACGAGGGCTGAGGCACGGCGCCCGCTGCGGGTTGCGGCGCGGCTGCCGGCGGTGCGGCGGATTTCTGTTCGCAGCCGGCCATCGCCAGCGTGCAGAGCAGGGCAGGCAGGAGAGCAGGCAGTTTCATGACCGTCCTTCAACGTCGTGCATCGTTCTGATCGTTCGGCATCGTCGGCAGGTGGCGGCAGACTAGCCGGAGCCGTCCGGTCCACGCCATAAGGAGAAGGTGAAACTCCGGGCCGATCGCGTAAACGGCGGCTTGGGCGCTGCGTGCGCCGATGCTATGGTCGGCGCGTCGCGAGATCCGGTGACCCTCGATGCGCATCTTCGCTCTCAACTGTGGCAGTTCGTCGATCAAGAGCGTGCTGATCGACACGGATTCGCGGCAGCGCCTGCTGGACATGCACATCGACAGCCTCGGGTCGGCCGAGTGCCGGTTGCTGATCGACGACGAACGCATTCCGCTCGATGCCGGCACCGACGCGCAGGCGGGCATGCGTCGTCTCATCCAGGAACTGCGGTCGCGACGCCGGGGCGATCAACCCGTGCAGGCCGTTGCGCACCGGATCGTGCACGGCGGCGCGAAGTTCGTGCGCCCGACACTCCTCGACGATGACACGCTGCGCGCCATCGGCGAACTGAACGATCTCGCGCCGCTGCACAATCCCATGGCCGTCGCCGCCGCGACGCTCGCCCGCCAGGAGTTGCCCGGCGTGCCGCACGTTGCCGTGTTCGATACCGCATTTCACGCGACGCTGCCGCGACGGGCGCGCGAGTACGCGTTGCCGCGCGACATCGCGCAGCGACTGGGCATTCGTCGTTACGGCTTTCACGGCACCAGTCACGGACAGGTGGCGCGCAGCGTGGCGGCGCATCTGGAAATGGATCTGCAGGCATTGCGCATCGTGTCGTGTCATCTCGGCAATGGTGCGAGCGTCGCGGCCATCGAATACGGACGCAGCGTCGAGACCAGCATGGGCATGACGCCGCTCGAAGGTCTCGTGATGGGTACGCGCAGCGGCGATGTCGATCCCGGCGTGCTGCTGCACCTGATGGATCACGGCGGCTACACGTCGGAAACGCTCGGCCAGCTGCTGAACGGCGATTCGGGCCTCAAGGGGCTGGCGGGAACCAACGATGTCCGGCAACTGGAACAGCGGGCGGCCGATGGCGATGAAATCAGCCGCCTGGCGCTCACGCTCTATGCGCATCGCGTGCGCAAGTACATCGGCGCCTATGCCGCCGTGATGGGCGGCGTGGATGTCGTCGCATTCACCGGCGGCATCGGCCAGAACAGTGCGCTGATGCGCCATCGCATCCTGCAGCGACTGGATTTCCTCGGCGCGCGATTCGACGAGGATCGCAATCGCGACGCGCAGGTCGATGCGGAAACGGTCGTCTGCGACATCTCCGATGAATCCTCGCGCACACGCCTGCTGGTCGTGAGCGCCAACGAAGAACTGGAGATCGCGCTGCAGGCCGCTGCGTTGCTGGAGACGGCCGACGTGGACAGGAGCCTTCGCATTCCCATCGAAATTTCCGCGCGTCACGCGCATCTGTCGCAGCCGACGATCGAGAAGCTCTTCGGTGCCGGCTACCGGTTGAGTCCGCGCGCGGAGCTGTCGCAGCCCGGCCAGTTCGCCGCGCGGGAGTCAGTCACGCTGATCGGTCCGCGCGGACGTATCGAGAAGGTGCGGCTCATGGGGCCGCCGCGCGACCATGACCAGGTCGAGATCTCGCGCTCCGACGAATTCATCCTCGGTGTCGATGCGCCGGTGCGCATCTCGGGCGATCTGCGCAACACGCCGGGCATCACGCTCGAAAGTCCGGCGGGCCGCACCACGATTGCCAGCGGCGTGATCTGCGCGCGGCGCCACATTCACATGAATCCGCACGATGCGCGCCGCCTCGGTGTCCGCGATCACGATTCCGTGAGCGTTCGCATCGACAGCGACGGTCGCGATCTCGTTTTCAACGATGTGTCGGTGCGGGTCTCGGAAAAATTCGAACTGCGCTTGCACCTGGATACCGACGAAGCGAACGCCGCGGGCGTGCGTCCTGGCGATACCTGCGAGCTGATACGATCGCCGGCATGACGCAGGAACTGATTTCGATCGCCGATACCGGCTCCGACACGTCCGCCGCCATCGCACCGTGGCGCGGCGCGCTCGTCACTTCGTTCAAGGTGCGCGGGCACGACGTGCTCTACCTCGATCAGGAGACGTTCGAGGATTCGCGCAAGAACGTGCGCGGCGGCATTCCGATCCTGTTTCCCTCGCCCGGCAGGCTGACCGACGATCGCTGGCGCTGCGACGGACACAGCGGCTCCATGAAGCAGCATGGCTTCGCGCGCACGAAAGCCTGGGACGTCATCGGGCGCACACCGCAGAGCGTCACGCTGCAGCTGGCGTCAGACCCGGAAACGCTCGCGCAGTATCCCTGGAGATTCAGGGCTGTGTTCGAGGTGAGCGTCTCGGCCTCGCGCCTGCACCTCGACATGACCATCGAGAACCGCGACTCGCGGCCGATGCCGTTCGCGTTCGGCTACCACCCGTATTTCGTGGTCGGCCACAAACTCCACTCGCGAATCACCAGCGACGCAACGCAGGTTTTCGACAATGTCACGAAGCACAGCAGGCCGTTCGATGGCTTCTTCGACCTGACGGCCGACGAACTCGATTTGCATCTACTCGACCAGAAGGCCCATCGCATGATCCTGCGACGCGAGGAGGGCGGAGAAATCGAAGTCAGCGCCTCCGACGATTTCGCTTACTGGGTGGTGTGGACGCTCAAGGTGAAAGGCTTCGTGTGCGTGGAGCCGTGGACGGCGCCGGGGAATGCATTGAACAGCGGGGAGAGGCTGTTGAGAGTGGGAGCGGGAGAGAGGTGGCGGTCGTTCGTGGAGATCGCCTTCCGCGGCGCGGCGGAGGGTCAGGGTGGGGCCTCCTACTGTGGGGCCGGCTTGAGCCGGCCTCTTTATCAGAAGTCAGGCTAAAGCCTGACCTACAGGAACCCCATCCATCCTTCCCCCGCTGCGCGGGGGGGGAAGGGACGTACGATCCTGCCTCGGGTGTGATCTTGCGAATCCTGTTCTACGAGGAGCCGACGGACAATGAAGGCCATCGATCGCCACTTTACCCGCCTGATCAACGGAACGACCCAGTTCGTCATTCCCGTATTTCAGCGCGACTACAGCTGGACCGAAGCACAGTGCGTCCAGCTATGGAACGACATCGTTCGCGTCGGTGGCGAGGAGAGTACGCCGGGTCACTTCATCGGCTCGGTCGTCTACATCCCGTCTGGCGACACCGCCGCCGGCTTCACGCGCTGGTTGCTGATCGACGGGCAGCAGCGTCTGACCAGCGTCACCCTGCTGCTGATCGCGCTGCGGGACCATCTGATCGAGACCCATTGGCAGCCTGCCGGCGAGGACGATCCCACGCCGAAGCGGATCGAAGCGTACTTCCTCAAGAACTCGCAGGAGGAGGGCAGCCGGCAGCACAAGCTCGTTCTGCGCCGGCACGATCAGGAAGTGCTCAGTGCATTGCTCGATGGACAGGCGGTGGCGATGGACGACGAGTCCCGGGTGCTGGAGAACTACGAACTGTTCAAGGAGAGGATGGCGGCGGTCGATCCGCGCGTGGTCTATCGCGGAGTCGCGCGGCTGATCGTCGTCGACGTGGCGCTGGACCGCGGCTCGGACGACCCGCAGATGATCTTCGAGAGCCTCAACTCCACCGGTCTCGATCTGTCCCAGGCGGACCTCATACGCAACTTCATCCTGATGCGGATGGATGAGAGGAATCAGACCCGCCTGTACGACACCTACTGGCGCCACATCGAAGATCATTTCCGCGGTTCGCCGGCGGCGTTCGACTCGTTCGCCCGTGATTTCATGGCGCTTCATTCGAAAGCCGTCCGGCAGACTCGCGCCGACCGGATCTACTACGAGTTCCGCGATTTCTTCCGGTCGCTGCAGCAGGAGCGGGGCATCGATGTCGCATTGCAGGAGATGCAGCGCCATTCCGGCTACTACGCTGCGTTCGTCGGTGCCATGCCGGCGCCGGCGCCGTTCTCGGAGCAACTGCTGCGCCTCAATCGCCTGGCCCAGGTTGCCGCCATCGTCGTGATGCGCCTGATGGATTGTCGGGAACGCTGCGGCACGCTCACCGACGCCCAACTGGGATCGGCGCTTGCGCTGCTGGAGAGCTACGTCTTCCGACGTGCCGTGTGCGGCATGCAGACCCGCGGTTACGGTCAGTTCTTCATGCAGCTGGCGCAGCGGATCACGGACGAGGCGCCGTTCGACGCTCTGGTGCTGGCGCTTGCCGCGGCGAGCGAGGCGAACAGATTTCCTGCAGACGACGAATTCCGGACGGAGCTGGAACGGCGCGACGTCTATCACACACGCAACTGCCACTACATGCTCGATCGCTTCGAGAACTTCGATACCAGGGAGCCGTGCGATACCGGCAGCTACACCATCGAACACGTACTGCCCCAGAACGAACGCCTGGGAAAGAAATGGCGCGACATGCTCGGCGCCGACTGGAAGGAGATCCAGAACACATGGGTGCACCGGTTGGGTAACCTGACGCTGACCGGCTACAACAGCACGTACTCGGACCGGCCGTTCGAGGACAAGAAGGAGGTCAAGGGTGGCTTCAACGAAAGTGCGGTGCGTCTGAACAAGTTCATCCGCGAGCAGAGCCAGTGGACGGAAAAGGAGATGGAACGCCGCGGGCGTGTGCTGGGTGAGCTCGCGCTGAAGATCTGGCCGTCGCTCGATGTGAGCCCCGAGATGCTGGGCCTCGCGCGGCGGACGGAACTGCAGCGTGAGGCGCAGCAGTATTCGGTCGAGCAGCTCACGATGTCTGGCGAAGTCCGCGAACTCTGTGAGCATCTGCGGCCGCTCATCCGGGAGATCGACCCGCGCATCATCGAGGTGCCGCGCAGGAACTCGGTTTCCTACTATGCGGATGACGGGGATTTCTTCCTGGAGATCCTGCCGAGAAAGTGGCGCCTGATCCTGCTGCTGAACCTGTCGCTCGGTGAATGTGTATACCGCGACGAGTTCGTCAGGGATCCTGCCGATTTCAAGTTCATCGCCAATGCGGAGCACGATGCCGGTGTGATCTACCGGATGAAGGATTCAAGCCAGAGCGAAGGAGTGCTGCAATTGATTCGCCAGGCGTACGAGCTGGCGGCGAAGTAGCGGCGATCAATCGGTCTTCGGGGAAATGGGGACATTCCTCATATCTCCCAACGTTTGCGCGTGCTCCACCACGCGCACCCAGATGGCGGCTCGCGAATGAGGAATGTCCCCATTTCCACCATTTCCACTCACTCTTGCTCGAATCCGTGGTTGCAGGCCGCTAGCCTTTCGGTTTCCAACCTTCCTGCGGAATGGTGTTGATCATCCACGGCACGCCGAACTTGTCGACCAGGCCACCGAATCCCGGGGACCAGAAAGTTTCTCCGAAAGGCATGTTGACCTTGCCGCCGGCCGACAACTGCTCGAACCAGCGGCGGGCTTCCTCGATGGACGCGCTGTGAAGCGTGACGTCGAAGCCGTTCTTCGGTTTGTCGATGTTCGGAGCCCACTCAACATCCATGTCTGCGCCCATCATTGCCTGGTCGCCGACGTCGAGCCAGCAATGCATCAGCCAGTTCTTGTACTTCGGGTCGCTGATCGGCATGCCGGGCGGTGCGTCGCCATAGGGAATGGCGGCGGTGATTTTTCCTCCGAGCACTTGCGCATAGAACGCGAAAGCCTCGGCGCATTGCCCGCGAAAACTCAGGCTGGTGACGATTTTCATGGTTGACAGCTCCTGTTGCGGTTTGTGATCGACGATTGCACCCCGAGGCAGATGCCGTCTTCGTGATGCAAGGACGAACCTGCGGCCTGGAATCCGACATCAGACGCAATGGGTGGGGGGTTTCTTACTGTGGGGCCGGCTTCAGCCGGCCTCTGAGGAGTCAGGCTGAAGCCTGACCTACAGGAACCCTGTCCCCGCTGCGCGGAGGAAGGGAGCACGATCCGGCTTCATCCCATCGTCGAGCGATCAATCTATCTTCGAGGGCTCTCCAAACCACCGCAAGGCAGCTCCGGCAAGTTCCTCATCCCCGGTCGCATCCTGGGCGGCCCAGGCGACGAAGCCGTCAGGGCGCACGAGCACGGCGCTGACGCCGAGCCGATCCCGGGCGTCGCAGGCGACATGGTCGATCCGGTCATGCCAGCGACTCGCGAATGCACGAAGCGATGTACGGGCGTCGAAGTCCAGCAGCAATCCCTTGCCGCGACTCAGGAGCGGGCCGATCTGCCTGCCGTCGGTCAGTTCGAAATCGGGAACGCTGCGCCCGATGAGCGGATGGCTGTCGCCAAGATCGTAGCGAAGCGATACGCCCCACACGCGCTCGGCAAAGTACGTGGCGCCGTCGCGAGTCGCGATGAGGTCGCGAATGATGGTTTCGAGCGCGCGCGTGCTGCGCGTCGGCCGCATGAGTGCAACCTGGGCGCGCGACCAGTCGAGCACCTGCGCGCCGACCGGATGCCGTTCACTCATATAGGTGTCGAGCAGGTCAGTGGGCGCCTGGCCGCGGATCGTCGCCGCCAGTTTCCATCCCAGGTTCATCGCATCGCCGAGGCCGAGATTGAGTCCCTGACCGCCCAGCGGCGAGTGGATGTGCGCCGCATCGCCCGCGAGCAGTACGCGGCCGCGACGGTACGCCGTCGCCTGCTGGGCGCGATCCGTCCAGGTCGTCGCGAGCTGGAGAGCCGTCAGGGTGATGTCCGCGCCGGAGATCCCGCGCAACACCGTCTGTACATGGTCGAGCGTGATCGGTTGCGTGCGATGGAATGCACCGCCGTCGAAATCGACCATCGCGATCGTGCCGGGCCTGGCGTAGGTGTACATGCCCGTCGCCGTGTAGTGCCGGCCGACGTGGAGCCTGTCCGGATCGGCGAGCTCCACTTCGACGGAATAGCCGGTGAACTCGGGTTCGGTACCGACGAAGTCGATCCCGCCCGTCTTGCGCACCGTGCTGCGCGCGCCATCGCAGCCGACGAGCCAGGAAGCGCGGAACGTTTCCGCACCGGCGCGAATGATGACTTCGTCACCTGACTGCTCGACATGCTCCACTGACAAGCCGCGTCGGATCTCGACGCCCGCCCCGGTTGCGCGCGCGGCCAGCACGGATTCGAGGTGCTCCATCTCGATGGGTACGTGGGTGCCTGCCGGACTGGGCAGTCGATACGGCCATTTCGACGGATCGATGTCGTCGTGGAAGAACTGGATGCCGGCGAAGTGGCCGCCCGGGCGGCGCGGCTGCTGCTTCCAATGGGCGGCCGCTGAAATACGATCCGTTCGATTCTCCGCGTCCGGCGGGGCGACGACGTCATTCAGCAGATTGCGTCGGTAAAGGGCTTCGAGCGTCGGCGCCGACAGGCCGCGCATGCCGAAAGGAAGCCGCTTCAGGGGCGAACGCGGATCCTCTGCCTGCTCGATTACCAGTACCGACAGGTTGGCGAGCCGCAGTTCGCCGGCGAGAAACAGTCCGACGGGACCGCCGCCCGCGATGACGACATCATGGAGAGCGGTGGCAGGGTTGTGCATGAACTGTTCCTGATCGGCGCGCAGTGGAGCACCGCGCGCTGAAATTATCGATGCAGCTTACGCCAGAGCATTTACGCTTGAGCGGGAGATGTCGCCGATGCGGTGGGAGTGCTCATGCTGATGTTGAAGACGATCGGGCTTTTCGTGATCACGGCGATCGCCGAAATCGTCGGCTGTTACCTGCCGTATCTCTGGCTGAAGAAGAATGGTTCGGCATTCCTGCTGCTGCCGGCGGCGGCGAGCCTGGCAATCTTCGCCTGGCTTCTGACGCTGCATCCAGCCGCCTCCGGGCGCGTCTATGCCGCTTATGGAGGCGTCTACGTTACGGTTGCGCTCGTCTGGCTCTGGAAGGTCGACCGCGTTCCGCTCACGGCAACCGATGTGCTGGGCGCCGCGGTGGCGCTTGCCGGCATGGGCATCATCGTCTGGGGCGGGTGGGCGCGTTGACGCGGCGGTTGAAAGTCAGCCGCTGGATTGACTGGCAGTGAACACCACCAGCTGAGCAGCGAAAGCCCGCTGGTAGGCGGGCCGCGCCTCGCCGCGGGCGATATAGGCGGAAAGGTTCGGGTATTTCTCCAGACCCCATCCGCCCAGCCTGAGCAGTACCGTCACCATCAGCAGGTCGCCGGCGCTGAAGGCACCGTCGAGCCAGTCGGCCTCGCCCAGCCGACGGGAGAGTTCTGCCAGCCGTCCATCGATCCGATCCTCGAGGAGGGTGAGGCGCTCCTCGTGCCAGCGCTTGTCCTTCTCGAAGAGTCTGGCCATCGAGCGCTCGACGATCGGCGGCTCCACCGTATTGAGCGCAGCAAACATCCATGCGATGGCGCGCGCCCTTGCATTGGCGTCCGCCGGCAGCAGCCCGCCATGCTGCTGCGCGATGTGGAACACGATCGCGCCCGACTCGAACAGGGCGAGATCGCCTTCCTCATAGGTGGGAATCTGACCGAAAGGATTCAGCCTGCGATGTGCGGATTCCTTCAGCTCGCCGAACGAAAGAAGCCGGACGTCGTACGGCTGGCCGGTTTCTTCGAACGCCCAGCGTACGCGCATGTCGCGGGCCAGTCCGCGGCCGCGATCGGGCGAGCGTTCGAAAGCGGTGATGGTGGGGGTCATCGAAGCGCTCCTGGGGCTGGTTGCACCGTCTGTCACTCGAAGGACGAGTTGCGGCCCGGCTTTCCGACAAGATTCGGGCGTTCCCGCCAGTATCGCTTCACTTGCTCGCGCTAGGGGTGCAGACACTCATCGGATCGGTGGCTTGCGCACTCCGGGTTCGCTCAGCGTGTAGTGCTGTGTGGATTCGATGCCATGGCGATGACGACATCGTGGCGAGCGGCAGGGCGGTTGTGCATGAGCTACTCCGAATCAAGATCTTCAACTATAGTTTCCGGCGGAGATGGCATTCCTCCCTTAACCGCCGCACTCGCGGCTGATGATGCCTACCGGACCTTGATGACGAGGCGGTAGGCTGCGCACACCTCCCGCTTCCGGTTACTCACGACACGTGCGTGCGGAGGCAATGCGGTCATGAATAGTCTCGGATTCATAGCAGTCGGCGTGGGAGCCGCGCTCGGTGCGTGGCTGCGCTGGGTTCTTGGACTGTTGCTCAATTCATCATTCCCGGCGATTCCGCCTGGCACTCTCGTCGCGAATCTCGTCGGCGGCTATGTCATCGGTGCTGCAGTCGGGGCCTTCACGCTCGTACCTGCAATTGCGCCAGAGTGGCGACTGCTCATCGTCACCGGATTCTGCGGCGGACTGACCACGTTCTCGACCTTCTCCGCAGAACTCGCGGCCTTGCTCCAGCCTTCTCGTCCAGGGTTGCTGGCGCTTGCCGTCGTGCTGCACGTCGGTGGCTCGCTGCTCGCGACACTCGGCGGCATCGGCTCTGCTCGCTGGGCCATCACTTCACTCCTGGGAGTTCAGTCATGAACGGCTACCAACTCGGTTTCTACACCACTCTCGGACGTCGCATCCATGGCAAGCCGATCAAGGACTGGTTGATCAGCCTGGCGCGGGAGCTGGGCATCCCGGGTGCGACCGTTTTCGCCGGCGCAGAAGGCTACGGCCACGATCGACGATTCCACTCCATGCACTTCTTCGACCTCACTGACGAGCCGATACTGCTGGTGATGATCGTGACGGAAGAGCAGAAGCTTCGTCTGTTCTCGCGGCTCGGGACGGAAAACTGCGAGCTGTTCTATACCATCCAGCCTGTCGAATTCGGCATCGCCGGCGGACCAGTCGATACACGAGGGTAGTTCGATGGAGCGTTGGATTCTGTACGCCCTGATCTCCATGCTGTTCGCGGGGTTCACTTCTGTCATTGCGAAGCTCGGACTTGCCGGCATCTCCGGCGATCTCGGGCTGGCCATCCGAACGTGCTTCGTATTTGCCTTCGTGCTGATCTTTGCCGCAGCGGTAGTGCCGCGAGGCGAACTGCAGGCGCTGTCGATCACCAACGTCGCCTGGCTCGCCCTCTCCGCGGTCACGACGACATTGTCATGGGTGTTCTACTACAAGGCCATCAAGCTCGGCGACGTCTCGACCGTGGCACTCATCGACAAGGGCAGCATCGTGGTCGCCGTCGTGATGGCCGTGCTCGTTCTCAAGGAGGCGCTGACCCTGCAGAAGCTGGCGGGTGCCGCGCTGATCCTCTGCGGCCTGTTCGTGATCGCCCGGAAGTAGATGTCGATCCCGCGGCACTCGGAGGACCCGTTGCGGCCCGGCTTTCCGACGATGTTCGGACGTTCCCGCGAGGAAAGCCGGTCCCACACGCAGATCGCTACAATCTCCCGATGAGCATCACACGTCTGCCCGGCTTCGCCGCTGCCCTCGACCGGGCCATCGAGGAGATCGGACTGCAGGAGTACTACCGCAGCACCGTGCGTCCGCTGTTCGGCATCCCGCGGTCGCAATGGCCGATGTGCTGCGGCGGCGGTTGCGAACCCTGTGCGCAGCTGCTCGTGGCGGTGGCCGATCGCGTCTACGAACTGCTGAACCTGCCTCGCGACTGACCCTGCCGTGGGACGCGCGCGCCGACAACTTTCCCCTGCCAGCACTGCGCTTCCGGTCGCGGAAGATGCCGTGCTCGACCGGCTGTTCGCTGCGCAGCGCCAGTCGCAGCCGACGCATTCCGGCGCGCGGCTCATCGCGCCCGGAACGGAGGCCTTCGCGTTGCGTGCGCTCTCGGCGCGTGCGGCGGTTCGCTGCCTGGATCTGCAGTACTACATCTGGCACAGCGATGCGACCGGGCGCTACCTGGCGCACGAGGTGCTGCGCGCGGCCGATCGCGGCGTACGCGTGCGGGTGCTCATCGACGACATGGATGCCCGTTCGCGCGATGCCGTGCTGATGGCGCTGGACCAGCACCCGCTGGTCGACATCCGCGTGTTCAATCCGTTCACGGTGCGCTCCGGCATTCTGCTGACGGCGCGCGAACTGCTGTTGCGCGGCTCGCGTCTCAATCACCGCATGCACAACAAGGCCTGGATCGCCGATGGCCGTATCGCGCTGGTCGGCGGCCGCAACATCGGCGACGAGTATTTCGCTGCGAGCAAGCAGGTGAACTTCGTGGATCTCGATGTGCTGCTGGCCGGTCCGGCCGTGGCGCAGGCCACGCACATCTTCGATCGCTACTGGAACAGCGAGAGCGCCGTGCCGATCACGCGGTTGCGCCGCACGCGCCGCGACCGCCAGTCGCTCGAAGAAGTGCGCGGACTGCTGGGCGCCGCCGCGTGGACGCAGGAATCGAGCGAATACGTGCGGCGCCTGCGCGAAACGCCGCAGCTCCACGATCTCATCGACCGCCACTACGAACTCGTCTGGTCCGACGGCGTGGAGGTCATTGCCGACGATCCGCGCAAGGCGCTGAAGCGACGACCGGAGGACATCGATCCGGGCGTCCTGCAGAGCATCAGCAGCGCGTTCGAGCGCGCGCGCTGCGATCTGCGGCTGATCTCGCCGTACTTCGTTCCGGGCGCCGGCGGCGCGGCGCAACTGAAACGCAAGGCGGGCGATGGCTGCGTCGTGGCGGTGCTGACGAATTCGCTGGCGGCAACCGATGTCGCCGCCGTGCACGGCGGCTATGCGAAGTACCGCCGGCCGCTGCTCGAGGCGGGCGTGCAGCTGTTCGAGCTGAAGCCGGCGCCGGAAGAGGATGAAGGGAAGGAGGGCGAGGAGCGGCGCAGTCCGCGCCTGCGGCTCGGCTCCTCGCGCGCCAGCCTGCACACCAAGGCTGCGATCGTCGATCGGGAACGGGTCTTCGTCGGCTCGTTCAATCTCGATCCGCGTTCGGCGACGCTCAACTGCGAGATGGGCGTCTGGATCGCGGACGCGGCCGTCGCGCAGCAGATGCAGGAAATGTTTGCATTCGGCGCGACGCCGCAGCACAGCTTCGTGCTGTCGCTCGACGAGCGCGGCCGCCTTCGCTGGACGGAAAGCGTCGCACGGCAGGCGATCGTTCATCGTCGCGATCCTCACGCCAGCTGGGCCCGTCGCTGCGTGACCTGGCTGCTGCGGCATCTGCCGATAGAGTCGCAGCTGTAGGCCGCGTTAGCTTGCGGTCGATGATGAATCTGCGCATTCCCTTCGCTCTTCGCCTCGCTGTCGCCGCGTTCGTACTGCATGCGGGTGCAGCAACTGCAGACGTCGTCGATCCGGTCGCGCGTGCGATCAGTGCCGAACTCGATGCGGTCGCCACCGGCGGCACGGCCACCGTGCACGGCGCCGGTATCGCGATGACGGATCTGCTGGAGGAGTTCTATTCGCGCCGGCAGTATCAGCCGGCCTGGACGCAGCCGCAGGTGGCCGCGCAGCTGCGCAAGGCGCTGGCCGACAGTTACGCCGACGGCCTCGATCCCGCCGACTACTACCTGCCGCTGCTCGAAGAACTGTCTGCGCAAGCCGAGACGCCGACCGCGGCGGTGACGGTGCGCGGCCAGTACGACATCCTGATGACCGAAGCGCTGCTGCGTCTCGGCTACCACCTGTCGTTCGGCAAGGTCGATCCGCAGTCCTTCGATTCGCAATGGAATTACGGTCGCACGCTGGAGCGCCGCGATGTCGCGCGCGAGATCGAAAGCGCGATCGCCGCGCAGGACGTCTATCGACGCATCGAGGCGCTGAAGCCGACGCATCGTCTCTACGTCGGCCTCAGGCAGGAACTCGCGCGCTATCGCGACATCGACGCCGCGGGCGGCTGGTCGGCATTGCCGGCCGGCCCGACGATCAAGGCCGGGATGGCCGATGACCGCGTGCCGATGCTGCGTGCACGGCTGGTTGCGACCGGCGATCTCGATGCCGCCGCCGTCGTCGATTCGCCGCTCTACGATCCTGTCACCGAAGCGGCCGTGCGACGCTTCCAGCAGCGCACGGGCAGCGATGTCGACGGCGCCATCGGGCCGGCGACGCTCGCCGCGCTGAATGTGTCGCCGGCGGAGCGCATCCGGCAGCTGCGCATCAACCTGGATCGCGGACGCGTGCTGCTGCAGGACCTGCCGTCGGAATTCGTCGTCGTCAACATCGCGGGATTCACGATCTACCTGGTGCGCGGCGAGGACATCGTCTGGAATGCGCGCGTGCAGGTCGGCAAGACGTATCGCAAGACGCCGATCTTCCGCTCCGACATCACGTACCTGGTGTTCAATCCCACCTGGACCGTGCCGCCGGGCATCATCCAGAACGACATCCTGCCGGCGGCGCGTCGCGACCCGGACTCGATCACGCGCCGCGGACTCAAGGTCATCGACCGGAGCGGTCGCGTCATCAGTCCGTCGGCGGTCGACTGGTCGCAGTACCGCAGCGGCAACATTCCGTACACGCTGCGCCAGGATCCGGGGCCGGGCAATGCGCTGGGACGGGTCAAGCTGATGTTTCCCAATCCCTACCTCGTGTACCTGCACGACACGCCGTCGCAGGGCCTGTTCGAGCGGGCCGAGCGCACGTTCAGTTCCGGCTGCGTACGTGTCGAGCGTGCGCTGGAACTCGCCGAACGGGTCCTGGCCGATCCGGAGCGCTGGAATGAAGCATCGATTGCGCGCACGGTCGCGGCGGGGCAATTGCAGAATGTCACGCTCGGCAAGAAGATTCCCGTCCTGCTGGCCTACTGGACGGCTTGGTCGGACCAGCAGGGACTGATGAATTTCCGTCGCGATATCTATGGGCAGGACGAACGCTGGCTCGCGGCGCTCGACGCGCCGTTCAGGATTCGCGCACGGCCGCTGTTCGCAGAATGAAAGCTTTCAGATTACCGGAGACCATCGAAGCATCATGACCAGTCATCGCACCCTGATCGTCGCTGCACTCGCAGCCTTCGCCGCGCTGGCGGCAGTGCCGGGACGCGCGGCCGGACTCGGCTTCCTGAAAGAGACGCCGCTCTATTACTTCGGCGACGCCGATCGCAAGCTCATGAACGCGGCGGTGCTGGCGGTCCTGAACGCCGACGATGGACATTCCGTGCAGGAATGGCGCAATCCGCGCAATGGCTATTCAGGAAAGGTGCAGGGCACGGGAAAATTCAGGTCCGAGGACGGGCTCGACTGCCGCAAGCTGAAGATCTGGATGCAGGCGCGCGGCGTGGAAAGCGAATCTTTGTATCCGGTCTGCCGCGCCGGCGGCGGCGAATGGCGGCTCGCCGCGGGCAAGCAGCTGAACGCGACGACGTAGGCGGCCTAGGGCGAACGCCTACGTGCGCTGCACAACGTTCTCCTGTAGGTCAGGCTTTAGCCTGACATTCTGAAGAGGCCGGCTGAAGCCGGCCCCACAGCGGGCGCGGGAACCTGTCGGTCCGCGGATAGTCTTGAGAAGGCGAGCACCCCGCGAGTTACACTGCCGTCGGCCGTGCAGCGTCTACAGAAAGTCTCCAGCGGATCGAAGCCAAGCCCATGACCTCATCGTCCGAAGAACGTCTGCCGTCTGATTCCGCAGCTCCGCATACCGCACGCATCATTCCGTTCGACCGGCAAAGCGAACTGCAACGGGCAGTGCAGCAGCGCGCGCAGGAGCGTCTGGATGCCGAGGCCATCAAGCCGAAGGTGCCGATCGCGCGGCGACTCATCACCTTCGCGGTCGCGCTGATTCCCGTAACCATCATCTTCAGCGGCTTCCTGCTCGCGGTGCATGCCGTGCGCGTGATCACGTCGCTGTATGCGACCACGCCGGCGACCCAGGCCGCACCGCCGGCGCCAGTGGCCGAAGCACCATCGCAACCCGGCGTCGTGATTCTTGTCCCCGACAAGACCCTCGCTCCGTCCGCGCAAGAGGAAGATCTCACACAGAGATCACGGAGAACACAGAGGTCGGAAGCAGAGTAAGAACAAAGAATGTTTCCACGGGGGACACGGGGAGCACGGGGGTCGGAACAGAAAACTTTCTTGTCCCCGTGTTCCCCGTGTCCCCCGTGGAAATAATTCTTCTCTTCCGACCTCCGTGTTCTCCGTGATCTCCGTGTGAAATTCCTGATCTTTCCTTACGCCGCGCGCAGTCCCTTCAGCCGCAGACCGAGCATCACGAGCAGCACGCCGAAGAATACGGCGTAGAGACTGATGATCCAGACGACGGCGATGGCGCCGGCGCCCGGGCTCACGA
The DNA here is from genome assembly GCA_937864115.1 of uncultured Steroidobacter sp. Lineage (GTDB taxonomy): Bacteria > Pseudomonadota > Gammaproteobacteria > Steroidobacterales > Steroidobacteraceae > Steroidobacter. The sequence goes on along the minus strand of CALMII010000028.1, from coordinate 298,071 downwards.
TCATCAGGATGCCGAAGATCAGCGACGCGAGTCCCGCCAGGCCCATCAGCCATTCGTTGTCGATGTCCTTGCGCAGCCGGATCGCGGCGACGATCTGCAGCACGCCGACGATCACCGCCCAGGCGGCGATGAACATCAGCAGCACGATGGCGGTGACGCCGGGTGCGACGAACGTGAGGATGCCGGCCGCGATGCCGGCGAGTCCGATGAGGATCAGGATCCACAGCGGCTTGCCCGAATCGCGCCAGCGAAACGCGGTGATGAGCGACACGATGCCGTCGGCGAGCGCATAGATGCCCCACAGCATCACCAGCACCAGCACGGTCATGCCGGGCCAGAACCACGCCAGCACGCCGAAGGCGATGGCCAGTACGCCGCGCAACACCACCAGCCACCAGTGATGTGCCGCAGCCTGAATCAGGGGTGAGAAAGGCATGTCATGTTCTCCATAGCAGCCACAGCGCACCGGCGGCGCCGAGGATCAGGACGCCGAGCGACAGCGTCCACATGGCGACGCGGCTCGGGTGATAGGTGCCGGCATCGATCTGACGCGACACCTGGTCGAAGCGCACCGCCGACCACAGCGCGAGTGCAATGCCGAGCAGCACCATGCCGAAGCCCACGCGCCAGCCGGCGCTGAATGAACCCGGATGCGGGCTGTCGTGATGCTCGGCGATGAACCAGCTGAACTGATGCAGCGTGATGCCGAAGGCGAACAGCGCGATCGCCGTACGCACGTAGGCGAGATGCGTGCGCTCATTGGCGAGATGATCGGTGAAGTAGGCGCGCTTCACCGGCGACGCTGCGTCCGGCATCGGGCTACTTCAGCATTCCGGCCAGCATGCCCTGCACGCCGCTGCCGCCGGCCTTGCCGAGATAGTCGGTGACCATCGGTGCGAACTTCGTCACCGTTTCCGGCTTCATGCCCAGCTTGCCGAGCGCGCCGTTCAGCCCCGCGAGATTCTTGAGCGGCCCGGTGACGGCGCCGAGCGTCCTGGCCTGTTCCATGTACTTCGATGCACCGGGGACCAGCGCGGCGATCCTGTCGAAGTCGCCCTTCGCCAGTTTTTCCTGTGCCAGCGTCAGGTAGGAACCCAGGCCGCCGGTCGCCTGCGATTCGGTCACGCCGAGCTGACTCGTCAACATCCCCATCAGCGGATTCTTGATCGCCGACGACAGCGAACCGAGGTCGGTGATCTGCGCGGATGCGATGGCGGGCAGCGCAGCGATGCCCAGCAACAGCGTGCGTCGGTTCAGACCGCTCATGATTTGCTCCCTTGCGCCGCAGCGCTTCGATGGATGGTCGCGCTCCTGATAGCAGCAATCCGTCGGGGAGTCATCCGGTGGCGAGGGGAGCGCGTGCTGCCCCTCGCGCGTATTGACGCCACGCGGCGTCGATGGCGGTTTCAGTGAACGCTGGCGAGCAGCTCGGCGGCGCCGTTCCAGAAAATCTGGATACCGATGCAAAGCAGCAGAAACGCCGACAGCCGCATGATCACCGCGGTGCCGGTGGGGCCGATCTTGCGCGAGATGCCATCGGCGTAGCGATACAGCAGGTAGATGATGGCGCACAGCAGCAGCGTCGCCAGCGTCATCTGCGCCAGGAACCACAGGAACTGGCCTTCGCCGATATTGCGCGGCCGGTTGGTGCCGAGCGATACGGCCACCGAGATCGTTCCCGGTCCCGTCGTCAGCGGCATGGTGAGCGGATAGAACGCCATGCGGCTCGCCGTGCTCGCCGTCGGCAGTTCGGCGGTGGACTTGTCCTGACCGGGTTCGGGATCGGGTGCATTGAGCATGCCCCACGCGGTGAGCGCGATCGCGATGCCGCCGGCCACCCGCAGCACCGGCACCGAGACGCCGAAGAATGTGAGCACGTATGCGCCGACGTACAGCGATGCCGTCACGATGACGAAACTGTAGATCGCCACCCAGCGCGCGAGCGCGGCGCGCAGCGTCGGATGAAACCGCTGCGTCGCGCTCAGGAAAATGAAAAGCCCGCCCAGAGGATTGACGATCGAGAACAGCGCGGGAAACGCCAGCAGAAAATCTCTCATGGGCCTGCAGGGGGAATGCCGGAACCGGCGGCTAGCATAGCCTGCGGCAGTGCGTTGCCAAAGCGACGGCAGAAAGTCGCGACGACATCGGTCGTGCCGGTGCGCCATGAACGGAATTTCCAGTGATCTTCGTGTCGATTGACGAGTCAACTGTCGGACGTTCTTACTGTAAATCAGCGGCAAATAAGCAATTCCACTCTGGATTACACGTAGGCACTTCTCTTAGATTTTTTTTCGTGCTTCTGCTGGCACGCCCGATCGCAACGGCAGCATCCGTTTCGCCCGGGCGAGCAGAGGCACGTTCCACGACCCGGGGAATCTCCATACGCAGTTCGTCGCAGTCGCCAGCCGGCTGCGATGCGCATCGTCGTCGCGACACATGCGATCTGCGGGCACGGAGTTCCGTGAGCTCGAGTTGATCCTGCATCAGGCGCGCCCGCGGCGCCTTCAATGTCCGTCCTTCAGGAGGCTTTATGCGTAGAACCCTCATCGCAACAGCGGTCGGCGTTGCCCTGTTCGGCACCAGTGCGTGGGCCGGCGACATCGATCAGCGCAGTGCGGCAGGCGACGATACTTTGACAGCGACGTCGACCGATTCGGACCAGAACAACGACAAGAGCACGGGCGACAATCGCAGCAACGACGGTGCATCCGCAGCCGATGGCTTCGGCACCGCAGCGGCGAACAACGCATCGACGTCGACTTCGACAGCGAGCAATGCGTTCAACACCAACACGGCGGTGGCCAGCACGGAACTGTCGGGCACGGTGTCGGGCGTCGAGATCTCCGGCTTCGGCAATGTCGCCAGCAACTGGGGCAATGCCAACGGCGGTCGCGGCGGTGACGGCGGCGCAGGCTACGGCGGCGAAGGCGCTGGCGGTACGGGTCGCGGTGGCGATGGCGCGGGCGGCGCAGGCGGTTCGGGCGGCGACGGCGGTTCGGGCGGCAGCGGCGGATCGGCCGAGAACGGCAGCGCGAGCGCCGGCGACGCTACCAACGGCAGCGCGACGAATGGCTACGCAAGCGCGGGCAACGGCGGTCGCGGTGCACGCGGTGGCGCCGGCGGCAGCGGCGATGGTGTGAGCGGCGATGGCGGTCTGGGCGCCGGCGCGAATGGCGATACCTGGTCAGGCACCGCGACGGGCGGCAATGACACGGCCGCGGGCGCCGCGGGCGGCAACGACGCGAGCGGCGGCAGCGCCGGCGGCAGCGACGCCTTCGGTGACGGCGGCAATGCGCGCAATCGCGGCGCGGGCGCCGATACGGCGACCGGCGGCGCATCGGCGAGCACCGGCGGAACCAGCACGGGCGGTGACGGCACGAGCGGCTCCAGCACGGGCGGCGCAGGTACGGGCGGCACGAGCACCGGCGGCGCGGCGAGCTCGACAGGCGGCACGGGCACGGGCACGGGCGGCGCGAGCGGTGCAGTCACGAGCACGGCGGGCGCAGGCGGAGCCGGCGGCAACGGCGGCGACGGCGGTGCGGCGACGAATGGCGATGCGACCAACGGCGATGCATCGACCTCCGCGACCAATGGCAGCGCAACGGCGGGCGACGGCGCCGTCGGTGCAGCCGGTGGCAATGGCGCGGACGGCGGCGCAGGCAACGGTGGCGTCGGCAACGGCGGTGCGGGTACGGGCGGCGTCGGCAATGGCGCGACCGGCGGCACCGGCGGCAATGGCGGCGCCATCACGGTCGATGCAGGGACGTTCGATCTGTCCGCCAACATGACGGGCACGGCGCAATCGGCAGCGGGTGTCCTGGTGGTGAGCAACAACAGTGGTTTCGGCTCGCTGGTACAGCAGGCCGTGACGGTGCAGGCCAATCTGAACCTCGGCAGCCCGTAGCGAACCATTGCAGGTGCAATCACCGGAGCATTGTCCGGACGGCGCTGCAACGCCGTTCGGGCAGGCCCGTCCCTCGTTCGCATGACGTGCGGCGCAGGCTGCGCGTCATGTGGACGACAACAGGAGCCAGGCCATGCGTACTGTCCAGGCTTTCGTACTGCTTGCGTTCGCGTTCGGCGCAGGCGCGGATGAAACGACACCCGTCGCGAGCGAGACGACTTCCGATCTCGGCGCGCCGGTCGCCGCAGCGACGCTCGACGAGCTGCGCGGCGGCGATGAAGACATCACGACCAATGTGATCCGCGTGACCGGCGACGTCTCGGGCAACAGTGCCACCGATGTTGCAACGGGCGCGAACACCATCCGCGAAGGATCGTTCGCGGATGCCAGCGGCTTGACGACGGTGGTGCAGAACACCGGCGCCAATGTGCTGATCCAGAGCGCCACCATCGTCAACGTGCAGTTCGTCGATCCATGAAGCGTCGATGCACAAAAGGCGCGTGGCTGCTGCTGGCGCTGGCGTCCGGCGCCCAGGCGACATCGCTCGATGTCGCGGTGGCGCAGGACGGCTCGTATCGCATGCGCGTTACCAGTCTCAAGGAAGCGCGCTTCGCCACCACGCTGCGGCAGAAGTACGACTTCAGCTGCGGCTCCGCGGCGCTCGCCACGCTGCTGACGTTCCACTACGACCGGCCGATCAGCGAGCAGGCGGTGTTCGCCGAAATGTTCCAGGCGGGCGATCGCAGCAAGATCAGCAAGCAGGGCTTCTCGCTGCTCGACATGAAGCACTACCTGAATGCGCATGGCTATAGCGCCGACGGCTTCGAACAGCCGGTCGAGCGACTGGCGCAGGAACGCCTGCCGGCCATCGTGTTGCTGAGCGAGCGCGGCTATCGCCACTTCGTCGTCGTGAAGGGCCTGAGTCGCGGCCGCGTGCTGGTCGGCGATCCCGCCATGGGCACGCGCGCGATGTCGATCGAGCGTTTCAAGAGCCTGTGGGTGAACAACATCCTGTTCGTCATCCACAACCGCCGCGAGCAGGCGCGTTTCGATCTGGCGGCCGACTGGCGCATTGCGCCGTCGTCGCCGCTGGAACTGTCCATCGTGCGCGACGATCGGCTCGATACATTGCCGGTGCGGCGGGCGGGGAGTTTCTGATGGGTACGGTGAAGGCGAAGACCCCCTCCCTGCCCTCCCCCGCTTCGCGGAGGAGGGAATCGAGAGGTGCATCTCCTGCCCCCTCCTCCGCGAAGCGGGGGAGGGCCGGGGTGGGGGCGCTTCTTGCAACGATCACCATTCACGGCGCCCTCGCCGCCGATCTCGACTGGCCGCCCGTCGATGCCGCAGCACTCGACGACCTGCGCGGCGGCTTCGAGATCGTCAACGGACTCAAGGCCTCCTTCGGCGTCGAGCGCGCCGCCTATGTCAACGGCGAACTCGTCGCGAAACACAGCGTCAACATTCCGGACATCGCCGCCATGACGCCCGAGCAGGCGAGCGCGCTCAACGAGGCCATCAACAGCGTGGTGCTGATCCAGAACGGTCCGAACAATTCGTTCGATGTTTCGAATGCCGCGCCGGGCTCCACCATCATCCAGAACACGCTGAACGACCAGCACATCGTGACCCTGACGACGATCAATGCCGACGTCGCTTCGCTGGCCGTTCTGCGGGACGTCGCGGCGCAGGAGTCGCTGCAGCTCGCGCTCAACCGGGTCACGGGGGCACGCTGAGAAGGAGGTTTGCGTGAAGGGCTCGAATTCCCGGCTGCAACGAAGCAGTTCGATCGTCGCGGCGATGTTGCTCACGGTGCTGGCAGCACCGGCGGCCGGTCAGGATGAATCGCCGCAGCTGGAATCGCTACGTCGGCAGCTCGCCGAGCAGAGCACCAGGCTCGAACGCATGCAGGAACTGCTCGACCAGCAGCAAGCCACGATCGCCTCGTTGCGCGATGCCATCGACGAGGAAATCCTCGATCAGCAGCGCGGCGGTACCGGCGTCGGTACCGAACTGTTCGCCGCGGCCGCACCTGCAACACCGCCCGCGCCGGTCACGCCATCCCCGGACGTCACCGCGCCGCCGAAACCGGTCGGCGAAGCGCCGAAACCGCAGACCCGCGCGCCGGAAGTGGCGCAGATCTTCGCCGAACCCACGGTGCTGACCCAGGGTGGCAACTTCGTGCTCGAGCCGTCGCTGCAGACCTCTTACTGGGCCAGCGATCGCGTCACGCTCGTCGGCTACACCGTGATTCCCGCGATCCTCATCGGACTCATCGATGTGCGGCGCGTGAAGACCACCGCGGGCGTCGGCGCACTGACGATGCGCTATGGCATCGGCAACCGCTTCGAGTTCGAAGTGCGCGCGCCGTACGTCTACACGTCGGTGGATACGGTGAGTCGGGAAATCCTCACCGGCAGCGCCTTCGACAACGTGTTCAATGCCGAAGGCCACGGCTTGGGCGACATCGATGCGACCGCGCGCTTCCAGTTCAATCGCGGCGACTACAGCAAGCCGTTCTGGATCGGCTGGCTGCGTTATCGCTGGGCGACGGGCAGGGATCCGTTCGAAGTCGTCACCGACTGCGTGACCCGCTGCGTCGGCAACACGACCGGTACCGGCCTGCCGCTCGAACTGCCGACCGGCACCGGATTCAATTCGGCACAGGCGGGCCTCACCTGGCTGTACGCCTCTGATCCGGCGGTGTTCTTCGGCGGTTTCAGCTACCTGCACAGCTTCGAGCGCGACAATCTCACGCGCACGTTGCTGCTTGGCGAGCAGGAACCGCTCGGCGAGATCGCGCCCGGCGACATTTTCGGTTTCAACGTCGGCATGGGCCTCGCGCTCAACGAGAAGGCGTCCTTCAGCATCGGCTATGACCAGAGCATCGTCGACAAGACGCAGCAGAACGGCATCGACGTACCAGGTTCGGTGCGTACGACGCTCGGCACGCTGTCGCTGGGCGTTTCCTATCGCTACAACCCGACGGCCACGTTGAATCTCGCGCTCGGTGTGGGCGTCACGCGCGACACGCCGGATGTAACGTTCACGCTGCGCGCGCCGCTGACGTTCTAGGGAGGCCTCCCCTCTGATCCCTCCTCCGCAAAGCGGAGGAGGGTTAGGGTGGGGGCGCAACAGCGGTGCCACTGGTCAGGCAGGCCACCTGCCCTCCATGCGTACGTCCAGCGCACGCAATCCGCAGTAGATTCGGGCTTCCTCGCCCGGGAGCCCCCATGAACAAAGTGCTCGGTTTCATCCGCGCGACCGTCGTCGGCGGACTGCTGTACCTCGTTCCGATCATCGTTCTCATGTTCGTGATCAGCAAGGCCCTGCAGATCGCGCACAAGATCGTGCCGCTGTTTGCCGGGCCCATCGAGGCGCTGCAGCTCGGCAACGTGCTGACGCCGGCGGTGTTCGCGACCCTGCTGGTCGTGCTGTTCTGTTTTCTCGCCGGCCTGTTCTCGCGCACGACGCTGGCGCGCCGGATCGCCGGCTTCATCGATTCGAAGATCCTGATCAACGTGCCGGGCTACGGACTGTTTCGCAGCATGGCCGGCGGCAGCGCGGGCATCGAGGGTTTCGCCGAACAGCCGGTGCTGGTGAGCATCGAGGAGGATGCCTGGCAGGTCGCGTTCGTCGTCGACCGCGTCGGCGACAGTCGCGTGGCGATCTATGTTCCCGGTGTGCCGGACGCGCGCTCCGGATCGCTGTACTTCATCGCGTCAGACCGGGTGAAGCCGCTCGCGATCAAGGCGTCCGCCGCATTCCAGTTGCTGCGTCGGATGGGAGTGGGTTCGAACGAGCTGCTGAAAGGCGCTTTGAACCGATAGGTTCAGAATTCGAAGAGGCCGGTGAGGTCGACGGCGATGCCTGGCAGTGCCGTGACTTGAATTCGTCCTGGCGCGTCGATGCGGGTGACATCCCGGTAATGGTTGTTCGAGGGGTGTCGGAACACATGCAGCGCTGGAGTCACCAGATCCACGAGCCACACTTCGGCGATGCCATGGCGCGCGTAAAGCGCCACCTTGGTATCGCGATCGAAGCGGAGCGTGCTGTCGCTGACCTCGATCAGCAGCAGGACATCGCGGGGCGTTGGATGCGCGTTGGCGTAGGAGCGGGGTTTCAGCAATACAAGATCGGGCTGCGGTTCGGAGCGGGAATCCAGTCGCACGGGGCGCTGGACGCCGACCGTGGCTACTTCGCCCGTGGCAGCGTGAAGACGTTTCCCAAGACGGTCCACGACTTCAGCATGTCGACTTCCTATCGGCGCCATATCGATGATCTCTCCCTCGATCAGTTCGACCCGCGCGTCGTGCGCGAGCAGGCCCACCTCCGCCATGCGGTAGTACTCCTCCACCGTCAGGCGATGCGGCCGCGGCCAGGTGTCCGTGTTGGCGTTCATGTCCGTCATGGTGGGTCGAATGCTTGCGTCGATGGGGCGGATATTTGCGCAAATCGCCGCAATTGGCGAATGCGAAGATGGGCCCCCGCCTGCGCGGGGGTGACAGAGAAAAAAAGAGACCTTTTCCTACCCCGTCGGAATCGTCAGCAGCGGCAGCGCGCGATCGGGGCCCTGATCGGTCAGCGTGAACAGCAGCATGATGATGGCGAAGCCGCCCTTCGAACGCAGGTCGCGATCGTCGATCCAGAACCACGTACCGCGATAGCGGACGCTGACGTAGGCGTCCTGCGGTTCTTCGACCGAGCTGTGGATCCGGAACGTGCCGGTCGCGCCGGGGGCCGCGGTCGACAATCCGAAAGTGGCCCGTCCTTCGCTCAGGTCTGTGGCGGGAACTTCGACGCGTTGTCCGAGCGATGACATCACGTGCAGCAGCGAACGCGTATGCACGGCGATCTCGCGATCGTTCGAGGCGATGTCGCCGTACACCAGCGTGAACTCCGTCGCGTCCTGCGCCAGTCCCAGCAGCGAACGCAGTTCGCGGATCTGTGCGAGCGTGTCCGTCGACGTACCGGGCGCGCGCAGCACGACGATAGTGGACTTTTCATTGCCCGGACCCTTGCGCAGCCGCAGGCCGACCGAGCCGGAGATCTGGATCTGCCGCAGCAGCTCCGCCACACGCAGGAAGCGCGGATCGGCCTCCTGGTCGCGATCCCGGCTCGCGTTCTTCAGTCCGTTGATGGCGCCGACGCCCAGCGTCAGGATCACGTCCGCCGCCCAGCCCGACTGGATGGAATAGAACATCGCGTCCGGCGGAATCGGCATGATCAGGCCGCTCATGAACTTGGTGCCCGTCATGGGCACGTACGTGATCGTCGGCCGGTCGGTGAAGCGGCCCGAACCGCCGAGGGTGGCGCTGTTGCCTTGCACGGCATTCCCGGACGACACCTGTCCGCCGACCGTCATGCCGGTCTCCAGGGTGTAGCCGCTCACGATCTGGCCGACGTCGACGAACACCGGCGGATCGAGATAGCGCAGCTTCACGATGTTCAGCAGGTTCTGCCGCTTCCACGATTCGGTGATGGATTCGCTGTAGTCGAGCCGGTCGCGCGGCACGGTGCCCGGGCCTACCGACACGCAGCCCGCGAAGGCCCCGCAGAGCGCGGCGGCGGCGATGCAGATCGCAATGCGCATGGATGCACGCTGATCGAATGGCGGGCCGGCATTGTCGCGACACCAGCGGCTGCAGCGCGATAAGCACAAGGGGCAGACCGCTTCGGGTGCGCCGCGGCTAAGCTCGATGCACAAGAACCAGAAGGTTTCCACGGGGGACACGGGGAACACGGGGACAAGAAATGCTTCTTCTTTTCCGTCCCGTGCTCCCCGTGTCCCCCGTGGAAACTCCTCTCCTCCGGAGGATCTGATGCGAATACGTCGGCTGACTGCCGTAGCGATGCTGGCGACTGTCGCACTGCCGGGCTGCATGTTCGGCAAGCTGCGCGAACAGCAACAGCAGATCGATGCGCTGTGCGTGGTTTCCGGCACGGTCAGCGGCGATCCGGCCAATCGCAATCCGCGCGTGATCCTGCTGCTGCAGCCGACGCCGACCGGTTCGCCGGCGTGGCGGCTCGCCGATCATTTCGTGTCCGAAGGCGACGGCCGCTGGCTGATGGTGGCCCAGCCCGGCGACTATGCACTCGCCGCGTTCGAGGACCGCAGTCGCGATCTCGTCTATCAGCCGGGCGAACCGGTGCTCAATGTCGCCGACGACTCGCGCGTGCACTGCGCAGCAGGCAGCCGCATCGCGGATCGCGATCTGCGTATCCCTGCGCAAGGCGGGCGCGCCTACATTCGCGAAGTCGACATCGCCGCGCTGCGCACGCACACGCCCGAGGAACAGCTCGGCATCAGCCTGGCGGCGCGAACTGCCGCCGGCACCGTCACGACCCTCGACGATCCGCGCTTCTCCGCGGAACACGTCAAGTCGGGCATGTGGACCCCGTACGATTTCCTGCTCGACGCCGGGCCGGGCGTGTACTTCCTCGAACCCTACGATGCGAAGCGCATTCCGGTGCTGTTCGTGCACGGCATTTCCGGTTCGCCGCTGAACTTCCGCTACCTGATCGAACACCTGGACCGCACGCGCTTCCAGCCCTGGGTTTACTACTATCCGTCGGGCGCGCGCCTCGGCAAGGTCGCCGATCATCTGGCGCAGACGATGCTCGAACTGGAAGTGCGCCATCGTGTGCCGCAGCTCATCGTCGTGGCGCACAGCATGGGCGGGCTCGTGTCGCGCGGCTACCTGCTGCGGCGAAGCGAGGACGGCACGAAGATCCCGCTCTTCATCACCGTGTCGACGCCCTGGGGCGGGCACGACGCGGCGCAGATGGGCGTCGAATACGCGCCGACCGTCGTGCGTTCCTGGTACGACATGGCGCCCGGCAGCGACTACCTGACCTCGCTCTTTTTCTCAGCGCCCGGCGTGCGACAAGCATTGCCCGTGCCGCACCATCTGCTGTTCTCGTTCCGCAAGAGCGGCATGGGCGATTCCGGCGATGGCGTCGTGACAGTTGCCAGCGAACTGCGCAGCGAGGCGCAGGACGATGCCGTCGACATCCGCGGCTTCGATGCCACCCACACGGGAATCCTCGAAGATCCCGCGGCCGTGGCGCTGGTGAACCGGCTGCTCGGCGACGTTCGCTGAACGCGTTACTTGACGATCGTCAGCGTATCGACGTCGATCTCCGGGCTGGTGAGAAAGTCCTTCTCGATTTCGCCGCGGATCTGCACCCGCGTCTTCTCGTCGACCGGCGTCGGCGGAAAATCCTTGGCGTCGATCTCGACGCGGATCTCCGATGTGCCGTCCGAGAAGAGGTACTTCTCCTTGCCGACCTGCTTGATCAGATAACCCTCGAGCGTCACCGCTGCATCGTCCACGGGATTCTTGAGCACGTCGGCAATGCTGCGGTACTGCGTGGTCGACGAAGGACCGGTGTACTGCGCGACTGCGGCCGAAGCGGCCAGCGTCGTTGCGATCAGGAAGGACAGGCGGCGAAGCATGATCGTTCTCCCGTTCGAGCGGCGGTCAAACGATTCTAGAGAGTGCGTTGTCGCGCTGTCCGTAGGGGAAGAACGCATGCAGGATGGAAGAGGAACAATGGCCGCAAAAAGGCGCAAAAAATCGCAAGGTCAGAAAAGCAAAAATGTTCTTTGCGTTCTTTTGCGCCTTCTTGCGGCCATTCTCCGTTCTCATTTTCCCTGCAGCTTCTGCAGCTCCGCATCCGACCAGCCGCCGCCGAGCGCGCGATACAGGTCGATGTAGGACTGCAGCTGCGAGAGCTTCGAGCGCGCCAGGTCGATCTGCGACGAGAACAGCTGTCGCTCGGCATCCAGCACTTCGATGTAGCTGATGACGCCGGCGCGATAGCGCATGCGTTGCAGGCGCAGGGTTTCGGCGGCGGCGCCGGTGCGCACTTCGTTCTGGGCGATCAGTTCACGTACCTGGTCCGTCGCGACGAGCGAATCGGCGACTTCGCGCAAGGCCTGCAGCACGCCGCCGCGATAGGCGAGCTCGGCCTGGCGCTGCACTGCGCGCGCCGCCTCCACGTTGGCGGTGCCGCCGCCGGACTGGAAGATCGGCATGCTCGCTTCGGGTCCGATGGCGAGCACTTCGGTGGCCGGATCGTCGCCGTCGAAGAGATGCGCGAGTTGCGGACTCACCAGGCCGAAGAACGACGTGAGTCCGATGCTCAGATACGGGAACCGGTTGGCTTCCGCGACGCCGATCTGCGCCGTGGCCGCCCGCAGGCTGTTTTCCAGCAGGCGTACGTCGGGCCGGCGTTCCAGCAGTTGTGCCGGCAGGCCGACGGGAATCTCCGGCGGCACGATGATGAAGGTGGGCGGCTGGCTGCGCGCGATCTCGTCCGGCGGATTGCCGAGCAGGTATTGCAGGAAGTTCTCGACCTGCGCGCGGTTCTGCAGCGCCAGCGGCAGTTGCGCGCGCGTCGTCGCGAGCTGGCCGATGGCCTGCTGTTCCTCGGCGCCGGAGGACACGCCGTTGCGCATCAGCGAGCGCACCAGCGCCAGCGATTCCTCCTGGCTGTGGATGGTGTCGCGGATGATCTGCACTTCCGCATCGAGTTCGCGTAGCTGGAACCACGTGGTCGCCACCGACGCGACCAGCGCACTCATGACGGCGCGCGCATTGTCTTCCGAGGCCATGAGCTGCGCGCGTGCCGCTTCGTTGGAGCGTCGCAGCTTGCCGAACAGATCGAGTTCCCAGGTGAGCGACAGGCCGCCGCTGTAGCTGGCGTCCTCCCGGCTCTGCGGATTGGGGCTGGTGGAGATGTTTGCGCCGAGCTGCGGTCCGAAGGCGGAGCGCGCCAGGTGCTGGCGCGCGCGGAATTCTTCGACGCGCGCCACCGCGCTCAGCAGATCGAGATTGGTGGTGAGCGCCTGCTGGATCACGGCAACGAGTTCGGGGTCGCCGAACATCTGTGCCCAGGCGGTGTCGGCCACGGATTTTTCCGTTTGCACCGCGGCGATGCCGCGATAGTCGGCAGGCGGTGTTACGGATTCGGGGCGTTCGTAGTCGGGGCCGATGGCGCAGGCGGAGAGCAGCAATGCGGTCGTCAGCACAAGAAGCCCCCACCCTAACCCTCCCCCGCAAGCGGAGGAGGGGATCGGAACGGAGGCAGGCAATTTCTTCCCCTCCTCCGCTTGCGGGGGAGGGCAGGGAGGGGGTCTTCTCCGGAGCTTCATGCCGCACCTTCCGGTGCCGGTGCTGGTTGCGGCGGTCCGCCGCCGAGCTTCTCCGACAGCCCCTGGATCAACACATAAAACGCCGGCACCGCCAGCGTCGTGAGCAGCGTCGCCAGGATCATGCCGCCGAACACCGCAATGCCCACCGAATGCTTCGACGACGCGCCAGCACCCGACGCCAGCACCAGCGGCACCACACCGAGAATGAACGCGAACGAGGTCATGAGGATCGGTCGCAGGCGCAGCCGCGCCGCTTCGAGTGCCGATTCGATCAGCGGCTTGCCGGCCTCGCGATTCAGCTTCGCAAACTCGACGATCAGGATCGCATTCTTCGCCGACAGGCCGATGAGCGTGACCAGTCCGATCTGGCCGTACACATTGAACGCCACGCCGGTGAGCTTGAGTGCCAGCAGCGCGCCAAGGAATCCGAACGGCGTCGCCATCAGCACCGCGAACGGCACGGTCCAGCTTTCATACAGCGCGGCGAGGAACAGGAACACCACGACCAGCGACAGTCCCATCACCAGCGTCGCGGTGTTGCCGGCCAGTTTTTCCTGCAGGCTCTGACCGGTCCATTCGATCGCGTAATCGGCGGGCAGCGTCGCCGCGGCAATGCGTTCGACGGCGGCCATCGCCTGGCCGGAACTCGCGCCCGTCGCCGGTGCGCCGCTCAGCGCAGCGGTGCGATACAGGTTGTAACGCTGCAGGAAGCGCGAGCCGGTGGACGGCGTGTAGGACGTCACGGCATCGAGCGGCACCATGTCGCCCTGCGCGTTGCGTACGAACAGTTGCGCGATGTCGCGCACTTCGCGGCGGAACTCGGTGTCGGCCTGGATCGTGACCTTGTAGTTGCGGCCGAAGGCCGTGAACTCGTTCACCTGATAACCGCCCATGAACGTCTGGAAGGTCGTGAACACATCGCTGACCGGCACGCCGAGCTTCTTGACCTTTTCGCGATCGACGGCGAGCTGATAGTTCGGTGTATTGGCCGAGAACGTCGTGGTGATGCGGCCGATCGCCGGATCCTGCGAGAGTGCGCCGATGAGCTGCTGCGCGGTCTGCGCCAGTTCCTGCGCCGTCTGGTTGCCGCGTGCTTCGAGCATCGCCGAGAAACCGGACACCGCGCCGAAGCCCGGCAGCGCCGGCGGATTGAAGGCGAAGACGAAGGCTTCCGGAATGTGCTGCGTCTTCTGCGACAGCGCGCCGAGAATCGCCGGCGCGCTGACATTCTTCGCGGTGCGTTCATCCCACGGCTTGAGCTTGACGATCACCAGCGCGCAGTTCGATGCCGCAGTGCCCGAGATCATGTCGAGGCCGGCGACGGCGGCGACCGCATCGACACCGGGTTGCGCCCGCGCAATCGCTTCGATGTCGGAGAGCACGCGCAGCGTGCGCTGCTGCGCGGCGGCGTCCGGCAGGATCACCTGCATGAACACCGCGCCCTTGTCCTCGTCGGGCACGAATCCCGTCGGCGTGATCTGCAGCATGCCGGCGACACCCAGGACCACCACGACCAGCAGCGTCACTGCAATCGACACGCGGCGCGCGCCCAGACGCGCCGCGCGCCCATAGCCGTGATTGAGGCGGTCGAAGCGATGATTGAAACCATGGAAGAAGCGGCGCAGCGGACCGCGCGGCGGCGCATCGCCCGCGTGTTCGGGCTGCGGCTTCAGCAGCATCGCGCACAGCGCCGGCGTCAGCGTCAGCGCTACCACGGCCGAGAACAGCGTCGACACCGCAACCGTCAGCGCGAACTGCTTGTACAGCAGCCCGGTCACGCCGGGAATGAAGGCCATCGGCACGAACACGGCCGACAGCACCAGCGCAATGGCGATCACCGGTCCCTGCACTTCGTCCATCGCTTTGCGCGTCGCGTCGCGCGGCGACAGCTTGTGCGCGTGCATGTTCTGTTCGACGGCCTCGACCACGACGATGGCATCGTCGACCACGATGCCGATGGCCAGCACCAGGCCGAACAGCGATAGCGTATTGATCGAGAAGCCGAGCAACTGATATGCGGCGAAGGTCGCGACCAGCGACACCGGCACGGCCAGCATCGGAATCAATGTCGCGCGCCAGCTCTGCAGGAACAGGTACACGACGATCAGCACCAGGATCAGTGCCTCGATGAACGTGTGCACGACTTCGTTGATGGAGGCGGTCACGAAGTCCGAGCTGTCGTACATGATCCGGTAGTCGAGTCCGGCGGGGAACGCCAGCTTCAGCGTCGCCAGCTGCTCCTTGATCAGCTTCGCCGTTTCCATCGCATTCGCGCCGGGCGCGAGCGAGATGGCCATCATCGCCGCCGGCATGCCTTCGTAGCGCGTGCGGTAGTTGTAGTCCCTGCCGCCGAGTTCGACACGGCCGACGTCGCGCACGCGGATGAAGGAACCGTCCGGCCGCGAGCCGACGATGATGTCGGCGAATTCCTCAGGGTCCACCAGCCGGCCGCGCACGCGCAGCGAATACTGGAAACTCTGGTTCGCATCCGCCGGCGGCTGGCCGACCTGGCCGGCCGGCGCCTGGACGTTCTGTTCCTGGATGGCGCGCGCCACGTCGCTGGCGGTGAGACGCAGGCTGGCGAGCCGGTCGGGACGCAGCCAGATGCGCATGCCGTATTCGGAGCCGAACACCTGCACGTCGCCGATGCCTTTCACGCGCTTCAGCGGATCGACGATGTAGACATAGGCGTAGTTGTTGACGAACAGCGAATCGAGCGTGTCGTCGGTGGCGTGCAGCGCGAGGAACATCAGCGTGTCGGGCGACTGTTTGCGCACCGTGACGCCGGCGTTGTTGACCTCCGAGGGCAGGGTGGCGGTGGCCTGCGAGACGCGGTTCTGCACTTCCACCGCGGCGATGTCCGGATCGCGTTCCAGCGCGAACGTCACCGTGAGCGAGGCGCTGCCATCGTCGCCGCTCACGCCGTTGATGTAGAGCATGTCGGTGACGCCGTTGATCTGGCGATCGAGCGGCGCAGTGACCGAGGCTTCGACCACATCGGAACTCGCGCCCACATACGCGGCGCGCACCTGCACCGTCGGCAGCGCGATCTCCGGGAACTCGCCCACCGGCAGCGAGAACAGCGACAGCGTTCCCACCAGCAGCAGGAACAGCGAGATGACGATGGCGAAGACGGGACGATCGATGAAGAAGCGCGCCATGGACCGGTTCCGTCAGGTCACGTGGCGGCGGGCGGCGCGTTCAGTTCCGCGGCCGTGATCAGCGTGACTTTCAGCGGTGCGCCGG
Organism: uncultured Steroidobacter sp.; assembly: GCA_937864115.1. GTDB lineage: Bacteria > Pseudomonadota > Gammaproteobacteria > Steroidobacterales > Steroidobacteraceae > Steroidobacter. The sequence goes on along the minus strand of CALMII010000028.1, from coordinate 281,764 downwards.
GCCGCGCCTTGAGGATGCCTTCGACCACGACGCGATCGCCCGCCTTGAGGCCGTCGGTGATGACCCACTGATTGCCGAGCCGCGGACCCAGCTGGATGGCGCGCATTTCGGCCTTGTCGTCTGCGCCCACGACGATGACGAAGTAGCGGCCGAGCTGCTGCTGCACGGCGCGATCCGGCAGGACGATGGAGTCGTGCAGGTCGTCCGCCATGATGCGGATGCGCGCGAACAGGCCGGGGATCAGGTAGTGCTTCGGGTTGGGAAACTCCGCGCGCAGCGCGAACGTGCCGGTGGTCGCATCCAGCGCGCTCGCGATGTACGTGATCTTGCCGGACTCGGGATAGATCGTGCCGTCGCTGAGCTGCAGGCGCACCGTGCGCATGGACGAATCCGGATTCGGTTCGCCGTTGAAGCGCCGTTGATAGTCCAGCAGCTCGGACTCGCTCACATTGAAGTACACCCAGGCGGGATCGTCGCGGTACAGCGAGACGAGTTCCGTGACGCCCGCGGTGATCAATGCGCCCTCGAACACCTTGGCGTCGCCGACCCGTCCGGTGAACGGCGCCCTTACGGTTGAGAAATCCACGCCGAGCTGCGCCTGCTCGATCGAGGCGCGCGAAGCATTGACCTGCGCCTGCGCCTGCTTGGCCGCGGCCACGGCCGAGTCATAGACCTGGCGGCTGATGGCGTTCTCGGCCAGCAGCGGCGCATAGCGGTCGACATCCTGCTGCGCCTTGGCGAGATTGGCTTCGGCGGAGGCGAGCTGCGCCTGCGCATTCGCCAGCTGCGCGCGGTATTCGCGCGGATCGATGGAGAACAGCGGCTCGTTTTCCTGCACCAGCGAGCCGTCCTGGAAATGTTTCCTGATGAGCACGCCGCCGACCCGTGCGCGCAGGTCGACTTCCTGCGAGCCGCGGACTTCGCCGACCTTGTCTACGTAGAGCTGTGCTTCGGCGGGCGCGACCGCGATCGCCTTGACCTCGACGGCCTGCATCTGCTGTCCCGGATCCTGCTTGCTGCAGGCGCCGACGCAGCCGACGGCCGCCATGACCCATCCCCACGCAATAGCGCGCACGCCAGAGTGTCCCATGCGGCCATTGTGCTTGAGCGTCCGGCGGATGCCGATACCGTAGTTGCCGACAATGAGGCGCCCGGCTTGTGCGACGAGCAGTGCCCGGTCCCGCTCGCGGTCGACTATCCTGCGACCGTCCCATCCGCCGCGGTCTCGCCCATGCGCCAACTCATCAGCTCCGGCTCCACCTTCGAGCGCGACATCGGTTATTCGCGCGCCGTCGTCGACGACGGCTGGGTGTTCGTTTCGGGCACGACCGGCTTCGATTACACGACCATGACGATCCGGGACGGCATCGTCGAGCAGACGGAGCAATGCCTGAAGAACATCGAGCAGGCGCTGGCGCAGGCAGGGTCGACGCTCGCCGACGTGGTGCGCGTGATTTACGTCGTGCCGGTGGCGAGCGAGTTCGAGCAGTGCTGGCCGGTGCTGCGCCGGTACTTCGGCGAGGTGCGTCCGGCGGCGATGATGATTGCGGCGGGTCTCGCCGATCCGCGCATGAAGATCGAAATCCAGGTGACGGCGAAGAAGCGCGGCGCGGCGGGGGCTGCGCCGCCGGGGTCGTAGCTGTCTCTCTCGATCTCTGGCTGTGGGGCCGGCTTTAGCCGGCCTTTTCGGAGTCAGGCTGAAGCCTGACCTACAGGGAGAAGGGAAGAGGCATAATCGCCCGCGCCCCGACAACTCATGCGTCGCCGCACGGCGAACACAGGCGCAACGGTCATGGGAGTCTCCGTGGATCAGCCGGCATCGGCAGTGCGTGCGCAGACGCTCCACGTCGGGCTGTCGTTCGCCGTGTTCCTGGCGGCGTTCTACGTCGCCTACCGCTACGGCATGTCGTTCAGCCAGGCGTCGGCATCGCCGTTCTGGTTCCCCGATTCCGTGCTGCTGTGTGCCCTGCTGATGACGCCGCCGCGCCAATGGGGCTGGTACGTGATGGCGGCGCTGCCGATCCGCGTGTTTTCGGAAGTCGCGCACGACATTCCCCTGTGGTTCCTGCTGGCGACCTTCGTCATCGATTCGGCCAAATGCGTGCTGGCCGCCGTGCTGCTGCGGCGTTTCGTCGGCACGCCGCTGCGGCTCGACTCGGTGCCGCGCTTCGCCTGGTTCGTGCTCCATGCCGTGCTGCTCGTTCCGGCGCTCGGCGCAGTCGCGGGTGCCGGCGCGCGGCATCTGCTCGGCGACCCGTTCTGGATTTCGTGGGACCAGTGGTTCATGGGCAATGCGCTCGCGCATCTGATCGTCACGCCCGCGATCTGTTACTGGGTCTTCGGTTCGGATCTGCGAACGCTGCTGCTCGACACGCGGCGTCTCATCGAAGCCGGCCTGCTGCTGACGGGTCTTCTCATTACTTCGTACGTTGCGGCGAACACCGGCGAAGGCTCGATCGAACTGCAGCAGACGCGCTTCTATCTGCCGATCCCGTTCCTGGTGTGGGCCGCGTTGCGCTTCGGGATGTTCGGCGCTTCCGGTTCCATCACGGTGCTCGCGGTGATGATGATCCAGGCGGCGCTCGCCTACCGCGGTCCGTTCGCGGACCTGTCGCCGACCGATACGGCTCATGCGCTGCAGAACTATCTGCTGCTGCGCGCCGCACCGCTGTATCTCGTCGCCGTGGTCGTCGAACAGCGCTGGCACACGGAACGTTCGTTGCGCGAGAGCGAGGAACGCTTCCGCTCCATCGCGAATGCCGCGCCGGTGATGATCTGGCAGGTCGACGCGGGTCAACGCAACGAATTCAGCAACGAGGGCTGGCTGGCCTTCAGCGGCCGTTCGCCCGACGACTCGCGTCACGAACGCTGGGGCGAGCGCGTGCATCCGGACGATCGGCCGCGCCTGCGCGAACTCTTCGATACTTCATTCCGGCTGCGTCAGCGCTTCGATGCCGAGTACCGGCACCGCCGCCACGACGGCGAGTATCGCTGGGTGCATACGACGGGCGTGCCGCGCTACGCGCCGGACGGCGAATTTCTCGGCTTCATCGGTGCAGTCACGGACGTCACGGATCGCCGTCGCGCCGCGGAGGCGACGCGTGCGCTCGCCCACGCGCAGCGCCTCGCCGTCATGGGCGAACTGACGGCGATGATCGCGCACGAGATCCGCCAGCCGCTGAGCGCGATCCTGCTGAGCGCCGATGCCGCGCGCAATCTGCTGCAGCGGCCCGATCCGCCCATCGACGAGCTGATCGGGATCATGGGCTCGATCCGCCAGTACGATCTGCGCGCCGACGACACGATCCGTTCCATCCGCGCCTTCGTGCGCAACCAGCCGATGCAGCGCAGCGCGCTGGACGTCAATACCGCGGTGCGCGAGGTGTGCCGGTTGCTGGCGGGCGATCTCGAACGTCGCCGCGTGCGCCTGCACGAGGAACTCGCCGCCGACCTGCCGCCGGTGCTGGGCGATGCCACCCAGTTGCAGCAGGTGCTGGTCAACCTGATCGTGAACGCCATGGACGCGGAGACCGACGTGCCCGAGGCGGACCGGCAGGTGACCGTGAGCACGCGCCGCCACGAGACGCTGGGTGTCGAAGTGTCCGTGCGCGACTGCGGCTGCGGCATTCCCGCCGAGCGCATGCCGCTGCTGTTCGAATCGTTCTTCACCACCAACCAGCGCGGCATGGGGCTCGGCCTGTCGATCGCCCGCACCATCATTGCCGCGCACGACGGGCGCATCTGGGCGGCGAACAATGCCGATGCAGGCGCGACGTTCTCCTTCACCGTGCCGGTCGCCGGTGCGGAAGAGGACGCGACTGCGGAAATTACCTAGCGCCCGCCACCGCCGATCCGACAACCATCGCGCCATGAGCAAACAACCTCGGACCGATACACCCGCGTCGCGGACTTCGCTGCCCGTCATCCTGATCTCGATCGCCGCGATCGGCGGCGGCGTGGGATTCGCCGCGGCCGCGTGGCTGCAGAAAGATTCCCAACCCGCTGTCGCGGCGCCGGCCGTGGTCGCGAAGCCGGACGCCATCCTCGGCGATGGCGTCACGGGACCGCAGGACATGGCCTGGATTCCCGGCGGCGAGTTCCTGATGGGCAGCGATCACCGGCTCGCCCAGCGCAACGAACGGCCGACGCACCGGGTGCGCGTGAACGGTTTCTGGATGGATCGCACGCACGTCACCAACGCGCAGTTCCGCGAGTTCGTCGCAGCCACGAACTACGTGACGACCGCGGAACGCAAACCGCGCTGGGAGGATCTCAAGGTGCAGCTGCCGCCGGATACGCCGCAACCGCCGGACGAGGCGATGGTGGCGGGCGCGATGGTGTTCGTCGGCACCGATGCGCCGGTCGACTACGGCAACGTGGCGCAGTGGTGGCGCTACGTTCCCGGCGCGAACTGGCAGCATCCGCGCGGCCCCGACAGCAACATCGACGGCAAGGACGATCATCCCGTCGTGCAGGTCAGCTACGAAGACGTCCTCGCGTACGCGAAGTGGGCCGGCAAGCGTCTGCCGACCGAGGCCGAGTGGGAGTTCGCGGCGCGCGGCGGACTCGAACAGGCCACCTACACCTGGGGCGAGGAATTCAAGCCGAACGGCGAATCGATGGCGAACATCTGGGACGTGTCGCGCCAGGGCCGCTTTCCGGTGGTGAATCCGAAAGCCGGCGGCGCGACCGGCACGATGCGCGTCGGCACGTTCCCGCCGAACGGCTACGGCCTCGTCGACATGACGGGCAATGCGTGGCAGTGGGCCTCCGACTGGTATCGCGCCGATTTCTTCGATCGCGAACTGCAGCAGTACGGCAGCAACGTGATCGACAATCCCACCGGCCCGAGCGATTCCTGGGATCCCGACGATTCGCTCGGCATTCCCGGCGCGCCGCGCCGCGTGATCCGCGGCGGTTCGTTCCTGTGCAACGTCGACTACTGCCTGAGCTACCGGCCGAGCGCGCGCCGCGGCAACGATCCGATGAATCCGATGAGCCATGTCGGCTTCCGGCTGGTGAAGGATGCGCCGGCGCCGGCGGACGCGCGAACGGCGCAACGCGACTGAGTTCGTCGTTCTTCCCTCCTCCGCGCAGCGGGGGAGGGTCAGGGAGGGGGCTCTGCATCGATGCGAAGATCGAACTGCAGTGCGGAGCCTAGGCGATATTCCCCGTGTCTCTCAGCCGGTCGACGTTTACGCCTTCGGTGTGAACCTCGAGCAGTACCGGGCGATTGGCGGCCTTCAGCGCACTCAGCAGTTTCTTCAACGCGACCTTGCTTGCCGGCACGATGCAGCCATCGCTGCCTTTGGGACCCTCGCCATGGATGAGGAAGCCGTCGCGCTCGGTGACGCTGACGCCCGCGGCGGATGACAGATCGCTGTAGAGCATGGATGTCAGCGTCTGGTCGAGCCGCGCGCATTCCCCGAAGGTCTTGTACGGACCGATGTAGACGGCCAGGTAGTGCCCCGCCGGCAGTGGGCCGCCGCGGTTCGCTTCGTCGAAGGCGGCCGGAGCTTTTTTCTGCGAGTTCCAGTGTGCAACGTCCTTGCGCTGCAGCCCGGCGGAGCTGCCCCGTCCACCTCCGGAGCAAGCCTTCATCGAGAAGCTTTTTCCGGCCACGGTACCGTAGAGCATTTCGTCGGCGATGCTATAGCGCAGCATGGTGAGCCTCCTGTCGCTTCATCAGCGTCGTGCAGGACATCTGTCGTTGCAGCGCTCGACGTCGCACCGCGGGCGTCACGACACCGGAATGTCCTGATCGTGAAACCTCGGTAGGTGCTCAGAATGTGCCAGCTCGTGGCCGATCCGGAGAATGCTCATGCCCGCACTGTATCGATCGCTGCTCGTCCTGCTGCTTCTCGCGCTCGGCGCCTGCGCCAGCATGCCCGGTCGCGATCCCCTGCAGGTCACGGTCGCCGGCATCGAGCCGCTGCAGGGGCAGGGCATGGAATTGCGCATGACGGTGAAACTGCGCGTGCAGAATCCGAACGATGCCGCCATCACCTACAACGGCGTCTCGCTGGAAATGGACGTGCAGGGCAAGAGCTTCGCGAGCGGCGTGAGTCCCGAAGGCGGCACGGTGCCGCGGTTCGGCGAAACGGTGATCAGCGTGCCGGTCACGATCTCGGCCTTCCGGATGATCCGTCAGGCCATCGGGATCATGCAGGGCGATGGCACGCGCAAGATCCAGTACGAAATGAAGGGCAAGCTGAGCGGCTCGACGTTCGGCACCAACCGCTTCTCGACCAAGGGCGAATTCGACCTGCCGGCAGGAACGGCGCCGGCCGGCGCCGGCTGAGCCCGGATCCGCCTGAGCCCGGCGCCGCCTGAGCGTTGCGCGCTCGAACCGATTCGGTTCTGATGGGTCCCACGCATGAGCGGGGCCACACGAATCACCGGAGCGCGCTTGATCCATTCTCGATTTTCGCCGGGCATCGCCGCGAGCGTCGGCGCGCTGCTGCTGTGCTTTTCGCAGACGACCTTCGCGGCCTACGGCGCCGCCGCGCCCAAAGGCGTCGATCTGAGCGGCAACTGGCAGATCAATGCGGCCAGGAGCGACGACGCCGAAGCGCTGTTGCAGGAACGGCTCGACGAACTGCGCACGCAGCATGAACGCTGGATGCGCGACGCGCGCCGCACGGATCCGCTCGGTATTCCGCCGCTGGGCATGCCGCTGCCGCCGCCGGAAGACGACGCGCGGAAGGCGCCGCCGCCCGATCCGTCGCAGAAGCGCAAGCCGCGTCCCAACGACAACCTGCGCCGCATGCTCAATATTTCCGACACCCTGGTCATCACGCAGGCGGGCGCGACGATCGACATCCGCTCGCAGCTCGACACGCGACGTTTCGAGGCCGGCAGCCAGAGCCAGGTGTCGATGCCGCAGGGCGAACTCGCCGATTCGAGCATCGGCTGGGACGGTCAGTGGTTCGTGATCGATCGCAAGGCGCGCAAGGGCCCGCGCGTCACCGAGAGGTATCGCTGGCTGCCGAAAACCGACCAGCTCGAATCGGAGATCAAGTGGGGCGGCGACACGCTGCTGTCAGGCATCAAGGTGCATCGCATCTACGATCGCATGACGAGCGCGCCGCCGGCGCCTGACCCGGAGGCGGGGCCGGTGAGGTAGGGCGACAGGCGACAGGCTACGGGCTACAGGCTACAGGCTACGGGCTACAGGCTACAGGCTACAGGCGACAGCAAGAACCTGACGATTCATCTGGCCGTCGCCTGTCGCCCGTAGCCTGTCGCCGTTCTACGCGTTGCCGTACCCCATCACTGCCTTCGTCTCCAGAAACTCCTTGAATCCCTCGCGTCCCCACTCGCGTCCGTTGCCCGACTGCCGGTAGCCGCCGAACGGCGCGTTGACGTCGGTGGCGGCGCCGTTGAGGTGGACCATGCCGGTGCGCAGGCGATTGCCCACCCGCCGCGCGTTCTCGATATTCCCGGAGTACACGTAACCGGACAGCCCGTACACCGTGTCGTTGGCGATGCGGATCGCTTCTTCTTCAGTCTGGTACGGAATCATGCACAGCACCGGCCCGAAGATTTCTTCGCGCGCGATGGTCATGCCGTTGTTCACGTTCGCGAACACGGTGGGCTTGATGAAGTAGCCCTTGTCCAGGCCGTCGGGGCGGCCCGGTCCGCCGATGACGACGGTGGCGCCTTCCTCGATGCCCTTCTTCAGCAGGCCCTGGATTTTCTCGAACTGCGTGCGGTTGGAGACCGGGCCCATCGTGATGCCTTCGGCCTTCGGATCGCCGACGCGCGATTTCTCGGCGACGGCCTTCGCGATCTGCACGGCTTCGTCGTACAGCTTCGCCGGCACCAGCATGCGCGACGGCGCGTTACACGACTGGCCGGTGTTCGACATCATCGAGATGACGCCCGTCTTCACCGCCGCATTGAGATCCGCATCGTCGAGAATGATGTTGGCGGACTTGCCGCCGAGTTCCTGCGACACGCGCTTCACCGTATCGGCGGCGGCCTTGGCCACGAGCACGCCGGCGCGGGTCGAGCCGGTGAACGACACCATGTCGATGTCGGGATGACGCGAGATCGCCTCGCCCACGCCCGGGCCATCGCCGTCGACCAGGTTGAACACGCCCTTCGGCACGCCGGCTTCTTCCATGATTTCGGCGAAGACATGCGCGCTCAGCGGCGCGACTTCGCTCGGCTTCAGCACGACGGTGCAGCCCGTTGCCAGCGCGGGCGCGACCTTGCAGGCGATCTGGTTGATCGGCCAGTTCCAGGGCGTGATCAGCCCGCAGACGCCGATCGGTTCGCGACGGATGCGCGTGTTGCCGAGCTGTTCTTCGAACTCGAAGTCCTTGAGCACGGCCAGCGCGGTCGCGAAATGTCCCACGCCGCTGCCGGCCTGGGCATTCAATGCCAGCTTCATCGGCGCGCCCATCTCATCGGAAATGGCGGTCGCCATGCGCTGCATCTTCGATTGGAAAACTTTGACGATGCGTTCGAGGAGGGCGATGCGTTCCTCGCGCGTGGTTTGGGAAAAACTTTCGAAGGCGCGGCGCGCGGCGCGCACCGCTGCATCGACGTCGTCGGCCGTGCCGAGCAGGACCGTGCCGATCGGCTCCTCGGTGGCCGGGTTGATCACCTGGTGCTCGCGCCGTCCGGCGGGCGCGACCCACGCGCCATCGATGAAGAATTTTCTGAAGTCGTACATGGAAGGCCTCCGGACCGGCGCGGGCATGCGCGCCACTCGATGAAAGGGAGGCGCGATGATACGTCAGCGATGCGCGGCCCGAACTCGTCGCCCGGGACGAATTTTTTCAGCGTCGTACGTCGGTCTGCACGTCGGAAAGGAACAGCTCGATGTCGGCGGCGCCGAGCAGATTGAAGTCGCCGGGGACGGTGTGTTTCAGGCAGCCCGCCGCGGTGGCGAAATCGACCGTGGCCTGTGGCGTCATACCGCGGATCAGTCCGTGCAGGATGCCCGCGGCGAATGCATCGCCCGCGCCGATGCGATCGACGATGCCCTGCAGCGGATAGGGGCGCGTGGTGAACACTTCGTTCGCTGTGTGCAACGTACCGGCGAGCTGCTGCGAATCGACGCTGTGACGCGTGCGCTCGGTGTAGGCGATCCAGCGCAGCGAACGGAAGGTCTCGAACGCGACGGCCGCGGCCCTGCGGCGCTTTTCCATCGCGGACACATCGCCTGCATCGAAGCCCAGTATGAAGGCGAGATCGCGGTCGTCGCCGAAGATCAGGTCGGCGTGCCGGCACAGCTCGCCGAGAATCTCCGGTGCCTGCGGCGCGCGCGCCCCCCAGAGTTTCGCGCGGAAATTGCAGTCGAACGACACGTTCACGTTCATGGCGCGCGCCGCCTGCATGGCGCGCAGCGCAGCGTCCGCGCCGGCCGCACTCACGGCCGGGGTGATGCCGGATACGTGCAGCCACTGCGTGTCCTGCAGCAGCGCGTTCCAGTCGTGCGTGTCCGCCGGCGCGATGGCGAAGGCGGACTGCGCGCGGTCGTAGAGCACTTCCGCCGGACGTTGCCCCGCGCCGTGCGTCAGGAAATACAGGCCCAGGCGACCGTCGCCGAATTTCACGGCGGACGTGTCGACGCCGTGCCGGCGCAGTTCGCCGATGCAGGCCTGGCCCAGCGCATTGTCGGGCAGGCTCGTGGCCACGGCCGTGCGATGACCGAGCCGGCTCAGCGACACCGCGACATTGGCTTCCGCCCCGCCGACGTGCGCTTCGAGTCCGCCGGTCTGCAGCAGCAACTGCTTGCCGGGTGCCGACAGTCGCAGCAGAACTTCGCCGAAGCACAGGATGGATCTGGTCATGGTCGCGAAATTACCCTGAAATGCGGGTGGGACGATGCGGCGTAATTCGCCCGCACTGCAGCAAACCATGACCCGACCACTGCAACTTCATGAGGACCGGCTGTTTCCGGCCGACCCGTCGGCGCGTGCCATCGCACGCCGCCTGTATGGACTCGTGCGCGACCTGCCGATCCTCAGTCCGCACGGCCATACCGATCCGCAATGGTTCTCGCGCAATGAGGCCTTCCCGAACGCCACCGAACTGCTGCTCGCGCCGGATCACTACCTGTACCGGATGCTCTACAGCCAGGGCATCGCGCTGTCCGATCTGGGTGTGCCGAGCCGCGAAGGTCCGTCGCGGGCCGACCCGCGCGCGGCCTGGCGACTGTTCGCGAGCAATCAGCATCTGTTCCGCGGCACGCCGTCAGCGCTGTGGCTCGACTATGTGTTCGCCAAAGTGTTCGGCTTCGACCGGCGCCTCGATGCGTCGACCGCCGATCACTACTTCGATGCGATCGGCGCGAAGCTCGCCACGCCGGACTTCCGGCCGCGCGCGCTGTTCGAACGCTTCAACATCGAAGTCATTGCGACCACCGAATCGCCGGTCGACACGCTCGAACATCATCACGAAATCGCGCGCAGCGGCTGGCGCGGTCGCGTGATCACGGCCTATCGCCCGGATGCGGTGATCGATCCCGAACACGAGTCGTTTCGCCATGCGCTCGATCGCTTCGGCGAAATCACGGGCGAAGACACGTATTCGTGGAATGGCTATCTCGAGGCGCATCGCAGGCGTCGCGCGGATTTCGCGGCGGCCGGGGCCACGTCGACCGATCACGGCCACATCACGGCGGCGACGGCCGATCTGTCGACGAGCGAAGCCGAACGGCTGTTCATGCGCGTGACCACCGGCAATTTCAGCGCCGCCGACGCCGAGCTGTTCCGCGCGGCCATGCTGGTCGAGATGGCGCGCATGAGCCTCGACGATGGCCTCGTGATGCAGATCCATCCCGGCGCCTTCCGCAATCACAACCGCTGGGTGTTCGATACGTTCGGCCGGGACAAAGGCGCGGACGTGCCGCATCCCACCGAGTACGTGCGTGCGCTCAAGCCGCTGCTCGATCGCTACGGCAACGAGCCGCAGCTCACGGTCATCCTGTTCACGCTCGATGAAACCACTTACAGCCGCGAACTGGCGCCGCTCGCCGGCCACTACCCGGTGCTGAAACTCGGCCCGGCCTGGTGGTTCCATGACAGTCCCGAAGGCATGCTGCGCTTCCGCGAGTACACCACCGAAACCGCGGGCTTCTACAACACCGTCGGTTTCAACGACGACACGCGTGCCTTCCTGTCGATTCCCGCGCGTCACGATCTCGCGCGCCGCATGGATTGCGTGTGGTTGTCGCGCCTCGTCGCCGAACATCGCCTCGACGAGGACGACGCAGCCGAAGTCGTCGTCGATCTCGCCTATCGCCTGCCGAAGCGGGCCTACCGTCTCTAGCTTTCACCCCTGCTGTTCTTCCTGTAGGTCAGGCTTCAGCCTGACTCCCAAGAGGCCGGCTAAAGCCGGCCCCACAGGAAGAGCGACGACTTGTGAAGCCGGTCTCCCTTTCTGCGGACGCCGCGCATTCGGCCATTCCCGCAATTCGTTCCCGGGCAGCGCCAGTCCACAGTTTTTTCCGCGGATTCCCGCCATGCTGCACGTCCTTATGTGGACTCGCCGGCCTATGTCATTCATCCATTCCCCGAGGTGCGTGCACCTCGACGAGGTGGCGTGGGCATGACGGCGGTCGATTCGCTGCCGGGTTGCATCGCGACGCTCGATGCCCTGCCGCATGCCGCATTGCTGGTGAATGCGGCCGGATTCGAGCGGACCATCGTTCACGCCAATCCCGCCTTCGCCGCGCTGACCGGGCGGGACGCTGCGGCCTGCCGCGGACGCAGCCCGCTGTTCATGCTCGGCGAGCACAACGATGCGATCCGGGTGCAGCAGCTGCGCGAGGCGATCGCCGCTGCGAAAGCGCATGCAACCGAACTGCAGATCGAAGCCGGCGACGCGGCAACGCTGTCCGCGCGCATTTCGCTCCAGCCGTTCGCGACGACGCATCTGCTCGTCATCGTCGAGGATCTGTCGCGACTCGTGCGCCTGCGCGAATCGCTGCGCACCAGCGAAGCGCGGCTGCAGGTCGCGATGGACGGCAGCGCGCTGTCGATGTGGGAATGGAACGTCGAGCGCGACGAGGTCTACTACAACGATCAATGGCGTCACACGCTCGGCATCGATCCGGCCGAACTGTTGCAGCGTCGCGAGCTGCACGACCGGCTGCTGCTGCCGCTGGATCGCCTCGATGTGCTCGACCGCTTCGAGCAGCATTTCCGCGGTTCGATCGCGCACTTCGAGGGCGAATACGAACTCGCGCTGCCCTCGGGCAAGCGCAAGTGGTTCAGCGCCCGCGCCGACGTCGTGCAGCGCGATGCCAAGGGCAATGCGCTGCGCATGATCGGCGTGCTGCAGGACATCTCGCCGCGGCGCGTCGACGCCGATCGCGCGGACGAAGTCCAGGAGCGCTGGGAACGCGCGGTGCGCGGTACGTCGGACGGCCTGTACGACTGGAACCTGCACACGGGCCATGTCTGGTACGCCGATCGTTTCCGCGAAATCGTCGGCTACGGCGAGGAGGATTTTCCGGACACGTTCAGTGCCTTCCAGAACGTGCTGCATCCGGACGATCGCGCGCTGGTGCTGCACAAGATCCGCCGGCATCTGGAGAACCAGTCGCCGCTCGACGTGCGCTGTCGCGTCGTGACCCGCAGCGGCACGGCGCTGTGGTGTCGCATGCGCGGCCAGGCGGCGCGCGATGCGGCGGGCCGGCCGCTGCGGCTGTCGGGATCGATCAGCGACGTCACGGCGCAGATCGAAGCCGAGGCGGCACTCGGTCGCAGCCAGAATTTCTACGGCACGATTCTCGACTCGCTGCCGCTGTACGTCGCCTACGTCGATCACGACGAGAAACTCGTCTACGCGAACCGCCCCTTCCAGCAGTTCTTCCGTCGTTCGCTCGCCTCGACGCGCGGCCATGCCGTGCGCGACGTCATCGGCGAGCGCCGTTACGACGCGGTCGGCGCGAGATTTCGCGAAGCCCTGACCGGACGCACCGTCGAGGCCCATGGCCAGCTGCGCGGCAAGAACGGCCAGCCCGTCGACATGGAAGGCATCTTCCTGCCGCATTTCGACGAGGCGGGGCAGGTGCTCGGCTGCTTCGTGGCGGCGCGCGACGTCACCGAGAAAAAGCAGCTCGAAGCGGAACTGCGCCAGAGCCAGAAGATGGAGGCCGTCGGCCGCCTGACCGGCGGCATCGCGCACGACTTCAACAACCTGCTCGCCGTCATCATCGGCAACATGCAGCTGCTGGCGCGCGGCCTGCGCGAACAGCCGCGCCTGCTGCGGCAGGCGGAGACGTCGATGAAGGCGGCCATACGCGGCGCGGATCTGACCCGCCGGCTGCTCGCCTTCGCGCGTCAGCAGGTGCTCGAACCGCGCGTCGTCGATCTCGGCACGCTGATCGGCGGCATGTACGAACTGCTGCGCCGCTCGATGACCGGCGACATCGAAATCCGTCTCGTCACGGCGCCCACGGTGTGGCCGGTGAAGATCGATCCCGGCCAGCTCGAGAACGCGGTGCTGAATCTGGTCATCAATGCGCGCGACGCCATGCCCGGCGGCGGCGCGATCATCATCCGGACGCACAACGAAACGGTGACCGGCGCGGCCATCGAGGCCGGCGGCGCCCGCGAAATGAAGGTGAAGCCGGGCGACTACGCGGTGCTCGAAGTGGTCGACACCGGCACCGGCATGGCGCCCGATACGCTGAAGCGCGCCTTCGAGCCGTTTTTCACCACCAAGGACGTCGGCAAGGGCAGCGGCCTGGGCCTGCCGATGGTGTACGGCTTCGTGCGCCAGTCCGGCGGCGAACTGCGCGTCGACAGCACGGTGGGCAAGGGCACGACGGTGCAACTGTACCTGCCCCGCGCCCCCGGCCAGAGCGTTGCGGCGCCGCGGGAGGCCGCCCCGGCCGGCGAACTGTCGCCGGGATGGGAAACGATTCTCGTTGTCGAAGATAACCCTGAAGTCCGGACGACGGCGGTCGATATCCTGAGTAGCCTCGGCTACCGTGTCCTGGAGGCCGGCAACGGCTACCAGGCGCTGGACAGGTTCATGCAACACACCGACATCGCGCTGGTGTTCTCCGACGTCATGCTGCCCGGGGGATTGCCGGGGCCGCTGCTGGTGGAGAAATTGCGTGAACGGCGTCCCGATCTGAAGGTGCTGATGACGTCGGCCTTCAGCGAGAGTTCGATTCTGAGCCGGCAGATGCTCGATGGATCCCTGCAGCTGCTGACGAAGCCGTATCGCGTCGAGGACCTCGCGCGCTACGTGCGCGCCATACTCGATGAGAAAGAGGAGAAGAGTAGTGCCCCGGCATGAACGCAATCTGTTGCTGGCCGTCGATGACGAAGTCGATTTCCTCGACCTGATCGAGCAGGTCGGCGCCGGCGTCGGTTGCGATGTGATCACGGCGAGCACCGAGGAAGGGTTCCGCGAGCAGCTCGCATCGCGCCAGCCCGCCCTGATCCTGCTCGATCTGCAGATGCCCGGCATGGACGGCGTCGAGGCGCTGCGCTATCTCGGCCGCATCGGCACGACGGCCGGCATCCTGCTGGCGAGCGGCATGGATCAGCGCGTGCTGGTCAGCGCACGCCAGCTCGGCGACCAGCTTGGCCTCAAGATGCTCGGCACGCTGCAGAAGCCGGCGATGATCGAAGAGATCGAATCGCTGCTGTCGCGGCATCTCGAACCGACCGAACGCATCACCGTCGCGGACCTGCAGCGCGCGATCGAAGAACACGAACTCGTCGTGCACTACCAGCCGAAAGTGGTGCGCACGAACAATGACTGGCAGGTGAAAACCGCCGAAGCGCTGGTGCGCTGGCGGCATCCGACGCTGGGCCTGCTGCCGCCGGGCGAATTCCTGCCGCTGGCGGAGCGTTCGGGCCTGATCGTCGGCGTTACCGATTTCGTGCTGACGGATGCGATCCGCCAGATCGGCCACTGGCGCACGCGCGGACTGGAACTCGGCGCCGCCGTGAATCTCTCGCCGCGCCTGGTGCAGGATCTGGAATTCCCCGACCGTCTCGGCCTCTTGCTGCGCGAATTCGACGCGACCGCCGAACAGCTCACGCTCGAAGTCACCGAAGCCGCCTCGCTCGACGATCCGGATCTGGTGATGGACATCTTCACGCGCCTGCGCGTGCGCGGCGTCGGCCTGTCGCTCGACGACTTCGGCATCGGCACCTCGTCGCTGACCCAGCTCTACAAGATGCCGTTCAGCGAAGTGAAGATCGACCGCCTGCTGATTTCCGAAATCCCCACCGGCCGCGCCGCCGCGACGGTCGTACGCGCCATCATCGACCTCGCCCACAACCTCTCGCTCAGCGTCTGTGCCGAAGGCGTCGAAACCTCACCGGTCTTCGAAATGCTCGACCAGGCCGGCTGCGATGCGCTGCAGGGCGAATTCATTGCACCGGCGATGCCGGCGAGCGAAATGGAATCGTTCATCAACGTGTGGAATGGGGGGGAGCAGACGTTGGTGCCGGTGGTGAGGAAGAAGTAGGCGGGCTACAGGCTACAGGCGACAGGCTACAGGCTACAGGCTACAGGCGACAGGCCAGAATGCATGGCGTCCGCGGCTTGGTCTGCCTGTCGCCTGTAGCCCGTAGCCTGTCTCCGGTCAGATCACCCTCCGCAATTTGTCCTTCCCGCTGCTTTCCTTCGCCCTGCGCAACAGGTGCAGCGGCGCGGACAACACGATCCGCGTTCCCTGACCCGGTTCTTCGAAGCTGATCGTGCCGCCGAGCATGCGGGCGCGGTATTCCATGATCTTCAGGCCCATGCCGGGGCGCCCCTGGGCGAGGCCGGCGGACAGGCCGATGCCGTTGTCGGCGATGGACAGCTGCAGCTTGCGGCCCGTGGCGCGCAGGTCGATGGCAACGGTGGTGGCGCGGGCGTAGCGCGCGGCGTTGGTCGTGGCTTCCTGCGCGATGCGATACAGATGCGTCGCGGCGCCTTCTTCGAGCTCCGGCAGTTTCTGCGCGCCGCTGGTGAAACTGCATTCGAGGCTGTACAGGTCGGTGCAGCGCACGGCGAGATGCTTCAGCGCCTCCGGCAGGCCGCCGCGTTCGAGATTCACCGGCGCGAGACCGCGTGCCAGCGAGCGCGTGCTCTGGATCGCATGCGCCAGCAGGTCGCTGATCTTGGTGACCTGCGACGAATACTGCTGCGCCTCGCGCGCGAGCTGCATTTCCAGGCCCTTGAGCAGCAGCGACAGGCCGGTCAGTTCCTGGCCGAGACCGTCGTGCAGGTCGCTGCCGAGGCGGCGCTGCTCGCGGTTCGAGATCTCCAGAATTTCCTGTTCGAGCGCCTTCTGGTTGGTGATCTCGCGCACCGTGCAGACCAGCCCGACCACGGTGTTGTGGTCGCGCAGCGGCACCTGCGTGAACGTGAACCAGCGCACCGCGCCGTCGGGCGTGATCCACGCGCGCTCCTGGTCGGTCAGCGTGCGGCCGGTGCGGAAAATGCTCTCGGCCTGCGTTTCGATCTCGACGATGGTTTCCTCGGGCCACACTTCCGACAGGCGCCGGCCGATCACCGCTTCGCGCTTCTTGCGCAGCGTGTCGAGCAGCGCGCGATTGACGACGGTCAGCCGGCTCTGCGTGTCCACGGCGTAGACGATTTCCGGCAGGCTGTCGATGAGCGTGCCGAGCAGCAGCCGCTGTTCTTCCAGGGCCACTTCGGCCTGACGCCGTTCGCGACGTTCGCGCGCCTCGGTCAGTGCGCGGTTCACGACGGCCGGCAGTCGCTGCAGGCGGTCCTTCAACACGTAGTCGGTGGCGCCGCTCTTCAGGGCTTCGATCGCGCGTTCCTCGCCGAGCGAGCCGGAGACGAAAATGAACGGCACATCGGGTCGCCATTCCAGCACCAGCTTCAGGGCGGCCAGCCCGTCGAATCCCGGCAGCGTGTAATCGGCCAGGATCAGGTCGGGCGGCTTCGCGTCGTCCCGCAGGGCATCGAGAAACGCCTGCTTCGATGCGACATGCGTCCAGTCGACCTGGACGCCGTTGCGCGCCAGTTCCAGCTGGATCAGTTCGGCGTCGTTGGCATTGTCCTCGAGCAGGACGAAGCGCAGGGTGGCGGGGAGTTCCTTTTTCATGCGTGGCGCTGCTGTTCCGCAGTCTTGCGGGGCAGGACACCCGCTGATCGGCAAAGCTAGCACTATGCGAAGACCGTGGAAAATGGGGATTGCTCCCGGCTGGCGCAATGACGGGCCAGGGGCGTACAAAACGGGGCTGGAAGAATCGCGATTCACCGCGCGGCGGCTTTGGTTGCCGTACACAGCACAGGCAGGGCGCCCATGACGGACCAGACGAGAGTAGCCATTGTCGACGACCATCCCTTCGTGCGCGAAGGGCTCAAGCAGCTGCTGGCCGGCCAGCCGGACTTCGAACTGATCGCCGAGGCATCGTCGGCGGGCGAAGCGCGCACGTCCATCGATGGCAGCGAACCCGACGTCGCCGTGGTGGACCTCGCGCTCGGCGCCGATGACGGCGTCGAACTGGTGAAGTGGATCCGCGAGAACCATCCCGACGTGCGCGTGCTGGTGCTGTCGATGCAGGAAGAGGCGCTCTACGCCGAACGGCTGCTGCGGCTGGGCGTCAGCGGTTATGTCATGAAGAACGTCGCAGGGACCGATTTCCTGGGCGCGCTGCGCAAGGTGGCGCGGGGCCAGAAGCACGTCAGCAGTGCGATGGGCGAACGCCTGCTGAGCCAGGTGGCCCGCGGAAGGGTGCCGGGCGCGGACGAAGATCCCGTCTCGGCCCTCACCGACCGCGAGCTGGAGGTGTTCAAGCTGATCGGCGCGGGCATCAGCACCCGCGAGATTTCCCAGCAGCTCAACCTGTCGATGAAGACCGTCGACGCCCATCGCAGGCACATGCGGGAAAAGCTCAATCTGCGCTCGACCGGCGAACTGATCCGCTATGCCACGCAGTGGGTGGCGAATCGCGGTGAATAGCTGAAACTTGACGAAGAGCCACGGAAATCCCGTGGTTACTGGCGAATAAACAAGAAAATCTTTCCGAAGCTGCCCGCCTCCCATTTTCGAGAACCCTTCGTGCTTTTTCGCAAAGACGGTCGTGCCACCCCAGACATTAGGGGATTGGCTGATATCCCCTAATCCTCCGCTGCAACACCATTTGCGCCGGTCGAATGCAGCCTAAGTGGCTGTGCCGGCTTGGGTTGATTACATCAGGGGTCCTGCTGCGATGGCGCGGCACGGGCGCCTGCGTTCGTTGGATTCCGGTCGAGATGACGGTGACGGCAAGCGTCTCAGCAGCTACGGGAAAGACACGCACCGACGGTCCGGGCGACGCCCTGCTGCGGCTGCGGGATGCCGCCCGCGCCATGCGCCCGGTGCTGACGCCGCTGTCGGCGCTGGTGGTCGTGGTGGATTGCGATCTGATCACGCACTTCGCGAGCCGCGGCACCGGCGGGTTCACGGCCGAAGGCATGGAAGGCAGGCACGTCACGGAGTACCTGCCGGAGCACGTGCGCGAACGGGCGCTCGGTGCGATGCATCGCTGCCTGGCGACGGGCAACGACGATGCCTACTGCGGCGAGGCGGAGACCGACGGCGAGATGCGCTACTACGACGTGCGCATCAGCGCCCTGCGCAGCGACGACGCCCTGATCGGCCTGACGCTGAACGCCACGGAGCGCACCGAACAGGTGAAGGCCGCGCGGGCCATTGCCACGCAGGCCCGCATGATCGAGTCGATGCTCGAAGGTGTGGCGGTGATCGACGAGCACGGTGTCGTGGGTCTGACCAACCCGGCGTTCGATGCCATGTTCGGTTACGGCCGCGACGAACTGCGCGGCCGCGAAATGAATTCGCTCGCCGGCTGGCCGGTGGGCCAGCGCGAACGCTGGCAGATGCTGGCGCTGGCGGGGACGGGGTCGATGGCGGTGGAGTTCGACGCGAAACGGCGCGACGGCCGGCACTTCTCGGCCGCAGGCGTGCTGTCGGGCTTCGAGATTGCCGGGCGCAATCACAGCCTGCTGGTCGTGCAGGACGTGACCGAGCGCAAGCTGCTGGAGCGCGCGATGCTGGAAGCGGCGAACCGCGAGCAGTACCGCATCGGCAACGATCTGCACGATGGTCTCGGACAGGAACTGACGGGTGTCGCGCTGATGATGCGCGGTCTCGCCGGCCGGGTCGCGACGGAATATCCACCGATCCTGCCCGAGATCGAAGGCATCACGCGGCTGGTGAACAACGCCATCGAGAGCACGCGCGCACTGGCGCGCGGACTGTCGCCGGTGAACCTGGAACGCGGTGGATTGCAGGACGCGCTGGAAGGGCTCGCGATGCACGCGAGCGAACTTTACGGCGTGCCCACCGTCTTTACTCATCGTCTGGGCGCCAACCGGACGCTGAATGCGGAGCTGGCGAACCACCTGTACCGCATCGCCCAGGAGGCGGTGCGCAATGCGGTCCGCCACGGACAGGCGCGGTCAATACGACTGCACCTGAACACGGTGCGCGCTAAGGTGAAACTGGCGATCACCGACGACGGCGTCGGCATGCCGGCAGGCGCAATGGATGCGACCGGCATGGGTCTGAAGATCATGTGTTATCGCGCGCGCATTCTCGGCGGCGATGTGAGTTTCGAAGCCGCGGAACCGCGCGGCACGCGGGTGGTCTGTGAATGCCCGCTCGAGGTCGGCAACGTCCGCGTCCGCAGGATTCCAGGCGCGCGGGTCCGGGGCTGACCACCTTTGTAATGAGTTGAGCGATTCGGTTTTCTCGGCTGCGACGCAGCATTGCCTGCTGCCGCGCTTTTGAAGGAGTGATTGCAATGAGTCTTGGGCCTACCCTGTTGAAGAGTGTCCACAAGCCGCTGACCAGCGTGCCGAAGGATCGCAAGCGTCGCGTCCTGATCGTGGACGATCATCCCATCGTGCGTCAGGGACTGCGTCGCCTGATCGAGGCGGAGTCGGATCTCGAAGTGTGCGGCGAGAGCGAAACCGCGCGCGAAGCGAAATCGCTGATCCGCGAACTCGAACCCGATGCCGTCATCGTCGACGTGTCGCTGAAGCAGGGCGACGGCCTGGAACTCGTCAAGGATGCGCGCGCGCACTACCCGGCGCTGCCGCTGCTGGTGCTGTCGATGCACGACGAGGCGATCTATGCCGAGCGCATGCTCTCGGCCGGCGCCAACGGCTACATCATGAAGCAGGCCGCTTCCGACCAGTTCCTGGTCGCGCTGCGTCGCGTGCTCGAAGGCGGCATCTACGTCTCCGAAGCCGTCGGCAACAGCATGATCGAGAAGTTCGCCTCGGGCGGCGCCTACATCTCGGCCAACCCGATCGACAGTCTCACCAATCGCGAACTGCAGGTGCTGCACATGATCGGCAAGGGCCTGTCGACCCGACAGACCGCCGAAGCCCTGAACCTGAGTGTGAAAACGGTCGAATCGCATCGCCAGCGCATCAAGCGCAAGCTGTCGCTGCGGACCTCCGCACAGCTTATGCAATATGCCGTGAACTGGTACGCAGGCAGGGAGCCCGGTCCGAAGGCATGATCCCGCGAGGATCGGCACTCACGGGATCGCGTGAACTTTCTGCCCACATTGTCTGAGCCGAATGTCATTGCAGGGATCATCGCGACTGCCCTGATCGTCGCCGTACCCGCCGCCTGGGCCGTCTGGTTCCTGCGGCGGCGGGTACAGAATCTGCGCCAGGACCTGGTCTTCACCTCCGCCGCGCAGCGGCGCGACAACGCCATCGTCGAAGCGTCCGGCGAAGGCGTGCTGGAAATCGACAGCGCCGACCGGGTCCGCTACGCCAATCCGGCCGCGGCCCGCCTGCTCGGCTACGAAAGCAGCGACGAACTGATCGGCCTCAACTTCCGCACGCTGATCAACGATTCCGAAGAACGCGCCAGCCGCGTCATCCGCCGCGGCGCCACCACCGATCTCATGACCGGCATGGGCGCGGTGCTCAAGCGCAAGGACGGCAAGCGCCGTCCGGTCGAATACCGCGTCGTTCCCATCACGCCCCATCGCGGGCCTGGCGGCATGGTGCTGGCCTTTCGCGACGTCAGCGAGCGCGTGCGGCTGGACGCCCTGCTGAGCGACATGCAGACCACCGCACTGGTCGGCGGCTGGGAATACGACCTCGTCACCGAACGCATCTTCTGGACCGACGCCGTCTACGCCATCCACGACCTGGTCGCCGGCACGCTGCTGACGCTGGAGATGTGCCAGTCGTTTTTCGCCGAACCGTACCGCGCCCAGCTGCAGACCGCGCTCGAACAGGCGCGCGTGAGCGGCGTCACTTCGACCCTGCAGCTGCCGCTGACCAGCGCCCGCGGCCGGCACATCTGGGTGCGTCTCATCATCAAGGCCGACCGGCGCGGCGGCGAGACCGTGCGCCTGCACGGCGTCATCCAGGACGTCACCGATCGCGTCATCGCCGAGCAGCAGGTGGCGGAAACCCGCGATTTCTACGAACTCACGCTCAACGCCATTCCGACGCTGGTGCTGTACGTCGACCGCAACCAGGTCGTCACCTACGTCAACAAGGCGGTCGAAGAGTTCGCCGGCCTCACGCGTGCCGACTGTGTCGGCCGCGCACTCAGCGCGTTCTATTCGCCGGAAGAGTTCGCCCTCATCGCCGGTCACGTCGACTCGGCGCTGCGCGGCGCCGCCGGCGCGCTCAAGCACAGCACCACGCGCAGCGGACGCACGCGCGACTGGCAGATCCATTTCGTTCCCGAGTTGGAACCGCGCACCGATG
Source organism: uncultured Steroidobacter sp. (assembly GCA_937864115.1). Classification (GTDB taxonomy): domain Bacteria; phylum Pseudomonadota; class Gammaproteobacteria; order Steroidobacterales; family Steroidobacteraceae; genus Steroidobacter. The sequence goes on along the minus strand of CALMII010000028.1, from coordinate 260,065 downwards.
GCGCATCCGGCGCGGTGCGCGGCTTCTTCGTCATCGGTTACGACCTCACCGAGATCAAGCGTCTGGAAGCGCGCCTGCTGCAGGCGCAGAAGATGGAAGCGATCGGCCAGCTGACCGGCGGCATCGCGCACGACTTCAACAATCTGCTCGGTGTCGTGCTCGGCAACCTGCAACTGCTCGAGCGCGGCGTCGACGACAATCCGAATCTCGCCCGCAAGGTGCACACCGCGATGCGTGCCGCCATGCGCGGCGCCGATCTCACGCGCCGTCTGCTGGCGCTGGCACGACGCCAGATGCTCGATCCGAACGTGGTCGATCTGAATCGCCAGCTCACCGGCCTCGCCGATCTCATGCAGCGCACGCTGGGCGAATCGATCGAGGTGCGCATGGTGCAGGCGCACGATCTGTGGCACACGCGCGTCGACGCGGGCCAGTTCGAGAACGCCATCCTCAATCTCGCCATCAATGCGCGCGATGCGATGGTCGGCGGCGGACGGCTCACGGTGCGCACGCAGAACGTGCGGCTCGATGCCGACTTCACGCGCGAGCATCCGCAGGTCGAGCCGGGCGAATACGTGTCGGTGAGCGTGACGGACAACGGTGTCGGCATCGAACCGGAAGTGCTGACGCGCGTGTTCGAGCCGTTCTTCACCACCAAGGAATCGGGTCGCGGCAGCGGCCTGGGGCTTGCGATGGTGCACGGTTTCGCCGAGCAGGCCGGCGGCGTCGCCACGATCAGCAGCGAAGTCGGCAAGGGCACGACCGTGCAGCTGCTGTTGCCGCGCTGTCGCGAAGAGAATTCCGTGCGCGAGGACACCATCGTCACGCGCTTCGCGCCGAAGGGCCACGAAACCATCCTCGTCGTCGAGGACGACGCCGACCTGCGCGAAACCGTCGTCACCGCGCTGACGCAGTTCGGCTATCGCGCGCTCGCGGCGGCGAATGCGGAACGCGCGCTGCAGATCCTGAACGGCACGGACCATGTCGATCTGCTGTTCACCGACATCATGATGCCCGGCGGCACGCTGGGACCGGAGCTGGCGCGCCGCGCGCGCGAACTGCGGCCCGGCATCGAAGTCCTGTTCACGACCGGCTATGCCGACAGCGCCGTGCTGAGCGGCGGCATCTCCGCCGCGGACGTGCTGCACAAACCCTACAGAAACGAAGAACTGGCCTTGCGCGTGCGCCATGTGCTGGACCGGGAGGCGCGCGTTGCCTGAACTTGCCAACAGACTGCTCGTCATCGACGACCAGCCCGATCTGTGCGAATTCATTTCCGAAGCGGCTTCGGCGATGGGATTCGAAGCGCTCGCGGTGACCGAACCGGATGCGTTCCGGCGCGCCGTGCAGGAATTCCAGCCGTCCGTGGTCGTGCTCGACCTGCAGATGCCCGGCGCCGACGGCATCGAACTGCTGCGCTATCTCGGCGAGCGCGGCAGCAAGGCGCACGTGCTCGTGGCGAGCGGCATGGATCAACGCGTGCTCGCGACGGCGCAGCAGCTCGGTCGCGCCCAGGGCCTGGCGATGCTCGGTGCGTTGCAGAAGCCGATCATGCTCGCCGATCTCGAAGCGACGCTGCGCCGCTGCCTGCAGGCGGAAACGCCCGTCACGATTGCCGCGTTGACGGCAGCGCTCGATCAGCGCCAGATCGCCGTGCACTACCAGCCCAAGGCCACGCGCGTCGCGCCGGGTCGCTGGATCGTCGAAGGCGTCGAAGCGCTGGCGCGCTGGGAGCATCCGACGCTCGGCTTCGTCTCGCCGGCGCGCTTCATTCCGCTCGCCGAACGTCATGGCCTGATCCGTCGACTCACCGAGCAGGTGCTGGAAATATCGCTGGCGCAGAGCCGCGCCTGGTCCACGGCGGGATTGCAGTTGTCGGTGGCGGTCAACCTGTCGCCGCAACTGCTCAATGATCTGGCCTTCCCTGACCACGTGGCGCGCATGGCTGCGCAGATCGGCGCCGATTCGCGCCGCATCATTTTCGAAGTGACCGAAAGCGCCGCGATGTTCGATCCCGGCACGACCATGGACGTGCTGACGCGCATGCGCGTGAAGAACTTCGGCCTGTCCATCGACGACTTCGGTACCGGCTATTCCTCGCTGAAGCAGCTGTACCTGATGCCCTTCAGCGAACTGAAGATCGACACCTCGTTCGTGCGCGACATCTTCGCCCACGAAGACGCCCGCACCATGGTGGAAACCATGATCCTGCTGGCCCACAAACTCCGCCTCACCGCCTGCGCCGAAGGCGTCGAAACGCCGGAAGTGCTGGCATTCCTCGACTCCGTCGGCTGCGACCGCGCCCAGGGCTACTACATCGGCCGGCCGATGCCGGGCGAGGATTTGCAGGAGCGGGTGAGGGTGTGGAATGAGAGTCAAGGGAACTGAAAGAGGCTACAGGCTACAGGCGACAGGCCAGAGAACGGATTGTCACCTATACCGACCGTCCGGGGATCGGCGGCGCCAATGTGATTCTGGTCTGTCGCCTGTCGCCTGTAGCCTGTAGCCAGTAGTAGCTCTCCTTCCAACCTTCCCCCCGCCCCCCGCATCCAATCTCCCGACCACGCTGTATCCGGCAATCGGTGGAGACGACAATTTCGCTGGTGAATGCTGATCGCTCCATGATTTCCGATGCGACGCTGGTCGAGGCTGCGCGTCGCGGCGACATGCGTGCATTCGAACGCCTGTATCGCCTGCATTCGGGGCGGGTCATGGGTCTGTGCCTGCGCATGGCGCGTCGGCGCGACGTGGCCGAAGATTGCGTGCAGCAGACCTTCATCCGGGCGTGGCGCAATCTCGCGGCCTTCGAGGGGCGCAGCGCCTTCGGCACCTGGCTGCACCGCATCGCCGTGAACGAGGTGCTCACCTACGCCCGTAATCACGGGACCCGCACGGAGGCGAACGACGCCGACATCGATGTCGATGCGGCGGTGGATGTCGCCCGTGATGGCAGCGGCGACGTCGATGCCGGCGAGGTGATGGATGTGGAGCGCGCGCTGGCGGGATTGCCCGAAGGCGCGCGGAACGTGATGGTGTTGCAGGCGATCTACGGTTACAGCCATGAGGAAGTCGCGGACATGCTCGGGATCGCGGTCGGAACCTGCAAGGCGCAGCTGCATCGCGGTCGTCACCTGTTGCGCGAACGGATGGGATTGCAGGAGCTGGAGTCATGAACTCTCGTCGTGATCCTCTCGATGTCGCACTCGAGGCCTTGCCGCGCGAGGTCGCGCCGACGCGCGATCTGTGGGCGGGCATCGAGGCGGAAATCGCCGGCCCGTCGCCCGTCGTCCGTCGCCCGTCGTCCGCTTTGTGGATGCGCCTGGCCGCCGGCGTCGTGCTGGTGATCGCCTCGTCGCTGACGACCTACGTGATCACGCGCCAGATCGTGCAGGAGAACGTGCTGCAGGCCCAGCGTGCGACTGAAATGCATCAGCCGGTCGTGCCGGCGATGCCGGCGAGCTTTGCGCAGCAGGCGCTGGGTGCGGAATACCTGCAGGCGCGCGCGGCGCTGGACGCAGAGTTCCAGCGCCAGGTCGCGACGCTGCCGCCGGTGACGCGTGCGAAGCTCGAACGCAATCTGGCGGACCTGCGTCGTGCGGCGAGCGAGATCTCGGCCACGCTCGCCGAGCATCCCAGCCATCCGCTGCTGCAGGAACTGCTGCTGTCCACGTATCAAAGCGAACTGGCGCTGCTCGGCAGCGTCACCGACATGAACGTACCGGTCCTGACGTCATCCCCGAGCGAGACGCGTCTATGAAGTCGACGAGAAGAATCCTCAGCGTGATCGCCGCGCTGCTCACGCTCAGCGCAATAGCGCAGGCCGATACGGTGGAGCGCACCGTGCCGGCGGATGCCCGCGGCGAAGTGGAGATCGTGAACGTGGCCGGCGAGGTCCAGGTGCGTGGCTGGGACCGCGCGGAAGTGCAGGTGCATGCCGACCTCGGCGACGGCACCGAGCGGCTCGATGTCGGCAGCAGCAAGGGCCGCACGTCCATCAACGTCATCGTGCGCAGCGGGCGCAGCAGCTCCGGTTCCGATCTCATCGTCGAAGTGCCGCGCGACAGCACGCTCATCGTCAAGACCGTGAGCGCCGACCAGACGATCGCCGATGTGCGCGGCGCGCAGCGCCTGCAGGCCGTCAGCGGTTCCATCAGCACGCAGGCGTGGCAGGAGGAAGTCCGCATCAAGACCATCAGCGGCGAAGTCACGGTCGCCGGCCGCAAGACCCCGGGCCGCATGGCCGTGAACACGGTCAGCGGCGACGTGAATCTCGACAACCTCGCCGGCGAGCTGACGCTCGAAACCGTCACCGGCGACATGGACGTGCGCATGGCGACGCTCGCCCGCGGCCGCATCCAGACCACCAACGGCGAACTGCGTCTGCACGCCGCACTCGCCGCCGACGCCACGCTCGAAGCCGAAGCCATCAACGGCGATCTGTCGTTCCTGCTGCAGTCCCCGGTGAATGCGGAGTTCGACATCGAAACCTTCAATGGCGAAATCGACAACTGCTTCGGCCCGAAGTCGGTCCGCACCCGCGAATTCGCCCCGGGCAATGCCCTGCGATTCAAGGAAGGCAACGGCAGCGCCCGCGTGCGCGTGAAGACGCTCAATGGCGGCGTGGAGATCTGCAGGTAAGAGGAAGAGGGTTCACACGGAGAGCACGGAGAACACGGAGCCAGAGATCAAGAAAGAAGAATTTCCACGGGGGAGGAAGGGGAACACGGGGAGCACGGGGACAGAAAACTTCTTTCTCTCAAGACCCCGTGTTCCCCGTGTCCCCCGTGGAAATTCTTCTTTTTCCTTGTTCTGAACTCCGTGCTCTCCGTGATCTCCGTGTGAAACCTCTTCCTCTGTGCCTGCCCGGACAGTTACGATCGGGCAGGCAATGTCCGAGCCCACGAAAACAAACGACGCTGCAACGTCTGCGGCCGTCTGGCGCATCCTGCTCGTCGATGACGAGCCCACGCAGCGACTGATCGTGGCGCGCCTGCTGAAGCGGGCCGGGTACGAAGTCGAGACGGCCGGCAACGGCGTGGAGGCCGTCGCCAAGCTCGGCTCGGGCGATTTCCAGTTGATGATCACCGACTGGGAAATGCCGGAAATGGATGGCATCGCGCTGTGCCGCGCGCTGCGCAAGTCCGAGACTCAGAGTTATACCTACACGATCCTGCTCACGGCCCGCGATTCCATCGAGAACGTGGTGGCAGGACTGCAGGCCGGCGCCGACGACTATCTGACCAAGCCCGTGATCGAGCCCGAGCTGATCGCGCGGCTCAACACCGGCAAGCGCATCGTGACGCTGGAGCGTTCGCTGCGTGCCGCGAACGAAGAGAACCGGCGCATCTCCATCACCGATCCGCTGACCGGTGCGTACAACCGTCGCTACCTGATGGAACAGCTGCCGCGCGAGATCGATCGCTCCGCGCGCTACGGGCGCGAACTCTCCGTGGTCATGTGCGACGTCGACCACTTCAAGCGCATCAACGACACGCACGGCCATCTCGCGGGCGACGAAGTGCTGCGCTGGTTCGTCGCCAAGCTGCAGAAGCACGTGCGCTCGGCCGACTGGGTCGCGCGCTACGGCGGCGAGGAATTCGTCGTGGTGCTGCCGGAGACGAACGTCCGCAACGCCGCCTCCGCTGCGGAGAACCTGCGGCAGTACATCGCCTCGGAGCGTTGCCTGCTGCCCTCGGGCGAGACGGTCGAAGTCACTGCGAGCTTCGGCGTCAGCGGCTGGCAGGCCGTTGCCCAGCAGGGCGCCACGCTCGATGCGCTCATCGCGCGCTGCGACGCCGGCATCTATGCCAGCAAGGCGAATGGCAGGAACCGGGTGACGGTCGAGGCGATGGATTAGCGCTGCCTCTGCCTGTGGGGCCGGCTTCAGCCGGCCTCTCTAAGGAGTCAGGCTGAAGCCTGACCTACAGCCTGACCTGCAGCCTGACCTACAGGATCACCCCGCCTTCTGCACCGCCCCGTCCACCTGCGCATGCAGGAACTGCGCAGCGCGCTGGAATTCGAGATCCACGCCGAGCACGAGGTCCCTGAGCCGCGGCTGATCCAGGCCGGGACCGTTCGTCTCGAGTTCGGCCGACAGTGCACGCAGCGTCTCGGCATAGATGTTGGCGCTCGCGCCCTTGAGCTTGTGCGCGGCGCGCGCCAGCGCGGGCCGATCGAGGCTCGCGAGTGCCGCATGGATTTCCTTCAGCACCTGCTCGCCGCTCGCAATGAACGTGCTCGCCAGTTCATGCGCGAACTCCCAGTCGCCGGCCGTCAGTTCGTGCAGCCGGGCGAGTTCGACGGGCACGTTCTCGACGGAGGCCGGTGCGACGCTCGCGGGCGCGGTCTCCGCCGCGGAGCCCAGGCCGTAACGATCCAGCGTCTCGTGCAGCCGCGCGATCTCCAGCGGCTTGGTGAGGAAGTCGTTCATCCCCGCTTCGAGACAGCGTTCGAGCTGGCCTGACATCGCATTCGCGGTGAGGGCGACGATCGGCGTCGTGCGCGCCGACTGTCCGCGCTCGAGTTCGCGGATGCGGCGCGTCGCGGTGAGACCGTCCATGACCGGCATCTGCAGATCCATCAGCACGATGTCGAAGCGGCCTTCCTGCCAGGCCTTGACGCCTTCGGCGCCGTTGTCGGCCACGCGCACCTTGCAGCCCATGCGCTCCAGGAAGCGCACCGCGACCTTCTGGTTGACCGCGTTGTCCTCCACCAGCAGCACGTTGCCGTGATAGCGCCGGCCGCTTTCCGAGCCGGAGAGCGAGCCGCGTGTGACGATCGGCTGGCTCTGCAGATGCCATTCCTTCGCATCGCGCGACAGCACCTTGTCGAGACATTCGAACAGCTCGCGCGCGCGGATCGGTTTGGTGAGGTAGCCGGCGAAACCCAGCGACGCGAAGCGCTGCATGTCGCCGTGGCGGTCGAGCGACGTCAGCACGATCACGCGCGCCTGCGACAGTTCCGGATCCTTGTTGATGCGCTGGCCGAGCGCGGCGCCGTCCATGTCCTGCATGCGGTTGTCGACGATCACGACTTCGAACGGATGGCCGTCGTTGAGCGCGATGCGCATGAGCCGCAGCGCTTCCTCGCCGCTGCCGGCGAGGCTGGCTTCGTAGCCCGCGTGCAGCAGCTGGCCGCCCAGCACGCGGCGATTGGTTTCCTGATCGTCGACCACGAGGATGCGTCGGCCGAGCCGCGTGAGATCGAGCGGCACCGTCATCGTCTGCTGCGCGGCGGGCTCCATCGGCAGGACGAACCAGAACACCGAGCCCGCGCCCGGTTCGCTCTCGACGCCGACCTCGCCGCCCATCATCTCCACCAGGCGTCGCACGATCGACAGGCCGAGGCCGGTGCCGCCGAAGTGTCGCGTGGTGGAGGAGTCGGCCTGCACGAACGGCTGGAACAGCGACTTGAGTTTTTCCGGCGCGATACCGATGCCGGTGTCGCGCACTTCGAACTGCACCAGCGCCTTGCCGTCGCGCCGCCCGGCGAGACTGACTTCGATGACGATCTCGCCCGTCGGCGTGAACTTGACGGCATTGCCGACCAGGTTGATCAGGCACTGGCGCAGCCGCTGCGGATCGCCGATGAGGCGCGCCGGCACCTGCGGATGCACGTGCACGACGAGTTCCAGATTGCGCGCCGCGGCCTGGAAGGCCATGACGCCGCCGACGTCCTCGACGTTGGCGCGCAGATCCATTTCGAGCGCTTCGATGTCGAGCTTGCCGGCCTCGATCTTGGAGAAGTCGAGAATGTCGTTGATGACGATCAGCAGCGAATCGGCGCTGCCGCGGATGGTTCCGGCGTAGTCGCGCTGCGTGCGGTCGAGCGCGGTTTCCAGCAGCAGGCCGGTCATGCCGATGATGCCGTTCATCGGCGTGCGGATTTCGTGGCTGACGTTGGCCAGGAACTCGCTCTTGGCGCGGTTGGCCGCTTCGGCCGCCTGCGTGGCACGCAGCAGTTCTTCGCGCGCTTCGCGCGCGTCGGTCACGTCCTGCAGCGAACCGGAGACGCGCAGGGCGCGACCGCCGTCATCGCGCTCCGCCGTGCCGCGGGCGCGGAACCAGCGGTACGCGCCATCGCACATGCGCAGGCGGATTTCCATGTCGTAGGGCTGGTCGTGTTCCATGTGCGCGAGCGTCGCGGCCGTGGCGGTCGCGACATCGTCGGGATGCAGCCGGTCGCGCAGGAAATTGACGTCGGTCGGCAGATCGTTTTCCGGATAGCCGAGCAGCCGCGCGAGCCGCGGCGACGACCAGGCCGTGCCATCGGCATCGGCTTCCCACAGGCCGTCCTGCGTACCGGCGATGGCGCGCTCGAAACGCGCCTGGGCCTGCCGCAGGGCATCCTCCGCCAGCTTCTGTTCGTGGATGTCCTGGATCGATCCCGACATGCTCACCGCGTTGCCCTGCGCATCGCGTTCGACGCTGCCGCGGGTGCGGATCCAGCGATATTCGCCGGCGGCCGTGCGCAAGCGATGTTCGAATACGAAGGGCGTGCCGTCGGCCGCGTGGCGCTCCAGCGCCTTGCGGCTCACGGCGACGTCGTCGGGGTGCTCGATGCGGTTCTGGAACTCTTCGAGAGTCGTGGGCAGCCCGCCATCGGGATAGCCGAGCAGCGCGTGGTAGCTGGACGACGCCCAGACGCTGCCGCTGCCGAGCACCGATTCCCAGTGGCCTTCGGAACTCGACAGCGAGGCGCGCTCCAGCCGGCGTTCGGCGTCGCGCAGCAGGCGCGCCTGCTGTTCGAGGGTCTGCGCTGCTTCCACTTCGCGCGTGACGTCCCACGACGCGCCGAGCAGGCTCGCGGGCTGGCCCTTTTCATCGAAGATGAGCTTGGCGTAGTTCTGCACGTGCACCATGCGCCCGGACGACGGCAGCGCGCGATAGCGATACGACACGCGGTCGGTGCCGGCGGCCATGCTCTCCTGGATCGCATTGACGGTGCTTTCGCGATCGTCGGGATGGATCGCTTCGAGCAATGCGCCCACCGTCATGGCGGCAGGATCGTCGGGCCGCATCGCGTGGATGGGATTCTCGACCCACATGAATTCGCGCTTGTGCAGGTCGAGCTGCCAGGAGCTGATGTTGGCGACCTGCGTGGCGATGCTCAGCCGGTCGAGCAGCGTGCGCTCGTGTTCGGCCTGTTCCTTGAGCTGCTGTGCCGCCTCGACTTCCTTGGTGACGTCCCAGGTGACGCCGAGCAGGCGCGTCACGCGGTCGGCCTCGTTGCGGATCAGGCGCGCATTCGCCTGTGCGTGGATGATGCGGCCGTCCGCCGCCACCGCGCGATAGCGGTACGAGAGACGGTCGCCGTGGCTGCGGAACGCCTGCTTCAGCGCCGCCAGGAAGACGCCGCGATCGTCCGGATGCAGCACGCGGCCGAACGCCTCGAGCGAATCGTCCTCGGGCATCGGCACGCCTTCGAGCGTGTTTTCGCGCCACAGGAAGCGCTGCTGCTCCAGGTCGATTTCCCAGGAACTGATGCCGGCGGCCTGGGTCGCGATGTTGAGCCGGTCGAGCAGCGTGCGTTCCTGTTCGGCCTGACGTTGCAGCAGATCGTTGGTCTGGACCTCGTTGGTGATGTCCGTGGTCGAACCGAGCAGGCGCATCGCCTGGCCATCGGCGTCGCGCACGATGCGCACGTGCGACTGCATGTATCGCACCAGCCCATCGGGGCGCATCAGGCGATAGCGATAGGAATAGCTCGGCAGCTTCTCCGCGATGGCGCGCCGGCCCGCGTCCCGCATCTCTTCGAGATCCTGCGGATGCATCATGCGGCTCAGCGCGTCGCCGTAGTCTTCCAGCGGCACGTCGGCCAGGCCGAAGGCCGCGATGCGGTTTTCCGCCCAGATGAATTTCTCCGTGCGCGGATCGATTTCCCACGGCGAGAAGCCGGCGGTCTCGATGGAGGCGTTGAACCGTTCGATCACCCGTTGCAGATGATCCGCATGCTCCTGCAACTGTCGCGCGCGCAGTGTTTCGTCCGTGACATCGCGCGCGACGCCGAGCAGGCGCGTCGGGCCCGCGCCGTGCGCATCGCGAAGGGCGCGCACGTGCGTTTCCATGTGACGTTCGGCACCGTCGCCGCAGGTGATGCGATAGTGCACGCAGTACACGCCGCCTTGCGGATCGCGCGCCGCCGACTCGATCGTCTCGAACACCGCGGTGCGATCCGCTTCGTGCACGCGCAGCAGCAGATCGCGCGGATGCGGCGTCGGCGGAATGCGGAACAGCGACCACAGGTGTTCGTCGGCGGACAGCGCACTGCGGTCGACATCCATCGCCCAGGTGGCGAACCCCGCGGTCTGCGACGACAGCCGGAGCCGTTCGAGCAGTTCAGCGTGTCCCTGCGGCCCCGGACGCAGGACCGGCGGGTGCGTCGTACGGCGCAGCCGGACCGGGGCGAAGCGTGCCAGCAGAAAGCCGCCGAGGGCGCCTGCGATGACCGACAGCAGGACCATCACGGCGCGATGCTCCGGCGGGCCGCTGCACAGGCGTGTCGCGCACCCCTGCTAGAATCGGCCGCGCGCACGCGTCCTCGCACGCAGGGCGCGAAAACCCACTGCGGGCACGAGGTTGAACGATGCGGATACTCAAGATCGCCGGCTATACCGTTGCGGCGCTGCTGGCGCTGATCGTCGTGGCGGTTGTCCTGGTCGTCGTGTTCGTCGATCCGAACGACTATCGCGACGACATCGCGGCGATCGTCGAACGCGAAACCGGCCGCCAGCTCACCCTCAGCGGCGATCTGAAGCTGTCGGTCTTTCCGTGGCTGGCCCTGCAAACCGGCGCGGCCTCGCTGAGCGAGGCGCCGGGCTTCGGCGACGAACCCTTCGTCTCGATCGAACGTGCGCGTCTGAGTGCGCGCCTGTGGCCGTTGCTGCGCGGCCGGCTGGAAATCGGCACCGTGGAACTGCATGGCGCGCGTATCCGCCTCATCACCGACGAGCGCGGCCGCGAGAACTGGGCCGATCTGCGCGAGCGCACCGCCTCGCAGCCCGAGACCGCCGAATCCTCGTCGACCTCGTTCCAGACGCTGGCCGGCATCGAGATCAGGGAGTCGTCCATCGCCATGGAAAACCGGCAGACACAGACGCGACGCGTCGTGCGCGACTTCAACCTGGAGTCGGGGCGCTTTCAATCCGGCGAGCCCTTCCCGCTGCAGCTCGGCTTCGTGCTGGAGGAGGGCAATGCGTTGTCCTTCAAGGTGCATGTCGAATCCACGGCAACGGCGGACCTGGGCGGCAACCGGCATCGCCTCGACGACCCGGAGATCGAAGTCACGGTGTCGGGCCAGGGTTATCCCCCCGAGGGCATTCCGGTCCAGGTCCGGGCCAGATCGGTATCTCTCGATATCGGTCAGGAGCTGTATCAACTTGACGGCCTGATGCTGAAAACGACCTGGAAGGGTGATGGATTTCCGGCCGCGGGCGTCCCCGTGCAGGTGCAGGCGTCGCAGGTCGTCGCCAATCTTGCGACGCAGGTCGCAGATCTGCCGGAACTGCAGGTCGAACTCGCCGGGGCCCGCATCACCGGCGCGCTGCATGGCGAGGAAATCCTGGACAGTCCGCGCCTGGGCGGACCGTTGCGGCTGGCGCCGGTGTCGCTGCGCGAATGGCTGCCGAAGCTGGGAGTCGCCGTGCCGACGACCACCGATCCGGCCGTGCTGGGTTCGCTCAGTTTTGCGAGCACCGTTGCCGTGAGCGGCGACACCGCCATGCTGAACGACGTCGAACTGAAGCTCGACGACACGACGGCCAAGGGGTCGCTCGGTCTCGCCAGCATCGAGAACGAGGCGCTGCGTTTCGACCTCGATGTCGATCGCATCGATGTGGATCGTTATCTGGAGCCGGCACCGGCGGAAGCGGCGGCGAAAACGAAGGAGGCGAAGGAAAAGAGTCCGCCCGCCGAGATCCCCGTCGACACCCTGCGCAATCTCAACGCGCGCGGCGAGCTGCGCATCGGCGAAGCGATCTTCGCCGGCGTGAAATTCACGAAGCTGCGGCTCGGCGTGAATGCGCGCGACGGCAAGGTGCGCCTGAATCCTTCCGGGGCCTCGATGTACGGCGGCACGTATCGCGGCGACATCGGCATCGACGCGGCCGGCGACGTGGCGCGCATCAGCCTCGACGAACAGGTGAACGGCATCCAGTTCGCGCCGCTGTTCAAGGATCTGTTCGACAGCCAGCGTTTCTCCGGTCGCGGCACCGCCACGATCAAGGCGACAGGCAGCGGTCGCAATACGGACGACCTGCTGCGCACGCTCGACGGCAACGTGTCGTTCAACGTCGCCGACGGCGCGCTCGAAGGCACGGATCTGTGGTACGAGATCCGCCGCGCCCGCGCCGTACTCAGGCAGCAGGCGGTACCGGAACGCGCCGGCCCGGCCCGCACGACGTTCGATACGCTGCAGGGCAGCGGCGTCCTGAAGAACGGCGTGCTGACGAACGACGATCTCGCCATCGCCTCGCAGTACCTGCGCATCGGCGGCAAGGGCACCATCGATGTGCCGAAGAGCACGCTCGACTACAAGCTCATCGCCACGGTGCTGAAGATTCCGCGCGAAGGTGCCGATCCCGCGCAGTTGCAGGACCTGGTCGATGCGGAAATTCCCATCACGGTGACCGGCACTTTCGACGATCCGAAGGTCCGTCCGGATCTCGAAGGCTATGCGAAAGGTCGCGTGAAGGAAGAACTGAAGAAGCAGGAAGACAAACTCAAGGAAAAACTCGGCGACAAGTTGAAGGATCTCTTCAACCGATAGCTGCCGGAGTTACGCGTGACGCAGCGAAGCGCATCTTCTCTTTTCCCTCCCCCGTGTCGACGGGGGAGGGCAGGGTGGGGGCTCTTCTTCACGCTGTGCTGCAGCGCTGCGACATGCCACGCCTTCGACATCGAATCCTCCCGCGCCAGCTACAGCGACAAACGCTATGAATACGAAATGGTGGCCGTCCTCGATGCGCCCATCGATCGCGTCGAGCGCATCCTGCGCGACTACGAAGGCTATCGTCAGCTCGATTCGCGCATTCTCGAGGCCCGCGTGACCGAACGTCCGGCGGACTACGTGGCGATGCTCGAAACCGTGCTGCACGTCTGCTTCGGTCCGTTCTGTCGCGACGTGAAGCGGCTCGAACGCGTCGAAGAACTGCCGCTCGGACTCGAAGCGAAGGCCGATCCGGCGCACAGCGACGTGAAGTTCGGCGAGACCAAGGTGTACCTGTCGGTGGTGGACGAGCGCACGCGAGTCAGTTACCGCACCACCATCGTGCCGGATTTCTGGGTGCCGCCGTTTCCGGGACGGCGCTGGATGCTGCGGACGCTCGAAGAGAGCACGAAGAACATTTTCCGCGGCGTCGAACAGCGCGCGCAGGCAACGACACCCCAATGAGCGCCGCCATCCGCGAACTCGCGCCGGCCTTGCTCGACTGGTTCGACCGCGCCGGCCGCAAGCATCTGCCGTGGCAGCAGGACCGCACGCCGTATCGCGTGTGGGTTTCGGAAGTGATGCTGCAGCAGACGCAGGTCGCCACCGTCATCCCCTACTACCAGCGCTTCATGGCGCGCTTTCCCGACGTGCACGCGCTCGCTGCAGCGCCGACGGACGAAGTGCTGCATCTGTGGACCGGCCTCGGCTACTACGCCCGCGCACGCAACCTGCAGAAGGCGGCGCAGGCCGTCGCGGCGAATCACGCCGGCGTGTTCCCGGAATCGATCGACGCCGTGCAGGCGCTGCCGGGCATCGGCCGCTCGACCGCCGGCGCCATCCTGGCGCTGTCGCGCGACCAGCGGCATCCGATCCTCGACGGCAACGTGAAGCGCGTACTCGCGCGCTACTTCGGCATCGACGGCTTTCCGGGCGAGACGGGCGTCGAGCGTGAACTGTGGCGGCTCGCCGATCTGTGCACGCCCGCGCAGCGCGTCGCGGATTACACGCAGGCGATCATGGATCTCGGCGCCACGGTCTGCGTGCGCTCGCGGCCGCTGTGTACTGTGTGTCCGTTGAGCGAGCACTGCATCGCGCGCATCGAACATCGGCAGACGAGCCTGCCGACACCGAAGCCGAAGAAGGCCCGTCCGCAACGCAGCGCCTTCGCGGTGATCGCCATGAACGATGCCGGTGCCGTGCTGCTGGAACGTCGTCCGCCGACGGGCCTCTGGGGCGGTCTGTGGACTTTTCCGCAGTTCGAGGATCGTGACGCTGCGATGAGCTGGATGAGCACTGCCGGTCACCCGGCCAGCCGCCAGTTGCCTGACTATCGTCACTCCTTCACCCACTACGACCTGACGCTGCAGCCGTTGCTGATCCGCGTCGCCGGCACACCGGCTGCGATTGCAGAGGCCGACACCCGTTTGTGGTACGACCCGCGCCAACCGGCGCGCATCGGCCTTGCCAAGCCCGCGGTCGAACTGATTGCGATGCTGTCGTCGGACTAGATCCGTCGCTGTGGGTCAGGCTTCAGCCTGACTCCGCAGTCCCCCTCCCTGACCCTCCCCCGCTTCGCGGAGGAGGGGACGAGACCAGTAACAACGGCCATGACCAAGAACGAAATCCTCCGCTTCCAGCCGCCCGTCGCCGAACTGCTCGGCCGCGAAGTCATCGACGTCGACACCGAGAACGGCGCTGCCACCCTGCACTTCCTCGCCCGACCCGATTTCGCCAACCGTCACGGCACCGTGCAGGGCGGCCTCATCGCCGCCATGCTCGACTCCGCGACGGCGCTGGCGCTCTACGCCGTGCTGCCCGTCGAACAGACCGCCGTGACGACGAACCTCAACGTCTCCTTCCTCAAGCCCGCCCGCATCGGCCCGTTCGTCGCAGTCAGCAAACTGCTCTCGCGCGATCATCGCTACGGCGAAACCTCCGCCGAACTGCGCGACCCCGACGGCGTCGTCGTGGCCACGGCGGTGGCGAAGCTGCGGATCGTCAGGCGCAGAATGACGACAGACGAATAGCCGCAAGGCGCAAAGACCACAGGGCCAGAATGAAATGTACCGGGGCGGATCTGTCTTGCGATCCTTGTGCTTTTTTTGCGGCCATTCCTCCTGTCGCCCTGGACGGCTAGACTCTTCTGCATGGCCAGAACAGTGAAATGCGTATTACTCGGCACCGACGCCGAGGGACTCGACAAACCGCCGTATCCGGGCGAACTCGGACAGCGGATCTACGAGAACGTGTCGAAGGAGGCGTGGCAGCGCTGGGTGCGGCATCAGACGATGCTGCTCAACGAATACCGGCTGTCGCCGATCGAGCCGAAGGCGCGCAAGTTCCTGGTGGCGGAGATGGAGAAGTTCTTCTTCGGCGGCGGCTCGGACGCGCCGCAGGAGTTTGTGCCGGAAGAGAAGTGAGCCTCTGACTTCTTCCTGTAGGTCAGGCTTCAGCCTGACTCCGAAGAAGCCGGCTGAAGCCGGCCCCACAGGAAGAGAAGAGCAGCGACAGGCGTCAGCCCGACGCCGCCTGATTCATCCCTTCGTTCATCAGCCCGCGCAGCACTTCCGACGTGCGCTCGAATTCCTGCGCGATGCGTTCCACATCCTGGCTCCACGCGCCGCCGGAGCCGGTCTTCGCGCGGGTTTCCAGATTGCGCGCGAGTTCGGCCAGTTCTTCGACGTGCAGATTGGCGCTGGCACCCTTCAGCTTGTGCGCGGCGCAAGCCAGCGCCTGCAGCTCGCCCGTGCGGGCCGCGCTGCGCAGCTCCTGCAAGGTTTCTTCGGCGCCGAGCAGGAACGTCGTGATCAGGTCGGTGGCGAATTCCGTGTCGCCATCGGCAACTTCCATGATCCGTTGGCGCACCGACGTTCTCGTCGAGGCAGCAACCGGCGTCGTCAGCAGCTGCTCTGCATCCGGTTGCGATGTCAGGAAGCGATCCAGCGCATCCTGCAGGCGATTGATGTCGAGCGGCTTGGTGAGATAGTCGTCCATGCCGGCGGCGAGACAGCGTTCGAGCTGGCCCATCATCACATTCGCCGTGAGCGCGATGATCGGCACGCGCGGGCCGTCGCCTTCCTTTTCGCGGATCAGTCTCGTGGCTTCCAGTCCGTCCATCACGGGCATCTGCATGTCCATGAGAATGAGCGACCAGCGCTCGCTGTCGCAGGCCTCGACGGCGCGCAGACCGTTGTCCACCACGACGACCTCGCAGCCGAGGCGTTCGAGGAAGCGACGCGCCACGCGCTGATTGATCGCATTGTCTTCGACCAGCAGCACGCGACCCGAATAGCAGCGTTTCATTTCGCCGGCGATGAGCGTATTGCGCGTGATGATGGGCTGGCTGCGCAGGTGCCAGTCCTGGGCATCGTGCGCGAGCGCCTTGTTCAGCGCTTCGACCAGCTCGCGCGTGCGCACGGGCTTGGTGAGATAGGCGGCGAAGCCGATGTTGGCGAAGCGCTGGATGTCGCCGGAGCGATCCAGCGACGTGAGCAGGATCAGACGCGCCGGCGGAATCGAACGGTCCTGCACGATGCGTTCACCCAGCATCGCGCCGTCCATGTCCGGCATCTGGTAGTCGAGCACGATCACATCGAACGGTGCGCTGCCCGCGCTGTGCAGCAGCGTCAATGCGTCTTCGGCGGAGGCAGCGACGTCGACTTCATAGCCGGCGTGCATCATCTGCGTCGCCAGCACGCGGCGATTGGTGGCGTTGTCGTCGACCAGCAGCACGCGCCGTCCGCTCAGCTGCTGCGACTCGCGCGGTTCTTCGCTCTCCAGCGCCGGTTCCATCGGCAGCGTGAACCAGAAGGCCGAGCCCTTGCCGACTTCGCTCTGCGCGCCGACCTGGCCGCCCATGAGTTCGACCAGCTTGTGGACGATGGAGAGCCCGAGTCCCGTGCCGCCGAAGCGGCGTGTCGTCGAGGAGTCGGCCTGCGTGAACGGCTGGAACAGTTTCGCCAGCGATTCCGGCGGAATGCCGATGCCGGTGTCGCGCACTTCGAAATGCACCAGCGCACGGCCGTTCTGGCGGCCGAGCGAACACACTTCGACCACGACTTCGCCGCTCTGGGTGAACTTGATGGCGTTGCCGACGAGATTGAGCAGGCACTGTCGCAGACGCTGCGGATCGCCGACCACGTGCTGCGGCACTTCGGGCCGCACGTTGACGACGAGTTCGAGGCCCTTGGCCGCGGCCTGGAACGCCATGATCGAGCCGACCTCGTCGACGTTGGCCATGAGGTCGGTGTCGATGCGTTCGATGTCGAGCTTGCCGGCTTCGATCTTCGAGAAATCCAGGATGTCGTTGAGGATGGTCAGCAGCGAATCGGCGCTGGCGCGGATCGTCTCGGCATATTCGCGCTGTACGCGGTCGAGGCCGGTGTCGAGCAGCAGCCCCGTCATGCCGATCACGCCGTTCATCGGCGTGCGGATCTCGTGACTCATCGTGGCGAGGAACGTGCTCTTGGCGCGACTGGCGGCCTCGGCTTCTTCGCTGGCGCGCACCAGCGCCTCGCGCGCGGCGCGCGACTCGGTGATGTCGTGCATCGATCCGGACAGCAGCGTCGGCCGGCCTGATTCGTCGCGCTGTGCGGTGGCGCGGCTGCGCAACCACATCCAGTGGCCGTTCTTGCAGCGCAGGCGGTATTCGATGTCGAACGGCTCGTTGCGACGGAAATGATTCTCCGTCGTCTGCTGCAGGCGCGGCAGATCCTCCGGATGCACCATCCGGTACAGCGAGGTGATGCTGGCTTCCTGTTCGCCGGGCACGTAACCCGTCATCGCGAAGAAGCGCGGCGAGACCCAGGCATGTCCCGAACGGGTGTCGATCTCGAACAGCACGTCCTGCGTTCCCGACACCGCACGCGAGAAGCGTTCCTGCACCTCGCGCAACTGCTGCGCCTGGCGTTCGATCTCGTGCAGCGCTTCCGCCTCGCGCGTCACTTCCCAGTCGACACCCAGCAGGCCGATCACCTTGCCGTTGCGATGACGCAGGACGCGTGCATGCATCTGCAGGTGCTGCACGCTGCCGTCGGCGGTGACGACCCGATAGCGGTGCTGGAGGCGATCGTCGCCGCCCGGCGGCGACTTGAGCATCTGCGTGAATGCGCGGGTGTAGGCCTCGAGATCGTCGCGATGCACGAAGTTCTTCGCATAGTCGGCGCCCATGAGGCGCGTGACACCGCCGAGCCGGCGCACGAACGGGCTGTCTTCGGCAACCATGACGACGTCGGTGCGTACGTCCCAGTGCCACATCGAGATGCCGGCCGCCTGGTTCGCCATCGCCAGCCGGTCGGCAGCGATGCGACGATCGTTCTCCGCCGTTTCGGCGCGTTGCAGGGCGGCGCGCAGTTCTTCGGTCTCCACGCGCGAGCGCGCCGCTTCGGCGAGCGCCAGCGCCTCGGCGCGCGACTTGCGCATGTGGGCGCTGCCATAGAGGCTCGTCACCAGGATCGCAAACAGCGTCACCGAGTGATGTTCGAGATAGATCCACCAGTGCGCATCGTAGGTGGAGACGATCGGTGCGATCAGCAGCAGGATCGCGCTGATGCCCGCGACCGCCATGATGTGCCAGGTGCGGTTCGACGACAGGCACAGCGTGACGGCGAGCAGATAGCCCATGCCGACCACCGGGTCCATCGTGTTGGTGAGATCGAACGCGAATACCAGCGCGCACAGCGCCAGCATCCAGCCCAGCAGGTTGTGCCGGCGCGTTGCGTCGTTCGCGAGGCCATCCTGGATCACCTTGCGGCGCTCGTCTTCGGGCAGCCGGATCAGCCCGCGCAGGTACACGCGCAGACAGAACATGCCGAAGATCAGCAACGCCACCAGGATGAGACCGGCGGCGCTCACCGAAAGATAGGACTGACCGAACAGCCGGCCGATGGCGGCGCGTTCGCGTTCCAGCGGCAGATCCAGCACCAGTGCGCCGCCGTTGCGGTCGCTGGTCGCGTAGTACAGGTGCGGCTGGCTGGCGACGTCGACGAAGTGGATCTGCGGATGCTGCGGGTTCGCGCGCAGCTTCCCGAGGACGGTGGCGAAATCGCCTTCCGCCATCCCGCCATCGGTCAGCGCCCCTGGAAAATGCCGCGAGGCAAAGGAGCGCTCGCTGTGCGTCAGCGACGCAGCGTTCTGCGGATCGACCAGCAGCGCTTCGGAAATCGCGAACGCCTTGGCGATGGCGACGTCGGCGCCGATGCGCTGCGCAACGACCTTCTTCTGCAGCAGCAGCGGCGTAGCGGCGATGGAGAGGAACAGCACCAGCACCAGGATCGCCACGATGGACGCCTGGCCGGCCAATACTTCGAGAACCCCTCTCGATTTCATCAAACGCTCCGCGGGCCGCTCATTCTCCCTAAGAACGGCCCAAGCCCTGAAAACTGGATCGGCGATCCCCCTCTGTCGTCGGTGTTGTGAGCGGGAGTTGCCTTTTTCCACGTCCGCGTGGACGCGCTGTCATCGTTCCGATGGAGCTTATGTAAGGGAGCCCGGGCGGGCGGTGCAACGGCCGCACGGTCGAACCGTGACGCACTTTTGCGCGGTTCGATGATCCTGTGATCCGGGTCACAGCGCCCGGACGACGCTCAGGCGATCTGCGTGATGGTGACGATGGCGCGGTTCGAGGCCAGCGACTCGACGCCGAGTGCGCCGACGGCGAGGGTGCCGCTGACGATCGTGATGGCGAGCAGCAGGCAGACGGCGCTCTGGACGAAACCGCGATCGATGTGACGAGTGAACATGGCAGGGCTCCTTGGATCTGTGGTGGCGTCCACCGCGTGGACTTGCCTTAGGTATTGCAGGGAGCGTGCCAACGCGAATGCACAGCCGATTGACGCGGAAAAGCCTTGAATTCCGCGTGATTCCTGCGCTGGCGCAGGGAGACGTGTCCGGATCGTGTGTCCGCGGAGTGTCCGCGTACGCCGGCGACAGTGTCCGGTGTCCGGCGTTACTGCAGGAACGCGGTCAGTTCGTCGAACAGTTCGTCCGGGCATTGTTCCGGCATCCAGTGTCCGCCCGGCAATGCCCTGCCTGTGACGTCGTCGGCTTTGGTTTTCCATGTGTCGAGCACGTCGAACAGCCTGTGCATTGCGCCCTGCATTCCCCACAGCACCCGCAAGGGACAGTCGATACGCCGCTCCGCGTCGGCGGCATCATGGACGAGATCGATCGTGGCGCCGGCCCGGTAGTCCTCGCACATGGCATGCAGCGTGGCCGGGTCGCTCGCGCATCGAAGGTACTCGGCGAATACGCGCTCGCTGATGACGGACGGCACGAGACCGCGAAAGACGCCGCGAAGAAACGTCTCCATGCTGTTGCCGAGCAGCGTCTCCGGCAGCGGCGCCGGTTGCGGCAACAGCAGCCAGTGAAAGTAGGCGAGGCCGAGTGCCTTGCTCATGTTGTCGTACAGCGTGCGTGTCGGCACGATGTCGAGCAGCACGATCTTCGACAGCGACCGCGGGTGATCCAGTGCCATGCGATGCGCGACGCGTGCGCCGCGATCGTGTCCGACCAGAAAGAACCGCTCGTGTCCCAGCGCACGCATCACCGCGACTTGATCGCGCGCCATCGAGCGCTTCGAGTAGCCTTCGTGATCGATGCCGTCCGCGGGCTTGCTGCTGTCGCCGTAGCCGCGCAGGTCGGTGACGATGACCGTGAAGCGCTGGGCCAGGCGCGGCGCCAGCAACCGCCAGATGAGTAAAGACTGCGGCCATCCGTGCAGCAGGAGCACCGGCGGTCCATCGCCCGATCGCACGCCGTGAATGACGGCTTCGCCCGTATCGATCCGTACGGGCTCGAACCCGGGGAAGAACGGCAGTGCGCGACTCATGCCGGCGATTCTACGCCGCGCGCTGCGACCGTCGTCTATTGCAGTCGGGTGGGCTCTAGCAGCTGCACGCTGAATTTGTTTTCTGCATCCATCCAGATACGCGTTGCCGCCAGACGCGCCGAAGCGGCGAGTGCGGAAAAGCTCTCCAGCGTGTACTTGTGGCAGAACTCGGTGCGCAGATGTTCGCCCTGGGCGAATCTGATCGGCGTACTGGCGACGGTCACCGTCTGATCGCGCGTGCTGACGAGATGCATCTCGATCCGGCTCTGCGCTTCGTTCCACACGGCCTCGTGCCGGAATCCGCGCAGGTCGAAATCGGTGCCCAGTTCGCGGTTGATGTGCCGCAGCGAGTTCAGGTTGAACTGTGCGGTGACGCCAGCGCGATCGTTGTAGGCGGTCCGCAGGATGTCCGGATCCTTCTTCAGATCGATGCCGATGAGGACGGCGCCTTCTGCACCGACGATGGCACGCATGCGTTCCAGCACCTGGCGCGCCTGATCGCGACTGAAATTTCCCAGAGTGGAGCCCGGGAAGTAGACGACGCGTCGTTGCGCCGCCTGCGCGGGTTTCGGCAGGTCGAAGGGCTGGGTGAAGTCGGCACACACCGGATAGATGCGTACGGCGGGATAGTCGCGGCCGAGCGTGTTGGCCGCCTCGATCAGATGCTCGCGGGCAATGTCCACCGGCACGTAGGCGACCGGTGCCACGAGCTGATCCAGCAGCAGGCGCGTCTTCAGGCTCGTGCCGCTGCCGAATTCGATGAGCGCGGCCTGCGGACCGATGATCTGCGCCATCTCCGCGGCATGCGCCTGCATGATGGCCAGTTCGGTGCGCGTGAGGTAGTACTCGGGCAGTTCGCAGATGCTGTCGAACAGCGTCGAGCCGTATTCGTCGTAGAACCACACCGGCGACAGTTCTTTCGGCGTGCGGCGCAGGCCTTCGAGCACGGGAGCACTCAGCTCGTCGACACGGGAGGCGGCAACGACATTCGGACGCTTCGACATCATGGACTCCTGACTTGCTTCCCTCCTCCGCTTGCGGGGGAGGGCAGGGAGGGGACTCTCAGAGATCGCGCGCCAGCCGCAGTCCCATGAACTGCCAACGCGCCTGCGGGTAGAAGAAGTTCCGGTAGCTCGCACGTACATGATCTGCCGGCGTCACGCAGGAGCCGCCGCGCAGCACGAACTGATTGCACATGAACTTGCCGTTGTATTCGCCTAGCGCGCCGGCGGCGGGCCGATAGCCGGGATAGGCGAGGTAGGACGAAGCGGTCCATTCCCACACGTCGCCGAATAGCTGGCGGACGCGCTCGCCGTTGCCGGCAGCTTGCGGATGCAGCGGCGCTGCTGCGAGATCGCGCGCAAGGAGATTGCCTTCGATCCTCGTTCGCGCCGCCGCCAGCTCCCACTCGGCCTCGGTGGGCAGCCGCGCGCCGCTCCAGCGGGCGAAAGCGTCGGCCTCGAAATAACTCAGGTGGCAGACCGGCGCGGCCGGATCCAGCGATTGCATGCCGGCCAGCGTGAATTCTGCGTCGAGCGATTCATTCCAGTAGAACGGCCGCGTCCAGCCCTCGTTCGACACCGTGGACCAGCCATCGGACAACCAGAAATCCGCGCGGCGATAGCCGCCGTCGCGCACGAACTCGGCGTACTCGGCGTTGGTCACGAGCCGGTCGGCGAGCGCATACGCTTCCGTCAGCACACGGTGCCGCGGCATTTCGTTGTCGAAACAGAAATGCTTGCCGGTGGCGCCGATCTCCTCGATGCCGCCGTCGAACGTCACGAAGCGCAGCGGATCGACGGGATGCGACGGCACGCCGGGCGTCGCGGCGCGATAGGCCGGCAGCAGCGGATTGCGGGAAAACAGGTGCTTGATGTCGGTGAGCATCAGTTCCTGATGCTGCTGCTCGTGATTCAGTCCGAGCGTCGCCAGTTCGATGATGCGAAAGTTCTCCGGCTCGTCTTCGAGCAGGCGCTGCATGTGCTCATCGACATGCGCGCGATATCGCATCACCTCAGCGATCGTCGGACGCGTCAGCAGCCCGCGGTTCGGCCGCTCGTGCATCGGGCCGAGCGTCTGGTAGTACGAGTTGAAGAGGTAGTCGAACCGTTCGTCGAACGACGCGTAACGTCGCGCGTGCGGCTTCAGCAGGAATTTCTCGAAGAACCAGCTCGTGTGCGCGAGATGCCATTTCGCCGGACTCGCCTCCGGCATGCTCTGCACGACGTAGTCCTCGATCTGCAGCGGCTCGCAGATCGCCACCGACAGGGCGCGCACCTGCGAATAGCGCTGCGCCGGCGACAGCAGCGCATGCGCCGGATATCCGGTGGGGAGGGTCTTCGCGGTTGCCATTACTCGCTCCTTATATGTGTATGCGTAACCGGCAAGGGAAGAGCTGATCCAACGCCTGATGCGCGACGAAAGTTGCAGCGGGCCGATATCGCCATGTCCCCTCCGTTCGTCCCATAAAAACATGGACTTACGCCGTCTCTCGTGGCGTGCAGCATGTGCCGCCAGACGCTGGTCGTCTTGGACAATCCCGCGCAGACCCGACCCGGTTTGTCCTTGACGGCCCGTCGCCTCACCGCTCTAATACGCGCCCCTCCGGCCGTTCCGGTCCGAGACCCGGGCTCATGCCCGATCAGCCCTCCGTGGCCAGGTAGCTCAGTTGGTAGAGCAGCGGACTGAAAATCCGCGTGTCGTTGGTTCGATTCCGACCCTGGCCACCATTTCCCCGAGAAAACAAGGGTTTTTCGTGGTTCACCGCGCGGACTGTAACGCGTTGAACATGACACCATCGGACCAGTTTTCGATCACGAACCCAGATGTGGACGAGCAGCTAAACACCTCGCTAGACGGTCTCCACTCGCTCGTGGAGATCTGACATGGCATCCATTGATCAACGTTCGAACAAGCGTTCGAAGAAGACTTGGTGCGCACGCGTGCGAGTAGGCGGGATCAAGGATCAGACCGATTCTTTGACACCAAAGCGGAAGCCGAGACATGGGCCAAGCGCGTCGAGATGCAACGTGGCATACCGCCGCAAGAGCGGTTGAAAGAGCGTGGCGAAGAACGCCATGCGCCTCGACCTTTCCTTGATCAACGTGTTTGTTCAAGCCGCCGGGCGCTTTCCGGGATCCGGCCAGCCATCCGGCCATTACAGGGGCCGAGATAGTTACAATTCATTGATTCTGCATCTACTATTCCGGCCACAAATCCGGCCACCGATGGCCCGGTTGAGGGAGTTCTTTGAGGCCCACTGCTGCCGAGCCGTTCATGCCCGCGGAAGGCACCGACGTGCTGGAGAACCTCGCGTTCGATCTGGCGCGCGAAGCCAGTGAACTTTCCGGACAGCTTCATCCCACCGTTCGAATGTCGGTGGCCGAGCTGGTTCGGTCGATGAACTGCTACTACTCGAACTTGATCGAAGGTCACAACACGCACCCTCGGGATATCGATCGTGCGCTGGCAGCGGACTATTCGGCCGACCCTCATCGGCGGGATTTGCAGCTCGAAGCGCGCGCTCACATCGAGGTGCAGCGAATGATCGATGCACGCGCAGATTTTCCCAGGCCGCCGGCTTCACGAGCGTTCATCGAGTGGACGCACCGAGAGTTCTGCTCGCGGCTGCCAGAGAGTCTGCTCACGGTCGAGAATCCGGATACGCATGAGCGGTTGCAGGTCGTCCCGGGTGAGTTGCGCAGGCGAGGAGTGGCGGTGGGACGGCACGTGCCGCCACCGGGCGAAGACTTGCCGGCTTTCCTGGATCGTTTCGAACATGCCTATTCCTCGGAACGACTCACGAAACCGCGACAAGCCATCGCCGCCGCTGCGGCTCACCACCGACTTCTGTGGGTCCATCCGTTTCTCGACGGTAATGGTCGCGTCACGCGCTTGATGTCGCATGCGATGCTGCTCGATCTCGGTGTGGGCTCGGCTCTATGGTCGATCTCCAGGGGTCTTGCGCGTCGCTCAGCCGACTACAAGCGTCTGTTGATGGCAGCGGATGAACCACGCAAAGGCGATCTCGACGGCCGGGGTGCTTTGTCGCAAAGCGCGCTGATCGACTTCTGCGCCTTCTTTCTCGAGTGCTGTCTCGATCAGGTTCGCTACATGCGCGAGCTGCTCGAACCCTCGGAGCTGCAACGCCGCATCGAGCTGTATGTGCGGGATGAAGAGGATGCAGAGCGTCTGCCGAGGCGTAGCTTTGCTCTGCTGCGAGAGGCTTTGCTCTCTGGAGATCTGGATCGAGGGCGTGTTCCCAGGCTCCTCGACGTGAGCGAGCGAACCGCCCGTCGTGTGATCTCCGCCCTTGTCGAAAAGAAGCTGCTCGTATCAGAGTCGCACAAGGCGCCGCTGCGTCTGGGATTTCCGATCGATGTGATCGAGCGGTGGTTTCCAAGACTGTATCCGGTGGCCTAGCAAGATGCTGAGCGACACGCGCAACGCGGACATTGCCTCAGCGGCGGCTGTCGAAAAACTCGCCGAACATGACATGCCCGGCCAGACGTCAGACTGGTGAAAGAAGACCGGAGCCGCGAAGGCCACCGAGTCAGCGGCGATGACCCGCGTAAACCTGCCTTTCGCTGGCACGCTTCAGCAGCAACTCCGCGACCATGTCGCGCGCCTGGTCGCGGGTGAGGCCGGGCGGCAGTTCGAACACTTCGCTGGGATCGAACGGATTGGCGATCAGGGTCGGCGGGGCTTCTTCAGTAGACTCATCAACGGCCACAGGATCGGGCACCGGCGCCCAGTTCGAGACGGGTCGCTCGACGATGCGCTGCGGCGGCGCCAGTTCCGCGAGCGAGACGATGGCGATCAACGACACCGCCACTGTCGCAGCGAGACCGACGGCTCGCGGCGCCAGCCAGCGCAGGTTCGCCGGGCTTGCAGGTGACGCTGCCGCATTCGCAGCCGGTGCAGCGACGGCAACGAGCGTCGCGGTTTCGACGGAGGTGATCGATGGCGCGACGGGATACGCCGGCGTCAGGCCGACGAGATCCTGGGTGGTGAGTTCCACTTCCATCTCGGCATCCGACGAGAAAGACGAGTCTCCTGGTTGCTTCATGACGTCACCTCTGCGGTCCGTTCGCAAGCAGCGTTGCTCGCGATGACCGGGTTATGTAACAGCATCGACGGTCCATCCAACGCGTCGATCATGCCATGCAGTACCTGCGGAAGGGATGCATGTTGCACGTGCGACGGCGGCGAAATGTCCATGCCGTGATCGAGGTTCCGTTTGCCGAAACGAATCGCGCGGCGCGCTTTACATAGTCACGTCGACATCGCGTCGACGTGGGCGCTATTTCAGTTTCGCCATCAGCGCCTGGAAACGCGGATCGTCGCGCAGGCTGTCGTAGTCGGAGTCCTGTTCGATCCAGTCGCGTTTGCCCCAGCCGCGACCGAGCGCGCGTTCCAGATAGGTCAGCGCATCTTCCTTGCGGCCGAGTTTTGCCATCAGGCAGGTGGCATTCATCAGCGCACTCATGTCGTCCGGATAAAGTTGCAGCGCACGCTGTGCCCACTCCACGGCGCGTTCGGTCTGGCCGTCGGAGTGCAAGGCGCCCGAGCCCAGCGACAGCACGCGGCCGTCGACCGGGTTGAGCGCGAGAATGCGTTCGGCACGAACGACAGCGGCGCGATTGGCTTCCCGCGCTTCGGCGGTTCGTCCCACCATGAAGAGCGACTGCGCATACAGCATCTGGCTCTGGAAATCTTCCGGACGCACTTCCGCTGCGCGTCGGAAGAGTTCGGCGGAACGTTCCAGCGCGCCGTGGGCGAACGCAGTTCGCCCGTAGTAGTAGTGGGCATCGTAGAGATTCGGATTGATGCGGATCGCGGCTTCGAAATGCTGCTCGGATTCCTCGTAGCGACGATGCAGCGACAGTGCGAGGCCGCGTGCCACATGCGCGTCGGCGAGTTGCGGCGCCAGTTCCATCGCGGTGTGGCTGGCGAGATCGGCGCGCTGCAGATCCTCCGTGTGCGAGCCCCACCATTCGTACAGCAATGCATGGAGGGTCGCGAGCCCCGCCCAGGCGGGCGCGTAGCGACGGTCGAGTTCGATGGCGTGTTCGAACATGCGCCGGCTGCGTTCGAGATCGGGCTGGCGCATGCGATGCAGGCTCTGCCGTCCGCGCAGGAAGTATTCGTAAGGCTCGGCGCCGGTTTCCGGGCGGCGCAGCGCCTGGCGCTCGCGCGTCGACAGATCGCCGCCGCGCAGGATCGTTGCGACGCTGGCGGCGATCTCGTCCTGGATCGCAAACACATCGCCGATCTCGCGCTCGAAACGCTGCGACCATTGCTGGTAGCCGCTCGCGACATCCACCAGCTGCACCGTGATGCGCAGGCGATCGCCCGCCTTGCGTACGCTGCCTTCGACGATCGCGCCGACGCCGAGCTGACGGCCGACTTCGCGCAGATCGATGCCGGCGCCGCGAAACTGGAACGACAGGCTGCGCGCTGCCACGCGCACACCATCGACCTGGGTCAGCGCATCGATGAGTTCTTCGGCAAGACCGTCGCAGAAGTAGTCCTGGTCGCGGCCCGGACTCATGTCCGTGAACGGCAGGACGGCGATCGTCGTCAGCTGCGAAGGTGCGCCGGTTCGCTGCGCCAGTGTCGTACCCGCGCTGACCGATGCGACGAAGCGATAGCCGGAACGATGACGCGTCTCGATATAGCTCGGTACGCGCGCGTCATCCTTGAGCGCCTTGCGCAGTTCCTGGACGCAGGTCACGAGCGCATCGTCGCTGACGATGGTGTTGCTCCACACGGAAGCGAACAGTTCCTGCTTGGTTACCGGCTGGCCCGCGCGCTGCAGCAGCATGCCCAGCACCGCCGCCGACTTGGGCGTAAGGCGGATTTCCTGTTCGCCCGTCCACAGTCGCGACGACTGCGCATCGAAACGATACGGACCGAAGGTGACTGGTTCGTTCATGAAGAGCTGGTGCGACACGGCGACTGATCCCGTCGATTCCCGGCCAAATCCCGGTCAATTCCCGGTGAGCGCCCGGGACTCGTCAACGGCCGGAACCTTAGCCTTTTGTCACAACGCCTGTGACCGCACAAGCGGCCCGACGGGTGCTGATCCATGGGCAGCCGTAGTCACTGACCTACGCCAGGGACCGGTGCATGACGCGGGTGAGTGGCGGCGCGACGAATCGTTCATCTGTTCTGGAGAAAAGGCCATGAAACGACTGTTGATCTTTCTGTACGGCATCGCCAGCTATGCCGTCTTTCTCGCGACGTTCCTCTACGCCATCGGTTTCATCGGCAACCTGTGGGTGCCGAAGTCGATGGATTCCGTCCGCGACGCACCATTGGCAAATGCGCTGCTGGTCGATCTCGGACTGCTCACGCTGTTCGCGCTTCAGCACAGCGTCATGGCGCGACCGGCATTCAAGCGCTGGTGGACGCGCCTCATCCCGCACGCCGCCGAGCGCAGTACCTACGTGCTGTTCTCCAGCCTGGCGTTGATCGCGCTGTTTTCCTTCTGGCAGCCGCTCGGAGGGGTCGTGTGGGAAGTCGCCTCGCCGCTCGCGCGTGGCGCGCTCCACGCCGCCTATGCATTCGGCTGGGGCCTGGTGCTGGTCGCAACGTTCCTGATCAACCATTTCGATCTCTTCGGCCTGCGCCAGGTGTGGCTGCAACTGCTGGGCAAGCCGTACACGCCGTTGAAGTTCGCGACGCCTGCGCCGTACCGGATCGTGCGTCATCCGCTGTACGTGGGCTGGCTGATCGTCTTCTGGGCGACACCGGTCATGACGGTGACGCACCTGTTCTTCGCACTGGTCACGACGGCGTACATCCTGGTCGCCATCCAGTTCGAAGAGCGCGACCTGGTGGCCGCCCATCCGGAGTACGAGAACTATCGCCGCCGCGTGCCCATGCTGATTCCGCGGCTGAAGCGCCGGCAGCCGGACCGCCGGATCGCTGTCGGCGGATGAACACGACATGGCAGCGACGCATGCAGATCTGTTCGGCGACGCGCAGCTGCTGGCCGAGATCCGTCGCGAGGCTTTCGGCGACGACATCGGCCAGAACAGCTGGCTGACGCTCGACGAGTACGACCGCTTCATCGCATGGCTCAATCTCCGGCCGGGACAGCAGGTGCTCGAAGTCGCCTGCGGTTCCGGCGGGCCGACGCTCTATCTCGGCGACCAGACGGATTGCAATGTCGTCGGCATCGATGCCGACGAGCATGCAGTCGCGATGGCCTGCCGGCTTGCCGACGGCAGGCGAGTCGGCAGCGCGAACTTCCGTGCGGTCGATGCGAACGCGCCGTTGCCGTTCGACAATGGATCGTTCGATGCGCTGGTGTGCATCGATTCGCTCAACCGCTTCCCGCAGCGCCTGAGCATGCTGTGGGAATGGCATCGCGTCGTGAAACCGGGCGCGCGCGTGATGTTCACCGATCCGGCGGTGATCACCGGCCCGGTGAGCGGCGAGCAGCTCGCGCAGCGCAGCGGTGTCGGTTCCTTCGTGTTCGTTCCGCAGGGAACGAACGAGCAACTGCTGGAGCTGGCCGGCTTCAGGCCGCTTTCGCAGCAGGACGTCACCGGCAATGCCGCGCTGGTGTCGGGGCGCTGGCATCGTGCGCGCGAACGGCATCGCAGCGAACTGCTCGATGTGGAAGGGCGGGAGCGGTTCGAAGGACGGCAGGCATTTCTCGCCGTCGTGCATCGGCTCGCCAGCGAACGGCGGCTGTCGCGCGTGGCCTATCTCGCCGAGAAACCGGCCGCTTCCTACACCGGTGTCAGCTGCGGCAACGCTGCCAGCACGTCGGACCGGCTCGCATACGCCGGCCGGAACTCGGCTGGCCAGCGCACCGGCCGGCCGCTCGACAGTTCGATGCACGCATATTCGACTTCCGCCCGACAGAGCGTCGTGCCGTCGACAGGTCGCATCAACTGAAAGCGCCGCCGCAGGCACAACCGGCTGTCTGCCGGCAGCAGCCAGGTGGCCATGACCAGCGAATCGTCGCGAAACGCCGGGCGCAGATAGGCGATCGACG
Organism: uncultured Steroidobacter sp.; assembly: GCA_937864115.1. Lineage (GTDB taxonomy): Bacteria > Pseudomonadota > Gammaproteobacteria > Steroidobacterales > Steroidobacteraceae > Steroidobacter. The sequence continues at coordinate 230,297 of CALMII010000028.1, read as the reverse complement.
TACGCACCACCGCCATGCCGCGATCGAGTTCCAGACATCGCTCGATCGGTATTCCCAGTGCGGCAGAGTGATGCCAGGCAGAGCGGTCGCACCAGGTCACGTACACCGCATTGTTCACGTGCTGGTACGCATCGATGTCGCGTTCCTCGACGCGAATCTCCATCAGGTACGGCGAGGGCAGGTCGAAATCCGCTGCCGAAGTCATGAGCGGGTCTGAAAGCGAATCACCGGTCCATTCCAGTGTGCGTCGTTGATGTCGTGTTCCCCGAGATCGAACACCTGCGGGCACGCCGCGATGGTCTTGCGCCAGAACGCCAGCGCCGCGAGGTTGCGGCGCGCGACCGCCGTTTCCCATTGCCCCGGATATCGGGCGAACACGGCATGCGCCGCCTCGGTGCCGACGCCGGTGCGCCGATACTTGCGCGCGATGAAGAACTCCGCGACGTTGCGATCCACCGGCTGCCCCGTATGAGAATTCGCATTCAGCAGCGCGAAGCCGATCAGCGAACCGCCGCGACGAATCAGCAGCGGCACGTGCGCGGGCTCGCTCCAGTACGCATCCAGCGGATACGGTGCGAACCGGCCGTCCTCGCGCAGCTCGCCTTCGCTCCGCCCGGCCCAGTGCTCGGAAAAGTCGTGGATGTAGAGCTGCATCAGGTTTTCCAGCGCCGCTCGTTGCGCTGTCGTCGCCGGTACGATCTCGACTGTTGCCATGGATGACTTCCGGTTTTCGGCGCGCGGATAGTGTCATCGTCGGAGATCGCGTGCCAGATCCGTGCTGACCGGTGCACTCGATGTCGAATCATCGAAAGGCAACCATATGGTTGCATATGTGCCGCGGGCCCGCCTAACATGCAACCGAACGATTGCATGTCAGCCGCCCTCTCCGCCGCCGAGGTATCCGCCATGAACACCGCTACGCCCCGCACGATCGAGAAGCGCATCACCCTGCGCGCACCGCGCAGCAAAGTCTGGCGTGCGCTGACGAACATCGAAGAATTCTGTGCCTGGTTCGGCGTCGCGAAATGGGAAGGCCAGTTCGAGCCCGGTGCGCGCGTGCGCATGGTGATGCGGCCGGAGATCGCGGGCGACGACGACTACTTCATCTTCGTCGAAGAGATGCGCGCCGAATCGCTGTTTTCCTGGCGCTGGCATCCGGGCATGAAGGATCCGCAGGCCGACTATTCGGCGGAGCCGACGACGCTGGTCGTGTTCGAACTCAAGGAGGTGGCCGGCGGCACCGAACTCACCATCACCGAGTCGGGTTTCAACCAGCTGTCGCTGGCGCGTCGCGCGAAGGTGTACCAGGAGAACGTCGGCGGCTGGAACGAACAGGCCGTGGCGCTGGAGCGGTATGTTGCCCAGACGCCCTGAAGCGAAACTGCACGCCGCGGCCCCGGTGTTTGCGGCGCTGGGCGATGCGACCCGCCTGCGGCTGGTGGCGCGGCTGTGCTCGGGCGGTCCGGCATCGATCGCGGCGCTGACGGCCAATGTCGATGTGACGCGCCAGGCGGTCACCAAGCATCTGCACGTGTTGCAGGACGCGGGGCTGGTGCGCGGCCTGCGGCAGGGGCGCGAGCAGATGTGGGAGATCGAACCGGCGAAGCTGGACGAGGCGCGCCAGTGCCTCGACATCATTTCCGCGCACTGGGATGCGGCGATCGAACGTCTGCGCGCCGCCGTGGAGGAGTAGCGCCACGACTGCGGCAGGTCGCGACTTGCAATCCGCGGCTTGCAGCCGTGAAATCGGCCGCGCGCGCCACCGACGCAACGAAGGAAACAACAATGATCGGCAGCTCCGGACCCCTGACTGACCTGACCGTACGATTCGAACGCATCGTCATCGTGCTGCTGCAGGTGCTGCTGCTCATCGTGCTGACGATCGCCATCGCCGAAATGTTCTACCTGATCTACCAGGCGATCGAGCATCGAATCACCAGCGGCACCGGGCCGACGAACGTCGATTCCGTGCCCGAGCTGCAGCGGGCGCTGCAGCGCGCCTTTGCCGGCATCCTGCTGATCATCCTCGGCCTGGAACTGCTGGACACGCTGCGCACGTATTTCACCGAGCACCGCCTGCGACTGGAGATCATCCTGATCGTCGCCACGATCGCGATCGGCCGGCACATCATCGTGCTGGACTTCGAGCACATGACGGGCATGACGATGCTCGGCATCGGCGCACTGACCATCGCGGTCACCGCGGGCTACTACCTCGTGAAACGTGCCGGCGACTCCAGAATCGCCGCGGACGCCACGCCCGACGCCTGAGCGCTACATCTGCCGGAACAGATGCAGGTAGCTGCGGCTGACCGGCAGCACTTCCTCGCGTCCCTTGAGATGAATGTCCGCGGTCTCGTTCTCGCCGCGGATCACGTGACTGACGGCGCGCAGATTCACGGCGGCGGAGCGGTGCACCTGGGCGAACTGTGCGGGATCGAGCTGCGCGATCAGTTCCCTGAGCGGCGTGCGCACGATGGCATCCTGCGGTTTGCCGTTGTCGTCGCGCCAGGCCACGCGCGTGTACTTCTCGTCCGAGCGCAGGTAGTCGACGTCCTCGGTCGGAATGAGGCGCACGGTGGAGCCGATCGAAGCGCGGATCCAGCGCAGCGGCGCGGCGGACGCGCCGAGCCGCAGCGACTGAACGAGCTGTTGCAGCACGGCCTCCGTATTCAGTGCCGGTTGTGCGCTGCGCAGCCGTTCCTGCAGTCGCGCCACCGTATCTGCCAGTCGTTGCGGTTCGACGGGCTTCACCAGGTAGTCGAGTGCTCCCTGCGAAAAGGCCTGCACGGCGTACTGATCGTAGGCCGTCACGAATACCAGATGCGCACGGCGCCCGATGTGGCTGGCCGCTTCGATGCCCGTGATCCCGGGCATGTGTACGTCGAGAAAGCAGATGGCCGGCCGATGCGTCTCGAACAGGTCGATGGCTTCGCGACCGTTGCGGGCCTGCGCGACGATGATGAGTTCGGGCCAGGCCCGCAGCAGCATCCGCTCCAGCGCGTCGCGCAGCAGCGGTTCGTCGTCCGCGATCAATGCAGTCGGTTGCGTCATGACGGCATGGGCAGGTCGAGTTCGGCACAGACACCCCGCGGCTCGACTTCGAGCAGCCGCAGCTGCGCGCTGCCGCCGTACGCCAGGCGCAATCGTTCGCGCAGCGTGGAGAGTCCCGTGCCGAGTCCGTCGCTGGAGGCCTGCAGGCCGACGCCCGTATCGCTGACGCGGATGATGCAGCGCTCGCCGCGCACCATGACATCGATATCGATGCGGCCGCCGTCCTCGCTCGGATCGATGCCGTGCCGGACTGCGTTTTCGACCAGCGTCAGCACGGTCATCGGCGGACAGGGCAGGGCCTGCGCGGCCGGATCGACGCGCAGCGAGAACTGCAGGCGATCGGGCATGCGCATCTGCATGACGTCCAGATAGGCGCGCACCAGTCGCAGCTCCTGGTCGAGTCGGGTCGACGATTCGTGCATGCGCGGCACCGCGGCGCGTAGATACGCAATCAGGCTCGCCAGCACGCGCGAGGCCTGCGGCGATCCGGCGTCGACCAGCGCCTGCACGTTGGCGAGCGTGTTGAAGAGGAAGTGCGGTTCGACCTGCGCCTGCAGCAGTCGCAGGCGCGCGTCCAGCGCACTGCGTTCGAGCTGGCTGCGTTCGAGCTCGAACGCCAGCGCCTGTTCGCGGGCGAACGTGTCGCGCTGTTTCAGCATGGCGCCCACGGCGATCCAGGGAGCAAACAGGATGCCCGTGAACACGAGCATGCCGAAGCCCGCGGCCATCGCACGCTTCTGGTCGTCGGTGAACTGTTCGTAGTCGTGGGTGGTCAGGGTGTACGCAAGCATCGCAGCCAACGGAATCACGACGACGATCGCGATGAGCTGCAGTACCGAGCGAGGCACACGCCGCAGCGTGCGCGGCCATTGCTCGAACACGCCGAACATCAGCATGGCGGCGAAGCCGACGATCAAGGCGCGCAGCACGACGACGTACGTGGCCGTCTCGCTGGGCAGGCTCAGCAGCAGTCCGAGCAGTCCCGCCGCGATGAGCGTGACGCGGATGCGCTGCAGGCCGAAGAGGCGCGACAGGCCTCGCGGTACGGCGGATGAAGCGGCAACGGACGTCATGCGTCGACTATAGACGAACGATTGCGATGCCTGACACGGCCGGCGTGTGGCAGCGGTCGTTGCGGCGCTTGCCATTCGTTGGTCGCATCGCCCTCTTCCTGTGGGGCCGGCTTCAGCCGGCCTGAAAACAGTCAGGCTGAAGCCTGACCTACAGAAGAGGGGGAGCGAGGATTTCAGCGATAGCGTTCCAGACTCAACCCGCTCACATCGATATCCGGCGCGCGCCCCGAGATGAGGTCCGCAATGATCCGGCCCGAGCCGCAGGCCATCGTCCAGCCGAGCGTGCCATGGCCGGTGTTGAAATAGAGATTGGCGTAGCGGCTGCGGCCGACGATGGGCGTGCCATCGGGTGTCATCGGCCGCATGCCGGTCCAGAACGTCGCCTTCGCGACATCGCCGGCGCGCGGAAACAGGCCCAGCAACGACAGTTCGAGTGTGGCGCGTCGTGCTTCGTGCAGGCGCGAGTTGAATCCCGACAGTTCCGCCGTGCCGCCGACGCGGATGCGATCGCCGAGCCGCGTGATCGCGACCTTGTAGCTCTCATCCATGATCGTCGATTGCGGCGCCGTCGCCAGGTCCGCGATCGGGACGGTGATGGAGTAGCCCTTCACCGGATAGATGGGCAGATCGACGCCGAGCGTGCGCGCCATCGGCGTCGAGAAGCTGCCGAGCGCCATCACATATATATCCGCCTCGAGCCGGCCCTGGTCCGTGCGCACGCCGCCGATGCGATCGCCCGAGCGCTCGATGCCTTCGATGCGCGTCTGATAGTGGAATCGCACACCCGACTGCTGCGCCAGCGCGGCGAGACGCTGCGTGAACAGGTGACAGTCGCCCGTTTCATCCTGCGGCAACCGCAAGCCGCCGACGATGACCGGACGGACTTCGGCGAGTCCCGGCTCGGCGCGAATGCAGCCTTCGGGGTCCAGCACTTCGTAGGGAACGCCGAGCTGTTTGAGTACCGCGACGTCGTCCGCAGCACCGTCGAGCTGCTTCCGGGTGCGGAAGAGCTGCAGCGTGCCCAGCGAGCGCTCGTCGTACCGGATGCCGGTCTGTGCGCGCAACTCGCGCAGCACGTCGCGACTGTATTCCGCGATCGGCACCATGCGGCTCTTGTTGATGGCATAGCGTGCGGACGTGCAATTGCGCAGCATCTGCAGAATCCAGCGCCACTGCGCCGGATCGACCTGCGGACGCACCACCAGCGGCGCATGACGCTGGAACAGCCACTTGATCGCCTTCAGCGGCATGCCCGGTCCGGCCCAGGGCGAGGCATAGCCCGGCGAGATTTCTCCGGCGTTCGCGAAACTGGTTTCCAGTGCGGCACCCGGTTGCCGGTCGATCACGACGACTTCATGGCCGGCCTTCGCCAGGTACCAGGCAGAAGTCACGCCGATCACACCGCTACCGAGCACGATGACTTTCATCTCGTTCCGACCCATTGCCGATCGACGCGGAAGGCGATAAACCCGTTGCCTGCCATCATCACCGAACGCGCCACAAAACGCATCTCGCCCCACGGAGCCAGTCGCAGACTTTTGCGGCCCTCCTGTTTCGTTCCGCTTCTTGAACAAGTGACGACCATGCAATCCGCCCACATCAAGACTCCGCTTCCCGGTCCCCAAGCCCAGGCATTGATCCAGCGCGACGCGCTGGTCACCTCGCCTTCGTACCCGCGCGACTATCCCTTCGCCATGTCGCACGGCAAGGGCGTGGAGGTGTGGGATGTCGACGGCAACCGCTTCCTCGACTTCGCCGCCGGCATCGCCGTGTGTTCGACGGGACACAGTCACCCGGCGGTCGTGCAGGCGATCAAGGACGCCGCCGATCAGTTCCTGCACATCTCCAGCGACTACTGGCACGAACGCCAGACTGCGCTCGCGGAAAAGATCGATGCCGTGAATCCCATGGGCGAGCCCGTCATGAGCTTCTTCTGCCAGAGCGGCACCGAAGCCGTCGAAGGCGCACTGAAGCTCGCGCGCTACGTGACCGGACGTTCGCGCTTCATCGGTTTTCTCGGCGGCTTTCACGGCCGCACGATGGGTTCGCTGGCATTCACGTCGAGCAAGTACACCCAGCAGAAGGGATTCTTCCCGACCATGCCCGGCGTCACGCACGTGCCGTATCCGAATGCCTATCGGCCGCTGTTCGCCGGCGAGGATCAGGGCGCGGCCGTGCTCAGCTACATCGAGAACGTGCTGTTCCGTTCGAACGTGCCGGCGCAGGAAGTCGCGGCGATCCTGGTCGAACCGATCCAGGGCGAGGGCGGATATCTCGTGCCGCCCGACGGCTTCCTGCAGGGGCTGCGACAGCTCTGCGACCGGCACGGCATCCTGCTGATCTTCGACGAAGTGCAATCCGGTATCGGCCGCACGGGAAAGATGTTCGCCAGCGAACATTTCGACGCGAAGCCCGACATCATGGCGCTCGCGAAGGGCCTCGGCTCCGGCCTGCCGATCGGCATGGTCGTTGCGAAAAGAACGCTGATGGAAAAATGGCAGCGCGGCGCGCACGGCAACACCTATGGCGGCAACCCGCTGTGTTGTGCGGCTGCGCTCGCGACACTCGACCTGGTCGAGAAGGAGTACATGGCGAATGCCGCCGAGGTCGGCACCTACTTCATCAACCAGCTGCGCGACCTGCAGGGCCGCTTCGCCTGCATCGGCCACGTCCGCGGCAAGGGCCTGATGCTCGGCATGGAACTGGTGGAGGATCGCAGCACCAAGGCTCCAGCTGCGAAACTCTGCGAAAGCATCGTCACGCGCGCCTTCCACAACGGTCTGCTGCTGCTGTCCTGCGGCCAGAGCACGATCCGTTTCATGCCGCCGCTGCTGGTTTCGAAGGCGAATGTCGATGAGGCGATGACGATTCTCGCGGCGTCGATCGAGGAAGCGCAGGACCGGTAGCTGAACGCACCGCGAGGGCTGTTTTGGTTGTGCGGATTCTGGAGTTAGAATCCGGGCCCCGCGCATTCCATCGTATTCATCGCCTTGCGCCGCGCCTGCGGCCGGAATCTTTCAGGAGCCATCGTGAGCACATTCGACAGTCAGTTGCAGAAGGTCAGGGACGACAAGGGTTTCATCGCGGCGCTCGACCAGAGCGGCGGCAGCACGCCGAAGGCGCTGGCGCTTTACGGCGTTACGGACAGTGCCTGGTCCAGCGAGGAAGGCATGTACGACGTGGTGCACCAGATGCGCACCCGCATCATCACCAGCCCGGCGTTCGACGGTAAGCGGCTCGTCGGTGCGATTCTTTTCGAGAACACCATGGATCGCGACATCGCCGGCAAGCCGACGCCGACCTACCTGTGGGAAGTGAAGCACATCGTGCCCTTCCTGAAGGTCGACAAGGGTCTGGCCGACGAGCGCAACGGCGTGCAGGTCATGAAGCCGATCCCCGGTCTCGATGCGCTGCTCGCGCGGGCGAAGGCCAGGCAGGTGTTCGGCACCAAGATGCGTTCGGTCATCAAGCAGGCGAACGAAGCCGGCATCAACGAGGTCGTGAAGCAGCAGTTCGAAGTCGGCAAACAGATTCTCGCCGCCGGACTCGTGCCGATCATCGAACCGGAAGTCGACATCAAGACCCCGAACAAGGATCAGGCCGAGGAGTTGCTGAAGGCCGCGATCCTGAAAGAGCTGAATGCGCTCGGTCCCGATCAGAAAGTCATGCTCAAGCTCACGATTCCGACCAAGGCGAATCTGTACGCGGATCTGGTCGCGCATCCGCAAGTGCTGCGCGTGGTCGCGCTGTCGGGCGGCTACTCGCGCGACGACGCCAACGCGAAGCTCGCGGCCAACAAGGGCGTCATCGCCAGCTTCTCGCGCGCGTTGTCGGAAGGACTGACGGCACAGCAGTCGGACGAGGAATTCAACAAGACCCTCGACACCGCGATGGAAGGCATCTACCGCGCCTCGATCACCTGATCCGGGAAGCCGTCGGCGGCCAGGCGATGCGCAGTTCGCTGCGGATGCGGTATCGCCTGCGCCAGAAAAACGCGACAGAAGCGATGGCGCGGGTTAGCTTGCCCATGCGGGCTATTCAAACACGACGATCACGCGGCGCGCATGAGTGCAGCTCCCGGCAAACGCGGCAAGATGGGCTTCTGGATGTGCCTGGCGCTGGTCGTCGGCAACATCATCGGCTCGGGCGTATTCCTGCTGCCGGCCTCGCTCGCGCCTTACGGATTGAACAGCGTGTTCGGCTGGCTCGTCACCGCGGCCGGCGCGCTGCTGCTGGCTTATGTGTTTGCGCGATTGTCGAAAGTGTTTCCGCAGGCGGGCGGACCGTATGTCTATCCGCGCGTGGCCTTCGGCGAGCTGGCCGGCTTTCTCATGGCCTGGGGGTACTGGGTGTCCTGTTGGGTCGGCAACGCCGCCATCGCCATCGGTACCGTCGCGAGTCTGGCTGAACTCGTTCCGGTACTGAAAACCACCGTCGGCGCACCAGCCTTCACTGCCTGCGCACTCATCTGGCTGCTGACGATCCTCAATTGGCGCGGTGTTCAGTACGCCGGCGCATTTCAGATCGTCACGACGGTGTTGAAACTGTTGCCGCTGACGGCGGTGATCATTCTCGGCTGCAGTCTCTTCATCGCGCAGGACACTGCGGTCATTCGGGTCGAGCCGCAGCCGTTCTCGTTTCCCGCGATTGCCGCCGCGGCGGCGCTGACGCTCTGGGCATTCCTGGGTCTCGAGTGCGCCACGGTACCCGGCGACGACGTGATCGATCCGCAACGCACGATTCCCCGCGCGACGCTGATCGGTACGCTGCTCGCCGCGGTGATCTACGTGCTCGCCTCGACTACGGTGATCCTGCTGATCCCCGGCAGCGAACTTTCGCAGTCCAATGCACCCTTCGCGGATGCCGTGCGCATTTTCTGGGGAGATCGTGCGGCCAGCGCGGTGGCGCTGTTCGCCTTCATCAGCGGCTGCGGCGCGTTGAATGGCTGGATCCTGGTGCAGGGAGAGATGCCGCGCGTGCTGGCGCGCGAGGCAGTGTTTCCGGCCGTGTTCGCCCGCGATTCGAAGTACGGCACGCCCGGCCACGCATTGTTCATCACCAGTGCGCTCATCACGCCCGTCGTCCTGATGAATTACAGCGATTCGATGGTGAGGATTTTCACGTTCATCATCCTGATCGCTACGGCGGCGTTTCTCGTCATGTATCTGCTTTGTTCGCTGGCGGCGTTGAAGCTCGCATGGCGCGGCGAGATGCAGGTGAAGGGCGGCAGGCTCGTGACGTTGCTCATCGTCTCGACGCTGGCTACGGTGTATTCGCTCTGGACCCTGTACGGCGTCGGCGCCGAAGCATTCTGGTGGTGCATGGCGCTGCTGGTGGCGGGACTGCCGGTGTATTTCTGGATGAAGCGGGCTGGCAGGGGACGCGGAGATGACGGAGATAAAGACGTGTTGCGCTACTCATGATGCAGCCTGCCGCGCGTGAGTTCTTGGGAGTCTTTCCCTCCTCCGCGCAGCGGCGGAGGGCAGGGAGGCGGTACTGCGGCTGACTATTGCTGCTCGCGTTGTTCGGTGCTGTCGACGTCATACACGCACGTCAACTGCGCCAGCTTCCTGCACAGCATGTCCTGCATGAACGCGGTGCAGTCGGAAATCACGATCTCGATCTTCACTTCCCCGTCCGCCTGACGCTGCAGTACGAACGAAACCGGCGTGCGATTGAGTGCGTTGACATGCGAACTCACCCGCAGCAGTACGTCGGGGCTGGCGTCGGCGTGCAGCGAGATACGGAAGGTCGAGGTTGGCGTCTGCGCCGGCTGCGCAGAGTTCAGTGCGTCGTCGCCGGCGTAGACGTCGCGAGTCATGAGACGCCGGCCGGGAAGCGGTGCAGGTGGAGTCGGGTCACGGTGCGGACCTGCTGCACGTCACTTCTTGTGACAGGCCACGGTACCGACCGGGATCAGCAGCACATAGGCGCGGTCGCATTCATAAGTCGCTTTCTTGCCGCAGCCCTCGGCTTCGTAGATGTCATCGCCGAGGTAACGTCGCTGGGTCCTGTTGACGCTCAGTTGCGCGTCATCGCACGCCAGCGCGCTGCCCGCCTGCTCGCGTACGAGCTGCGGACCCGAGCCGCAGGCCGCGCACAGCAGGGCAGCAGTCATCCCGATGAGCATCGTTCCGCCTCGCCGTCCTGCCTTCATGGTTTGTTCTCTTATAAGAAAAAAGAGTCCTGAATGGAGAAAACTACCAAAGCGCAACGCGCCGTACAAGTTGGCGGAGGGGTCATGGGGTGTCGATGGGTTCGGGCGGCGGGACCGGCGGAGCAGGATCGAATATGGACAATTGCTGTCGCGAGGCATCTGTCGTGATCGCGAAAGTGCCGTCGCCCCGCAACGCGGCTTCGAGCTGTTTCACCGTATCGCTGAGCCTGAGCACGGGTTGCGGATCGAACGTGAAGAAGCCCGTAAGGGCCACGATGGGCGCCTCGTCTGCACGCAGCTCGATGGTCGGCGTCTGCGAGTTGGTGGCAATGAGATAGATGCCGCCGACGTCGATATGCAGTCCGCCGCACCGGCTGTTCGTGTACCGGATGTCTTCGAACCGTCCCGATCCGCGATAGTGCTTCAGGACGCGGACCTTGCCGCGAAACGTTTGACCGATGGATCGATAGGGATCGGTTTCCAGGGCCAGCGACTCGACCTGGACCGCCACGATGTCGGTCGCGGTCGGCGCTGCGGTATCGAACGATGTCTCGAACCAGGGCCCCTGACAGGCGTGAGCCCGCCAGGGCGCCAGCAGTCCGAACGCGACGAGAAGGGCGAGAGCGACGCGCTGCATGAACACTCCGCGATGAGGTTTCGCGAAAGATTAACGCAGATCAGCTTCCGAACAGGCGCCCCTTCAGCGTCGCCTCCGCCGTCAGCACTGGCTCGACCGCCGATCTGCCGAGCGCGACGCGGTGCGTGCCTTTGGCGATGCGCCATTTTCCCAGACCGTTGGTGCCCTCGAAGCGCGCGAGCAGTCGCGGATCCGCCTTGAGGGTCACGGTCTTCGATGCGCCAGGCGCGAGCTGGACCCGTTCGAAGCCGAGCAGGCGCATGCGCGATTCGCCGGCGGCGTTCGTGAGGTAGAGCTGCGGCACGTCGGCGCCCACGATCTTTCCAGTGTTCGTCACCGTGAACGTCGCGGTAATCGTGTCGCCGCCGCGCACCTTGAGCTTGCCGTAGTCGAAGCTCGTGTAGCTCAGGCCGTGACCGAAGGCGTACATCGGCGTGGCATCGTGTTGCGCGTACCAGCGATATCCGACTTCCGCGCCTTCGTCATAGCGGATGGTCACCGGCGTGCCCCAGGGCGTGCCGAGGCCGGACAGCTCGGGCCGGGGCGTCTGCGCGAGATTGACCGGGAACGTGATCGGCAGGCGTCCCGACGGATTCACCTTGCCGGCAAGCACCTCTGCGATGGCCTGGCTGCCGGCCTGTCCCGGAAACCAGGCTTCGACGATGGCCTTCACCTTGTCGCGCCAGGGCATCGATACGGGATTGCCGGTCTGCAGCACGACGATCGTGTTCGGATTCACGCTGGCCACGGCGTCGATCACGGCGTCCTGGCCCTGCGGCAGGGACAGGTCGGCCAGATCGAAACCTTCGCCTTCGATGCGGGTGCCGAAGGCGATGACGACATCGGAGCGCTTCGCCAGCAGCGCAGCTTCCGCCGATGTGTAGCCGGGATCGAACTCGAGCTGCGCATCCGGCAGCGCCTTCTTCAGTTCCGCAAGCGGCGACGGCGCGAACAGGTACAGGTTGCGCGCCGCGCCCATCGTGCCCGGGCCGCCGATCTTGACGACGCCGGCGAAACCGCCGACCGGCAGCACGGCGCCCGATCCGGTGCCGCTGATGACCCCTTCCTGCGCATGCCCGCCGATGACTGCAATCCTGAGCGGCTTGCCGGTGGCAAGCGGCAGCACGCCATCATTCTTCAGCAGCACGATGCCCTGACGTGCGCCTTCCAGTGCAATTTCGTTGTGCGCAGAGAGATCGATCGCCGGCGCCGGACCCCACTGGTCGGCGCCGACGGCATAGATGGCATGCAGGATGCGCTGGACCATCTGCGACAGGCGTGCTTTCGGAAAACTGCCGTCGGCGTACGCGGCCTTCAGTCGATCCGTGAACGCTTCGCCGCCCCACTGCCTGACGTCCATCTGCAGCCCGGACTCCTGGTCGAGGCCGGCGAGCGCGAACTGCCATTCCGGCACTGCGCCCCAGTCGGACATCACGTAGCCCTTGTAACCCCACGCGCCTCGGAGCACGTCGTTCAGCAGCAGCGCATTGCCGCTGACGTAGGTGCCATTCACCTTGTTGTAGCCGCTCATGATCGAGCCCGGCTGCGAACGTTCGATCGCGATCTGGAAGGCGAGCAGATCCGACTCGCGATGCGCATTCGGATCGATGATGGCGTCCAGCCAGTGACGGTTGGTCTCGTTGCAGTTGAGCACGAAGTGCTTGAGCGTCGAGATCACGCCCTCGCTCTGGATGCCGTTGACCGCCGCGGCGCCGAACACGGCGGTGTGCCAGGGATCTTCGGAGTAGTACTCGAAGTTGCGGCCGTTGCGCACGTCGCGCGCGAGATTGATGCCGCCGGCGAGTTGCACGTTGAAGCCGCGCGCCCGCGCTTCGCGGCCGATGGCCGCACCGACCTGGCGGGCCATTCCGGGATCGAACGTCGCGCCGACGAGGATCGACGACGGAAACGCCGTGGCGCCCTTGTCGTCCGGGCGATAGCCCGGATTGGTCACGCCCATGCTCGCGTCGCTGGCCTGCAGGGCCGGAACGCCGAGCCGCGGCACGCCGGGCGTGTAGCCTGCGCTCATGTTGCTGACGTTTTCCGGGATGCGCCGGTCGCGCGGGACGCCGATCGACGGCACGGCGCCCATGACACTGACGATCAGCGAGAAGCGTTCGTCGTCGGTCATCTTCGCTTCGGTGGCGCGTGCGCGTGCCTCGGGCGATTCATCGGCCCGGACGCTGCACACGGCGAGGATGCCCATCAGCAGGGCGACGGACTTGAGCTGACGCATGGACGTTCTCCTTGTCGGATGAGGCGCTCGAAGATCGGCGGGTGGCGCAGCGGCTTGTAGGTGATTGCTCGACGATCGCGTTGTCCGCCGCAGTGTCCGGTTCGTCCATACGTATCTGCCTGTGGGGCAGGCTTCAGCCGGCCAGAAGAATGTCAGGCTGAAGCCTGACCTACAGCAGAAGAAGAAAGCAGAGCGCGCTTAACCCGAAACCATTCCGCCGTCGTTTCCGCTACACCAGCGCCGTCTTGAACAACGCGAGCAACCGCGCCCACGCCTTCTCCGCCTGCGCCTCGTCATAGACGCGCGAATCCGGCGGACACCAGCCGTGCATCGCCGGATACACCTCGATCTCCGCCGGCAGCTTGACCGCGGCGAATGCGGCGCGCAGCGCGTCCTTCGCATCGGGCTGTTTTTCGTCGTCGTTCTGGGCGATGGCGAACAGATAGTGCGCCTTCATCTTCGGCACCAGCAGGTGCGGGCTGTCCGGTTTGTCGGTGACCAGACCGCCGCCGTGGAACGAGGCGCCGGCGCCGACCCGCTCCGGCAAGGTCGCCGCCGTGCGCATCGTGATCGGTCCACCCATGCAGTACCCCGTCGTGCCGACTTTCTTTTTCGTATCGACCGCTGACTGCGCGTCGAGCCAGCCGATGAAGGCCTTGGCGTCCGCGGTCGCGGTCGTCGCGTTCAGCGAGCCCGCGAGACCCATGAGCGCGGTGCGCGTGGCGGGATCATTGAAGTCCGCCTTCTCCGGCGAGGTCGGCGCCTTCTTGGTCCGATAGAAGGGATTGACGGTGAGCACGGCATAGCCGGATTCGGCGAGACGCTTGCCCATTTCGCGAAACGTCGGGCGCAGGCCGAAGATGTCGGGCCACACCAGCACGGCCGGATGCCTGCCTTCGGCCGGATGCACGAAGTGCGCATCGCAGACACCGTCCGGCGTCTTGATCTCGACTTCGGCTTCCTTCACCGCGACCGCGGCGCCCGCAAGCGGCGGCAGCATCATGGTGAGACTCGTGCCCATCGCGATCGCGCCGAACCTGCGTCGCGACAGCTCGCGGGCGCGCAGTTCATACTCGACCATGTCATCGAACGAATCGTTGTCGCACATCGCTGGCGTTCCTCGGATCGGGTCGTGAAGGGGCGAAAATCTTGCGCCGAGGTCCGTGCGCGCCGCAACCTTCTTGACGTTGTGACACGTCCGTTACCGGCGCGGACCTACTGCAGTTCCCCGAGCCACCGATGCACGGCCCCGACGTCGGCGAGGCGATGCCGGGCTGCGGTTTCTGCGACGTCGCCGACGCGAATGGAAATGCCGCCGAGATCGTTGACGACGCCGAAGCCGTCTTCGTCCGTCACGTCATCGCCGATGAACAGCGGCCGGCGACCGCGAAAGGGCGCTTCCCTCATGAAGGCAGCGACGGCCGTGCCTTTCGAATACCCCGCCGGTCGCAGTTCGAACACGAACTTGCCGCGCTGGAGTTCGTGCGTTCCGCCGAGCTGCCGCAAGGCGCGCTGCGCTTCGTCGAAGGCGGCAGATTCGAGTTGCGGCGCCAGCCGGTAGTGCAATGCGAGCGCATACCGCTTGTCTTCCAGCAGGCTGCCGGGATGACGCTGGCTCCATTGCGCAAGTTCGTCGCGGGCGGCAGCAAAGCGTTGCTCGTCGATCGTCGGCAGCACCAGGCGGCCGTCGGCGGCGCGACGTTCGCAGCCATGAATGCCGGCCGCGGCGAACTGCAACGGCGCAAACAGCGAGTCCAGCGTGGGAAGGCTGCGGCCGCTGACGAGCGCGAGTGCGCCGTCGAGCCGTTTCGACAGCGCTTGCAGCAATGCCTTCAGCGATTCGGGCACGACGACGGCGTGCGGCGTCGAAGCGATCTCGATCAGCGTGCCATCGACGTCGAGAAACAGCGCGAGATCATGAGTCGGCGGAGGAATGGCAGCGACAGTCATCGTCAGGCAAAGTACGTGCTTCGCTTCAGCGATGCAATCGCACGAATCATCACAGGCAACCCTGCGCCCATGTCCAGCACCACGACAGCGAGCGGGATTCAGGCGGCTTTCGCGGCCGAGGGTGCGAAGCTCATCCAGATCGGCGTCGACTTCGGCGGCACCAAGATCGAAGTCGCGGCGCTCGATGCGAACGGAAATTTCCTCGCACGCACGCGTGCGCCGAATCCTGGCAACTACGATGCGGCGATTCGTGCGGTGTGCGAACTGGTGGCCGGCGTCGAAGCACAGACGGGCGGACGCGGCACGGTCGGCGTCGGCGCGCCCGGTTCGATTTCGCCGCGCACCGGCGTCATGCGCAACGCGAACTCGACCTACCTGAATGGACGGCGTTTTCGCGAAGACCTCGCGGCGGCGATGGGTCGCGAAGTGCGTCTCGCCAACGATGCCAATTGCCTGGCGCTTTCCGAAGTGGTGGATGGCGCGGCGGTAGGTTCGCAGGTCGCGTTCGCGATCATCATCGGAACGGGTTGCGGCGGCGGACTCGTCGTGAACGGACGCCTGATCGAAGGTGCCAACGGCATCGGCGGCGAATGGGGACACATGCCGCTGCCGTGGCCGATGCGCGAGGAGTTCGACGCCACGCAGTGCTGGTGCGGCCAGCGCGGTTGCCTGGAAACCTGGGTGTCCGGCAGCGGATTGCAGCGCGACTTCGCGCAGGCCGGCGGCGCCAGGCTCGACGGCGAATCGATCATCAGGCAGGCCCGTGCGGGAAATGCCTCAGCCCGCGCAGCGCTCGATCGTTATGTCAGTCGACTGGGGCGCGGCATCGCTGCGCTCGTCAATGCACTCGATCCCGACACGTTCGTGCTCGGCGGCGGCATGTCCAACGTCGAAGAGCTGTACGCACGGCTGCCCGATGCCATTCGGCCTTACGTTTTCTCGGATGCGTGGGAAGCGAAAATCCTGCCGGCGCGCTGGGGGGATTCCTCAGGCGTACGCGGCGCCGCGCGTCTGTGGCTGATGTGAAGTCCTCGAAAGCCGGTTGCGCGCGTGGCCGGTAGAATGCGACCCCTCTCGATACGGAGCCTGGTCGATGTCGTCTGCACTGCATGAAGCCGCTGAACTCTGCGAGTCGCTGAAACGCTGGCTGCTCGAAGACGCCTATCCGATGTGGTGGCTGCACGGCGCCGATCGCGAACGCGGCGGATTCCACGAAAGCCTGCAGCTCGATGGCAACGCCACGGGTGCACCGCGTCGCGCGCGTCTGCATCCGCGCCAGATCCATGCCTACAGCCAGGCGGACGATCTCGGCTGGAGCGGCCCGCATGAAGAAGCAGTGAAGCATGGACTGGATTTCTTTCTCGCCCACTATCGCCGGCCGGACCGGTTCTATCGCACGCTCGTGACCGCGGACGGCAGGGCGCTGGACGATCGCGCCGTGCTCTACGACCAGGCCTTCGCATTGCTCGGCCTGGCCGCGGCGTACGACACGCTCGACGACGATGCGTTGCGCGACAGCGCGCGCGATCTGCACGAGCAGTTACGCGCGCAGCTGCAGAATCCCGCTGGCGGATTCGAAGAAGCGAATCCCCGCGTGCTGCCGCTCGGCTCCAACTCCCACATGCATCTGTTCGAGTCCTGCCTGGCGTGGATGGATCTCGATCACGATGCGCGCTGGCAGGCGACGGCGAATGAAATCGTCGAACTCGCGCTGCTGCATTTCATCGATCCGGTGACCGGCCTGCTGCGCGAATTCTTCGACGGCGAATGGCGGCCGATCGCGGGCGACGAGGGTCGCATCGTCGAACCGGGTCATCAGTTCGAATGGGGCTGGCTGCTGCTGCGCTGGGTGGAGCGCACCGGCGAAATTCGCGCCCGCGAACCGGCGCTGCGCATGATCCAGTTCGGCGAGAGTCTCGGTGTCGATGCACAGCGCGGCGTGGCGATCACTTCGCTGCTGTCCGACGGCAGCGTTCGCGATCCGCTCGCGCGTCTGTGGCCGCAGACCGAGCGCATCAAGGCTGCCTGCATCGCAGCGGAAACGACGCGGCAGCCCGAGTACTGGGCGATGGTGGCCGCTGCCGCGCGCGGCCTGCTGAAGTATCTCGATACGCCTCGCCGCGGTCTGTGGCGCGACAAGCTGAACGTCGACGGCACGTTCGTCGAGGAGCCGGCGCCGGCGAGTTCGTTCTATCACATCGTCTGCGCCATCGCGGAACTCGAGCACACGTTGAAACGGGTGCTCTGACGGCCGCGCTTGCAGCGCAACAAACAAACTTCACAAAGAAATTGACAGCGATGGACATACGGTCGCAAGATCGCGGCCGCGACCTGGCAGATGGCGATGCATGAGTACATCTGCCGCGCGTCGCGACTTGAACAAGACAGAACACGCACCGTCGAACGCCTGCCCGCGAGGGACCGGCATCCGGCGTCGGTAGAAAGACTGCAGTCAGGTATGGGGGATCTGGTCATGAACGGCAGCGAACTGCCCATTTTTCCCGGAGATTTCCGTATCCGACCGCGCCCGTATCCGGGTCGCGGCGCGGCCTGACTTCGCCATGCAAAACGCCCGGGCGGTGGCAACGTCCGGGTGAGTCCTAGGGAACCAACAGACTCGCACCGAGGGGGAACCAGACATGCGGATTCGACACAGGTACACGCGCGCGGCGTGGATGACAGCGGCGGTCTCGCTGACCGCCATGACCGCACACGCGCAGACGACGCCGGCCGCGGGCGAATCGCTCGAAGTCGTCGTCGTCACCGGCTTCCGGGCCTCGCTGGCCGACGCGCTCAACAACAAGCGCGAGTCCAACCAGATCATCGAGTCGGTGTCCGCCGAGGACATCGGCAAGTTCCCCGACCAGAACGTCGCCGAATCGCTGCAGCGTCTGCCGGGCGTGTCGATCGACCGTTCCAACGGTCAGGGCACGAAGGCGCGCATCCGCGGTCTCGACCAGAACGTCACGCTGCTGAACAGCGACATCTTTCTGAGCGGCCTGGAGCTGTACACGCAGGGCGAAGGCAATACCCGCGAAACGGATTCCCTCGAAAGCATTCCGTCCGAGCTGCTCGGCGGCATCGACGTCTACAAGTCGCCCAATGCCTCGCAGAGCGAAGGGGGTCTCGGCGGCATCATCGATCTCAAGACGCGCGGACCCTTCGATCTGGGCGATACGACCATTGCCGGCAACCTCCGCTACGCCGACAGCGGCGAAGGCTGGGAGCCGCTCGGCGCGCTGGTGTTCGGACATCAGTTCAACGACCGCTTCGCGGTCATCGCCTCGATTTCCTACGACAAGCAGAAGTTCCAGACCGACGTGCTCGGCGGACAGAACCGCGGCGACTGGGATTTCTCCGATCGTCCCGATCGCCTGACCGTCCCGGACTATTTCGCGCCCGAGTATCGCTATACGACCGATCGCGAAGAAGAGCGCGAGCGTCTGGGTTTCTCGCTGGGAGCCGCATTCCGCCCGAGCGAGTCGACCGAACTGCAGGCGATGTGGTTCCACTCCGATCTCGACATCCTGACCCAGGAAGCCTCGATCAAATTCCCGTTCGGCACGGAAAGCCCCGGCCTCGACACGACGCAGCCGTACGAGATCGACAGCAACGGCGTGCTCGTGCACGGCACGGTCATCGCCAACTCGGCCGAGGCCATCTCGTTCGTGAAGAACACGGACATCAAGTCCGACAACTTCCAGCTCACGTTCAAGTGGGACAACGGCGGTCCGTGGAGCGCCAGCGCCGCCGCCGCGTATTCGAAGGCCGAGCAGGAAAGCCAGAGCGCCAACAACGACGTGCGCTACACGCAGTACGCCGTGCGTGGCACCAACGGAGTCGGCTTCGCGCCGAATGCAGCAGCGCCGGCCAACTATCGCTTCACCTACGATGCCGGCAATGGCGAGGTGCCGTCGTTCACGCTGGTCGACCATCCCGACCTCTACACGAATCCGGCCAACGGCTTCTTCAAGTCGCACTGGGCGTTCGGCGACACCACGGATGCCGAGAACTGGTCGGTGCGCGGCGACGCCAGGTTCTCGCCGACCTTCATCACCGCGCAGAACGTGTCGTTCTCGGGCGGTCTGCGTCTGACCAGCCGCGAGATCGACTACGAGTTCGGCCGTTATCTCGCCGACTATTCCGGCAAGGGTGAACTCGATGGTTCGCAGTACGGCCAGAACTGGACGCCCTGGGGCTACTTCCAGGACGGCGCCATCGGCTACAAGTCCTGCGAAATCCCGGCGAGCGCCGGCGCCAACTTCGCGTATGCGCCGTGCGAACGCTTCGGCAATTCGCCGGCGCTGATCACGCCGTACCAGACCTTCAACAGCAATCCGGGTCGCGTCGAAACCATCAACGGCTTCTGGGGTTCCGGCAATGCCGGCACCAGCAGCGTGCTGGTGCAGAACCGCTCGCAGATGGGCAATGCGCTCGCATGGATCCAGGCGCTGTATCCGGATACGCCGTTCCAGTTCTTCCCGTCGCCGCTCGAGACCTTCCGCGTCGAGGAGAAGACCACGGCCGGCTACCTGATGGCGGACATCGGCAATCCGGAAGACCGTTACCACGTCAACGTCGGTGCGCGCATCCTGCGCACGGAACTGACGGTCGATCAGAACGCCGCCTCCAATCCCAACCCGACCTTCTGGGGAACGGACAGCTGGAACGGCGTGCTGAAGGACTTCGAGACGCGCAGCATCGAGCGCAGCTACACCGACATCCTGCCGAGCGCGAACGTGGTTCTGGACGTCACCGAGAGCAGCAAGGTCCGCGCGTCGGCGGCGCGCGTCGTGGCCCGCCAGGATCTGTTCCAGCTCGGTCGCGGCTTCGAGACGAACTTCACCCGCGACTCGGATGCGGGCAGCCCGACGTTCAATCTCTTCCGCTTCACGAACGGCAGTTCCGGCAATCCCGAGCTCGATCCGTATCGTGCGACCCAGTTCGACGTCAGCTACGAGTACTACTTCGGCAGCCAGGGCCTGGTCGCCGTGACGCCGTTCTGGAAGGAAGTCGATTCCTTCATCACCACGGTGACGCAGTCCGTCTTCGTGATGGACCAGGCGGGCGGACGTGAAGGCCCGGTGCAGGTGCCGATCAATGGTGAAGGCGGCAGCATCAAGGGCATCGAGCTGTCGGCGCAGTATGCGTTCGACTCGGGCTTCGGCTTCAACGTCAACTACACCTACTCGGATTCGGAGTCGGGATTCTTCAACGACTACGACAGCAACCTGCCGATCCCGGGTGTGCCGGAGCATGCGTTCAACGCCCAGGTCTACTACCAGAACTACGGCTTCGAAGCGCGCCTTTCCTATGGATGGCGCGACGAGTCCTTCGACAGCAACTTCGGCTTCCCGGATGCGACGTTCGACGGCGCAGGCAACGCCACCAGCATCACGCGCACGCTCGGCGTCTGGAATCGCGACTATGGTCAGCTCGATGCGCAGGTCGCCTACCAGTTCACCGACTATCTCGGCGTGACGCTGGAAGCGATCAACCTGACCGAGGAGGACGCGAGCCAGTACCTGCAGTTCGACAATCTGCCGTTTGCGTTCGACTCGGGCTCGCGGCGTATCCTGGTCGGTGTGCGCGGCAGGTTCTGATCGCCGCATCGTCGGGATGATTCGATGACACAGGGCGGTCGGCGCGTGCTGACCGCCCATTCTTTTGGCTCTGCCGCCGGGAGAAGCCATGCAGTCCGATCAGCGAATCAAACGCATCGCCATCGTCGGCGGCGGCACCGCCGGCTGGATCGCAGCGAGCGCCCTGGCGCGCAAGCTGGGTCGTACCTGTTCCATCCAGCTGATCGAATCGCCCGACATTCCCACCATCGGCGTCGGCGAGGCGACCATTCCCAGAATCGTCGACTTCATCAAGTTCCTCGGCATCGACCAGGCCGACTTCATGGACCGGGTCCAGTCGACGATCAAACTGGGCATCCGCTTCGACGACTGGCATCACGTCGGGCATCGCTACTGGCATCCGTTCGGCCCGCTCGGCGTGTTCATCGACCGTTCGCCGTTCTATCACTTCTGGCACAAGGCGCAGGCGCAAGGGCTCGATGTCGATCTCGGTCATTTCAATATCGAGATTGCGATGGCCGCGCAGAACCGCTTCATCTTTCCGGGCAACAAGCTCGGCATCGCGCAGAACCTGCGCTACGCGCTGCACTTCGACGCCGGTCTCGTGGCGAACTATCTGCGCGCGTACTCCGAACACCGCGGCGTCGTGCGGCTCGCGCGCAATGTCGCCGGAGTCACGCAGCGCGAAGATGGATTCATCGAATCGGTGGTGTTCAAGGAAGGCGACCGGCTGGAAGCGGATCTGTTCATCGACTGCACCGGCTTCCGCGGCCTGCTCATCGAGCAGACGCTCGAGACGGGCTACGTCGACTGGACGCCGCTGCTGCCGAACGATCGTGCGGTGGCGATGCAGGTGCCGAACCAGATTCCGCGCGGTCCGTACACGACGGCCACGGCGCGGCCGGCGGGCTGGCAGTGGAAGATTCCGCTGCAGCATCGTGTCGGCACGGGCTACGTGTATTCGAGCGAGCACGTATCGGATGACGCAGCGCTGCAGGATCTGCTGTCGCAGCCCGGCAATGCCGAACCGGTCACCGAGCCGCGCTTCATCAAGTATGTGACGGGCCGGCGCAGGCAGTTCTGGAACAAGAATGTCGTGGCGTTCGGCCTGGCCTCCGGGTTCATCGAGCCGCTCGAATCCACCAGCATTCACCTGGCGTGCAGCGGCGTGTATGCGCTGCTCGATCACTTCCCGGATGCCGGCTTCGACCCGGTCAACATCGCGCACTACAACAAGACCGTCATCGACGAATACGAGCGCGTGCGCGACTTCATCATCCTGCACTACTGCACGACGAAGCGTGACGACACCGACTACTGGAAGCGCTGCCAGCACATCGATCTGCCGGAGGACCTTGCCGAGCGCATCGAGATGTACAGGCGCACGGGCCGCATCTTCCAGCGGCGCCATGAGGTGTTCGTCGAACTGAGCTGGTTCTTCGTCATGCACGGCATGGGGCTGGTGCCGCAGTCCTACGATCCGCTCGTCGACGCCAGCGACTGGGAAGAGGTGAAGAAGGTCATGGCAGCGATGCGCCAGAACATCGCAGCGCAGGTGGCTGCGGCACCGATGCACGACAGTTTCTTCCCGGAGAAGCCGCGCGAAACCGATCCGGCGCGCGGCTGGGTGCGGCGTTCTGTAGGTCAGGCTTCAGCCTGACATTTTTCAGGCCGGCTGAAGCCGGCCCCACAGGAAGAGGCGGCTGCTTCCCTTCCTCCCAACGCGCCGCGCTGCTATAAGCCCCGCGAATCCGTCACGCCGAAGGTCTGCGCAATGCGCAAGCAGCGTCCGTCACTGCTGTCCACGTTGTTGTCGCGTCTCAACCGGAGCGAGCCGCAGGAACCGCGTGCAGCGAAGCCGCATTCGCCCTTTCAGGCGATCGCCATCTATCGCGGACTCGATGCCTGCGACATGGCGAAGAAGTTCAGCGAGCATCGCTTTCTCGCGCGCGAGGCGCCGACCCTGCCGCTGCAGGGATGCACCCTGTCGCAGAGTTGCCAGTGCCGGTATCTGAAATTTCGCGACCGGCGCACGGAGTCGCGCCGTCTCAACGATTTCGGCGCCGCGACACGGCGCTACGGCCAGGGCGAACGCCGCGGATTTCGCGGACGACGCAAGGGCGATTGACGCAGGGACGATTGACGCAAGGGCGGCTGACGACGGCCGCTATTTCGGACGCGGTTCGGCCAGTCGCGAACCCGGCTCGCGCCGGCCGTGCCGGATCGATTCGATCGCGCTTGCCAGGCTCCGCGCAACGTTGCGCACTTCTTCCTGCACGGCCCGATCGCGATCGAGCGCCTCGTGGCTGGTGGCATAAGGTTCGTAGTAGCCGATGTACCGGTCCAGCACGGCCGTACTGCCCGCGCGCACGAGTCGCATGTCGCTCAGCCAGCCGGAGAGCGATTGCCGCAGCGTGTCGGCTCCTTCGGCATCGCCGTGCACGATGACGCCGAAAGCCCGTCCCGCCAGGTGTCGCGGGTAGTCCCAGCCTTCCAGCTCCAGTTTTTTCGCGAGTGCAGGATCTTTGCCCTGCGTGGTCGTGGGATCGGGATTGCCGCCATCGGCGCACACGAGTCGATCCATCATCAGCTTCAGTCCGCTCGGCGCCTGGTACCAGTAGACCGGCGTCACGATCAGCACGCCGTGCGCGGCGACCCAGCGCGGATAGATTTCATTCATCCAGTCGTCGACCTGGCCGAGCGCATGATTCGGGTAGCACGAGCATGGCCAGTGACACAGCGGCATCGCCGTCGAAACGCATGCCTTGCAGGGATGGATGATGCGACTGTAGTCGGAGTTGAGCAGGCTCAGGTCGAGCAGATCGACCGTGCAGCGCGCGGCCCGCAGCGTGTCCGCGGCCATCCTGGTCAGGCGGAACGTCTTCGACATCTCGCCCGGACAGGTCTTGTCGTTGCGACTGGCAGCGCAGATCACCAGTACGCGCCGGGCCGTCGCGCGCCGGCCCTGCTGTCGCTGCGCCTTGCGGATCGCCGCGCGGGTCTGCAGCCATTCGATCGACAGATCGTAGCCGGGATCCGCAAACGACTTTCCCGCCTTGCGCGTGCGGGGAGACTTGCGCGATTCGCGATAGTTCTTCCAGGCGATTTCCAGCAGCGTGTCGATCGCGGCCGCATGCGGTTCGAAGGCCGGATCGTGGAAGCGCTGGCGGAATTGCTGCTCGAAGGCGGCGCGCGACATCGGCCAGTCGGCCTGGCCTTTGCGTATCGCCGGCAGGGTGCGTTTGCGTGGCATCTCGTGCGCTGCTGTCTTGCGCGGGGTGCCACTGAAACGACCTGCCGGACACGGCAGTTCCGCGTGCCTGTGCCGCATAGGTCATTGGAGCCATTGTCTGCCTCGCGGCTGTGGTGCGAATGTGCGCGCCCTCGACCCTCTCGCCCACCCGTCCCGGAGTTTCCGATGAATCGCCAATCGAACTGGACTCTCGTCCTGTGTGCTCTATTGATGGCAGCCGGTTGCAGCAAACAGCAGCCGGGCCCGACACCAGTCGCTGAACCGGCGGCCGCTCCCGCAGCTGCGGCCAGTGCGCCACCGGCATCTGCAGCGACCCGCGCGCAACCGGCGGAGCCGGATGAGCGCGCAGCAGCGATTCAGGCAGCGCTCGCCGAAGACGCGATCGTCTCCGATGCCCGCGGTCAGTGGGCCGTTGCGGCCACGGCCAGTTCCACTTACGGCGACAAGGAGCCGGAGGCGAAGTCGAGCTATACCGCGCACATGGCCACCGGTGCGCCGAATGTCGACAAGTATTCCGATAACGGCAATGCATGGGCCACCGCCACGCCGGACAAGGGCATCGAATGGCTGGAAGTGGTGTTCGCGAACCCGGTCCATGCCACGCAGATCCGCATTCGTCAGAACTACGCGCCCGGCGCCATCATCAAGGTCGAACTCGTCGCCGAGAACGGCTCGAAGTACACCGTGTGGGAAGGCGTCGATGATCAGCAGCACGCGCCGGGCACGATCGCGTGGTTCGATCGTTCCTTCGCCAGGACCGCCGACAAGGTGAAGAGCGCCCGCATCACGCTCGCGACCAATGCCGTGCCGGGCTGGAATGAAATCGACGCGGTGCAGCTGCTGGGGGAGACCTGAGAGGCAGCGATGCTCCCGCTTCTTCCTGTGGGGCCGGCTTCAGCCGGCCTGCTTCGGTGGGTGCGATCGGCGGTCGCGGCCGGCGGTCGCGGCCGGCTGAAGCCGGCCCCACAGGGAGAGAAAGAAAGATAGAGAAGAGCCCTCAGCCCGCCAGCACCTTCCGCAGGAAGATCGCATACACCAGCGATCCCAGCAGCACCCACTTGAGCAGGTAATACACATTCCGGTCCCATTGCTTCAGCCGCTTGGCGAGCAGCCTGAACTGATACGCGTACTGGAACGCCTGGTTGAGCACGCCGACTTTCTCGCCCGGCATGTTCTGCGTCGCTGCCGCCCGCGCCAGCGGCTGGCCGATCCAGCGATTCAAGGCACGCGCGATCGGATTCGACAGCGGTCGCTCGACGTCGCAGAACAGGATCAGTCGCTGCACGTCCGTCTGGTTCTCGGCGCGATGGATGTAGGTTTCGTCGAACATCACCGCTTCGCCGTCTTTCCAGTAGTACAGCTCACCGTCCACGGTGATGTAGCAGCGCTCGTTGTTCGGCGTGCGCAGCCCGAGGTGGTAACGCAACGAACCGGCAAACGGATCGCGATGCGACGGCAGTCGCGCGCCCGGCGGCAGCAATGCAAACATCGCGGCATGCACGTTCGGGATTTTCGACAGCAGTTCCGTCGTGTGCGGACACAGCGCGTTCGCCGACGGCAGGAAGTCGCCATACCACTTCAGATAGAACCGCTTCCAGCCGCTCTTGAAGAAGGAATTGAAACCGAGGTCGTTGTACTTCGATGCCGCACGGATGTGACCTTCGTCGAACAGGCGCATGGCCTCGTCGCGGATCGCCTCCCAGTCCTGTTTCAGCGGCGCGAGTTCGGGGAAATTCTTCAGGTCCAGGAAGGGCCGCGCCGGCACGGCGGAAAACAGGTACATGAGCGCGTTGTACGGCGCCATGAAAGTCGAGTGATCGGTGAGCTGCCGGCCGATGCGATGCCGGACCCGGCCGCGCAAATGCGTGTACACGGCGGCCGCCGCGAAGATCGCCAGGACGAGCAGGCGAGGCACGGATTCGACGATGGAATGCAGGTGCAGATGATTCATGGGCGAAGCGCCGACATCCGTGTCGCAAAGAAAGGGCGCGGATTCCAGACCGCGACTTGCCGCGGCCGGCAGTATCGAAGAAATTCCTGGACGATCCACATGAAGATTCGGAAATATTGCGTCCCATGAATTTCATCGGCAGTCCGGCGGCGAGCCTCATCTTCTTTGCGACGATCGCGATCAGCCTGATCGCGCTGTATCAGTCGCCGAAATTGCTCCACTGGTCGCTCTTCCGGCCCTACTGGTTTCTCCGGCGCCGGCAGTACGCGACGGTGGTGACGAGCGCGCTGGTGCATGCCGATCTCATGCACCTCATCTTCAACATGATGACGTTCTATTTCTTCGGCTTCCCGCTGGAGCAGTACATCGGCACGTTCTGGTTCGTCGTGCTCTATGCATTCGGCCTGCTGGTGAGCCACGCCGGCACCTGGCTCAGCCATCGCAACAACCCCGAGTACCAGTGCCTCGGCGCGTCGGGGGCGATCTCGGCCGTGCTGTTCGCATCGATCATCTACTTCCCCGAGCAATCGCTCTTCATCATTCCCATTCCGGTGCCGATTCCGGCGCCGCTGTTCGCCGTGGGTTACCTCGCCTACACCTTCTATGCGTCGAAGCATCCGCATGGGCGCATCAACCACGATGCGCATCTGGGCGGTGCGGTGGCGGGGTTGTTGTTCGTCGCGCTGCTGACTCCCGGGGCCTACCGCTCGTTGCTGTCCTCCCTCTTCTGACGACACTCCAGAAGCGTCTCATTCGTGCAACATCTGGGTCCGCGGCGGGCATCTCCCGCTGCGGTATAGCGTATTTAACCTTACTGGTTCATCAGGGTTTTGATTGATAGTGTCCGCGCATTTCTAGGGGAGGTTCGCAGTCATGAGCAAATCTATCCTGGCCATCCGGACGAGCAACGGGCCGCGCGCCGCAGCGGTGTCGATATGTCTTATTTCTGCTACATGTATACACGCCGCCGGTGCGGCGGAGGTCGAGGAGATCGTGGTGACGGGGTCGCGCATCGCGCGCGCGTCCGACTTCGAAAGTCCTTCGCCAGTGGTTACGGTCGATCGCGCCAGCATCGAGAAATCGGGCTACAGCAATCTGCAGCAGTTGATGGAGAAGATGCCGAACAACGGCAATGGTTCGTTCTCCACTCGCGGCAATAACCAGGACTCGACCGCCAATGGCGCAGCCTCGATCAGCCTGCGCGGCTTCGGCGCAGACGCGACTCTGGTACTGCTGAATGGCAGGCGGGTCGCCATCAATGCATTCGCCGAGAACATCACCACGAATTTCGTCGACATCAATTCCATTCCCGTGGCCGCTATCGAGCGGGTCGAAGTGCTCAAGGACGGTTCCTCCGCCGTTTACGGTTCCGACGCGGTCGCCGGTGTCGTCAACATCATCACCCGCAAAGACTTCGATGGTTTCGAAGCCTCAGCCGGCTACGGCAGCGCCGACGGTTATGACGAAGTCACTGCGTCGGCGGTCTGGGGTATCGGCAGCGAGGATTCGAACGTCACGATGGTGCTCGACTACTTCAAGAACACGAACCTGTTCAATGTCGAGCGCGGCAGCCTGGGTTCGGCCGACCAGACGGCCCGAGGCGGCGAAGACTTCCGCTCTTCGCGCGGCTACCCGGGACGTTTCATCGTCAATGGCGTCGTCACCCGCGATCCCGGATGTCCCGCGGACAGCATCGCCGGCTCCAGCTGCGTTTACGACTTCGGCATCTGGAACGTGCTGATTCCCGAATCCGAACGCACCGG
The DNA here is from genome assembly GCA_937864115.1 of uncultured Steroidobacter sp. Classification (GTDB taxonomy): domain Bacteria; phylum Pseudomonadota; class Gammaproteobacteria; order Steroidobacterales; family Steroidobacteraceae; genus Steroidobacter. Next base: position 202,641 of record CALMII010000028.1, on the reverse strand, counting down.
GTTCATGCTGCTCGCGCATCAGACGATCGCAGCCAATACGGAACTCTTCGGCGAACTGGAGCTGCAGCACAACACGTCATTCGCGCAGGGCGCACCGACGCCGCTCGACGGCGGCGCCGGACTCTCGGTGCCCGTCACGCATCCGGACAATCCGTTCCCTGCGGCGACGTCGATCCTGATCGATCGCTACCGCACCGTGGATGCCGGTCCGCGCCAGTGGAACATCGAAAGCAACAACGTGCGCGCAGTGCTGGGACTGCGCGGCTCGTTTGCCGATTGGGACTGGGAAGCCGCTGCACAGCGTTCGCGCGGCAAGTCGGAGCAGACGGGCAATCGCGGTCAGGGCTGGATCCGTACCGATTTTCTGCAAACCGAAATCGATGCCGGACGCTACAACCCATTCGGCGGGGTTCAGAATCCGCAACCCACGATCGATGCCATCAACACCAGTCTCGTGCGACGCGGCGAGTCGGAACTGGAGATGTACGACGTTCAACTGTCCGGTGGACTCTTCAACCTGCCGGCAGGCGAAATAAAGATGGCGGCCGGCGCCGAGTATCGCGAGGAGAGCATTTCGGATATTCCCGACGATCAGTTCCAGCGTGGCCTGATCTTCGGTACCGAAGCCGTCATGGCCGATGCCGCACGCGATAGCTGGGCGCTGTTCGTCGAGTTCTCCGTGCCGATCCTCGAGAGCCTGGAATTGAGCCTCGCTGCGCGTTACGACGACTACAGCGACTTCGGCGACACCACCAATCCGAAGATTGCCTTGCGCTGGGCGCCCATCGATTCGCTGGCGTTCCGCGCATCCTGGGGTACGGGATTTCGCGCGCCGTCGCTTGCGCAGATTGGCCTGGGTCCCTCGCAGGAGTCGAAATTCTTCACCGACACCTACGGCTGCGCAGACAACCCAGACTACTGCGCGACGACCGACTACAACATCGAGTACGTCGGCAATCCGGATCTGAAGGCCGAGGAGTCGGACACGCTCAACATCGGCGTGGCGTGGAAGCCGAACGACGCCATCGAGCTGACGCTGGACTACTGGGATATCAAGCAGGAAAACAAGATCGACAACATCTTCAGCCTGTTCTACACGCAGTCCTGCAATGTACAGGCCAGCACCGTATGCGAACGAAGCGCGCCGCTGCCCGGTGACACGCTGGGTCAGCTCCAGCTCATCCACGGCGAGATCATCAACATTTCCGAACAATCGGCGACAGGCATCGACTTCGGTGCATACGCAGGATTCGCCATGGGGCCAGGGCGGCTGACGCTCGGACTGAACTATGCGCGCCTGCTGAAGTTCGAGCGCGTGGAACTGGCGGATGACGGGGTGACCTTCATCACCCGGCCGCTGGAGGGCGAGTACGAGTATCCGGAAGATCGCGCACAACTGACCGCGGACTGGGGCACTGACGTCTGGGGCATCTATGCGAGTCTCAACTACATCGGCCCGTTCCAGGACATGCCGGACGCGGACTTCGACACACGACTCGACTACGACACGAACGACACCCGCGACGTCGGAGACTTCACGACCCTGAATCTGCAGCTGCGATACACGGGCTTCGGGAACGTCAAGCTGCTGCTGGGTGTAGACAACGCGTTCGACGAGAAACCGCCGTTCGCCGTCGGCGAAGGCGACGCAGACCTCTATGGCTACGTTCAGAACGTGCACAGTCCGCGCGGCCGTTTCTGGAACGCCAAGGCCATCCTGAGTTTCTGACGAGTCAACGCTCAACAACGACACGGGGGATCGACCGCATGAAAAGGCAACACGGCTTGATCGTGACCATGCTGACGCCGGTGATTCCGTTCACCGCCGGCGCTCAGGAAGGCAGTCTCATCGACGAAATCATCGTCACCGCGCAGAAGCGCGAAGCGTCCCTGCAGGACGTGCCGTTCTCCGTCGCCGCCATGACCGAATCGCAGATGCGCGACACGGGCACCGGCAACATCGCCGAACTGTCGCGCAACGTCGCCGGCCTCACCATCACCGATCTCGGTGCAGGACAAAGCCAGGTTGCGATCCGCGGCGTCAGCGCCGGTCAGGTGGTGCGCGATCTGGTGGGCGGCGTGAAGGAATCGGTCGGCGTCTATCTCGATGAGTCGCCGATCTCGCAGGCCCTGTTCACGCCGGACCTCGATCTCTTCGATCTCGAACGTTTCGAAGTGCTGCGCGGTCCGCAGGGCACACTGTTCGGCGCCGGCTCGGCGTCGGGCACGTTGCGTTACATCACGCGCGCACCGCAGCTCGGCAAGTTCGAGGGCGCGGCCGAAGCGAATCTCTATACCGGCACCGACACCGACGTGGGCGGCGGCTTCAAGGCTGCGCTGAACGTACCGATGGGCGAAGTCGCCGCGCTGCGGCTGGTGGGCTACTACGACGAGATTGCCGGCTTCATCGATTCGTACTACCCCGGCCGCAATGTGCGCGAAGACGTGAACAGCGGTTCGAAGACCGGCGGGCGCGTTTCATTGCTGATCCAGCCGAACGACGTCGTCTCGATCACGCCGCGCATCGTCTACCAGAAGCTGGAGACCGACGGCTATCCGCGCATCGACGTCTACAACATCCTCGGCAATCCCTACACTACGACGCAGCCCGCGGTGGATCCCGGCGAACGCGGCCAGGTCACGCAGCTCACCGAAGGACTCGACGACGAGTTCCTGCTCGCCGACCTGAAGATGGAATTCGGTCTCGGCGCCGCGACGCTCACATCGGTCACGTCCTATACGGATCGCGACGTGGTGGTGACGCGCGATGCCAGTTCGCTGTCCGGCAGCGTGACCTACGGTTCGTTCGCCGGCACGCCCGCCGAAGTACGGCTGAATTCGCCCCTCATCGACACGACCAGACTCAAGGCCCTCAGCCAGGAACTGCGGCTCGCGTCGAGCGGCGAAGGTACGTTCGAATGGCTGGTGGGCGCGTTCTATCAGGACATCGATCGCGACTACGGCCAGGACCTGCCGACGCCTGGCTATGACCTGGTCCTGACGAGTCGCGGCCTGCCGCCCAGTTCGGGCTTCAATGCGCCGCCCGACACGCCGTACTACTCGCAGGTCGATTTCGACTTCAAGCAGATGGCGCTGTTCGGCGAAGCGACCGTTCATTTCAACGAACGGTGGGCGCTGACCGGCGGCATCCGCTACTACGACTTCGACGAAGATCGCGTGCTGACGTTCGCCGGCGTGTTCGCCGATCAGGGTTACACGGACGAGCCCGGCTCGACGAGTTCCGACGGCTATTCGCCGCGCGTGATCCTCACCTTCGAGCCGAACGACGACGTGCTGCTGAGCGCGCAGGTGTCGCGCGGCTTCCGGCTCGGCGGCATCAACGATCCGCTGAACGTGACCCTGTGCAGCGACGACGACCTCGTCACCTACGACGGTCATCCGGATTTCTCCGACGAGAAGAACACCAACTACGAGATCGGCGCCAAGACACGCTTCGCCGACGGCAGGGTGCAGTTCAACGCCGCGGTGTTCTATTCCGACATCGACGACCTGCAGGTGATCGCCGATGCGGGTTCGTGCTCCTCGCGCATCGTCCTCAATGCGCAGGCCGAGTCGATCGGCGGCGAGATCGAACTGCTGGCGCGGCCGAACGCGAACTGGGATCTGGGCCTGTCGGCGACCTACATCCAGGCGGAAATCACCGAGTCGCGGCTGACCGGCACGGGCGATCCGATCGCGGGTATCCGCGACGGCAATCGCCTGCCGACCTCGCCGGAACTCCAGGCGGCCGCAAGTGCGACGTACCACTGGCAGTTCAGTTCGCAGCTCGATGGTTTTGCGAATCTCACGCTGCAGCATGTTGGCTCTTCGTGGACGCAGCTTGCGGACCAGGAAGCGCCGTTCGGCTGCGTCGGCGTGACCGCGGGCTGCACGGGACCCGGCTTCTTCGCCTTCGGCGATCCGACGATCACGGGCTTCACGTTCGATCCCGAACTGCCGAGCTACGAGATCGGCAACTTCCGCATCGGTGTCCGCACCGGTCAATGGGAGGTCGCTGCGTTCCTGAACAACCTCTGGGACGAACGCGCCTACCTGTCGGTGGATCGCGAACGCGGCACCCGCGCCCGTGTCGGTTATCTGACCAACACGCCGCGCACCTACGGACTGTCGGCGCGCGTGACCTTCTAGGACTCCGACTGTGGGGCCGGCTTCAGCCGGCCTCTGAAAAGTCAGGCTAAAGCCTGACCTACAGGAAGAAACCGGCCCCACAACAACGACGAATCCGTGAGTATGATGCGGCTCATCCGTCTGCAACCGGAGCCGCATCCGATGATCCGCGCATCCCGCTCCCTGTTTTCGACGACGGCAGTCGTACTCGCGCTGCTCGCACTCACCGGTTGCGAGCGTTCGCCGCCGGCCGCAGACAACGCCAGCGCCGCCAAAGCGGCCGGCCAGGCCGCGTGGTCGAGTTTCGTCGATCGCGTGATCGAGCAGTCGTTCGTTCTCAGTCCGCCGTTCGCCGTGTCCGCCGGCCGTCACGAATTCGACGGGCAGTTGCCGGACTGGAGCGCGGCGGGGTTCGCCAGGGAACTCGAGTTGCTCGAGAAGTCCCGCGATGAAGCGGCCGGATTCGGCGACGCTGCCCTGTCTGCCGAACAGCGTTTCCAGCGCGACTACGTGATCGCCGTGCTCGACCGGGAAATTTTCTGGCTGCGCGATGCGCGCCAGCCGTTCACCAACGTCTCCTATTACTTCGATCACGGACTCGATCCGGCGACCTACATCACCGTGCCGTACGCGCCCGTCGATGAACGTCTGCGGGCGTTCATCAGATATGCGAAGGCGATTCCCGGCGCGCTCGCCCAGGTCCGCGCCAATCTGCAGACGCCGATGCCGCGGACCTTCGTCGAATACGGCTGGCGCGGCTTCAAGGGCTTCGCCGACTTCTATCGCAACGATGTGCCGCAGGCATTCGCCGAAGTGAAGGACGAAGCGCTGCAGGCGGAACTCAAGGCCGCCATCGAGCCGGCAGCGCAGGCGATGATGGACATGAGCCAGTGGGTCGAAGCGCAGCGTGCGCAGGCGACCGACGACTACGCGCTCGGCGCCGAACGCTTTGCCGCCATGCTGAACATGACCGAGCGCGTCACGACGCCGCTCGACCGGCTCGGCGCGATCGGACGCGCCGATCTCGAACGCAACCTCGCCGCGCTCGCGGACGCGTGCAAGCAGTACCTGCCCAGGGGAACGATCGCGCAATGCGTTGCGAAGCAGGAGGCGAACAAGCCGCAGGGCGGTCCGGTGGTCGCGGCACGCGCGCAGCTGACGGAACTGCGCCAGTACCTCGTCGATCACGACATCGTGTCGATCCCGGGCACGGAGGAAGCGAAGGTCGATGCGGCACCGCCGTACAACGCGCAGAACGCGGCCTACATCAACATTCCCGGGCCGTACGAAACGAACATGCCCTCCGTGTACTACATCGCACCGCCCGATCCGACCTGGACCAGGGCCGAACAGCTTGCCTACATCCCCGGCGAAGCGAGCCTGCTGTTCACCTCGGTGCACGAGGTGTGGCCCGGTCACTTCCTGCAGTTCCTGCATTCGAACCGTTCGTTGTGGCGCTTCGGCCAGCTGATGGTCGGCTACGCCTTTGCAGAAGGCTGGGCGCACTACACCGAAGAAATGATGGTGGAGCAGGGACTGGCGCAGAACAGTCCGGAACGTCACATCGGCCAGCTGCTCAACGCGCTGCTGCGCAACGTCCGTTATGTGTGCGCGATCGGGTTGCACACGCAGGGCATGAAGGTGTCCGAGTGCGAGCAGCTGTTTCGCGACAAGGCCTATCAGGACGCCGGCAATGCGCGACAGCAGGCGGCGCGCGGCACGTACGATCCCGCCTATCTGAACTACACGATGGGCAAGCTGATGATCCGCAGACTGTACGCCGACTGGCAGGCCGAGAATCGCGGCAAGTCGCTCAAACAGTTTCACGATCAGTTTCTGTCGCACGGCGGTCCGCCGATTCCGCTCGTGCGGGCGCAGATGCTGAAGAATCCGGGAGACGAGCTGTTCTGACGAACCGGCTTCGGGCATTCGGCATTCCGCAGGGTCTGATGGCGCACCGCGGAAGAACCCTGAAAGCGTGATCCAGTGCCGGAAGGCGGTATGCATGTGAACCACGTCCGCATGCATGTGATGCAGGCCGCCGGATTTCCTCGAATTTCCCGCGGAAATCCGTTCAAACCGTGATCGGCATTCGCTTACGGGAATCCCCCGCCCGTCAAGAATATGTCATCACTTTGTCATGTGTGCCGGACCCGATGCTGTTGCCGAGAGAGCAGGATTCCTGCGACGACGCCCGATGCCGGGCGTCTCAGGCACTTCGGTTCGCGGGTCTGGCGTGTGCCGTTGTTCTGGCAACGCCGGTGCCGGGCGCGTCGCTGCAGTGGGACGGCAATGGCGCCGCGCCGCCCGGCGGCGCGGGCACCTGGAATCTCGTCAATCTGCGCTGGTACGACGGTTCGACCTATCGGGTCTGGGACAATCTCGCGCTCGATGACGCCGTCTTCGACACGACCGCGGGCACCGTGACGCTCGGCGCGCCGGTCGTCGTTCACAACGTCACCTTCACGATCAACAACTACACGATCACCGGCAGCACGCTGACGCTCGGCGGTGTCGATCCTGCCGTCGCAGTCGCGACGGGCACCGCCACGATCAATTCGATCATCGATGGCGTCGCGGGACTGACCAAATCCGGAACGGGCACGCTCGTGCTCGGCAACGACAACCTCTACACGGGTACCACGACGATCGCCGAAGGCACGCTGCGGGTCGGCAACGGCAGCACGACGGGCACGCTCGGCAGCGGCGATGTCGTCAACGACGGCACGCTCGCCTTCTCGCGTTCCAATGCATTCGACGTCGCGAATCTCATCAGCGGCTCCGGCAACGTGACCAAAGCCGGCGCCGGCGTCATGACGGTGACGGCCGACAACACCTACGCCGGCACGACGACGATCAGCGCCGGCACGCTGCAGCTCGGCAATGGCGGTACGAGCGGCAGGATCGGCGCGGGCACGGTGACGCTGTCGAACGGCGCGGGACTGGCCATCGATCGCAGCGATGTGCTGACGATCGCGAACGTTGTCGCGGGCACAGGTGGGCAGCTGCGCCAGCTCGGCACGGGCACCACCATTCTGACGGGCGCGAATACCTACACCGGCGTGACGACCATCGGCGCGGGCACGCTGCAGATCGGCGACGGCGGCACGACAGGTTCCGTCGGCGCCGGTGCGATCACCAACAATGGCACGCTGGTGATCAATCGCAGCAGCAATCTGTCCATGGCGAACATCATCAGCGGCACCGGCACGCTGCGCCACGATGGTACCGGCACCACGACGTTGAGCGGCACGAGCACCTTCACCGGCGCGGTCGAACTGAACGGCGGCATCGTGCAGGTCGGCAACCTGCAGAACGGCGGCATCGGCAGCAACCTCGGCGCATCGGACGATGCGGCGACGAATCTGATCTTCGACGGCGGCACGCTGCGTCTCACCGGCGCGGCAGCCCGCAGCACCGACCGCAATTTCACCATCGCCGACGGCGGCGCAACGCTCGAAGGCAACGGGACGGGCGCGGGCCTGCTGACCTGGAACGGCACGGCGTCGTACGACGTCGTGGACGAGGCTCGCAGTTTCACGCTGGGCGGCACGGCCAGCGGCAACATCTTTGCCGGCGCGCTGGTCGACAACGGCGCGGGCGCGCTGTCGCTGACCAAGTCGGGCGCAGGTCGCTGGGTCCTGACGGGCAGCAATGCATACACCGGCGTGACGACGATCAATGCGGGGACGTTGCAGGTCGGCAACGCCGGCACGAGCGGAACGCTCGGCAGTGGCGACGTCGTCAACAACGGCACGCTGACATTCATGCGGTCCGATGCTCTGGAGGTGAGCGGGGCGATCAGCGGTACCGGCGCCGTGAGGCAAACCGGTTCCGGCACGACGACGCTCACGGGCAACAACACTTATGCGGGTACGACGACGATCACTGCCGGCACGCTGCAGATCGGCAGCGGCGGTACGAGCGGCACGCTCGGTACGAATACCGTGTCGGTATCGGCCGGCGCGGTCCTCGCCATCGATCGCAGCGACGATTACACGATCGGCCGGGTCGTGAGCGGCGCGGGCGCGCTGCGCCAGGACGGCGCCGGTACGACGATACTGACCGCCGCGAATACCTACACCGGTGCGACCACGATCGACGCCGGCACGCTGCAGATCGGCAACGGCGGCACGACCGGCGCGCTCAGCGCCACGACGGTGATCACCAACAACGGCACGCTGTCGATCGATCGCAGCAATGCACTCTCGATGACGCACGTCATCGGCGGCACCGGCGTGCTGCGGCAGGCGGGATCGGGCACGACCACGCTGACCGGCGCCAGTACGTTCAGCGGCGGTGTGGAACTCGATGGCGGCGTGCTGATCGCCAGCAATCTCCAGAACGGCGGCGTCGCCAGCAACATCGGCGCCTCCGGCAATGCCGCAGCGAACCTGCGCTTCGACGGCGGCACGCTGCGCTACACCGGCGCGGCGCGCAGCACCGACCGGAACTTCCTGATCGAAGACGGCGGCGCAACGATCGAAGGCAGCGGCGCGGGCGTACTGACCTGGACCGGCACGGCGTCCTACGACATCGCCGACGAGGCGCGCCGCCTGACGCTCGGCGGCACCGCGAACGGCAATCTCTTCGGCGGCGCGCTCGTCGACAACGGCGCGGGCGCGGTCTCGCTCATCAAGTCCGGCACGAGCCGCTGGATCCTGGGCGGCGACAATACCTATTCCGGCACCACGACGATCGCTGCCGGCACGCTGCAGGTCGGCAACGGCGGCACGACGGGCACGCTCGGCACGGGCGACGTCGCGAACAACGGCACGCTGACGTTCTCTCGATCGGATGCGTTCGCAGTGGGCAATGCGATCAGCGGTACCGGTGTCGTGACGCATACGGGCTCGGGCACGACGACGCTCACCGGCAGCAACACCTACGCCGGCACGACGACCATCAGCGCCGGCACGCTGCAGATCGGCAATGGCGGCACCAGCGGCACGCTGGGCACGGGCACCGTCACGAACAACGCGACACTCGCAATCGATCGCGGCGATGCGTACATCGTCGATCGCGTCGTCAGCGGCACCGGCCAGCTTCGCCAGCTCGGCGCAGGCACCACGATCCTCACCGCCGCGAACACCTACAGCGGCGCGACGACCATCAGCGCCGGCACGCTGCAACTCGGTAACGGCGGCACGACAGGGTCGGTCGGCGCCGGAGCGATCACCAACAATGGCACACTGTCGATCAATCGCAGCAGCAATCTGTCCATGGCGAACGTCATCAGCGGCACCGGCACGCTGCGCCACGACGGCACGGGCATCACGACACTGAGCGGCACGAGCACCTTCACCGGCGCGGTCGAACTGAATGCCGGCGTGCTCGCCACCGCCAACCTGCAGAACGGCAGCGTCAGCAGCAGTATCGGCGCGTCGGACAGTGCGGCAGCGAATCTGCGTTTCGACGGCGGCACGCTGCGCTATACGGGCGCCGCTCGCACCACCGATCGCAATTTCCTGATCGAAGAGGGTGGCGCCACGCTGGACGGCAGCGGCTCGGCCGCGCTCACCTGGAACGGCACGGCGTCCTACGACATCGCCGACGAGGGGCGCAGCCTCACGTTGATCGGCACGCGCGTCGGCAACATCTTCGGCGGCTCGCTGACGGACAACGGCGCGGGTGCGCTCTCGCTGACGAAGTCCGGCACCGGCAGCTGGATCCTCACCGGCAGCAACACGTACTCCGGCGACACGACCATTGCAGCGGGCACGCTGCAGGTCGGCGCCGGCACGAGCGGAGCGCTGGGCAGCGGCAATGTCATCAACAACGGCGTTCTCACGTTCTCGCGTTCCGATGCCGTGACGATCGCGAATGCGATCAGCGGCACGGGCAATCTGACCAAGGCGGCCGCCGGTACCACGACGCTGACGGGAACGAATACCTACGCCGGCGCAACCACCGTCAGTGCCGGTACGCTGCAGATCGGCAGCGGCGGTACCGGCGGCACGCTCGGCACGGGCGCGGTGTCGGTGGCGAGCGGCGCCAATCTCGCCATCAATCGCAGCGACGGCTACACGCTCGATCAGATCGTCAGCGGTGCTGGCGCGCTGCGCCAGATCGGCAGCGGCACGACCACGCTGACCGGCGCGAACACCCGCACCGGCGCGACGGCGATCACCGCGGGCACGCTGCAGGTGGGCGACGGCAGCACGAGCGGTGCGCTGGGTACCGGTGCCGTGTCGATAACCAGCGGCGCGAATCTGGCGATCAATCGCAGCGATGCCGTTACCTTGCCGGGCGTGATCTCGGGCGCGGGCGGTCAGCTTCGCCAGATCGGCACCGGCACGACCATCCTCACGGGGACGAACACCTACACCGGCGCGACGACCATCAGTGCCGGCACGCTGCAACTCGGCAGCGGCGGCACGACGGGCGCGCTCAGCGCCACCACGGTCATCACCAACAACGGTACGCTCGCCATCGATCGCAGCAATGCGCTGACGATGGCTCACAGCATCAGCGGTACCGGTGCGCTGCGGCAGGCAGGTACCGGCACGACCACGCTGACCGGTACGAGCACCTTCACGGGCGCCGTGGAGATCGACGGCGGCGTGCTGGCCGTGAGCAATCTCCAGAACGGCAGCGTCAACAGCAATCTCGGCGCGTCGGGCAGTGCCGCGACGAACCTGCGTTTCGACGGCGGCACGCTGCGCTACACGGGCGCGGCCCGCACCACCGATCGCAATTTCCTGATCGAAGACGGCGGCGCGACACTCGATGGCAGCGGCACGGCAGCGCTCACATGGAACGGCACGGCCTCTTATGACATCACCGACGAGGCGCGCAGTCTCACGTTGACCGGCACGCGCGCCGGCAACATCTTCGGCGGCGCCCTGACCGACAACGGCATGGGTTCGCTCTCGCTGACCCAGGCCGGGACGGGAAGCTGGATCCTCACCGGCAACAACACGCACTCGGGTACGACGACGATCGCTGCCGGCACGCTGCAGGTCGGCAACAACGGCGCGACCGGCACGCTGGGCAGCGGCGACATCGTCAACGACGCTGCGCTCGTGTTCTCGCGCACCGGTGTACTCGAGGTGGCGGGCGCGATCAGCGGGTCGGGCAGCGTGACCAAGGCGGCGGCCGGCACGACGATCCTCGCCGGCAACAGCGCTTACACGGGAACGACCACGATCAGCGCCGGCACGCTGCAGATCGGCAACGGCGGCACGAGCGGCACGCTCGGCAGCGGCAATGTCGCCAACGATGCGACGCTGACGTTCCAGCGCTCCGATGCATCGAGCATCGCCAACGACATCGCCGGCACGGGCATGCTCAATCAGTCCGGCAGCGGCACGACGCAGTTGAGCGGCACGGTCGCTGCGAATGCGATCAACATCAACGCCGGCACGCTGCAGATCACCGGCGCGCTCACGACGCCCACTCTCCTGCTCGGCTCGATACTCGATGTGCAGGGAACCGTCAGCGCCGCCGCGTCAGCGCCTGTCGCGATCACGGGAACGGCGGATGCGAACACGCTGCGCATCGGCAGCGCCGGCCTCCTGCGCGCGACGGGCACGCTCGGCGGCGGCAACGATGTCCTCGACATCGCGGGAACGCTCAACACGGGCGCCGGTACGCTCGATCTCGGCGCGGACGACGACACGCTGATCCTGCGCGAAGGCGCCAGCATCATCGGCGGTGTCTCGGGCGGCAGCGGCATCAACACGCTGCAGCTGCACATCGCAGCGTCCGCGAACCTCGCTGCCATCAGCTCGTTCCAGGAACTCGGCAAGTTCGGCACCGGCGATCTGACCATCACCAGCGTCGTGACGGATCTCACCAGCGTCGCTGTCGATGAAGGCACGCTGGAAGTCACGTCGACAGGCGGCGTGAGCGGCGTCACGACCGCAGCCGTCGCTGGCGGTGCAACGCTGCGTGTCGACGGCAGCTTCGGCGGCAGCGCCGGCAACGATGCATGGACGATTGCCGGCACGCTCGCCGGCACCGGCACGATCGATCTGGCCGGCGGTGACGACGTACTCACCCTGCGCGACGGCGCCGTGCTCGATGCACCGGTCAATGGCGGAGCGCAGACGCTGGCCGACACGCTGATCCTCGACAACGCCACCGCACTGACTCTCGGCGGTACGGCAATCACCGGCTTCGAGCAACTGATCAAGTCGGGCGCAGGCATCGCAGAGTTGACCGGCGCGCATACCTACACCGCGGGCACGAGCATCGACGCGGGCACGCTCGCGGTGGTCGGCTCGCTCGCGACACCGTCGATCTCGCTGGCGGATGCGACGACGCTCGATGTGCGCGGTACGGTTGCTTCCACCGTCGTCTACGGCAGCGCTGGCGCCAACAGCATCGTCGTTGGCGGCGCCGCGACGCTGAACGCCAGCGGCGACCTCGGCGATGGCGACGATCTGCTCGATGTCGCCGGCACGCTCGATACCGGCGCCGGTCTGTTCGATCTGGGCGACGGCGACGATACGCTGACGATTCACGATGGCACCCGGATTCTCGGCACCGTGGCCGGCGGCGGCGGCAACAACACGTTCCATACGGCCATCGCCGGTACCGCGGATCTGGGGGCCGTGACCGGCTTCCAGTCGCTGATCAAGACCGGTGCGGGCACGCTGAACATCCATGGGCCGGCGCCTTCCGGTTTCGCCTCCGTCGCTGCGAATGAAGGAACGATTCATGTCGCCGCAGCGGGCAATGTCGATTCCGTCGTCAGTACGACGGTGGCCGGCGGCGCAACGCTGCAAGTAGATGGCGGCTATGGTGGCAGCGTCGGCGCGGATACCTTCGACGTGTCGGGCAACGTGTCAGGCGCCGGCACCATCGACCTGGCCGGCGGCGACGATGTGCTGATCCTGCGCGATGGCGCTGTGCTCGCCATGTCCGTGAGCGGCGGTTCCCAGACGCTGGCCGATACGCTGGTCATCGACAACGCGAGTGCCTTTACGCTCGGCGACACGGCGGTGACGGGCTTCGAACGCCTGATCAAGTCGGGCGCCGGTGTCGCCGAACTCGGTGGCACACATGTTTATAGCGCCGGAACGAATCTGTCCGCAGGCACGCTCGTGATCGGCGGTTCGCTCGTCACGCCGTCGATCTCGCTGGCGGATGCGACGACGCTCGAAGTGCGCGGCACCGTCGATCCGACGGTCGTGAGCGGCAGTGCCGGCATCAACCGCATCATCGTCGGCAGCGCCGCCACGCTGAATGCCAGCGGCCATCTCGGCGCCGGCGCCGATGTGCTGGACATCGCCGGCACGCTCGATACCGGTGCCGGCACGTTCGATCTTGGCGACGGCGACGATACGCTGACGATTCACGATGGCACGAGGATTCTCGGCACCGTCGCAGGCGGCAGCGGCAACAACACTTTCAACGCGGCGATCGCGGGCACCGCCGATCTCGGTGCCGTGACCGGCTTCCAGTCGCTGATCAAGACCGGCGCCGGCACGCTGAACATCAACGGGCCGGCGCTTTCCGATTTCTCATCGGTCGCTGCGGACGCAGGAACCATTCACATCGCGGCGGCCGGCAGCGTCGGCGGCGTCACCAGCGCAACGGTTGCCAGCGGCGCGATGCTGCACATCGACGGGAGCTATCGCGGCAGCGCCGGCGATGACCGGTTGACCGTGGCCGGCACACTGAACGGTTCGGGCCTGATCGATCTCGGCGACGGCGCGGATGTGCTGGACGTGCTCGGCACGCTCAGCCTCGGCACGAATCCCCTCGATCTCGGCGCCGGCGACGACACGCTGATCGTGCACGACGGTTCGCGCATCGATGGCACGGTTGCCGGCGGCAGCGGCAGCAACACGTTGAATACGGACATCGCCAGCGAAGCGAATCTCGGTGCGGCGACGGGCTTCCAGTCGCTGGTGAAATCCGGTGCCGGCATCCTGCACATCAATGGCGCCGCAACAACTTCCGTCTTCGATTCCGTCGCCGTGACAGCCGGAACGCTGCATGTTGCCGGCGCGGCCACGGTGGACCCTGCGACGACATCGATCGCCGCGGGCGCGACACTGCAGGTCGATGGCAACTACTTCGGCACCGCAGGCAATGACACGATGACGGTTTCCGGCACCGTGTCCGGCGCCGGTGTCATCGATCTGGGCGACGGCGACGACACCCTCACGCTGAACGATGGCTTCGCCATCACCGGGCGCATCGGCGGCGGCGCCGGCAGCAGCGATGTCATCGTCCTGAACAATGCGTCCGCGCTGTCGTTCGACGCCGCTGTCACGCAAGGATTCGAGCTGCTCGACAAGCGCAACACGGGCATTGCGACGCTGGTGGGTTCGCAGAGCTTCGCCGCCGTCGGCCTCGCTGCCGGCACGCTGATAGTGAGCGATTCGTTGCAGACCGCAGCACTCACGCTGGGCGACGACACGCTGCTGAGAATCGGCGGCGTCGCCGATGCGGCCACGCTCACAGGCAGCGCTGGCAGCAATCGCATCATTGTCGACGGCGGCGCAATGCTGCAGGCGAGCGGCTCGCTCGGTGCCGGCGCCGATACGCTCGATGTCGCCGGCACGCTGTCGACGGACGGCTTCGATCTCGGCGCTGGCGATGACACGCTGATCATTCACGACGGTACGCGCATCACGGGAGGGATCGCTGGCGGCGCCGGGGCGAACACGTTGAGTACCGACCTGAACGTCGGTGCCGATGTCGATGCGGTGACCGGATTCCAGTCGCTGCTGAAGCGCGGCGCCGGCGTGCTGAATCTGAATGGGCCGGACGCATCGAGCTTCGATCATGTCGGCGTCGCCGCCGGCACCGTCAACGTGGCGGCGGCGGGCCACGTGATCGACGTGCGCACGACCGCGATCGCGCAGGGCGCAACGTTGAATGTGGATGGAACCTACGCAGGCAGCAGCGGCGCCGATTCCCTGCTGTTGCTTGGAACGCTTTCCGGCGCAGGTACGATCGACCTGGGCGCAGGCAACGACCTGTTCACGCTGCGCGACGGCGCCGTGCTGGCCGCCCGCGTCGACGGCGGCGAGTCGCAGGGGCAGGGCGATACGATCCAGATCGACAATGCGGCCGACATGACTTTCGATCCGCAGCGGGTCACCGGCTTCGAGAATCTGCTGAAGCGCAACGCCGGTGCGCTGACGTTGCCCGGTCCCGCCTCGTTTGCAGAGAGCGTCAATGTCGATGCCGGCATACTGATCAGCACCGACAGCCTGACGTCCAGCCGCATCGCCATCGCAAGCGGCGCCACGCTGCTGGCGAGCGGCACCATCACCGGCCACGTCAGCAATGCCGGCACTCTTTCGCTCGGCGGAGCAACGTTCGAGCGACTGGTGATTCGCGGCGACTACCTCGGCGTCGACGGCCTGCTGCAACTGCGCGTGGCGCTCGGCGATGACGTGTCGGCGTCGGACCGGCTCGCCATCGATGTCGGTGCGGTGTCGGGAACGACGCGTGTGCGCATCCTGAATCAGGACGGGCTCGGCGCGCGCACGACCGGCAGCGGCATTCAGCTCATCGAAACCGGCAATGGCGCGACCACGGCCGGCGATGCCTTCCGTCTCGACGCACCGGTGCTCGCGGGTGCCTATCGTTACGAACTGTTCCACGGCGGCGCCGAGGATGCCGATCCGCAGGGCTGGTATCTGCGTTCGCTCGCGCCGGTGCGCGACATCGCTTCGCTCGCCACCTCGCTCGTGCCGGTGTTCCATCACTATGGCGTGGGACTCGTCGGCACCCTGCAGGATCGCGAAGGTGCGCGGTTGCAGTCGGAGTGCGATGGCACGGCGGAACACGGTTGCCAGTGGGGTCGCGTCTGGTATCGCTCCGGCAAACAGAACGCCCGCGATGGCAGTGCGGTCTTCGACTACGACACCGCGAGTCTGCAGATGGGCACCGACATCCACGTCGACAGTCGGCGCAATCGCGAGGATCGCGGCGGTCTGTGGCTGAACATCGGTTTCCTCGGCGCCGATCCGCTGCGCGATGACGGCTTCAGCGCCGGCGAGGTACAGGCGCGTGCGTACAGCCTCGGTACCTATCTGACGCATCGGGACACGGATCACTGGTATCTCGACTCGTCGCTGATCGCCACGTACTTCGACGGCCTGCAACTCGAGCCGCGGAACGATGCCCGCATGACCGCCAGCGCCTGGTCGCTCGCAGGCTCGATCGAGGGCGGTCGTCGCTTTCAGCTGGGCTCGCGCTTCTCGATCGAACCGCAGCTGCAGGTGATTGCCCAGCACATCAAGCAATCCGACGCAGAAACCGTCGGTGCCGACATTCTCTTCGAGGACAGCGACACGGTGGTCGGTCGCGCCGGCCTGTCATTCGTCGCCGACATCGATCCGGAACGCTGGAATCTCTGGCTGCGCGCCAACTACTGGAGCGATCTCGACGGCGATGCGCAGACCACGATTCGCGCCGACAGCGGCGCTGCCACGGTCTTCGCCCAGGAGTTCGACGAGCGCTGGCTCGAAATCGCCGCCGGTGTCACGGCGAAATTCGGTCGCCGTGGCCGCATGCATTTCAGCGTCAGCAATGCCGAAGGTCTTGGCGACAGCGAGAGCGAATCGCTGCAGGGCAATCTCGGCGTCCAGTTCCAGTGGTGATCGCTGCCGGTCGCGAGGCGGCGATCGTAGGGCGGAGCGTTCGGTTTCCGCACCGCAGGGCGTATGATCGCGCGGGTCCACGACCAGCGAAGGAAGATCGTTCCCATGATTTCAGCCCAGGAGGCTCTCGATCGATTGCGTGAAGGCAATCGCCGTTTCGTGTCCGAAGACTGGAGCACGCAGACCATGCCCAGTCAGACGCGTCGCCGTGAAGTAGCGACTTCGCAGGAACCATTCGCCGTCATCCTCGGCTGTTCGGATTCGCGCGTTCCCGCCGAAATGGTGTTCGATCAGGGTCTCGGCGATCTGTTCGTGATCCGCGTCGCCGGCAACATCGTCGCACCGTCGCAGATCGGCAGCGTCGAGTTCGCGGTCGACCGTTTCAGCACGCGGCTCGTCGTGGTCCTGGGCCACACGCTGTGCGGCGCGATCCAGGCGACGCTCGAAGAACTGGAGCGGCCGTCGGCCAACCGTTCCCCGAACCTGCGTTCCATCGTCGATCGCGTGCGCCCCTCGGTGGAGGTACTGCTCGAAACCGATCTGCGTCGCGATCCGCAGAAGCTGCGGCACCACGCCGTGCGCGCCAATATCCGCGCTTCCGCCGCGCACCTGCGCCACGGTTCGCAGCTGATCGAGCACATGATCGAGAAGGAAGGATTGCGGGTGGTCGGCGCCGAGTACTCGCTCGCCACCGGCGTCGTCGATTTCTTCGACGACCCGGACGTCTCGATGCGCTCGGAATTCAGGTAGAGGGTTTCACGCGGAGTAAGAACAAGAATTTCACACGGAGAGCACGGAGAGCACGGAGTTCGGAAAAGAGAGAAGGGCTTTCGTTCCTCTTTCCGATCTCCGTGCCCTCCGTGATCTCCGTGTGAAACTCTTGATTCTGTCTGTCCGTTTTTGACCGCTGCCGGTCGCTGACCTTCCTTGTCGGCCTGCCGGCAGGGGAGGACCATGGCGTCATCCCTTGGAGGTGAAGCCATGAAATCCGCCCTGATCGTCGTCGACGTCCAGCAATCCTTCATGCATCGTCCCTACTGGAGCGATGCCGAACTGCCTGCCTTCCTGCAGCGGCTGCAGGGATTGATCGACCGCTTCCAGGCCGCCGGCGCGCCGGTGCTGCAGGTGTTTCACGTCGAGGAGGAAGCGGGGCCGTCGGGGCCGTTTTCCCGGCATTCCGGGCTGGTGCAGCCGCTGCCGGGCCTGGTCATGGCGGCCGCCGGCGTCTTCCACAAGTCGGTACATTCGGCCCTGTTCGCCGCCAACAGCGAAGGACAGAGCCTCGACTACTGGCTGCGCAAGCACGGGATCGGGCATCTGGTCGTCACCGGCATCCGCACCGAGCAGTGCTGCGAAACGACGACCCGGCATGCCTCCGACCTCGGCTATTCGGTAACCTACGCGCTGGATGCGACCCTGACCTTTCCGATGGTGTCCGGATCAGGCCGCACCTACACGCCCGAAGACATCCGCGAACGCACCGCGCTGGTCTTGGCGGGCCGGTTCGCCAACGTGATCGCTGCGGAGGCCGTTGCGATATGAGACCCGTGCTGTTCGCGATGCTGCCGGATCTGGTGCTGCTCGACGTGGCGGGTGCGGCCGAGGCCTTCCGCATCGCCAACCAGGAAGTTCCCGGCACGTACGATCTGCGCTTCGTCGCACCGACGCCAGGTCTGCGCACCGGTGTGGGCCTTGAGTTGCACAAGCTGCCGCCGCTGCCGAAGCGCGTCGCCGACGAGTCGATCGTCGTGATCACCGGCGTCACGGGCAGCGCGGTGCGCTTCGATCGTCCGGAGATCCAGCAGCTGATCGAATGGCTGAAGCCGGTGGCGGCGAACCCGGCTGTCACGATCATGTGCGTCTGCGCGGGCAGCGTGATCGCTGCGAAGGCCGGCGTACTGCGCGGACGCGAATGCACGACACATCACGAACACATCGAGGAACTCGCGGCGATCGAGCCCACGGCCGTCGTACATGCCAATCGTCTGTTCGTCGAGGACGGACGCCTGTTCACGAGTGCCGGCGTGACGGCGGGAACGGACCTCGCGTTGCACATGATCGGCCAGCACCTGGGCCATCAGGTTGCCGCGAGCGTGGCGCGCAAGCTCGTCGTCTACATGCGGCGGTCAGGAACCGATCCGCAGCTGTCGCCCTGGCTCATGCATCGCAATCACATTCATCCGGCCGTGCATCGCGTGCAGGACGCCGTGACGAAGCAGCCGACGGCGGACTGGTCGTCGCAGCGGCTGGCGTCGGTCGCTTGCATGAGCGAGCGCAATCTCGCGCGTCTCTTTGCCGAACACGCCGCCTGTTCGCCGCTCGACTACGTGCAACGGATGCGCGTCGCCCTGGCGCGGGACCTGCTGACCAACAGCAGCCTCGACATCGAACGCGTGGCCGAACGCGCCGGCTTCAGCTCCGCGCATCACCTGCGTCGCGTCTGGCGACGCTGGGAGTCGCGGGCGCCGAGCGAGCAGCGGGCGACGGTATAGGAGAAGATTTCACACGGAGATCACGGAGACCACGGAGTAAAGATGGGAAGAGCTTCTTCTGTGGGGCCGGCTTCAGCCGGCCTCTTCAAGTGCAAGGCCGGCTGAAGCCGGCCCCACAGGAAGAGAGCCGCTCTTCCGACCTCCGTGACTCCTACGCCCACGAACTGCGCTTGGGCCGCGACTTGATCCACGCGCCCAGGGCCAGTCCGAACAGCACCAGCGCGCCGCCGCCCATCAGGAACTTGAACTGGGTGCCGCGCTGCAGCTGGCTCACCCTGCCGGTGAGTTCCATCACCTGCGCAGTCAGCTGCTGGTTGTCGGCCTTGAGCACCTTGTTCTCTTCATATTGCGCGATCGACGTGGCCGAGACGCGGCGCAGTTCGGCGAGTTCCGATTGCAGCTGCTTCGTCTGTTTATCGAGTTCGCTGTTGCGATCTTCTGCCTGCGACTGCGCGGTGCGGGTTTCCTTGGCGCTGTCGCGCAGCGACTTGAGCTGGGTTTCGAGCGCTTCGACGCGTTTGCTGGCGGCCGTCAGCAAATCGCGCGCGGCGGGCTGACTCGACAGATATTGCGTCGGCACCCAGCCGTCCGTGCCGTTCGGCGTGCGTACCTGCGTGAAGCCGTTGGCCTTGTCTTCGCCGAGTATTTCCAGCGCCATGCCGCTCGGCAGCGCCGCATTGATGATGCGATGACCGTTGGTGGGGCCGCGACGCAGCGGCACGGT
This sequence comes from uncultured Steroidobacter sp., assembly GCA_937864115.1. Lineage (GTDB taxonomy): Bacteria > Pseudomonadota > Gammaproteobacteria > Steroidobacterales > Steroidobacteraceae > Steroidobacter. Next base: position 182,725 of record CALMII010000028.1, on the reverse strand, counting down.
GAGTTCATCGGAAATGTACATCGTGGCAGCGAAGCAGCTGCTGCAGGCGAGCAGCAGGGCGAGGAACAGCGTTTTTTGCATTCTGGACGATCCGACGGTGATGCGATGTGGCGACGCCCGCCGCAAGCGGGGGTGCAAAGTCTGCACACCATGTCGCACATAGCCAGCCTTCGCCGATTGGCGACAGGCAACAATGCGGTTTTTCAGGCGCCGGAAACAGGGAAGCCCCGTCATCGCGGCGGGGCTTCGGGCGGAAGGTCCCGGACTGACCAGCATCGAAGAGTTTCCAGGTTTCCCGGGTCGCTCAAGCGGGGCAGCTTTTGGGTCCTTCCGGGCAAGAGACGCGCGGCGATCTGCGGAGGTTCCCGCGCGAGGACTGCGTCGATCCCTGAGGTCATTTCGCCGACGCGCTACTATGCCGCCACGACAACAACGAGAGTGCCGTGCATGACCCATCGCCGCTATGTGCTGACGCTTGCCGTCCTGCTATTGCTGTTGTGGCTGCCGCTGGCCTTCGATCCGTTCGATCGCAAGGACTGGCTGATCGAAAACGTTCTGCTGGTGCTGGCCGTCGGCCTGCTCGCGGCGACGTACCGCCGCTTCACGCTCTCGCGCACCTCGTACACGCTCATCTTCATTTTCCTGTGTCTGCACACCCTCGGCGCGCACTACACCTACGCCGAAGTGCCGTACGACGACTGGTGGCGCGCGCTGACCGGTTCCAGTTTCAACGAACTGGTCGGCTGGAAGCGCAACAACTTCGATCGCGTCGTGCACTTCTGTTACGGACTGCTGCTGGTGTATCCGGTGCGCGAAGTCTTCCTGCGCGTGGCGGGCGTGCGCGGCTTCTGGGGTTATTTCCTGCCGCTCGATCTGACGATGTCGACGTCCATGCTCTACGAACTGATCGAATGGGGCGCGGCCGAAGTCTTCGGCGGCGACCTCGGCGTGGCCTACCTGGGAACCCAGGGCGACGTGTGGGACGCCCACAAGGACATGGCGCTCGCCAGCCTCGGCGCGCTGATCGCGATGAGCGCCGTCGCCTTCATCAACTCGCGCCTCAGCCGCGACTTCGCGCTGGAATGGAACGAGAGCCTGCGCATCAAGAGCACCCAGCCGCTCGGCGAGATGGAACTGGGCAGGCTGCGTGCGCAGCGCTGAAGAGGAGGGTTCACGGAGCAGGGATCAAGAAGAATTTCCACGGGGAAAGAATGGGGAACACGGGGTCCACGGGGAAGAGAAAAGCTTCTTCTCGGCGATCTCTGTGTGAAATCTTTCTTTTCCCCGTGCCCCCCGTGTTCCCCGTGGAAATTTCTTCTTCCGGTCTCCGTGTGAAATTCTTCAGCTCCTGGATTTTTTACCGCGATCGGGAAAGTTGACGATGCAGCCGACGCCCGGCGCCTGCGTCACTTTCACGGACTGCCCCGCGATGATGGCGTCGAGCGCGTCTTTCAGGTACGCGTGATCGGCGGGACGCTGGCGTTCGTAGTGGAGGCGATCGTCGATCGGTCCACGATAGGCGAGGGTCCAGGTTTTCGGATCGATGACGAAGACTTCGGACGTGCGCTGCACGCCGAGCTGTTCGCCCACCTGCTGCGAATTGTCGACCAGGATCGGCAGGCCGAAGGCGAATTCCTTTTCTTCCTGCGCGATGCTTTCGGCGGTGTCCTGCAGATTCGAATTGAGCAGCAGGAATTCCACGCCGCGCGACTGGTACTGATCGCGGATCTCGCGCAGGGCCGGAATCGCCTGGCGCACGATCGGGCAGCCGTTGCCCTGCACCATCAGCACGATCGCCTTTTCGCCGGCCGAGTCGTAGAGCGTGTGCGCCTTGCCGGTCTGATCGGCCAGCTGGAAGTTCTCGACCTTCTGGCCCGGTGTCACCGCCAGGGCAGGCACGGCGGCCAGTGTCAGCAGGGCAAGCAGCGGAAGTCGGAAGCTCATCGGACACCTGTGCGATCGAATCGAGACGGAAGGATAGCCCTGAGACAGGCCCATGCACGCGGTTGCTCCGCAGGATCGGTCTGCGAGGCAGCAAAGAATTGTCGATGGTGCTGCCGCAGCGCAAAAGCGCTGCGAATTCAGTACCGGATCACCGCATGTACCGGCAGTTCGCGCCAGCGCAGGTCCGGCACCAGGTTCAGGTCGATCAGTACGGCCAGCTCCGCGACGACGTGGCCGGCGTCGAGGCAGAGATCGGCTGCCGCGCGCAGCGTGCCGCCAGTGGCCAGCACATCGTCGATGAGCAACAGCGTGCCGCTGCCGCGCTGCATCTCGAGGACACCGCTGCCGTATTCGAGCGAATAGGTGCGTTCGACCACCGGCGGCGGCAGCTTGCCCTTCTTGCGGATCGGCACGAATCCCTTGCCGTGTCGTGCGGCGAGCGCGGCCGCAAGGATGAAGCCGCGCGATTCGATTCCCGCCACCGCATCGATCTCGCGCCAGCGTGCGGCCGGCAACACTTCGCCGAGCGCATCGACGGTTGCACCGAAGTGATCGCGCAGCAGCGGCGTGATGTCGCGGAACACGATGCCCGGCTGCGGAAAGTCCGGAACATCGCGAATGAATGACCTGAGGGTGTTCACGAAGAGATCCGTCGCTTCCGATACGGCGCTTGTGCGAGCGTGATGGCCGGGGGAAGATTCGCACGGCCCGTCGCCGTCCGCCATTTCATTTCTGCATGCCGACACAATTTCCGTCCGCCTTTCGCGCGCATCCCTGGCACGGTGTCGAGCCCGGCGCCGATGCGCCATCCGTCGTCACTGCATTCATCGAGATCGTACCGGCCGACACGGTCAAATACGAAGTCGACAAGGCGAGCGGACTGCTCAAGGTCGATCGTCCGCAGCGATTCTCGAATGTGTGTCCCGCGCTGTACGGCTTCGTGCCGCGGACGCTGTGCGCCGAACGCGTCGGCGCGTACTGCACGGAAAAAACCGGCCGGCCCGGCATCGTCGGCGACGGCGATCCGCTCGACCTCTGCGTGCTCACGGAAAAATCCCTGCCGCGCGGCGACGTGCTGGTGCAGGCGATTCCCATCGGCGGGCTGCGCATGATCGATACCAACCAGGCCGACGACAAGATCGTCGCCGTGATGCGCGACGACGCCGTCTACGGTCATCTCACCGATATCCGCCAGTGTCCCGCCGCCGTGATCGAACGGCTGCGACACTACTTCCTCACCTACAAACTCGCGCCCGGCGCACCCGATCCGGTGGAGATCACCCACGTCTACAGCCGCAGCGAAGCCCACGAAGTGATCCGGCGCAGTCTGGCGGATTACAACGCGGCGTTCCTCGGGCGGCGGTGAAGAGGCCGGAGAATGGCCGCAAAAAGGCGCAGAGAACGCAAAGAAACCACATGAGAATTTTTCCGGGCAGGACTTCTCTGACCTTTGCGTCTCCTTGCGCCTTTTTGCGGCCATTCTCTTTCGACTGAACTCCGGTGCCAGTATCCGCAGAGCACGCGGGCAGGGTTATCCTGACCATCCCTGCCAGTTCCTGTCACCTTTGGGGAGTTCAATACGGCCATGCGTGCCGAACGACTCATTTCCCTGCTGATGGCGCTGCAGCGCGGTGGCCGCCAGACTGCGAATGAACTCGCCAATCGTCTCGATGTGTCGATGCGCACGATCTTTCGCGACATCGATGCGCTGTCGACGATGGGCGTGCCGGTTTACACCGAGCCGGGGCGCGGCGGCGGCATCCGGCTCATCGAAGGCTATACCTCGGATCTAACGGGTTTGTCTTCGGGCGAGGCCGAAGCGCTGGCGCTGATCGCGAGCCCGGCATCGATCGGCAGCAGCGAACTTGCCACGCCGAGCCGCACCGCGCTCGACAAGCTCGCCGCGGCCGTGCCGTCGATGCATCAGCTGCGCGCGCAGCACGCGCGCGGGCGGATGCTGTTCGATACCAAGGCCTGGTTTCGCGCGTCGGTCGCCTCGCCGTTTCTGGATGAACTGCGCGCCTGCGTGTGGAACGACGAGAGCATCGAAGTCGTCTACCAGCGCGGCGATGAATCGCTCGCCAACTACGAAGTGCAGCCGTATGCGCTCGTGGTCAAGGTCGACACCTGGTACCTCATCGGCCTGCGCCGCAAGCCTGGACAGGCGAAACCGGAAATGCGCGTGTATCGTCTGTCGCGCCTGCAATCGCTGCAGCGGACCGGCCGCACTTTCGTACGCGATCCCGACTTCGACCTGCACAAGTTCTGGCACGCCTGGTGCGAGCGGTTCGAGAAGAACCCGCCGCACAACTATTCCGTCGAACTGCTGATCTCCGCGAAAGGCCGCAAGCACCTGCTGTCGTCGTACGGCAGCTGGTTCCGCCAGCGCCTCGAAGCGCTCGACGACAAACCGGGCCGCAAGCCGGTCGTCCTCGACTTCGATCGCGAAGACGTCGCCCTGCGCGTGCTGTTCCAGCTCGGCGACGAAGCGGAAATCGTCAAACCCAGGGCACTGCGGCGCAAGTTGCATGCGCTCGCGTCACGGGTGGTGGCGGCGACGGAGTGAGAAGAGGGTTCACACGGAGGTCACGGAGTTCGGAAGAGACAAAGAATGTTTCCACGGGGGACACGGGGAACACGGGGTCAAGAAGGATTCCGGATCCGGGAGATTTCTTTTTCCGCCCCGTGTTCCCCGTGTCCCCCGTGGAAACATTCTCTTCTTCTGGTCTCCGTGACCTCCGTGTGAACCTCCGCTCCTACTTCGCCGTCTTCGGCCCGGCGATCAGCCAGATGATGAACCCCAGGACGGGCAGCAGGATGACCAGCACGGTCCATCCGACTTTGGCGCCGGTGCTGGCGCGGCTCTGGAAGATATTGACGATCGCCCAGACGTCGGCGACCAGGACGATCAGTCCCCACAGTCCATTCACGTTGCCCATCGACGAACTCCGGTGGCTGGCCAGGATGCGGTGATCATGTCCGGCGGCGGGCGCCGACGACAGATCGTATCTGCCGAAGACTAGCGTTTGCCGAGCAGCACCGCCGTGAGGCAGACGATCAGCAGGACGCTGTATTCCATGCCGTTGCGGCCCAGGCCGACCACGAACCAGCCGGCGGACCAGTGGACCAGCCAGATGCCCAGCGCGGTCTGCATGATGAAGTACGCGACGATCGGGGCGCTGTAGCGGCCGATCGCCAGCAGGATGCCGCCGATGATCTCGATGATCGTCACCGCCCAGGCCCAGGCGAGGCCGACGGGAAAGCCGCGCGAACCCAGGAATGCGCCGAAGGGCGTGACGCCATCGGCGATGACGCGCGCGACACCATGGATGATGAACATCGCAGCGACGGCGATGCGGATGAGGGCAATGGACGAGAAGCGCATGAGTGATGAAGTGGCCTGCCTGAAACGCCGGGATGCGATGGTAGGGGAAGCCGTACGGAGTGCACAGGTGCAGACTATGAATGCCTTTCCCTCCCCCGCGTGCGGGGGAGGGCAGGGTGGGGGCGGAACAGATGCTCCCTTCACCTTCACGTCCCCCATCCCAACCTTCCCCCGCACGCGGGGGAAGGGGTAAGACATGACCCAGCAACTCAGCCAACGCCAGATCGTCATTCTCACGGTCGCCGCGGCCGCGATCCTGATGATCACGATGGGCGTGCGCCAGACATCGGGCCTGTTCCTGTTGCCCATCACGCAGTCGGCCGGCGTCACCGTCGTCGCTTTCAGCTTCGCGCTCGCGATCGGCCAGTTCATGTTCGGCCTGGCGCAGCCCGTCTTCGCCGCCATCGCGGACAAGTACGGCGCCATCCGCGTCATCATCGGCGGTGCACTCATGATGGCGCTGGGCTCGATCCTCACGCCCTACATGTCGAGCAGCGGCGGACTGCTGTTCACGATGGGCATTCTCGGCGCCGCCGGCGCGGCGGCGGGCAGTTTCTCGATCCTGATCGGCATTGCCGCGCAACGCCTGCCCGTCGAGAAACGCTCGTTCGCTTCGGGCTTCATCAATGCGGGCGGTTCGCTGGGACAGTTCGTGTTCGCGCCGCTGGTGCAGTTGTTCATCGGTGCGGCGGGCTGGGTCTCGGCGATGTTCTTCACCGCGGCAGCGGCGCTGCTGACCATCCCGCTCACCTGGCTGCTGCGCGAGTCGAAGAAAGAGGCTGCGCCAGCACACGCGCACGTCATCCTGCCGCAGGTGAGCCTGAGCGAGCAGTTGCGCGATGCGATGCGCAATCCGAGCTACCTGTATCTGCACGCCGGTTTCTTCACCTGCGGCTTCCACGTGGCATTTCTCGTGACCCATCTGCCGAGCGATCTGCAGCTGTGCGGGCTCAATGCGTCGGTGGCGGCGAATTCGCTGGCCCTCATCGGACTGTTCAACATCGCCGGCAGCCTGATCGCCGGCTGGCTCGGCCAGCGCTATCGCATGAAGTATCTGCTCGCGGCCATCTACGGCAGCCGCGCGGTGATCGTCGCCATCTACATGGTGATGCCGAAGACCGCCCTGAACGTCTATCTGTTCGCCGGCGCACTCGGATTCACCTGGCTCGCCACCGTGCCACCGACTGCCGGACTCGTCGGCAAGCTGTTCGGCACGCGCTACATCGCCACATTGTTCGGACTCACACTGGTGTCGCACCAGGTCGGCGGTTTCCTCGGCGCGTGGCTCGGCGGCGTTGCGCTGGCGCGCACCGGCACCTACGAATGGATCTGGTATGCCGACATCGCACTGGCGCTGCTGGCGGCGGTCATCAACTTCCCGATTCGCGAACAGCGGCTGGATGCGCGGGTGGTGCCGGCCTGAGCGTCGGAAGATCAGGATTTCACACAGAGATCACGGAGAGCACAGAGGTCGGAGAAGAAGAATTTCCACGGGGGACACGGGGAACACGGGGTCTTGTAGAGAAGAAATTTCCTTCCCCGTGCTCCCCGTGTTCCCCATTCCTTCCCCGTGGAAATTCCTCTTCTTTGCATTGACCTCTGTGTTCTCTGTGTGAAATTCCTCTCCCGCGCTGACCGGTGCGAACCCGCTGTTCGCCGGCTCGTCGTTACGGCACGACGACGCGCGTCATACACTCCCGCTCACAACACCAACGGGGATTTCTCATGTCCGCACTCGTCTCGCTGCGCCGGGTCACCAAGAGCTATGTCCGCGGCAAGCAGAAGGTGGAGGTGCTGCACGGCATCGACCTGGACATCCAGCCGGGCGAATTCCTGGCGCTGATGGGGCCGTCGGGTTCGGGCAAGACCACGATGCTGAACCTGATCGCGGGGCTCGATCAGCCGACCAGCGGTGAAGTGATGGTGGGCGAGAGCCGTATCGACAAGCTGTCGCGCGGCGCGCTGTCCGACTGGCGCGCCCGCAACATCGGCTTCATTTTCCAGTTCTACAACCTGCTGCCGGTGCTGACGGCGGAAGCCAATGTCGAAGTTCCGCTGCTGCTCACCGATCTCACGCGCGCCCAGCGCCGGAAGCGTGCGCAGACGGCGTTGCAGCTCGTGGGCCTTGCCGATCGCGGCAAGCACAAACCAAATGAACTGTCCGGCGGCCAGCAGCAGCGTGTCGCCATCGCGCGCGCCATCGTCGCCGACCCGACCTTGCTGGTCTGCGACGAACCGACCGGCGATCTGGATCGCCAGAGCGCCGAAGAAATCATGAACATGCTGCAGGCGCTGAACCGCACGCAGGGCAAGACCATCGTGATGGTGACGCACGATCCGCGCGCTGCCGAATACGCGACGCGCGAACTGCATCTCGACAAGGGCCAGCTCGCCAGGGAAGAGGTGAGGCACGTGGCATGAAGTACTTCAAGCTCATCTGGGCCGGCCTGTGGCGCAAGAAGGCGCGCACGATCTTCACGATGCTGTCGATCGTCGTGGCCTTCCTGCTGTTCGGTCTGCTGCAGGGAATCAACCAGGGCTTCAACCAGGCGGTGCAGAACCTGAACGTCGATCGCCTGTACGTTTCGGCGCGCACCAACATGACGGATGGCCTGCCGTACGCCTACGCCGCGCGCCTCAAGGGCGTGCCGGGCGTGCGCGCCGTTTCGCACTGGACGTATTTCGGCGGCTATTACCAGGATTCGAAGAACGTCATCCCCGCGTTCTCCACCGACGCCGAAGCGCTGTTCAAGGTGTATCGCGAACTCAAGGTCAAGCCGTCCTACCTCGAAGCCATGACGCGCACGCGCACCGGCGCGCTGGTGAGCGAGAAACTGGCGGAGAAATATCACTGGAAGGTGGGCGACCGCGTGCCGATCGGCACTTCCATCTGGACCGACAAGCAGGGCAGCAACACCTGGGATTTCGACATCGTCGGCACCTTCGATTCGACCGCAGTCGGCGCCGGCATGCCGGAGTTCTATTTCAATCACGCATATTTCGATGAGGCGGCCGCCTTCGGCAATGGCGTGATCCACTACTACATCGTCGGCATCGATACGCCGGTCAATGCGGTTCGCATCTCGAAAGCCATCGATGCGATGTTCGAGAACTCGACTTATGAGACGCGCACGCAGACCGAGTCGGCGCTGGTGCAGACGGCCATGAAGCAGCTCGGCGACATCAACTTCATCGCCAATGCCATCGTCGGCGCCGTGCTGTTCACGCTGCTGTTCCTGACGGCCAATACGATGATGCAGTCGGTGCGCGAACGCACGTCCGAACTCGCCGTGCTCAAGACGCTCGGCTTCTCCGACGGCAAGGTGCTGGGACTGGTGCTGACCGAGGCGCTGCTGCTGTGCGTGTTTTCCGCGGCGCTGGGCCTCGTCTGCGCGACGCTGGTATTCCCGGTGCTCAAGCCGATCTTCGGCGAGTTCCAGATGCCGCTCATCGTGCTGGGCATGGGCGCGGGAATGGCGCTGCTGCTGGCGCTGGTGAGCGGCCTGCCGCCCGCGTGGCGCGCGCGCCAGTTGAACATCGTCGATGCACTGGCGGGTCGCTGAGAGCAAGGACCACGAACATGAAGATGTGGCGACAGATCGGCGCAGTCACGGGCATGAACCTGCGCAGCATTCCGCAACGGCTCAGCACCTCGCTGGTGATCGTCATCGGCATCGCCGGCGTGGTCGCGGTGCTGGTATCGGTGCTCGCGATGTCGACGGGCATGCTCAAGACCATGAACAACGCCGGTCGCGACGATCGCGCCATCGTCCTGCGCAATGGCTCCGCGGCGGAGAGCGGCAGCGTGCTGACGCGCGATGCCGTGCGACTGATCGGCGAAGGCGTCGGCGTCAAGCGCGATGCCGACGGCAAGCCGATCGTGTCGGCAGAAGGCATCCGTCTCATCAGCATGTACAAGAAAGCCGATGGCGCCGAAGTGAACGTCGCCATGCGGGGCGTCGGACCCAAGTACCAGACCCTGCGACCTGAGTTCCGGATCGTCGAAGGTCGCCTGTTCAATCCGGCGGTGAACGAACTCATCGTCGGCAAGTCGGCGCATGCGCAATATCGCGGCACGAACATCGGCGACCGGCTCGTCACGCGCGGCGGCACCTGGACCGTCGTCGGCATTTTTTCGAGCGGCGGCGATTCGCATGAATCGGAGCTGCTGGCCGACGTCGAGACGCTGAACTCCGCGGAACGCCGCGGCGGAGCGCAGAGCGTGAACGTGATGCTCGATTCGATCGGATCGTTCCAGGCGTTCAAGGACTCGCTGACGTCCAATCCGGCGCTGGCCGTCGATGTCTACCGCGAGCGTGAGTATTACAAGCAGCAGTCGAAGGTGATCGGCCGCGTCATTTCCGTCATCGCCTATGTCGTCGGCGGCATCATGGCGGTCGGCGCCATCTTCGGCGCGCTCAACACCATGTACTCCGCCGTGAGCGCGCGTCTGCAAGAGATCGCCACGCTGCGCGCACTCGGCTTCGGTTCCACCGCGATGGTGATTTCAGTGCTCGCGGAGGCGTTGCTGCTGTCATGCATCGGCGGTGCGATCGGCGCCGTGCTCGCGTGGCTGTTCTTCAACGGCCATGTGGTCAGTACCGGCGGCACGGCGATGGGCCAGCTCGTGTTCGAGCTCAGCGTCAGTCCGGCACTCGTCGCCATCGGCATCGTCTGGGCCTGTGCCATCGGCCTGATCGGCGGTTTGTTCCCGGCGGTTCGCGCGGCGCGCCTGCCGGTCGCGACCGCATTGCGCGCGGTGTGAGGACGTCAGGCTTGAGCAGGCGGCGCTGACGCGGGAGACTGCGCCTCCATTTTTCCAACGAGATGCACCATGCCGGATTCTCCTCTGCCGAACGCGGCGCAGATGGCGTCGCCTTCCTATCAGCTCGCGGCCCTCGATCAGGACTTCCTGCTCGGCGATTCGATGCGCGGCGTGCGCTTCCTGCTCGAATACGCAAAAGCCGAAGAAGCGCTGCGACGCTGGAGCATCCGCTCGACCATCGTGGTCTTCGGCGGCGCGCGCGTGCGCGAGGACGGTCCGGGACGCCAGGCTTTCTGGTACGAACAGGCGCGCACCTTCGGCCGCATCGCCTCGCAGCGCGGCGGCGCGCTGCGCATCACCGGCGATGCGCGCGACAACGTGATCGCCACCGGCGGCGGCCCCGGCATCATGGAAGCGGCGAATCGCGGCGCGGCGGAAGCGGGCGCACCTTCCATCGGTTTCAACATCACGCTGCCCGCCGAGCAGGTGCCGAACGCCTACTCGACACCCGATCTCACGTTCCGCTTCCACTACTTCGCGATGCGCAAGATGCATCTCGCCATGCGCGCGCGGGCGCTGGTGGTGTTGCCGGGCGGCTTCGGCACGCTCGATGAGCTGTTCGAGATTCTCACCCTGCAGCAGACGGGCAAGGCGCCGCCGACGCCGATCGTGCTGATCGACGAACGGTACTGGCGCTCGGTGTTCAACGTGGAGGCGCTGCTCGAGAACGGCATGCTGAGTCCGGAGGACACGAAACTGTTCTGTTTCGCGGCGGATGCGGAGGAGGCGTGGGCGAAGCTGGAGCAGCGCGGTATCACGCATGCGGGCGGCGCCGGCGCCTGATTTCTACTGTAGGGCAGGCTTCAGCCTGACTCCTTACAGAAGGCCGGCTGAAGCCGGCCCCACAGGCAGAAGAACTACTCCGCGGCTTGAGCCGTCGGCGCGTCGTGGTCTGCGGCCTCATCGTGCTTGCCGCGACCGAACAGCCGGCGCAGACGCGCCTGCAAATCGTCCGTCAGCGTAAAGATCACGGGCACGACGAACAGGCTGAGCGCCGTCGACGTGATCAATCCGCCGATCACCGCCACACCCATCGGCGCGCGGAAACTCGGATCGCCCGACCAGCCGGTGGCGATCGGCAGCATGCCGGCGCCCATCGCGATGGTCGTCATCACGATCGGGCGAGCCCGCTTGGAACAGGCATCGATCAGCGCATCGGTGCGCGACAGGCCTTCGTGCATCGCCCTCACCGCGTATTCGACCAGCAGGATCGAGTTCTTGGTCACGATGCCCATCAGCATCAGCATGCCGATCAGCGAAGGCGTCGAAATCTGGTAGTGGAACAGCCACAGACACAGCAGCGCGCCGCCTGCCGACGGCGGCAGCGCGGACAGAATCGTGATCGGCTGCAGGAACTCGCGGAACAGCAGCACCAGCAGCAGATAGATGCACAGGATGCCGACCAGCATCGCCTGGCCGAAGCCGGCGAACAGGTCGAGCATGAACTTCGCTTCGCCGGACGGCACTTCGCGCACGCCGTTGGGCAGTTGCTGCAACGAGGGCAACTGTCGCGCCTTGGCGAGTACGTCGCCCAGCGGTTCGCCGTTGAGATCGGCCTGGATGGTGACGTTGCGGCTGCGGTCGTAGCGCGTGATCTGCGCCGGTCCCGCACCGAGTGACACTTCCGCGACGCTGATCAGCGGCACCGGACCGTGACGTCCGGGCACCGACAGCATGCGGATGCGTTCGAGATCGGTTCTCGCGTCATCGCGCAGCTGCACGCGGATCGGAATCTGGCGGTTGGCGAGATTGAGCTTGGCGAGACTGGTCTCGACGTCGCCCGACGTCGCGATGCGCGTCACCGCGCCGAGCGTTTCCGTCGTGACGCCCAGTTCGGCGGCGCGATCCGGCAGCGGCCGGATCACGATCTCCGGCTTCATCAGGCTGGCGCTGCTGGTGACGTTGCCGATCCTGGGCAGCGTGCGCAGATCGCGTTCGACGGCCGAAGCCGCACGCTCGAGCTGGTGCGGATCGTCGCCGGCCAGCGTGATCTGCATCTTGGTGCCGACCTGCGCGCCGCCGAAGGACACGCGCGCGCCCGGAATGTCGCTCACGCGCTGCGCGGCCTGATGTTCGAACTGCTGCTGCGTGAGGTCGCGCTCGTCCGCGGGCGCGAGCTGGATCGTGAGGCTGGCGCGGCGCACGTCGCCGGCTGATTGACCGCCCATGCCGCCACCGCCGCCACCGGCACCGACGATCGAATAGACGCTCTTCGTTTCCGGCATCTGCATCAGCCGCTGGCGGATCGCTTCGGCAACGCGCGTGGTTTCCGCGAGCGTGGCGCCGGGCGCCAGCTCCACCGTCATCACGGCGAAGCCGACGTCACCGGCGGGCGAGAAGCCTTTCGGAATGAACGGCGTCAGCGAGAAGCACGCCAGCAGGAAGATCGTCGCGTAGGCGAGCGTGCGACGGCGGTGATGCAGGCACCACTCCACGCCGCGCAGGTACAGGCGCTTGAACCAGCCGTCCTCATTCTTCTCGTCGTGCGCCTTGAGCATGTACGCCGCCATCATCGGCGTGAGCATGCGGGCCACGACCAGCGAGAACAGCACGGCCACCGCCGAGGTGAACGCGAACGGCCGGAAGAATTCGCCCGGGATCCCGCCCATGAACGCGACGGGGATGAACACCGCACACAGCGTGAGCGTGGTCGCGACCACCGCCAGCCCGATCTCGATGGCCGCATCCTTCGCGGCCTGCAGCGGCTGCTTGCCCATGCGCAGGTGGCGCACGATGTTTTCGACTTCGACGATGGCGTCGTCGACCAGCATGCCGACGACCAGCGACAGCGCCAGCAGCGTCAGCAGGTTCAGCGTGTAGCCGAGCAGGTACATCGCCCAGAAGGTCGGAATGATGGCGAGCGGCAGTGCCGCGGCCGAGATCAGGGTGGCGCGCCAGTCGCGCAGGAAGATCCAGACGACGATGACGGCGAGCAGCGCGCCTTCGAACAGCATCTCCATCGAGGAGTCGTACGAACGGCGGATGAACTCGACCGTGGAACTGACCTCGTGGAATTCGACGTTCGGATGCTGCTTGCCGAGCCGTTCGACCGCTTCGCGCGCGCCGGTGGCGACGTCGATGGCGCTCGCGCCCCAGGCGCGTACCACCTGGAAGCCGACGACCTGCTTGCCGTCGAGCATGGCGAGTTCGCGCTGCTCGGCAGCCTGGTCACGCACTTCGGCAATCGTGTCGAGCCGCACGGTGCGGCCGTTGCCGATCGCAATGGGCAGTGCCGCGAGTTCCTGGGCGGATGACAGCGTGCCGGTCGTGCGTACGCTCTGTTCCAGTCCGCCGATGCGGCCTTCGCCGCCGGGGAATTCCGCCTGCACCAGCCGCAGCTGGCGCGAGACGTCGCCGGCGGTGACGCCGAGTGCCGCCATCTGGTCCGGGTCGAGCGCGACGCGGATTTCGCGCGCCACGCCGCCGACGCGGCGCACGGCACCGACGCCTTTCACGGCGGTGAGTTCGCGCATGACCGTGAGGTCCACGAACCACGACAGTTCCGTGTCGCTCATGTTGGTCGATTCGACGCTGAACGTGACGACCGGCTGGCCCGCCGTGGTGATGCGCTGGATGATCGGTTCGCGGGCATCCGCCGGCAGATCCGAACGGATGCGCGTGACGGAGTCGCGCACGTCATCGACGGCTTCGTTGATGTCGCGTTCCAGCTGTAACGTGATCACCGTGGTCGAGGTGCCTTCGTTGATCGTCGAAGTGATGTGATCGATGCCCGTCACCGACGAGACCGCATCTTCGATCTTGCGCGTCACTTCCGATTCGAGCTGCGATGGCGGCACGCCCGGATAGGGCACCGTCACGACCACCGCCGGCAGTTCGATGTCCGGCATGTCCTGGATGCCGAGCTTCGGAAAGCTGTACAGCCCCGCGGCGGTGAGTGCCACGAACAGCACGATCACCGCCATCGGGTTGCGGATCGACCAGGTGACGAAGTTCATGACGGACGCTCGGCGTCGGCGGCCACGACGTTGACGCGGTCGCCGTCCTTCAGGAAGCCCGCGCCCTTGTCGACGATGCGATCGTCCGGGGTGACGCCGTCGAGGACTTCGATGAGATTGCCGTCGACCGTGCCCGTCTGGACGCGGCGCCGGTGCACGATGTCACCGTCGACGACGAACACGTAGCTGTAGCCGTCCTCGATCACCACGCTGACGACCGGCACCATGCTGCTTTCGCTGTGCGCGAGCACGATCTCGCCGCGGGCGAACATGCCCGGACGCGCGCTGCCCGCCGGAATGTCGACATACACCAGGCCGGCACGCGTCGCGCTTTCCACTGTCGGCGCGACCGTGCGCACCTTGCCTTCGATGCGCGCGCCGTCGGCTGTCGTGAGCGCGACGGACTGCCCGATCTTGATCTCGCGCATGCGCGACTCGGGAATCTCCGCGCGCCACTCGATGCGGCCCTTGCGCACCAGGCGCAGCATTTCTGCGCCGGCCTGCGCGATCTGCCCCACCGTGACCGTACGCGAGGAAATGACGCCGTCATCGGGCGCCGTGACATGGGCGTAGCGCAGTCGCAGCGCGGCGCCTTCGAGTTCCGCCTTCGCCACTTCGACGCGCGCCTGGGCGGCGACTTCCTCGCTGCGCAGCTTGTCGAGGTCGGAAGCGGAGAGCACCGACGAGTTCGCCAGCGGCTGTGCACGTCGCAGCGCCGATGCCGCGTTCTCGAGTGTCGCTTGCGCCTGCTGCACGTTGGCGCGTTTCGACGCCACTTCGGCGACCAGCAGTTCGTCGGACAGGCGCACGAGTTCCTGTCCCTGGCGCACGCGGTCGCCGACATCGACGTTCACGGACGCGACGCGATAGCCGCCGACCTCGGGACCGATGATCACGTCCTGCCAGGGAAACACGGTGCCGTTGGCCACGATGGCACGCGCAAGTTTCGTGGTCGACAGCGTGGTCGTCGTGACGGTCAGCGAGGCGGGCGCCGTGGCGGCGACTTTCTCGCCGCGATCGGGGCGCGTCAGGACGATGGCGACGGCGATGACGGCCAGCACGGCGGCGGTCAGCGCAATGCGGCCGCGGCGGGTTTGCGGCAGGCGGTCCGAAAGTTCCGAAAGGTTCATCGTGAAGTGGCTCTCAAGAAGGCGTCCGGTCGCCCGGTTTCGCTGATTATCAGCTTGCTGATATGGTATCAGTAAGCTGATAATCCCGCACCAGAGCCATGTCACAACGCAATGTAAAGATCCTTGGGGAACAGGTCGACGGCATGACGCCGGAGCAGGCCATCCCGTACCTGCTGAAAAGCCTGCACCATTTGCTGCGCGGGGTAATCGAGGAACGGCTGCGCGAGGAACGGCTGGAGATGTCGTTCGCGCATTTTGCCGCGCTGTACATGCTCGAGTCGGAGCCGGGCATCGCGGGTGCGGAGATCGCGCGCCGCTGCTTCGTCACGGCGCAGACGATGAACACCATCCTGCGGAGGCTCGAAGCGGACGGGGCCGTGATGCGCCGGCCGAATCCGGGGAATTCGCGCGCCGACAGCTGGAGTCTGAGCGACGCCGGCCGCAGGCGTCTGGGTCGGGCCAAGATCGTGGGCGAGGAAGTCTGGGCGCGGCTGCTGTCGGCGCTGAAGCAGAACGAAGTCACCCAACTGCAGCAGTTGCTGCAGAAATGCGTGTCGGGATTCGACGGCGCGACGGTAACGACCGGAACGAAGCGGGCACGCGCCGCGAAGAGCGCCTCGCGACGTCAGGCAGCGACCGCAGGGCGCGGCCGCGCCTGAATCCCGCGGGCTCAGCGCAGCAGGCTGCCGCCCAGGAAATCCTGTTTGCCGATATCGACGCCTGCGTGACGCAGCAGGTTGTAGGTCGTCGTCACGTGAAAGAAGAAGTTCGGCAGCGCCCAGTGGCGCAGGAATACCAGTCCCTTGAAGTTCAGGTCGCCGCGCGGCGTCTTGAGCACGATCTCGCGATCTTCCGAACCGTCGATCTGCTCGCGCGGCACGGTCTTGATGAAGTCGACGGTCTTGTCGACGCGTGCGATGAGTTCTGCCAGCGTGGTTTCGGTGTCTTCGAACTTCGGCGGCTCGATGCCGGCGAGGCGTGCGACTGCGCCCTTGGCGGCATCCGAAGCGATCTGCACCTGGCGCGTCAGCGGGAACATGTCCGGCGCCAGTCGGCTGGCGGCGAGGATGCCGGGATCGAACTTGCGTGCTTCGGCGGACGCGATGCCCTTCTGCAGAAGGTTCTTCAGGCTGGCGAGCGTGTGAAGAAAGGTCGGGATCGAAGCCTCGTACATCGAGATCGTGGTCATGGCGGGCGCCTGGTTTGTGGGGACGCGGATTATAGGGCGGCGAGCCCGCAGCCCAAGGGGGCGTGCCGCCACGAGACGATCAGCGTGTCAGTACGCCCGTTTCGGCTTCACGACCCAATGCAATGAGATCGAATCCGGCACCCGTGCTTTCCACCAGCGTGACCGATGCATGATCAGGCCGGAAGCACACGACGTGATCGACCCGCCGTGCTGCAGCGACCACGGCATTGATGGCGATGAAATGCGTGAAGATGACGCTGTCGCCCGGCAATGCCTGCAGCGATTCGAGCAGCGCTGTGCGCCAGGCCAGATAGTCGGGCGAGCCGGGCGGCGAGAAGGACTGCAGTTCATCCCAGGTGCCCTGCATGCCGCGATTCAGCCATTCGCGTCGCGCCTGTGCACTGAGCGGCGGCGCCGGGATTTCTGCCACGGGTGCGAACACGCGTGCGGATTGTTGCCACATCTGTTCGAGCGGCTGCGCCGTCTCGCGGCAACGGCGCATCGGGCTTGAAAGCAAGGCGACGGGAGACAACGTCGTCGCCAGGCCGCTCGCGGTGGTGCGGGATTGCTCGACGCCGAGGGCATCGATGCCGGGATCCGGATCTTCTCCCCAGCCGGCGGAGGGACGTGCGTGTCGAACCAGAAAGAGTTTTGGCATGTGCTCACAGGAAGACCATGTGGTCTTCCATCATCCTTGAAGCAAGGCAGTCCTGACAGTTCTATCGGGAATTGGCGGGTGCAAAGACATCAACGGACAACGTGACGGTGCGCGATTCGTTGTTGCCGAGCGCGCCGACGCCAACCACTTTGCGCGCGACTTCCTCGCCCTTGTCGTTGCGGATCGAAACGACGACCGAGTACTCCCATGCCGCGCTCGTCGGCGGATTGCGGAACGATCCTTCGACCCGCAGCGCCGAGAACGTCGGCTGCGCACGCCGCTCGACGATCGCTTTCGGGTCGAAGCGCAGATGGTGATGGCATCCCGGGCAGACGGCAGCGCTTTCGAGGATCGTGGCCTTGCAGTGCGGACAGATCCTCGTCTTTCCGGGCGCCGCGACGCGGCTGTTCATGGACCGGGTCAGGTCTTGGACTTGTCGTCCCAGCCGAACTCGGCGCGACCGCGCATGCGCGAACCTGCGGCCACGGTCAGGGAGCCTGCCTTGAGATCGCCATTGAGAACGCCGGTCTGCAGCAACTCGACCCGCGACGCGGCATCGATGTTGCCTTCGAGTTCGCCGCCGACCACCACGGTATGTGCGCGTACGCCGCCCGTGAGATGGGCGCCGGATTCGATGGTGAGATTGCCCTGCACGTGCACGTCGCCCTTGAAGTTGCCGGCGATGCGGACGTGGCCGTTGCCTTCGATCTTGCCTTCAATGGTCAGGCCTGCGGCGATAACCGATTCCTTGCCGCCGCCCGCATCAGCGCGCGACGCCGGAGCGGTGCGAGCCGGTTCGGCCACCGCAGCAAGCGGTGTCACGGTCTTCTCGGGTTCCTTGGCTGCAGGATCCGGCCCGCTCTGTTCCCGGCCGTATTGATCTTTCCACAACGCCATGACGAACCCTCCTGTGGGTGAACTTCGAAACGGTCGACGGACCGTTGAAGGTAAATACACAGCGGGAGTGTGAAGTGTCAAACAAGTCGACACTTTGTCGGAAGTTGCCGACAGATCAGAGGGAGAAGAGGCGGGAGAGATGAAGGCGGGACTTGCCCCGCCTGCCCGCAAGAACCAGCCGGGACCGGCAGGCTCTCGCGGGAGGAACGACCCGATCGATCAGTTCAAGCTGTCGAGGGTAAACATCAACGTGATGGCCATCGTGCCGATCAGGAACGCCGTATAGATGATTTCCATGGAACCTCCTTTGCTGCTTTGCGTCATTTTGCAATGCACCATAACATTTAAGCAAAGCAAGTCAATTACTTCTGTCACGTATTGTTGCGAAGCAAGAAGTTGTTCCTGATCTCTGCGATCAGGTCATCGGAAGAGCGCGTCCGTACAAATCCCCGCGCGGTCCCTTGAATGACGCGGCGTATATTCGCCGCGAGAGATCGGGCCCGAACCCGTCCATACAACACCGGGGGATTTCGCATGCTGAAGCTCACCGTCAATGGCGCGAGCCATGAAGTCGACGTTGCCGACGACACGCCGCTGCTCTGGGTGCTGCGCGACACGCTGGGGATGACAGGCACGAAGTACGGTTGCGGCATGGCCCTGTGCGGCGCCTGCACCGTTCACATCGATGGCGCCGCCACGCGGGCGTGCGTCACGCCGGCCAGCGCCGTGGCGGGCAAGTCCATCACGACGATCGAAGGTCTGTCGCCGGATCGCAGTCATCCGGTGCAGAAGGCCTGGATCGAATTCGATGTGCCGCAATGCGGCTACTGCCAGTCCGGCCAGATCATGTCGGCCGCGGCATTGCTGGCGAAGACGCCTGCGCCGACCGATGGCGACATCGACACGGCGATGGCGGGCAATCTGTGCCGCTGCGGCACCTACGTGCGCATCCGCAAGGCCATCCATCGCGCGGCCGAACTGACCGCCGGCAAGGAGGGCTGATCCATGTCGCTCGACACCGAGATGGAATCGATCAGCCCGTCGCACGAGCCGCAGATGCACGTCGAACTCTCGCGACGCGGTTTTCTGAAATCGGCCGCCGCGACGTCCGGCGGCTTGGTCATCGCGATGTATCTGCCGGGCTGCGGCAAACCCGACAACGTCGCGCGCACTGCCGGACCGGCGAAAGTCGTCGAGGCGAATGCCTGGTTGCGCATCGGCACCGACGGCGCGATCACCGTGCTGTGCGACCGATCCGAGATGGGCCAGGGCGTCTACACGGCGCTGCCCACGTTGATCGCAGAGGAACTGGGCGTCGAACCTGCCAGCATCCAGGTGGAATTCGCCCCGCCCGGTGCGGCGTATGTCAACAGCCTGCTCGGCGCGCAGGTGACCGGCGGCAGCACGAGCGTGCGCGATGCGTGGGACAAGCTGCGCATGGCGGGCGCCGAGGCGCGCGAACGACTGATCGCCGTCGCCGCCGATGAATGGAGCGTGCCGGCGTCGCGGTGTTCGGTCGAAGACGGCTATGTCGTTTTCACGAGCCGCAGAGCGGCGTTCGGTGAACTGGTCGAAGCGGCGGCGGCGCTTCCCAGGCCGGCGAACGTGCGACCGCGCGGTCGCGATGCGTGGCGCTTCATCGGCAAACCGCAGAAGCGTCTCGACACGGCGGCGAAGGTCGATGGCAGTGCGCAGTTCGGTATCGATGTGCGTCTACCGGACATGCTGTACGCATCGCTGGCGCAAGCGCCCGAACTTGGTGCCACCGTGGAAAACTTCGATGACGCCAGGGCCAAGGCCATGCCCGGCGTGCGACAGGTCGTGCAGACCTCAGCCGGCGTCGCAGTGATCGCCGACAGCTGGTGGCAGGCGAAGCAGGCGCGCGACGCCCTGACGATCAAATGGAAATCCGGCCCGAATGCCCGGCTCAGCAATGCGGCGATCTATGCCGGCCTGAAATCTGCCGCCAGCGGGACGGGCAAGGAAGTCCGCAAGGAAGGCGATTCCGAGAGCGGTCTGCGCGGCGCATCGAAGCGCGTCGATGCCGTGTACGAACTGCCCATGCTGGCGCATGCGACGCTCGAGCCGCAGAACTGCACGGTCGAGTTCAAGGACGGCCACTGTCACGTCTACGCGCCGACCCAGGTGCAACAGATGGCCCAGGCCGTCGCTGCGCAGGCTGCGGGCCTGCCGCTCGAGAAAGTCCTCGTGCACACGACGTTCCTCGGCGGCGGCTTCGGTCGTCGGCTCGATGTCGATTTCATTCCCGCAGCGGTCGAGTGCGCCAAGGCGGCGGGCAAACCGGTGAAACTGCTGTGGACGCGCGAAGACGACACGACTCATGACAAGTATCGCCCGCCGGCACGCAACACCTGCGCGGCGGCGCTCGATGCGCAGGGCAATCTCACGACGTTCAAGCTGCAGCTCGTCGCGCCGTCGATTACTTCACGCTGGGCGCCGGCGGTGGTGAAGGACATCGTCGATCCGTTCGCCATCGAAGCGGCGCACAACTATCCCTATGCCGCCGCGAACGTGCGCATCGACTACGTGCAGCACGAGATCGGAATCGACGTGGGCTACTGGCGTTCGGTCAGCCATGCGCTCAACTGCTTCACGGTCGAAGGGTTCATGGATGAAGTGGCGCATGCGGCCGGCAAGGATCCGTATCAGTTCCGGCACGACCTGCTCGCCAGGCAGCCGCGCTGGCAGGCGGTTCTGGATGCAGCGGCGAAGAAGGCGCAGTGGGGACGCATTCCGGAAGGCCGTTACCAGGGCATCGCGCTGATGTCCGGCTACGACACGTATCTGGCGCAGGTCGCCGAAATTTCCATGGAAGGCAACAGGCTGAAGGTCCATCGCATCGTCTGCGTGATCGATTGCGGCCAGATCGTGAATCCCGACATCGTTCACGCGCAGGCCGAAGGCAGCATCATCTTCGGACTGACGGCGGCGCTGTACGACGAGATCAACGTCGCCGGCGGCAAGGTGAAGGAACAGAACTTCAACGACTATCGCCTCATGCGCATCAACGAGGTGCCGGCGGTGGAGGTCTACTTCATCGAAAGCGAGGAGAAGCCGGGCGGCATGGGCGAGCCGGTAGTCGCGCTGGTCGCACCGGCAGTCTGCAACGCGATCTACGCAGCGACCCGCAAGCGCCTGCGCACGCTGCCGATCGCGAAGCAGGGCATCGCGGTCTAGTTTCCTGCTGTGGGGCCGGCTTTAGCCGGCCTTCGAGCAATGTCAGGCTGAAGCCTGACCCACAGGAAGAATTCAGCTTCAGCAGCAGCGCTGCACGCCGCTCCACTTGTTCTGCTGCTGACGCAGATAGAACGCGCGCCGACCGAGCGGCGCGCAGTCCTCGTGCGTGTGGCGGTGATGCTGCAGGTAACGCTCGTAGGCGTCGTCAGTCGCCAGTTCGCGTACGAAGCGCCAGAAGGATTGCAGTCGCGCTTTCATGCACGGACCTCCATCACGACAGCCGGCGCTTCCGAACTCGGCAGCACGGGCAGGCCGCGGGTCACGCGGCGCGCCACGCGCAGCATGTCGGCAATCACGATCCAGAGAATGACGGTGAGTATGATCGCCAGCACGGCATCGAGACGCTGGTTGAAGATCAGCTGCGGCGCCACCGCCATCTGTTCGGGACTCAGCGTCCCCGCGGCGACCTTGTTTGCCAGCTGATCCGCTGCGGCCAGAAAGCCGATGCGCGGATCCGTCGACACGATCTTTTCCCAGGTTGCTGCGGTGGTGATCACCGCAATCCATGCCAGCGGCACCGCAGTGACCCAGGCATGGCGCAGCTGTCCCTGCTTGATCAGGATGCCGGTCGCGACCGACAGCGCGATGCCCGCGAGCAACTGGTTCGCGATGCCGAACAGCGGCCAGAGAATGTTGATGCCGCCATTGGGATCGATGACGCCGATGTAGAGGAAGTATCCCCAGCCCGCGACGACCAGTGCGCTGGAAACCAGGATGGATGGATACGACGACGTTTCGCCGAGCCGCTTCGAGAAGTGACCGAGCAGATCCTGCACCATGAAGCGGCCGACGCGTGTGCCCGCATCGAGCGTCGTCAGGATGAAAACCGCTTCGAACATGATGGCGAAGTGATACCAGATGGCCAGCAGGCCCTGGCCGAACACGGAAGAAAGGATGCTCGCCATGCCGACGGCCAGCGACGGCGCGCCGCCCGTGCGCGCAAACAGCGTCGACTCGCCCATCGCCGCGGCGAGCGAATCCATCTGCTCGACCGTGACCGGGAATCCCCAGCCGCTGATCGTCGTCACCGCGGCTTCGGCCGTTGCGCCGACGACGCCGGGCGCGCTGTTGATCGCGAAGAAGACGCCCGGGTCGAGCAGCGTGGCGGCGATCATGGCCACGATGGCGACGCACGATTCGAGCATCATGCTGCCGTAGCCGATGAGGCGCACATCGGTTTCATTGCCGATGAGCTTGGGCGTCGTGCCGCTCGACACCAGCGCATGGAATCCCGAGATCGCGCCGCAGGCGACGGTGATGAAGACGAACGGAAACAGCGCGCCGCCGAAGATCGGGCCGCTGCCGTCGATGAACTGCGTCAGCGCAGGCATTTTCAGATCCGGCCGCATCAGGATCACGGCAAGCACCAGCAGCAGCACGGTGCCGAGCTTGAGGAACGTCGACAGGTAGTCGCGCGGCGCCAGCAGCAGCCACACCGGCAGCACGGCGGCGATGAAGCCGTAGCCGATCACGAAGGCCGCGAGCGAGCGACCGTCCCAGTCGAACCAGGCGCGCAGCGTCTCGTGCTCGTTCACCAGGCCGCCGCCGACCACCGCGGCAAGCAGCAGCGCGACGCCGATCAGCGAGGCTTCCAGTACGCGGCCGGGCCGCAGGTTGCGCAGGTAGAGCCCGACGAGCACGGCGATGGGAATGGTCGCAAACACCGTCGAGGTCGCCCATGGGCTGTGCTTCATCGCGTTCACGACCACGAGTCCGAGCACCGCGATCAGGATCAGCATGATGGTGATCGTGCCGATCATCGCCGCATAGCCGCCGATGGGACCGAGTTCGTCGCGCGCCATCTGGCCGAGACTGCGGCCATTGCGCCGCGTCGACAGGAACAGGATCGTCATGTCCTGCACGCAGCCGCCGAGCACGGCGCCGACCAGGATCCACAATGTGCCGGGCAGGTAGCCGAACTGCGCTGCCAGCGTGGGACCGATCAGTGGGCCGGGGCCGGCGATCGCCGCGAAGTGATGACCGAAGACGATCCAGCGGTGCGTGGGAACGAAGTCGCGGCCGTTGTTGAGCCGCACGGCCGGCGTGGCGCGAGTGGCATCGACGCACAGCACGCGCGTCGCGACCCACTTGCTGTAGAAGCGATAGCCGATGGCGTAGATGCAGATCGCCGCGACGATGATCCACATCGCATTGATCGTTTCACCCCGATGCAGCGCGACGCCGCCGATGGCGAACGCACCGATCAGCGCGACCAGACTCCACAACACCTTGCGCATTCAGCTCCCCCCAATTGCCTACCAATTGCGTGCCTGCCGTGAGCGACGGCGGTCGCGGCGTATTGTAGGGAGATTCCGCGCCGTGCCCAGCGGTCGGGTCAGTGTCCCGTCGTGACGGGCGCACCGCCCCATTCGGTGCAGAACAGCCGGTCGTCACGGAGTTCGGTCTTGATGATTCCCGCGTTCGGCAGTGCGTGGGTCAGGATGTAATCCTCGGGAACGTTGGACGCGAGCATCGGCACCAGCAGGCCGAGCGTCGCGCTGTGCGACACGATGACGACGATGCCCGTGTCGTTCGCATGCCGGTTCATCAGTTCGCGCACGAACGGCAGGAAGCGTCGTTGCGCGTCCAGCAGGCTCTCGCCCTCGCCGATCCGGGCGCTCGTATCCTTGTCGACGAGCCACTTGCGCACCAGTTCGCGATACGCACGACCGCTGTCGGGCGCATCGAGCGGCATGCCGAGATCGATTTCCACCGCCGCCGGCGCGAGTGCAATGCTGAGCCCGTGCCGGAAGGCCACTGCATCCGCGGTCTGGATCGCCCGCAGACGCGTGCTCGCGTAGATCGTCGTGATCGGCACGGTCGCGAGGGATTCGCCCAGCGCGAGCGCCTGCTGCACGCCCTGGCGCGTCAAGGGATAGCTGACGCCGTCGTCGGGTGCTGGATGCGGGATCGAATCGACATTGATCTCGCTCTCGCCGTGGCGGATGAACCAGAACTGGATCGACCGCTCCGCCGTTTCCGCCGCGAAGGAAGGTGCCGGCAACCAGACGGCGAGACTCAGGACAGCGGCGACGAACTGTCGGCGGCGGAGGAGCGAGCGGCAGGAGTCACTCATTGCGGTTCGATCGACGAGCACGACGCCGCAGACAGGCGCGATCGCCGTTGTACCTTATCGGCGACAGCAGGAAAACCACGACAGGAGCGATTCTTCGCTCCTGTCATGACGTCCTAATCGTTCGCGTACTCGCGGCACACCTCGGGCTGCGCCTGCAGCACCGGCTTCAGTCCCACCGGCGACCAGCCACCGCCATTCGACACCTGGAGCTGATTGACCACGATCAGCGCCAGCATCGTGTAGTGATCGCGCGTCGGCTTGTCGAGCTTCACCATCCAGCACTTCTGCGCATCCAGCTGCAGGCGTCCCTGATGCCAGCCGCCTTCGATGGATGCGGACTGGATGCGCACGACGGTGTCGTTGCCGACGGGGCCGGCCGCCGGGCTCGCCAGCGGCAACAGGCAGCCGGCCAGTACTGCCAATGTCAGTCGGGTCATGACGCTCATCCCGGAAACTTCACGACCGGTGTCGCGCTCGGCTGGCCGGGCGGAATCCATGCAGGCGCCGGCTGGCCGGCCGGTCCGAGCGAACGCACGTAGTGGTAGATCGCCAGCAGGTCCGCGTCGGTCATGTCGCGCAGCGCGAACCAGGGCATCGGCGGACGCGCCGGCTGACGCGCCACCACCAGCCACTGTTCGGGCGTCAGGTTCTGCATGAACAGGCGCAGATTGACGGGATAGGTCGTGCCCCACGGACCCTGCCAGCCGACCGAGTCGCCGACCAGCCAGCTCTTCTCATCGACGTTGCCGTTGTTGCCCGCGTACCCCGGCGTGTGACAGTCGTTGCAGCCGGCCGTGCGCGCCAGGTAACGGCCCCGCTCGACGACGACGGTTTCGATGCGGCTGGTCGATCCCGCACGAACGGGTTCGGGCTGGGACGCGGCTTCGCGGGTCTGCGAGGCCGCGAGCGAGAACATGGCGGCGGTGAGGCCGGTCAGGACAATGGCGGCCGAGCCGCAAACGATGCGCTTCTTCATGAGGAACTCCGGGATGAGGATGAGTTGCCTGGGTAGCAACCGATACAGGCATTCTCTGCACGCACTGCTGCTGCAACATCGACCGGAGGAGCCAGCTGCGCGCCACCGCGGGAGCCATGACGAGAGACAGGGTCGAGGTGCCTACTTTTCACGGATAGGCGGGCGTATGCTCGGCCGCCTTTGACGCCTGCAGTTCGATCGATTCTTCAATGCAATGGAGGACGCGATGACGGACAAGACGCTACGGGGACGTTTCGTATGGCACGAACTCGTGACGCCGGCGCCGGCGGCGGCGCACAGGTACTACAACGACGTCTTTCACTGGAAGACGGCGCGCGGGGAACAGCATCCCGACTACACCATGTTCGCGACCGGCGGCGAACGGATCGGCGGGACCGTACCGCTGAAAGACGGCGCACCACGGTGGCTGCACTACATCGGCACCCCCAATCTCGAAGCGACCCTCGAGCAGGCGACCAGACTCGGCGCCACCGTGCTCGAAGCGCCGACCGTCATCTCGGACGACAGTCGCTATGCGGTGCTGAACGATCCGCAAGGCGCCCCGTTCGCGCTGTATTCGAGTTCGCAACCCCTGCGCGAGGACCGCACGCCACGGCGTGGTGAATTTTCCTGGATGGAACTGGCGGCCACCGATGCCAACGAGGCGCTGCACTTCTACTGCGCGCTGTTCGGCTGGGAACGGACCGCCGCACACGACATGGGGCCGATGGGTTTCTACTACCTGTTCGGGCGCAACGGCCGCGATATCGGCGGCGCCTTCGACAAACCGGCTGAACTGCCGGGGCCGACATGGCTCGGGTATGTCCGGGCCAAGGATCTCGACGATGTCGTGGCCAAGGCCAGGGCAGGGGGCGGTACGCTGATCAACGGGCCGATGGAAGTTCCCGGCGGCGACTGGATCGCGCAGATCGTCGATCCCCAGGGGGCGATGTTTGCGATCCACGTCATCAAGGCCGATGTCGATGCGGCCAAGGCCGCCCCTTCGCAGGAGCCGGCCGACGCCCCGCCGGCCAGGGCCGGAAAAGCCGTTGCGAACAAGTCAACGCGGGCATCGAGGAAGTCGCCCGCCGCAAAGAAGTCAACGGCGCCCCGCAAGAAGGCAGCCGCGAAAAAGAAACGCACCGCAAAAGCAAAATCCGTGAAGCGTTCTGCCCGCAAAGCGGGTACAGTCCGCACCCGGTCACAAAAAGTTCACAAGGCGAAGGCGGCTTCCCGGAAAAAGTCCGGCGCAAAAAAGAAAGCCGCCCGGCCGAAGAAGGGCAAGTAGGCTCAGGGGTGATGAGACAGAGACAGTCGAAGGGGCTTCTGCCTCCGGGTTGAAGCAACAAGAAGTTCGAGCAGTCTCTTGCAGTCTGAAGGTAGGAAGATCGTGGTCTTCCTACCTTTTATTTTGCCCGCTCGCCACGCGTCCACTCGCCGCGACGTTGCTGCGAGCCCATGCCGCCGGCCGGCGGATGCCGCGGCTCATGCTGCATTACGTCAGAACCTCGCCGCCGGTTTTTTGGCGGCGCGGGATCCACCGGGCCTTTGCTAAGATCGCGGCTACGAAAAGAAGGTCGACCGGGCGCAATGCGCGCCGCTGGCGATCCCCCGTTCCGGCAACTCGAGAAATCGTCAATGAAGGCAGTACGCGGCAAGGCATTCAATGGACAGCGCATCGTGCTCGACAACAAGTCGTTTACGGAGTGTCACTTCAAGGATTCGACCCTGATCATCGAAGGCACCGGGCTCTTCGAAATGCAGAACTGCAAGATCGAGGAGGATTGCCGGCTCGCGGTCGAAGGCCCGGGACAGGTATTGCTGCACCAGCTCAAGATGATGCTGTACTCGGGCGGCTGGATGTCGCGCGTTGCCGATAACGTACTGCATGCCGTGAAGCAGCCGCCCAAGGCCAGGAAGAAAGCAGCGCCTGCCGCCTGATCCGGCGCGGCCGGCCCCTACGGGCGAGCCGCCGCCAAAGTTCCCTTTCCGATTGCACTGATTCCGCGGCCGTCATTCGCGACGGCCGCGCGTCGTTTCCTGCCGGAACCGGATTGCAGACTGCGGCATTACGCAGCCGTCAATTCGAGTCACACAAGGTGAACGACATGCGTAGATTTCCCACCCTGATGCTTGGTCTGGGACTCGCCGCCATTTCGGCCGGCGCGATCGCAGACGAAGGCAAGAGCGACGCCAGCCTCACCGGCAGCGTCAAGTCCGCGCTGATCAGCAACGACGCCACCAAGGCGCGTCAGATCAACGTGGAAACGAAGGATGGCGTCGTGCAGCTGAGCGGCTTCGTCGATTCCGCTGCGGCGAAGTCCGCGGCCGAAGCCACGGCGAAGAACGTCGAGGGCGTGCAGAAGGTCGAGAACAAGCTGCTGATCCGCGATCCCGACCGCTCGACCGGCGCAGCCGTGGACGACACGGTGATCGCCGCGAAGGTGAAGAGCCAGATCGCCGGCAAGGCCGGTCTCGGCACCGCCTCCGACGTCAACGTCGAAGTGAACAGCGGCGTGGTCGAGCTGAGCGGCTTCGTCGGCACATCGGCCGAGAAGACGCACGCCGGCGAACTGGCGCGCGGCATCAACGGCGTGAAGGACGTTCGCAACAACATCACCGTGAAGCCGGCCGGCTGATCGCCGTCCCGATGGGTGAGGTGACGCGCAGCGATCGCTCCCGTCCTGCGCGTCACCTCGATGGATTCGGGTCCTGCTTGTTCTGCACCATCTGCGCCAGCGCGTAGACCGTCTCCAGCACCGGCATCGCGACATTGTTCTTGCGGCCGGAGCGCACCACGTTGCCGAGGATCGCTTCGATTTCCATCGGTCGGCCATTCTCGTAATCCAGCGCCATGCTGGTCTTGTAGCCGGGCAGCGCACGCGTGTCCGCGATCATGCGATCCACCAGCTTCGGGTGCATCGGGTGCCCGGCCGCCGCGGCGGCGGCGCAGACCTCGTTCATGGCGAGACGGATGAGCTGCTGATTTTCCGGCGTCCGCAGCATCATTTCGGTATCGAACACGCCGCCGAGGACCGAAATCGGGTTGAACGCGGTGTTCCACACGGCCTTCTGCCAGCGCGCGGCGACGACATTGCTGGTGAGCCTGCATTCGATCTTGCTCGCCCCCAGCAGGGCTGCGAGACGTTCCGCGGCGGGTGTGATGCCTGCGGGATAGCAGCCCATCGACAGCGACCCGAGCGCGTGATGCACGATCTCGCCCTGACCGGTGCGGCTCACCTGCACGAATGCCAGCGTGCTCAGCAGTTCGTTGCCGGGAAACGCAGCGACGAGTTCGTCTTCGATGTCGATGCCGTTCTCGATCAGCACGATCGTCGTGCCGGGGCCGACCGCCGGACGGATCAGCGCGACCCGATCGACATCCGGCAACACCTTCACCGTCAGGATCAGATAGTCGGGCGGCGTCGTGCACTGCGCCACTTCGCGCAGCACGGCATGCGGTCGAAAGACGTGATCGCCCAGCAGCGGGCTGCGAATCGCATAGCCATGACGCTGGACCTGCTCGAAGTCGGAACGGCACACGACCGACACGGCCGCGCCCTGTCGCGCCAGCGCCGAACCGTAGAGCGCGCCGATCGCGCCTGCGCCGACAATCAGAATCGAAGGGGGTGGTGTCATGGTCTCGAACGTCCTCGCTGCGGCAGGCCGGCATCCTAGCCGCTGTCGTCGTGCGAGGCGACCGTCGATGCGCGCCTGCGTTGCAAGCGGCGCACCAGCAATGTGTAGGCGATGACATTGACCAGCAGCACGCCGCCGCCGATGACGAACTGCACCTCGCGCGTCAGCCCCTCCGGATAGAGGAGTGCCATGATGTAGTGATCGATGAAGCCGCCGCCGTAGCCGGCTTCGCCGCCTCGACGGCGCAGCGAATTCTCCAGCGGCGTCAGCGGACAGATGCGGCCGCTGAACTCGATCCAGGCGCCCCACAACGCCGCCGGCACGTGCAGCCACGCAACGCGCGGGAAGCGCAGCGCCAGGAATCCACCGGCCACGACGAAGATGACGAATGCCAGGTGGATGACCAGAACGGCGTCGGCGAGCACACGCACGAGCATGCGCCGATGATAGGCGACCCGGATGCTGCATCGCATGCCGAGCGCGCAGGACCGGGGGCGCTGCTGTTTGCGTTCAGGATTTCGGCTTCCCGCGGGCATGTCGGCCTGAAACGGCAATTCGCGGCGCTGCCAGCCAAGATCTGATAGCGCGGCGACGGCCAAGCCCGGATAATGCGCCCCGTTTTTTGCCTGGTCCGAGGACCCTTATGCCGCAGCTGCCCGCCCTGAGTATCGACGACCTCCGCGCCTGGCACGGCCAGATCCGCCAGCGTTACGACGCCTTTGCCAAACGCGGCGTGAAACTGAACCTGACGCGCGGCAAACCGTCGGCGGCGCAGCTCGATCTGTCGAATCCGCTGCTGTCATTGCCCGGCAGCGGCGACTTCATGTCCGGCAACATCGACACGCGCAACTACGGCGAACTGGCCGGCCTGCCCGAACTGCGCGCCGTGATGGCGGCGGTGTTCGGCGTCACGCCCGACCGCCTGATCATCGGCGAGAACGCCAGCCTGTCGATCATGCACGACTGCGTCGCCTTCTCGATGCTGAAGGGCACGTGCGACAGCGAACGTCCCTGGTCGAAGGAACCGCGCATCGCCTTCCTGTGCCCGGTGCCCGGCTACGACCGTCACTTCTCGATCTGCCAGGAATTCGGCATCGAGATGATTGCCGTGCCGCTCACCGACCGCGGTCCCGACATGAGCATCGTCGAGAAGCTCGTCGCGGGCGATGCACAGATCAAGGGCATCTGGTGCGTGCCGAAGTACAGCAACCCGACCGGCACCGTGTATTCGAAGGAGACCATCGAGCGCCTGGCGAAGATGCAGACCGCGGCGCGCGACTTCCGCATCTTCTGGGACAACGCCTACGCCGTGCATCACCTCACGGCCGAGCGCATCGAGATCGCCAACATTGACGAGGCTTGCGCGCGTCACGGCAATCCGAACCGCGCCTTCATCTTCGGCTCGACCTCCAAGGTGACGTTCGCCGGCGCCGGCATCGGCGTGTTCGCGAGTTCCAAGGACAACGCGGCCTGGTACCTGAAGCGCATCGAGAAGCGCACCATCGGCGGCGACAAGGTCAACCAGCTGCGGCACCTGCGCCTGCTGAAGCATGCCGACGGCATCGCGGCGCTGATGGATCGTCATCGCGAAATCCTCGCGCCGAAGTTCGACAAGGTGCTGGAGATCTTCAACGAGCATCTGGGTAACACAGGCGTAGCTTCGTGGACCACGCCGAAGGGCGGCTACTTCATCACGCTCGACGTGCTCGACGGCTGCGCGAAGCAGGTGGTGAAGCTGGCGAAGGAAGCGGGCGTCGAACTCACGCCGGCCGGTGCGACCCATCCGCTGGGCAACGATCCGCACGACCGCACGATCCGCATCGCGCCGAGCTTTCCCGATCTCGCGGAAGTCTCGCAGGCGGCCGAAGGCGTCGTGCTGGCGGTGCTGCTCGCGGCGACGGAGAAGCTGCTGGCGAAGTGAGCGCTCTCCTGATCTGATCTTCTTCTTCCTGTGGGGCCGGCTTCAGCCGGCCTCTGATAGGGAGTCAGGCTGAAGCCTGACCTACAGCAAGAGATCAGCGCACGCCGAGAATGCGTCGCGCAATCATCAGCACGACGATGATGACGAGCGCGGCGACGCCGAACATCAGGATCTCGAACGGCCAGAGATTGTGGGAAGTCGGATCGATCGCCGTATCGACCACGATCCGCAGGATCACGAACCCCATGAGTCCGAGCGGCGCCAACGCCGCGATGCGCCAGCCGCCGCGCCACCGCAGTGCGCTGCGCAGCGGCAGCGCGATGCCGCCGATCAGCAGTGCGCCGACGAGAATCAGAAAACCCGCGAAGATCAGGCCGTCCATCGCGCCGCCGGACTCGCTGGCGCGCTGCCTGGCCTGCGCCGTGATCTGTGCCGTCTGTTCCCGACTCAGCTCATCGACCCACGCGGCCTGGCTGCCGATGCTCTGGCCTTCGGTACTCCATTCGAGTCTTACCGGCAGGGTCGTCACCACCCATTCGCGATACGGATCGCCCCCGCCGGCCTTGATGCGGATCTCATCGACGACGCCTGCCTCGCTCAATGCGAACCAGCCGAGCGCCTCGCCGGTGCCCGTGTACTGCGGCGACGCATTCGTCAGCGCGGGCACCTCGACGCCGTTCGAATACGGCCGTGCCCACAACTTCACGGACACATCGGTTTCGTAGTTCATGAGCACGTACACGGAGGCGCCGGGTGCCAGCACGCTGCGGTCCGCGGGCTCCAGATCGCCGATGCTCACCTGCGTTCCGGCCCACAGCGGCGTCGCGAACGCGAGTGCAGCGATCAGCGCGAGTACGCGCCACAAGCGTTGAAGATTCGTGTCCATGCCCGCGGCAGGATGAACGCCGTGTCTCCGCCATGCCGTGATGCGCGTTCAGAACACGAGCCGCGGACGGGATCGATCGGTGATCCGATTCACAGTTTGCCGGCGCGGGGCTTCACGCTGCTCGCAGCGGCTTTCCACAAGTGCATGACGGCGTAGCCGCGCCACGGTCGCCAGCGTTCCGCGCGCTGTTGCAGCGCACGTATCGTGAGCGGCGGTCCGTCACCCGCGGCCAGCCGGCGCAGCACGAGATCACCGGTCGGGAAGGCATCGGGTGCGCCCAGTGCGCGCAACGCGATGTATTGCGCCGTCCATTCGCCGAAGCCCGGCAGCTCGGCGATGGCCTGCGCGACGTCTTCCACGCCGGCGGTGAAGTCGAGCTGCCCCTCCGCGGTTGCCCGCGCCAGCGTATGCAGCGCCGCGATGCGTGCGCCCGTGATGCCGAGTCCGTCGAGGTTCGCCGCCGCCAGTACGGGCGGTGCAGGGAACAGGTGCGTGAGTCCGTCGCTTCCATTGATCGGCTGACCGGTGCGGTTCACGAGGCGCGAGGCGAGCGTGCGTGCCGCCGCGACACTGACCTGCTGGCCGAGCACCGCACGCACGGCACATTCGAACGGATCCCACGCGCCGGGAATGCGCAGGCCGGGACGCAGCTTCACCAGCGGCGACAGCAGCGGGTCGGACCTGAACCCGGCCGCGATCCGCACCGGATCGGCCGCGAGATCGAACATGCGGCGCGCGGCGGCCGAAATCCGGAACAGATGGGCGGGCGCGGCGCCGCGAACGCGCAGTGCCAAGGCATTCGCCGCCGGCAGGTGCTGCACGCTCACGATCGCGTGGCCGTCGTCGGTCGCAATCGTTCGCGCGTAACCGTCGTCGTCGACGCGCTCGACGCCGGGGATCGCGCGCGTCGCCAGAAAATCGCGCACCTGTGCCCAGTCGTACGGCGGTCGGTACGACAGCTTCAGGATGACTTCATCGCCGGCGGCGTCCGCTTCGTGCTTCGTCCGACGCAGCTCGCGCGGTGCGCGTCGATACGTTTTCCGGAACGCATCGTTGAAACGTCGCAGGCTGCCGAAGCCGGAGGCCAGCGCGATCTCCGTGATCGGCAAGCGGGTCTCGTCCAGCAGCCGCTTCGCGAAATGCAGTCGCCGCGTCTGCGCGACCGCGAGCGGCGATGCGCCGACGTGCTGGATGAACAGTCGATGCAGGTGCCGCGGCCCGATGCCGATCTTCGTTGCGAGTTCATCGACCGACAGTCGATCGAGCGCACCGTCCTGAATCAGTCGCAGTGCGCGCCGTACCGCTGCGGACGTACCGAGCCACGCCGGCGTGCCGGGCGCCGCCTCGGGACGACAGCGCAGACACGGACGAAACCCCGCTTCGGCTGCCGCAGCTGCCGTCGCGTAGTAGCGGATGTTCGTTCTCTTCGGGCTCGGCGCCGGACAGACCGGCCGGCAATAGATGCCGGTCGTCTTCACCGCAATGAAGAACCTGCCGTCGAAACGCGGATCGCGACTGATGCGCGCGCGGTCGAGAGCCGCGCCGTCGAGACCGTGAATGTCGTCCATGCGGCGGACGATACGCCGGCAGCGAAGGTGGGACTAGCCGTTTTCGGACCTGAATCGGAGGAAGAGTTTCATACGAAAATCACGGCGCTTGATCCCCTCCTCCGCGCAGCGGGGGAGGGTCAGGGTGGGGCTCTCATACTGTGGGGCCGGCTTGAGCCGGCCTCTTTCCGGAAGTCAGGCTGAAGCCTGACCTACAGAAATCGCCCGATCCGCAACGATCATCGAATCGCGGATCCATCCCTTGAGCAGGATCACTGCGCGTGCCGGGACATCTGCGGCGGCATGCCATTCGCACAGCGAGTCGCAAAGCGCTTCGAACGTTCCGGCCGCCAGCAACGTCTGCAGTGCCGCGGCTTCGTCCTCCGGCACCGATCGATATCTCGGTGTCAGTGCCTCGCGCCAGACGCACCAATGATGCGGAGTCGGGAGCGTTGCCGGCGTCGGCGGTTCGTCGTCCGCGGCCAGCGACTTGAAGATTGCAGGTGCATTCGTGTTCATGCGCAGCAGCTGCACCGACGGATGCAATGGCAGGCGCAAGGTTGCCCATTGCGCGGGTTCGATGCTGCTCAATGCCTGCTCGGCAAGCGGCTCAGCGTCCGCGGCGTCGAACGCAGCGGCGATCGCCCACTCCCAGTGCGCAAGTTCGGCCAGCACGGGCGGGTCCGGACAGGCAGCGGCAAGAAACTCCGCGAGTCGATCGCCGAACCAGCGCACCGAAGCACTGGCGGAGGGATGGGCCAGCAAATACTCGCGCGCGATCGAACCAAACGCTGCGTCGCCGAGGAGTTGCTGCAGGCGCGGGTAGTTGTGGGCCAGGGCCTCGATCAGGCGCAGACGATAGGCGTCAGCATAGACGGCGAGACGTGCGGCGCTCTCGACAGCTTCCGTGCGACTGACGGCGACAGCAATCGCGTCGTCGCCGTCCAGTACATGTTTCTGGAAAGCGCGCTGCAGTTGCGCGAGATCCACGTCCGTTCCCCGGCTTCAGGACTTCTTGTTCTCCGCCTGCGCCTTTTCGCATTCGGCCTTGGGCAGCATGACGTAACCCTGTCCCTTGCAGGCGTTCTGTCCGGCACAGGCATTGCTCGCCGTATGACAGGCCGACTTGCCCTTGCAGGCATTGCCGCCATCGCATTTCACGGCCGCTTCGTCGGCGGCATTCGTGGTCGTGAGTGTCGTCGAGGCGAACAGCAGCGCGGCGGCCGAGGCCAGCGCCGCTCCGGAAATCCTGGCCTGTCGAGTCATGGTCGAACTCCGATGGGAACGTTGCGGAACAGGGGACCGCGCCAGGCGCGGAAATATTGCGGTCGGGAGTATAGAACTCTTCCTGTGGGGCCGGCTTGAGCCGGCCTGATTCGGTGGATGCGATCGGCTTCTTTGTGTAGGTCAGGCTTCAGCCTGACTGTTTTCAGGCCGGCTCAAGCCGGCTCCACAGGAAGAGCCGGACAAAAAAGCGGCGGGCGCCGCGCAGGACGCCCGCCGCTTTCCTCGCCATCGCCCGTTACGACGCTGCCTTGCGAACCTGCATTGCGTCCTTGACGCTCTTCACGCCGTCCACGCCGCGTGCGAGCTGCAATGCCCGGGCCCGGGCCTGCTCCGATTCGACGAAACCGCTCAGGGACACATTGCCCTTGAAGGTGTCGACGTTGATCTGGTGGGCCTTGGTCACGGGATCTTCGATCAGCTTGGCCTTGACCGTTGCGGTCACGACGCCGTCGTCGATCGCCTCGCCGGTCGACTGCTGCGACGGCGTGGAGCTGCATCCTGCCAGCAGCGAACCGCCCAGCATCGCGGCGACCAGCAGGGCCGCGGTACGTTTGCCAATATTGAAGCTACTCATTGAGCACCCCTGTAACTTGAGCCCTGGTTCAGCCGGCACCGTCGCGGCGCAGTTCCGCCTGCTTCTTCGCGGCGTCGA
This sequence comes from uncultured Steroidobacter sp., assembly GCA_937864115.1. Classification (GTDB taxonomy): domain Bacteria; phylum Pseudomonadota; class Gammaproteobacteria; order Steroidobacterales; family Steroidobacteraceae; genus Steroidobacter. The sequence goes on along the minus strand of CALMII010000028.1, from coordinate 147,499 downwards.
GATCGGCATCGGCGCGCTCCTTGCAGTCGGTCTGGGCCGAACCGCTCAGTGCTTCGCACTTCTCGGTCGCGACCTTGTGATTCGCCTCAGCCTGCGCCACCGCTACTTTAAAGTCGCCCCTGGCTGCTGTCTCGCTGGCATCGCCGGCGGCATCCGCCAGTTCGCCGGAATCATGATCGGCCTGGGCATCGGCGACGTCCTTCTGCGCATCCGCCATGTTCTCGCGCGCATCTGCCTGCGCTTCCGACACGTCACGCTGTGCGTCCGCACGTGCATCGGCCACATCGTGCTGTACCTCGGCAGGCGATTCCGCCTTGTTGCAGCCGGCGATCGCGATACCCGCGGCCATGATCATCAGAAGAGAATGGAGTTTCATCGGTAGTTCCTCATCGTATTGAAGCGAGTCGAATGTCGCGCAGGAATCTGCGCGGTCCTGACCTGCGTTGCTCGCGTCGATTAACGTGCGGTCGAATTCAAGGTTCCCGCACGACGTCAATGCGATGTCAACGACACGTCGCTTCGCAGCGACTGTGCGATCCACACGGAACCTCGTCGGGCAACTGGCGTTAAGGCTGGTCGGAAGAGTCCCGCTGCCGGTCATCCATCGCTTTCCATGTCGACGCCTTCAGCCAGCCTGCCCGCGGATGCGGTGGTTGCCATGCCCACGACGACGGCCCAGGTGCCGCTGGCCGTCGTGGCAATCACGCTGGTATCGATCGCACTGCTGCTGCTCAACGCCACGCTGCTGGTGATCAACACGGCGGGCACGATGGATTCCCACCGGCAGTACGCGCGTTCCTACGAGATCAAGCGGTCGCTGACCGCATTCCAGTCGACGATTGCGACCGCGGAGGCGGGGCAGCGCGGCTACCTGCTGACGGGGCAGGCCGTCTACCTGGAGCCTTTCCGCCGCGCGGCGCGCAGCTGGCGCGCCGAGATCGAACGGCTGCGCGAACTGGAGGCGGACAACGGCGGGGCGGGAGGTACGCAGCGTGCTGCAGATCTGGATGCGCTGGAGGCCATGACGGCCAACGCGGTGGCGCGACTGGAAGGCACGATCGCGCACACGGGCGAAGTGGGCAATGCCGACGTCGCCGGAACGGGCTGGGCCACGGCCGACATGAACCGCGTGCGCGAACACGTCGAGCGCATGCTGCAGGAAGAAGACACGCGCATCGAAGCCTTGCGCGGCGAAGTCGTGCACGACATGTGGCTGACCGTCGGCATTGCCGTCTTCACGACGGTGCTGACCGTGGGCGTGCTGATCGGCCTGCAGGTGCTGCTGCGTCGCTATGTCGCGGCGCGCGCCCGAGCGGAGGGCGCGTTGCTCGACGCGAATCAGCATCTCAATCGACAGGTCGAGGAACGCACGTCGGAGCTCACCGAGCTGTCGCAGCACCTCATCAGCGTGTCGGAAGAAGAGAAGGCCCGCATCGCGCGCGAGCTGCACGACACGCTCGGCAGCAATCTCACTGCCATCAACATGGATCTCAACTGGATCAGCAAGCGTCTGCCGGAAGGCCAGCCGGAACTGCGCGAACGGTTGCAGCGCTCGCTGCAGATGCTGGCCGACACCGTCGAACTGAAACACGAAGTGATCGAAGGTCTGCGTCCGAGTCATCTGGACAATCTCGGCCTCGCCTATGCGATGCGCACGCATTGCCGAGAATTCACGCGACGCACCGGCGTGCCGTGCGACGTGCAGGTGACGGAGGATTTCGACGACCTCGATCCGTCGTGGTCGATCGCGCTGTATCGCATCGCACAAGAAGCGCTCACGAACGTCACGCGTCATGCGCGCGCGCAATCGGTGCGGGTCGACCTGTCGCGATCCGAAGACGGTATTCGCCTGCGTATCATCGACGATGGCGCGGGCATGACTGAAGGTGCAGTGTCGCGTGCGAAGTCGCACGGCCTCGTGGGAATGCGCGAGCGCATGCGACAGATCGGCGGCGTGATCCGCTTCGGCACCGACCCGGCGAAAGGAGGCACCGTGGTCGACGCCTTCATTCCGCGTACTGCTGCAACGTAGACGCGTGCCCACCGTTTCCTTCCCGGACCCTCGCTTTCCGGAGAAATCGCATGACTGTCCTGTCCGACGCGCCTTCCTCGTTCCCGTCGTCGCTGAGCGATGCCGATGCCCTCGCAGTGGCGCGCGTCTGCAGTGTCGGCGGTCTGCTCGGCGAGTCGGCAGCGATGCATGCGATGTTCGAGCGCATGGCGCACATCGCGAGGCTGCATGCGGACGTGCTGATCGTCGGCGAGAACGGCAGCGGCAAGGAACTGGCGGCGCGCTGCCTGCACGATCTGAGCGATCGTGCGACCCAGCCTTTTCTGGTGCTGAACTGCGCCACGCTCGCGCCGGCACTCATCGATTCCGAGCTGTTCGGATACGAAGCCAGTGCGAGCGAAGGCGGCGTCGCGCGCCTGGGCAGTCAGCAAGGACATCTGGAGCGCGCCGCCCGCGGCACGCTGCTGCTGGAGGACGTTGCCGGGCTGACGCCCGAACTCCAGGTCAAACTGCTGCGTGCGCTCGAGTCGCGTCGCAGTGTCCGTGTCGGCGGGACACGCGAGCTGGAATTCCATTGCCGCATCATCGCGACGGTGCAGAGCGATCCGCGCGGCGCCTTGCGTCCGGAACTGCTGGACCGGCTGTCCGTCTGCCAGCTGCGCATCCCGCCGTTGCGCGAGCGGGGCGAGGACGTGGAATTGCTGGCGAACTATTTCCTGCAGGTGCTGAACGTGGAGGAGCACACCTCGAAACGGCTGTCGCCGGATTCGGCCGACTGCCTGGCCCGTTACGACTGGCCGGGCAACGTGCGCGAACTGCGCAACGCAGTGCATCGGGCCTTCATCCTCGCCGAGGGGGATCTCGATCTCGGCAGTGCCATCGACCGGTCGACCCCGCTGTCTTCGATCGGCGACGCCGAGTGCCTCAGGATTCCCGTCGGCACGCCGCTGGCTGAAGCCGAACGCCGGATGATTCTGGCGACTTTGCGCAAATGTGAGGGAAACAAGACGCGGGCTGCTGCGTTACTGGGCGTCAGTCTGAAAACGCTCTACAACCGGCTGCACGCCTACCGTGCGCAGGGACTGGTCGGGAGCGATCACGACCGTGAATCCATCGAGGTGGCCAACTGATGTTCAACGCCCGAGAAAACGACATGCCGGAGACCCATCGCGACATTCAACAGCATATTCGCGTCCTGATCGTCGACGACCACGCCATCCTGCGGGCCGGCGTGCGCGAAATGCTCGCAGACGAGGAGGACCTGATGGTCGTCGGCGAGGCCGGCTCGGCCGAAGAGGCGCTGCAGCTTCTGGAAAGCGGAACCAAGGTCGATGTCGTGGTACTCGACATCACCCTGCCCGGACAGAGCGGCATCGAACTGCTCAAGCAGCTGCGCGACGAACGTCCCGAACTGGCGATCCTGGTTCTGAGCATGCATCCCGAGCGCAGCTTTGCCGTGCGTCTGATGCGGGCCGGGGCCAATGGCTACGTGCCGAAAATGATCGTGCCCGAAGAACTGGTGAAGGCCGTGCGTGCCGTCGGCGCCGGACGCCGCTACATCACGCCGATCGTCGCCGAGCTGCTGGCGTCCGACTGTGCCGCCAACGAAGAGGGCCCGATGCACAACCGGCTGTCGGAGCGCGAGCTGCAGGTGTTCACGCGCATTGCGCGCGGCATCTCGCCCGCCGTGATGGCCAACGAGCTCGGCCTCAGCGTCAAGACCGTGAGTACCTACCGCGCGCGCATCCTGGAGAAAATGGCCATGCGCAGCAATGCCGAGATAGCGGCCTACGCGGTTCGTAACGAACTGGTCGATTGACACGGCAACGCATGCCGCGACGCGCGCGCTCCCGGGACACCATTGCGGCGATTCGCGGAGGCGCGCTGAATGACGATGTAGGTGGATTGCCGTCATTGAGAGAACTGACCATCTACATCGTCGAAGACTCGACGCCGGTGCGCGAGCGGTTGATCGAAACCGTGCGGGAAATTCCCGACACGCGCGTCGTCGGGCAGGCGGCCGAGGTTCCCGACGCGCTCGAAGGCGTGCGCAGTTCGCGCCCGCATGTATTGATCGTCGATGTGCAGTTACGCGGCGGCAGCGGCATCCGCCTGCTCAAGCAGCTGCGGGCGACAGGCGCGCCGCGGCCGGAGCTGGTGATCGTCGTGACCAACTACCCGACCGACGACTATCGTCAGGCCAGCCACGATTGCGGCGCCGATCACTTCTTCGACAAGGCCTCGGAATTCGACAAGGTGCGGGACGTGCTGATGAGCCATCGGCATCGCGCCGCTTCGCTGCCGCAGGAACCCCGTAGTTGAGAATGCGCTTGCGCCGGCCAGCGGTCGCTGGCCGGCGTGCGCGGATTCTTATTGCCAGCCGTGGCGTCGGGAAAAGTCCTTCACCTGGCGCTCTGCTTCGTCGCGTTCCCAGCCATACCGTTCCTGCAGCTTGCCGGCGAGGATTTCGGTATTGCCTTCGATCTGATCGATCTCGTCGTCCGTGAGCTTGCCCCACTGCTGTTTGATCTTGCCCTTGAGCTGCTTGAAATTGCCTGCGGCGATGTCTTTGTTCATGACGTCTCCTTCGGGATCGGTTGCGACACGGGCGGGATGCTGCGTGTCCACCGGATCAACGAATGAGCCCGCTGCGCGGTTCGCCCCCGCTACCAGGGCCGTCGTTCGTCATCGGAAAAAAACTTCGGCACGACGGATCCGAATCCGGATGTCGTGCGTTCGAGTGCCGACGTTTCGTGCTGTTTCGATCCGTACAGTCCACTCCGTGGACCTCCCAGTTCGGTGGGGCACCCGCTGAGATCCCATCGCAACACCGCGGTCGGTGGCTGTACATTCAGGCCGCGCCTTCGGGCGCGGCCTTTTTTTGGACGATCGTTACATGATCGGGCGCGATGGATCGCCCGTGCCGGATCAGTCCGACCACCACGCCATGAACTCCTCGAAGCTGATCAGGCCGTCGCCATCGCCGTCGGTCATTTCGAAGGCGAGCAGGCACTCGTCTTCGGACAGATCGCCGTCGAGCGACTGCAGCAGCGCGGAAAATTCCCTGGTCGTTATCCAGCCGTCGGCGTCGTTGTCGCAGTTGTCGAAGCTTTGCCGCAGCCCGGTCAGTTCATCCGGCGTCACATCCTGCATAGGTACTCCCTGGTTCAGCAATCGTCATTCCGACTTCTGTTCGGCGGCGCCCTGCGCGAACACGCGACCGAGAAAATCTCCGTTCTTCCAGCGCGGCCGGCCGGGCGCGTTCGCCACGTCGATCGCCATGCGCAGATTGATGCGCGCGAGGTCGGCGGCCGTCGCGTAGTCGATCGGCTCGGCCGCGTCGTCGCCGGGCTGGTGGTAGCGCTTTTCCAGGAACTCGCTGCGCAGCGCGGCAACGTCGACGCGCTTGTCGCGCGACTGGTAGCCGCCCGAGAGCACGATCGCCGGAATGCCCTGGCGGATGAACGAGAACTGGTCGCTGCGCACGAACGCCACCTGCTCCGGCATCGGATCGGGACTCAGTCGATATCCCTGGCTGCCGGCCGCATTGCGCGCGACGGCGCCGAGCGAGGAATGCTTTTCGCCGAGTGCGATCATGTCCAGCGTCGGCGCGAACAGCATCGGCATGTCGATGTTGATGTTGGCGACCGGCGTGCCGTCAGCCATGGGATGCTGCGCCAGGTAATCGGAACCGAGCAGTCCTTTCTCTTCGGCGGTCAGCGCCGCGAAAACGAGGGTGCGGCGGGTCTTGATGCCTGACGCATTCAGCGCGCGCGCCATTTCCAGCAGGATCGCCGTGCCGAGCGCGTTGTCCTGTGCGCCGTTGTAGATGGAGTCGCCGTTCACGGCGGAGCCGCGGCCGAGATGATCGAGATGCGCCGTGATCACGACGAGCTCGTTGCGCAGATCGGTGCCCGGTGCGGCGGCGATCACGTTCATGCTGTCGGTGCGACGCAGGCCCGTGGTAGCCGACAGCGTCAGCAGGCCCGGCAGTTCGAACGCCTGCGATTCGCCGGCGTCGGCCGCGGCGCTGGCCGCTGCGAAATCCTTTGCCGCACCTTCGAAGAACTGCGCGCCGGCTTCCTGATCGAAGCGGAAGCGCAGCTTGAGCTGCTCGTAGGCATTGCGGGGTTTGTCGTGCTCGTCCAGCCAGCGCATCTGCGGCGCCCAGCTCATCGCCACCACGCGTTCCCAGGGAAACAGCTTCTCGTCCTGCGGCGAGGAAATCATCACCACGCCGACGGCGCCGTGTTCGATGAGCTGCGGAAATTTCGTGTAAGTCGATGAGTAATAGGCGCGCTGCGTGTGCGGGAACTGTGCCGGTGCGCCCGTGAAGATGACGGCGATGCGGCCGGCCAGATCGACGTTCGCGAAATCGTCGTGGTCGAGTTCCGGCGCATCGATGCCGAAGCCCACGAAGGTCAGCGGCGCCGTCAGCGTCGAGCTCGCCGACAGATAGTCGGCCGAGGGCAGGTAGTGCGTGCCGTATTCGAACGTGCGCGTGTGCTTGTCGACAACCAGCTCGGCGGAGGAGCCGGGCAGCACCGGGGTCGCTTCGAGCAGCGGCACGTTCTGAAAGAAGCTGTCGCCATCGCCGGCGGGTTTCAGGCTGGCCTGGCGGAATTGCGCGGCCACATAGGCCGCTGCGATGTCATAGCCTCGCGACGCGGTGGCGCGGCCTTCCAGCAGATCGCTCGCCAGGAATTCGACATGACTGCGGATCGCATCCGCACGCACCTGCGTCCAGGGTTCCGGCGCAGCCGCCGCTGCAGCGGTCAGCAGTGCGGCGCTCAAGCCCAGCCAGTGCGCGGCTCGCGATCCCCGGATCATGGTTGGCGGCTTCCTCAGGCGTGCGGCATCGATGCGGCGACACACTACACAGAGTCTGGCGCCTTGGGGAGTTCCGCGGCCGGGCGGAGTTCACAATCCGTTCAGCGGCTGGCGCCGAGGCTCGGCATGCGGCATCCTGCGCGCGCCCGACCGGAGCCCACCCGGATATGCAGTTGAAAACGCGTCGTTCTGCCGGGTCTCGTCGCTGCAGCATCGCGGCATGGGCCGCGCTGTCGATGCTGCTGGCGAGCTGCGCCGGCACACCTCCTGTCTCGCCGCCGCCGCTCGGCGATATCGCCACGCCCGGCACGCTCGACACGTCGCCGATGCCGCAGCGTCAGGGTGGAGCAGAGATTTCCGTCGGCAGCGAAATCGTCATCCGCGCCATTTCATTGCTTGGCGCGCCGTATCGTTTCGGCGGCAGCGGCCCGACCGCGTTCGATTGCAGCGGCCTGGTGCAGTTCGTTCATCACGAACTGGGCATCGAAGTCCCGCGCACCGCCGCCGAACAGTATCGAGCCGCTGAACCCATCCGCCTCGGCGACATCGAACCCGGCGACCTGCTGTTCTTCCGCATCAGCGGCAAGCGCATCTCGCACGTCGCCATCTACGCTGGCTCCGGCCGCTTCGTGCATGCACCGCAGACGGGTCGGCCGATCGAACTGCGCACGCTCGATGATGATTACTACAAGCCGCGGCTGGCGGGGGCGGGGCGGTTGTTCTGAGGATTGCGGAGAAGAGAATGGCCGCAAAAAGGCGCAAAGGTCTCAAAACAAGATAACGAAGACACTCCGCATTCTTATTTCTTGCCCTTGCGTCTTTTTGCGCTTTTTTGCGGCCATTCTCTTGTCTCAGCTCTTGGCTTTCTTCCGCTTCGACGTCTTCGCCGGTTTCGCGACCCCCGCGTCCTGCTCGATCTCCGACGCCGGGCGGTTCATGCGTTCGCGCACGAGGCTTTCGACGACGCCCGGGTCGGCGAGGGTGGAGATGTCGCCGAGCTGATCGTGTTCGTTCGCGGCGATTTTGCGCAGGATGCGGCGCATGATCTTGCCCGAGCGCGTCTTCGGCAGGCCGGGGGCCCACTGGATGAAGTCGGGAGTGGCGATCGGGCCGATTTCCTTGCGAACCCAGTCGCGCAGTTCGTTGCGCAGCGCCTCGGTGGGTTCCTCGCCGACGATCAAGGTCACGTAGACATAGATGCCCGTGCCCTTGACGTCGTGCGGGCAGCCGACGGCGGCGGCTTCGGCGACCTTGGGATGCGCGACCATCGCGCTTTCGATTTCCGCGGTGCCGAGTCGATGGCCGGCGACGTTGAGCACGTCGTCGACGCGGCCGGTGATCCAGTAGTAGCCGTCCTCATCGCGCTTTGCGCCGTCGCCAGTGAAGTACTTGCCGGGGAACGTCTTGAAGTAGGTGTCGATGAAGCGCTGATGATCGCCGAACACCGTGCGCATCTGGCCCGGCCAGCTGTCGGTGATGACCAGGTTGCCTTCGGTCGCGCCTTCGAGCACGTGGCCTTCGTTGTCGAGGATCGCAGGCTTCACGCCGAAGAAGGGCAGGGTGGCCGAGCCGGGTTTCTGATCGATCGCACCGGGCAGCGGCGCAATCAGCGTCGCGCCGGTTTCGGTCTGCCACCAGGTGTCGACGATCGGGCAGCGGCCGTCGCCGACGACGCGGTGATACCACTCCCAGGCTTCCGGATTGATCGGTTCGCCGACCGAGCCGAGCAGGCGCAGCGACTTGCGCGACCAGTGCTTCACCGGCTCTTCGCCTTCGCGCATCAGCGCGCGTATGGCCGTCGGTGCGGTGTAGAAGATCGTGACCTTGTGCTTGTCGACCGACTGCCAGAAGCGTCCCGCGTCGGGATAGTTCGGCACGCCTTCGAACATGATCGTCGTCGCGCCATTGGCGAGCGGCCCGTAGACCACGTAACTGTGGCCCGTGACCCAGCCGACGTCGGCCGTACACCAGAAGATGTCGTCCTCGCGCACGTCGAAGACGAGTTCGTGCGTCATCGCGGCATAGACCAGATAACCGCCGCTGGTGTGCAGCACGCCTTTCGGGCGGCCTGTCGAACCCGAGGTGTAGAGAATGAACAGCGGATCTTCGGCATCGACGGTTTCCGGCGCGCATTCCTTCGGCTGACCGTCGACGACGTCTTCGTACCACTGATCGCGCGCATACATCGGCACGCGGATGCCGGTGCGCTTCACCACCAGCACGTGCCTGACGCATTCGGTGCCGGGCGTGCTCAGCGCGAGATCGACATTGGTCTTGAGCGCGATGCGCTTGCCGCCGCGAATGCCTTCATCGGCCGTGATGACGACGCTCGAACCGCAGTCGACGATGCGTCCCGCGAGCGAATCCGCGGAGAAACCGCCGAACACGACCGAGTGAATCGCACCGATGCGCGCGCAGGCCAGCATCGCCACCGCGGCTTCCGGAATCATCGGCAGGTAGATCGTGACGCGATCGCCCTTGCGCACGCCGAGCGACTTGAGCGCGTTCGCGCACTGGCAGACGCGTTCGTACAGCTCGCGATAGGTGATGCGTTCCGACAGCTTCGGATCGTCGCCTTCCCAGATGATGGCGGTCTTGTCGCCGCGCTTGGTGAGATGGCGGTCGAGACAGTTCGCGGCGACATTGAGCTTGCCGTCGTAGAACCAGCGGATGCGAAAATCGTGCTCGTCGAAACTGGTGTCCTTCACCTTGTTGTAAGGCTGGACCCAGTCGAGCCGCCGGCCCATTCGTGCCCAGAAACCATTGGGATCGCGCACCGATTCCTGGTAGAGCCGCTGGTACTCCGCGTTGCGCAGATGCGCCAGTGCCGCGAAATCTTCCGGAACCTTGTAGATCGGGTTGCTCATCGCGTGTCGGTCCGCTGTTTTCTGGGGAACGGCAGACTACCAGATGCTGAAGAGAAGAAGTTTCACACGGAGATCACGGAGACCACGGAGTTCGGAAGAAGAAAGAATTTCCACGGGGGACACGGGGAGCACGGGGCTCGGAACAGAAAATTTCTATCCCCGTGCTCCCCGTGTTCCCATTCTTCTCCCCGTGGGAACTCTTAACTTCTTCTCCGACCTCCGTGGTCTCCGTGAACTCCGTGTGAAACTCTGAATCTCAGCCAGCCAGCGCCTGGCGGATGCGTTCGGCGTGTTCGGCCAGCACCGCCTTGTCTGCCATGTCGCGCGCATGGCCCTTGATTTCTCGGCCTTCGTAGCAGGGAACGATGTGGAAGTGGATGTGGAACACCGTCTGGCCGGCGGCGGGTTCGTTGAACTGGATGATACGCACGCCGTCGGGCTGGAACGCAGTGCGCACGGCCTTCGCCACGTGCTGCGTCGACTGGATCAGGCGACCGAGCGACTGCGGATCGATGTCGAAGAAATTGCGCGCCGCAGTTTTCGGAATCACCAGCGTGTGGCCTTCGGACTGCGGCATCACGTCCATGAAGGCCAGCGTGTGCTCGTCTTCGTGGACCTTGAATGCGGGAATTTCGCCGCGCAGGATTTTCGCGAAGATGTTGTTCGGGTCGTAGGTCATCGCGGCTTCCTCAGATTCCCGCCTTGCCCAGCGCATCCACGACCCGTCGCAGCGCCGTGCCGAGCGAGGGATGCTCGGCCTCGAAATGCACCGCCAGTTCGTCGAGGCGTTCGGCCAGGTTGTGCTGGTTCGCGGGCGTGCCGCTGGAACTCTCCAGCAGGCGCGTGATGTCGCCCAGCAGCGTGATGAGCAGCGTGCGCGATTGCGGATCGACCGTGTCGATGCGGCTCAGCTCCGCGTGCATGGCTTCGATGTGTTTCTGCAGATCCTGATTCAAGTCTGGGTCTCCCGGGAGTGTGGTTGCCTGTCAGCGTGCAGGCATGAATTCGCGCCGAGCATAACCGGCCGGCACGTCAAACGTGGTTGCCGGCAGCGCTTCGCTGCGGCTGGAGCGCAGCGTCGATTCGCTGACCGGCTTGCCGTTGGCGTAGTGACGGCTCAATACCGGAATGCCGCCGACCTTGCCATACAGCGCGGTCTGTTCGTCGATCATCTGCCTGAGTTGCGGTGCATCGAGATCCTTGAATGCGTCCTGCAGCATCGCACTCATTTTCTGCGCGGCGGCCATCAGTTCATCGCCGCCCTTGAGCGTTGCCGGCGCGACGATGCACAGCTCGTCTTCGACCGCGCCGCCCTTGACGATCTCGACGTAGCTGCAGCCATGTCCCGCCGCCGATCCGGTGCGGGAGGTCTTGCGCACTTCCTGTTTCGCGCCGCCGCCCAGTGCGGACGAGGCGCTCTGTCCCATCATCTTCTCCATCTGCGCGCGCTGCTCGGGCGGCATCTGCGCCAGCATCTTCATGACCGGGCTGATCGCATCCGCCATCTTCTTCAGCGCAGCGCGATCCATCACGACATAGTTCCTGTCGCGATCGTTGACGACGTACAGCGCATCGTCCTTGAACAGCGAGAAGCCTTCGCGATCGCCGGCTTCGATGCGCAACTTTCCGTCCTGCGCATACGTGGTCATGACAGTTTCTTTCTGTTGCCCACCCAGATCGCGGTTCACCATTTCCATCACGGTGCCGGCCTGTGCGAAGCCGGCGAACAGCAGGGCAACGAGCGTCAGATGGCGGCACGACATGCGACTTCTCCTTGCGACGGGGTTGGCCGATTGTGCGGTAGCCGGCAAGTCACCAACAGTGGGGTCTTCCCCCCGCCGGACGACCTCCTTCAGCGGCCGGGGCCTTGGCGTTTGAGCCGCTCGATCGCGGCGGCAAGCACGGCGGCATCCATTTGATCCTTGGGTCGGACGCCTTGCTTGGTCTTGAGCAGGCCCGGCAAGTCCAGAACGCGAATGCCGACATCGTCCACTTCGATGGTGACGATATGCGGCTTCATCTCTTCCCACGAATGCCCTGCTATGGACGGCATGACATCCACGGTGAATTCGTCATTCACTCGCAACGCGTAGCGCGTATCGTCAGAAAACACGTCCGGAGCGGCGAGCAATTCCTGCGTGGCGTGGTCCGGCAATGCAGCGAGTGCAAGAATCCAGCGGCGCGAATTTTCGGCCGACGGGTTGACCAGGATGTCGATGTCTTCCGAAAAACGATTGAATCCATGTGCCGCGATGGCGTACCCACCGACCAGCGCATATTCCGCCCCTTGCGCTTCAAGCTCCCTGGCCAGGTGCTTTACGTCTTCCCAGGTGGCGGGACGCGTGTATTCCATCTATCTGGCGCGCTCGCGCGATTTCTCGACGATTGCATCCACGATCCATCGCTGGCGGTCCGCATCCATTTCCTCGGCGGAGCGATAGATGAAGATGCCTTTGGGAGCGCGCGTCACGTAACGGGCATTGCAGGTCATTGCGGCCCGGTCCGATGCAGACAGCGGTTGGCCATCGCGCTCCTTGCGCCGACCGATAGTGCGTCCAATGGGCTGTTGGTGAAACGTGGTGCTCATTGCGTCGGCATCATAACGCCGCCGGTGCTCGCGGATCGATGGTGTCGATGCTGCGGCGTTCCATGTCCGGGGAGCAACTATGTCCCCCGCGGCTTGGCGCGCGCCGTGGCTTCGGCCGTCAACGGATCGTCCGGCCAGTAGTGACGCGGATAGCGCCCCTTCAGTTCCCGTCTGACGTCGGCATAGCCGCGCGCCCAGAAGCTCGCCAGGTCCCGGGTGACCTGGACGGGCCGATGCGCCGGCGACAGCAGCTGCAGTGTCAGCGGCACCCGGTTGCCGCCGATCAACGGCGTCGAGTGCATGCCGAAAACTTCCTGCAGCCGCACCGCCACCGTCGGCGACTCGGTCGAATAGTCGATGGGAATGCGCGAGCCGCTGGGCACGCCCAGATGCGTGGGCGCGATGTCGGCGAGTCGCTGCTGCTGGTCCCAGTCGAGCAGGGCGAGCAGCGCGCCATGCAGGTCGAGACGCGACCAGTGATCGCGGCGGCTCATGCCATTGAGCCAGGGTGTCAGCCACTCCTCGAGTGTTTCGAGCAGCGCAGCATCATCGACTGCCGGCCAGGGTTTGATGGCACGCTGATCCTGCGCGCGCGCGAAGCTCATGCGGGCCTGCAGCGCCCGCGCCTCGCGGGTCCAGGGCAGTGTGGCGAGACCGAGTTCGCGGATGCCTGCGAGCAGTGCGGCCGCGACCCGTGCGCCGTCGGGGCTGTCGAGCCGCCGGCTTTCCAGGGCGATGGCGCCGAGCCATCGTTCGCGTTGTGCGGCGACGTTCTGGTCGCGCGAATTCCATTCGATCCGTTCGCGCGTCTCGATGTGGCTCGCGAAATCCTGTTCCAGCGTCGCGCGCGATACCGGCGCGGCCAGCCGGATCGTCGCTTCGCGTTCGCCGGCGTCGAGATCGGCGATGACGATGAACTCGTGTTTGCCGATGCTGCTGACGTCGGTCAGGCGCGCGCCCCGGCCGCTGGCGAGCAGATATCGGCCGCCCTCGCCGCGCGACTGCGCGATGCGATCGGGATAGGCGAGCGCCAGCAGCCGGCCGGCCGAGTCATCGGAATAGGGGATCTGCGTCGTCGCCGGCAGGTTCATCTGCCGCTCCAGCAGATCGATGCTGCGGGCGACACGCTGACGTGCACCGGCGTCGATGCTCGCGCCCGAAGGCGCGCGTCCGTCGCGCAACGCGTCGATGCGCAGCCGCAAATCGACATCGCGCTGGCCGGCGGGCAGCCGCAACAGGTCGCGCTCGCCCAGCAGTGCGGCGATCTGCAATGCCGGTTGCTTCAGACCCAGTTCGTTGCCGCGCACGATCATGTGCGCGAGCCGCGGATGCGTGCCGATACGCGCCAGCGCGCGGCCATGCGTGTTGATGCGGCCATCGACATCGAGCGCATCCAGATCGCGCAGCAGATCGCGCGCCTGCGCGAAGCTCGCCGCGGGCGGCGCATCCAGCCAGCGCAGCGCGAGCGGATCGCCGATGCCCCAGTTTGCGAGTTCCAGCGCGAGCGGCGCGAGATCGGCTTCGACGATTTCCGCCGGCGTCTGCGCCGGCAGGCCGATGTTTTCCGTTTCCGACCAGAGTCGATGGCACACGCCCGCCTGCAGGCGCCCCGCGCGACCGCGCCGCTGATCGGCCGACGCGCGCGAGATGCGCACCGTTTCCAGCCGGCTCATGCCCGTGGCCGGATCGAAGCGCGCGCGCCGCGCGAGACCGGAATCGACGACGATGCGCACGCCCTCGATCGTCAGGCTCGTCTCGGCAATATTGGTGGCGAGCACGATCTTGCGTTCGCCGGCGCCGCTCGGGCGGATCGCCGCGTCCTGCTGCTCGATCGGCAGTTCGCCGTACAGCGGCAGCACGCGCGTGCCGCGCGGCAGCTGCAACTCCTCCAGTCGCCGCTGCGTGCGACGGATCTCACCCTGCCCCGGCAGGAAGACCAGCACGTCGCCGTCCTGATCTTCGATTGCACGCGCCGTCACATTCGCCGCGACAAGCGCCACATCTTCTTCGCGCCCCGCGCCCCGTCCCCCGATCCCGCTCCGGTAGTGCGTATCGACCGGAAACATCCGCCCTTCCGACGTGACCATCGGCGCAGCACCGAGCAGGGCGGCGACCGCCTCGCCATCCAGCGTCGCCGACATGACCAGCAGCTTCAGGTCTTCGCGCAGCGTGCCCTGCGCATCGAGGCACAACGCCAGGCCGAGATCGGCCTGCAGACTGCGTTCGTGGAATTCATCGAAGATCACCAGCGCCACGCCTTCGAGTGCGGCGTCGCGCTGCAGCCAGCGCGTGAGAATGCCTTCGGTGACCACTTCGATGCGCGTCTGCGCCGACACCTTGCTGTCGAGCCGCGTGCGATAGCCCACGGTGCGTCCCACCGGCTCGCCCAGCAACTGCGCCATGCGCGATGCGACGGCGCGTGCCGCGAGCCGTCGCGGTTCGAGCATGACGATGCGGTCGTCGCCGCGCCAGGCTTCGTCCAGCAGCGCCAGCGGCACGAGCGTCGACTTGCCGGCGCCGGGCGGCGCTTGCAGCACGACATTGGAGTTCGAGATCAAAGCCTGCTTGAGCCGGGGCAGCGCTTCGACGATGGGCAGGGAGGGCAGATCGATGGACACGGCGCGATTATGGTCACGCGGCCTGCAGCACGGAAGGTGCGCGGTACTGGATGTTCTTGCGTCGGGTCTTATCGTGATCGAACTGTGCGTCCCTTCCTCCGCGCAGCGGGGGAAGGACAGGATGGGGGTGTCAAACCAGGCAGCGCAGTTTGCCTTGACGCCCCCACCCTAACCCTCCCCCGCTGCGCGGAGGAGGGGATCAGAGCCGTAGCAAAGAATCCTGTGCGCTTGCGCGGAGCCTTGCATCCGTCGTTCTTTCATCCAATCATCCGGCCATTCCGACAATCAACTCACACAGGGGGATTTCACGATGCTGAGACGTTCCATCATCGGTTCATTGCTGCTGGTCTTTTTCGCCGGCCAGTTGTCCGCGGCCGACCTGGCGACGGCGCGGCCCGAAAGCGTCGGCATGTCGTCGGCGCGATTGCAGAAGCTGACGGCGAGCATGCAGCAGCTCGCGGACAGCAAGCAGCTCTCCGGCGTCGTCACGATGGTGGCGAAGGACGGCAAGGTCGTGCACTTCGAGACGGCCGGGGTGCGCGACGTTACCTCGGGCGCGCCGATGAAGAAGGACACGATCTTCCGCATCTACTCCATGACCAAGCCGATCACCGGCGTCGCCATGATGATGCTGTACGAAGACGGCAAGTGGCAGCTCAACGATCCGGTCTCGAAACACATTCCCGAATTCGCGAATCTCAAGGTCGCGAAGGTGAATCCGGAAACGGGCGCGGTCACGCAGGTCGAACCGGATCATCCGATGACCATGCGCGAACTCATGTCGCATTCGGGCGGCCTGACGTACGGCATCTTCGGTTCGACGCCGGTCGACGCGATGTACACGAAGGCCAACGTGTTCGATGCGACCCAGCCGCTGCAGGCCATGATCGACAAGTTGGGCGGGATTCCGCTGCTGTCGCAGCCGGGCTCGGACTGGCACTACAGCGTGTCGGTGGACGTGCAGGGTTACCTGGTCGAGAAGCTGTCCGGCAAGTCCTTCCCCGAGTTCATGAAGGAACGCATCTTCGATCCGCTGAAGATGGTCGATACCGCGTTCTACGTGCCGGCGGAGAAAATGGATCGCTTCGCGTCGTTCTACACGACCGACAAGGATGGCCGGCTCGTGCCCATGCCCGGCGTCGCCGATTACTCGAAGCCGCCGGTCATGCCGTCCGGCGGCGGCGGACTCGCCTCCACCATCAGCGACTACATGCGCTTCTGCCAGATGCTGCTCAACGGCGGCGAACTCGACGGTGTGCGCCTGCTGTCGCCGCTCACCGTGAAGCTCATGCGCACCGACGTGCTGCCGGCAGGCGTGAGCGTGGGGCCGGGCACCGGCTTCGGGTTCGATTTCGCCGTCGTGAACGATCCGCAGCTTGCCGGCGGCTACTACGGCGAAGGCACGTACTACTGGGGCGGCTACGCCGGCACCTGGTTCTGGATCGACCCGGTCAACGACCTGATCGTCATCGGCATGATCCAGCACCGCAGCGACAACATGCCCGACGTGCGGGCGATCTCGCGGTCGCTGACGTATCAGGCGATCGTGAAGGAGTAGCTTTCGGAATATTGGCCGCAAAAAGGCGCAGAAGCCGCAAGGTCAGAGTCGATTCTTCACCTTGCGTCTTTTGCGCGCGGCTATTTCTTTCTGGGTTTTACTCCAACGTAAACCACTGCACCTCGACCCGCCGGTTCAGCTCGCTGTTCGGGCTCGCCGGTTCTTCCCAGCCGCGGCCGACGGTTTCGATGCGCGAGGCGTCGATCTTCCTGTGACGTTCCAGCAGTGCGTCGCGCACGGCGATGGAACGCTGGCGTGACAGTTCCATCGCTTTCAGCGCCATGCTCTTCACGAGCTGTTCGCCGCCCTGGTCGCGGAATTCGTTGACGCGCGCATTGTCGACGTGCCCGCGCAGCAGCACGGTCGAGCCGGGGCTCACCTGCAGGAAGCGGTTGATGGTTTCCAGGTATTCCGCGTTCTGCGGTGCGTTCCTGTCGAGCGTCGAGGAGTTCGGTTCGAAGAAGAAGCGGATGTCCTTGCTCAGCAGCGGATCGCCTTCGAGCGACGCCGAACTCGAAGTCTTGATCGGCGCAATGGCGATCTTCTGATCCGCGTACAGGCCCTTGCCCGCGAGCGCATCGAGGAAGCTGGTGTCGACGAAGCGCGCCGGATCGGTCGGATTCCTGATGACGCTGCCGTACGCCAGCACGGACGACTGGAAAATGCCGCCGAACGAACCGGCGGAATCGATGGTGCCGCCGAAGAACGCACGGTTCTCGGGCAGGTTGGCCAGATGCACGTGCGAGAGTTCGTTGCGCGCCTCGTCTTCCGTCCAGCCGAAAGCCTTGGCGACGACGCCGATGTGCTGCGCCTGCTGATCGCGCAGGCGGCGATTGCCTTCGAGGATGCCGTGCACCAGTCCGCGCACCATGTCTGGATGCGCCTTCGCAAAGCCCCTGTTCACGGCCAGTACGTCGGCGATCACCAGCAGGTTGCGGTTCGAGACCAGCACCTTGGCCTGACCGTTCGATTGTTCGACGACTTCGTTGGTGCGCGGCGTCCAGCCGACGCAGCCGTTCAGGCGTTGCGAACCGCGCGCGAGTTCATGCGCATAGGCGTCGCAGGCGACGAAGGCGTCCTCGTAGAATACGAGGCCGAGCTCGCCGGCGGCGGGTTTCGAATCGAGATCGCGCAGCACCGTGACCGGCACGCCCGCTTCCTGCGCGAGATAGCGGATGAAGAATTCGCTTTCGTTGAACTGGGAGGCCGCCAGCACCTTGCCGGCGAGATGGTTGATGGAGGCGATGCCGCGATCGACGACGACCATGTCGGCGCCGCGCGAGTAACCGATCTGCACGGGAATGACGGCGTCGAACTGGCGGCCGAGCACGGCGAGCGCGTCGGTGGTCGTCGCGGTGGCGGCGAGCCGGCCATTGTTGAGCGGCGACCAGGTCTCGTCCTCGCTCATCGAGATCTTCACCTTGAAACCGTATTCCTTCGCGAAGAAGGAATCGGGGTTCGGTTCGAGGCCGCCGTTGGCGACGATCAGGCCGCCGTAGCCGGCGTACTCGCTGATGTCGATCTGCAGCACGCCGTCCCTGGGTTCGTAGGTCGCGGCAGCGTCGAGCGTCGGCGTGCCGTCGACGGGCTCGATAGGCGCGGGTGCATCGCCGTCGGCAGCGGGCTGGCCCGAAGACTGCGACGCGGTCTGGGTCGTGGCATCCGGTGTCTTCTTGCCGAGCCAGAGCCAGGCGCCGAGCGCGATCAGGCCGACGAACAGCAGCAGCGTGATCAGGTTGCCGGCGGCGGAGCCGCGGGCATGGCGTCGTTCAAGTACGGTCATGAGTCATCTCCTGTGATGCCCGATTCTCATTGATGCCGATGGCTGTCGCCTCTCCCTGCAGGTCAGGCTTCAGCCTGACATTCCCAGAGGCCGGCTGAAGCCGGCCCCACAACAGGTGCCATCGGGTGCTCATTCGGCCATTCGCTCCCTGCGTCGGCCGCTGCTCTTCGGCCGCAACAACTCCGCCGGCGGCGGCTCGTCCGTCAGATCGTCCAGCCCCGCGAACAATTCGCGCTGATCCTTCAACCAGCGATTCGCCTCATTGAGCGACGCCGACAGCGCATCCAGCGACGACGCCACGCTGTGTTCGTCGGTCGCGAGCAGCGCCTGTTCGCGCACCAGATTCACCTGCTGGCGCAGGCGTTCGAGTTCGGCTTCGACGAGTTCGCGGCGGCCCTGCGCATCGGCATGGGCAGCCCGGCGCGAGCGGATGACTTCGAGCTGCTGTTCGAGGCTGCGACGCAGATTGTCGTTGAGGTCGTTGCCCGACAGACGATCGATGAGCCGGCGTTCCTGTTCTTCGAGATCGCGCTTCTCGCGTTCCGCGGACGTGATCACCTGCAGGATCGAGGCGCGCGCCGCCAGCAGCTTCAGATGCAGCCAGGCCATCTGCCGGACATCGCTGATCTGCGATTCGGTGGCGCCGGTGCGCGCCAGCAGTTCGACGATCTCGCGCGCCTGCGCCTCGATGGCGTCCTGCGACTGGCGCGCATGATTGTCGAGCAGCGCGATAAGGGAACCATAGCGGCTGCTCCAGTGGTCCCTGCCGCCCTCGGCGTCGACCGTCGCGCGAAAGCGTGCGTTGCGCGACAGCGCCCACAGATACAGGCCTTCGAGGCCGGCGCCGATCAGCCAGAATCCCGGATTCACCAGTGCGCCGAGCAGCGCGAACGCTGCCACGCCGAACCAGTTCGGCGGAACCGGCATGCCGAAAGGACGCGCATTGAAGGCCGCGGCGAGATACGACCGCTTGCCGTTCATGCTGCGGGCGTCGCCGCCGCGAACTTGCGGAACGGCTCGGGAACGAAGGCGAGGTCCGTCGCTTCGCGCGCCGCGATGCGCATCTGGAATTCGAGCACGTCGGCCGGCACCGGATTCTGGTAGCCGATGAGGCAGGCTTCGAGCGCGGCAGCGGCGGGCACGCTCTGCGTGCGCGAATGTCGATACGCTTTCACCACGAGCGCTTCCGCCGCGCCCGGCGTCATCAGCGTCGGCATCTTCGGTTCGAGCCGGCCGAGGTCGGCGGCCTCCAGCGGCAGGCCATAGCGTTTCGCGAGCGCGGCGATCAGGCCGGCGCTTTCTGCAGGCGTCGCCGTCGGCATCAGCGGCACTTTCACATCGACACGGCCCGGTCGCTTGAGATCGACTTCGATCAGGTCCGGCCGCGACGACGCCAGAATCCACAGCACGCGGCCGCGATTCGCGGTGTCCGCCATCTCCTGCGCGATCATCGAATACAGCCGGCCGGAGAGGCCGCTGTCGCCGCTGCCGGATTCGCGCCGGCCGAGCGTCTGATCCGCTTCGTCGATGAAGACCATGCAGCGTCCGAGCGCCCGCACGAGGCGAAAGATCTTTTCCAGATTGCCTTCGCTGGAACCGACCCAGCGGTCGCGGAAATTCTTGAGCTTCACCACCGGCACGCCCGCTTCGCCGGCGAGACATTCGACCAGGAACGTCTTGCCGGTGCCGACCGGCCCGCACAACAGGTAGCCCATCGGCAGCGCCTTCAGATCGCCCTGCTGCCACAGCGCGATGTCCTGGCGCAGCCACTGCTTGAGCGCGTCCTGGCCGTGATAGTCATCGAGCGTGCGCTTCGATTCGATGAACTCGACCAGGCCGGCCGAATCGCGTTCGACCAGATCCTTCTTGATGCGCGTCAGATCCGGCGTGCCCAGCACGCGTTTCTCGTGCGCGCGTACCTTGATCAGGCTTTCGAGCGCCGACACGGTGACACCCGCCAGTGCGGCAGCGAGCTGACCGAGGTTCGCATCGGCCGCGAACGCTGCAGGCTGCTGCGTCTTCAGGATTGTCAGCGCGCGTTCGAGTGCGGGCGCATCGGGCAGCGGTACGCGGATGCGCGCGGTGTGCGCGTCGAACGCCACCTGCGGCTCGACGTCGTTGAGATTGTCGGCAATCAGGATGCTGGTGAACGCGAGTTCGGAGAACGGCGATTCGCCGGCCCATTCGCGCAACAGGCTCGACAGGCTGCCGTGTTCGTAACCGTGTCCGTCGGCCGGCGCGATCTGATCGATGCCGCGCAGGATCACCGCGACGTTTTCCTTCGCTTCGCGCCCGAGCGCGCGCAGGTTGCCGAGGTAACGCAGGTACTTGCTGATGTAGTGAATCGCGTCCAGCGGTTCGCGCGGCGTGCGCTTGAGATCCGCGCCCGCCCATTTCTCGACCAGTTCGCCGCCGCGCTCGATCGTCAGGCCGTTGCCGAGATCGTAGGAGAGCACCACCTGGAACGCTGCGAGCAGCTCGTTCTCCAGATAACCGGCGAGATTCACCAGCCGGTTGCCGACCGCGATCCGGTCATGCACGTTGCCGTACAGGATGAACTGCCCGTGCGCACCGCTTTCGTACGCCAGCGCCAGTTCATTCGCCCAGCCGGGTGCTCCTTGGGGTGCAGGCATGTGACGATCAGAAAAGAGAAGAAGGAATTTCCACGGGGGACACGGGGATCACGGGGACAAGAGAGAAAAAAAAGCTCGCATCTGAACCTCTCGTTCCGACCCCGTGTTCCCCGTGCCCCCCGTGGAGATCTTCTTCGTCTTCATCCGCCCTGACTCTCCGTGCCCATGCTGCGCGGTGCGGGCGCAGCAGCCGGTTCGCCGGGCAGGGAGATGCCTTCGCGGGCGGCGAAGTCGGCCAGGGCCTGGTCGGCGAGTGCGGCCATTTCGGTTTCCTTGACGTCGACCTGACTCATGTCGATCGAGTCGCGGGCGATGCGGGCGCGGCCGGCGGCCCGGGTGCGTTCGTCCTCCACCATTTCGTGCAGGCGATTGAGCGTGTCGCCGGAGCCGCCGATGGTGGAGATCATGCCGGAGGCCATTTCGTGGATCTCGGCCATGGCCTGGTTCATGCGCATGTCGTTGATCGCGCCCTTGAGGCTTTCGATCTTGGCGCGCGCGGTCTGCACCGCGACGTCGCGGGCCTTCACGAGGTTCTTGTAGGTGGCTTCCGCCTGTTCGAGCTGCTTGCGGTTTTCTTCGAGCTGCTGCTCGATGGTCTGCAATCGCAACGCGTACTGTCCGGCAGCGGACTTGTTGCCGGCGCGCAGGTGCGCGGCTGTCTTGGCGCGCAGATCCTTCTGTTCGGCTTCGAGCTTGCGGACCTGGCCCATGATGCGTTCGCACAGGCCGGCGTGGGTGGCGAGACCCTGGTTGAAGTTCGCGATCTGCTTGCGCAGGTTCTCCTGCTCGAGTTCCAGCAGTGCTTCGGGATTGCGTTTCTCCATGCCCGAGATGAACAGCGAGAAAAATCCTTTGATCAGATTCGCGACTCTGCTGAACATGCATCCTCCGCTGGCTCGTGGCCGACTCTTTATGTAGCGGCGCAGAGGTTAACGAAAAACGCCGGTGGGGAGTAGGGACGGCAGGCAAGGCGCGGCCGGTCACCGGCGAGTGCCGGTTGTCGACCGGTCGATCCCCGGGCGTCTGGCTATACTGCCGGCATGCCCGCACCGATCAGCACCACGCCACTGGCGCCGCAGCACCTGAGCGACATGCTCGAACTCGAGCAGCTCGACAGCAACCTGTTCCGCAGCCGCGCCAATCAGGAAAACATGAATGGCTCGCTGTTCGGCGGCCAGATCCTGGGACAGAGCCTGAAGGCGGCGGCCCTCACCGTCGGTGGCGCGCGTCACGCGCATTCGTTGCACGGCTACTTCCTGCTGGCCGGCGCGCGCGACATTCCCGTCATCTATGACGTCGAACTGACGCGCGACGGCGGCAGTTTCTCGACCCGTCGCGTGGTGGCCCGGCAGCGCGCCAAGACCATCTTCCACGTGGAACTGTCGTTTCATCGCGAAGAGGAAGGCTACGAGCACGCCGCGACGCTCGACATCGACGTGCCCGATCCGGAAGGGCTCATGAGCACCGAGGAACTCGCGAAAAAATATTCGGCGCTGCTGCCGAAGGATTCGCCGCCGCTGGAGAGCTGGCCGTCGCTCGTCGAATTCCGCCCCACCAACCCGGAAGAATTCGTGCTCAAGAAAGCGGCGACGCGCGGCCTGTACTGGATCCGTTCATCGTCGAAACTGCCCGACGATCGCACGACCCAGCAGGCGGGTGCGGCGTATCTTTCCGACTACTTCCTGCTCAGCACCGCGCTGCTGCGCCATCCCGAAGCGACCCGCGCGGACGTGCTGCTCGCGAGCCTCGATCATGCGATGTGGTTCCATCGTCCGTGTCGTTCGGACGACTGGCTGCTGTTCGATGCGACGAGTCCGTTCATGGGCGGCGCACGCGGGTTTGCGCGCGGCGAAGTCTACGATCGGCAACGCCGGCTGGTGGCATCGGTGGCGCAGGAAGGCCTGGTGCGGCCGATGGACAGGAGAGGGTGATTCCTGCGTCCTCCCTATCTTCATCTTCCTGTGGGGCCGGCTTTAGCCGGCCTGAAAGCAGTCAGGCTAAAGCCTGACCTACAGAAGAACTACCCCAATACCGCGCTGCGCAGCTTTTCCACGTCCTTCTTCCCCAAGAGCTTCACCTGCCCCGGCTTCAGCCCGCCGGCGCGCAGCGGACCGATCGCCACGCGTTCCAGTTCACGCACCTTCAGGCCGACACGCGCCAGCATGCGGCGGATCTCGCGGTTCTGACCTTCGCGCAGCGTCACGCTCAACAACGTGCGATCGCCGCGGTTGCGATCGACGAAGCGTTTGAGGATGCGCACCGATTCCATCGAGGCGCGCTTCGAGGTCTTCGTGCCGTCGGAGGCGGGCGTGACGAGATACATGCCGCGTTTCAGCGCCTGCAGCTGCTCGTCGGCAGCGAGCCCCGCACACACGACACGGTATTCCTTGGCGACGCCGAACTTCGGGTGCGTGAGCTGGAAGGCCAGATCGCCGTCGTTGGTCAGCAGCAGCAGACCGGTCGAATCGCCGTCGAGCCGCCCGACGGGATACAGGCGTTCGTCCTTGCGCATCGCCGGCGGCAGCAGGTCGAGCACATTGCGTCGGCCTTCCGGATCGCGCGTCGTCGTGATCACGCCCTTGGGTTTGTTGATCAATACATAGGTGTACGAGCGCGCCGCCGTCTTCGCGGTCGCGGACGCGTGCACGCCTTCCGGGAACCGGAGGGCCTCGCCGTCCAGTTCGACTGTGTCTGCTTCCGGATCGATGAAGCACGGCAGCGACGTGACGACCTTGCCGTTCACGCGCACGCGCCCGGCGGTGATCATGTCTTCGCAGTCGCGTCGTGCGCCGATGCCGGCGTCGGCCATGGCCTTCTGCAGGCGGACGCCCGACGGGTTGCGGGCGGCGGGAGATTGCGTTTTCATGCGCGCAGCTTACCGGAGCCGGACATTTCCGGCAGTTCGATGGAGGACTCATGATCTACAGCGGCAGCTGCCATTGCGGCAGGATCACGTACGAGGTGGAAGGCACGCTCGGCGAAGCCATGGAGTGCAACTGCTCGCACTGCAGTCGCAAGGGCTACCTGCTGTGGTTCGTGCCGCGCGACAAGCTGACGATCAGGACACCGACCGACACGCTGGCGACGTACACGTTCAACAAGCACGTCATCCAGCATCATTTCTGCAGTCACTGCGGCTGCGCGCCGTTCGGCGAGGGCAAGGACCCGAAGGGCAATGCGGTGGCGGCGATCAACGTGCGCTGCCTGCCGGACGTGGATCGCTCGACGCTGAAGATCGTGCCGGTGGATGGCAGGAGTTTCTGAGGATCGAGAGCCGCGAAAGACCGCATAAAAGAAGTCAGGGTCTGAGTCTTCCTGTGGGGCCGGCTTCAGCCGGCCTGCCAGAAGTCAGGCTGATGCCCAATGGCACTGACTTAAGCGCAAGTGCGTTTTGTTCTTCCCCTCCTCCGCGCAGCGGGGGAGGGCAGGGAGGGGGTCTTCTCTGGTCGGTGGCTCACGATGCCGTGAGCGGCGTGCCCGAGGGGCTTTGCTGGAACGTCGTAAACCCATCCATGGGGACTCCGGCGCGCGCATCCCTGCGCGCGACGGTCCAGCAAAGCCCCTCGGGCACACCACTCACTACAGTGGTGGCGTGTTGAATGCAGCTACGGAGAAGATAGAGAGCGGAAGGAATGGGCCGATCGCTTAAGTCAGTGCCATTGGGCTGAAGCCTGACCTACAAGAAGACCAAGGAATGGTCAGTCCCAAGTTTTCTTTCATGCGGTCTTTTGCGGCTCTCCCTCCTCCATCTCCCGACTACGCCGCGCGAACTCATGATTGAGCAGCGCCCGCAGACGCACCGCCTTCAGCGGCTTGTGCATGATCGTCAACCCCGCCGTACTCACCTTGCGCAGCTGTTCGGTGGCGGTATCGCCGGAGATCAGCACGGCGGGCAGTGATTCGCCCAGTTGCGCGCGCAGCGTGCGGATGACTTCGATGCCCGTGTCCTCGCCGCGCAGACGCAGGTCGGCAATGATGAAGTCCGGGATGTCGGAGCCCAGCCCGGCCAACGCCTCGGCCGCATCCATGGCCGTGACGCATTTGCAGCCCCAGCTCTCCAGCAGGCTCTGCATGCCGAGGCGCACGGAAGCCTCGTCATCGACGACGACGATGAGCTTGCCGCGCAGCAGGTTCGGCACTTTCTGTTCGATCGTGGCCGACACCGACGGCGTGCGTTGTGCGTCGGCGAGCGGGACTTCGATCGAGAAGCGCGAGCCGCGGCCCACGCTCGAATCCAGTTTCAGCGGATGATCGAGCAGCGTCGCGATACGACGCACGGTGGCGAGCCCCAGCCCCAGTCCGCGCGTGCGATCGCGTTCCGGATTGTTGAGCTGGTAGAACTCCTCGAAGATGCGCTCGTGCTGGTCGGCGGGAATGCCCAGGCCCGTGTCCCACACTTCGATCCGCACCGTCCTGCCGCGCTTGCGGCATGCGACCAGCACGCCGCCTTCGCTGGTGTAGCGCAAGGCATTGGAGACGAAGTTCGACAGCATGCGGAACAGCAGCGTCGAGTCGGTCGACAGCAGCGCCTTGGAGCCGCGCACGCGCAGCCGCAGGCCCTTTTCCTGCGCCGGCACCGAGAACGTGCTGCGCAGCCGGTCCAGCACCTGGTCGGCGGGCACGGTTTCGCGCTTCACCTGCACCTGGCCGGCGTCGAGTCGCGAGATGTCCAGCAGATTGTCGAAAAGCTGTTCCAGCGATTCCGTGCACAGCAGGATCTGATCGACCAGCTTGATGCCGGCGCGGCCCTCGGAGCCGTTGCGCAGCGCCGTGGCGAACAGGCCCAGCGAATGCAGCGGCTGGCGCAGATCGTGATTGGCGGCGGCGAAGAAGCGCGATTTGGAACGGCTCGCTTCCTCGGCACGCACGCGCGCCTCTTCGGCCAGCGTGTTCTGGCGCTTGAGCTCGTCGACGAGCTGCTCGTTCTCGACCCGCAAGCGGATCTGCGTCGCCACCGCGCGCGCCTGACGTTCGACGAACAGCAGCACGTAACCCAGCACGGCGATCCACAGCACGCCGAGCGCGGCATTGCGATAGCCACCCTCGAACACGTAGCGCAGCGCCAGCAGGCCGAACACCGGCACCGCGAACGAATGCAGCGCCGGCGGGAAATAGGCATGCGTCATGATGCTGATCGTGGCGCGACTGGCGAGGCACGCCGAAATCAGCGCCAGTGCCAGCGACTGCCCCGGACCGACCAGCACGAACGCCGCCGATCCCCACATCAGTCCGGCGACGAAGGCGGCGTTGGCGAGCCGCATGCCCCACAGGCGCGGTTCGGTCTGTGCATTCGCGGCGCGTCGATACGCGAACGTCAGCCATTGCACGCCGGCCTGCACCAGCAGCACGCCGCCGCACCACAGGAAGATCGTGAGGCCCGAAACGTCGGGCCAGGCGATGATGACCATGAGCGCGGCCATGAGCACCGCCGAGCCCGAGACGGCCGCGGTATTCCCATAGAGCATCGCGACGCGTTGCTGTTCAACGCGTCGCAGTAGCGCGGCGTCCATGTCGGGGAAGAGGCGGGGTCAGCGATTCGCGGCGTAGGCCGTCGACGGCAGGTAGCCGCGACGCTGTGCGGCGAGGACGGCCTGCGTGCGATTGCGCACATTGAGCGCTTCGAACACCGCGCTGACATGTGCCTTCACCGTGCGCTCGGCAACGTCGAGGGCGCGTGCGATTTCCTTGTTGCTGCAGCCGCGGCCGAGCATGGAAATGACTTCGAGCTGACGCAGCGTGAGCGAGCCGCCGTCGGGCGCCGCGGCGGCAGCCTGGTCCCTGGCGGGCAGGAAGATTTCGCCCTCGAGTACTTTCTTGATGGCCGCGACCATTTCATCGGCCGTGAACGACTTGGGAATGAAGCCGGAGGCACCCGCCGCGACGGCGCGCGAGGCGATGCCTTCCTGTTCGTCGCCGGAGATCATGATGCAGGCCGTGGTCGGATGTTTTTCCCCGATGAGCTTCAGGGCATGGAAGCCGTCGTCGCCGCGCAGGTGCAGGTCGAGCAGCACCAGGCCGACCTCCGGATCCCGCTGCAGGATCTGCATCGCTTCCTGTACCGAAGAAACGCTCAGGATGCCGGCGTCCAGCGCGCCCTGTTCGAGAACGGCATGAAAGCCCGCCCGGAACAGAGGATGGTCGTCCACGATCAGGATTTTCATGGCGTGTGCCCCAACGGTTAAGCAATCGCTCCTGCCAGCTCGAATCGCGAGGCGCTTCCGTTGCCTGCTGGTTGGGGTTGTAGACCCCATCGATACTGTCGGTCCATCGTACGTCCGGGCACCGGAACCCGGCAATGCCTGTTTTGTGCGACGCGGAATCCTGTCGGTTTATACGGGCGGCGCTGCCCATAGTGCCAATTGTTGGCCGGGCGGGCGAAGAGGACGATCGTTCCCAGATCGATCCCCCGTGAGAGTTGCGCCGGCAGTTCAGAAGACTGGCCGGCGTTTTTTTTTGGTTTCCGGATATTGGCTCTGCAGTTCCTTTGCAGATCGATCAGGCTGGCGGATTTGCCGGCTCGTTCTGAGTCTGCTCCTGCTGCAGCGAAGTCGATGACGCATTGTCATCGCCATCGCCGGCCTGAGCACCGAGATAGCCGCCTATCGCGCCGCCCACAGCGCCGCCAACGAGGGCGGCCATGACTACCGGTAGCCGGACGGTACCCTGTGTTTCTCCATTGGGCATTTTGTATCTCCAGAAGGTTAACGACGGATCACTTGTTCGGGTGCGGATATCGCAACATTTGCCGCAAACCCGATGCACTTTCGCGTCGTTGCCCGGCCGATGCAATGACCCTTAGTATCAGCCGCTTTCGCGGGACGGGCAGATGAATTCTCGAAATCCCATGTCATTCGAGGACCTCATGCGTCACGCGGAATCGCTCGACCCGAAGGAGCGGTTGGCGTTTCTGCGCGAGACATGCGGCTCCGACGACGCATTGTTCGAACGTGCCTGCGACAGGATGCGTGCGAGTTCTCCGGACTGGTGGGATCTCGAGGACGAAACCGGATCGCACGTCGATGAAGGTGTTTTCGCCGACTATGTCGGCCAGATGATCGGACCGTATCGAGTCACGAAGACGCTGGGCCTCGGCGGAATGGGCGAGGTCGTGCTTGCTGAGCGCGCCGACGAACAGTTCCGGCAGCAGGTGGCGATCAAACTGGTCAGGCGTGGACTGGTATCACGCCAAGTGCGTGGACGGCTGAAGATCGAACGTCAGATTCTCGCCTCGCTGAACCATCCAAACATTGCGAAACTGCTGGACGGTGGCGTCACCAGCGACGGCACACCGTACATCGTGATGGAGTTCGTGGAAGGCGAGCCGATCGATGCCTATTGCGACCGGCATCGCCTTTCGACCCGCGATCGTCTGCGACTCGTGCAGACCGTGTGTTCGGCGGTTCACGCTGCGCACCGCAATCTGGTCGTGCATCGCGATCTGAAGCCATCGAACATCCTGGTGACGCACGAGGGCGTACCAAAGCTGCTCGACTTCGGCATCGCCAAGCTGCTCGACAGCCGGGAGTCCATGCATACGGTGGCGGAAACGCGCGCCGATATCCGCCTCATGACGCCGGATCACGCGAGCCCGGAGCAGATCCTCGGGCTGCCGGTGACGACATCGAGCGATATCTATGTGCTCGGCGTGCTTCTCTACGAGCTGCTGACCGGCTACCGACCGTTCAATGTGGTCAACAAGCCGTTCAGTGCGGTCGAGCGCCTCATCTGCGAGCAACCGCCGGTAACGCCGAGTGCGGCCGTTGCAGCGGCCCACGCTGCTGTCAGCGCGGATGAAGTCGCATCGCTGGCCGAGGCACGCGGGACTTCGGTCACGCGCTGGATCAAGGAACTGCGGGGCGACCTGGACAACATCGTCCTGATGGCGATGCGCAAGGAGCCCGAGCGTCGCTATGCCTCCGTGGAACAGTTCGCGACCGATATCGACCGGTACCTGAAGGGCATGACGGTCATTGCCCGCGCCGACAAGTGGACCTACCGGACTTCGAAGTTCGTGCGCAGACATACCGTGGCCGTGGGATTGTCGTTGGCGCTGGTGGCATTGCTCGCCGGCTTCGCAGTAACGACGGCCATCCAGTCGCGGCGCCTCGAAGAGGAACGCGATGCCGTGGCGGCTCAGCGTGCACGCGCAGAAGCGGAGCGTGACCGCGCCGAGAGCACGACCTCGTTCCTGATGGAGGCGTTCCGGGTTTCCGATCCCAATGAGAGCCGCGGCAACGAAATCCGGGCGCGGGAAATTCTCGATCAGGGCGCGAAACGCATTGACGCCGAACTGCGAGGGCAACCGGCCACGCAGGCGGTGATGCTGGACACGATCGGCCGCGTATATTTCAACATGGGCCTGTGGTCGGACGCCGAACCGCTGTTGGAAAGGGCGCGCGAGCTTCGCGTTGACTTGCTGGGCGAATACGATCCGGACGTCGCCGAAAGTTTCATCAGCCTTGGCAGGCTGCGCAGGGAGCAGGGCAAGTACGACGAGGCGGAATCACTATTCGCGCGGGCGCTGAAGATCAATCAGCTCGCTCCTGGATCGGAGACGTTGCAGGTTGCAGAAGTCCTGCGCGAGCAGGGCCTTCTCTTTCATCTGACCGGCCAGCTCGACGAATCGGAGCGGGCGTTCCGTCATTCGCTGGCGATCTATCGGCGAGTAGGTGCACCAGCCCTGGTAGTGACGCCGGTGATGTCCGATCTTGCGAACTTCCTGCAGACGCGGAACGACCTGCCGGCGGCCGAGCAATTGTTCCGGGAAGCGCTTCTCAGAGATCGACAGGAACTGGGTGAAGATCATCCCCTGTACGCGTCGCACCTGCTGCGCGTCGCTACCGTGACGCAGGCGCAGGGTCGTATCGACGAAGCAGAAGGACTATTCATTCAGTCCATTGCATTACTGCGTCGGGTCTACGGCGACAAGCACCCCGAAACCATCGATGCGCTCATCAGTCTCGGAAATCTGCAACAGGAGAAGAAGGACTACGACGCAGCTGAAAAATCATTCCGCACCGCGCTGCAGTTCGACCGGGAACTGCGCGGCGAGAAGCACAGCTACGTAGGCATCGATCTGATGCAGCTCGGCAGTCTCGCGGGCGCGCGTGGCCGCTACCAAGAGGCCGAACATTTGATTCGGGAATCCCTCGGTGTCTTGCGCGCGAGTCTGCCGGACAACCATCCGTACGTTGCGACGGGCGTCGCCAATCTCGGCCGCACACTGCTCGAGCTGAATCGGTTGAGCGAGGCGGAGACGACGCTGCGACAGGCCATCGAACTCGAAACGCAGGCGTTTGGCGCCGACAACGAGAACGTAGCGATCGCCAGGATTTCGCTGGCGCGAGTGCTCGCTGCACGACAGCGGCCAGCGGAAGCGGAGCCTTTGTTTCGCGAAGGTTATGCCGTGTTGCTGAAATCACGCGGCGCCGAGGCGCCAAGGACGGTGCAGGCCCGCCTCTGGATCACCGAGTTTTACCGGAAGCTGGGCAAGGATGCCGAAGCACAGGAACTATTTGCCGCGTCGATCGGCCGCGATGAGCGTTGATCCTCATCGGCTCGTACTGTCGATCCTGTCCGCCGTGATCGGGGCCTTCTCCTCGGGATTCTCCGTCTCATACAGTTCCAGCCACATCGCATTCAATATCGCGAACGCGCAGGCCAGTCCAAGACCGAGAATCCACGAGAAGTACCACATCTCAGTACGCTCCCTTCTGTATGTGCTCCAGCGAGACCTTGCCTCGCAGCACGCGGAACACCCAGCTCGTATAGGCCAGGATCAGCGGCATGAAGATCAATGTCGCGATCAGCATGATGAACAGCGTCGAGCGGCTGCTGCTCGCATCCCATACGGTCAGGCTGCTGCCGGGATCGAGCGAGGATGGCAGCAGGAACGGAAACGCAGCGAACCCGGCGGTACAGACTGTTGCTGCAGCCGTGAACGAACTGCCGAGCAGCGCCACTTCGGGGCGCTGACGAACGAACACGAAGGCGGCGATCGCGCCGACATAGCCGAGCACCGGCGCCAGCAGCATCCACGGATACCGGCCGTAGTTGTCGAGCCAGGCGCCGGTGCCGACGATCACCGCCTTGCCCACTGGATTCGACGGGCCGGCCGTATTGATCTCCGAGACGATGCGATAGCCGTCGACCGACATGGCGATCATCACGCCGCCGATCGTGAACAGCGCGATGTAGATCACAGCGGATAGACGTGCAGCAGCCGCGGCGCGATCGGCCAGCGGCGCGTGCGTCTTCCACGCCGCATAGGTGCCACCGTGCATCGCCAGCATGGCAACGCTCACGAGTCCGCACAGGACGCCGAACGGATTCAGCAGCGCGAAGAACGAACCCTCGTAGAAGACGCGCAGCGTCTCATCGAAGCGGAAGGGCACGCCGAGCAGGAAATTGCCGATGGCCACGCCGAACACCAGCGAGGGGACGAAGCCGGCGATGAACAGGGCCCAGTCCCAGGTGGCGCGCCAGCGCGGATCGCTGAGCTTGTTGCGGAAGACGAAGCCCACCGGTCGCAGGATCAGCGCCGCGAGCACCAGGAACATCGCGATATAGAAACCCGAGAACGACGTGGCGTAGAGCGGCGGCCACGCAGCGAAGATCGCGCCGCCGCCGAGGATCAGCCAGACCTGGTTGCCTTCCCACACCGGCTCGATGGTTTCGAGAAAGGCGCGGCGTTCCTCGTCGGTCCGGCTGATGAAGCGGAACAGCATGCCGACGCCGAGATCGAAGCCGTCGGTGACCGCGAAGCCGGCGAGCAGCACGCCGAGCAGCACCCACCAGATGATGCGAAGCGTTTCGTAATCCATCAGTGCGCTCCTTCCTCACCGGACCAATGCTCCGGTCCCTGCCGGATCACGCGCAGCATCAGGAAGACGTCGACGATGGCGAGCGTGCTGTAGAACACGACGAAGCCGATCAGGCTGAACCACACGTGGCCCGCCGATACCGACGAGACGCCGAGCGAGGTCGGCAGCATGCCTTCGATCACCCACGGCTGACGGCCGTACTCGGCGACGATCCAGCCGAGTTCGGCCGCGATCCAGGGCAACGGCAGGCTGTAGAGCGCGAGTCGCAGCAGTCCGCGATGGTTTTCGATACGCCGTCGTGCCGTCACGATGAAGGCCGTGCCGAACAGCACGATGAAGAAGATGCCGATGCCCACCATGATGCGGAAGGACCAGAACAGTACCGGCACGTTCGGTACGGTGGACCAGGCGGCGAATTCGATCTGCTCCTCGGAGGCCTGCCGTGGATCGGCAACGTAGTGCTTGAGCAGCAGTGCGTAACCGAGGTCGTGCTGGTAGCGGCTGAAGTTGCGCAGTGCCTCGGTGTCGCGGCCATCGGCGCGCAGTTTCTCGAGCGCATCGTAGGCGCGCAGACCGTCGCGAATGCGATTCCCGGCATCGGCCACCAGGTTGACGATGCCGGGTACTTCCTTGTCGATCGAGCGCGTCGCGATCAGGCCCAGCGCCCACGGAATCTTGATCTCCGCATGCGTCTTGCGTTCCTCCACGTCGGGAATGCCGAAGAGCGTGAATCCCGCGGGTGCCTTTTCGGTGTGCCACATCGCCTCGATCGCGGCGATCTTCATCTTCTGGTGTTCGGTCGCGGTGTAGCCGCTCTCGTCGCCGAGCACGACCACCGACAGTGCCGAGGCGAGACCGAAGCTCGCCGCCACGGCGAACGAGCGCCGCGCGAAGGCGCGGTTGCGCTGGTGCAGGAGATAGAAGGAACTGATGGCGAGCACGAACATCGCGCCCGTGACGTAGCCGGCACTGACGGTGTGTACGAACTTCGCCTGCGCCACCGGATTGAAGATGACTTCCGAGAACGAGGTCACTTCCATGCGCATGGTCTCGAAGTTGAACCGCGAACCGACCGGGTTCTGCATCCAGCCGTTGGCGATCAGGATCCACAGCGCCGAGAAGTTCGACCCGATCGCGACCAGCCAGGTCACCACCATGTGCTGCAGCTTCGACAGTCGTTGCCAGCCGAAGAAGAACAGGCCGACGAAGGTCGATTCCAGGAAGAACGCCATCAACCCTTCGATGGCGAGCGGCGCGCCGAAGATGTCGCCGACGTAGTGCGAGTAGTACGCCCAGTTGGTGCCGAACTGGAATTCCATGGTGATGCCGGTCGCAACGCCCATGGCGAAGTTGATGCCGAACAGCACGCCCCAGAACTTCGTCATCTGGAGCCAGATCCCGCGCCCCGTCATGACGTAGACGCTTTCCATGATGGCCATCAGGATCGACAGACCCATCGTCAGCGGCACGAACAGGAAGTGATACAGCGCAGTGAGCGCAAACTGCAGTCGCGAGAGAATGACGACGTCAGCGTCGATCATGATCTGTCTCTGAAGCAGGAGAGGGATCGAGCAGATGCTGTTCGACGCGGGTCGGCGTGATCTGCGGCCGCTCGTCGAAGAACAGGAATCGCAGCGCGATCAGCGCCAGCAGCTTGAACGTGAGGATCGCGATGATGTCGCGGCGCAGGCTGAAGCTGCGTCGGGTCCGCGCAGTGATGTTGGCTGCCTCAGACATGCACACCGCCCCGATGAATCGCAGCGATTGTCAGCGTCTGGTGCAGTGCGATCAATTACGGCAATCCGAGAGACGTTGGTATCGGAAGAGAAGAAGAAATTTCCACAGGGGACACGGGGAACACAGGGACAAGAAAGATTCTCTTCTGTTCCGCGCCCCGTGCTCCCCGTGTCCCCCGTGGAAACCTTCTTTCTCTTTGCCCTTACTCCGTGGTCTCCGTGGTCTCCGTGATCTCCGTGTGAAATTCTTCCTCTCGCTGTCCCCGAATCGGCCCCAGCCAGCGCGCCGGCGGCGACAGTGCCGCGAGCAGCGACACGAGCAGCGAGGCCGCGTACGGAATCGACTGGATCATCAGCACGGCGACCCAGATGGACAGGTCCGGTCCGCGCAGTTCGGCCGGCACGCCAACGGTGCGGCCGGCGATGACGAGCTGATGCGTGAGGAAATAGACCGCAGTCAGCAGCACGATCAGGAAGCCCGTTTCCTGTGCGGCGCCGGCGAACGTCCGCGCGAGCGCATGCGGCTGCGATCCCTTCGGCGTGCGGAAGAACGGTTCGTTGCGCGTGAGCATGCCTTTGACGACCGCGAGTCCGATCGTGTGCGACAGCGCAAGCCCCGCGAGCGCGGCGGCAATCGTCTGGCGGATGTTCGCGCCGACGCGCGATACGTAGAGATGAGCGAGCTTCACCAGCTTGAACGTGAACAGCGCCAGCGGCAGCAGCGAGAACATGACCAGCGGCGGATCGATGCGCTGCGGCGCCCAGATCATGGCCATGGACCAGCCGACGGCGGCGACGTTGACGATCAGGTTCAGTCCGTCGGTGAGCCAGGGCAGCCAGCCGGTGAGGAAGTGGTAGCGCTGGCCGCGCGTCAGCTGCGTGCTGTTCGAGAACAGCGCCGTCGCATGCCGGCGCAGGATCTGCATCGCGCCGTAGGCCCAGCGGAAGCGCTGCTTCTTGTAGTCGACGAACGTATCCGGCATCAGGCCGCGCCCGTAGCTGCGCGGCAGGTAGTGCGCCTGGTAGCCGTGTTCGAAGAGTCGCAGGCCGAGTTCGGCATCCTCGGTGATGGACCACTGCGCCCAGCCGCCGACGCGGTCGAGCGCGACGCGTTGCACCAGCGTCATGGTGCCGTGCTGGATGATGGCGTTGCGCTCGTTGCGCGTGATCATGCCGATGTGGAAGAAGCCGCGATACTCGGCGTAGCACATGGCCTTGAAGATGTTCTGGCCATGATCGCGATAGTCCTGCGGCGCCTGCACGATCGCGACCTGCGGATCGGCGAAGGCGGGGACCAGATCCTTCAGCCAGTGCGGATCGACCTGGTAGTCGCTGTCGATCACCGCAATGACTGCCGCTGACGCATCGGTCCGCTGCAGCGCGTAGTCGAGCGCGCCGGCCTTGAAACCGGCGAGCGGTTTCACATGGAAAAAGCGGAAGCGCGGTCCGAGTGTGCGGCAATGCGCTTCGACCGGTTGCCACACAGTCTCGTCCGGCGTGTTGTTGTCGATCACCAGCACTTCGTAGTCGGGATAGTCGAGCCGCGCGAGTGCATTCAGCGTCTCGATCAGCATCGGCGCAGGTTCGTTGTACGCCGGAACGTGGATGGACACTCGCGGCCAGGTGGCGGGCGCAGCCAGCGGTTGCACGAGCGCGCGGCGTCGCTGGCGTACCCAGCGTGCCTCGGCCCACTCGATCGCTTCCGAGATCACGACGGCAATGACGCCGAGCATGCCGAAGATCAGCAGCGTGCCGACGATGAGGCTCGTGAGCGTCAGGTATTGCTGCGAATACCGATAGATCACCAGTACGGCGCAGGTCGCGGCGGCATAGATCACCATCGCCAGGAAGCTGCGGCCGCGCGTGCCCATGCCTCGGGTGTTGGTGTAGACGAGCAGCAGCAGGATCGCTGCTGTGACCACGGAAATGCCGGCGAGCATCTGCCATTGCGGGATGCGCACGATCGGCTTGATGAACTCGAACTTGGGCTGGCGCTGGACGTTGTAGACGCCCCAGTACGCCCCGACCGCGCCTTCGTAACGCGCCTTCCAGGGCTGATCGAAGGCTTCCATGATGTAGTAGACGTAGCCTTCCTCGCGCGCATGCGCGAGAAACCGTCGCAGGAACAGCGCCTCGTTGCTCAGTGAGGCGACCGCGCCCTCGCGCGTGCGTCCTTCCGAGGGCCAGCCCACTTCGCTGATCACGATCGGCTTGCCCGGGAAGGTCTTCGCCAGCAGCTCGATGCGCGAATCCATGTAGGCGATGGCGGACTCGACCGGAATGCCTTCCCAGTACGGCAGCAGGTGCACGCCGATGAAATCGACGTGCTCGACGAGCTGCGGATGGCTGATCCACACATGCCAGGGTTCGGCCGTGCTGACCGGCTGATCCACGGCGGCGCGTACCCGATCGAGATGCGCGCCCAGTTCCTCGGCCGTCAGATCACCGCGCAGCACCGACTCGTTGCCTATGATCACGCGGATGACATTGCCGTGACGGCGCGCCAGCTCGATCGCCGCGGCGACTTCCTTTTCGTTCGTGGCGCGATCCCGGTCCAGCCAGGCGCCGAGCGCGACCTTGATCTGGTGCCTCGCCGCGAGCGCCGGGACTTCGGCGAGGGTATCGAGCGTGGAGTAGGTCCGGACCGCATTGACCGAGGCGCCGGCCAGCAGCGCGAGATCGGCATCGATCTGGGCAGGCGAGGGCAGCGTGCGATCCGCGGGATCCTGGTCGGCATGAAACGGCGAGAAGGCCATGCCCTGCACGCCGTGCGGCCACTGCGGTTCGTCGACCGGCTTGTTGAGCCAGGCCCACAGACCGAAGGTGATCGCCGCGAACACGATCGCGACCAGGTAACTGGAAGACTTCATCGATCCACTGCGGTGATTGCCCTGGCCATCCGGTACTTCCCGTGCCGCGAAATGTGCCGGCCGCATGGTAACGTACCGCGCATTGCGCGCAGCGCTACCGTCGCCCGCGCGCGACGGCGAATCAACGACTCGTTATCCAGGGAGAACCGCGTATGTATCGAAGTCTGGGCAAGGCACTGCCGACGCTGGGGGGCTGTATCGGTCTGCTGCTGGCGACCGCGGCAGTGGCGGCGCCGGAGCCGGAGAAAGGCACGCGCTTCGAGGTCACGCCGTACGTCGGCCAGCTCACCGGCGGCGAATTCGAAGATCCCGCCGATGGCAGCGACCGCGATGTCGACGGCGACGTGGACTTCAAGCTGTTCCTGAACATCAACGCCGGCAGTCCGGAACGCCAGTACGAGATCCTCTACGCCAACCAGGGCACCGAGGTGAAGGGCGCCGTGCCGATCGACATGAGCATCCAGTACCTGCACTTCGGCGGCATCGTGAACTTCACCGACGTGCAGCCGGTCGTGCCGTACTTCGGCATGACCATCGGTGCGACCCAGTTCAGTCCCGATGCGTCCGGTCTCGACGATGAAACCAAGTTCTCGGCCAGCGTCGGTGCGGGACTCAAATACAAGTTCACGAAGAACATCGGCCTGCGCTTCGACGTGCGCGCCTTCGTGACGCTGCTCGATGCCGACGGCGATCTGTTCTGCGTGTCCGGTCCGGAAGGCGCCGGCTGCGCCATCGCCGCCTCGGGCGACACGTTCATCCAGTACGGCGCGGGCCTCGGGTTGATCGCGGCGTTCTGATGGTTTTGCTGCAGGTCAGGCTTTAGCCTGACTTCTTCAGAAGGCCGGCTGAAGCCGGCCCCACAGGAAGAGAGTCTGTCTTTACGACCCGTTCGCCACCGTCCCCGGCCCAAGATTCTCCAGCAGAAACTTCTCGATCTCCGTCAGCAGCGTGACGCGATCCGATTGACGATCGAGCTGGTGGGTGGCGTCCTTGAGGTAGACGGCGCGATGCGGTTTGTTCGCGCGCTTCAGGGCCGCGTCCATCCGGCGCGTGTGATCGACTTCGACCTGGTAGTCCTTGTCGCCGTGCACGAGCAATACCGGCATCGCGATCTTGTCGACCTGGCGCAGCGGTGAGTCCGCGCGCAGCTTTTCCTTGTCGACCCCGATCTGTTCGCGCGCGAAGCGCCAGTTGGAGAAGAAGCGGGTTTCGCTCAGCAGCTGATTGAGATCGGCAACGCCCGCGATGCTGACGGAGCAGCGGTACAGATCGTTGTTGCGCACGGCGCCGACCAGCGCCGCATAACCGCCGAAGCTCCAGCCGACGACGCACATGCGTTTCGGGTCGGCGATGCCCTGCGAGACGGCCCAGCGCGCGCCATCGGTGATGTCGGAGTACGTGAGGCCGCCCCAGTCCTGGTGCGCGGCGTGGTACCAGTTGTCGCCGTAGCCTGAGGAGCCGCGGAAGTTCATCTGCAGCACGGCGTAGCCGCGAGAGACCAGGAAGGCGCGCAGGAAGTCGAAGTCCCAGGTGTCGCGCGCAATCGGGCCGCCGTGCGGCATGACGATCAGCGGCAGGTTTTCGGCGCGCAGTCCGGGCGGCACCGTCAGGTAGCCGGGAATCTCGGTGCCGTCGGCGGCCTTGTATGCGATCGAGCGCATGCGGCCCTGCGACGCCGGATCGAGATCCGGGTATTGCGTGCCGAGGCGCATCAGGCGCCCCTTGGTCGTGTCCAGGACGAAATAGGTGCTGGCGTCGACGTCGCTGTAGGAGCGCACGATGAACTTGCTTTCGTCGCGGCTGCTGTCGGTGATGTGACTGAACTTCGACGGTTCGGCCTTGTTGATGGCCTGGATCAGGCTGCGCACCTTTTCGTCCGTGTAGTGCACGAAGGGCCGGTCGAGTTCGTACCAGATTCCCAGCAGGCGGCCGTCCGGCGTCAGCAGGGGATTGTCCGCATCCACCAGCGGATGCGAGAACACCAGCTGGGGGGCGCGCTGATCGGTGAGATCCATTTCCCAGAGCGCGGCGCGGCCCTCGAAATCACCGGTCGCATAAGCGATGTTCTTGCCGGGCGCGGCCGCGATCGGCCGCAGCGCATCGGTCTGGCTGAATGCCTTGATCTTCGACAGCAGCCGCCATTCGCGTTCGTTCTCCAGGCGGGCGTAGTAGCTCACGTCGGTCGACGTCGTCGAATAACCGGATCCCAGTCGCACGTTGCCCTTGGCGTCGGTCGTGAAAGAGCGGATCGGCGCGCGCTCGCGCGTGTGCGTCTTGCGCATTCCGGTATTGATGTTGAGTTCGAATACGGTGGGAAAGCCGTTGACGTCGTCGTCGAGCTGGATCAGCACGGTGTCCGGTTCATCGGGCGTCCAGTCGAGGATGTGATCGTGGAACTGCGCGCGGCCCGTCTCGGCGTTCTGTATCAGCTGCTTGAGTTTGCTGCCGTCGGCATTCACCGCCACCAGACGCGTGAAGGGATAGACGCGGCCCGACTCCTCCGCCATCCCCCACAGGCCGCACAGCAGTCGCTGGTCGTTGGCCCAGTTGCACCAGCGGATGTCGTACTCGCCCGATTCGGAACGCAGCAGGGGCGTCGATTTGGCCTCCGCGGCGGTCAGATCGAGCGTGACGGCCACGGAAAGGTCGCCCGACGAAGTGATGTAGGCCACGCGCGAGCCATCCGGCGAGATCGTCACGCCGCGGATCTGCGGCATGCGGGCGAAGGCCTCGATGGGCGGCGGCGCGGCCGTGGCGGGAATGGCGGTGACGGCAAAGACGGCTGCCAATAGAGTGGCAGCGGAGCAGACCTGCATGCGAAATCCTCCCTCGATCCCTGTTCGCTTTCCGCCATCTCGATCAGGCGCGGCGGTGCCGGCAAGCCTAAGGCAACTGCAATGCATCGCGCCAGAGGCCGTTACACTGCCACCGGATCTGATGGCGTGTCGGTGACGCAATGCTGATTGTCGAAGGGTTGTCGAAGTCGTTTCCCGGTGCCGTGGCGCGCCGCGTACTGGACGGCCTGTCGCTGCAGGCGTTCTCCGGCGACTACTTTGCGATCATGGGCGAGTCGGGCAGCGGCAAGTCGACCCTGCTCAATCTCATCGCCGGACTCGATACGCCCGACACCGGTCGCGTCGCGATCGATGGCCAGGACATGACGGCGCTCGACGATGCCCGGCGCACGCGGCTGCGGCGCGCCAAGCTGGGCTTCGTCTTCCAGGCCTTTCACCTGCTGCCGCATCTCAGTGTCGAACGCAATGTCGCGCTGCCGCTGGCGCTGAACGGCATCGCCGGGCGCGCAGCGGACGAGCGCGTCGATGAGCTGCTGACTGCAGTCGGACTGAGCGCGCGACGGCATGACCATCCGTCGCGATTGTCGGGCGGCGAAATGCAGCGGGTCGCCGTGGCACGCGCGCTGGTGCATCGACCCAAGGTCGTGCTGGCCGACGAACCGACCGGCAATCTCGACAGCGAGTCTGCCGCCGAAGTCCTGCAGCTGCTGCGGACGCAGCTCAAGCGCGATCATGCGGTCGGGCTGCTCGTGACGCATTCGACGACGGCCGCGGCGACCGCCGATCGGGTGCTGCGTCTCGGCGCGAACGGCCTGACACCGGCTTGACCGATGATCGCGAATGCAACCGTGCTGAATGCCGCGGTCTTCGGACCGATGCGTCACGCCCCCGGACGCACGGTGCTTGCGGTACTCGCGATTGCACTCGGCGTCGCACTCGGCCTGGCGATTCATCTGATCAATCGCGTCGCGGCCGACGAAATTTCGCTCGCGGCCCGCAGCCTGTTCGGCCAGGCGGATCTCGCCGTCGAAGGCGATGCCGACGGCTTCGACGAGGCGATCTACCCGCGCGTCGCGCGTCTGCCCGGCATCGCCGTGGCGAGTCCGGTCGTGCAGGTCGAAGCCAGGGTGATCGGTGCGCGCGGCGCGCTGACGGTGCTCGGCATGGACATCTTTCAATCGCGTCGCCTGCAGCCGGCCTTTGCGACTACACCGGCGGACGAGTCGGAACAGGAGGCGAAGACGTCGTCCGCCGAGCCGATTTTCCTCAGCGCGAGCGCGGCGCGCAGTCTGGGTTTGCAGACCGGCGCGCCGATCCGCTTCCAGGTGGGGATGCAGTCGCTGGAGTTCGTCGTGGGCGGTGTGCTGCCGGACGCCGCGCTCGCAGATCGCGCTGCCGTGCTGGACATCGCGACGACGCAATGGAAGTTCGAACGGCTCGGCCGGCTGTCGCGCCTGAATCTGCGGCTTGCTTCCGGCACGGACATCGAACAGGCGCGGACGCAACTACGCACTCTCCTGCCGCCGGGCGTGCGCGTCGTCGTGCCGGAGGAAGCGGCAGATGAAGCGGCGAGCCTCTCGCGCGCCTATCGCTCGAATCTCACGGCGCTGGCGCTCGTCGCCCTGTTCACGGGCGGATTCTTCGTGTACTCGACCCAGTCGCTGTCCGCATTGCGCCGGCGTCGCGAGTTCGCGTTGCTGCATGCGCTGGGGGTGACACGCAGCGGCCAGTGGTGGCTGGCACTGTTTTCGGGTGCGCTCATCGGCCTCGCGGGTTCCATGCTGGGCGTGCTGCTCGGTGTGGTGCTCGCGCAGTTCGGCCTGCAGGCACTGGCGTCGAATCTCGGCGCGGGCTTGCCTGGCGGCACGATGCCGCAGCCCGGATTGCAGGCCGTCGAAGCGATCGTCTTCTGCCTGCTCGGCGCGGCGGTGGCCGTCGCCGGGACCTTGCGGCCGGCATGGGACGCATCGCGCATCCCGACGGCACTCGCATTGAAGGCAGCCGACGTGACGAGCGGCGAGACGCGCACGCACGGCGTGCTGGTGGCAGCGCTGCTGCTGCTGTCGGTTCTGATCCTGTTCCTGCCGCCGGTCGCCGGTCTGCCGTTGCCGGGCTATGTCTCGATCGCTTTGCTGATCATCGGCACCGTGATCGCGATGCCGCTGGTGCTGCGCGCATTGCTGACGCGCGCGCCGTTGTTCAGGTCGGTGCCGTGGGAGATCGCGGTCACGCATCTGCGCGGCACCGCGCGTTACGCGACGCTCAGCGTATCGGCGATCGTCGTGAGTTTCAGCCTGATGGTCGCGATGGCCATCATGGTCGCGTCCTTCCGTCATTCGCTCGATGCGTGGACGCAGCGCTTGCTGCCGGCGGATCTCTATCTGCGTGCGGGCTATGTCGGTCAGTCGTCGCACTTCGATCCCGTCGCCGTGGCTGCGATCCGCGATCTCGACGCGATCGGGCAGCTCGAAGTCAGTCGATTCGCCGAAGCGGCGTTGGCGACATCGGGACGGATTGTCACGCTCATCGCGCGCGACATCGATCCCGAGAATGCCGAACGCGTGCTCTGGCTCGAACAGACTGCCAGCGGTTCATTGCCGGCCGGCAGCGTGCGTGTCTGGCTGTCGGAAGCCGTCGCCGACGAACTGCGATTGCCGCCCGGCGCGACATTCGATCTGCGCATCGACGGCAGAACCGTGTCCGCCTGGATCCAGGGCGTGTGGCGCGATTACGAACACTCGCGCGGCGCCATCATCATGGAGCGCATCGCCTATCTCGCAACGACCGGCGACACCGCCATCAACACGCTCTGGCTGTGGCTGAAGCCCGGTGCAACCACGGATGCAGTGCAGGCGCAGATCCGCGAACTGCTGCCGGCGAATGTCGATGTCGACATGCGCGTGCCCGCCGAACTGCGGCGTCTGTCGCTGCAGGCTTTCGATCGCACGTTTGCGATCACCTACGTGCTCGAGCTGATCGCGATCCTGATCGGACTGTTCGGCATCAGCGCCGGCACCAGCGCACAGGTGCTGGCGCGACGCCGGGAGTTCGGTGTGCTGCGTCACATCGGCCTGACGCGCGCACAGATCGCCGCGACGCTCGCCATCGAAGGCGCCGGACTCGGCGCGCTCGGCGTGATCGCGGGCCTCGCGACCGGCGGACTGGTGAGCCTGATCCTGATCTACGTGGTCAACCGCCAGTCGTTTCACTGGAGCATGGATCTGTTCGTGCCGTCGGCGTTGATTGCGGGACTGAGTGTGGCGCTGATCGCGGCGGCGGCCGTCATCGCCGTCGTCAGCGGCCGGCAGGCGACGCGCGGCGAAGCGGTGGCCGCAGTGAAGGAGGACTGGTAGCGATGCGCTTTCTTTCCTGCTTCACGGCACTCGCCATCGTCTTCCTGAGCGCGGCGATGGCGCAGGACGTCGTCTATCCCGACGTCGTGCCGGGCTACGAAATCGGGTTTCCGCGCGATGAAGGCAGTCATACGTCGTTCCGCACCGAATGGTGGTACGTGACCGGATGGCTCGAAACGCCGCAGGGCGATCCGCTCGGATTTCAGGTCACGTTCTTTCGCACGCGTCCCGGAACGCAGGAAAGCAACCCGTCGCGCTTTGCCGCGAAGCAGGTGCTGTTCGCGCACGCGGCGCTCAGCGATCCGCGCCGCGGCAAGCTGCTGCGCGGCGAGCGCGCGGCACGGGAAGGCTTCGGCCTCGCGTACGCTCAGCCGCAGCGGCTCGATGTCGCCATCGAAGATTGGTCGCTGCAGCGGGTCGACGAGGGTGCCGCGTCGAACGGTCGCTATCGCGCCGTCGTCGATACCGCAGAGTTCGCTTTCGATCTGCAACTGCAGGCGCAGTCTTCGCCGCTGCTCAATGGCAAGAACGGTTTCAGTCAGAAGGCACCGGACGTGCGCACCGCCAGCTACTACTACAGCCTGCCCGGCCTGCAGGTCGAAGGGTCATTGCGAACCGCAGCGGGGACACAGCGCGTTCGCGGTCACGCCTGGCTCGATCACGAATGGTCCACGACGTTTCTCGACGCGCAGACGCAGGGCTGGGACTGGACGGCGATCAACCTGGACGACGGCGGCGCGCTGATGGTGTCGCGGATGCGCGATCCGACGTCGGCGCAGCGCTGGGCGTTCGCGTCGCATCGCCAGGCCCGCGGCGATGAAGTGCAGACTTTTGCGCCTGAGCAGATCGAATGGCAACCGCTGCGACGCTGGCGTTCGCCGCGCACGGGCATCGAGTATCCGGTGGAGTGGCAGGTGCGCGTCGGCGAGCGTCGCATCCGTCTGCGACCGCTGATGGACGATCAGGAAAGCGATACGCGCGCCAGTACCGGAACGATTTACTGGGAAGGCGCGGTGACGGCGTTCGATGAAGGGGATCGTGCGATCGGACGCGGTTACCTGGAGCTGACCGGGTATGGTCAGCGGCTGACTTTCTGATCTGACTGTAGGTCAGGCTTTAGCCTGACTTCCCAGAGGCCGGCTGAAGCCGGCCCCACAGGAAGGCGAAGAAATCAGCCGGGTTTCGCCCCCGGCTTCAGCACCCACACCTTGCACCAGCCGTCCTTGTTCACGAGCTTGCCGGGGAACAGATTGCAGGGACGCCACTCGTCGCCTTCCTTGCCGGTGAGCTGCACGCAGTTGTGGCAGAAGCTGCCGGCCTTGTACTGCGGCACCTTGTTCGGATCGACTTTCTTCGCATCGTGCACATAGCCCATCGCCATCCCGAGCGAATCCTGTTCGGAGAGATGCGGCAGTTCATCCGCCTCGGCGCGGCGCACGAGACCGGCGCAGGGCAGGGCGACGAGTCCGGCAACGGCTGTCTTGAGCAGCGTGCGACGATCGACACTGGAATCGCTCATGATGAACCTCGGCTGGCGAAATGCTGGCTGGCGCGGATTCTAGCGCCGCATCGAGGCCGGAGTGTTCGTGCCCTCGACCCGAGGACATTACTTTGCACTCCGATTTGCGAGTGATTTTCAGTTCGCGGGAAGCTGGCGGCGCGCGACGACGATGCCGTCCTCATCCGCGTACACCCAGTCGTCGTTGCGGAACGTGACGCCGGCAAAACGCACGGGCAGATCGCGCTGGCCTTCGCCGCGTTTGTCCGTCTTCATCGGATGCGTGCCGAGGGCGCGCACGCCCAGCGGCATGGCCGCGATCGCCGCGGAATCGCGGATGCAGCCGTAGACGATCGCGCCGCTCCAGCCATTGTCGACGGCCTTCTGCGCCAGCAGATCACCCAGTACGGCGCGGCGCATCGAGCCGCCGGCATCGATCACCAGTACGCGACCCGCGCCGCGTTCGGCCACGAGATCGCGCACCCGCGAGTTGTCTTCGAAACACTTGATGGTCGCGACGGCGCCGGCGAAGCGCGGGTTGCCGCCATAGCTGCGGAACAGGGGTTCGCAGACTTCGAGTTCGTCGCTGAATTGATCGCAGAGATCGGCGGTGCGGAAATCCATGCTCGGTGACCTGGTGAAGAGGGCACGCGAGTTTGCCGGAGCGCGGGAGCGGGGAGAAGCGGGAATGATGAAGTGCGCGCGCCACTGCGTGGCGCGCCGTCACTTCGTCAGCTTGTCCACCAGGC
The DNA here is from genome assembly GCA_937864115.1 of uncultured Steroidobacter sp. GTDB lineage: Bacteria > Pseudomonadota > Gammaproteobacteria > Steroidobacterales > Steroidobacteraceae > Steroidobacter. The sequence goes on along the minus strand of CALMII010000028.1, from coordinate 102,788 downwards.
GCGACAGCAGGGAATCGTTCTTCGGCAGCTTGCGGATCGCGCTCTCCGACAGCTGCACCTCGCGCGCCTCGTCGAGCAGCTGTTCGCTCAGGCTGCGTTTCACGAGCGCCTTGTGCTTGCCCGTCGCGGAAGTCTTGCTCATCGGCGCCGAGCGCTTGGTGGCATGCGCCGCGGACTTGGCTGCGGGTTTCAGCGTCTTGTGCTTGCCGCTCGCGTCGACCTTGAACGAGCCGGTGGCGCCGGGCTTGAACGAACCGGTCGCATTCGGATTGAACGAGCCCGTGGCGTTGGGATTGAAGGTGCCGCTGGGACTGCGATCCGTCACTTCCATGGTCACGGTCGGGATGGTCGGTTTGCGATCGCGCGCGTGATTGAGTTCGATGATCTTGCCTTCAGTCTGCGCTGCCGCGGTTGCTTTCGGTGCGGGCGCGTCCTTGAAACGGGTCTGCTCGGCGGCGCTGATGCGGATCACGCTCGGCGAGGGGAAGAACGTGCGCAGATAGCCGGAGACCGCTTCTGCCGAGACTTCTTCGCGGAAGAAGCCGAGGCGCAGGGAGTACACGATCTTGCCGCTGCCGGCATTGGCAATCGAATACACGCTGTAGGCCTCGAAGATGTCGAGGTGCGGCATGGCATCGAGATTCACCGGACGTTCCGACACGACCAGCTGGATCGAGAACCACTTTTCCTGCGAGTCGTCGTTGAGTTCGGCGCTGGTGAGCGCGCGGATCGTCTGCGTGCTGTCGAGCTCCGGCACGCGGCGATCACCCGCAGGCGGCTGCGCGCGCGCGGCGACTGGCGCGGCAGCAGGTTTGGTCTCCGGGGGCTTGCGCGCCGGCTCGCTCTTGGCGGCGGCGGGCTTTGACGCTTCCTTGACCGACGGCGCTGCCTTCGCAGCAGCCGGTTTCGCAGGCGGTGCTACCGGCGCGGCAGGAATGGGATGTTTCGCCGTCGATTCGAGACTGAGCGCAGAACCCGGAATCTCGACGCCCTTGCCGACATGGAAAGGCTGTGCCGGAGCATTCGCAGGCGCGGCAGCGGCGGCCGGCTTCGGCGGTGCGGGTTCCTTCTCCAGCGTCAGCTGGATTTCAGCCGGCGCGGCGAGCGCCTTCTTCGCCGCTTCGGCCGGCGGGCTGGAGGCCGGTGCCTTGATGACGGTGTCCGTCTTGTAGACGGGCGCGACGGTCTGCGGTGCCGGCGCGCTGGCAGACGGCTGCGGCGGCGTGAGTTCGGGCAGATCCCACGAGAGTTCGATGTCGGTTTCGGAGGCCGACTGAGCCGCTGCCGGTTTCGCAGGCGCTGCCGCGACGGCCGCGGGCTTCGCGATGACAGGTGCAGGTCTGGCTGCGGCCGCTTCCTGTTTCACCGCTGCCTTCGGCGCTTCTTTCGCAACCGCTGGCGCCGGCGTAGCGGCGACCGGCGCTGCCTTCACCGGTTCTTCGACGGCAGCCGGCTTCGGCACCAGCACCGGACGCTTCCACGCCGCCGTGGTTTCCGTGTTGGGCACATAGCCGCGGGCGAAGCGACGATCGTCGTCGGACAGACAGGCAACGAATGCGGTCGGATAGTTGTCGCGAACGGCGCTCAGCGCCTGTTCCGCATCGGCTTCGCTGGTGAAGAAGCCGAGCCGCAGGCGATGACGCGTGCGGCCGTCTTCGGCGCGCGCCACCTGGTAGAGCTTGTGGCTGTCGAAGCCGGGAATGGTCTTGCCGGCGGTCTGGATCGGCGCGATCGAAGAACAGAGATTGATGATGAAGAGCGTGTTGGCGGGTTCGGTGGAGGATGTCGCTGCGAGCAGCGGATCGACGGACGCATTGGCGCCACGTCCCACGAAGACCTTGCTGGTGTTCTCTTCCACGTTCCTTCCCCATCAAATCCGCAATCCGGTCGAACCACGGCCGGACGGATCATTTCGACGGGGGAGAGAATGCGTGCGCGCGCATCTCGATTGATGTCACGTCGACGGCGCTGAGTGGATTTCTGATCGATGAGAAGAAGAAAACTTCTGCTGACCGACCGATGGCGTCCGTCGAATCAACCGCATTCGTCCTGCGGTTCGTGGCAACCCCGCTGTCCTGGGAAATGATTCCGTTAGACCGGTAGCTTTGCGTCCTCGCCTTTCAGCGAGTTTGCCCTTGGCACGAATCGATTCTTCGGCAGCGCGACGGGATAAGTCAAGCGGCCAGGTCGGTTTCAGGAGACATGTAATACGGCGACAGTGGAGGGGCTGTCGCGGCGGTGAGGTTATGTCTCACACGGCCATGCGCGTCCAGGCTTCCTTGCTGACGCTGGCCGGTTCGCCGGCCATGATGCGCGGCGCGAGCTGCGACACGATGTGGACCTGTGCCGCGTCCGACAGACCCAGCGCGCGCAGCGCGCCTTCCAGTCCGTCGATCAGTTGACGCCGGTCCGTCTCGCTCGGGCAGGCATCGCGGGCCAGCGAGGCGAGTTCGTCGCCGACGCTCTGAATGGTCTCGGCGATCGACGGCGCGAACTCGCTCAGGTCGCCGCGCAGTCGGGCTGCGAAGCGGAACGAGTTGTAGGCGCAGACGTACGCCCGGTTCCGCAGCTTCAGATTTCGGAGCAACCCCATGTCTGTCAGGTCCGTTCGAGTGTGGTCGGCGGAAAGTCTGCGGAAGCCGGCTCGCCGCGTGGTGTGAGCTGCATCACAAAAGGCGGGCGCTTCCGGGTGTTGCGCCGTCGCCGCATTGCCAATCAAGTACCTGCGCGAGAAGAAAAAAATTCAGCTCCTGCGAGGTCAAAAACGGATTGACTTGTGTGTTCGGCCGTGACCGTTCAGGCACGGCCGACGTTGCGATCGGTCGGCGAGTGGAAGTACTCGCTCTCGGCGGCGAACTGCTTCATGAGCTTGCGCAGTTCTTCTAAACGACCTTCTGCCGTGCTGATCGGCAGGCACTCCTCGCACTCGGGGTCGGAGCAGGGCTGACGCGAATAGAGCCAGTACTGCACGGCGCCCGCGAGCAGACCGTCGGCGATGTCCCAGATGTCCGCCTTCTGGTCCGTGTCGGCGATCCGGTTGCCGAGGTCGACGGCCTTGCCGAAGGCCTCGGAGAAGGGATTATCGTTTTCCTGCATTGGGGGCGTCGGGAGCGAGCGGAGAGGGCCGGCATTGTAACCAGTCGGACACGCCTTCATAGAGAAAGGCCTGCCTTGAGGCGCAGGCCTGCTTGATGTGAAGAAATGGGGCTGCTTTACTCCCCGCCCGCTGACATAACCGCCGAGGAACCCATGGCTGACGAACGCGATGCCGAAGCGCAGATGGATGCCGATGCGCTGTACCAGGAAGAAATGTTTACCGATCGTCGCGTGGGCGCCCTGCGTCGGCTGACCCCCGTCAAGCGCGACGGATCGAGTGACGAGACACGCCCGGTCCTGTTCGTGGGCCAGGCGGAAATCATGACCAACATGGGTCCGGTGCCGCTGAGCTTCGAGATTCCGGGCGAGACGCTCGACCAGGCCGTGGCCGGGTTCGGTGTCGCGGCCCAGGCCGCCATCGAGCGCACCGTGCAGCAGATCCAGGAGATGCGCCGGCAGCAGGCCTCGCAGCTGGTCGTGCCCCAGGGCGGCTTGCCGCCGACCATGGGGGGCGGCGGGCGCGGCGGCGGCAAGATCCAGCTGCCCTGACCGCCCGCGGATCGCACCACGATGGTTTCTGTGCTGCCCCGTTCTGGGGCGGCTCGCTCCGGCCAGTAGCGGCTTTTACCGCGTAATGCACTGATTCCGGGCTGGCACGGTTTTCGCTCCCTCGGCTCCTGTCGCCACGAGAACCAGGACCGCGGATGCCAGGGGAGACGCCTTACGATGAAATGCACGCGCCGGACGGCAGTGTTCGCGAGCACTACCGGACCTTCGCGTCATGGCTCGCCAGAACACCGAAAGACCGGGTAGCGCAGAAGCGCACCGAAGCCGATTCGCTCTTTCACCGCGTCGGCATCACCTTCGCCGTCTATGGCGAAGAGGCGGGCACCGAACGCCTGATTCCCTTCGACATCGTTCCCCGCATCATCCCGGCGCCCGAATGGCAGCACCTCGCCGCGGGACTGCGCCAGCGCGTGCGGGCGCTCAACGCCTTCATCGCCGACATCTATCACGACCAGGACATCCTCGCGGCCGGCCGCATTCCGGCCGAGCAGGTGCTGTGCAACGGCCAGTACCGGCCCGAGATGCAGGGCGTCGACGTGCCCGGCTCTATTTACGCGCACATCGCCGGGATCGACGTGGTGCGCGCCGGCGCCGGCGAGTTCTACGTGCTCGAAGACAACCTGCGCGTGCCTTCGGGTGTCTCCTACATGCTCGAAGACCGCCGCATGATGATGCGGCTGTTTCCGGAGCTGTTCGCGCAGCATTCGATCGCCCCGGTCGAGCACTATCCCGATCTGCTGCTCGAGAATCTGCGCAGCGTCGCGCCGCCGGGCGTGAACGATCCGACGGTCGTGCTGCTGACCCCGGGTGCCTACAACAGCGCGTATTTCGAACATGCCTTCCTCGCCCAGCAGATGGGTATCGAACTGGTCGAAGGCCAGGATCTCTACGTCGAAGACGAATTCCTCTACATGCGCACCACGCGCGGCCCGCAGCGCGTCGACGTGATCTACCGCCGTCTCGACGACGACTTCATGGATCCGCTGGTGTTCCGTCCCGATTCGATGCTCGGCATTCCGGGCCTGCTCGCCGCGTATCGCGCCGGTCGCGTCACGATTGCCAATGCGATCGGCACCGGCGTCGCCGACGACAAATCCATCTATCCGTACGTGCCGGACATGATCCGCTTCTATCTCGGCGAGGAGCCGCTGCTGTCGAACGTGCCGACCTACGTGCTGCGGCGGAAGGAAGATCTCGACTACACGCTGGCGCATCTGCCCGAACTCGTCGTCAAGGAAGTCCACGGCGCCGGCGGCTACGGCATGTTGATCGGCCCGTCGTCGACCAAGGAACAGATCGAGGACTTCCGCCAGCGCATTCTCAAGAGCCCGGAGAAATACATCGCGCAGCCGACGCTGTCGCTGTCGGCCTGCCCGACCTTCGTCGAACAGGGCGTCGCGCCGCGTCACCTGGATCTGCGGCCCTTCGTGCTGTCGGGTGCGGAAGTGACGCTCGTGCCCGGCGGCCTCACGCGCGTCGCGTTGCGCGAAGGATCGCTGGTCGTGAATTCGTCGCAGGGCGGCGGCACCAAAGACACGTGGGTTCTGGAGCGCTGACGGATGCTGAGTCGCACCGCCGACCATCTCTACTGGATGGCCCGCTACACCGAGCGCGCCGAGAACCTCGCGCGCATGCTCGAAGTGAACTACCGGATGTCGCTGCTGCCGCAGGGCCCGGAAATCGTCGAGCAGGGCTGGGTCGCCACCCTGACCATCATCGGCCTGATGGATGCGTTCAAGCAGCGCTACGGCGCCGTCACGCCGGCGAACGCCATCGCCTTCCTGGTATTCGATCGCGACAACCCGATGAGCATCTACAGCTGCGTGCGCGCCGCGCGCGAGAACGCACGTGCCGTGCGCGGCACGCTGACGTCCGAAATCTGGGAAAGCGTCAATGCCACCTGGCTGGAAATACGCGTCGCCGGCATGCGCCCTTCGTCGGAAGCCGAAGTCGGCAATTTCTTCGAATGGGTGAAGCACCGTTCGCATCTCATCCGCGGCGTGATTCAGGGCACGATGCTGCGCGACGAGGCCTGGCACTTCACCTGGCTCGGCACGTATCTGGAACGCTCCGACAGCACCGCGCGCATCCTCGACGTGAAGTACCACCTGCTGCTGCCGCGCGGCGAGAAAGCGGGCGGCGCCGCCGACTACTATCAATGGAGCGCGCTGCTCAATTCGGTGTCGGCCTTCGAGGTGTATCGCCGCGTCTATCGCGACCTGATCACGCCCCGCCGCGTCGCGGAACTGCTGGTACTGCGCTCCGACATGCCACGCTCGCTGCATCGCTGCGTCGAGCAGCTCTACACGCACCTCATCGCCGTCCGCAACGGCCAGTCCGCCGAAACCGAGCGGCGTGCCGGCGAACTGCATGCGTCGCTGCGCTTCGGACGCATCGAAGACATTTTCGAACTCGGCCTGCACGAATACCTCGTGCAGTTCATGGGCCGCACCCGTGACCTGGGCGAGCGCGTCTCGCGCGACTTCCTGGTGTCGGCGGCGGATTGAAGACTAAGAAAGTTTCACACGGAGTTCACGGAGAGCACGGAGCCAGAGATCAAGAAAGAAGAATTTCCACGGGGGAGGAATGGGAACACGGGGAGCACGGGGAAAGAAAATTGCTCTTTCTTGAGACCCCGTGCTCCCCGTGTCCCCCGTGGAAATTCTCTTCTCTTAAACTCCGTGCCCTCCGTGAACTCCGTGTGAAACTCTGAGGATCTACGATGCAGTTGCACATTCGTCACGAGACTACGTATCGCTACGGCGAGCCGGTGAAGCGCAGCGTGCAGAACCTGCGGCTGACGCCGCGGCGCGATCCGGTGCAGCGCGCGCTGAACTGGAGCATCAGCGCGCCGGGACGTCAGCACGAGCAGATCGACGCGTACGGCAACGTCGTGCATCTGCTGACGCTCGACGAGCCGCATCGCGAGATCCGCATCGTCGTCAGCGGCGTCGTCGAAACCTACGACGTCGAGGGCGAGGCATTGCCGAACGACGGCAAGCTGTCGCCGCTCACTTATCTGGCCGAGACCAATCTCACGCGCGTGGACCCGGCGCTGCAGTCCTTCGCGCAGCAGAGCCTGCCGAGGACGGCCGATCGCCGCAGCAATCTGCTCAAGCTGGCGCACGCCGTCAGCGATACCGTGCACTACGAGCGCGGTGCCACCGACGTCCACGAACCCGCCGTGCGTGCATTCGCCCGCGGCAAGGGCGTCTGCCAGGATCACGCCCACGTCTTCATCGCCTGCTGCCGGGCCGCCGGTATCCCGGCGCGCTACGTCAGCGGCTATCTCTACACCGGCAAGGGCGACGAGGTCGCGAGCCACGCATGGGCCGACGCCTGGCTCGGCCCGGACGAGGGCTGGATGCCGATCGACATCACTCATCGCACGCTCGCCGGCGGCCGGCATTGCCGTCTCGCCGTCGGTCGCGACTATCTCGATGCCTGCCCGGTCCGCGGCGTGCGCCGCGGCGGCGGTGCGGAAGAAATGCAGGTCGCTGTGGTCATTGCGGCTTCGGCGCAGCAGCAATGAAAGAGAATGGCCGCAAAAAGGCGCAGAAGACACAATGAAAGAAGATTCTCATTTCTGACCTTGAGTCTTTTGCGACTTTTTGCGGCCATTGCCTTCGTTCTGAACTCCAAAGGCGGATTTCAAATGACGTATTGCGTTGGCATCCTGCTGGATGCCGGTATGGTGTTCCTGGCGGATTCGCGCACCAATGCGGGCGTGGATCAGATCAGCACGTTCCGCAAGGTTTCCGTGTTCGAGAAGCCGGACGATCGAGTGATGGTGCTGATGAGCGCGGGCAATCTGGCGATCTCGCAGGCGCTGATCAATACGCTGCGCGAGAGGACGCAGCAGCCGGACGGCGAGAGCCTGTTCACGGCGCCGAACATGTTTGCGGCGGTCACGCACATCGGTGACATGCTGCGCGAGGTCTACAAGCGCGACGCGGAGGCGCTCAAGGACCACAACATCGAGTTCAATGCGTCGCTGATCTTCGGCGGCCAGATCGGTCGCGAGCCGCCGCGCCTGTTCTGCGTCTATGCCGCCGGCAACTTCATCGAAGCGACGCCCGATACGCCGTACTTCCAGATCGGCGAATCCAAGTACGGCAAGCCGATCATCGATCGCGTCGTCACGCGCAGCACCAGCATCGCGCAGGCCGCGAAGTGCGCGCTGATCTCCATGGACTCCACCATCCGTTCCAATCTCTCGGTCGGCCTGCCGCTCGATCTGCTGAGCATCCACCGCGACACGCTGCGGGTGCAGAGCCACATCAGCATCAATGAAGATCACGACTACTTCAGAATGATCCGCACGCGCTGGAGCGAGAGCCTGCGCCATGCGTTCCATGAGCTGCCCGATCCGGAGTGGCTGCGGCGGAGCTGAAACCAGCCGGATTGGTACGCAAAAAGCACAAGGCGGAACACAAGAAGCACAAAAATCCTGATTCTTCCGAGAAGAAATCTCCTTGCGCCTTTTGTGTTCTTCGTTTGCGCTTTTTGCGTACCAATCCTAGTTCTGTACCGGTGAAAGGGCGGCCACCGGCTCACCGGACGTCGCCGCGCTCGCGCCATTGTCCTGCACACTCAGCAGCGACCCGTTCTCGTGGTTGATTGCGTCTTCGGTGCGCTTGTTCATCACGACGATGCTGATGCGGCGATTGATCGGGCTGTCCGGTGCCTGCGGATCGAGCAGCACGCTGGAGGCGAGGCCGACGACGCGGCCGATGCGCGCTTCGGTGAGGCCGCCGCCGAGCAGCGAGCGGCGCGCGGCGTTGGCGCGATCGGCGGAGAGTTCCCAGTTGCTGTAGTTCAGGCGGCCGTAGGGACGGATGTCGGTGTGGCCGCTGATGCTGATGCGGTTCGGTACGTTGTCGATGACGGTAGCGAGTTCGCGCAGGATCGTGTCGGCGAACGGTTCGAGCGTCGGGCTGCCGAGCGGAAACATCGACCGGCGTTCGTGATCGATGATCTGGATGCGTACGCCTTCCGGCGTGACGTCCAGCAGGATCTGATCCTTGAACTTCGCCAGCGACTCGCGCTGATCGATGGCTTCGCGCAATTCCGTCATCAGTCCTTCGAGGCGTTCCTTGTCGAGTTCTTCGGCAAGTTTCTCGGCCGTGTCTGCATTGATCGGCGCGGCCGGATCGGCCGAAGCGGATTCTTCCGTCGCCGTGCGGTGCAGTTCCATGCCGCCGCCGAGCGTGATCATGCTGATGCTGGCGCCGCCGGGGCCGTTGATCGATGTCGGCGACGGCATCGTGCTCGAGCCCGGCACGGCGGATGGATTGTTGAAGTATTCGGAGATCGCGCCCTTCTGTTCCTCGCTGGTCGATCCCATCAGCCACATGAGCAGGAAGAACGCCATCATCGCGGTGGCGAAGTCGGCGAAGGCGACTTTCCATGAGCCGCCGTGATGGCCATGGCCGCCCTTCTTTACGCGCTTGATGACGATCGTCGGCGCGTCGCTGCCCTTGGCCATGGCGCTGGCTACCGTCAGGCCTTCTTGCCGCGCAGCTGCGCTTCAAGATCCTTGAAGCTCGGACGCAGTTCGCCCGGCGTGGACTTGCGGCCGAACTCGATCGCGACCTGCGGCGGATGGCCCTGCACGAAGCCGAGGATGCAGGTCTTGATGGTCCGGTAGAACTGCGACTCGTCGTTGGCGATGCGCTCCATCGCATTGCTCATCGGGCTGACGAAGCCGTACGCGAGCAGGATGCCGAGGAAGGTGCCGACCAGCGCGGCCGCGACCTTGATGCCGATTTCCTCCGGCGGGCCGCCGAGCGCGCCCATCGTGTTCACGATGCCGAGCACGGCCGCGACGATGCCGAAGCCGGGCAGGGCGTCCGCGACCTTGCTCATGGCGGCGGCGGGTTCTGCGGCTTCGTGGTGATGTGTTTCGATTTCCAGATCCATCAGCGCTTCGAGCTGGAACTGGTCCATGTCGCCGCTGATGATCAGGCGCAGGTAGTCCTGGATGAATTCGGTGGCGTGCTTGTCCTTCAGGATCAGCGGACGCTTGGAAAAGATCTCGCTCTTGGACGGATCCTCGATCACGCGTTCCAGGCCCATCATGCCTTCCTTGCGCGCGACGGAGAGCAGGTCGTACATCACCGCGAACAGCGCCTGGTAGTGGGTCTTCTTGTAGGGCGAGCCCTTGAGCAGGCTCATCACGCCGCCGAACGCGCGCTTCGACACGCTGAACGGATTGGCAATGATGAAGGCACCGACGGCGGCGCCGCCGATGATGATGACTTCCGACGGTTGCCAGAGCGCGGCCAGCTGGCCGCCGTGCACGGCAAATCCGCCGAGCACGCAGCCCATGACGACGACGATGCCGAGAATCAGGTTCATGGGTCCGGAAACTTCCTGCAATGCATGGACGCGGAATCTCCCGTCCCAGGTAACGAAGATCGGCCGCGGAAGTCGGACCTTGAGTGTGATGCGGCTCAGACTTTTCCCTAATCTTTCGTCGCCATGCCGGACCGTTCCGGCGACAATGCGTCGCATGAAACTGTTAACCGCGTCATGGCGGGCGGCGCTCCTGTGCTTGGTGGCGTGGGCGGCCGGTGCGCAGAGTCTGGAAATCATCGATCTGCGTTATCGCACTGCGGCCGAGGTGATTCCCGTATTACAGCCGCTGGTCGAGCCGGGCGGCGCCATCAGCGGCAGCGACTACAAACTCTTCGTGCGCGCGAGCGCCGCCAACGTGACCCAGATCCGGCGCGCACTCGAGCAGCTCGACCGACAGCCGCGCTCGCTGTTTGTATCGGTGCGGCGCGCGAGCCGTCAGACCATCGAGCGCGAAGCGGCTGCAGCGTCGGTGATCGTCGGCAATCGCGGATCGGGTGCGACGGTGCGCGCCACCGAAGGTTCTTCGCAACGCGAAGGCTCGAGCATCAGCAGCGTGCAGGTACTCGAAGGCGGATCGGCGTTCATCTCGACCGGCCAGAGCGTGCCGTACGTGACCGCCGTCGTCGCCGGCGGGCGGCGCCCCTGGATCGGCGCGTCCACGACTTATCGCGATGTGAACAGCGGCTTTCTGGTCACACCGCGCGTAGCGACGCAGCGTGTGACGCTCGATATCGAACAGCAGGCGCAGCAACTCGGTAACAACCAGTCCGTCGATACACAGCGCATCACGACCCAGGCCAGCGGCAGGCTCGGCGAATGGATCGCGCTCGGCGGCGTCAGCGAATCGGCCAGTTCGCAATCGAGCGGCCTACTGAGCTGGCAGTACGCGACGCGCAGCAACGATCTCGAAGTGTGGGTGAAGGTGGAGGAGCGCTGAGGCGCTCCGATTGCCCCCTCCCTAGCCCTCCCCCGGCGACCGGGGGAGGGGAAGAAACAGAGCCCGCCTCTTGATCCCCTCCCCGGTCGCCGGGGGAGGGCAGGGTGGGGGCCGTTCCTGTGACCCACCCAACATCCCCATCGTCGTTTCTGCGCTAGCGTCGATCCTCTCCCACGACCGGACTTCCGCTTGCTCGACCACTGGAAACCGCTGCTCGCCATCATCGTGTGCTGCTTCGGCGTCGCCGGCATGCTCTCCGGCCGACCGATCGAACGCGCTCCGGGCGTGCTGGCGCCCGACGAACCCCTCCAGACGCCGACGACCGCTGCACCGTTCAGCGTGGGCGAGTTCCAGGTCGCGCCGCAGGCGAATTACGACATCACCGCGCGCGTGCTGTCCGTCGAAACCTATCGCGTCGATGGCGGCGCCAGACTCTCGCCGATCGATTTCGCCGTCGGCTGGGGACCGATGTCCGACAGCGCCGTGCTCGATCATTTCCGCATCACGCAGGGCAGCCGCTTCTTCACGATCTATCCCGACGAAGCCGCCATCGATCTCGCCACCGCGCTCAAAGGCGCCGCGAACATGCACCTGATCCCCGGCTCCGCGCGCGTACGCGACCAGCTCGACTCCGTACGCGCCGGCAACGTCGTGCGCCTACAGGGCTACCTCGTCAACGTCAGCCGCGCCGATGGCTATACCTGGAACACCTCGCTCACGCGCAACGACACCGGCGCGGGCGCGTGCGAGCTGTTCTATGTCGAGGATGTGGCGGTTCGGTGATCGAGAGGAGGAAATGGCCGCGAAAAGGCGCAAAAGACACAAGTCAGAACAGGAAGTCCTTTCTCATTCGCTTTGTGTTCTTTGCGCCTTTTTGCGGCCAATTTCGTCCTGTGTCTTTTGCGGCCTCTCATTCTTCTCCCGCGGCAATCGGCACCGCACGATCAGTCCCGGCTGGTTGTCGAGCAGTTCCATCGTGCCCCGATGCAGGCGGATCACGGCGGCGACGAGGCTGAGGCCGAGGCCGCTGCCGGACTGGCTGCGGTCGCGTTCCAGGCGCATGAAGGGTTGCAGGATGCGTTCGCGGTCTTCGGCGGGAACGCCGGGGCCGTTGTCGGCGACGTTCAGGGTGATGGTCTCGGCCGTCGACTCCACGCCGACTTCGACGCGGCCATCCGGCGGGACGTACTTCAGTGCGTTCTCGACCAGGTTCACCAGCACCTGCGCGAGCAGCTGCTGGTTGCCGCGCAGCAGCGCGTGCTGCTCGCCGCGATAGATGAGCGACTGCGATCGCTCGCTGGCCTCGGGCTGGTACAGGTCGACGATCTCGCGCGCGAGCACGGCCAGATCCACTTCCTCCAGCGGCAGTTCGCGCGAATAGGCATCGGCCTGCGCGATCTGCAGCAGCGTGCCGAGCGTGCGCTGCACGCGATCGAGTTCGGCGAGCGTCGCTTCCATCACCTCGCGCGAATCGGCGGCGAGTCCGCGATGCTGCAATGCTTCTTCGATGCGCACGCGCGCGCGATACAGCGGCGCGCGCAGATCGTGCGCTGCGCTATCGAACGTCGTGCGCAGCAGGCTGGTCTGCTGCTCGATGCGATCGAGCATGCGGTTGACGGTCGCTGAGAGTTCGTCGAACTCGTCGTGCGCGCCTTCGATGGCGAGCCGTTCGGAGAGTTCGCCGGCCATGATGGTGTCGCAGGTGCTGGCGACCGCCGCCACGCGGCGTCGCACGCGCTGGCTGTACACATACGTGACGAGCACGGCGAGCGCGAGACACAGCGCCGTGCCCCAGATCATGGCAGAGCGCAGGCGCGAGGCGAGCCGCTTGCGTTCGAGAATGTCGGTGCCGACCAGCAGCGCACGATTGCCGGGCAGGCGGAAGGTCTGCGCGCGCACCGGATGCGCCACGACGCCGCCGTGCTCGCTCGCGTCGATCTCGAATTCGATCCACTTGTCGCCGGTGCTGATGTGCGATGGCCAGCCCGCGATGTTGCCGGCGATGCGGCGCCCTTGCGCGTCGACGAGCAGGTACACCGCACCCGTGCGACCCCAGTTGTCGGCGCGCCGGTGCAGGTTCTCGATCAGCTGCAGGATGCCGCCGCGCCGGTATTCGTCCAGCAGGGCATTGACCTCGGCCTGGACGTCGACTTCATGATCGAGCACGCGCGCCGTCAGGACATAGACGGCCGTCAGCAGGACGACGATGCCGACGGCGAAGATGCCCACGAACAGCGCCGACAGACGCGCGGTGGAGAGACGGAATTTTCTGGGTGGTTGCGAGGGCGTTGCCATGCGGACGGCAACTATACCTGCGCGGGCCTTTCTTCCTGTAGGTCAGGCTTCAGCCTGACTCCTAAACAGGCCGGCTCAAGCCGGCCCCACAGGAAGAGAGGATCAGGCTTCATCCTTCAACACATACCCCGCCCCGCGCACCGTATGAATCAGCGGCCGCGAAAAACCCTTGTCGACTGCGTTGCGCAGCCGGCTCATGTGGACGTCGATGATGTTGGTCTGCGGATCGAAGTGCAGATTCCAGACGCCTTCGAGCAGCATCGTCCGCGTCACGATCTGGCCGGGACGACGCAGCAGGTATTCGAGCAGCTGGAATTCCTTGGACGTGAGATCGATGTTGCGACCCTCGCGCGTGACGCGGCGGCTCAGCAGATCCATTTCCAGGTCGCCGAGCAGCAGGCGGGTCTCGGCGCCCGACGACGAGTTGCGACGATTGAGTGCTTCGATGCGTGCCAGCAGTTCGGAGAACGCGAACGGCTTGGTCAGATAGTCATCGCCGCCGGCCTTGAGTCCATGCACGCGGTCGTCGACCGTGCCGAGTGCCGACAGGATCAGCACCGGCGTCTGGTCGGATTTCTGTCGCAGCGCGCCGATGATGGCCAAGCCGTCCATGCAGGGCAGCTGCCGGTCGGCGATGATGACGTCGTAGCGATTCTGCGTGGCGCGGGCGAGGCCGTCGCGACCCTCCGCGCTGTGCTCGACGGTATAGCCGTTCTCGCGCAGACCCTTGACGAGATATTCCGCCGCTTCGAGGTCGTCTTCGATCAACAGCAGGTGCATGGAGGCCATTCTAGCCCACGCGCACCGGCACGAAGATCTGTGCACTGTCGCGCTCGATCAGCAGCGCCACGACCTTGCCGCCCTTGCTCGCGGCCTTCTGCAGGTCCTGCACCGATTTCACGCGCGTGCCGTTGACGCCGAGGATGATGTCGCCGGGACGCACGCCGGCATCCGCTGCGGGGCCGTCCACGTCTTCGACCAGGATCGAACCTTCGGTTTCGGCCTGGCGCTTTTCTTCCGGTGCGAGCGGACGGATGGCGAGGCCGAGCTTGCTGGCGGAATCGGTGTCCGCACCGCCGCGCGAGGCGACCTGCGGACCTTCTTCCTTGATCTCTTCCGGGCGCGCCGTCAGTACCTTGCTGTTGCCATCACGCCAGACTTCGATCTTCACCGGCGTACCAGGCTTCGTTTCTGCGATGAGCGCCGGCACCTGCGAGGACGTCTCGATCTCGTTGCCGTCCACTTTCAGGATCACGTCGCCGGCCTTGATGCCGGCCTTGTCGCCCGGGCTGTCGGCTTCGACCATGCCGACCAGTGCGCCGTGCGGACGATCGAGCCCGAACGAGTCAGCGAGCTGTGCATCGACTTCCTGGATCGACACGCCGATGCGGCTGCGCGTGACCTTGCCGTTGGCGACGAGCTGTTCCTTCACATGATTCGCCACGTCGATCGGCACCGCGAACGACAGGCCCATGTAGCCGCCGGTGCGGCTGTAGATCTGCGAGTTGATGCCGACGACCTCACCCTTGAGATTGAACAGCGGACCGCCCGAGTTGCCGGGATTCACGGCCACGTCGGTCTGGATGAACGGCGTGTAGTTCGCTTCGCCGGGCATCGAGCGCGACGTCGCGCTGACGACGCCGGCCGTCACGCTGTTCTCGAAGCCGAACGGCGAGCCGATCGCGATGACCCATTCGCCGGGCTTGAGCTTCGATGCATCGCCGAGCTTCACCGTCGGCAGGTTCTTGCCTTCGATCTTGATCACGGCAACATCGGTGCGCTCGTCGACACCGACGACCTTCGCTTCGTATTCGCGGCGGTCGGTCATTTTCACCGTGACCTTCGACGCGCCGTTGACGACATGCGCATTGGTCAGGATGTAGCCGTCCGGACTGACGATGAAGCCCGAGCCCTCGCCGCGCGCCGGCTGCGGATTGCCGCGCGGGATCTGGCCGCCGCCGAAGCGACGGAAGAACTCATAGAACGGATCGTTCGGCGACATGCCGCGTTCCGGGAAATTGGCGACCGGCTCGGCTTTCTCGATGACCGCGACATTCACGACGGCCGGGCCGTAGCGATCGACGAGCGAAGTGAAATCCGGCAGGGCGCCGCTGAGATTGATGGGTGCCGCCGCAGCCGATTCTGTCGCGGCTGCCGCGAGGCCGCTGCCTGCGATGCCGGCGGCGACCTGATCCTGCGAACAGGCGGCGAGCGAGAAGCCGACTGCCGCCACTAACACCGAAGCCCGAACCCTGTGCGCGACCATTCGTGTCTCCGCGAAAAATGGATTGATCGATGTGTTCCGAAACCCGCAGGTTCCGACTCCGTCCAGTCAGACGCATCGCTGTACGGAAAGTTTGGTGACGCCCGCGGCCGAATCCAGTTTCTTACGAAGAATTCATGCCTATGGCGGCGTCCGCGGCATCGCGGTGCAATGCGCCTGTGGGGCGGGCTTCTGTCTGTAGGTCAGGCTTGCAGGTCAGGCTTGTAGGTCAGGCTTTAGCCTGACGCCTTATCCGGCCGGCTGAAGCCGGCCCCACAGGGAGAGGGCGCGATTGATCGGCCCGGCCGGCAGCGTCCAACGGCGGTCGGATTCTTCAGGTGGTTTTCTTGGCAGACGATCGGGAACTGGTGCGCCGCATGCTGGCCGGCGAGGAACGCGCGTTCAGCGTGTTCTTCGACGACTACTTTCCGCGCGTCTACCGTTTTGCGCTGCCGCGGATCGGCAACGATCCGGAAGCCGCGCGGGATGTCGTCCAGGCCACGCTCGTGAAAGCCATGCGCAACCTGCCGAACTATCGCGGCGATGCCGCATTGTTCAGCTGGGTGTGCCAGATCTGCCGCAACCAGATCGTCGATCACCTGCGCGTACAGCGCCGGCACGCCAGCCGCGTGGTACCGATCGAGGACACGCCGGAAATCCGCGCGGCGTTGGAGGCGATCGAAGCGCCGCCGCAGGATGAGCCCGCGTATCGCTACGGCAGCGAGGAAACGCGGCGGCTGGTGCGCAGCGTCCTCGATCGTCTGCCGGGGCGTTATGGCGATGTGCTGGAGTGGAAGTATGTCGACGGGCACTCGGTCGAGGAGATCGGCGCCATGCTGGGCATCGGGCACACGGCGGCACAATCGATGCTGGCGCGTGCGCGGGTTTCCTTTCGCGAAGCGCTGGAAACGGTTTTCGGCTCCACGGCGGCGGATGTACTGGCAGGAATGCGTGGTTCGTAGCAGCGCAATCGACCCATGAACGAACGTATCGACAAACCGGAAGCAGACGACGAGGCCGCACTCGAAGGGCTGCTGCGTGCGGCCGGTTCGCGCGAAATGCCGCCCGCGGACGTCGTCGACGAAGTGCGCCAGGCGGTGTACGGCGAATGGCGCGACGCGGTGCGGCGCCGTCGTCGCAGTCGTTTCGCTGCCTACGGCGTCGCCGCGGGTCTGGCGGCCGGCATCGTTGCCGCGGTACTCGTCTTCCAGCCGCTGCGCTCGCCGGGCGAGCCGATCGCAACCGTCGCGCGCGTCGAGGGCGCACTGCAGCTGGCAGTCGACGGCAGCGAGGAGTGGCACGCCGTGTTGCCGGGCGCGCCGCTCGCGAAGGGCGTCATGCTGCGAACCGACGAAGGAACGCGCGCCGCACTGGACATGCATGGACTCTCCGTGCGGATCGATGCGGGTTCGCTGATCGAGCTGCAGGCGGGCGATCGCATTGCGCTGGACAGCGGCGCGCTCTACGTCGACGCCGGCCAGCCGGCATCCGCGCCTGTGTCTGCGCTCGTGGTCGACACGCTCTACGGCGCCGTGCGACACGTCGGTACGCAGTACGAACTGCGCACGCTGCGCGCCGGCCTGTCCGTCAGCGTGCGCGAAGGGCGCGTCGAGATCGAACGCGCGGGCCAGACGTATGCCGGCACCGCCGGCGAGCAACTGCTGGTGCCGCGCGCCGGCGAGATCGAGCGCGAGGCGATTTCGCCGCAGGATGCGCGCTGGCAATGGGCCGCCGGCATCGCGCCGGTGTTCGCGATCGAACGCAAACCGCTCGCGGAATTTCTCGACTGGGTCGGGCGCGAGACGGGCAAGCGCATCGCCTATGCGACTCCTGAGGTGCAGGCGCGTGCCGAGCAGATGATCCTGCGCGGCTCCGTCAGCAACCTGCCTCCCGAGCAGGCGCTCGCCGCCGTGCTCGCCACGACGCCGTTCCGGCACGCGCAGACGCCGGATTCCATTCGCATCGAGCTCTGATCCCCTCCTCCGCGTAGCGGGGGCCGCTCCCGCGCATCCATGCGCTCGCGGCATTCGCACATCCATGTGCAGCAGAGGGTCAGGGTGGGGACCTCTCTCTTGCTGTGGGGCCGGCTTCAGCCGGCCTCTTTCCGGAAGTCAGGCTAAAGCCTGACCCACAAGAAGAAACCCCCATCCCGTCCTTCTCCCGCCGCGCGATTGTTCCGCGACAGCGGTTGCGTCCAACACGCGTAACCACTCGCGACGCCGACGCGTCGCTCACGAATCACGATGCGGTGAGAGTCATGAAGCCACGGCATGTCGCGGTTGCGGTGTGTTGTTGTCTCTGCATTCTGGCGGACCTCGCGCGTGCCGACGATGACGCGCAGGATGCGGCGCGATTGCACGAGGGCGCGCGCATCGGTCGCATCCAGATCCTGGTCGACGATGTCTTCGAGCAAGAAGATCCTCTGAGCGCGCCCTACCGGCTGGCGAATGCGCTGCACATCGCGACGCACGTCAAGACCATCGCCGACCAGCTACTGTTCCACACCGGCGACGTCTACGACCCGCGCACGCTCGAAGAATCCGCGCGCCTGCTGCGCGAGCAGCGCTATCTCGGCGACGCCAGCATCGAACCGCTGCGCTACAACGACGACAACAGCGTCGACGTCATGGTGCGCGTCCGCGACGTCTGGACCATGAGCCCGGGCATCTCCTTCGGCCGGCAGGGCGGCGCCAACAGCGCCAGCGTCGAGTTCGAGGACACGAACTTCCTGGGCCTCGGCAAGCAGATTTCGGCGGAGCGATCCAGCGACGTCGATCGCCAGGCCTGGCGCTTCGGCTATCGCGATCCGCATCTGTTCGGCAGCTGGTGGCGGCTCGGCGTGGCGTACGGTGATCTGAGCGACGGCAGCGAGAAATCGCTGTCGCTGTCGCGGCCGTTCTATTCGCTCGATTCGCGCTGGAGCTTCACCGCCGCCGCGGACGATGCGACATCGACCCGATCGCAATACTCGCTGGGCGAGATCGTCGATCAGTTCTCGATGCGCGAACGCAGGTTCGAGATCGGCGGAGGCTGGTCGGACGGGCTGCGCGACGGCTGGACGCGCCGTTATCTCGCGGGCATTCGCTACGAGCTGCGCGATTTCGCTCCACTCGAATCGAGCGTCGCGGCCGTGCCGGATCGCCGGGCGCTGAACTATCCCTGGTTCGGCATCGAGCTGATCGAAGATCAGTACCGCAAGACGCGCAATCTCGATCAGATCGGCCGCGTCGAGGATCTGTACCTGGGCCGGTCCGCGCGACTGGAAGCCGGCTATGCCTCGACGGCGCTCGGTTCGACCCGGGATGCGCTGATGCTGAGCGGTTCGGCGCAGGCGGGATTCGAGCCGGCGCCAGACCGGTACCTCGTCTACAAGAGCACATTTCACGGACGTGTCGAAGACGGCGAACTGCACGACGCCCTGCTCGAACTCGGCGGGCGCTACTACCTGCGCCAGTCGCCGCGCCGCGTGCTGTTCGCTGCGGCCACGGCGTCCTTCGCTGCCGCGCTCGATCCCGAGGAACAGCTCCTGCTGGGCGGCGACAGTGGCTTGCGCGGCTATCCGCTGCGCTACCAGGCCGGCACGACCCGCGCGCTCGTCACGCTCGAAGAACGCTTCTACACGCGCTGGCAGCCGCTGAAGCTGTTCAACGTCGGCGCCGCCGTGTTCTTCGATGCCGGACGCACCTGGGGCAGCGATCCGTATGCGCAGCCGTCGCTCGGCTGGCTGCGCGACGTGGGCATCGGCCTGCGCCTGGGCAGCGTGCGCTCCGGCCTCGGCAACGTCCTGCACATCGACATCGCCTGTCCGCTCGACGGCGGCGATGACATCGACAGCGTGCAGTTCCTGATCCAGACCCGCCGTTCCTTCTGATCCTCGCGAGGCATTCATGCAATTCATGCGATCGACCTGCGAATGAGTCCCATCGACGGCTGGTGGCGTGCCCTGCGCGGGCCGCTGGCGGCATTCGTCGTACTGGCCGCGGTGTTCGCGACGACGGACGCCGATGCGTGCATCGCCCGGTGGCTGTTCTTCGATGCCGACACCGGACGCTGGCTCGGCGCGCACAGCGCGTGGACCAACGCAGTGCTGCACACGGGCGGCGGGTGGCTGGTTCGCTCGGTCGTGGTGGCGGTGCTGTCGATGTGGATCGCCACCTTCATCGCCGAACCGGTGCGGCACTGGCGCCGGACTGCCGCCTATTTCCTGATCGCCGTGCTGCTGAGCGTCGGCATCGTCGGCGTGCTCAAGCACTTCACCAACGTCGACTGTCCGTGGGATCTGCTGTCCTTCGGCGGCCGGTTTCCGTACGTGCCGTTGTTTTCCGATCGACCGGATGCGCTGCGCGCCGCGCACTGCTTCCCGGCCGCGCATGCCGGTTCCGGTTATGCGCTGATGGCCCTGTACTTCGTCTTTCGCGACGTCGATCGCCGCAAGGCGCGCGCAGGCTTCGCGGCGAGCATGGCGACCGGATTGATCTTCGGCTTCGCGCAGCAGTCGCGCGGCGCGCATTTCCTGTCCCACGATCTGTGGAGCGCGATGATCGCGTGGAGCGTGTGTGCCGGCGTCTACTGGCTGGGATTCCGCGGCAGCCTGCGTGCCACGGCGGATGCGCCGATGCCTGAGGAACGCGCTTTGATTACCATGCCGTGAGTCGCAACCCTCCATGTGCAACCTTTGCAGTCAGTCCGGGCAGCCAGTTTGTTCGATCGCTCCTCATGCAGCCGCAGATGGCGCCCGACCTGTGTGTCGGGCAGCGCATGGCTGCTGCTGTTCCTTGGCGTCCAGGCCATCGCGGCCGGATTCATCGGCAGGAGCGTCGCCGACGTACTCGAACAGCTGCGCGGGCAGGGGCTGACCTTCATCTACAACAACGAGATCGTGCCCGACGACCTGCGCATCGCCGCGGAGCCGGGCGCGGATTCGGGCGTGGCGCTGGCGCGCGAGATCCTGAAACCGCACGGACTCGCGCTTACCGAAGTTGCGCCGCAGACGTTTGCCGTCGTGCGCATGCCGCCGCCCGCCGCTGCGGATAACGGCACAGTCGCCCGCACCGTCGCGCGCGATCCGCTCGAAGAAGTCGTCGTCCAGACCAGCCGCTACGCACTGGCGACCGAGATCGCAGGCTCGCACGCCTTCCTCGACCAGGTGCAGGTGACGAACCTGCCGCGACTCGGCGACGAAACCCTGCAGGCCGTGCAGCGCTTGCCGGGCGCCGCGGTCAACGGGTTCTCCAGCATCGGGCCGATCCGCGGCGGCGTTCCCAACGAGACGGCGATCCTGTTCGACGGCCTGCGGCTCTACGAACCGTTCCATCTCAAGAACTATCTGAGTCCCGTCAGCCTGCTCGATTCGCGCCTGATCGACGGCATCGACGTGTATTTCGGCGGTTTTCCTGCGCCCTATGGCGATCGCATGAGCGCGATCGTCGATGCGCGGTCCGTGCGCCCGGCGCCGGCGCGCTACTACGAACTCGGCCTGACGCTGTTTCATGCCAGCGCGCTGGCGGCAGCGTCGCTGGCCGAAGATCGCGGCCGGCTGCTGGTTTCCGCACGGCGCAGCAATCTCGGCGAACTGTCGCAGCTCGCCGAGAACGACTTCGGCAAGCCGGATTATTCGGACGGCTTCGCGCGACTCGACTGGCGCTTCAGCGATACGACGAGCGGCGCGCTGAACGCATTGCTGTCGCATGACCGGATCACGGCCGTGCGCTCCGAGGGCACCGAGCGCGCGCAGGACGAATCGAGCAACGGTTATCTGTGGGCGACGCTGGATCATGCGTGGTCGGAATCGTTGTCCAGCCGCGCGATCCTGTCGTGGACTCACGTGGCCGACGAACGCCGCGGCGAAGTGAACGATCCGGGCCGGCGCATCGGCAGCGTGCGCGACGACCGGTCGTTCGATGTCGCGGGTCTGCGGATCGAGAACGAGTGGCGCACGGCGGACCTGATGCATCGGTTCGGCGCGGAAGTACGCCGGCTCCAGGCCGAGTACGAATACGACGCCGACGTGTCGTTCGACGCCGGTTATCCGTTCGCCGGTTCGCCGCCGATCGACACGCTGCGACGGGTCGAACTGCATCCCGACGGCTACGAGGCGTCAGGCTACTGGGACACGCGCTGGCAACCGAACGCGCTGTGGGCATTGCAGGCCGGACTGCGCGTCGACACGCAGATCTACGACGGTTCCGGCGATTCGGCGCAGTGGAGTCCGCGCCTCAGCCTGCTCTACAAGGCGGGCGCGGACACGCGGCTGCGCGCGAGCTGGGGACGCTTCTACCAGTCGCAGGGCATCAACGAGCTGCAGGTCGAAGACGGCATCGACCGTTTCTACCCGGCGCAGCACGCGAATCACACGATCCTCAGCATCGAACATTCCTTCAGCTGCACGCTCGATGCGCGACTGGAGCTGTACCGCAAGGACTACCGGCGCGTGAATCCGCGCTTCGAGAACCTGTTCGATCCGCTGGTGCTGCTGCCGGAGCTGGCGTTCGACCGCGTGCGCATCGCGCCGTCGAGCGCGCGCGCCGACGGCGTGGAACTGTGGCTGAACTGGCAGCCGAGCGGCCACTGGAGCGGCTGGTTCAGCTACACCTGGTCGCAGGTGCAGGACCGCATCGACGGCGCGGACGTGTATCGCAGCTGGGATCAGCGACACGCGGTCAGCGCCGGCATCGCCTGGACCTACGGTCCGTGGGCCGTGACGCTGGCCGACACGTACCACACCGGCTGGCCGACCACCGAACTGACGCTCGGGCCGGACGCCACACCGGTCGTCGGTCCCCGCAATGCCGTGCGCTATGCCGATTTCAATTCGCTCGATGTGCGTGTCACTCGCACGTTCGCCCTGCCGCGCGGCGAACTCGACGTATTCCTCGAAGCCACCAATCTCTATTCGCACCGCAATCCCTGCTGCACCGAGTACCAGCTGGCGACCGGCACGGATGGCAATCCGGTGCTGGAATCAAACGTCGATTCGTGGCTGCCGCTCGTGCCGTCGTTCGGCGTGTTGTGGCGGTATGGGAAGTGAGAGAGGGAAACTCTCCTCCTGTGGGGCCGGCTTCAGCCGGCCTTCTTCAGGTGCAAAGGCCGGCTGAAGCCGGCCCCACAGGAAGAGCTTTCGTTGTCCTCACTCGAGCTTCGACTTCAGCTCGTCCAGTTCGCGGCGCAGTTCCGCGACCAGTTCTTCGAGTTTCTCGATGCGTTCGGCCTGCGGCGGCTGGCGCGCGGGCGTCGATACCGAAGCGACCGGAAGTTCGGACACGTCGACATCGCCGCTGAACAGGTGCGCGTAGCGCGAGTCGCGGCGGCCCGGCTCGCGCGGCAGTTGCGCAACGAAGGGGCCGTCCTCGCGCGTCGCCAGATTCAGCAGCGCCGTTTCGACTTCGCTGACCTCGTTCACGTCCGCCATGCGTGCTGCACGGGTCTTGAGTTCGCCAGGCGTCTGCGGACCGCGCACCAGCAGTTCGCACAGAATGGCGGTTTCGAGCGGGCTGAACGTCAACGAGCCGAAGCCGGTGTTGCAGAAACGGTGCTGGTATTTCGGCACGCGGCTGCCGAAGCCGGATTTGTCCAGGACCAGGTGCTTGCGCGACAGCGAATCCAGCGTCTGCTGCACCGTGCGCTCGTCCAGGTCCATGATCGGGTCGCGGTTGCTTTTCTGGTTGCAGGCGTTGGTGAGGGCGTTGAGCGACAGCGGGTATTGATCGGGGGTCGTGAGCGCCTTCTCGATCAGGCATCCGATGACACGGGCTTCGAGGGCTGTCAGCTCGATGTTCACGGGCGGTCCTTATGCAATTTTGTTAGGACAATATAGGCGAAGCGGCGACTGGCTGCTGGCGACTGGCGGTTGGCCAGAATTCGCTGTCGATTTCTTCTTCTGGCCAGTCGCCAGCAGCCAGTCGCCAGCAGCCCTCTGATATACAATTCGCGCGTCGGTTGTCCCAAGTTGCGAGATTTCCCTTGCTGAACCTGTCCCTGCCGCTCGATCCCATCGAGGCGGAACGCGTTCCCGTCCCCGCAGTGCCGGCGCGCCTGCGCGAGATTCCGTACAACTACACCTCGTTCTCGGATCGCGAAATCGTCATCCGCCTGCTGGGCGCGTCGACCTGGGACGTGCTGGAAGAACTGCGCAGCGAACGTCGCACCGGCCGTTCGGCACGGATGCTGTACGAAGTGCTCGGCGACATCTGGGTCGTACAGCGCAATCCCTATCTGCAGGACGACCTGATCGACAATCCGAAACGCCGCCGGCTGCTGGTCGAGGCGCTGCATCATCGATTGAACGAAGTCGAACGCCGCCGCGAACCGGCCGATGCCGAGCGTGACACCAAGGTCGGGCAGTTGCTGACGGCCGCGCGTGCCGCCGTCGAAGCGTTCGCTACGGAGTTCGATCGCGTCACCACGCTGCGCAAGCGCGCGCGGCGCCTGTTCGAGCGGCACACGCGCGAGGACTGCATCCGTTTCGATGCCTTCGCGCGCGTTTCGCACGTCACCGACGCCACCGACTGGCGTATCGAATTTCCCTTCGTCGTGCTGTCGCCGGATGCGGAAACCGAAATTCCCGCGCTGGTGCGCGACTGCATCGAACTCGGACTCACCGTGATTCCGCGTGGCGGCGGCACGGGCTATACGGGCGGGGCCATTCCACTCACGTCGATGTCGGCTGTCATCAATACGGAAAAACTCGAGCGCATCGATGCTGTCGAAATGACCGACCTGCCGGGCGTCGCCGACAAGGTCGCGACGATCTTCACCGAAGCGGGTGTCGTCACGCGTCGCGTCTCCGATGCCGCCGAGAAAGCCGGCTTCGTCTTTGCCGTCGATCCGACCTCCGCCGATGCCTCGTGCGTCGGCGGCAATGTCGCCATGAATGCCGGCGGCAAGAAGGCCGTGCTGTGGGGCACCGCGGTCGACAACCTCGCCTGGTGGCGCATGGTCGATCCGGAAGGCAACTGGCTCGAAGTCACGCGCCTCGCCCACAACCGCGGCAAGATCCACGAAGTCGAGGTCGCCTCGTTCGATCTGGTCTGGAAAGACGGTCGCGAGACGCCGGACCGCGCGCGCGTCATCAATACGGCGCGCATCGACATCGAAGGCCGCAGCTTCCGCAAGGTCGGACTCGGCAAGGACGTCACCGACAAATTCCTCGGCGGTCTGCCCGGCGTGCAGAAAGAAGGCTGCGACGGTCTCATCACCTCCGCGCGCTGGGTGCTGCATCGCATGCCGAAGCACATCCGCACGGTGTGCATGGAGTTCTTCGGTCACGCGCGGTTTGCGATTCCGTCCATCGTCGAGATCAAGGATTTCCTCGACCGCGAGGCACGCACGACCGGCGTGCAGCTCGCCGGCCTCGAACATCTCGACGAGCGCTACCTGCGCGCCGTCGGCTATGCGACCAAATCCAAGCGCGGCACGCTGCCGAAGATGGTGCTGATCGGCGATATCGTCGGCGACGACGAAAATGCCGTGGCGCGTGCGACCTCCGAAGTCGTGCGGCTCGCCAATGGCCGCGCCGGCGAAGGATTCGTCGCCGTCGCCGCGGATGCGCGCAAGAAGTTCTGGCTCGACCGTTCGCGCACGGCGGCCATCGCGCGCCACACCAACGCCTTCAAGATCAACGAAGACGTGGTGATTCCGCTCGATCGCATGGGCGACTACACCGACGCCATCGAGCGCATCAACATCGAGCTGTCGTTCAAGAACAAGCTGCAGACGATCGACGAACTCGACAAATACTTCGCCGGCGAACTGGAACTCGGCAAGGTCGACGATCCCGACATGGAGCGCGCCTCGCGCCAGGAATTGATCGGCGACCGGCAGGAACAGGCGCAGCAGGTACTGGCGACGGCGCGCGCTCGCTGGCAGTGGATGTACGACAACCTCGACACGCCGCTGCGCGACGCGCTGGGGGGCCTGAGCGAACTCGGTTTCGCACCGCTGCGTGGTGATTTCGAGAAGCGCCTTGAAGACGAGCCGGACCTGCGCGTATTCGATCTGGTGCAGGATCGCTCGATCCGTACGTCGTGGAAGAGCGAAGTGCGCTCGCACCTGCGCCGCCTGTTCGTCGGCGGCGCATTTGCGCCGGTGCTGCAGTCGGCCGAGGACATCCACAAGCGCGTGCTGCGCGGCCGCGTATGGGTGGCGCTGCATATGCACGCCGGCGACGGCAACGTGCACACCAACATTCCGGTGAACTCCGACGACTACGAAATGCTGCAGACGGCGAATCGCGCCGTCGAACGCATCATGGGCATCGCGCGCAATCTCAACGGCGTGATCTCGGGCGAGCATGGCATCGGCATCACCAAGCTCGAATTCCTCACCGATGCGGAAACCGAGGAATTCCGGCGCTACAAGGATCGCGTCGATCCGGACGGCCGCTTCAACAAGGGCAAGCTCATGCCCGGCGGCGATCTGCGCAATGCCTATACGCCGAGCTTCAACCTGATGGGCCACGAGTCGCTGATCATGCAGCACTCGGACATCAATTCGATCTCGGATGCGATCAAGGACTGTCTGCGCTGCGGCAAGTGCAAGCCGGTATGCGCCACGCACGTGCCGCGTGCCAACCTGCTTTATTCGCCGCGCAACAAGATCCTCGCCACCTCGCTGCTGATCGAGGCCTTCCTGTACGAGGAACAGACGCGGCGCGGCATTTCGATCCGACACTTCGACGAGTTCTCGGACGTCGCCGATCACTGCACCGTCTGCCACAAGTGCGTGACGCCGTGCCCGGTGAACATCGATTTCGGCGATGTTTCGATGGCCATGCGCGATCTGCTGCGTCGCATGGGCAAGAAGCGGTTCAATCCGGGTACCGCGGCGACGATGATGTTCCTGAACGCGACCAATCCGGAAACCATCAAGCTCACGCGCAAGGCGATGATCGACTGGGGCTTCAAGGCGCAGCGCTTCGCCAATCGCACGCTCGGCGCGTTCGCCGCGGGGCAGACGAAGCGCCCGCCGGCGACCACGGGCAAGCCGCCGGTGAAGGAGCAGGTGCTGCACTTCATCAACAAGAAGATGCCGGGCGGGTTGCCGAAGAAGACGGCGCGCGCGCTGCTCGACATCGAGGATCGCAACTACGTGCCGATCATTCGCGATCCGGCGCGCACCAGCAGCGAGTCCGAAGCGGTGTTCTATTTCCCCGGCTGCGGCTCGGAGCGCCTGTTCTCGCAGGTCGGCCTCGCAACGCAGGCGATGCTCTGGCACGTCGGTGTGCAGACGGTGCTGCCGCCGGGCTACCTGTGCTGCGGTTATCCGCAGCGTGGCTCGGGCGATTTCGAGAAAGCCGAGAAAATGATCACGGACAACCGCGTGCTGTTCCATCGCGTCGCCAACACGCTCAACTACCTCGACATCAAGACGGTGGTGGTGAGCTGCGGCACCTGCTACGACCAGTTGCAGGGCTACAAATTCGAGGAGATCTTCCCGGGCTGCCGTATCGTCGACATCCACGAGTACTTGATGGAACGCGGCGTGAAGCTCGAAGGCGTGACGGGCGTGCGCTACATGTACCACGACCCGTGCCACACGCCGATCAAGCAGCACGATCCGCTCAAAGTGGTGAACACGCTCATCAACGACAAGGTCAACGGCAAGATCGAGAAGAACGATCGCTGCTGCGGCGAGTCGGGCTCGTTCGCGGTGTCGCGTCCGGACGTGGCGACGCAGGTGCGCTTCCGCAAGGAACAGGAAATGCGTGCCGGCGCGGAGAAGCTGCGCGCCGACGGATTCAAGGGCGATGTGAAGATCCTGACCTCGTGCCCGTCCTGCCTGCAGGGCCTGAAGCGCTACAACGACGATGCCTCGACCGAGGCGGATTACATCGTCGTCGAGATCGCGCGCCACATCCTCGGCGAGGAGTGGATGCCGGCGTATGTGAAGGCGGCGAACAGCGGCGGGATCGAGCGGGTGCTGGTGTAGGCTTTTTTTCTTCCTGTGGGGCCGGCTTCAGCCGGCCTTCGGAAGAAGTCAGGCTAAAGCCTGACCTACAGGAAGAGTCAGAGGCCGGCTTCTCCGGCCCCGCAACCGGGAGTGCTCACATGTCCGTCAGCCGCCTCGTCATCCTGCTGATCCTTGCTGTGCCGTTGCCCACCTTGGGTGCTGACAGCGCCGACGACATCATCCAGCGCTACCAGCTCGAACAGGGCACCGAGCCGGTGAAGGAACGTCCCGGCTGGCGCAAGCCGAAAAAGATCCTGGTGGGCGGCTTCGTCACGGGGATGATCGACGAGCTGCGCGCGGCGTATCCCGACATCCAGTTCGTTGCCGCGAAACCGGGCGAAGCCGCCAGACAGGCGAAAGACGCGGACGCACTCTTCGGCATCTGCAACGCCGAACTGATCGCCGCCGCGAAGGCGGTGCAATGGATCCACTTCGTCACCGCCGGCGTCGAGAACTGCGTCTCCGTGCCGGGCGTGAAGGAGCGCGACATCCTCGTCACCAACATGCAGCGCATCGGCGGCCCGATCATCGCCGAGCATGTGATGGCCATGACGCTCGCGTTCACGCGCGGGCTCGATCTCTACCTCCCGCAGCAGGCGAAGCGCGAATGGAAGCGCGTCACGCCGCCCGGACGCATGGCCGTCGTGAAGGGCAAGACCCTGCTGGTCGTCGGCCTCGGCGGCATCGGCAGCGAAGTGGCGAAGCGCGCGCACGCGCTGGAAATGAACGTGATCGCCACCCGCGCCAGCGGTCGCACCGGCCCCGACTTCGTGAGTTACGTGGGCCTGCCGGAGGAACTGCCGAAACTGGCGGGCCAGGCCGACTTCGTCGTCAACACTGCGCCGCTGACGCTGCAGACGCGCGGCATTTTCAACGCCGCCTTCTTCGCTGCGATGAAGCCGGAGGCGTACTTCATCAATGTCGCGCGCGGCGGCAGCGTCGATACCGACGCGCTGGTCGCTGCTTTGCAGCGCAGGCAGATCGCCGGCGCGGGCCTCGACGTCACCGATCCCGAACCGCTGCCGTCCGATCATCCGCTGTGGCAGGCGCCGAACGTCATCATCACCCCGCACGTCGCCAACGATTCCGACCTCGGTTTCGACGCCCAGGTCATCGTCACCCGCGAAAACCTGCGGCGGTACATCGCCGGCGAACGCATGCTGTCCGTCGTCGACGTGGGTCGGGGGTACTGAAGAGAGGAGTTTCACACGGAGATCACGGAGCACACGGAGCCGGAGATCAAGAGAGAAGAATTTCCACGGGGAAGAAGGGGGACACGGGGAACACGGGGTCTCGGAACAGAAATTTTCTTTCCCCGTGCTCCCCGTGTCCCCCTTCTTCCCCCGTGGAAACTCTTAACTTCTTCTCCGACCTCCGTGGCCTCCGTGAACTCCGTGTGAAACTCTTCTCTGACCGACGCCGGAACCCGGCGACCGGACGAAGCGTTTTCCCGACAATGTCAGCGGGAACCAGCAATCCGGAGCCTCGCAGGGGCGTGCCTTCCTTGTTCGAGCCGGGGCGCAATTGCTGGCGCGTCGAAAACGCATCGCAGGCGGCGTTCATCGTCGATGCCGACGACTACTTCAAGGCCTTCGTGGCTGCGGCCCGCAAGGCGCAGCGTTCCATCCTCATCACGGGCTGGGATTTCCACAGTCGCACACGGTTGCTGTGCAGTGCCGCCGGCGGCGGCGATTGCGACCTCGAACTCGGCGACTTCCTCAACCAGCTCGCCCGCGAGCGCCGCGACCTGCAGATCCACATCCTGATCTGGGATTACCCGATGATCTTCGGCATGGACCGCGAGTGGGCGCCGATCTACGGGCTCGGCTGGCGGCCGCACCGGCGCGTGCATTTCCGTTACGACAACACGCATCCGACCGGTGGCTCGCATCACCAGAAAATCGTCGTCGTCGATGATGCAGTAGCGTTCAACGGCGGCATCGATCTGACCTGCCGGCGCTGGGACACGTGTGCCCATGCCGCACACGATGAGCATCGGGTGACGAACGGAACGCCGTATCCGCCGTTCCACGATCTGATGATGGCAGTCGAGGGCGACGCGGCGCGCGCGCTGGGCGATCTGGTGCGCGAGCGCTGGCGTATCGCCACCGGCGACACGCTGCGACCACCGGCTGCTGCGCGCCGGATGGCCTGGACACGGCGTCGGCGCTCGCCGATGGCGGCGGCCTTGCGATGGCCCGACGATCTGCAGGCCAGCGTGCGCGACGTTCCGGTCGCCATCTCCCTCACTTCGCCGCCGGTTCACGGCCACAGCGGCAAGCGCGAAGTCGAGGCGCTGTACATCGACATGATCGCCGCGGCGCGCCACAGCATCTATCTCGAGAACCAGTATTTCACGGCCGAAAAGATCGGCGACGCGCTGGAAGCGCGACTGCAGGAGGCTGACGGACCCGAGATCGTCGTGGTGCTGCGCAAGCTCAGTCACGGCTGGCTCGAAGAAATGACCATGGAAGCCCTGCGCACGCGCCTGATCGAGCGATTGCAGGCCGCCGACACCCACGGTCGCCTGCGCGTCGTGTACCCGTACATCGACGGGCTCGACGAGGGCACGTGCATCGACATCCACTCGAAGCTCATCATCGTGGACGACGAAATCGCGCGGATCGGCTCCGCCAACATCGCCAACCGGTCGATGGGACTCGACACCGAATGCGATCTGACGATGGCCGCCGACGGTCGCGACGACGTCCGCACTGCGATCCGCCGGCTGCGGGCCGTGCTGCTCGGCGAACATCTGGGGCACGCGCCCGAAGCCGTACAGGCCGTCATCGATCGCACGCATTCGCTGCATGCCGCGCTCGACGAACTGCACCAGGAGCAGCGCACGCTGCGCGCTCTCGAAGGCGGAGCGCAGACGCCCGAAGGACTGCTCAATGTACTGAGCGTGGCCGATCCCGAACGGCCGGTGAGCCTCGCCGAACTCGGCAGCCTCTTCAGCGCCGACGATTCGCTCGAAACCGCAGCGCCCGCCGCAGGCCCGGCGTGGGGCAAGATCGCGATCGTCGCGGCCGTGCTGGCCGGCCTCACCGCCATCTGGCAACTGACGCCGGCTTCCGAACTGCTGGATGCGCGCCGCATCGTCGGCTGGGCACGGGAATTCGGCGGTCACTGGTGGGCGCCGATCGTCACGATGCTGGCGTACACGCCCGCGTGCCTGATCATGTTTCCGCGTTCGCCCATCACGCTGTTCGCCGTGGTCGCGTTCGGGCCGTGGATGGGATTTGCGTACGCGATGATCGGGCTGGAGTTCTCCGCCTGGGTGACGTACGCCGCCGGTCAGCAACTGGATCGCGACACGGTGCGCCGCGTGGCGGGGCGCAAGCTCAACGACATCATTCAGGTGTTGCGTCGTCGCGGATTGATCGCCATCACCGCGCTGCGTCTCGTGCCGCTCGCACCGTTCAGTGTCGAAGGCATCGTTGCCGGCGCGGTCGGGATCAAGCTGTGGCATTTCATGGTCGGCTCCGGCATCGGCATCCTGCCCGGGACGCTTCTGGCGACGGTGTTCGGCGATCAGCTGCAGGGAGCGATCGACGATTCCGACAGCATCAACTACTGGCTGCTGGCCGCCGTCGTGATCGTCATGATCGTCGCCACGTGGTGGGTGCGTCGCTGGCTGCTCGCATCGGCCGCGGCGATGCGATCGGAGCCGAGCGGCGAACGTCCGTCGTCGAATCATGGTGTCGGTCGGGCCAGCGCCGCCTGAGATGGCCGCGACGCCTCGGCAGGCTGCCGCAACGCTCGCAGTCGCTTCCTACAACATTCACAGCGGCGTGGGTCTCGACCGACGCTGCAGCGCCGGTCGCATCGTGAGTGTCCTGAAGGAACTGGACTGCGATCTCTACGCGCTGCAGGAAGTCGACAACCAGCCGGGCGATCACGAAGAGTCGATGCAGCTGGAGCGCTTCGCCCGCGAGCTGAACATGCAGGCCGTGCCGGGCCTGCGCATCGTGCGCCATACGGGCGAGTACGGAAACGCGATCGTGACGCGGCTGCCCGTGCTGAGCGTCCGCCGCCACGACCTCAGTCATTCCTGGTTCGAACCGCGCGGTGCGCTCGACGTGCAGGTGGAAGTGGCTGGCTGGCCGGTGCGCGTGATCGCGACCCACTTCGGCCTGAGCCGCAACGAACGCCTCGTGCAATGGCGCGCGCTGATGTCGCATCTGACCGAGGCTTCGCCGGAACTGCCGACGCTGCTGCTCGGCGACATCAACGAGTGGTATCGCTCCTCCACGATGCTGCGCGAAGCACGCCGGACCTTCGGCGAACCGCCGACACCTGCCGAATTCCCCTCGTTCGCGCCGTTCCTTTCGCTGTCGCGTATCTGGGTCCGCCCGAGCGCGGCATTGCTGTCCGTGAGCGCTCATCGCAGCGCGCTGTCGCGGCGTGCGTCGGATCATCTGCCGATACGGGGCGTCATCGATATCGCGCGGCTGTTTCGGAGGCCGGAGGCGGAGTAACCGTGACCGAAAGGGAATCCCACGGGGCAAAGAACGCGAAAAAAAGAGCCGAAAGAAAATGGCCGCAAAAAGCGCAAAAGGCGCAAATCGGATTCTGACTTTTGCGCCTTTTGCGCTTCTTGCGGCTATTCCTTTTTATGCGTTCCATGCCCCGTGGGATTCCCTTTCGGTCACGGTTACTCCAATTTCCTCTCAGCTATACGACGCCAGAATCCTTGCCTTGCTGGTTTCGTACTCTTCCTGGCTGAGGACATTCAGTTCGCGCAGGCGATGATGCTCGCGCATCTCATCGCGCAGGAATTGCGCCGGCGGCTGCGGGCGGGCGAGTTTGGCGGCGGTGATGTTCTTGATGAGATCGACGACGAAGCTCTTGCCGCTCTTTGCCGCGCCGATGCCGCCGACCAGGTCGATCAGCACGGCGTTGCCGTGGACGCTGGTGAAGCGCAGCGACTCGGTGGTCCGGCGCAGGAACAGGTACAGCAGGGTCAGTGCAGCGAGCGTGCCGGCGATGCCGCCGATGAAGCCCGGATGGGTCCAGAGCGTCGCGGCGGTGAGGCCCGCCCAGGCGAATGCCGCGGCCGTCGCGAGACAACAAGCGATGGCCAGGCCGAGGCAGATCCAGGCCACCTTGCGCACGCGCATCGGTCGCGGATTGGCGAAGCGCAGATCGAACGTGAATTTCTTCGGCGGCTGGCGCGGACGTTCGTACTGAACGGCGAGGAAGTGATCCTGCAGGATGCGCAGCTCGGTCGAGCAGCCGCGCAACGCGCTGCGCAGGGTGTAGGTCGCCACCGTCGGACGGTGCGGCTGACGGACCGACATCGTCTCCAGATAGTCCTGCGTGGCTTCGATCGCAACGTGCTCGGCGCGGCCCGCGGCGCGTGCTGGTGGGATTGGCCGTGCGTGTGCGTTCACTTCCGTCAGACTCCGCCGGCGTGCAGGCGGGTTGCCGACACGCTTCATCTCTCCATCAGGGTTGGGTCGATGCTAGGGCGGAAGCGCGCGCGTCCGTGGGAACTGCGTCACATCGGATCGACGCAGCGGCTGGTAGTGCGGCGGGCACTAGGCAAGTCCCTGATGGGGGAGCTTGCGAATGAGGGCAAGTGTTAAGTCCCGGGGCCGGCTTCCGCCGGCTCTTCTTGTAGGTCAGGCTTCAGCCTGACTCTTTGTCACGGCCGGCTGAAGCCGGCCCCACAGGGGGTCAGCCCGAGCCGTCGATCTCGATGAAGCGCAGAAACTCCGCGCGCGTCCGCGCGTCGTCGCGGAAGGCGCCGAGCATCTTGCTCGTGACCATCGACACGCCGCGTTTGTGCACGCCGCGCGTCGTCATGCATTGATGCGAGGCGTCGATCACGACGCCGACGCCGCGGGGCTTCAGCACTTCGTCGATGCAGCGCGCGATCTGCGCCGTCATTTTTTCCTGCACCTGGAAGCGGCGGCCGTAACCATCGACCACGCGCGCGAGCTTGCTGATGCCGACGACTTTGTTGGTCGGCAGGTAACCCACGTGCGCGCGGCCGATGATCGGTGCCATGTGGTGTTCGCAATGCGATTCGAACTCGATGCCGCGCAGCACGATCATTTCGTCGTAGCCCTCGACCTCCTCGAACGTGCGGCGCAGGTAGTCGGCGGGATCGCTGAGATAGCCGGAGAACCAGTCGCGATAGGCGCGCACGACGCGTCCCGGCGTATCGCGCAGACCTTCGCGGCGCGGATCGTCGCCCGACCAGCGCAGCAGCGTGCGAATGGCGTCTTCGGCCTCCCGCTCCGTCACCGGCGGCAGGGGCGGCAGCTTTTTCGGACGCGCCGTCCGGGAGGATTTCTTCATGTCAGCGCAGCACTTCTTCGAGGAAATTCAGCAGGGCC
The DNA here is from genome assembly GCA_937864115.1 of uncultured Steroidobacter sp. GTDB lineage: Bacteria > Pseudomonadota > Gammaproteobacteria > Steroidobacterales > Steroidobacteraceae > Steroidobacter. The sequence goes on along the minus strand of CALMII010000028.1, from coordinate 68,977 downwards.
ACATACGAACGCCGTTCGGCGTCCGGGTTGTAGAGCAGGCCGAGGTCGGCATTGTTGGCGCCCGGATCCGTGAATGCGTGTTTTGTGCGGCCGTAGGCATGAAGCTGCCAGTCGACGTTCGCGGCCGTCATTTCCTTCTCGAACGCGACGACGTCCTCGACCGGCGCCATCGGATCGTCATGCCCGTGCAGCACCAGCACCTTGGCGCCGATCGCACCGCCCGGAATGCCCGGCGGTTTCAGCAGGCCATGGATGCTGACCACACCGCGCACCTGCGCGCTGCTGCGCGCCAGGTCGAGCACGCACAGGCCGCCGAAACAGAAGCCCATCGCGGCGATGCGTCGTGCATCGATCTGCGGCTGCGCGCTGGCGGCGGCGACGGCGGCATTGATCCGGCGCGAGAGCAGGGCGCGATCCTGGACGAACGGCGTCATCAGCGCGCTGCATTCCTCCACCGTGGTGCCGGTGCGTGCGCCGCCGTACATGTCGAGTGCGAACGCGGCGTAGCCGAGCCGCGCGAGGTCGCGTGCTTTCTGATCGAACACCGCCTGGCGTCCGCCCCACGCATGACTGATCAGGACGGCCGGCAGCGGGCCGGGACGCGCGTCGTCCCAGGCGAGAAAGCCCTTGCAGGCGGTGCCCGCGTCCGAGTAGTCGATGATCTTTTCAGTGAGTGCCATGGGTTTTCCCTCGATGTGACGCGGCAGCGGCCGGAAGGTCGGCAAGGCTACCGCAGTTGGGGGCGGCTGGCTGCTGGCGACTGGCGGCTGGCCAGAGCCGAGACTTCCGTTTCTGGCCAGTTGCCAGCAGCCAGTCGCCTCTCTCCGCTATCCTCCGCCCCCGGCCGCCGAGCCGGCGCAATCAGAATGCAGCGGGAGGATCACATGCTTCGCCTGAGTCTGTGTCGATGGGGACTGTCGGTCGTACTGGGTCTCGGCATCCTGCCGGTCACGAACGCAGAAATCGTCAGCGCCGCACCGAACGGCTTCAATCTGCGTCATGTCGTCGAAGCCGCGGGCGTTCCGCCCACCACCGTGTGGGCCGCGCTGTCCGACATCGGCAAGTGGTGGGATCCGGAGCACACGTATTCGGGAGACGCGCGCAATCTCAGTCTCGATCCGGTCGCACGCGGCTGCTTCTGCGAAAAGCTCAGCCTCTACGCCGGCATCGAACACGCGCACGTCGTCTATGCCCAGCCGGCCAAAACCCTGCGCATGATCGGTGCACTCGGACCGCTGCAGGAATTCGGCGTCACCGGTGCGCTGACCTGGCAGGTCGAGGCGGCGGGCGGCGGCTCGCGCATCACCGTCACCTACAACGTCGGCGGCTTTGCCGACCGGCCGCTGGCCGACTGGGCGCCGATCGTCGATGAAGTCGTCGGCAATCAGGCGAAGCGGCTGGCGCGGTTCGTGGTCACGGGCAATCCGGCCGAAACCAAATCCGAATCTGCGCCCTGAAGGACAGGAACCCCATTCGCAACGGAGCGTTTTTCCGCCAGAACGGTCGGAGCCACGGTATGCGCGTACTTCAGAAACTCCTCCTCGTCGGCGTGGCCGTGCTGGCCGCCGCCTGCCAGACCGTGCAGACCACGCAGCCCGGCGCCATCGGCGTCGAGCGCAAACAGCAGATGCTGGTTTCCGAGGCCGAAGTGGAGAAGGGCGCGCAGGTCGCCTATCAGCAGGAACTCGACAAGGCCCGCCAGAAAGGCGCGTTGAACGCCGACAAGGCGAAGTACGACCGCGTGCAGGCGATCTCGCGGCGACTGATTCCGCAGACCACCGTCTTTCGTCCCGACGCCGCCAACTGGAAGTGGGAAGTGAACGTCGAGACCACCGACGACGTGAATGCCTACTGCATGCCCGGCGGCAAGATCATGGTCTACACCGGCCTGATCGATCAGCTCAATGCCACCGACGCCGAACTCGCCGCCGTCATCGGCCATGAAATCGCCCATGCGCTGCGCGAGCATTCGCGCGAACGCCTGTCGCGCGCGTATGCCCAGCAGATCGCACTCGCGGGCATCGCGATCGCCACGGGGGCCGGCGACTCGACGATGGCACTGGCCGACCAGGTCGCTGCCGTCACGTTCACGCTGCCGCACAGTCGCGAGCAGGAAGCCGAAGCCGATCGCATCGGCCTCGAGCTGATGGCCCGCGCCGGCTATGACCCGAACGCGTCGATCTCGCTGTGGCAGAAGATGGGCAAGCTCGGCGGCAGCCAGTCGGAGTTCTTCAGCACGCACCCGTCGAGCGAATCGCGCATCCGCGATCTGCAGGCGACGGTGCCGAAGGTCGCGGGGCTGTATCAGAATGCCAAGAATCAGTAGGGGATCGGATTCTTCTGTAGGTCAGGCTTCAGCCTGACTGTTTTCAGGCCGGCTGAAGCCGGCCCCACAAAAAGAAGGTTCCTACCGGACCAGCGCAATCACCGCCACGACGATCGCCAGGCTCATGCCCGCCGTGAGCCAGATGGCGCGCTTGTGCAGCGTCGTGACGGCGCGCGTCAGCTGTGCAATCTGTTCGGCCATCTGGCTGATCAGTTCGGCCTGACGCTGTTCGTTCTCTTCGAGCCGGGCGATGCGCGCGGCGTCGGGGTTGCCGCCTTCGATCGCATTCACCGGTGGCGGAGGCAACTGTCGCGACTTACGCAGCAGCTCGCGCGACACATCGAGAATGGACGGCACCAGTTGGACGATCTGCAGCCAGGGAAGGGGCATCGACGCACTCCGCGAAACGCTTGCGGCTTCATTGGGCCGCAGGCGCCAGCTTCAATGCAAGCTAAAGAACAAGGCCCCGGAGCGGTTGCGCGCTTCGGGGCCCTGGCTGCGGTTGCATCGCCGCTTACGACTTCGGCTTTTCCTTCGCGGCGAATTCGGACTTGCTCAGGTAGCCGTCGCCATTGGTGTCGGCGGCGGCGAACCAGTCGTTGACATGCTTGTCGGCCGCAGCTTCGGTCTTGCTGATCTGCTGGTCGGCGTTCTTGTCCAGCGATTCGAACGTCGCCGCCGCATGTTTGTCGCCGCCGGCGATCGCGGCCGCAGACAGCAACGTTGCACTGACAACGGTAATTAGCGCTCTCATGGTGTATCTCCTGTGCGGTGAACGCCGGATGGATTGCGTTCCCTTTTCGAACGCTGCGTCGCAGAGCGCAGTTCCGGTGCCGGTCGCCTGTCGCTGCGGATTCCGAGTGTGCTTTTTGTGCACTGCGAGTCGGTGAATTGGCGACGACCCGGCTTCGCCGCGTCGTTGCCTGAGGGCCTGATCCAGCAGGGAATTCGGCGCGGGTCGACTTGACGATTCTTGGCAGCTTGGGCGAAATCGCTGTGCGAAGGTCGCAGCGGCCTGCGCGGCGGATCGGCTGTGCGGGCGCGACCCGTCTACTATTCCAACGATCGTCCAAGCCTGACCGCCGGATCGCGCCGTATGACAGTTCCTGCCTCCCTGCTGATCGTCGATGACGACCGCGAACTCGGCCAGATGCTGACCGAGTACCTCACCGCCGAAGGATTCCAGGTTTCGCTGGTGCGCGACGGCGCCGAGGCGCTGGCGCGTCTGACGGGTCAGTCGGTGCCGTACGATCTGGTGATTCTCGATGTCATGCTGCCCTCGCTCAGCGGTTTCGAAGTGCTGCGCCGACTGCGGCATTCGCTGTCGATTCCGGTCGTGATGCTCACGGCGCACGGCGCCGACGTCGATCGCATCGTCGGCCTGGAACTCGGCGCCGACGATTACCTCGCCAAGCCCTTCAATCCGCGTGAACTGGTGGCGCGCGTGCGCGCGGTGCTGCGCCGGTTCTCGCGCCGCGAACCGGATACGCCGAACCATCCCGTCAGTGTCGGACCGATCCGGCTCGATCCGGCGACGTTCGATGTGACGCTCTCGGGCCAGTCGATCCGATTGACCGGCACGGAACTGCGGCTGCTCGAAGTATTGATGCGCGCGGTCGGCCAGGTGCAGTCGCGCGAATCGCTGACCGAACGCGTACTGGGCCGGCGGCTGACGCCTTACGACCGCAGCATCGATACGCACGTGAGCAACCTGCGCCGCAAGCTGGGTCTCGGCGAAAACGGCCTGCCGGAAATCCGCAGCATCCGCGGCGCGGGCTACGTCCTTATCTCCGCAGCGGAAGCCCGGGCCGAGCAGGCATCGTGAGAACCCTGTTTCTCCGCATCTTCCTGTCGTTCTGGGCAGCGATGCTGCTCGTGCTGCTGTCGACGGCGGGCGTCGCCTGGTACCGGCTCAGCCAGGTGCAGAGCATCAGCATCCGCAAGCTCGGCGAAGATGCGGAAGCTGCGCTGTACGCTGGCGGCGTACCCGCCATGCAACGTTGGCTCGCTGACGTGCAGCGACGCTATCCGGGCCGCGGCATCTACGTCGTCGGCCAGGACGGCGAAGACATCCTCGATCGCGAACTGCCCCGCGCCCTGAGCGGTTATGCACGACGCATGCGCGAAGCCGGCTTCTTCGGTGTCGGTGTCGTGCCGAGCCGCCGCAACGATCCGCTGCTGCTCACGCCGCTGTTCACCGACCGCGACGGCTCCGTCTACACGGTGATGATCGACACCGCCGACTGGCCCGTCTCGGCGCTGCGCGATACCGACGTGCGTCTGCTGCTGCTGGCCTTCGCGCTGGTCGTCAGCGGCATCGTCTGCTGGCTGCTCGCCCGCTATGTGAGCAAGCCGGTCGTGCGCCTGCAGGCCAGCGCCCGTTCGCTGGCGGCCGGCAATCTCGACACGCACGTCGGCGAGGATTTTTCGCGCCGCCGCGATGAACTCGGCGTGCTCGCGCGCGACTTCGACACCATGGCCGATCATCTGCGCACCCTGATCGCCTCGAAGGAGGCGCTGCTGCGCGCCATGTCGCATGAACTGCGTTCGCCGCTGGCGCGGATGCGCGTCGCGCTCGGCCTCGCGCGTCGCGAAGGCGCCGATCTGCCGCGCCAGCTCGACCGCATCGAACTCGAAGCCGAACGGCTCGACACGATCATTGGACAAATGTTGCAGCTTTCCCAGTTGCGCGTCGTCGAACACAGCCTGCCGCGGCCGCCGCTGGATCTCACCGGACTGATCAGCGAGGTCGTGGAAGATGCGCGGCTGGAAGCGAGCGCGGTGGACAAGCAGGTCGAGTGGCAGCCCGGTCCGCCGGTGTCCATCGGCGCCGATCACGACCTGCTGCGCAGCGCCATCGAAAACGTGTTGCGCAATGCCGTGCGCTTCACGGATCGCGGCACGGCGGTGGAGGTTTCCATGGCCGGCGCCGGCGGCGACATCCACATCGACATCGACGACCACGGCCCCGGCATTCCCGAGTCCGATCTCGAGCGCGTCTTCGAGCCGTTCTTTCGCGTGGCCGAATCGCGCGATCGCGATTCCGGCGGCACGGGCCTCGGACTCGCCATCTCTTCGCGCATCATCAATCTCTACGGCGGCCGGGTGCGCGCGCGCAATCGTCCGGGCGGCGGCCTGAGCGTGAAGATCTCGCTGCCGCTGGAAGCGTCAGCCGCCGTGTGATTGCGTCGTGCGGCGCGTGAGCGCCAGGCTGCGCAGCAGCGACGCACGATCGCGGATCGCCGCCACTTCTTCGTCGCTCGCGCCTTTCGATTCGAGCAGCACGCCGTGCATGTCGAACTGCAGTTCGATGTCCGCCGCGTCGCGCAATGCGTCGCCGCGATAGCGGATCAGGCGCGCGCCATTGAATTCGTAAGAGCCCTTCGCCGCTCTGTCCGCATCGAGTCTGCGCACTTCGTCGATGCGTTTTATCTGCGTGCCGTCGAACTGCGCGGTGTAGGTGGTGTCGATGCCGCCCGCCTTGATCGCTGCGCGCAGCGTATTGGCCGGATCGAGCGACCAGTCGTCCTCGCTCGATGCCGGTGGCTGTTTCGAGCAGCCGGTGATCAGCGTGACGGCGAGCAGCAGGGCGCACCCGGCACGAATTGCCGGCGAACGATCGATCGAAGTCTGCTTCTGGCGACGCGGGCTGAACATAATTTGTCGGTTGTGCGCGATTGTTGCGCGCCGAAAGACCATGCCACAGTCTGCGACGACGTGACCAGTGTCTGCGCTTCGCTGCACGGCCTGCGAACGTGACTCAGCTCACGCGGCGCGTCGCCACAATCCTCTACGCTGGCCGCCGATCGTCATTCAATGAGCAGGGAGAATTCGATGAGCGCCGCCGGTTCGCAGGTTCGTCAGAGTGCTGCACAGGCCCACGCCCCGCAGCCGGCTCCGCGCGCCGCCGCGCGTTCTGCGCCCATGTATGCGTTCGTGTCCTCGGACATCGAAGACGAGTTCAAGCTGCATCTCAACGACATTCCGCGCCAGCGCGAATCGCTCGACGTCGAAGGCCTGAAGCCGTCGCTGCTCAGCCGCCTGCTCGAGATGGTGTCGCCGATCGGCAAGTAGTCCTGTGGGGCTGGCGCTGTTTGAGCGCTGAACGCTTGAGATGAGGCCGAACAACGCGTCCCTTCCTCCGCGCAGCGGGGGACCGGGGGTTGCTGTAGGTCAGGCTTCAGCCTGACTTCTGAAAAGAGGCCGGCTGAAGCCGGCCCCACAGTACAGTAAGAGCCCCCACCCTAACCCTCTCCCGCTGCGCGGAGGAGGGGATCAGAGCAGATCGCGGCTTCACCGGACCACTTGAACCGATGGCGCGTCCCCGGGCATCGTTGCGCGATGCTCCGCCAATTTCTCCTTCTCGTCCTCATTCCTTTCACCCTCGACGCGCATGCCGAGGATCTGCGTTATGCCGATCCGCAACGCGAGGCGCGCGAAGTCGTCGACCTGATGGCGCAGCGACTGGAGCTGATGCAGTTCGTCGCGGCCTGGAAATACGCGAAGTCCCTGCCCATCACCGACGTTGCCCGCGAGCAGGCAGTGCTCGAATCCACGGTCGAGCGCGCGGCCGCGCTCGGCATCGAACCGGCTTCGGCGCGCGAACTGTTTGCTTTGCAGATCGAACTCGCCCGCGCTGTCCAGATGCGCTGGATCGAGTCGTGGAAGCAGGGTGCGTCACCGCCCGAACCGCTGCGCGATCTCGGCGGCGAACTGCGTCCGGCGCTCGATGCGCTCGGTTCGCGCCTGTTGCAGCAGACGTATCTGGCATTGCCGGCATTCGAGCAGGCCGACTTCGAAGCGCGCAATCGCGATCTTGCACGCCAGTTCACGAAGTCCGTGAACGAAGCGGAAGCGGGCAGACTCATGCAGGCGCTGGGCCGGTTGCGTCGCGCGCCCGGCGCATCGCTGCCGCGCCTGCAGGCCAGCGGCGTGTTGCGGATCGGCATGACCGGCGATTACGCGCCGTTCAGCAGCGACGCCGGCGGCGTACTGAGGGGCGCCGACGTGTCGATGGGCGTCGATCTCGCGCAGGCGCTCGGATTGCAGCCCGTGTTCGTGCGCACGACCTGGTCGACGCTGATGCCGGACCTGCGCGCCGGAAAATTCGATCTGGCCATGAGCGGCATCAGCATCACGCCGGATCGCGCCGCGGTCGCGGCGTTCTCGGTGCCCTACCAGCACGGCGGCAAGACGCCCGTCGTCCGTTGCGGCCGGCAGGCGGAGTTCGACACGGTGGAAGAGATCGATCGTGCCGGAGTCCGTGTCGTGGTGAATCCGGGCGGCACCAATGAACGATTCGCGCGCGAGCGTCTGAGCCAGGCGCAGCTGGTGGTCCATCCCGACAATCGCAGCATCTTCGATGAGATCGCGGCTGGGCGTGCGGACGTGATGGTCACGGACGATGTCGAGGTCGACCTGCAGGCGCACAAGCGGCCGGGCGTGCTGTGCCGCGCGACGCCGTCGACCTTTACGAAAAGCGACAAGGCGATTCTGTTGCCGCAGGATGCGGCGCTGGTTACCCGTGTGAACGAGTGGTTGCAGCAGGAGATCGATTCGGGCGCGGTCGCGCAGCGTCTGCAGTCGGCCATCGGGTCTTTGTAGGTCAGGCTTCAGCCAGACTTCTTCAGAAGGCCGGCTGAAGCCGGCCCCACAGGAAGAGGAGCCGGCGACCGGTTCGCAACAGCCGTTGGCCGGTACGTCCGGCGTCTTTGACCGGCAGGCCCTTGGGACCCGACGCGACTCCGGTATCCTTGCGGCGCTGGCAGGCTGAGATTCATCGTCACTGGAATTCACGGGAGGTTCTGCGCATGGGTTGGGTCATCCTGATCGTCGTCGTGGGCGTGCTGCTGTTCTTCGTCTCGATCTACAACCGGCTGGTGACGGCCCGCAACGGCTACAAGAACGCATTCGCGCAGATCGACGTGCAGCTGACGCGCCGCTACGACCTGATTCCGAACCTGGTCGAAACCGCCAAGGGCTACATGAAGCACGAGCGCGAAACGCTCGAAGCCGTGATCACCGCGCGCAATGCCGCGATGAGCGGCCTGAAGAGCGCTGCCGCGAATCCCGGCAATCCCGCCGCCGTACAGCAGCTGGCCGGCGCCGAGAACGCGCTGAGCGGCGCGCTGGGCCGCCTGTTCGCGCTGGCGGAGGCCTATCCGGACCTCAAGGCGAACCAGAACATGATGCAGCTCTCCGAAGAGCTCACCAGCACCGAGAACAAGGTCGCGTTCGCGCGCCAGGCGTTCAACGATGCAGTGATGGGCTACAACAACACGCGCGAAGTGTTCCCCAACACCATCATCGCGGGCATGTTCGCGTTCTGGCCGGCACAGCTGCTGGAAATCGAATCGGCCGAGAAGCGCGCGGTGCCGAAGGTCAGCTTCGGCTGAGCGGAATGTTTCACACGGAGAGCACGGAGGTCGGAAGAAGAGAATTTTCCACGGGGAACACGGGGAACACGGGGCTCGGAACAGAAAAGATCTTTTTCTTGTCCCCGTGCTCCCCGTGTTCCCATTCCTCCCCCGTGGAAAATTCTTATTCCGACCTCCGTGTTCTCCGTGAACTCCGTGTGAACCCTCTTCTCCCATGAACTTCTTTCAACGTCAGACCGAAGCACGGCGCATGTCGCGACGGCTGGTCGCGCTGTTCGTGCTTGCGATCGTGATCGTCGTCGCTGCCGTGGATTTCGTGCTGTTCACGGTGCTGGCGTCGGTGCAGCCAGGTTCGGCGGGACTGACGTTTCCCAATGCGCAGTGGCTGCATGCGCATCCCGGCATCGTGATCGTGACGACGCTCAGTGTGGTCGGCGTCATCGGGCTGTCGAGTCTGTACAAGACCGTGACCTTGAATGGCGGCGGCGGTGTCGTCGCACGCTCGCTGGGCGGAGTGCGCGTATCGCCCGACACGACCGATCCGTTGCAGCGGCGATTGCTCAACGTCGTCGAGGAGATGTCGATCGCCGCCGGCGTACCGATGCCCGAGGTGTATCTGCTGGAACAGGAGTCCGGTATCAACGCCTTCGCCGCGGGACACAATCCCGCCAATGCGGCGATTGCCGTGACGCACGGCACGCTCACGACCCTGAATCGCGCCGAACTGCAGGGCGTGATCGCGCACGAGTTCAGCCACATCCTCAACGGCGACATGCGGCTGAACGTGCGCCTGATGGGCCTGATCTTCGGGCTGCTGGTGATTGCGCTGATCGCGCGCACGGTGCTGCGGTTCGCGCCGCGCGGCCGCGGCAGCAAGAAGGGCGGCGGCGTGGCCTTCATTCTTCTCGCGGCTGCGGTGGTGCTGGTGGTCGGCTACATCGGCCTGTTCTTCGGGCGCCTGATCCAGGCGGCCGTTTCGCGCAGTCGCGAATCGCTGGCCGATGCGTCGGCCGTGCAGTTCACGCGCGATCCGCTGGGGCTGCGCGGCGCGCTGGTGAAGATCGGCGCCGGCGAGGCCGGCTCGCGCATCGGCAATCCCGAGGCCGAGGAAGTCGCGCACATGCTGTTCGCACCGGGCGTATCGCGATTCTTCGCGACCCATCCGGCGCTCGAGGAGCGGCTCAAGGCCATCGATCCACGCTTCAGTCCGCACGAGTTCTCCGAGATGCGCGCCAGACTCGCTGCTCAGCGGCAGGCCGTCGAAGAATCGGCGGCGGAAGAGGCGATCTCGGCGGCACAGAAGCTGGAATCGATGATCGCGATTCCGGCCGCGGCCGGCGCCGTCGCGAATCTGGTCGGCAATCCGGGCACGCTGCACATGGAAATGGCGCAGGAAATCCGGCAATCGCTGCCCGAGGCGCTCTCCGTCGCCGGGCGGCATCCGGCAACGGCGCGCGCATTGTTCCTGGCGCTCGCGCTGGATGCGCAGCCGCCGGTACGCGAACGCCAGCGCACGTTCATCGCGCGCCAGCTCGGCACGGAGGTGACCGATGCGATGGTGGCGCTGCAGGGCGAGGTCGATGCGCTGCAGCCGCAGCAGCGCATGCCGGTGCTGATGCATGCGTTCCCGGCGCTGCGACAGCTCACGCGCGATGAGCGCATGCGGCTGATGGCCTGTCTCAACGGCATGCTGCAGCGGGAGGGCGCGATGTCCCTGCAGACCTACGTGCTGCGCAAACTGGCGCAGGTGCATCTGCGCGATGATCTGGATCCGCGCGGCCGGGCGGGGCGTCTGGCGCTCAACGCGGTGACCGATGAGCTGCAGGTGCTGTTCTCGGTGCTTGCCCATCATGGACATCAGAGCGAGATCGAGGCGCGCCGCGCCTACGAGGCGGGGATTCATCAGCTGCTGCCGCGGGAGCGACCGGCCTACGCGGTCGCGCCGAACTGGCCACTGCAGCTCGATCAGGCGCTGAGTCGTCTGGACCAGCTCGTCCCGGCCGGCAAGGAACAGCTCATCGAAGGGCTGGTGCGGACCGTCAGTCACGATGCGCGTCTGGCCGTGACCGAGGCCGAACTGCTGCGCACCGTCTGCGCCGCACTGCATTGCCCGTTGCCGCCGCTCGTGGCGAATGGGTAAGGGTCAGGCTTTCCCGCGGGATTCCCTTCGGTCACAGCCTGACAATTTCCGAAGGCCGGCTGAAGCCGGCCCCACAGGAGCCGGAAGCATTCTTCCTGTAGGTCAGGCTTCAGCCTGACAATTTCCGAAGGCCGGTTGAAGCCAGCCCCACAGGATGAGGAAGCAATTCTTCCTGTGGGTCAGGCTTCAGCCTGACCATTCCGAAAGCCGCTCCCCAGGAAGAACCTGACAGACCCTGCCATCCGCTGACAGTGTTTCGCGATTGAATAGCGCTGCGAGCCGGCTGCCGCTTGACAGCGGGCTTACAATCGACGCGCGAGCCGGCTGCACGTCGGCAATCCCCCGATCTTGTTTTTCTCACCAGCGACGTCAGGTCCGCAGGCAATGTCCCATTCCATCGTCATTCGCGGCGCCCGCCAGAACAATCTCAAGAATCTCGATGTCGATCTGCCGACGAACGAGCTGATCGTCGTCACCGGCGTGTCGGGGTCGGGCAAGTCCTCGCTGGTCTTCGACACGCTGTATGCGGAAGGCCAGCGGCGCTACGTCGAGACGTTCTCGCCGTATGCGCGGCAGTTCCTCGATCGCATGGACAAGCCGCAGGTCGACCGGATCGAAGGCATCCCGCCGGCCATCGCCATCGATCAGACCAATCCCGTGCGCACCTCGCGTTCGACGGTCGGCACGATGACGGAGCTGAACGATCACCTGAAGCTGCTCTATGCGCGCGCCGCGCAGTTGTACTGCCGCGGCTGCGGCAAGCACGTGAAGCGCGATTCGGCGGAAACGATCCGGCAGGAGATCGCGTCGCGCGTGGCGGCGCAGGGCCTGCAGGACGCGCGCTTCATCGTGACGTTCCCGGTGGTAGTACCGCACAACTTCACCGAAGCCGAAGTCGTCGGCCTGCTGGAGAAGCAGGGCTACACGCGTGTCCATGCGCGGCATGAAAGCGAAGTGCCGGTGGAGGCATCGGCGAAAAAGAAGGGACGCAAGAAGCAGGCAATGACGCGCAGCAGCGTGACGCTCGAAATGATCCAGGACCGGCTGCGCTTCGATCCGGAGGATTCGGCGCGCTTGAGCGAGGCGCTGGAGGCGGCGCTGAGAGTCGGGCAGGGAAGGGTGAATGTGCATGTGCCTGAAGAAGCACGCCCCTGGCGCTTCTCCGCCGACCTGCACTGCGCCGACTGCGACATCCACTACCAGGAACCGGTGCCGAGCCTGTTCTCGTTCAACTCGCCGCTCGGCGCCTGCGAGAGCTGTCGCGGTTTCGGCCGCATCATCGGCATCGATTTCGGACTCATCGTTCCCGACGAGAACAAGACACTGGCAGGCGGCGCGATCCGTCCATGGCAGACGGAGTCGTACCGCGAGTGCCAGGACGATCTGATGCGTTTCGCGCGCAAGCGGAGCATCCCTACCGACAGGCCATGGAAATCGCTGACACAGGAACAGCGCGACTGGGTGCTGGAGGGCGAAGGCAACTGGTCGAAGCAGGTCTGGTACGGCGTGCGCCGCTTTTTCCAGTGGCTGGAAACCAAGGCGTACAAGATGCACATCCGCGTGCTGCTGTCGAAGTACCGCGCGTACACGCCCTGCGAGACGTGCCATGGCGCGCGACTCAAGCCCGACGCATTGCTGTGGCGCCTCGGCGGACGGGAAATGGGAAATGGGGACAGTCCCCATTTCCACGGCTTCAACATTCATGAATTGATGCTGCTGCCGATCGACCGCTGCAAGGCCTTCTTCGATTCGCTGCAGTTGCCCGCGCCGCTCGATGAAGCCGCCGATCTGGTGCTGCGCGAAGTGCGCGGACGTCTCGGCTATCTCATGGACGTCGGCCTCGGCTATCTCACGCTCGACCGTCAGTCGCGCACGCTCTCGGGCGGCGAAGTCCAGCGCATCAATCTGACGACCGCGCTGGGCACTTCGCTCGTGAACACGCTGTTCGTGCTCGATGAGCCGTCGATCGGTCTGCATCCGCGCGACATGGGTCGCGTCATCGGCGTGATGCAGCGCCTGAAGGAGGCGGGCAATTCGCTCGTCGTGGTCGAGCATGATCCGCAGGTGATGCAGGCCGCGGACCGGTTGCTCGATGTCGGCCCGGGTCCGGGCGAGCGCGGCGGCGAGATCGTGTTCTATGGGAAGCCGGGGCAGCTGCGCTCGGCGCAGCAGTCGTTGACGGCGGACTATCTGCTGGGGCGGCGGGAAGTGAGTCAAAGGCAGGCCCCCACCCTACCCTCCCCCGCAAGCGGGGGAGGGAAAAGAATTGCCGATGCGCTTGTTTCTTCCCCTCCTCCGCTTGCGGGGGAGGGCAGGGTGGGGGTGCGCGCGCAGCGCGGCTCCACTTCAATGCTGCGCATCCGCGGCGCGCGCCAGCACAACCTCAAGCACATCGACGTCGAGATCCCGCTGCAGTGTCTCGTCGCCGTCACCGGCGTCTCCGGCTCCGGCAAATCGACACTCATCCAGGACATTCTCTACCCCGCGCTGCGCAAGCACTTCGGCAAACCGACCGAAGCGCCCGGCAGCGTCGATGCCATCGAAGGTGCAGAGCACATCGGCGCAGTGGTCATGGTCGACCAGGCGCCGATCGGTCGCACGACACGCTCGAATCCTGCGAGCTACGTCGGCGCCTTCGATGCCATCCGCAAGCTGTTCGCCGCTGCGCCGATGGCGAAGGAACGCAAGTACACGATCGGTACGTTCAGCTTCAATTCGGGCAACGGCCGTTGCCCGACCTGCGGCGGCAACGGCTTCGAGCACGTCGAGATGCAATTCCTTTCCGACGTGTACCTGCGCTGCCCCGATTGCAGCGGTCGCCGCTACCGCGCCGAAATTCTCGAAGTGAAACTGGCGCGGGCCGGCGGACAGAACGCACCGAGCATCGCCGACGTGCTCGACATGACGGTGCACGAAGCAGTCGAATTCTTCGCCGATCAGCCCGAGGTGCTGGCGACGCTGCAGCCGCTGGCCGACGTCGGACTCGACTATCTGAAGCTCGGGCAGCCCGTGCCGACGCTGTCGGGCGGCGAAGCGCAGCGGCTGAAACTCGCAGGCCATCTGGCGGAGAAGGCGACTGGCGACTGGCGGCTGGCTGCTGGCCGGAAGGGTCGCAGCTCTCCGGCCAGCCGCCAGTCGCCAGCGGCCAGCGACCCACCCCGCGGCACACTGTTCCTGTTCGACGAACCGACTACCGGACTGCACTTCGACGACATCGCCAAGCTGCTGCGTTCGTTCCGTCAGCTGATCGCGGCAGGACACACCGTACTGGTGATCGAACACAACCTCGATGTGATCGGCGCTTCCGACTGGCTGATCGATCTGGGGCCCGAGGGCGGCGATGCGGGCGGCGAGGTCGTCGTGGTCGGTGCGCCGTCCGACGTGAAGCAGCATGCGACCTCGCATACCGGCAAGGCGCTGCGGGAGTATGAGAAGGCGGCTGGCGACTGGCTACTGGCGACTGGCCAGAAAGATGCCGTCGCCGAGCCTGCCGCGTTCTATTCCCATTCTGGCCAGTCGCCAGCAGCCAGTCGCCAGTCGCCGTCTTCCGCCGCCATCCGCGTTCACGGCGCGCGCGAACACAATCTCAAGAACATCGACGTCACGCTGCCGCGCAACCGCTTCACGGTCGTCACGGGCGTGTCGGGGTCGGGCAAGTCGACGCTGGCCTTCGACATCGTGTTCGGCGAAGGACAGCGCCGCTACCTGGAATCGCTCAATGCCTATGCGCGCCAGTTCGTGCAGCCGGCGTCGCGTCCCGACGTCGATGCCATCTTCGGCATTCCGCCGACGGTCGCGATCGAACAGCGCACCAGTCGCGGCGGACGCAAGAGCACGGTCGCGACCCTGACCGAGGTCTATCACTTCCTGCGCCTGCTCTACGTGAAGCTCGGCACGCAGTTCTGTCCGACGTGCGAGGTGGCGATCGAACCGCAGAGTTTCGATGCGATCGCGGCGAAGATCCTCAAGGACTACAGGGGATCGACGGTCACAGTGCTGGCGCCGCTCGTCATTGCGCGCAAGGGCATCTACAAGGATCTGGCGGCGTGGGCGGCAAAGAAGGGCTTCGAGCATCTGCGCGTCGATGGTGAACTGCTGCCGACGCGCAAGTGGCCGAAGCTCGATCGTTTCAAGGAGCACTCCATCGAACTGCCGGTTGCGACGCTTGCCGCGACAGCGAAAACGGAAAAGGAACTGCGCGAGGCGCTGGGCGTGGCGCTCGAACATGGCAAGGGCGTCGTCGGTGTGCTCGCATCGAGTCGCGTGCAATTGTTCTCGACGACGCGCGCCTGCCCGTCGTGCGGCACCAGCTTTGCCGAACTCGATCCGCGCCTGTTCTCCTTCAACTCCAAGCTCGGCTGGTGCGAAGGCTGCTACGGCACCGGCATCGCGATGGAAGGCTTCGATGCGGAGCAGAGCGGCGAAGAAACCGTGTGGAACGAGTGGTACGAAGGCGAGTCACACGTCTGCGGCGACTGCAACGGCCAACGCCTGAATCCGGTCGCGCGTCACGTACTGTTTCGCGGCCAGTCGATCACCGCAGCGACGGACCTGTCGGTCGCTGATCTGCGCCGACAGTTCAAGCAGCTGAAGTTGCAGGGGCGCGAACAGGAGATCGCACGCGACGTGCTCGCCGAGATCAGCTCGCGACTCACGTTCCTGGAAGATGTCGGACTCGGCTATCTGCAGCTCTCACGTTCCGCGCCGACGCTGTCGGGCGGCGAGGCGCAGCGCATTCGCCTGGCGGCGCAGCTCGGTTCGAACCTGCAGGGCGTGTGCTACATCCTCGACGAACCGACCATCGGCCTACATCCGCGCGACAACGACATCCTGCTCGACACGCTCGACAAGCTGGCGGACAAGGGCAATTCGCTGCTGGTCGTCGAGCACGACGAAGACACGATCCGCCGTGCCGACTATGTAGTCGATCTCGGCCCCGGCGCCGGGTCGCGCGGCGGACGCGTGGTGGCAGCAGGCACCGCAGCCGAACTCGAACGCTCGCCGCACTCCGTGACCGGCCGGCTGCTGTCGCAACCGCTGCTGCATCCGCTCGCGCCGCGACGTGGCGTGAACGGCCGCACGCCCTCGCTGCTCGTCAAGCAGACCTCGCTGCACAACCTGCACAAACAGAATGTGCGCGTGCCGCTGGGGCGGCTGGTCGTCGTCACCGGTGTGTCGGGATCGGGCAAGTCGACGCTCGCGCGCGATGTGCTGCACGACAACCTGCGCGCTGCGCTGGCTGACCGGCGCAAATCGCCGCAGTGGCAGGGGTGCAGAGAGATCGCAGGCTGGGAGTCCATCGAACGCATTCTCGAAGTCGATCAGACGCCGATCGGCAAGACGCCGCGTTCGTGTCCGGCAACTTACGTCGGTTTCTGGGACGCGATCCGCAGGCTGTTCGCCGAAACCACGGAAGCGCGCATGCGCGGCTACGAACCGACACGTTTCTCCTTCAATACGTCGGGCGGGCGGTGCGAGGCGTGCGAAGGGCAGGGTGTGCAGCGCATCGAGATGAGCTTCCTGCCGGACGTGCGCGTGACCTGCGACAGCTGCGGCGGCCGGCGCTTCAATCACGAGACGCTCGCCATCCAGTACAAGGGCCGGAGCATCGGCGACGTGCTCATGATGAGCGTCGACGAAGCGGTCGAATTCTTCGCCGCGCATTCGCGCATCCATCACGCACTGCGCCTGCTGCAGGACGTCGGCCTCGGCTATCTCACGCTGGGCCAGCAAAGCCCGACGCTGTCGGGCGGCGAAGCGCAACGCATC
Organism: uncultured Steroidobacter sp.; assembly: GCA_937864115.1. GTDB lineage: Bacteria > Pseudomonadota > Gammaproteobacteria > Steroidobacterales > Steroidobacteraceae > Steroidobacter. The sequence goes on along the minus strand of CALMII010000028.1, from coordinate 52,365 downwards.
AAGCTCGTGACGGAGCTGGCGAAGGTTGCTGCCTCTTCCCCTCCCCCGCGTGCGGGGGAGAGCAGGGTGGGGGCTGCTCGCTCCGGAACCTTGTTCCTGCTCGACGAGCCGACCGTGGGTCTGCACATGGCCGACGTCGAAAAACTCATTCGCGTGCTGCATCGACTGGTCGATGCGGGCAACTCCGTGGTCGTGATCGAACACAATCTCGATGTCATGGCCGAAGCGGACTGGCTCATCGACATGGGACCCGAAGGCGGCGACGGCGGCGGACAGATCGTCGCCGAAGGATCGCCTGAGGAGGTGATCCGCATCCGCAGCAAGTCGCACACGGCACGGATTCTCAGGGAATTCCTCGGGGAGCGGTGGAAGAAGGAAGTGGCGTGATCCGCTCTTCCTCCTGTGGGGCCGGCTTCAGCCGGCTCTAAGGAGTCAGGCTAAAGCCTGACCTACAAGCCTGACCTACAGAAAGAAGCCGATCCACGCCGGATCACGAATCCAGCGCGCGCTGCATTGCCGCCGTATTGCCGCGCAGCCAGCGATCGAAGCTGCGGATTTCGGGAAAGAGTTCGCGCGACTTGGCCAGGTCGGTCTTGCGATTCGGAATGTAGAGCCGGTTGAACTCGAACATGTTCGCCAGTTTGGCGGCGCCCGGGAACGGCATCGCGGCGAAGGTATCGTGATCGATATAGCGGTACTCCACCTTGCGGTTCAGCGTCTGCGCCATGATCTGCGCGTATTCGTCGGCGCGCTGGTCGTCGCCGACGGCGCCGACGAGTTTGTCGCGATACCAGAACGACTCGCCGAGGATCGCCACGACGATGCCGCCGATGTCGGCCGCCGCGACCGCCGCCAGCGGCGTCGTGCCCTGCGGGAAACCGAAGACGTACGTGCCGTCCTGCTGGCGCCGCGGCGGGAAGTAGCTGAGGAAGTTCTCGTAGTAGAACGCGACGTGCAGGTACGTCGCGGGCAGCTCCTTTTCCCGCGCGTATTCCTCCATGCGCGCCTTGCTGTCGAAGTGCGGCACTTCGAGGCGTCCGCCGGAGAGCAGCCGCGTGTGCGGCAACGTGCTCAGGATCGTGTGCTGCACATTGCTGTGACGGATCGCATCCACGAGGTTGCAGCCCTGCGTGAACTCGCGTTCGCCGTGTTCCCAGTAGTTGGTGACGCCGAAGGCGGCATCGCAGTCGCGCACCACGGGTCGCAGTGACACCGGCTCGTTCAGATCGCCGCGCACGACTTCGGCGCCGGCCTGTCGCAGCGCCATGGCACTGCTCGAATCGGGATTGCGCGTCAGACACCGCACCTTGTAACGACCCGTCGATAGCAGATGCCTGGCGACGGAACCGCCTTGCGCGCCGGTGGCGCCGGTAACGAGGACTCTGAGAGTGTTGGCCACGAAGAATGCCCGGAGCGGTCACGACAAGCCGGCAGGATCCGGCAGTGCCGAGCATCGTATGTGCGTCAGCGCTTAGGTATCAGGATATTGCGAAGAGGCCGATGCTGCGTTGCGATGGCGGCTCAACTGCGGAAGCCGATTTCCTGCCGGCGAAAATCGATGACGAATACATCGACCCGGCCGATCACGTCCATGCCGAGGATCAGCGCTGGTTTGTCGTTCAGGTCCCAGATGTCGAAGACATGGAAATCTCCGAACGTCACGCGGCTGTTGTTCACGAGAACTTGCCCTAGCGCGATGTTCTCGATCCGCGTCTGCGTGCCCTCCGCAATGTCCGGAGTGACACCCTGGACCGGAACGGTAACGGATGCCCGGCGCAATCCCCTCAACGCTGCCTGCAGAGCACGGTTTCCCAGAGTCCGTTGTGCGCCGGTGTCGATGATGGCGAGGGTGCGAACGCTGCCGACCAGCGCCGGTGCGACCAGAAGCCCGGCAGGAAGGCGCCTCGCCTTGATGATCATCAGATAACCGGGCAGCCGTCGCGAATTGCCGAGCGAGACACGGTTTCGACGGAAATCCACCACGAGCTGTTTGTCGGTCAGTGCCGCGATGCCGAGGATTCCATCGGCGTCTGCCATGACGCGCGGATCGACGATGGGTACCTCCTGATCTCGAAGGATCAAGGCACCGGCCTGCAGATGCTCGACCAGCGCCATCGGCACCATCGCGCGTCCGGTCACGCCGTTCACGATGATGTTGCGACCGTTGCGATAGTCGATGCCGAGTTCGTCAGCCAGTCTGGTCGAGAAAGTCGTGCTGTTGGCGCCGGTGTCCACGAGCAGGTTGAACGGACCGCGACCATTGATCACTACGGGCGCCACGATACGGCCGACGCGATCGAACTCGGTCGGCGCGGCGAACAGAGTGTCCTGCGTGAGAGCGTCCTCCGGATCGGCCACTTCGTCAGCAGGGGACGCAGCGATGCGGCTCAGAAGCAATGCCACGATCAGAGAGTATCTGCACAGCATATGCGGTGCATTGTCGGAGCGGATCGCGCCGGCAGCAATCACGAACAGCCAGTCCGCCCGCGATGTGCGTCGAAGCGTTCGGCCTCGCATCAGAGCGTTCGCAGCAGAGAAGCGCACGTATTGCTTTGCCCGGTGCGACGACTCTTTTGTGTTGTTGTTACCACGACACGGTATACAACGAGACAGGATCAGGGATAACCCGTAGTAGCGTTGAAAATTCTGATTTTTGCGGCTGTAGAGAAAGGCAATTGACTACCAATCGCCAATCTTTCGGTTGTATGCTCGGCGCCACGCATGGAGCAGAAGGGCGCGAGTGTTGCTATCGAAGCAACCCTCCGTACAACTCCACGCACGAATCGCGGACTGCCGAGGCAGTCCACTACACAAACGCATATCCCTCTCGCAGGAGGAGTCTCTGATGTCAACGAGCAAGGTAATCAAGCGGGCGGTGCGGTACGCACTACTCACTGGTGCGGCAGCAGCTGTTGCCATGCCGGCCAACGCAGCCGATCAGGAAATCATTCAGGAAGTCGTCGTCACCGGTTCGCTCATTCCGATGAACCTCGAGGCCCCGGGCGTGCCCGTCACGGTCATGACCTCGAACGATATCGCTGCTACCGGCGTGTCGGGTGACATGCTCGACGTTCTTACGAAATCGGTGCCGTTCTTTTACGGTGGTCTGAACATGGGTTCGGACAATGGCAACGTCAATTCGGGAGCCACGAATGGCGGCTCGATGATCTCGCTGCGCAACCGTTCCACACTGGTGCTGATCAATGGTCGCCGTGCGGCGGTCTCTCCGGTCGCTGCATCGGGCGGGTTCAACTTCACTGACGTGAGCATGATCCCGGTGTCCGCGGTCGACCGCGTCGAAATCCTCGCAGACGGCGCGTCGGCGACTTACGGCGCCGATGCCGTGGGTGGCGTGGTGAACATGATCCTGAAGGACAACTTCGAGGGTGTTCAGGTAGGCGGCCGCTACGGCTTCGACAAGGACGGCGACTACAAGGAACGCAGCGCGTATTTCACCGCGGGTACCAACTCCGAAGATACGAGCATCACGTTCTCAGCCGAATGGAAGAAGAGCGATCCTCTGCTTCAGGCGGACAGAGACTGGGGCCGTGGCATCTATCGAACCAACAGCTTTGCCGGTTCGATCTACGATCCGGAAAGCGATGCCGACGAGGTCTTCTACTACCTCGATCCGAGCCTGAATGCGCCGGATGGTTCGTTGAACCTGCCGATCACCTCGCACGATGCTGCCGGCTATTCGGGTCCGCTCGCGACCAACGCCGGCTATTTCGATCTCGCAAGCAAGCCCACCATGATCATCGGGTCCGAGCGCACGAGCGCCATGGCGGCTTTCAGCCACACGGTCAACAACTACGTCGAAGTGTTCGGTGATGCGCTGGTTTCGAACACGAAGTCGTGGTCGCAGCTGAATGCGCAGCCCGTCAGCGGGTTGGTCGAAGCGGACAATCCCAACAACCCGTTCAACCAGGACGTCGTCGTCACGAATCGTTTCCAGGCCTTCCCGCGGCAGTACGAGACGGAAACGCTGGGCTGGCGCGGTGTAGTCGGATTGCGCGGCGACATCGCCGGTTCGTGGAAGTACGAAGTCGCAGCCGACTACAACCGGGCAGAGAGCGACCACCGTAATCCGGGTCTCATCGACGCGAACGCGTATTTCGAGGCCGTCGCCGACAACAGCTACAACCCGTTTGCCCGCGAGCAGGCCCCTGGCGTGCTGGAGAGCTTCCAGGGCGAGGCGTTCGAGAACTACGTGTCGAGACTGACGACGTACGACGCCAAGGTCTACGGCGACCTGTTCTCGCTGCCTGCCGGTGCAGTGAAGCTGGCCGTCGGCGCCCAGACGATGAAGGAATCGCTGTCGTTTACGAACGATCGCAATTCGCGCGAGGGTCTGTGGCTCCAGGCCACGCCGACCGCTCCGTTCGATGCATCGCAGGATCGCGAGGGCTACTATGCCGAAGCACTGATCCCGGTCTTTTCGCCGGACTTCAACCTGCCTGGCTTCTACGCCCTCGACCTGTCGCTCGCCGGCCGGTATGAAACGTTCTCGACGACCTCGAGCGAGTTCGTGCCGAAGGTCACGGTGCGGTGGCAGCCGCTGGGCGAATCCTTCGCGGTTCGCGCGACGTACTCGGAGTCGTTTACTGCACCGACGCTGTTCGAGTTGTTCGGCCCTGCCGGCCAGGGCTTCACTGCGAACCAGCAGCTGCTGCGCTACAACCCAGATGGCACGCCACGGGACGCCAATGGCGACGGCCAGCAGGATGTCGATACACCCACTCAGTATCGCGGTCAGAGCGGTTCCAACACGGAACTCGATCCGTCGACTTCGAAGAACTGGTCGGTCGGCCTCGACTGGCGGCCTGAAGGCGCACTCGATGGCCTGCAGGTGACTGTCGACTACTGGTCGATTTCGGAAGAAGACATTGTCGACGATCTGGATGACGCCATCATCCTGCAGTCGGTCGAGGCGCTTGGACCTGCTTCGCTGTATGCGGATCAGATCCGTCGTGGCGTGTCGGCGGCAGGCGAACTGTATTTCGGTACGGGCACGCCCATTTCTGCGCCTGGCGAAATCTCCTCTGCGGTCGGCGACACCGTCTGGTTGACCAATCCTCTGACCAACCTCTCCGGTATCGATCAGGACGGTCTCGACCTGAAGGTGGCGTATGCCTGGGACACCAACTCGGCGGGCACGTTCTCGGCCCAGATCATTTCCACGTTCCTGTTTAGCTACGACCTGAAGCCGGCCGCTGCGGAACCGGTGATCGACCTCAAGGGCGTGTACCACGACAGCTATGGCCTGTTCCCGGACTACCGCGTCTTTGCGCAGTTCGGCTGGACCAACGACACCTGGACGGCAGGTCTGAACGCCTCCTACATCCCGACACTGAAGGATGCGACGTTCGGCGAGCCGTACGCTCCGATCGATAGCTACATGACGTGGGATTTTCGTGTGGGCTATGACTTCTCGGCATTGGGCTCCGACGTGGGCCTGTCCGTCGGCGTGAACAACCTGTTCGACGAGGAGCCGGTGTTCATCGAGTCGGAAGGCAATCAGAGCCGCGATATCGCGGACTACGATCCGATTGGCCGCTTCTACTACATGGAGCTGAGCTACAAGTTCTGATCGAAGCGAAGAGTCAGCAATGACACTGAGGCCGGTCCGCAAGGGCCGGCCTTTTTTGTGTGCCCATCGCCGAACCCGCGACACCATCCGCACTTCCGATGGCCCGCGGCGCCGAATCTGAATGATTGCTTGAATACAGTGCGCGTCCTCCGGCAAGTCGCGCGGCGTGCTCCCGAGGATCCTTCTTGCGTCGAGCCGCCTTCGAGCGGCTGTTCAGTATGCAAGCAGCGTCTGATCGCCTCATCCGTTGTCATGTCGCGACGAGCAAAGACCCGTATTGCACCGTTGACGCAATAGCGTCCCCCAGATCGTTTTCTTTTGCTGCTTTTCAACACCGGCACATTTCGCGCCGCTGCAACGGTGTACGTTCCGCGCCACATCAGGACGTTGCCGGAATCATTTTGCGAAGAATTCCGCAACGACTGCTGCGAGTGGCGGAGCCTGATCCAGCGTCGTTCCGCCCTCCGATCCACGCCCCATTTCGCAGGAGGGTATTTCAGATGTTGGCGAGCAACTCAGTGACGCGCGCCGTGCGCTGCGTTTTGTTTTCGAGCGCTGCAGCCGCCTTCGCGCAACCGCTTCATGCGCAGACTCCGGAATCCGAATCCATCGAGACCGTCTATGTCACTGGTTCGGCGATACGTCGCGTACAGGGCGAGACCTCATTGCCGGTCCAGGTCTTCGATGAGCAGGCCATCAAGAAGACGGGTGCCGCCAATGTCGTGGATCTGATTCAGCGGTTGCCCTCGATGCAGGGAGCAACGCCGGAAGCTTCGACCATCGGCGCGTCGAATTTCGGCTTCGCCGGCGTATCGCTGCACAACGTCGGCGAGAACCGCACGCTGGTACTGCTGAATGGCCGACGCCTCGCTCAATTCGGTGGCCAGACGCTCACCGGTTTTGCTGCGGCGATGGATCTCAATGCGATCCCGATCGCCGCCATCGAACGAGTCGAGATACTGACGGATGGTGCCTCGGCGCTGTACGGGTCGGATGCCGTGGCCGGCGTCGTCAACTTCATCACCAAGAAGAACACACTGGATCGCGACATCTCTGCGAACTACTACGCACCGAGCGATGGCGCACGCGAAAGCGGAGCCAGCATCTCGGCCGGGTTCGGCGATTACGAGTCGGACGGCTACAACATCTTCGTGACGGTTGCCGCGGACAAGCGCGATGAGCTCAAGGCCGTCGACCGCGATTTCGCGGATTCGGCCATCGTCAACTTCAACTATGGCGGCCAACGCTGGACGTACTTCAACGGCTCGCCGAGCAATATTCCCGGCAACGCAACCACGGATGCGGGAGAACTGGTCAGTCCTGCCCTGCTGGCCAACGGAACATGCCCCGAAGGCTCGGCGCCCGTCGATCGTGCGTGCTATTTCGACTATGTCCCCCACATCCAGCTCTATCCGGAGCGCGAGCGCAAGACGGCAAACGGCTCGTTCAATCTCAAGGTGGGCGACTCGCACAATGTGTTCGTCGATGCGCTCTATTCCAGGACGGAATCGATTTCGAAGATCGCGTCCGTACCTGGAAATCTGCTGGTCACCGCCGGCTCGCCCGTGTTCAATCAGTATCTCGCTTCGCTCACCGAAGACGACGGCACGCCGATGTTCACGGACGATTCGGTCGTGTTCTATCGCGGCGCGGATCTCGGCCAGCGCATCAGCGAAGACACGATCGATTTCTATCAGGCCGCTGCCGGCATCGAAGGCCAGCTCGCCGGCTGGGATTACAACTTCGCCCTCACGCAGTCGCAGAGCGACGTGAAAGGCGACATCGAAGGCTATCCCGGCGCGATTGCCTTCAACAACGCGTTGGCCAGCGGACTCATCGATCCGTTCACCGGCCCGGGCGGACAGACACCCGAAGGCCAGGCGGCACTGGATGCCATCAACTACAAGGGCTACTGGGATGGCGGCGTGTCGCGTCTGCAGACCGCGGAGGCGCGCGCATCGAGAGAGCTGTTCGCGTTGCCCAACGGCAATCCCGTGCAGTTCGCTGCCGGCCTCAGCTACTACAAGGAGAAGTTCCGTTCCAGGCCGAGCGAATTCGCACAAGCCAACCTGGACGATCCGGTGGCAGGTACACCGGCCGCAGGCGGTCCAGGCACGGGCGATCAGCGTTTCGGCGATGCGGCGGCGAAAGTTCCGTACAACGCCGATCGCACGGTGTTCGGTGCCTTCACTGAAGTCTCGGTGTCTCCGGTGGACTGGCTGGAGCTCACGGCTGCCGTTCGCTATGACGACTACGACGACGTCGGCGACACGACCAACTACAAGGCGAGCTTCAAGGTGTCCCCGAACCAGAGCTTCCTGATCCGTGGCTCCTACGGAACCGGCTTTCATGCGCCGACCGTTCCGCAGTTGCGGGCTTCTCTGCAGTCCTACGGCGTGACGGCGAGCAACTACGACTGCTCCGCCGAACTCGCGGCGATCGCCAGTGGCCTGGACGCAGTGTGCAAACCACCGCAGACGCAGTACGACGTGTTCGCCGGCGGCAATGCCGACCTCAAGCCCGAGGAATCTCGCCAGGCGAGCCTGGGTTTCGTTTATGAGCCGATGCGCTCGTTCTCGATCGGCGCCGACTTCTGGTGGATCGGAATCGAAGACGCCTTTGGTCAGATCGACGAGGGCGAGGCTTTCGCCAATCCGGGCCAGTATCCGGATGCATGGACGACATTCTTCGACATCGGTACCGGTACGACCTATGTCGCCTACAACCAGACCAACCTCAATACCGGCAAGGAGTACTACAGCGGCATCGACATCAATGCGCTCGGCAACTGGGAGACGGGCATCGGCACGTTCCGCGCCCAGCTGGCGGCGACGTACATGATGAAGAGCAAGGCGCAGCTCGAAGACGGCGGGGCGTACTACGAGAACATTGCCGACTACTCGTTCGAGCTGGATGAAGTGGCGTTCCGCTGGACCGGCCGCCTGATCACCGGCCTGGACATCGGCAACTTCTCGAACACGCTGACCTTCAACTACAAGAGCGGTTATCGCGACAAGCTGACGACGGTCGACGGTATCGATGATGCCGGCAACTTCAATGGCCTGACGGCCGACGTCCGCCTGGGTGTCGATGACTACCTCACGGTGGACTGGCAGACAACCTGGGCCGTGACGGACTCGATCGACATCACGGTCGGTGCTCTGAACCTGTTCGGCCAGGATCCGCCGTTGTCGCTGACCGATGCCAACTTCCAGATCGGCTACGACGCGCGATACTACGATCCGCGCGACCGGGTCCTGTTCGGCAAGGTCTCTTTCGGATTCTGAGTCAGCAAAAAAAACGGCGGATGCCCATGCATCCGCCGTATTCCAAGTTGGCCGAACAGCAGTCAGTCGATCAGAAGAACTTCTCCTCGCCCTTGACCTCGACGTCTCCGGGATTGTCCGTCACCGACATCACGACGCGGCGGTTGCCGGCGCGACCTCCCGGGGTGTCGTTCGTGGCGATCGGCTTGCTTTCGCCGTAGCCCTTGGCCGTGAGTTGCGAGGCGCTCACTCCCTGAGCGATGAGGTAGTCGCGTACTGAATCCGCGCGACGCTGCGACAGGCCGAGGTTGTACTGGGCCGAGCCCACGCTGTCGGTGTGGCCCTCCAGTTCGACCTTGAGTCGCGGATGCGCTTTCAGGTCCGCAGCGACTTCATCGAGGATCGGCCGCGACGTCGCCATCAGCGTTGCCGAGTCGTTCTCGAAGTTCACGCCGTGCAGCGTCACGGAGCCTTTGCGCGGGCAGCCAACCGAATCGACCACGACACCGCGCGGCGTTCCGGGACATTGATCCTGCGGATCGAGTACGCCGTCGCCATCCGAATCAGCCGGCGGCGGAGGCGGTGGGGGCGGCGGCGGCGGTGCGGGCGGCGCCGGAGGCGGCGGTACATACGGCGCCGGACCGAAGTTGAATGCAAAGCCGAGATTCGCGATGTAGTCGTGGAAGTCGTCGTGATTGGGCGAGTCGGCCCAGTCGTAGCGGACCTTCACTTCGGGGCGGAGCTGGAACACGAACGTCTTCGCCGCGTTTTCGCCGACGTCGATCATCAGGCCGAGACCGGCCTGCGCGAGAGGTCCTTCGAGATTGTTGTCGACGCCGCTGAACACGTTGTCGATGTAGCCCGCGCCGAACGTGATGTAGGGAGAGACCGCGCGTTCGCGTGCGAAGACCAGCAACGCATCGAGCGAATAGGCGTTCTGTTCGAGGCTGAGACCGGTGGTGCCGTTGTTGTAGTCGTCGGCGCCGAAGAAGCCGTTGAGCTCGAGGCTCCAGTGCTGGCTCAGGTGCTTGCCGATGCCAAGACCCCAGCTGTCGTCGTCGTCGACGTTGCGGGCCTTGTCCAGCCAGGTGTAGCCGTACATCGGATTGATGTACCACTTGCCTGTTTCGTCCGCGGCGTGAACCGTGCCGTACGCCAGCCCCATCGCCGTAATCAACATTGCATGTCTCATGCGTGTTCGCATCGCCCAGCTCCTTGAGAAAAGATGAATCGATGCACTTTGGCGCAAGCGCATCGTTGCCTGTCTGCTACAGCGGCAAGTTAGCCGCTATGCGTGGAATTGCTATCCGTGAAAGGGACAGGGGTGAATACGCAAACTACACGAGCAGTTCCGTTGCTCGATCGCTACAGGGCGGGGTGCGCTTCGATGTTCAGCGTTTGAGGAAGGCGGGATGGATGATCTGCGAGCCGGCGCGGATGTTGAGCTTCGCAGCGATTCCGGCATTAAGTTCGACGACGCCGAGGGCGAGACCCTCCGACTCGATCGTCTCCAGCGATTGCGGCGTGGCGTTCGCGGCGACCTTGATCACGCGTCCATCGGCGGCGACGAACAGCATGTCGAGCGGCAGCACCGTGTTCTTCATCCACATCGAGATCTGCTGTGCGCGCGGATAGATGAAGAGCATGCCGGCGTCCGCGTCCATCTGTTTCACGTACATCAGGCCGCGCGCGCGACGGGTGTCGTTGTCCGCCACCCAGACGCGGAAGGCGTGCAGCTTCGCGTCCGCGCCGGCGATCTGCAGGGTCGAGCGCGCGAAGTCCCGGTCGAGGGTCTGGGCGTCGCTGCCGGCGGGATCGGCGCTGGCGCAACCGAAGCAGAGCAGCGCGAGTGCAGTGAGGAAAATTCTTACCTGCGGCAAAGCGCTCATGGCGTGCGTTCCTGGTCGTGACCGGGGTCGGCCGTGTCATCGGCTTCGTCGAAATCGACGCGGCCGGCGAAATCGAATCGCGAGAGGAGGATCGAGCCATTGCCGTTGAGTGCGCGGGCCGGGCCGGTGCAGAAACCGCGCGCCTCGATCCGGTAGATGCGCGAGCGGTTGGGGATGCCGACGAGCGGCGTCTGGGTGATGCGGTCGAGCGTGCACCTGCCGTCGCCCTGCGTGCTGTAGAACTCGCCGCTGCCCTCGCGAATGACTGTCACATTGACCGGCAATGCTGAGGCCGATGCGCCTTCATGCAGATTGGCGATGCCGAAAACCAGCACCAGCTGCGTGGTTTCATCCAGCGCGCGGGTGAAGCGCACGCGGATGCCGCCGTCGGTGGGCCGCACAGCGCCAGTGCAGCCGGTGCCGGCATTGCCCCAATCCAGCTCCCGTTCGATCGATCCTTTCAGGCGCGCGCGCAGATATCCGGATCCATCGGGCAGGCAGTCGGCGACGGCTGTCGGCTTTCCTGCGTCGGATGACGCAGGCGGGGTGCTTTGTGCATGGACCTTGCACATGACCAGCAAGGCGAGCGCGCATAGGGGCGCGCTCCAACAATGCCGGCGGTCGACGATGCGCCCGCGGGCCGAGGAGACGACGGGATGTCCGAGTGGGGTGATGCGGCCGATCTCGGCAACGGGCTCACGGAAGGTATTCAGCATTCAGGCTACACCGGCGTCGGGCAACGAAACGATCGGCGCGACGCCCCGCGGGTCGCGGAGGGAACCGATCCGGCCGGCACAATGCCGAACGGCCGCTGGCGAGGCAAGCGACGAAACAGTGCGCGGGCGGATAACATGGGCGGCGTTGCCCTGTTGGATGGTGAGAGAAGCCCCGTCATGCCCGATACCGCTCCGCCAGCGCGTGTTCCAGGCCGTCAACGCGAGACGAAAAGTCAGAAAGCCGCCGCCCGGCGCTATGTCAGCCGCCTCACGCGCAACACGCTCGCCGTCATCATGGCGGGCGGGCGCGGCGAGCGCCTGAAACACCTCACGGATTTCCGCTGCAAGCCGGCCACGCCGTTCGGCGGCAAATTCCGCATCGTCGATTTCGTGCTCTCCAACTGCGTCAACTCCGGCATCCGCCGCATCTCGGTGCTGACGCAGTACAAAGCGCATTCGCTGATCCAGCACATCCAGCGCGGCTGGAGCTACCTGCGCGGCGAGTTCGGCGAATTCGTCGAGATCATTCCGGCGCAGCAGCAGCTCGGCGACATGTGGTATCGCGGCACGGCCGATGCGCTGTACCAGAACCTGCAGATCATCAAGCTGCATCACCCGAAACACATCCTGGTGCTGGCGGGCGACCACATCTACAAGATGGACTACGGTCCGATGCTCGCCGCCCACGTGGAAAAGAAGGCCGACATCACCGTCGGCGTCGTCGAAGTGCCGCGCGACCAGGCGAGCAGCTTCGGCGTCATGACCGTCGACGAAAACATGCGCATCACGCGCTTCGCCGAGAAGCCGCGCGATCCGGAAGGCATTCCGGGCCGCGAGGATTATTCGCTCGGCTCGATGGGCATCTACGTGTTCAAGGCGAGTCTGCTGTACCGCCTGCTGGAAGAGGACGCGCAGAAGGCGGGCACCGCGCACGACTTCGGCCGCAACATCATTCCCGGCGCCCTGCAGAACCTGAAGGTGTTCGCCTATCCGTTCAAGGACGTGAACACGCGAGTGCAGCAGTACTGGCGCGACGTCGGCACCGTCGATGCGTTCTACGACGCCAACATGGAACTGGTGCACGTCAATCCCGAACTCAACATCTACGACGAGCACTGGCCCATCTGGACCTACCAGCGTCAGTACCCGCCCGCGAAGTTCGTGCTCGACGATGCCGGCCGCGTCGGCATGGCCGTGAATTCGATGGTGTCGGGCGGCTGCATCGTGTCGGGCGCGCACGTCAATCAGTCGCTGATGTTCTCGAACGTGCGCATCGACGAGCGCAGCTACATCGAGCGGTCGGTGCTGTTCCCCGACGTGCGGGTCGGCCCGAACTGCGTCATCAAGCGGGCCATCATCGATACCGGGGGCGTGGTTCCTGCGGGTACGCAGATCGGCGTGAATCCGGAAGACGACGCGCGACGGTTCTACATGAGCGAGAAGGGCGTGGCGCTGGTGACGCGCGACATGCTGTCGCGACTGACGAAATGACGGCGCGCTGACGGGTGGTCAGCGCGCCGTTCCCGATTTTCAGCGGGATGCGCCGAAGGACATCCGGAAGCCGCCGTAGAAATACCGGCCCACGGCGCTGATCGGATAGTTGATGGAGTAGTCGGGCTTTTCGTCCGTGAGATTGCGGCCGCCCGCATACAGCTCGTAGTTGTCCTTGAAGCCGACCGACACCGACAGATCGTGCTGCTCGAGCGCGTCGTAGTAGAGGTTGTCCGGTGAGGCATTGTCCGGATCGCCCTCCACCGTCAGCAGGGTGTAGCGCGAGGTCTTGCTGAAATAGGTGAACCCGTAGTTGACCTTGACGTTCGCGTACATCCACGTCAGATCGAACGCGTTCTGCCACTTCGGCGCATAGGCCGTGGTGCGTTCGTTCACCTGCTCGGCGCCCGGGGTGGGAATGGTCGTCAGGCGATCGAGGCGATTGCCGATCAGGCTCAGCTGGAACGTGCCGATGTCCCTGTCCACGCCGAACCGCGATGGATCCAGCAGATAGCTCAGGTTGTAGTCGATGCCGCGCGTGCGGAACGCCGCCACGTTTTCCGGCTGGACCAGGAACGAGTCGATGCCGCCGTCGGTCGGATCGCGCGTCAAGGCATCGCAGAACACGTTGTCGAGGGTCGGCTGATCGACGCAGCTGTCGGCGAGCGACTGGGCGCTGGCCGTGCTGATCGCCTGCTCGATGTTGATGTCGTAGTAGTCCACGGACAGCGCCAGACCCGGCGCGAAACGCGGACGCAGCACCACGCCGAAGGTGTAGCTGCGCGATGTTTCTTCGCTGAGTCCGGCATTGCCCTGCAGCAGGCCGGCGATCGACGCGGAGTTCGGATCGCTGTAGGCGGCCGGATCGATGCCGAGCGCGGTCAGGGTCTGGGCGCAGTTCGCTGCGCGATACGACGTGCCGTTGTTCAGGAAGTTGGGATCGCAGGGATCATCGATGGGGCTGAACGTCTGGCTCTGCGGGCTGAACAGCTCGCCGATGTTCGGCGCGCGGACCGATTCGGAGATCGTGCCCCGGAACGAAACGTCGCGCACCGGCGCCCACAGCAGGCCGCCGTTCCATGTGGTCGTGCTGCCGACGGTGGAATAGTCGGAGGCGCGCACGGCGCCCGAGAGCTGCAGCAGTTCGGCGAAGGGCACGTCCTGGAGAAGAGGCGCGCGCAGTTCGACGAAGCCTTCCTTCACATCGAAGTCGCCATCGCTCGGCAACAGCACGTTGCCGAAGGTGAGCCCCCGCTGGTCTTCGAGCGGCGGCGTCGATTCGCTGGTTTCGCGGCGCCATTCGACGCCGGCCACGGCGTCGATCGGGCCGGCCGGCAATGAGACGCCCGGCACGGGACCGGAGACGTAGGCGCTGAAGACGTTCTGGGTGAGTCTGGACGTCGTCAGGCTGTTCAGCATCACCCAGTCGATCGCCGCCGGATCCGCCACGCCCTCGCCGAGGAGGTTCAGCGGCCGGCAACCGCTGCCCGGGCCCGGCGTGAAGGAGAGATCGCCGGAGAAATCGAAACTCTGGAACGGCTGGAACGGCAGCGCCGCCGGATCCAGGTTGGAGCGACAGGTCGGATTGCCGGTCGCCGGATCGATGACGGCATCGAGGGCGGCCAGGAAGCGGTCGTTGTAACGGTTGTTGATCGCGATCGTATCGATGTCGGTCCGGCCGTACACGTAGGACACTTCGTAGCGATAGTCGGCGGCGAAGTCGCCGTTCAGGCCGGCGACCGCGCGCACGGTGTCGCGCGTGATGTCTTCGCCGCGCACGCCCAGGTCGAAGTTGTCGCGGCTGAGCAGGAAGTCCGGCGATACCGCGGACACCGCGGGATCGATGTAGGGATTGTCTTCCGGAATGTAGAGGTAGAAGTCGAACGTGGGCTGGTCGTAGCCGACGGCAGTGCCGCGCACATACTTGGCTTCGGCGAAGAAATTCGCCGCGGGGGCGATTTCATAGTTCAGGAACAGGCTGCCGATGGTGGTCTCGTTCCTGCTGCGCAGGTCGCCGATGTAGTCGGCCAGCAGGGTGCCCGAACCGCCCTGCTGGAAAATGGCAGGCACGTAGATGCCGGGATCGAACGGCGAACCGTCGGGAAGCAGGTCCGGCATGCCGTCGAAATCGACGTCGATCGCGCCGGCGCGCGCGCTGTCGAAATACCGGATGTCGTTCATCGGGATGTTGTCCGGCACGTTCGGGTCATCGTCCAGGTCATCCGGATTGCGCGCCATGGTGACGTAGCCGAGTCCGCGCAGATAACTGCGGTCCGAGGCGCGCAGCCGGCCTTCGCGGGTGTGTTCCACGGAGCCGGAGAGGTTGCCGCGTCCGTCCGCAAAATTGAAACCGCCGGTGAGGGAGGCATGCCAGTCGGTCGGCGTGCCATCGTCGGCGCCGCCGTACTGGAAGCGCCCGATCAGGCCCTCGAAGTCCTTCTTCATCACGAAGTTGACGACGCCGGAGACGGCGTCGGCGCCGTACACCGCCGAGACGCCGCCCGTCACGATGTCGATGCGTTCGATCAGGTCCGAGGGAATCGTGTTGATGTCGACGGAAGCGCTGTCCGGCCGCTGCGCGACGTGGCGGCGTCCATCCACCAGCACCAGCGTGCGTTCGGTGCCCAGATTGCGCAGGTCGAGCAGGTTGAGGCCGTTGCTGCCGATGAAGTCGCCGGTGGTCTGGTCGGTATCCCTCGAACCGACCAGTGCCGGCTGGGTCCGCAGGAACTCGGTCACGTTCGTCGTCCCGGACAGCTGCAGCGTTTCGGCGGTGAGGGACACCGTGGGCGTCGGCGCATCGAAATCGTTCGCCCTGATGCGCGAACCCGTGACGATCACCGTGGTGACTTCGTTCGCCTCTTCTTCCGCTGCAGGTGCCGGCAGCGCGACCGCCAGCGTGCCGTACAGACACAGATTTCTGATACAGCTGCGAAGAAATCGATTGCCCACCATCTGCAAGTCTCCTGCGATTGATGTTTCTTGACGTGTATGCCCGGCAAGCTGTGTGGCTCGACCGGGAGCGACTCAATCCATGAGACCGGCCGTGGCGTCCACGGCGTGCACTCCCGATTCCCGGATCAACCGGACAGGTGAATCTGCGAGAACCGGGGAGTGGCGCAGATGTTGCCACATCGCGACGGAGGGCACGATTTCCGGCATGGAAACTCTCGCCAGCCGGGCGGAGCCTCGCCATACAATGCGCGCACCGTCCTCAAGGGAAAGCATCCGGCCATGAAGAAGCTGCGCAGCCTGTCCATCCTGTTGTTGCTGGCCGGTATCACGGCCTGCAGCGCCATGGCGCCCAAACTCGAGACCCCGCGTCTGACCATCATCAATGCGTCGATGACCTCGGGCGACGTCTTCAGCCAGAACTTCCTCGTGCACCTCAACGTGCAGAACCCGAACGATCGCGACCTGCCGATCAAGGGCATCGAATACAAACTGTTCCTGCAGGGCGATTCCTTCGCCGAAGGCACCAGCAGCCGCGCTTTCACCGTGCCCGCCAACGGCGAAACCGAATTCGACATGACGGTGCGGACCAACTTCGTCAGCAGCGTCGGTCGGCTGCTCACGCGTCTCGGCGGCAAGAAGCAGGTGGAGTACGTCTTCGAAGGCAAGGTCATGCTCGCCTCCGGCATGATCCGCACCATTCCCTTCCAGGAAAGCGGCACCGTGGATCTGGCGACGAAGCTGTAAGTCCGGCGCCGCGATCCGGTCGTCAGGGCAGCAGGCCCGCGTACAGCCGTTCGTACTCGCGTCCCTGCACTTCCCAGGAAAAGTCCTGCGCCATGCCGTTGCGGATCATCTGGCGCCAGGCATCCTGATCCTTGAACAGATCGAGCGCCGTGTGCAGCGCCCAGCGCATGGCCGGCACGTCGAAATCGTCGAAGACGATGCCCGTGCCCTGGCGCGTCGCGGGATCCCACGCCTGCACGGAATCGGCGAGACCGCCGGTCTTGCGCACGACGGGGACGGTGCCGTACTTCAGGCTGTACATCTGGTTGAGGCCGCAGGGTTCGTACATCGACGGCATGAGGAAGATGTCGCTCGCCGCCTCGATGAGATGCGCGAGTTCTTCGCTGTAGCCGCGATGAAATACGACGCGATCGGGAAAGCGGCGCTGCAGGTCGACGAAGAACTGTTCGTAGCCGTAGTCGCCGCTGCCGAGCGCGACCAGCGCGCAGTCGCGGCCGCCGAGGATCTCCGGCAGCGGATCGAACAGCAGGTCGAAGCCCTTCTGCGGCGTCATGCGCGAGACGATGCCGAGCAAAGGCGTGGTTTCCGGCACGGCCAGGTTCAGCCAGTCGAGCAGCGCGCGCTTGGTGGCGGCCTTGCCGGAGAGATCCTGCGGCGTGTAGCGATGCTTCAGATAGCGGTCGGTCGCGGGATTCCATTCGTCGTAGTCGACGCCGTTGAGGATGCCGACCACCTCGTCGCCGCGCGCACGCAGCGTCGAATCCAGACCATGACTGCCGATCGGCGACAGAATCTCGCGCGCGTACGTCGGACTCACGGTGCTGACGCGATGCGCGTGCCGCAGGCCTTCGCGCAGCCAGTTGATCTGGCCGCGCGCCAGGTCTTCCGGCGCCAGCAGGTGGCGGATCTCGCCGCCGATGTCATGCGCGGTACCGACGCCGAATACGCCCTGGTAGCCGATGTTGTGGATCGACATGACGGTGCGCGAGTGCTCGAACAGGCGATCCCACGCATACAGGCTCTTGAGCATCAGTGGCACGAGGCCGGTGTGCCAGTCGTTGCAATGAACGACGTGCGGCGCGAAGGCGAGGCGCTGGCACGATTCCAGCGCCGCACGCTGCAGGACCAGGAAGCGCAGGTGTTCGTCGGGTCCCTGGGTGTAGATCGTCGGACGATCGAATGCCGCCGGACAGTGCACCAGCATCACCGGCGTCTGCGTGCCGGGCAGCGTCGCGGCCAGCAGCGAGAACGAATAGCGGTGCGCGCCGAGCCGCAGTTCGACGTCCTGGACGTTCGCCACCGGCTGCGGGCTCAGCGAGCCGAGACTGATGCTCGAATACAGCGGCATGAAGACGCGGACGTCGTGTCCGTGTTCGTGCAGATAGCGCGGCAGCGCGCCGGCGACGTCGGCGAGGCCGCCGGTTTTCGCGAGCGGTGCGACTTCGGAGGCGATGAAGCAGATGCGTAGGGACATGCCGACGGGAAGATCTGTGGAGGAAGGTACGCGAACGTCGTGAGCCAGCCTCACGTCCGCGCGGCGGTCAGCGCTGACGGTCGTCGCCGGTGCCGCTTTTTTCGTCGGGGGCAGGGTCGGTGCCGTTGTTCCTGGCATCGCGCGGCGGCGAGAACGCCGCCAGCATCGATTCCTGCATGCGCGTCCACATTTCCAGATTCTGGCGCGTCAGTTCCGACATCGCCGCCATCGGCGCATTGGTCATCATGCGGCTGAGCTGGGTCTGCACGACTTCCTGCTGGCGCATGAAGGTCTCGACGCTCTTTTCCAGATAGGCGCTCAGGAATCCCTGCAGCGAATTGCCGTAGAAGCGGATCAACGATTCCAGCAGCGTCGTCGACAGGATCGGACGGCCGAACTGTTCCTGGTCGGCGATCACCTGCAGCAGGATCAGGCGGGTGATGTCTTCGTGGGTTTTGTCCTCGATGACTTTGACCTGCTCGCCGCTGACCACCATGGTGCGGATGTCATCGAGCGTGATGTGCCGGCTTTGCGACGCATCATAGAGGCGCCGGTTCGCGTACTTCTTGATCAGGCGTGGTTCGCTCATGCGGGATTTCTCGAGTTCTCGCTTGGATCAGCCTGCCGGCGCACGCTGGATTTCTGTGACAATGTCGCGACCGGCGTTCGATCGCGAAGGCGGGCTACTGTAGCGACGGCAATTTGGCGCTGCAACAAGCCCGGCGCGTTGTGGGGACTGAGCCACAGTCGCGCCACAAATGCCGGTTTGTACACAGTTTTTGCGACAGGTTGCGAGACAACGGCGAAGCGAGTTCAGCGATGGCGGACGAGGATGCAGGATCGAAGGACGCGCAGTGGACGGCTGCCTGGATCGAACAGCAGCGCGAGCTGCTGCGCCAGCAGGCCGGTCGCAGCACCGTCGGCAGTGAAGAGGTGCGCAATCTCGGCGCGCGCTGGCTCGACATCGGTCGCGCCTGGCTCGGCGGATTGCAGGGTCTGGCGCAACGCCAGGAGGGCGAGGCGTTGCCGCTCGGTTCCTTCAAGGTGGGCGGAGAACTGCTCGATGTCTGGCGCAATGCCTGGACCACGCTCGACGTCAGCCAGCAAAGCGCGTCGCGCGCCCTGTCCGACATGCTGGGCCGGTTGCCGCCGATCGGCATCGCCCGCGAACACACTGAAGCCTGGCGCGAACTCGCTGCGACCCAGGCCGAATGCCAGCGGCTCGAACAGGAACTGCGCGGCGTGCTGCTCGGCGTGCAGGGCGATGCGCTGAACCTGCTCGAAGAACGCGTGCGCCAGCGTCAGGCCAGCGATCAGCCGATCACGGGCTATCGCGATCTGTACGACCTGTGGGTGGAATGCGCCGAGCAGGTGTTCGCGAAAGTCGCGCACAGCGATGCGTATGGAAAGCTGCAGGCCGAACTCGGCAACGCCAGCATGCGGCTGCGTTCGCATCACCAGCGCGTCATCGAATACGGCCTGCGCCAGTTCGATCTGCCGACCCGTTCCGAACTGAACTCCGTGCATCTGCAATTGCGTGTGCTCAAGCAGCAGGTCGCCGAACTGAAAGCGCGCGACAAGTCCGCTGCCGCCGCGAAGAAGCCGCGCAAGCGCCGCGACAGAGGCCCTTCTCAATGATCGATCTCAAGTTCGACCAGGACCAGGTGAAGCGCGACACCGACGACTTCGTGCAGCGCCTCACGCATGGACTCGCCGTGCTGGCGCAGGTGGGCGATGTCGCGATCGGCAGCGCGGCGAAGGACGCCGTGTACGCCGAGGACAAGCTGGTGCTGTATCGCTACCGCGCCGTCGAGGACGTGCCGGCGCAGTCGCGCGTGCGCGTGCCGCTCGTCATCTGCTACGCGCTGGTGAATCGCCCGTACATGATGGACCTGCAGCCCGACCGCTCATTGATCCGCGGCCTGCTGCAGCGGGGCGTCGATGTGTATCTCATCGACTGGGGTTATCCGGATGGCGCCGATCGCTTCCTGACGTTCGACGACTACGTCTCCGGCTACCTGGCGCGCTGCGTCGATTTCGTGCGCGAGTCGAGCGGCTTCGATCGCGTCAACCTGCTCGGTGTCTGCCAGGGCGGCACGATCAGCCTGTGCTACGCGGCATTGCACGGCGACTCGCTGCGCAACCTGGTGACCATGGTGACCCCCGCGGATTTCCATACGCCGGAAAACCTGCTGGCCAAGTGGACGAAGCATGTCGATCTCGACGCGCTCGTCGCCACGACGGGCAACGTGCCCGGCGAGCTGCTCAATGCGCTGTTCCTCAGCCTGCAGCCGTTCCGCCTCACCAGCCAGAAGTACGTCGACCTGCTCGATCAGATCGACGATCCGAAGGCGCTGGAGAACTTCCTGCGCATGGAGAAGTGGATCTTCGACAGCCCCGATCAGCCCGGCGCCATGTTCCGCGAGTTCATGCAGTGGTTCGTGAAGGAGAACCGCCTCATGCACGGCACGCTGGAACTCGGCGGCCGCGCGGTTGACCTCAAGTCGATGCAGACCCCGCTGCTCAATATCTATGCGCAGTTCGATCACCTGGTGCCGCCGTCGGCCAGCGAACCGATCGAAAAACTGGTCGGCTCGCGTGATTACAGCAGCTACCAGTTCCCCGGCGGACATATCGGCATCTACGTGAGCGGCGCCGCGCAGCGCGAGGTGCCGGAACGCATCGCGTCGTGGCTGCGCGAGCGCGACGCTCGATAGGAGACTCTTCTTCCTGTGGGGCCGGCTTTAGCCGGCCTTCTGAAGAAGTCAGGCTGAAGCCTGACCCACAGGAAGAATCTCTTCCGTCAGTTATGACGCCATATCGTCTGGCACTGTTCCTGACGCGCTGCGGCGAGTAAATTCCCGGCTCCCCCCGAGGCTCGGCTTCGTCACCGGTTTGTCACCACCATGATCTACGACAGCATTCTCGGCACGATCGGTCGCACGCCCATCGTTCGCATCAACCGGCTGGCGCCGGCCAACATCACGCTGTACGTGAAGTGCGAGTTCTTCAACCCGCTGTCGTCGGTGAAGGATCGCCTCGCGATCGCGATCATCGAAGATGCCGAACGGCGCGGGGTGCTGAAGCCGGGGCAGACGGTGGTCGAGGCGACCTCGGGCAACACCGGGATCGCGCTGGCGATGGTGTGCGCCGCGAAGGGTTATCCGTTCGTGGCCGTGATGGCGGAATCGTTCTCGGTCGAGCGCCGCAAGATCATGCGGATGCTGGGCGCGAAGGTGATCCTGACGCCGGCGGCGGAGCGCGGTTCCGGCATGGTCCGCAAGGCCGCGGAGCTGGCCGGGAAACATGGCTGGTTCCTCGCCAGCCAGTTCGAAAACCAGGCGAATCCGGAATACCACCGCAACACCACCGGCCCCGAAATCCTCAGCGACTTCGCCGGTCGCCGTCTGGATTTCTGGGTTACGGGCTGGGGCACGGGCGGCACGCTCACCGGCGCCGGCGAAATGATCAAGAAGGCGCGGCCGTCGACGAAGGTGATCGTGGCCGAACCGGCGAGCGCCTCGCTGCTCACCGGCGCGGAGTTCAAGCCCCACAAGATCCAGGGCTGGACGCCGGACTTCGTGCCGAAGGTGCTCAATCGCGAGATCGCCGATGAGATCCTGCAGGTGGCCGATGACGAGGCCATCCAGGCGTCGCGCAATCTGGCGGCGAAGGAAGGCATCTTCTGCGGTATCTCTTCCGGCGCCACGTTTGCTGCCGCGCTCAAGGTCGCGCAGCGCGCACCGAATGATTCGGTGATCCTCGCGATGCTGCCGGATACCGGCGAGCGGTATCTCAGCACGCCGCTGTTCGAAGGGATTCCGGATGCTTCGGATGCGGAGCCGTAGTCGTATCTCGGCTCTTTCTTCAGAAGGCCGGCTGAAGCCGGCCCCACAGCAAGAGTGAGTCGTGCGCCCGACGGATTGAGCGTTTGCCTGATCCGCAGTCCTCCATCGCGCCGATATCATTGAATTTACGATTCTTTACAACTTCGGCGGAATGGCTTTTCGGCAGTTGTCGAACTGATCGAACGCCATCCGGTCGGAGTTCCGATTCACTGAACTTTCTCCACTGAAGTTTCCTGACGGTCGGTCATAGTCCACGGCTCCTGCTGTCCGGCGGATCCGCAAGTCTTTGTCTTGGCCAGCTGAAGCGACGGTCTATTCGGTCTGCAGTTACATGGGTCCAGGTGTGCGCAACATAGTGGTTGGAGCGGCGTTGCTCGTCGCGGTGGCGGGAATCGGTTGGTATGCGAAGTCGAATGGCGGGCCGCAGGCACCGAGCGCAGCACGTCAGGCACCCGGTGCCGGCAAGCCCGTCAACGTCATTGCGGCAACGGTGAACTACGTGCCATTCGCGCAGGACATCGAAGCCATCGGCACCGCACGCGCCAACGAAGCGGTCGATGTCACTGCCAAGGTGTCCAACCGCGTCACGGCGATCGCCTTCCGCGAAGGCCAGTTCGTCAAGGCGGGCGACATCCTGGTCGAATTCGACAGCGAACAGGTGCGCGCCAGTCTCGCCGAAGCGGAGGCCGCGCTGCGCGACAGCCGCAGCCAGTTCAACCGCAGCCGCGAACTGTTCGCCACCAGGGCGCTGTCCGAAGCGCAGCTCGATCAGTTGCAGGCAACGCTGAGCATGAACGAGGCGCGTGTTGCCGGCGCGCGTTCGCAGCTCAACGACACCATCATCCGTGCGCCCTTCGCCGGTCGCGTCGGCCTGCGCAACGTCAGCGTCGGCAGTTTCGTCAGTCCCGGCACGATCATCACCACCCTCGACGATTCCAGCGTCATCAAGCTCGACTTCTCCGTCCCCGAACTGTTCCTGGCGCAGATCAGGGAAGGGCTGCAGATCAACAGCCGCACGACCGCGTATGCGGGAGTGACGTTCAAGGGCACGGTGTCGGGCATCGACAACCGGCTCGATCCGGTGAGTCGTGCCGTGCTGGTGCGGGCGCGCATCGACAATCGCGATGGCCGGCTGAAGCCCGGCATGCTCATGACGGTGAGTCTCATGCGCGCCGCGGCGCCGGCGCTGCTGATCCCCGAGCAGGCGCTGGTTCCGGAAGGCAACGAGAAGTACGTCTTCGCCGTGCGCGACGGCAAG
The DNA here is from genome assembly GCA_937864115.1 of uncultured Steroidobacter sp. Classification (GTDB taxonomy): domain Bacteria; phylum Pseudomonadota; class Gammaproteobacteria; order Steroidobacterales; family Steroidobacteraceae; genus Steroidobacter. The sequence goes on along the minus strand of CALMII010000028.1, from coordinate 29,134 downwards.
GCGGTGCGCACGCAGGTGCAGACGGGCCGCCGTCGCCCGGGCGAGGTGGAGATCATCGACGGACTCGGCGACGGCGACGTCGTGATCGTCGAAGGCACGCAGAAAGTCCGTGATGGCATTCCGGTGAATCCGGTCGCCGACGCCGCCGTGCAGGGCGCGGCGCTGGAGCCGGTGCTGCGCCGGGAACGCGCATGATCCTGTCGGAACTGTCGGTCCGCCGACCCGTCTTCGCGATGGTCGTGAGCCTGCTGCTCACGATCATCGGCCTGATGGCGGCGAATCGCCTGTCGGTGCGCGAGTACCCCGACATCAGCGCGCCGATCGTCAGCGTCGCGACGAGCTATCGCGGCGCCACCGCCGAAGTCGTCGAATCCAAGATCACCCAGATCATCGAATCGCAGGTCGCGGGACTCGAAGGCGTGGAGAAGATCACGTCGTCGAGTTCGGAAGAGCGCTCGCGCATCACCATCGAGTTCGGGCTGGGCCGCGACATCGAATCCGCGGCCAACGACGTGCGTGATCGCGTCTCGCGCGTGCAGGGCAATCTGCCGGACGAGGCCGATCCGCCCGAGATCACCAAGGTCGACGCCAACTCCGATCCGGTCATGCACATCGACCTGTCGAGCGACAAGCGTTCGGTGCTCGAACTCAACGACTACGCCGATCGCTACCTGCTCGACCGCTTCTCGATCGTCGACGGCGTGGCCATGGCACGCATCAATGGCGAACGGCGCTATGCGATGCGCATCTGGCTGAATCGCCAGGCGCTCGCGGGGCGCGCGCTGACGGTTCAGGACGTCGAAACGGCGCTGCGTCGCGAAAACCTGCAGCTGCCGGCGGGTCGCATCGAATCGGTCAATCGCGAGTTTTCGCTGCGCACCGATACCGGCTTCAACACCGAGGAAGACTTCCGCCAGCTCGTGATCGGGCGCGGCGTCGACGGTTCGTTCGTGCGGCTGGGCGAGGTCGCGGAAGTGAAGCGCGACGCCGAGGACCTGCGCTCGATCTCGCGCTCCGACGGCGTCACCGGCATCAGCTTCGCCATCGTGCCGACCTCGACGGCGAACGTGCTCGACGTCACGCGCGGCGTGCAGGAGGAAATGGCCCGCATCCGCGCGACGCTGCCCGAAGACATCCGCATGGAGATCAACGTCGACAATTCGCTGTTCGTGCATGCGTCGATCAACGAAGTGATCCATGCGCTGGTGGTCGCGCTGATTCTCGTGCTGGTCGTGATCTATGCATTCCTCGGCACCTGGCGCGCGACGCTGATTCCGGCCATCACGATTCCGGTGTCGATCATCGCGGCGGCCATCGTCATGGTGATGGCGGGCTTCTCGATCAACGTGCTGACCTTGCTCGGCGCGGTGCTCGCCATCGGCCTGGTCGTCGACGATGCGATCGTCGTGCTGGAAAACATCATGCGACGCATCGAGGAAGGCGAGCCCGCCTTGCTCGCCGCCGTCGACGGCAGTCGCGAAATCGGCTTCGCCGTCGTCGCCACCACGCTGGTGCTGATCGCCGTGTTCCTGCCGATCTCGTATCTGCCCGGCAATCTCGGCCGCCTGTTCGGCGAGTTCGGCATCACCATCGCGGCGGCGATTGCCTTCTCGGCGCTGATTTCGCTGACGCTGGTGCCGATGATGACCTCGAAGTTCTTCGCCCGGGGCGCGGTGCGCAGCCGCACTACGCTGGTGGTCGAGCGCTTCTTCCACTGGCTGTCGTCGAAATACGAGCAGTCGCTGCGCGCCACGATCGGCCGGCCGGCGGTCGGTCTCGGCATGGCGGCGGGTGCGATCGTGCTCGGCGTGCTGCTCTACAAGGTGCTGCCGACGGAATACGCGCCGACGGAAGATCGCGCCAATCTCCAGATCATCATCACGGCGCCGGAAGGATCGAGCCTCGCGTATCTGGATCGCTATCTGAAGCAGGTCGAGGCCGTTGTTGCGGATGAAGTGACCCGCGGCAATGCGCGTCGCATCCTGACGCGCTCCGGCAACTGGGGCGGCGGCGGCGACGTGAACCTCGGCCGTGTCGTGCTGCCGCTGACGCCGTGGGAAGAGCGTACGGAGTCCGCGACACAGATCGTGCAGCGCCTGCGCGCCAAGGTGTCGGATTTTCCCGGCGCGCGCGTGATCGTTACCCAGCCCGGCGGTCTCGGCGTGCGCGGCGGCTCGCCGGTGCGACTGGTGCTGGGCGGCTCCAACTACGAAGAACTGGCGAAATGGCGCGACATCGTCCTGGCGCGCGCCGCCGAGAATCCTGGCCTGGTGAACCTGGACTCGGACTACTACGAACGCAAGCCGCAGCTCGACGTCGCCATCGATCGCAATCGCGCCGCCGACCTGGGCGTTTCGCTGGAAACCGTCGGCCGTTCGCTCGAAACCATGATGGGCTCGCGCATCGTCACGACCTACCTGGAGCGCGGCGAGGAATATCGCGTCATCCTGCAGGCGCGCGAGAGCGATCGCGCCACGCCGGGCGATCTGGAGAACATCTACGTCCGTTCGCTCACCACGGGCGCCATGATCCCGTTGTCGAACCTGGTGAAGCTGACCGAGACCGCCGGGCCGATCGACTACAAGCGCTTCGACCGCCTGCGCGCGGTGACGATCTCGGCGAGTCTCTCGCCGGGCTATTCGCTGGGCGAGGCCGTGGAGTACATGGAAAAGATCGTCCGCGAGGATCTGCCGCCGGAGGCACAGGTCAACTGGGACGGCGAGTCGCGCGAGTTCCAGCGGTCCGGTTCGGCGCTGTACGTGACGTTCCTGCTGTCGCTGACCATCGTGTTCCTGGTGCTGGCGGCGCAGTTCGAGAGCTTCCGCCATCCCCTGATCATCATGGTGACCGTGCCGCTGGCGATCACCGGCGCGCTGATCGGCCTGTGGGTGCAGAACGGCACGATCAACGTGTTCAGCCAGATCGGCTGCATCATGCTGATCGGCCTTGCGGCGAAGAACGGCATCCTGATCGTGGAGTTCGCCAATCAGCTGCGGGACCGGGGCATGGAGTTCGTCGAGTCCATCATCGAGGCGTCCGCCATCCGTCTGCGGCCGGTGCTGATGACCAGCCTGTGTACGCTGTTCGGGGCGGTGCCGCTGATGATCGCGACCGGTGCCGGGGCGGAAAGTCGCCAGGCGATCGGCGCGGTCGTGGTTTACGGGGTCGCCTTCTCGCTGCTGCTGACGTTGTATGTGGTGCCGACGGTCTACGCCCTGATCGCGCGGCGTACGCAGTCGCCGGAACACGTCAGCCGCCTGATCGAGCATCTGCGGGGCAAGGCGTTGCCATCTCCGTCCAAGGACAAGCCGGCGCCCACCGGCTCCTGAGACGCCCGAATAAAAAAAGGCCGGTGACAACGTCGCCGGCCTCAGGGGGTGTCCAAAGCGCCCGAAGGCGCTCGCAGGAGGACGTCACTTGAGACTGACTCGCCTGCGACTGGTTCCGCACCTCGTTACATTAATTCTCTGAAATGTGCGGTAGGCAAATTGCCCGCGCACGGTCGCCATCATTAGAAATAACTGAATGAATACGGGAGAAATCCCGCAGCAGGCCAGGCCGATGCGGCTTGCTAGAATCGCCGCGTTCCCGCCGATTGCCCGAATGCGTCCGGACCTTCCGTTCGTCGATGCGGCAGCGGCCCGTTGCGAGTGACCGACCCATGGCCCTGACTCCCTACCAGCAGCTCGAGCAGGAATTCCGTCGCCTGCATGCCTTCCGCAGTGCCGCCGGCATCCTGCGCTGGGATTCCGCCGTCATGATGCCGCGCGGCAGTTCGGACCTGCGGGGCGAACAGCTCGCGGCGCTCGAAACCGAAAGCCATGCGCTGCTGGTGTCGCCGCGCGTGTCGCGCCTGATCGAGCGGGCCGATGCCAATGCCCAGATGCTGGAGGACTGGCAGATCGCCAACCTGCAGGAGATGCGCCGCGAACGCGATCACTCCATCGCCACGCCGCGCACGCTGGTGTCGCGCCTGGCCAAGGCGACCTCCCGGGCCGAGGTGAAATGGCTCGAAGCCAAGCAGAAAAGCGATTTCTCGATCTTCGCGCCGCATCTGGAGGAAGTCGTGGGCCTGCTGCGCGACAAGGCCGCGTTGCTCGGCAAGGCACTGAACCTGGATCCCTACGATGCGCTCGCCGATGAATTCAGTCCCGGGCTGCGCAGCGAAGAAATCGACACGATCTTCACCGCGCTGGGGCGGCGCCTGCCTGGCCTCATTCACGAAGTCATCGAACACCAGGAACGTCGACCGGCGCTGGACATCACTGGCCGCTTCGGCGCCTCGAAACAGCGCGCCCTGGCCACGGAACTGATGAAGGCCCTGGGATTCCCGTTCGATCGCGGTCGCCTCGACGAAAGCGAGCATCCCTTCACCGGCGGTGTGCCGGGCGACATCCGCATCACGACCCGCTTCAGCGCCACCGACCCGCTGACGGGCCTGATGGGTGTGCTGCACGAGACCGGGCACGCCATGTACGACGTGGGTCTGCCGGAGGCGTGGCGCGGCCAGCCGGTGGGGCGTGATCGCGGCATGGCGATGCAGGAAAGCCAGTCGCTGCTGCTGGAAATGCTCATCTGCCGCAACCGCCCCTTCCTGCAGTACCTGAAGCCGCTGCTGGAAAAGTCGTTCGGCGTTTCCGGCCCCGAATGGGAAGTCGAAAACCTGTATCGCCTGCTGACCCGCGTGCGACGCAGCCTGATCCGGGTCGATGCCGACGAAGTGACCTACCCGGTCCACATCCTGCTGCGCTACGAACTGGAAACCGAGATCCTGAAGGGCGAACTGCGCGTGAAGGACGTGCCCGACGCCTGGAACAGCCGCATGGAAGATCGTCTCGGCGTGCGGCCCTCGAACGATGCCGAAGGCTGCCTGCAGGACGTGCACTGGGCCGTCGGTTCCTTCGGCTACTTTCCTTCCTATGCCATCGGCGCCGTGATTGCGGCCCAGCTCTACGAGAGCCTGCGATCCGAGCGTCCCGAACTCGACCAGGAAATTGCCGCGGGCCAGTTCACCGGCCTGTTCGACTGGCTCAAGCAGAACGTGCACGGGCTCGGCGCCAGCGTGAGCATGCCGGAGCTGATTCAGAGAGCCACGGGCAAACCGCTGTCGGCGGCGGCGTGGGTGCGGTATGCGGAGGGGAAGTATCTGGAGGAGTGAGATATCAGGCGACAGGTAACAGGCTACAGCCAGAGCGATACGGGCTTTGCAAACGGATGTGCTTGTCCCTGAAACTCCAAGACCTGTAGCCCGTCGCCTGTAGCCCGTCGCCTGTAGCCCGTCGCCTGTAGCCCGTCGCCTGTAGCCCGTCGCCTGTAGCCTGAAACCATGTCCGCCCTCCCCGAACCCTCCAACAACTTCCGCCGCCTGCAGGCCCGCCTGCGGGGCGAGGTCGGTCGCGCGATCGAAGATTTCGCGATGATCGAGGACGGCGATCGGGTGATGGTCTGCCTGTCCGGCGGCAAGGATTCGTACACGCTGCTCGACATCCTGCTGTCGTTGAAGCGCAGCGCGCCGGTGCGGTTCGAGCTGGTGGCGGTGAATCTCGATCAGAAACAGCCGGGATTCCCGGCGCATGTGCTGCCCGACTACCTCACCGCGCTCGGCGTGCCATTCCACATCATCGAGCAGGACACGTATTCCGTCGTCAAGCGCGTCATTCCCGAAGGCAAGACCATGTGCGGGCTGTGTTCGCGCCTGCGTCGCGGCGCGCTGTATCGCTATGCCGCCGAGAACGGCATCACGAAGATCGCGCTCGGACATCATCGCGACGACATCGTGCAGACGCTGTTCCTGAACATGTTCTTCGGCGGCAAGCTCAAGACCATGCCGCCGAAGCTGCGTTCGGAAGACGGCCGGCACATCGTCATCCGGCCGCTCGCCTACGTGGCGGAGTCCGATATCGAACGCTATGCGAAGGCGCGCCAGTTCCCGCTGATTCCGTGCTCGCTGTGCGGCTCGCAGGAAAACATGCAGCGGGTCGAGATCAGGAAAATGCTGCACGAATGGGAGGCGCGCTATCCGGGGCGCACCGAGTCGATCTTCTCCAGCCTGCGCAACGTCGTGCCGTCGCATCTCGCCGATCCACGCCTCCACGATTTCAGCCTGCCCGGGACTTCCGAGCGCGGAGATGCAGGCATTCTGGATGAGTAATGTCTCGATGAATGAGGAAGCGAAGCAGACCGTCGTCTTCTCGCACGGTCTCGACGGCGAACCCTGGGGGACGAAAGTCGTGGCGCTGGCCAAGGTGGCCGAAGCGCGCGGCCTGCACGTCGAGTCGCTCGACTATCGCGGCATGGAGGCGCCCGCACGAGTCGAAAAATTGCTGAAGTTTGCGAAGGAACGGGCGCGGCCGCTGATTCTCGTCGGCTCCAGTCTCGGCGGTCACGTGGCGGCGTCCGTGTCCTCGCAGGTGCCGACGCGCGGCCTGTTCCTGATGGCGCCGGCGTTCTTCATGCCCGGATTCGAGCAATACACACCGGTGCCGGGGCGCTGTCCCATCGACATCGTGCACGGCTGGAACGACGACGTCGTTCCCGCACAGAACAGCATCCGCTTCGCGCAGCAATATCGCGCGACGCTGCATCTGATCGATTCCGATCACCGGCTCACCGCGAATCTCGGCGAAGTCTGCGAGCTGTTCGATCTGTTCCTGCGCCGGCTCGCGTCCGGCTAGCCGGGCCGGCGATGCGCTACTATCGCCGCACCAACGACATGCAAGGCAGCGTCATGACTCACCTGCACCGGCTTGCTCTCATCGCCTTCTGCGCGTGCTCCTTCGCGGGCTGCGGCAGCAGTTCTGAGCCGCCGGAACCGCCGAAGGTGGAGGACACGGCGTTCGGCGACATGGTCGGCACCATGGACAAGGCCCGCGGCGTGCAGGACACGGTCGACGCGCAGAAGCAGCAGACGGACCAGCAGATCAACGCTGCCGAAGGGCAGTAACTCCGCACGTCCGCGACGCCGATGGCCGATCAGTCTGGCTGGGACCGCTTCTTCCTGGCGCTGCTGCGCACGCCGATTTCCATCTGGGCGCGACCGCATGTGTTGCCCGAGGATCTGCGCAAGCGCTACGCGAATCATCCGCGTCCGCTCTGCTATGCGCTCGAACGGCGCAGCGTCGCCGACATGGTGGTGCTGGAAAAGGTCGCGCAGGCGCAGGGCCTGCCCGATCCGATGCAGTCGCTGAAGCCGCCGCTGCCGTCGCAATCCGCCTTCTTTCTCGAACGTCCGGCCGGTTTCTGGGGCAACCGCATCGATCGGCGCATTCCCGAGACGCTGCGCGAACTCGTCGCCGCCGTCGCGGCCGACGCGTCGCTCGATGTCGATCTGGTGCCGGTCAACATCCTGTGGGGCCGCGCGCCTGACAAAGAGGCTTCCTGGTTCCGCCTGCTGCTGTCGGAAACCTGGGGACGCGTCGGTCGCTTTCGCCGCATGCTGTCGGTGGTGGTGAACGGACGGAATCTGTTCGTGCAGTTCGGCGAGCCGGTGTCGCTGCGCGGGCTGCTCGAAGCCGGCGTCGAACCGCAGCGTGCCGTGCGCCGCGCCGCGCGCATCCTGCGCACGGCGCTGAGTCGCCAGCGCGCAGCAGCGATCGGTCCTGATCTTTCGCATCAGCGCACGATTCTCACGCAGGTGCTGAAAGCGGGCGCCGTGCGTCGCGCCATGAGCGACGAAATGCGCTCGAAAAAGATTTCGCGGCGCGAGGCGCTGAAGCTGGCCACCGACTACGCCGGGGAGATCGCGGCCAACTATTCCCACGTCTTCGTCGCCATCATGGCGCGCGGACTGACCTGGTTCTGGACCCGTCTCTACGACGGCGTCGAGCTGCACAACTTCAATCAGCTGCAGCAGATCGCCGACGGCAACGAAGTCGTCTACGTGCCGTGTCATCGCAGCCACATCGACTACCTGCTGCTGTCCTACGTCATCTACTACAAGGGCTACGCGGTGCCGCACATCGCGGCGGGCATCAATCTCAACATGCCGGTGGTGGGACGCTTCCTGCGACGCGGCGGCGCGTTCTTCATGCGCCGCAGCTTCAAGGGCAACACGCTCTACACGATGGTGTTCATGAAATACCTCGGTCTCATGATGGCGCGCGGACATTCCATCGAATACTTCGTCGAAGGCGGACGCAGCCGCACCGGCCGGCTGCTGCCGCCCAAGACCGGCATGCTATCGATGACCCTGCGCAGTTATCTGCGCGAACCGAAACGGCCGATCGTGTTCCTGCCGGTGTATTTCGGTTACGAGCGGCTGGTCGAGGGCAAGACCTACATCGGCGAACTGTCCGGGCAGCCGAAGCAGAAGGAATCGGTGGTCGGCATGCTGCGCACCCTGCCGGCCTTGCGGAAGCGCTTCGGCAAGGTCCACGTGAGTTTCGGCGAGCCGGTGCATCTCAACGACATCCTGCAGAAGCATGCGCCCGATCGTGTCGCGGGACAGGCGGAAAAGACCGATCGGCCTGCATGGCTGCCTGCGGCCGTCGACGATCTCGCGACGCGCATCATGATGAACATCAACAGCGCGGCCTGTGCGACGCCGATCAATCTGCTCGCGCTGGCGCTGCTGGCGACACCGAAGCAGTCGATGCTCGAAGCGGACCTGGCGCGGCAGGTTGAAATGTATGCGTCGCTGTTGCGGCAGGCGCCGTATTCGGCGCACGTCTGGGTGACGGACATGGATGGCGCGTCGATGATCCGGCACGGCGAACGCATGGAAGTGCTGCAGCGTCTCAAGCATCCGCTCGGCGACGTGCTGAAGATGACGGAAGAGACGTCGGTGCTCATGACCTACTTCCGCAACAACGTGCTGCACCTGATCGCGCTACCGTCGCTGATCGCCTGCTGCTTCCTGAACAACCGCACCATGAGCAGCGTGGACATCCAGCGCCTGATGCGCCGTATCTATCCTTACGTGTGCGACGAACTCTCGCTGCGCTGGACCGAGGCCGAAGTCGACGCTGCGGTGCTCGAAGTACTGGACGATCTCGCCAATCACGGCCTGATCGAGGCGCTTGAAGACAATACTCAGTGGCGTCGTCCGCCGACCGGATCGTCGGAAGCCGTGCAGCTGTCCGTGCTGGCGCAGATCACCGTGCAGATCATCGAGCGCTACTACCTCGCCATCGCCATCCTGCTGAAGTCCGGCAGCGGCCGCATCACGCAGGAGGCGCTGGAGTCGCAGTGCCAGCTCATGGCGCAGCGCATGTCGCTGCTGCATGAACTGAACTCGCCCGAGTTCTTCGACAAGGTGCTGTTCAAGAACTTCATCGACCTGCTGCGTTCGCGCAAGGTCATCGACGTGAATGGCGAAGGGCGGCTGACCTTCAGCGAAGTGCTCGACGTGGTTGCCCTGGATGCGCAGCTGGTGCTGCACGAACAGATCCGCAACAGTATTCTGCAGGTGACTCACGCGTGAGTCGTCCCCGCGTCAGCGGGGTCCATTTTCTGTCGACGTGAAGCACGGAGCCGACTTCATGCGTCCCTTCCTCACTTTCGCCCTGCTGGCCCTGATTGCGTCCGCAGCGCACGCCGAAACCGTTCTCTCGGCCGGCAGCCCGACCGCCACGGCCGGCATGCCGTTCGAACTGGTGATGACCATCACCAACGACGATGACTCGACGCTGACGATGGCGCTGCCCGATCTCCTGCACGTCCGGCTCGAAACGCCGGCCGCCGTGACGACGCTCGAATTCACCCCCGATCGCGCCGGACCGCTGACGATTGCTCCCCGCGGATTCCAGAAAGTCCGATTGCAGGGATCGCTGCCTGCCGGGGCGGAAGGTCTCGTCACGCTGACCTCGACCGGCATCGAGGCGAATCCCGTGCTGTTGCAGGTCCAGTCTGCGCCTGCCGCGCAAACTGCCGCCGCGCCTGTCGCAGACTCGAAGCGACCGACGCCCACGGCAAGCCGGCTGATCGACAAGCCGCCGCCCCTTGCGGTATCGACCTACGAACCGGTGTTCTTCATCGTCGGCGGCGATGGCGGGGTGAATGCGAAGTTCCAGATCAGCTTCCGCTACCAGCTGTTCGATGGCGATGGGCCGCTGGCGAGCCGCCTGCCCTGGCTCGACGATCTGTATCTGTCGTTCTCGACGACGTCGCTGTGGGATCTCGGCGAACTGTCGAAGCCCTTCACCGATTCGAGCTACCGGCCGCGCCTGTTCTATGCGAACTACGATCTCGCGCGCGCCATGGACGGCCAACTGCGCTTCGGCGTCGAGACGGGATTCGGTCACGAGTCGAACGGCAAGGAGGGCGACGACTCGCGCAGCTACAACATGTTCTATGCGCGTCCCACGCTGAGCTTCGGCGATCCCGACGGCCTGCGTGCGTACGTCGCGCCGCTGATCCACAACTACATCGCGGAAGACGAGAATCCCGACCTCAAGGACTATCGCGGCTACGTCGACTGGCTGATCGGCATCGGCAGTCGCGGCGGCCTGGATTTCTGGGCCACGCTGCGCCGTGGTACCCGCAGCGACTACGGCAGCGCGGAACTGAACCTGTCGTATCCGCTGTCGAAGCTGAGCCGCGGCGATCTGCAGGGATGGCTCATGCTGCAGTACTTCGGCGGCTACGGCGAAAGCCTGCTGAACTATCGCGACAAGCTGGATTCGCAGCTGCGGCTGGGGATTGCGATTGCGCTGTGAGCCAGAGCAGAGCCCTTCCGGCTCACTGCTCGCAGCTCATAGCTCATCGCTTCTTCTCAATCGAACTGCCTGACTTTGCCGCGCGCGCTCTTCACCTGGCTGCGCTGCTGCTTTCCTTCCAGCCGTCGTTCCTTCGAGGCGCGCGTCGGCTTCGTCGCCCGTCGCACCTTCGGCTCGATCGACGCCCGTGCGATCAACTCGTCGAGACGCTCGAAGGCGTCGCGACGATTGTGTTCCTGAGTACGAAAACGCTGTGCGGAAATGACGATGACGTCTTCGTCCGTCAGACGTCGTCCGGCAAGTGTTCGCAGTCGTGCGCGGATGCGATCGGGCAATTGCGGCCAGGCCTTGAGATCGCAACGCAGCTGCACGGCGCTGGCGACCTTGTTGACGTTCTGGCCGCCCGGTCCGCCAGCGCGGATGAAACGTATGTCCAGTGCCGCGTCGGGCGGTTGCAGCGAGGGAGCCGGGCTCACATCGGATCCAGGTCTTCCGGCTTGCGCATTTCCAGAAGGACCTGGCGCTGCGCGACGGGGATGGTGATGCCATGCGAGCGGAACAGGCGCCAGATCGCGCGGTTCACATCGGAGCGCACATTGTTCACGCCTTCCTGCGGATCGGAAATCCAGAAGCGCAGTTCGAGATCGAAGCCGTAGTCGTTGAACCCCATCATGCGCGCCACCGGCCCCGGATCGCGCAGGATGCGCGAATGCCCGTCCGCCGCCTGCAGCAGCACCGACAGCGCCAGTTCGGGATCGTCCTTGTAGCTGACGCGCACCGGCAGCTTCAGGCGCACGCGCGGATCGGTGTAGCTCCAGTTGATGACCGGATTGATGATCAGGTGCTGATTCGGCACCAGCGTCTCGACGCCGTCGCGATCGCGGACCACGACGTAGCGGCCGCGCAGTTCCTGCACCCAGCCGAAGCCTTCGGTGCTCGTGCCCGTCGTGCCGGTGAAGCTGATGACGTCGCCGGGCTTGATCGAACGATCCATCAACAGCACGAAGCCGCTGATGAAGTTGGCGACGATGGCCTGCAGGCCGAAGCCGAGGCCGACGCCGATCGCGCCGGTGAGCACGTTCAGCGTCGTGAGATCCAGTCCCGCTGCATTGAGGCCCAGCAGGATCGACAGGCCGATCAGGAACGCCTGCGAAAATTTTGCAATGCCGATGCGCATGCTGAGCGCGAGACCCTGCATCGCCATCAGCCGCTGTTCGAACCAGCGCGCGATCCACACCGCGACCAGGATGAAGATGCCGACCGTGAACAGCAGCTTCATCACCGACCAGAGCGTGATGCGCGACTTGTCGGTCTTGATGCCGACGCTGTCGAGCGCCTGCACCAGCGGCTCGAACCAGCCGAGCACATGCAGGGCGAGTACGAGCCACACCACCAGCGTGATCGTGTTGCCCCAGCCCTTGGTGCGATTGCCCAGCGACAGCCGCACCAGGTACACCGCGACGCGGATCAGCAGCAAGAGGCCCGCCAGCGTGATCGCGAGATCGACGATGTGGCTGCGGACTTTCAATGCATGCAGTACGCCGCCGAAGGCAGCAACGAGAACCAGCGCTGCCAGATGCGGGCTGGCAATCAGGAACATCTCGGTGACGCGTGCGCGGAAACCGCTCTGGGTCAGTGCGGCGCGGGCCCGGTCGGTGCTGACGACCTGCCGCCCGAACCACCATGCCAGCAATGCGGCGATGGCGATGGCGCCGAGTTGCAGGAGCGAGTTGGGAGTCAGGAGGGCTTCGAGGCTCTCACCGATGTTGCGCAGCAGTTCCTGCATTTGCCTTCAGGGATTCAGGCGTTGAGATCGGGGATGAGCTGGCTTTCGAGCCGCGCGATCTGGTCTTTCAGCAGGAGCTTGCGCTTCTTGAGGCGGCGCAGCTGCACTTCGTTCACGTACAGATCCATCTGCAGGCGATTGATCACATCGTCGAGATCGCGATGCTCGATCCGCAGATCGCGCAGTCGTTCGAGACGCCGGAAAGTCTCGGTTTCAACGTTGTTTTCCGATTCGCTCATCGCGGCGGTACTTTATATAACCCGGCAGATTACAGCCACCAGCGCAGCTCAATGGCGCTGGTCGCCACGATCTTCCCGATCCTCACGACTCGGCGGGGCAGTCGGGCGGCGCTGTGCGCGCCACTGATCCAGCTGCAGCACATTGCCGGGCAGTTCCTTCGGCTCCGCGGCCGGCGGCGGTGCTGCGCTTTGCAGTACTGCCCGACGGGCGGACTCGCCCGGCGCATAGCCGACCGTGTCGACCCGCTGTCCGCTGAGGACGACGAATCCCTGCAGGCGTTCGATGCTCGTTGCCGTGTAGTCGAATACGTAGGTGCGGCGCAGGGTGAGCCAGCCGCGGTCGCTGCGGGTCCAGCCGATGCGGGCGAATGCGACGGTGCCGTCGAGGAACTGCAGCCCCAGCCGTTCGCAGGCGTCGATGGCGGCCGCATTCGCGCGTTCGCGTGCAGCGAGGCTGTCTTGCCAGAACCACGCGATCGCCGCGGCGGCAATGACGAAAACCAGCGCAGTCCAGCTGAGAAACATTGCAGGCTCGGGATGATTCCGTAAGGAGAAGGCGCCGCAGCGCCGGACGAAGAGGCCGTCGCTATGATACGGCTTCCATGAGCACGGTACCGACCTCTTTGCCCGTTCAGCCTGCGCAACGACCGCGATGGTCGCAGATCGATACGGTGCTGCTCGACATGGACGGCACGTTGCTGGATCTGCAATTTGACAATTATTTCTGGCTGCAGCTCGTGCCCGAACGTTTTGCGCAGCGTCATGCGCTGACGCTGGAGGCGGCGCGCCAGGCACTGACGCCGCGATTCGCCGCACGGCAGGGCACGCTCGACTGGTACTGCACGGATTTCTGGAGCCGCGATCTCGGCCTCGACATCGCGGCGCTCAAGCACGAGGTCCGCGAGCGGGTGGAGTATCTGCCAGGCGCCGAAGGATTCCTGGCGGAGATGCGTCGTCGCCGATTGCGCACGGCGCTATTGACCAATGCCCATCGCGACGCTTTGCGCGTGAAGGATGTACAGAGCGGCCTGACGCGCTACTTCGATGTCGTCGTCAGTTCGCACGACTACGGCGCGCCCAAGGAATCCGCCGAGTTCTGGCGCCGGGCGCAGGCGGAAGTGGGATTCGATCCGTCGCGCAGCCTGTTCGTCGATGACAGTCTTGCCGTGCTGCGCGCCGCGCGGGCGCATGGCATTGCCCAGGTGTATGCGATCACTCATCCGGACTCAGGCGGCGGCCGGCGCGAGGTCACTGAATTTCCGGCCGTGCCGCGGGTTGCCGACTTACTCGACTGAGTCCGTCATTCGCTGGTCGGTGTCGGCGTGTCGGGCTGACCGCCGGCCGGGCGATTGCCGCGTCGGCGACGCCGTCGGCGTTTCGCGCCATTCCCTTGCGCATCACCCGCCGGGCCTGTTTCCTGCGGCGCGGCAGTCGCCGGCTGATCGGAAGAGCCCTGCGCTGGTCGTGGCTGCGAACGGCGCGGCGGCGGCCGTGATCCGTGCGATCGACCGCCATTCGAACCGTGGCGGCCGCCGCCGCGGTGCGGGCCGGAATGACGCGGCCGGGGTGCGGGGATCGAAATTTCGGGCAACAGTTCCAGTGGCACTGCGGCCACCGGAATTTTGCGATCGATGTAAGCCTCGATGTCCGGCAGCGAGATCACGTAGTCCTCGCAGCCGAAGCTGATGGCATCGCCATCGGTGCCGGCGCGTGCCGTGCGGCCGATGCGGTGCACATAGTCTTCGGGATCCTGCGGCAGGTCGTAGTTGAAAACGTGGCTGACATCGGGAATGTGCAGGCCGCGCGAGGCGACGTCGGTGCCGATGAGCACGGCGAGCGTGCCTTCGTGGAAGTCGCGCAGCATGCGCAGGCGTTTGCGTTGCGGCACGTCGCCGGAGATCGCTTCGGCATTGATGCCGTTGCTTTGCAACAGTCCCTCGATGTCTTCCGCGGCGCGACGGGTATTGACGAACACCATGCTGCGCCGCGGATCCATGTGTTTGAGCAGCCCGACCAGCAGCCGCGGCTTCTCGTCGTTCGACGGGTAGTAGATCACCTGACGGATGCGATCCACGGTCATCTTGTCCGGCTCGATGCGTACGAGCGTCGGATCGTTCATGTGCTCATAGGCGAGTTCGAGCACGCGCTGCGACAACGTCGCGGAGAACAGCATGTTCAGGCGCTGATCCGGGGCAGGGAGGCGGCGCAGGATGTAGCGGATGTCGGCGATGAAACCGAGATCGAACATGCGATCGGCTTCGTCCAGCACCAGCACCTGCACGCAGCGCAGGTCGATCACCCGCTGTTTGAAGAAATCGATGATGCGGCCGGGCGTGCCGATGAGAATGTCGACGCCCTGTTCCAGGTGATGCTTCTGCTTTTCGTAATCGACGCCGCCGAAGGCGAGTCCCAGGCGCAGGCCCGTATGCGAGCCCAGTGTTTCGGCATCGCCATGAATCTGCACGGCGAGTTCGCGGGTCGGAGCGACCACCAGCGCGCGTGGCGCATTCAGGCTGCGCGATGCCGGAATGGGTTCGCGGATCAATCGCGCATACAGCGCCACCAGGAACGCGGCGGTCTTGCCCGTGCCGGTCTGTGCCTGACCGGCGACATCCATGCCCGCGAGGGCCTGGGGCAATGTCTGGGCCTGGATCGGCGTACAGCGTTCGAACGACGCATCCGCGAGGCCTTTCTGCAGCGTCTCGGGAAGATGCAGGCTGGAGAAGGACAGTTCGGTGAGATGTGAATCAGCCATTGATTTCGATGTAGTCCCGGGTGTGTGAATGAAAGAAAAATCTCGGTTGCTACGGCCATGAATTGCGGCAAGCGGAGGCTTGCAAATTGAAATGGGCCCGGTTCTAATAAGCCCAACGCAGCGGACTCATCCGCGCCCGCCCCGACCGGAATACCGGCACCAAGCGACTCCTTCGTTGAACAAGACCCCCGTCGGGGTTGGCTCGCTCAACACCTTGGCTTTCGAGCACGAGCACCGCGCAGCTACGTAACAGTCCACGGAACCCTAACCGCCAGCATTGTGCCCGACCGAGCACGCGCAAGTCACTAAATACGGTCCATCCCGCCGACTTACGATTTTTTCCGTTCCTTTAGTCCCATACGAATCTTCCATCGATCGAACGATTTGAGGAGACCTCCTGGTGAGCAGCGACACGATCAAGCACATCACCGACGCGAGCTTCGAAGACGATGTACTCAAGTCCGGCCAGCCCGTGCTGCTGGATTTCTGGGCCGAATGGTGCGGCCCCTGCAAGATGATTGCGCCGATGCTCGATGAGATCGCCGACGAGTACAAATCCAAGGTCACGATCGCGAAGATCAACATCGACGACAACCCGCGGACTCCACAGCGCTTCAACGTCCGCGGTATTCCGACACTCATTCTCTTCAAAAACGGTCAGGTCGAGGGGCAGAAAGTCGGAGCCCTGCGCAAAGCCGATCTGGCCGCATTCCTGGAAAGCAAACTGTGAGAGGCTATCTCGGCAATCAGGCCCGCAACCGTCAGGGCGGTGGTGGCGGCAACAAGGGCGGCGGTCGTCAGAACCGCGGCGGCAACAACGACGGCAATCGCGGCAATCATCGTCAGCAGCATGACGATCTGCCGATCGATGATTTCGACGCCGATGACGTAGGCATCATTTCGCCATCGGAACTGGCGGCCTCGCGCCAGTCGATGAACCTGACCCAGCTGAAGCTGAAGCCGGTGTCGGAACTCGTCGAAGTCGCGCAGAAGATGGGGCTGGAGAATCTTGCCCGTTCGCGCAAGCAGGACATCATCTTCTCCATTCTCAAGGCGCATGCGCGCAGCGGCGAAGACATCTACGGCGACGGCGTGCTGGAAATCCTGCAGGACGGCTTCGGCTTCCTGCGTTCCGCCGACAGCTCCTATCTCGCCGGTCCGGACGACATTTACGTCAGCCCGAGCCAGATCCGCCGCTTCAATCTGCGCACCGGCGACTCGATCTCCGGCCTGATCCGTCCGCCGAAGGATGGCGAGCGCTACTTCGCGCTGCTGAAGGTCGGCGAAATCAATTTCGATTCGCCCGAAGGCGCCAAGCACAAGGTCCTGTTCGAGAACCTGACGCCGCTGCATCCGACCAAGCGCTTCAAGCTGGAGCGCGGCAACGGTTCCAGCGAAGACCTGACGGCCCGCATCATCGATCTCGTCGCCCCGATCGGCAAAGGCCAGCGCGGCCTGATCATTTCGCCGCCGAAGGCCGGCAAGACGATGCTGCTGCAGAACATCGCGAGTTCGATCACCTCGAACCATCCCGATGTCTACCTGATCGTACTGCTGATCGACGAGCGTCCGGAAGAAGTGACGGAAATGACGCGCACCGTGCGCGGCGAAGTCGTGTCGTCGACCTTCGACGAACCGGCGACGCGCCATGTGCAGGTCGCGGAAATGGTGATCGAGAAGGCCAAGCGCCTGGTCGAACACAAGCGCGACGTGGTCATTCTGCTCGACTCCATCACGCGTCTCGCGCGCGCCTACAACACCGTCGTGCCGAGTTCCGGCAAGGTGCTGACGGGCGGTGTCGATGCGAACGCACTGCAGCGTCCGAAGCGCTTCTTCGGCGCGGCGCGCAACATCGAGGAAGGCGGTTCGCTGACGATTCTCGCCACTGCGCTGATCGACACCGGCTCGCGCATGGACGACGTGATCTACGAAGAGTTCAAGGGTACCGGCAACTCGGAAATCCACCTCGACCGTCGCGTCTCCGAAAAGCGCGTGTTCCCGGCCGTGAACATCAACCGCTCCGGCACGCGTCGCGAAGAACTCATCACTTCGCCGGACGAGCTGCAGAAGATCTGGATCCTGCGCAAGCTGCTGCATCCGATGGACGAACTGGCGGCGATCGAGTTCCTCATCGACAAGATGAAGGACACGAAGACCAACGGCGAGTTCTTCGACGCGATGAAGCGCTGAAGAAGGGGCTCCTGGCGACTGGCTGCTGGCCGGAGCGGTCGCCAGTTCTCCCGCCAGGGACCAGTCGCCAGCCGGCCACTGTCCTGTGCTCCCCTTCACATATTCTGAAGGAAGAGGGTTTTCCCTCATTCAGGCGAACCCCGATGCGATGGGGTTCTCAGACCTCTATTGGTGGGGTCGTTAACTTACGGACACCGCCGGCCGTTGTCCGAGCCATGTCCGATTCTCGCCCTGATTCACCCACGCTGCGCCTGCGCCGGCTGGATGCCTCGACGTATGAGCTGACCGAGCTCATGCGCGACGGGCGCATTGCGACCCTGTTCCAGCCCATCATCGATCCCCGTTCGCGCGGCATCTGCGGTTTCGAATCGCTGGCCCGCGGACCGTCCGACAGCTGGCTGCATTCGCCGCAGAACCTGTTCGAGGCCGCGCGCCGTGCCGGCGTCAAGGTCGAACTCGATTTCGTCTGCATGCAGAACGCGTTCCGGCGCTTTGTCGCCGCGCGCGTCGCCGGGCAGCTGTTCATCAACGTCTCGCCCGACAGCATCTACGAGACTCCCGATTTCGCCGCCCGCTTTCTGCGCCATGCTCACGAAGCCGGGCTCGCACCGAATCGCTGCGTCATGGAGCTCACGGAAGAAAGCCTGCTCGATGACTACGCCCGGCTGCGTTCGGCCCTGCAGGGCCTGCGCGAGGCCGGTTGCTCGATCGCCATCGACGACCTCGGCGCCGGTTCCTCCGGATTGCGCACCTGGTCCGAACTGAAGCCCGACTTCGTCAAGATCGACCGCTACTTCGTCAGCGGCATCGATGCCGACAAGACCAAGCTGGAATTCGTCCGCTCCATTCTCGATGTCGGTCGCGCGATCGGCTGCCGCGTGATCGCCGAGGGTGTGGAGACCGAACGCGAGTGTCGCGAACTGGTCGACCTCGGCGTCGATCGTCTGCAGGGCAACCTGTTCGGCCGCCCGAATGCCGCGCCGATGGTGGTGTTGCAGCAGGTCGAGTCGCTGGACCGCACCATCGGCGTCACCAGCGCGCTGTGTGCCGATCACATTGCCGTCCATGTGCCGCCGGTGTCGCCCGAGATGCGGGTCGTCGAAGTGGCGGACCTGTTCCATCAATCGCCGGAACAGCAGACGCTCGCCGTCGTGCGCGACGGCCGGCCGGTGGGCGTGGTACGTCGCAACGATCTGTTCGCGCTGCTCGCCCGGCCGTTGCATCCGGAGATCTACAACAAGAAGCCCGTCTCTGCGGTCATGGAATCGCCGACGCTGCTGATCGACGGCCAGCTGCGACTGGAACAGGTCAGCCGGCTCGTGACCCAGAAGGGCAAGATGCGACTGACCGAAGAATTCGTCATCACGCGCGACGGCCTGTATCACGGCCTCGGGCAGACGATCGACCTGCTGCGCCTGATCACCGAGCAGCAGCTGCAGACGGCGAAGCATTCCAATCCGCTGACGCTGCTGCCCGGCAACGGCGCGGTCCGCAACTGCGTCGACCGGCTGATCGAGGCGGAGCGCCGCTTCGTCGTGGCGTACTTCGATCTCGACAGCTTCAAGCCCTACAACGACGTATTCGGCTACGCGCAGGGCGACCAGGTGATCCTGCACCTGAGCGGCCTGCTGAAGAGTCATTTTTCCGCGCGACTGGATTTCATCGGCCACATCGGCGGCGACGACTTCGTCGTGGTGATGCGCTGCGCCGACTGGCGCGAACGCGTCAATCGCGTGCTGGAGCAGTTCTCCGCCACCGTCAACGGTTTCTATTCGCCCGAACAGTCCGCCGCCGGCAAGTTCACCGCGACGGATCGCGACGGCAACGTGCAGGAATTTCCGTTGCTCACGGTCTCGGTGGCCGCGCTCGATTCAGCGACCGTCGGCGCAACCAGTGCCGACGCCATCGCGAATCTGCTCGCGCACGTGAAGAAAGTGGCCAAGCAGCGCAAGGGCAACAGCTTCGTCCTGCGCAGCGGCGAACGCGTCGTCGACCTGATGGGCCAGACGTCCGGCGGGCAGCTCACGCATGACACGGACCTGCTGCTGCCCGAGCAGATGGTCGGCTGACTTCTTCCTGTAGGTCAGGCTGTAGGTCAGGCTTTAGCCTGACTCCGGAGTAGCCGGCTGAAGCCGGCCCCACAGGAAGAGAGACTCGATCACTCCTTCCCAAGTCGATACAGCAGCACCGCCAGCCGCTGCGCCTGAATCTGCAGCGTGCGCAGATCCGCAAATTCCGTCGGCGTGTGCGAACCGCCGCCCAGCAGGCCCAGTCCATCGATGGCCATGTCCACGTGATCCGCTGCGAACGACACGTCAGCGGCGCCAGCACGACGCGGATTCACCGCCGTGACCGGACCGAAGCCCAGGTCCTGACTCACCTTGTCGTACAGGCCCAGCAGTTTCGCATTGCCCGGCGTCGGCGCCATCGGCGGATAGCCTTCATCGAACGTGATCTCCGCCGAGGTCTGCGGCAGATGCTGCGCGACGATGGCGCGCATTTTCTCCTGCGTGCGGGCGATCTGTTCCGGCGTGATGGCACGCAGATCGCCCGACGCAATCGCAATGGGCGCGACGATGTTGTCCTTGCCCGAGGCCTTGCCCTGCAGCGGCTCCGGCACGTACTCGACCTGCGTGCTGCCGATGACCAGGCCCGGATTGAACGTCAGCAGTTCCTCGCCGCGCAGTTGCGTATAGAAGCCGTTGAGGATGCGCGCGATCTCGTAGATCGCGCCCGCGCCGACTTCGTCGGTGAACACCTGCGACGAGTGTGAAGTCTTCCCCGTCGCCGTGATCTGCCAGCGACCGGAACTGCGCCGTCCCGTGACCGCCGTGCCCGGATCGTTGGCGGCATTCTCGAGGCCGATGGCGATATCCGCTGCCTTTGCCGCCTCGATGAGCGTGGCACGCGCGGCCGACAGCGGAGCGCCCGAATCTTCCTCATCGCCATGCAGAACGACGGTGAGCTGCACGCGATCGAGCGCACCGACCTGCCTGAGCGCATTCAATGCGGCGAGCGCGACCACGATGCCGCCTTTCATGTCGGCCGTGCCCGGACCGCGCGCGATGTTCTCGTCGACGCGCTCGAAGCGCTGGAAAGGGCTGTCGGGTTCGAACACCGTGTCGAGATGTCCGATCAGCAGAATGTGCGAGCCCTTGCCCTTGCGCTCCGCCACCAAATGCCCCGCGCGACCGAAGGCGGCGCCTTCCACCCAGCGGGTCTGGAAGCCCAGCGCCTGGAACTGCGGCTCGAACACCGTGCCGACGGCGCGAACGCCGGCGAAATTCATGGTGCCGCTGTTGATGTTGACGACTTTTTCCAGCAGCGCCACCGAGGCGTCCTGCTGCGATTTCACCTGGGCGACGAGGGCGCGCTCCGATCTGTCGGACAGGGTTTTCCCCAACGAGGGCTGCATACACACCAGCGTCGCAAGGATCAGCAGCAGGGTCGGACGCGAACGATGGGGCATGGCAGAATCCCGGCTCGGTAAAACAGGGCTGCATGATACGTCGCCGATGACCCGAGATCCCCCCGCAAGGACCGCCGATGGCGTGACTGCCGAAGGCGAGAGCTATGCGTCCGCACCGCAGCGGCTGCGCTACGTCGATGTCGCGACGCCCGAGCCCGGCGCCTGTGTCGAAGTCGCGCCCGGTGTTCTATGGAGCCGGATTCCGCTGCTGATCGATCTCAACCACATCAACGTCTGGCTGCTGGAACGCAGCGATGGCTACGTCGTCGTCGATACCGGCATGGCCGTGAACGCGGGCAAGGCGGCGTGGGAACGGATCGCGGCGACCTGCGGCAAGCCGCTGCGCGCCGTCTTCGTCACGCACATCCATCCCGATCACATCGGGCTCGCCGGCTGGCTGCACGAACGTTTCGGACTGCCGGTGTGGATGTCGCGCCGCACGCACGAGCAGGCGCGCCAGATGCTGAGCGGCGAGTTCATCGACAACAGCGACATCATCGAAGCGTTCTTCCGCACCAACGGCATCGCCGACACGGCGAGTCTCACGCCGCTGTTCTCATCGGCGCGGCTGGCGGGTCTCGCGAGCGGCCTGCCGCCGGTCGAGCGCTTCATCGCCGACGGCGAACGACTCGGCGGCGATCTGGATTGCTGGCAGGCACTGCAGACCAACGGCCACGCCGACGGTCATCTGTGTCTCGCCGACGAGCGCGCGCAGTTGCTCGTGAGCGGCGATCAGGTGCTGCCGACGATCTCGTCGAACATCAGCATCACGTTCCGCAGCATCGATCGCAATCCGCTGCATTCCTTCCTGACGTCGTTGCAGCGACTGCGGACGCAGTCGGCCGAGACGCTGGTGCTGCCATCGCACGGCGTGCCGTTTCGCGGCTTGCAGGCGCGCATCGACGATCTCACCCAGCATCATCGGGAGCAGCTGACGAAACTCGTCGCCGCCTGCGCGGAACCGAGGGCGGCGGCCGAGTTGCTGCCGCTCATGTTCCGCCGCCAGCTTGCCGGCATGCATCTGTTCCTGGGTCTCGGCGAGGCGCTCGCGCATCTCGAGTATCTGGTGCATGAAGGGCGGTTGCGGCGCCAGTCGCAGGCAGATGGGGTGAGAAGGTACAGAGCGGTGAGCTGTGAGCCAGAGCTAGAGCTAGAGCCCAATAATGGGATGGACCCGTCCCCCCCTTTGATCCGGCGACATTGAGTGCGCCAGCATGAGAGATGTTGATTGTTTCTCATGCACACGAAAGAGGAGACGGGCCCATGAACGAGATTACGCTGTTGGCAATTGATCTGGCAAAGCAGGTGTTTCAACTGCACGGAGTGGATGCGCGCGGGGTATGCGTGCTGCGCCGACAGGTTCGGCGTGCGCAGTTATTGCGGCTGATCGCGCAACTGCCGCCGTGCACGGTGGCGATGGAAGCCTGCGGCGGCGCCCATCACTGGGGTCGACGCATTCGGGAGCTGGGCCATCAGGTCAAGCTGATTGCACCGCAGTTTGTAAAACCCTTCGTGAAGGGCAACAAGACCGACCGCAATGATGCGCAGGCGATCTGCGAAGCGGCGCAGCGACCGGACATGCGCTTTGTGGCGCTCAAGACGGTGGATCAGCAGCAAGTGCTGGCACTGCATCGAATGCGTAGTTCGGTGGTCAAGGCCCGCACGGCGCTGGCCAATCAGGTGCGCGGATTGCTGGCGGAGTTCGGGGTGGTCGTTGCGCAGGGCTTGCAGCGGCTGCGCCGGCAGTTGCCTGAGCTGCTGGAGGATGCCGAGAATGGATTGCCGCCGCTGCTGCGCGAGGAACTGAATTTTCAGACACAGCGGCTTCGCGAGCTGGATGCCGAGGTGCAGCGTCTCACCCGACGCATCGAGGAGCAGGCCCAGGTGGATGAGCGTAGCGGCGCGCTGATGCAGCGCCGTGGCGTGGGGCCGCTGATTGCCAGCGCCTTTGCCGCTGAGATCGGTGATGCGCACGCGTTCAAGAATGGCCGGCAGGTGGCCGCCTGGCTCGGATTAGTGCCGCGTCAGCACTCCAGCGGTGGCAAGCCGATCTTGCTGGGCATCAGCAAACGCGGGGATGCGTACCTGCGCACGCTGCTGATTCACGGGGCGCGCGCCGCGCTGCGAACGGCCGATCGGCATGAGGATGCCGTCAGTCAATGGGCGTGTACCCTCAAAGCACGCCGCGGCGTGCATAAAGCCACCGTGGCGTTGGCCAACAAGATGGCACGGCAGCTGTGGGCACAACTGGCTTACGGCTAAAAGCGAATGGCTGCAACGGTTAGCTGAACTGAACTCTCACCACCGATTGCGAGGCTCACGTTCTGAAGTGATGGCTCAACTGATCAAATCGACGTGCTGCGACCCTGGTAAGTGCTACGGCTTAACCACAGCCGACCCAATGAGCAGGTCAGTGCGTGCGACTACCCATCAGGGTCCGAGATCGACGGCGATCTCAACGCATGACCGGATACATGGGTGCAATCAGCTCACGCCTAACACAGGAACGCGGGGCTTGCTAACGGGGACGGGTCCATACATGGCACTGACTTAAGCCGTGCAATCTGTTTCCTCTGTAGGTCAGGCTTTAGCCTGACTCTGAAAAAGGCCGGCTAAAGCCGGCCCCACAGGCAGAGCAAATCCTTAAGTCAGTGCCATTGGGCTGAAGCCGGCCCCACAGGCTGTGGGTCAGGCTTCCGCCTGACTTCTTCGGCCGTCAGAACCAGCCATAGTTGAAACTGATGCTGATGCGCTCGGCAGCGAGCGGATTGGGCGCGACCTCGTGCCGCAACCAGCTTTCGAAGAGCACGAGACTCCCCGCCTGCGCCGGCAGCACCACCCACGGTTTGTTCTCCGTCCGTGCATCCATCCGCCGCGGCGGCGCCGCCATGAAGCGATCGAGCCGCGGATCTTCGAACTTGATGCCCGGTGAACCCTTCAGCGTCTGCACGTAGTACGTGCCGCTGATCGTCGACAGCGGATGCAGGTGCAGTCCGTGCACGACATGGCGCGGCATGATGTTGACCCAGCAGTCCGTCATGGCGAGCGGACGCTGTTCGATGTCGAGCTGCAGTTTGCGCGCGAACGCGCGGACGTGCCGGTTGAGCTTCTTCTCCAGCGCCGCGAACGTCGGCGAGAGCGTGTGCATGCGCGGCACCGAGCTGTAGGAGGTATAGCCGCCCGGATAATTCTGCTTCGACCAGCGCTGCCCGGCCTCGTCGTCGACACGTAACTGCAGGCACTCGCGCAACAGGCGGTTGTTGAACTGCCGCCAGTCGCGGCCCTGCAGGCTGGCCGCATGGATGAGCGTCGGAAAGAATCGTTGTGTCGGCATGTCGTGGGTCTACAGGGCGCTGATCGTGCGCGCGGCCAGCATCGATTCGCGTACCAGATCGCGGAACCAGGCGTTCGCGGCGTCTTCGTGCACGTTGCCGTGCCAGTACAGGAAGGTTTCGAGCGGCGGCGAGTCGAGCGGGAACAGCAGCATCTGGTTGCCGATGTGGCGGTTCGCGAGTTCGGCCTGATTGCGCGTCATGGTCGTCAGCACGTCGGACTGGCTGACGATCTCGCAAGCCGCAACGTGCTGCTGGCAGCGGACGCGGATGCGACGGGTAACACCGGCGCGGTTCAGTGCGGCATCTTCATAGCCGCCGCCGCGACGCCGGCCCGTGACCAGCACGTGCTCGTGCGTGAGATAGGTGTCGAGATCGAGCGAACCGCGGATCGCCGGGTGATCGGCGCGCGCCAGCACGACCAGCGGCTCGGCACTCATGCATTCGCGCCGCACGTCGAGCGACAGCGGCAACGCCACGTCGATGCCGACGTCGAGTTCGCCGCTCTGCAGGTCTTCCTCGAGATCGCGGCGATCGATACGCACCGACGCCACATCGACGTTCGGCGCCGTCTCGCGCACGCGCCGCAGGAGCGCCGGCAGGAAGGAATACTCGTGGGCTTCACGCACCGCCATGGTGAACGTGCGGTCGCTGGTCAGCGGATCGAACTGTCCGGCGTGCTGCATCATGTGTTCGAGCGCACCGAGCGACCGGCCGATGGTGGCCGCCAGCGCACGGGCCTTCGGCGTCGGCACCATGGCATTGCCATGACGCTCGAACAGCGGATCGTTCAGCATCTCGCGCAGGCGGGCCAGCGCATGACTCACGGCGGGCTGCGACAGGTGCAGGCGCTTGCTGGCCGGCGTGATGCCGCCTTCGCGGTAGATCGCGTCGAATACCGTGAACAGGTTGAGATCGATCCGGGGCAGGTGCATGTTCTCGTCTCCGCAGCCATTCGCGGCGCTGATCGGCCGCCATGCAGACATAGCATTGGCGTCGGGCACGCGATCACTGCAAGGTAGCGACAAGAATCGTACTGCAGGGCGATGCGCCCTGTCCCGACTCCACAGGTGCCCCATGGAATTCGAATTCAGTCCCCGTGTCCGTGAACTGCAGGCCCGGCTGCTGCGCTTCGTCGACGATCACATCGTTCCCAACGAGAAAACCTGCGAGCAGGAGCTGGCCGCGAACCGGCGCAACGGCAATCCCTGGGTGCCGCTGCAGATCATCGAGGACCTGAAGCCGAGGGCGCGCGAGGCCGGGCTCTGGAACCTGTTTCTGCCGCGTTCGCCGCGCGCGCCGCAGGGCCTGTCGAATCTCGAATACGCGCCGCTGTGCGAGATCATGGGCCGCGTGCCCTGGTCGGCCGAGGTGTTCAACTGCTCGGCGCCCGACACCGGCAACATGGAAACCATCGAGCGCTACGGCACGGAAGCGCAGAAGGACCAGTGGCTGGAACCGCTGCTGGCCGGCGAGATCCGCTCGGCCTTCCTCATGACCGAGCCCGCGGTTGCCTCCTCGGATGCCACCAACATCGAGTGCAGCATCCGGCGCGAGGGCAACGAATACGTCATCAATGGCCGCAAATGGTGGTCGAGCGGCGCCAACGATCCGCGCTGCAAGGTGTACGTCCTGATGGGCAAGACCAATCCTGAGGCCGGCCGGCATCAGCAGCAGTCGATGATCCTCGTGCCGGCCGACTCGCCCGGCGTCACCGTGCTGCGGCATCTGCCGGTGTTCGGCTATGACGATGCGCCGCACGGCCATGCCGAAGTCGATCTGAAGAACGTGCGGGTGCCGGCGGCGAACATCCTGCTCGGCGAAGGCCGCGGGTTCGAGATCGCGCAAGGCCGCCTCGGCCCGGGCCGCATCCATCACTGCATGCGCTCCATCGGCGTCGCCGAACGCGCGCTCGAACTCATGTGCAAGCGTCTCAGTGCGCGCGTCGCCTTCGGCAAGCCCATCTCCGCCCAGTCGATCTGGCACGAACGCATCGCCGAAGCGCGCTGCTCGATCGATCAGGCGCGGCTCATGGTGCTGAAGGCCGCGTACATGATGGACACGGTCGGCAACAAGGTCGCGAAGAAGGAAATCGCCATGATCAAGGTGATCGTGCCGAGCATGACGCTGCGGGTCATCGACTGGGCGATCCAGGCCCACGGCGGCGGCGGCGTGAGCGACGAGTTCCCGCTGGCGAAACTGTGGGCCGGCCAGCGCACGCTGCGCCTCGCTGACGGCCCCGACGAAGTGCATCGCAATGCCATCGCGAAGCTGGAACTGGCGCAGCACCTGAACCGGCCGCAGGATGCGGTGGAGATGCCGGTGACGCGCGGGAGCTGAGGGATTCGCGCTTCCCTGTGGGGCCGGCTTCAGCCGGCCTCTTTCAGAAGTCAGGCTGAAGCCTGACCTACAGAAGACGCCGGCCCCTACAGACTCAGTCGCGCGGCCCGATATTCCTCCGGCCGGAAGCCGATCAGCAAGTGTCCGCCGCCTTCGAGGACGGGGCGTTTGATCATCGAGGGTTGTTCGAGCATCAGGTCGATGGCTTTCGCTTCGTCGAGGCCGGCACGCACTGCGTCGGGCAGCTTGCGGAAGGTCGTGCCGGCGCGGTTGAGCACCGTTTCCCAGCCCTTCGCCTTGCACCAGCGCGCGAGCGAGGCACGGTCGATGCCGCTGACTTTGTAATCGTGGAAGACGTAGTCGACACCGTGTTCGTCCAGCCAGGTCCTGGCCTTCTTCATGGTGTCGCAGTTCCTGATGCCGTAGAGCGTGATGGTCAAAGCCGGATCCCCGTCGAGCGTTCCGGCGCCGATCTTACGCGCTGGCTGCTTTCAGAAGATCGGTTTCGAGGTCCGGAAGTCCGAGGCGGCGGCCATTGAGGAATTCGCGCGCCCGCCGGCCGGGAACGGGTTCGGCGAACAGATAGCCCTGGGCGTAGCGACAACCGAGCCGCCGCAGGGTTTCGAGCTGCGACCACGCCTCGACGCCTTCGGCGACGACGTTGATCTTCAGATGCTGGGCCATCGCAATGATGGCGCCGACGATGGCGTGATCGTTCGTGTCGGTCACCAGGTCGCGAATGAAGCTGCGATCGATCTTCAGGCAATCGACACGCCAGCGTTTCAGATAGCTCAGGCTCGAGTAACCGGTGCCGAAGTCGTCGATCGCGACACGCAGGCCGAGGGCGGCCAGTTCGTTGACGGCGTCCTCGTTCGACTCGCCCTGGCGCGATTCGGGCTGCTCGAACATCGCGCCTTCCGTCAGTTCGATCTGCAGCATGGAGGGAGCGAGTTCGTAGGCAGTGGTCAGCTGCTCGATGCGTTCCCGCAGGTTCGCCCGGCGCAACTGCCCCGCCGAGACGTTCACCGCCACCGGCACCAGCACGGCGCCCGACTGGCGCCACTGTTTCATGTCTTCCACGACCCGCTGCAGCACGAAGTCGCCGATCTGCACGATCAGGCCGGTTTCTTCAGCGATCGGAATGAAGCGGCTCGGTGGAATGTATCCCTCTTCCGGATCCCGCCAGCGCACCAGCGCCTCGAGCGCGACCACCCGCCGGCTTTCGATCTCGATCAGCGGCTGGTAGTGGACATCGAAGCGTTGCGCCGCCAGCGCATCGCGCATGCTGGCTTCGATCGCCACGCGTTCCTTCAGTTTGCGATCCATCGTCGGATTGAACACCTGGAAGTTGTTGCGACCGCCTTCCTTGGCCTGGTACATCGCGGTGTCCGAATGCCGGAGCAGCGAACCCACGTCCTCGCCGTCGCGCGGGTACAGGCTGACGCCGACGCTGACCGTCGTCACCAGCGGCTTGCCGTCGATGACGATCGGCGCAGTGAGCGCGGCGGTGATGCGTGAAGCCGTATCCGTGACCTGCTCGGCATTGCGGACGGCGCCGAGGATGACCACGAATTCGTCGCCGCCCATGCGCACGACGGTGTCCTCGGCACGCACCACCTCCTTGACGCGTTGGGCGACCGACTGCAGGAGCTTGTCGCCGGTCTCGTGTCCGAAGGTGTCGTTGACGTGCTTGAACCGGTCGAGATCGAGAAACAGCACCGCCAGCGCCTGGCGACGCTTGCGGGCCTGCTCCATCGCAATGGGCAGATGCGCCGCCAGGAAAAGGCGGTTGGGCAGTCCGGTGAGCTGATCGTGATGGGCGAGCCGATCCAGTCGCTGCTGCTTTTCGAAAAGCTGCGCCTCGATCTTGCGGCGAACGGTATTGCCGTCTTCGACCTGCGCGAGATGCTCGGTATGCCGTGCCTCCGACTCGACCAGCCGCTCGCGCAACGACCGGAGGCGCGTGTGGAAGGTGTACGCGTACATCGAGACGGCGGCCAGCGCCAGCAGACTGCAGATCGTCAGTAGAGTGAGCATCGTCCCGGGAATCGCCATGACCTGGTCCGGAGTTTTCCAGAGCCGCGGCGGACGACAGCCGGGCCTGGTGCACACTTCAGCGGCAACGACCGGGCGCGTTATGAAATTTACAGACTGGGTCGTTCCTGATTTGACAGAAAGATGGACGCTGCCGCCCGTCGATGCGGGGATCGGATGAACGTCCTGCAGGTTGGGGACTACATCGATATGGGGTCCCTTCCTCCGCGCAGCGGGGCCTCTGTAGGTCAGGCTTTAGCCCACTAGTGTCCGGTTAAGCCACTACCGCGCGCGCGGAACTGACTGATCCATCTGCGGTATTCACCGTTTCAGG